>NZ_MKTP01000001.1:0-1830327 GCF_001898305.1 Microbacterium sp. 71-36
AACCCGGAAGCTAAGCCTCTCAGCGCCGATGGTACTGCAGGGGGGACCCTGTGGGAGAGTAGGACACCGCCGGACTTCTTCTAAGACGAAATGGCCACCCAACGCTGGGTGGCTATTTCGCATATACGGACACAATTCGTCGCTCCAGGCGTCGATCGAACCTCTTGCGAGGCGAGATCGGCGCCTTTTGCGTTGGTGGGCGCCGTTCGAGCAACGGATAGGGTCGGTGCGTGAGCGGGTTTCAAGGACATGTACCTGGAAGCCGTGACTACCGCCGGCTTCTCGTGGGGCTGTTCTTCGGGGGCGTGGCGACGTTCGCGCAGCTGTACGCGACGCAGGCCCTGCTCCCGCAGATCGCCGCGGACACCGGGAGCGACCCCGCGACGGCGGCGCTGACCGTTTCCGCTTCCACTCTCGGGCTGGCGGTGGCGGTCCTGCCGTGGTCGCTCGTCGCGGATCGGCTGGGCCGTGTCCCCGCCATGGCGGGGGGAGTGATCGCCGCGACCCTGTTGGGTGCGGCGGCGGCGTTCTCTCAGGACATCACCGTCCTCCTCGCGCTGCGTCTGCTCGAGGGAGCCTCCTTGGGGGCCGTGCCCGCGGTCGCACTCGCCTACCTGAGTGAAGAGGTGGCCCCACGGCATGTCGCTGCGGCGGCGGGCGCCTACATCGCGGGTACGACCGTGGGAGGCCTCAGCGGGCGGCTCGTCTCGGGCCCGATCGGTGAGGTCGCGGGATGGCGGTGGGGCGTGGCATCCGTGATTCTTCTGTGCGCGGTCGCGGCAGCGATGTTCCTGCTCCTGGTCCCCGCCGCGCGCGGGTTCGTTCCGGGCCGGATGCGTTCACGTCCGGGACCGTCGGTGATGTCGCGTCTGCGCGTCAACCTCCGGTCGCCGACCCAGTTGGCGCTCTACGCGCAAGGCTTTCTGCTGATGGGGGCCTTCGTGGCGGTGTACAACTACCTCGGCTTCCACCTCACCGAACCTCCGTTCGCGCTCTCGCCCGCGGTCGTGACGCTCCTCTTCCTGGCCTACCTGGCCGGGACCGTATCCTCGCCTCGCGCGGGCGCCGTCGCCGTCCGGCGCGGACGCTTCCCCGTGCTCCTCGCCTCGGTCGCGATCACCGCGGTCGGCGCGGCGCTCATGGCGGTGCCGTCGACGATCGTGGTCGTCGTGGGTCTCGTCGTGTTCACTGCCGGCTTCTTCGCCGCGCACTCGGTGGCATCCGGGTGGACGCCGGTCGCGGCGGAGCCCGATGCGCGTGCACAGGCATCCTCGCTGTACTACCTCGGCTACTACGGCGGGTCCAGCCTCTTCGGCTGGTTGCTCGGAGTGGTCTTCACGACGATCGGGTGGACGTGGTTCGTGGGCTCCGTGATCGCGATGTGCGCGATCGCAGCGATGCTCGCGTGGGCGGCACTGCGCCCGCCCCGTGTGTCCTGAGGCGAGGTTCGCGCGGATCCGGGTCAATCCCTCACCACGATGTCGTGCAACCCGACTAGCGTCGGTACGACGACATGAGGAGGTCGCGAGTGGACGACGCCGACGAGCTGACGACAGCACGGACGCCGGAGGACGGTATCGACAGCAGCATCACGGGCGACGAGGCCGGGGAGCCGGTGGCCGAGATCAGCTACGACGAACAGCGGTACCCTGCGCGCCCTCGCCGTCTGCGTCCGCGCGATCAGTTCCGTGGCGGCACGCTGCGTCGGTTCCTCACGGATCCGCGCAACGCGAATGGCGGCAATCCGTCGTACGTCGAGTGGCTCGTCCGGCAGTCGATGCTCAAGGATGCCGACGTGCTCAGCCGGCAGCTGTCGGGACAGCCGTCGATGTGGCGCAATCCTTACGCGCGTCCGGATGCGCGGCGGGCGATCGAGTCCACGGACGTCTGGTTCACCGCCTACCCGATCTCGCTCATGGCGCGACCGGGGGAGTCCTTCCTGGACGCGCTCGGCGACGAGGCGCTGTGGGAGGCCTTCGAGTGGGTCGGGATCAACGGCATCCACACCGGACCCGTCAAGCGAGCGGGGGGAATCAGCGGATGGCAGGAGACCCCCAGCGTCGACGGGCACTTCGACCGCATCAGTACCCAGATCGATCCCGAGTTCGGCGATGAGAACGCCTTCCGTCGCATGGCCGACGTGGCCGAGGCGCACGGCGGCAGCGTGATCGACGACATCGTGCCCGGCCACACCGGCAAGGGCGCGGACTTCCGTCTCGCGGAGATGGCCTACAAGGACTACCCGGGGATCTACCACATGGTCGAGATCCCCCGCGAGGATTGGGGCCTTCTCCCGGAGGTCCCGGCCGGTCGGGACTCGGTGAACCTCGATGCCGACACGGAGCGCGAACTGAGCGCCCGCGGCTACATCATCGGTGAGCTGCAGCGCGTCATCTTCTACACGCCCGGGGTGAAGGAGACCAACTGGAGTGCCACGGCGCCGGTGGTCGGCACGGACGGACTCGAACGTCGCTGGGTGTACCTGCACTACTTCAAGGAGGGCCAGCCGTCCATCAACTGGCTGGACCCCACCTTCGCGGGCATGCGTCTGGTGATCGGCGACGCGCTCCACTCCCTCGGTGACCTCGGCACGAGTGCGTTGCGGCTGGATGCGAACGGGTTCCTCGGAGTCGAGAAGAGCGCGGAGGGACTGCCGGCGTGGTCGGAGGGCCATCCGCTCTCGCACGCCGCGAACCACATCATCGCGGGGATGGTGCGCAAGGTGGGCGGCTTCACCTTCCAGGAGTTGAACCTCACGATGGAGGACATCCGCGACACCGGGGCTGTGGGCGCGGATCTGTCCTACGACTTCGTCACGCGTCCCGGCTATCAGCACGCCCTCGCGACCGCCAACACCGAGTTCCTGCGGCTCGCGCTCACCACAGCGTTGGAGACCGGTGTCGAACCCGCGCAGTTGGTCCACGGGATGCAGAACCACGACGAGCTGACGTACGAGCTGGTCCACTGGGCCACGACTCACCGCGACACCGTCTACCCGTTCCGTCACGGCGAGTCGACGGGCGCGGAGATCGCCGAGACCGTGCGCGGCGAGCTCACGCAGTCCCTCACCGTCGACGCGGACTACAACCTCGTCTTCACGCAGAACGGCATCGCCTGCACGACGGCGTCCCTCATCGCCGCGACGCAGGGCAAGGCGACGCTCGACGACATCACCGAATCCGACGTCCCCGCGATCCGCGACGCGCATCTGCTGCTGGCGAAGTACAACTCCTGGCAGCCCGGTGTCTTCGCCCTCTCCGGTTGGGACCTCACGGGGTCGCTCACCGTTCCGGCGGCGGATGTCCATCACCTCATCTCCTCCGGTGACACTCGCTGGATCGAACGGGGAGCTCACGACCTGCTCGACGTGGCTCCGGAGGCGTCGACCTCCGCCTCGGGGATGCCGCGCGCCCGCTCGCTGTACGGATCCCTCGCCCGTCAGCAGGCTGACCCGGAGTCCTTCCTCGCCGGGCTCCGCGACATCCTCCGGATCAGGAGCGAGAACGAGATCGCCGTGGCCTCCCAGGTCGACATCCCGCAGGTGGGGCATCCCAGCATGCTCGTCATGGTGCATCGCCTCGACGGCGGCGATCGCCGCCGGGAGGATGCGCCCCTGCAGATCACCGTGCTCAACTTCTCGGGCGAGAGCATCGAGGGGACGGTGCGTTCGGAGTGGCTGGTTCCGCAGAGCACCGCGGTGGATGCCGCGACGGGAGACGTCGTGGGGCGCGTCGACGAGCTGCAGAGCTTCGCGCTCGAACTGGGACCCTACGCCGGCCTCTTCCTGCGGCTCCAGGCGCCGGAGCCGACGGAGGGCTGACCGGGGGCGCGTGTCGGGGGTCTCGCCTACGCTTCGGGCATGAGCGAACGGGCCCCCTGCCTCGTGCCCGCGTGCGGTGCCGTCGCGGCGCCGGATGCTCCATTGCGTATGTGCGAGGAACACCTGATGGTCGCCGCGGAATGGGTGGGGCGCCGCGACGGAGTCGCCGACGTCCTGCCGACGCCGTGCCTGTTGTGCGGTTCACGGTGGGGTGTCCGCTGGCCGAGCGGATGGCTCTGCGGCGTGTGCGAATGGCGCCACGGCGAGCCCGTGGACGGTGAGCTGCCCCCACCCCGTGTCGACGTGGTCTACTACCTGCGGTTCCGAGATCGCGTGAAGATCGGCACGAGCGCTCAGCCCCGGCAGCGACTTCGGGCGATCCGCCACGAGGAGCTTCTCGCGTTCGAACGGGGCGACCGGTCGGTCGAGAGGCGCCGACACGCGCAGTTCGCCGCCGAGCGGCTGGGCGGGTCGGAGTGGTTCGCCCTGAGCGAGGCCCTCGGCACGCACATCGACTCGCTCTCCGCAGGCGTGGACGACCCCTGGAACCTGTTCGCGCGGTGGACGAGCGAGGCGTTCGCTCGGCGCGGCTGAGCCTCCCGCGACACAGGAGACTCAAAGCCGGCGGACTTAGCGTGATGTCCCCGGACACCGGAGGCACTCATGGGTTTCCTCGATCGACTCTTCGGCGGCCGCGAGGACCAGCGCCGTCCGTCTGTTCCGTCGCAGCCGCCGTCGTCGGCGAGCGGTTTCCGCGACGTGGACGGTCGCTATTCCCCGCCGCCCCCGCCCGGGACCGCGGGCTCGGGATCCGTGCCGGCGGGTGACGACGCGCGGGCGCTCGAACGGTATCGGTATCTCCTTCGGACGGCGCCGCCCGAGACCGTCGAGCAGGTCCACGCGGAGGCGTTCGCGCAGTTGACGCCGAGTCAGCGGCAGCAGGTCCTCCAGGAGCTCTCGTCCGGGCTGCCCGCATCGGAGCGTCCGGTCGGCGACGACCCGGCGTCGCTCGCCCGCGCGGCGACGCGGGCCGAGTACACCCGGCCGGGCTTCATGGAACGCACGTTCGGGGGCCGCTCGTTCGGCGGCGGCGGCGTGGGCGGGCCGGGATTCGGGTCGATGCTCGGCGCCTCCATGCTCGGCACGATCGGAGGATACGTGATCGGGTCCGCGCTCGTCGGATCGCTCTTCGACCCCGGCTATGCCGCGGGCTTCGAGGACGGCATGGCGGCGGACGGTGGCGACGCGGCATCGTTCGACGATCCGGGGGTGTCCGACGCCGCCGGGTTCGGAGACTTCGGGGGAGACTTCGGGGGCGATTTCGGAGGCGACTTCGGCTTCTGACCTCCGCGGCGCGGGCGACCCGCCGCCCGGTCGGACGACGGAAGCCGCGTCGCGGCATGCGCCGCGTGGGCACCATGCGTGCGGGGGCCTCGCGCGCTAGGGTCGAGGCCATGTCCGGCTCGTCGCCGAGCGAGCGGCTCGGTCTTCACCGCAGCCTGCTGACCAGCCAGCTGCTGCAGGCCGCTGCCACGGTGCTCGCCGTCGCCGTCACTCTCGTGCTCGGGCAGATTCAGGATGTCAGCCTGTTCGTCGCGGGCGCCGGAATGATCTTCGTCTGCGCGGCGATCGTCGTCCTCTCGCCGCGCGATGATCTGCCGCCGTGGCTGGTTCTCATCGCTCCCGTCGTGGACGTGGCGGCGATCGGGCTGATGCGCGAGAGCGCTCCGGTCGCGGGCGTCGGTCTGCTCTGGGCGTTTCCCGCGATCTGGATCGGATCGGCGTTCGGCGTCCGGGGGGTCGTCGGTGTGACGGCCGCCGTGTCGGCGATCATCACCTACCAGGCGTTCGACGAGATGCAGCGCGTCGCCGCGTCGACCTTCGTACTGCCGTTCACGCTCGCGGCGCTGGCGACGATGTCGCATTTCGCGGCCACGCGCACCCGTGCGCAGCGATCGTTGCTCGAGAAGCAGTCGGCCGAGCTGCGGCGTTCCCTCGAGCGCTCGCGTCGGCAGGAGGACCTGGTCACCGAGGTTCTGGACGCGGTGGACTTCGGCGTCATCCGTATCACGGCCGACGGCGAGTACTCGGTGAGCAACGAGGCGCACGCGCGGCTGCAGGCCGGTGCAGGGAGCCTCGGATCCGCGACCTCGGCGTACGCGGCTGACGGCATCACGCCGCTCGGCGCGGACGAGACGCCGTTCGCCCGCGCCCGCGCCGGCGAGTCGTTCGAGGGCGAGCTCGTCTGGTTCGGGACCCCCGGCGACGATCGCCGCGCCCTGAGCGTGACGGCACGTCATCTCCCGGCCCGCGACGGTGTCGGCCCGGGGAGCGTCGTCGTCTCCCGCGACGTCACGACCGAGGAACTGGCGCTCCGCGCCCGCGAAGACCTGGTGGCCAGCGTCTCGCACGAGCTGCGGACGCCGCTGACCTCGATCATCGGCTACCTCGAGCTCGCTCTCGACGACGACGATCTTGCGGACACGACCCGGGAACAGCTCGAGATCGCGGAGCGCAATGCGAGCCGCCTGCGCGAGCTCGTCGCCGACATCCTTGCGATGTCCGCGGCCTCGCGGCACGGCATCGGATTCGCGCTCGAGAAGGCCGAGACGGACGTCGCCGACATCGTCGAGAGCGCCGTGACCTCGGTGGCGCCGCGCGCGGTGGCGCACGGCATCCGGATCGACGCGTCCGGCGTGCGTTCGTGCCCCGCTTTCGTCGATGCCCACCGTCTGCGCCAGGTCGTCGACAACCTGCTGTCCAACGCGGTGAAGTACAACACCCGCGGCGGTGTCGTGGTGGTGTCCGTCGAGCGCGAGGCCGACACCGTGCTCGTCACCGTCGCCGACGACGGGCCCGGGATCTCTCCCAGCGAGCAGGGCCGCATCTTCGAGCGCTTCTTCCGCGCGGATGCCGTGCGGAACTCGAGCGTTCACGGCAGCGGACTGGGCCTGGCGATCAGCCGCGACATCGCGCGCGCCCACGGCGGCGACATCGCGATGATGACCGAGCCGGGGGCCGGGTCCGTCTTCACCGTGCGTCTGCCCCAGAAGGAAGGAGCCGTGCCATGGTCTTCGACGTCCTGAGCCTGCAGACCGCGTCGTCCCTGGTGATCCTGGTGTCGGCGGTGATGTACCTGCTGGACACGCTCATGCTGCGCGACGCGCTCCCGGGTCGGCTGTGGGCGACGGCGTTCCTGGCCGGGGTGCTGTCCTCGGTCTGCTACCTGGTCTGGATCTCCGTTCCCGGAGCGTTCATCGCCCTCGCGCTGGGCAACGGCGCCTTCGTCGCGGCGACCTCGTTCATCTGGCTGGGCAGCGTGGCCTTCAACGGCCGGCCGCTGAGGATCCCGATCATCATCACCGCGGTGGCTCTGGTGGCGGTCGTGGTGCTCGCACTCGTCGACGGTCCCGCGGCGGGGGACTGGGCGGGAGCGGTGCCGCTGTTCCTCGCCAATGCGCTGTTCGCGGTGCTCGGGGCGATCGAAACGCGGCGCGGCGCCATCGGGCGACGATGGAGCGCGGCGGCGTTGACGACGGTCCTGGCGATCGAAGCGATCTGGTTCTTCGTCCGCACGATCGTCTTCGTCGCGCAGGGACCGGACAGCCCGGTGTTCCTGACGTATTTCGGCACGAGCGTCTCGGCCTTCCTGACGATGTCGCTGGTCGTCGCCGCCGTCGTGGTCACCTCCGTTCTCCGGACCAGCGAATCCGCGCTGCGCGGCAACCCCGAGACCCGTCAGCTCGTCGTCGACCGCAACGGCGTCCTGCTGCGCGAGTCGTTCGGCGCGGTCGTCACGATCCTGGTCGCCCGCGCCCGCGCGGCCGGCGAGGACATGTGCGTCATCGGCATCCGGGTCGATGATCTGCGCCGCGTGGCGACCGCGTTCGGTCCGGAGGAGGCGGAGGAGATGGCGCGGGCGTTCCGAGCGTCCGTGCGTCGGCACGCCCCGACGATGGCACTCGTGGGGGAGACGGATGCCACGGGCCTGTCCGTCGCGTTCTCGACGTCGATCGCCGTGGATCAGCGTCGGCTCGTGCGCGTGCTGCACGAGCGGGTCGTCGCGGACCTCACCGACCTCGGGACCTCCGTCGTGCCGGTGGTGGGGATCGGTGTGGCGCTCGCCTCGGTCGACGGGGCGGACGGTCCGACCCTCGTCGACCGGGCCGATGCCAACGCGAGTCGCGCGGCAGCGACGGGCGAACAGCCCTTCGGTCTCACCTCGGGCTGAAGCCCTCGCGATCAGTCCTCGTCCCGGGCGGCCACGAGGGCGTGCACGCGCGCACGGAGCTCTCGCGGACGGAACGGTTTCGTGAGGTAGTCGTCGGCGCCGGCCTCGCGGGCCAGCCGTTCCTCGGTGGCATCCACGCGGGCACTCACCATCAGGATGCGCGTCCGGCTGAACTCGCGGATGCGCCGTGCGGTCTCGAAGCCGTCGAGGCCGGGCATGCTCACGTCGAGGGTCGTCACCGCGGGGTCCGTGCGACGCACCGTGTCGATGCCGGTCAGCCCGTCGACGGCCGTGTGTACGACGAAACCCACCGGTTCGAGGGTCGCGGTGAGGAGCGATCGGATGTCGACGTCATCCTCGATGACGACCACGACGTTGGGATTCGGCATGATGACACTCTCGCCAACCGGTCGGAAGGCGCGGACGCGGCCTTGAGGGAAATCGTAGACCACCCCGGCTGCCAAGGCGCCCCCGCGCGTGCTGTGGCATCCTCGACGGGTGACCCTTCTCGCGCTGACCGGCGGAATCGCGTCGGGAAAGTCCACGATCTCCCGCATGCTCGCTGAGAAAGGCGCGGTGATCGTGGACGCGGACGCGATCGTGCGGGAGGTCCAGTCGCCCGGGTCGCCCGTGCTCGCCGCGATCGCCGCGGAGTTCGGCGACGAGGTCCTGATGCCCGACGGCTCCCTCGACCGACCGGCGCTGAGCGCACGGGTCTTCGGCGATCCCGAGAGGCTCGCCGCGTTGAACGCGCTGGTCCACCCGGCCGTGCGGGAGGAGTCGCAGCGGAGGTTCCGGTCGGCGCTGTCCGCCGACCCTGCCGCGGTGGTCGTGTACGACGTCCCGCTCCTCGCCGAGTCGCGCGGTACGGGTGAATGGGACCTCATCGTCGTCGCCGACGCCCCGGCCGAGATGCGGGTGCGGAGGCTGATCGAGCAGCGCGGTCTCTCCGAAGCGGACGCCCGCGCCCGGATCGCCGCCCAGGCCGGTGACGACGAGCGGCGGGCACTCGCGGACGTCGTCATCGACACCGCCGGCGACATGGATGCCACGCGACGCCAGGTGGACGAGTTGTGGGAACGGGTGGCGGTGCGCTGATCCGCTGCGGCGCGCTCGCGCACGGCGAACAGCTCGCCGCCCCGATGTCGGAGGCCCCGCCTACGCTGGAATCATGCAGGCCACACGTTCCGTCCGCCCCTTCGAGGTCGTCAGCGAGTACTCCCCGTCCGGCGATCAGCCGCAGGCGATCGCCGATTTGGCCGCGCGCATCAACGCCGGTGAGACGGACGTCGTGCTGCTCGGTGCCACCGGTACCGGTAAGTCCGCGACGACCGCCTGGCTGGTCGAGGCGGTGCAGCGGCCGACGCTGGTCCTCGCCCACAACAAGACCCTCGCGGCGCAGCTGGCGAACGAGTTCCGTGAGTTGATGCCCCACAACGCGGTCGAGTACTTCGTGTCGTACTACGACTACTACCAGCCCGAGGCGTACGTCCCGCAGACGGATACGTTCATCGAGAAGGATTCCTCGATCAATGCGGAGGTCGAGCGACTCCGCCACTCCACCACGAACTCCCTGCTGTCGCGTCGCGACGTCGTCGTGGTCTCGACGGTGTCGTGCATCTACGGCCTCGGTGCGCCCGAGGAGTACCTGCGGGCCATGGTCGCGTTGCAGGTGGGGGAGCGGTACGACCGCGACGCCCTCATCCGCAAGTTCATCGCGATGCAGTACAACCGCAACGACGTCGATTTCTCGCGCGGCAACTTCCGCGTGCGCGGCGACACGATCGAGATCATCCCGGTGTATGAGGAGTACGCGATCCGCATCGAGATGTTCGGCGACGAGATCGAAGCGCTGTACATGCTGCACCCGCTCACCGGAGACGTGGTGCAGAAGATGGACTCCGTGCCGATCTTCCCCGCCTCCCACTACGTCGCCGGCACCGATACCGTGCAGCGCGCGATCGGCACGATCGAGCACGAGCTCGCGGAGCGACTGAAGGAGCTCGAGTCGCAGAACAAGCTGCTCGAGGCTCAGCGTCTGCGGATGCGTACGACGTTCGACCTCGAGATGCTGCAGCAGCTGGGCTTCTGCTCGGGCATCGAGAACTACTCCCGCCACCTCGACGGGCGCAATGCGGGCGACCCGCCGCACACCCTGCTCGACTTCTTCCCCGACGACTTCCTGCTCGTCATCGACGAGTCGCATGTGACGGTCCCGCAGATCGGCGCCATGTACGAGGGCGACGCGTCGCGCAAGCGGACGCTCGTCGAGCACGGATTCCGGCTCCCGAGCGCGATGGACAACCGTCCGCTGCGGTGGGACGAGTTCAAGAACCGGATCGGCCAGACGGTCTACCTGTCGGCCACGCCCGGCCGTTACGAGATGGGGATCGCGGACGGCGTGGTCGAGCAGATCATCCGCCCGACGGGTCTCGTCGACCCCGAGATCGTCGTGAAGCCCTCGAAGGGGCAGATCGACGACCTGCTCGAGCAGATCCGGCTGCGCGTGGAGCGCGACGAACGTGTGCTGGTCACCACCCTCACCAAGAAGATGGCGGAGGAACTCACCGACTTCCTCGGCGAGCACGGGGTGCGCGTGCGCTACCTGCACTCCGACGTCGACACGCTCCGCCGCGTCGAGCTGCTCACCGAGCTGCGCGCGGGTGTGTACGACGTCCTCGTCGGCATCAACCTGTTGCGCGAAGGCCTCGACCTTCCCGAGGTGTCGCTCGTCGCGATCCTGGATGCCGACAAGGAGGGGTTCCTCCGCAGCGGGACGTCCCTCATCCAGACGATCGGTCGTGCGGCCCGCAACGTGTCGGGCGAGGTGCACATGTACGCCGACAAGATGACCGACTCGATGCAGAACGCGATCGAGGAGACGGAGCGGCGCCGAGAGAAGCAGATCGCCTACAACAAGGCGAACGGCATCGACCCGCAGCCGTTGCGCAAGAAGATCGCCGACATCACCGAGGTCCTGGCCCGCGAGGCATCGGACACTCGGAGTCTGCTGTCCCGCAACGACAAGGCGGGCAAGGGCAAGTCGCCGACACCTCAGCTGCGGCGGACGGGGATCGCCGCGGAGGGCGCCGATCAGCTCGAGTCCACGATCGCCGACCTCACGCAGCAGATGCTCGCGGCGGCGAGCGAGTTGAAGTTCGAGCTCGCGGGACGTCTGCGCGACGAGGTGCAGGACCTCAAGAAGGAACTGCGCGCCATGGAGCGCGCCGGCCACGCCTGAGCCGGGGAGTCCGGTGGAGCAGAGAGTCTCGCTGATCACGCTCGGCGTGGCGGACCTGGAGCGGTCGCTGGGGTTCTACGAGCGTCTCGGTTGGAGTCGGCACGCCGACTCGGTCGACCGTGAGGTCGCGTTCTTCGACGTCGGCGGAATGGTCGTCGCACTCTGGGGCCGCGAGGAGCTCGCCTCCGATTCGGCCGTCCCGGACGGTGGAGGGTGGGGCGGCGTCACTCTCGCGCACAACGTCCGCACACCGCGCGAGGTCGACGGCATCCTCGCCGACGCGGTGGCGGCCGGCGCGACACTCGGGCGCTCGGGCGCGCCGACCCCGTGGGGCGGATACTCGGGGGTGTTCGTCGATCCGGACGGTCATCCGTGGGAGGTCGCGGTCAACCCCGGCTGGCCCCTGGATGCCGACGGGCGACCGCAGCTCGCCTGACGGGCGGTGCCCGACCGGTCGCGGGGCCTCGGCCTTGTGCCCGGTCTCACGGGCAGTGCAGAAGGGGTTTCGGTCCCGACCGGTCGACGCTGTGCTCCGACATCGGGTGACCGCACAGGGGGCAGGGGCGCGCGGTGCGCACCGGTTCGGGCGTCGTCTCGTACGGACCGACCGATGCGGGACCGGCGACGCGGATCAGACGCGAGTTGATGTACTGGTACCACCCGCCGGCAGCCCGCACGCGTTCGCGCAGCGGGGGTCGGTCGGCATCCCTGTGTGCCATGATAATTAGTGTACTAAGTATTCGAGGAGGGTGCGTGGACGATCCGCTGCGTTTGGAGAACCAGGTGTGCTTCGCGCTCGTCACCGCCGCGCGCAACGTGGTGTCGATCTACCGCCCGGTCCTCGAGCCGCTCGGTCTCACGCATCCCCAATACCTCGTGATGCTCGCGCTCTGGGAGCGGGCGCCCCGGTCGCTCGGCGCACTGGCCGGGGAGCTCGCGATGGAGCCCGCGACGCTCTCTCCGCTGGTCAAGCGGCTCGAAGCGCAGGGGAGGGTGCGGCGTACGCGTCGCGTCGACGACGAGCGCGTCCTGGACATCGAGCTGACCGATGACGGCCGCGCGTTGCGGGAACGCGCCCTCGAGGTGCCCGCGCGGATCATGGAGCGGGTCGGCATCGACGAGAGCGCGCTCGTCGCGTTGCGCGACGGGCTCGCCCCGTTCGCGGGGCGTCTCGACTCCGCCGACTGAGGCGTTTCCCCCGCCCCGACCGCGGCCCGACCCACCTTCACGAGGGCCTCGCGGCCCACACGACGCGGTGCCGCACCTTCGCACACGTGTGCGCCGGAGGCGAACCCGGGACCGATGTCGGAGGGGGAACCTAGACTTGACGGGTGCCCATCGTTCCTGTCTCGTCTCCCGGAAACACCAGCGGAAAGCTCAGTGTTCGCGGTGCCCGCGTCCACAACCTGAAGAACGTCGACCTCGACATTCCGCGCGATTCGCTCGTGGTCTTCACCGGTCTCTCCGGGTCGGGGAAGTCGAGCCTGGCGTTCGACACCATCTTCGCCGAGGGGCAGCGCCGTTACGTCGAATCGCTGAGCGCGTATGCCCGCCAGTTCCTCGGCCAGGTCGATCGTCCGGACGTCGACTTCATCGAGGGTCTGAGCCCCGCGGTCTCGATCGACCAGAAGTCGACCAACCGCAATCCCCGGTCGACCGTGGGCACGATCACCGAGATCCACGACTACATGCGTCTGCTCTGGGCGCGCATCGGCGTGCCGCACTGTCCCGACTGCGGTGCTCCGATCCAGCGGCAGACGGTGCAGCAGATCGCCGACCAGCTCATGGAGCTCCCCGAGCGCACCCGCTATCAGATCGTCGCGCCGGTGGTGACCCAGAAGAAGGGCGAATTCGTCGACCTCTTCAAGGAGCTCAGCGCGAAGGGATACGCACGCGCCGTCGTCGACGGCGAACTCGTGCAGCTCGCCGAGCCGCCGACGCTGAAGAAGAGCTACAAGCACGACATCGCGGTCGTGGTCGACCGACTCGTGGCCTCCGGCGACATCCTGAGCCGCGTCACCGACTCGGTCGAGACGGCCCTCGGGCTCGCCGGCGGCATCATGCAGGTGAACTTCGTCGATGAGGAGGGGGATGCCGCCTGGCAGTCCTTCTCCGAGAAGCTCGCGTGCCCCAACGGGCATCCGCTGCAGCTGACCGAGATCGAGCCGCGGACATTCTCGTTCAATGCCCCGTTCGGCGCCTGTCCGGTGTGCTCCGGCCTCGGCACGCGCATGTCGGTCGACGTCGACCTCATGCTCGGCGACGAAGAACTCTCGATCCGCGACGGGGCGATCCTGCCGTGGACCACGCAGGGCAAGGGCCTGTTCCAGTACTACGAGCGGCTGCTCGAGGGGCTCGCCCGCGATCTCGACTTCTCGCTCGACACCCCGTGGCGCGACCTGTCGACGGACGTGCAGAACGCTGTTCTGCGCGGCGAGAACTACAAGGTCACCGTCAAGTGGAAGAACCGCTACGGGCGTGAGATGCGGTACTCGTCCGGCTTCGAGGGCGTCGTGCCCTACATCGAGCGACAGTATCTGCAGGCCGAGTCCGACGCGCAGCGTCAGCGGTGGTCGGAGTACCTGCGCGAGGTGCCGTGCGCGGTCTGCGACGGCGACCGTCTCAAGCCCGAGGTGCTCGCCGTGCTCGTCGACGGCACCTCGATCGCGGCGGCTTCCCGCATGAGCCTCGCCGATGCGCGCGAGTTCTTCTCGCAGCTCACGCTCACCGACCGTGAGGCGACGATCGCCGCGGCCGTCCTGCGCGAGATCCGGGCGCGCCTGGACTTCCTGCTGCAGGTCGGCCTGAACTACCTCAGCCTCGGTCGTGCCGCCGGCACGCTCTCGGGCGGCGAGGCGCAGCGCATCCGTCTCGCGACGCAGATCGGCTCGGGTCTGACCGGCGTCTTGTATGTGCTGGACGAGCCGTCTATCGGTCTGCACCAGCGCGACAACCGTCGGCTCATCCAGACGCTCGAGACGCTGCGCGACCTCGGCAACACGCTGATCGTGGTCGAGCACGACGAGGAGACGATCCACGCCGCCGACTGGGTCGTCGACATCGGACCGCGGGCGGGGGTGGACGGTGGCAACGTCGTGCACTCCGGGCCCCTGGCCCAGCTCCTCAGCGACGACCGATCGCTGACCGGCGCATACCTGTCGGGCCGTCGCTCGATCGAGGCCCCGAAGAAGCGCCGCAAGATCGACAAGAAGCGACAGGTCACGGTCGTCGGTGCGCGCGAGAACAACCTGCAGAACGTCACGGTCGACTTCCCGCTGGGGGTGCTGACGTCGGTGACCGGCGTGAGCGGTTCCGGCAAGTCGACGCTCGTCAACGGCATCCTGTACGAAGTGCTCGCCTCGAAACTCAACGGCGCACGTCGCGTGCCGGGCAAGCACACGCGCGTCACCGGGCTCGACAACCTCGACAAGGTCGTGCACGTCGACCAGGCGCCGATCGGCCGCACACCGAGGTCGAACCCCGCGACGTACACCGGTGTGTTCGACCGCATCCGCACCCTGTTCAGCGAGACACCCGAGGCCAAGGTGCGCGGCTACCAGGCCGGACGCTTCAGCTTCAACGTCAAGGGCGGCCGGTGCGAGGCGTGTTCGGGCGACGGCACCCTGAAGATCGAGATGAACTTCCTGCCCGACGTGTACGTCGACTGCGAGGTCTGCCACGGCAAGCGGTACAACCGCGACACCCTCTCGGTGCACTACAAGGGCAAGAACATCGCCGAGGTGCTCGAGATGCCGATCTCGGAGGCCGCGGAGTTCTTCGAGCCCATCCAGGCGATCCACCGGTACCTCAAGACGCTCGTCGACGTGGGCCTCGGCTACGTCCGGCTGGGTCAGTCGGCCACGACACTCTCGGGCGGCGAGGCGCAGCGCGTCAAGCTCGCGACCGAACTCCAGCGCCGCAGCAACGGCCGCTCGATCTACGTGCTCGACGAGCCGACCACGGGTCTGCACTTCGAAGACGTCTCGCTGTTGCTCAAGGTGCTCAACGGACTCGTCGACAAGGGCAACACCGTGATCGTCATCGAGCACAATCTCGACGTGATCAAGAGTTCGGACTGGGTCATCGACCTCGGTCCCGAGGGCGGTGCCGGCGGCGGCACGATCGTCGCGACCGGAACACCCGAGCAGGTCGCGACCGTGACCGAGAGCCACACGGGCGCGTTCCTCGCGGAACTCCTCGAGACCGGTCGCACCGGCGCGCAGCGCAACACCGCCGAGCGCGAGCCGGAACTGGCCCGCGCGGGAGTCTGATCCGTGGCGGCCCGAGAGCGGCTGTCGCAGCTGCCCTACCGCCCCAAGGCGGGGGAGATCCCGACCAACCCGGGGGTCTACCGCTTCCGGGATGCGGAGGGGCGCGTGCTGTACGTCGGCAAGGCGAAGAACCTCCGTGCGCGCCTGTCGAACTACTTCGCACCGCTGTACTCGTTGCACGAGCGCACCCGCCGGATGGTGACGACCGCGACCTCGGTCGAGTGGACCGTGGTGCCGAGTGACGTCGACTCGCTGCAGCTCGAATACATGTGGATCAAGGAGTTCGATCCGCCGTTCAACGTGCGCTATCGCGACGACAAGTCCTACCCGTTCATGGCGATCACCCTCGCCGACGAGGCGCCTCGGGTCATCGTCACGCGCAATCCGAAGATCCGCGGAGCAAAGTACTTCGGGCCGTACCCGAAGGTCTGGGCGGTGCACGACACGATCGACCTGATGATCAAGGTGTTCCCGATCCGCACGTGCAGCGACTCGTCGTACAAGAAGGCGATGCAATCGGGGCGGCCCTGCTTCCCGGGGCAGATCGGGCGCTGCGGCGGACCGTGCTCGATGAAGGTGACGATCGAGGAGCACCGCGCGATCGTCGACGACTTCGTGGCCTTCATGTCGGGCGGCGACCAGCGTTTCACGAAGGCGCTCACCGCTCGGATGATGGAGGCCTCGGCGGCCATGGACTATGAGGCCGCCGCACGGTATCGCGACAAGCTGCAGGCCATCGACGCCGTGCTCGGCAAGAGCGCCCTGGTGCTCCCGGCCGATACGGATGCCGATCTCTTCGGCATCGCCGAGGACGAGCTGGCGGCGACCGTTCAGCACTTCGTGGTGCGCGGCGGTCGTGTCCGAGGGGTGCGGGCGACCACGATCGAGAAGGAGATCGACATCTCCGGCGCCGATCTCGTCGATCAGGTGGTGCAGCGGACGTACGGCGACGCCGCGGCCGCCGACATCCCCCGGCAGGTGCTCGTGCCGGAGCTGCCGGACGACGCCGCTCAGCTGGAGGCGTGGCTGCGCGACCGACGCGGTCGGCCCGTGTCGGTGCAGGTCGCCCAGCGCGGACCGAAGGCCGACCTGCTGAAGACCGCGACGCTCAACGCGCAGCAGGCGCTCATGCTCCACAAGACGCGCCGCACGAGCGACTACGTCGCCCGCTCGCAGGCGCTCACCGATCTGCAGGAGGCCCTGGGGCTCGCCGAGGCGCCGCTGCGCATCGAGTGCTACGACGTCTCTCATCTGTCGGGCACCAATGTCGTGGCATCCATGGTCGTCTTCGAGGACGGGTTGCCGCGCAAGGACCAGTACCGCTCGTTCGGCGTCGCCGAGACCACCGACGACACCGACTCGATGTACCAGGTGCTCACGCGCCGGCTGGCCTACCTCGACAGGCCCGACGACGACGAGCGCGAGACGCTCGGGGGAGCGATCGTCGCGGATGCCGAGAGCCCCGAGGCGACGGCGGACGGCGAGGTGGTGACCACGCGCAAGCGCCCGCGGTTCGCGTATCGTCCGCAACTGCTCGTCGTCGACGGCGGTCAGCCGCAGGTCGCCGCGGCGGCGCGCGCCCTCGCCGACGCGGGCCACGAGGAGATCGCCCTGTGCGGCATCGCCAAGCGGCTCGAAGAGGTGTGGCTGCCGGGGGAGGACTACCCGGTCATCCTTCCGCGCACGTCGGAGGCGCTGTATCTGCTGCAGAGACTCCGTGACGAGGCGCACCGGTTCGCGATCACGCATCAGCGCAAGCGGCGCAAGCGCGACATCTCGAGTGTGCTGACGGAGGTCCCGGGCCTCGGAGACGCCCGCATCAAGGCCCTCCTGCGGCACTTCGGTTCGGTCACGGCGCTGAAGAACGCCTCTCCCGATGAGATCATGGCGCTGCCCGGCATCGGCCCGACCCTGGCCGAGGCCATCCACGCGCGCCTGGCTCGCTAGGCTGGAACCCCCGACGGAAGGGCGAATCATGCAGGCGGCACGGGATGCGCCCGGCGAGGTGCTGATCGTCACGGGGATGTCGGGCGCGGGCCGTTCCACGGTCGCCAACGCCCTGGAGGATCTCGACTGGTACGTGGTCGACAACCTTCCCCCGCGGATGCTGCGGCCGCTCCTCGACCTGACGGAGCGCGCCGCCGGCGCGGTCCCGAAAGTGGCCGTCGTGGTGGACGTCCGCGGACGTTCGCTGTTCGGCGACCTTCCCGAGGCGATGCGCGCGCTGCAGGCCGACGGTCAGGTGCGCGTGGTCTTCCTGGATGCCTCGGACGCGGTGCTCGTGCGGCGGTTCGAGGCCGTGCGTCGTCCTCATCCTCTCCAGGGCGACGGCACCATCCTCGACGGCATCCGGCGCGAGCGCGAACGGCTGACCCCCCTGCGGGAAGCGGCCGACGTCGTCATCGACACCTCGTCGTACAACGTCCACCAACTGTCGATCCGCACGGTCGAGCTGTTCGGCGAAGAAGGCGCGGCCCGGCACACCGTCACCCTCATGAGCTTCGGGTTCAAGTACGGCCTGCCCACGGACGTCGATCTCGTCGCCGACATGCGATTCCTGCCGAACCCGTTCTGGAACGAGGATCTGCGGACGCTGACGGGAGAGGATCCCGCGGTGCGGGAGTACGTGCTCGGTCAGGAGGGCGCGACCGAGTTCCTCGACGCCTACGCCGCGGCGATGCGGCCCGTCCTCGCGGGGTACGAGCGCGAGAACAAGCGGCACTCGGTCATCGCGATCGGCTGCACGGGCGGGAAGCACCGATCGGTCGTCATGGTCCGCGAGCTGGCCGCCCGCCTCGGCGACCTGCCCGGTGTCGCGGTCCGTGTGACTCACCGAGACCTCGGCCGCGAGTAGGCTGTACCCTCGTCCCCGCCGCTTCGACAGCCTCACCCGTGCTGTCCCGAGCGCTGCCCCATCGTCCTGAACCGAGGAGAACCGTGCCGCTGACCGCCGACGTGAAGGCCGAGCTGATCACCGTACGCGACCCGCGTCCGACGGCGCGCGTCGCCGAGCTCACGGCGATCCTGCGCTTCTCGGGTGGCCTGCACTCGATCGCGAACCGCGTGGCCGTCGAAGCCGAACTGGACTCGGACATCCTCGCCCGTCGCGTGGCCCGCGATCTCATGGAGCTGTACGGCGTCCGCCCCGAACTGCACCACGTGCAGGGTTCGGGAGGGCGCACCGGCGGTCACTTCGCGGTCCGGGTCATCGAGGCCGGTGAGACGCTCGCCCGGCAGACCGGGCTCCTCGACCAGCGTCGCCGCCCCGTCCGGGGCCTCCCCAACAAGCTCACCACCGGTTCGCGTCCCGACCTCAGTGCCATCTGGCGCGGCGCGTTCCTCGCCAGCGGCTCGCTCAGCGACCCGGGCCGCTCCGCGGCGCTCGAGATCTCGTGCCCGTCCTCCGAGGCGGCCATGGCGCTCGTCGGAGCCGGTCATCGCATCGGCATCCCCGCCAAGGCGCGTGAGGTGCGGGGCGTGCCGCGCGTCGTCGTGCGCGACGGCGAGGCGATCCGTGGTGCCCTGTACGAGATGGGTGCCCGTCGCACCGCGGGGGAGTGGGACCAGATGCGTCAGCGCCGCGAGGTGCGCGCGGGCGTGAATCGCCTCGTCAACTTCGACGACGCCAACCTCCGTCGCTCCGCGCAGGCCGCCGTGGCCGCGTGCGCCCGTGTCGAGCGCGCGCTCGAGATCCTCGGCGACGAGGTCCCCGCACACCTGCAGCAGGCCGGCGAACTGCGCCTGGCCCACCGCGACGCGAGCCTGGACGAGCTCGGCCATCACGCCGACCCGCCGCTGACGAAGGACGCCGTCGCCGGTCGGATCCGGCGCCTGCTGGCGATGGCCGACAAGAAGGCGGAGGTCGAGGGGATCCCCGGCACCGAGTCCGCGGTGCCGGTCGGCGCCGACGACTAGCCCGTACGAGCCCGATGACGAACGGATGCCATGATCCATGGCATCCGTTTTCGTTATCCCTCGTCATTCGGGGAAGCAACCCCGTGGTCCGTGCGTTGCCGCTCAGTAGGATGAACACGTCACCCTCGCTGCGCCGAGGCTTCGGTGCAGCGCCGATTCGGAAGTAGAGAACATGGCGAAGTACACGCTGCCCGAACTGCCCTACGACTACTCCGCGCTGGAGCCGCACATCAGCGCGACCATCATGGAGCTGCACCACAGCAAGCACCACCAGACGTACGTCAACGGCGCGAACACCACGCTCGACCTCCTCGCCGAGGCGCGCGAGAAGGGCGATTTCGCGAACATCAACCGTCTGCAGAAGGACCTCGCGTTCAACCTCGGCGGTCACACCAACCACTCGATCTTCTGGACCAACCTCTCGCCCAACGGTGGCGACAAGCCCACCGGCGACCTCGAGGCGGCGATCGACGACCAGTTCGGCTCGTTCGACGCCTTCCGCGGTCAGTTCACCGCGGCGGCCCTCGGCGTGCAGGGCTCGGGCTGGGCGGGTCTGTTCTGGGACTCGATCGGTCAGAACCTGCTCATCCAGCAGTTCTTCGACCAGCAGGGTCAGATCGTCGCCGGCACCGTCCCGCTGCTGCTCCTGGACGTGTGGGAGCACGCGTACTACCTCGACTACAAGAACGTGCGTGCGGACTACGTGAAGGCGTTCTGGAACATCGCCAACTGGGCCGATGCGCAGGAGCGCTTCGCGGCCGCCCGTGAGAAGACCACGGGTCTGCTGGTACTGTCGTAAACGGCGTGGGCGTCCCGACGGGACACCCCGTCGGGACGCCGTTGTCCGCCAGCGAACACCGCAATCACGCGCTTCTCGCGCACAACTGATTCAGGAGATATTCCGTGACCGTCAAGATCGGAATCAACGGCTTCGGCCGTATCGGACGCAACTACCTCCGCGCGGCTCTCGCGCAGGGTGCCGACCTCGAAATCGTGGCGGTGAACGACCTCACCGACAACAAGACCCTGGCCCACCTCCTCAAGTACGACTCCGTCGGAGGCGTCCTGGCCGAAGAGGTCTCGTACACCGAAGACTCCATCACCGTCGGTGACAAGACCATCAAGGTCTTCGAAGAGCGCGACCCCGCCAACCTCCCCTGGGGCGAGCTCGGCGTCGACATCGTCATCGAGTCCACCGGCCGCTTCACCAAGGCCGAGGACGCCAAGAAGCACGTCGCCGGCGGCGCCAAGAAGGTGCTCATCTCCGCTCCCGCCACGGGTGACGACGCCACGATCGTCATGGGCGTCAACGAAGAGACGTACAACCCCGAGACCGACGTCATCATCTCGAACGCCTCGTGCACCACGAACTGCCTCGCCCCGCTGGCGAAGGTGTTCAACGACGCCTTCGGCATCGAGCGCGGCTTCATGATGACCGCCCACGCGTACACCGCCGACCAGAACCTGCAGGACGGCCCGCACGGCGACCTCCGCCGTGCACGCGGTGCGGCGATCAACATCGTCCCCGCGTCCACCGGTGCGGCCAAGGCCATCGGCCTGGTCCTGCCCGAGCTGAACGGCAAGCTCAGCGGCTCGTCGTACCGCGTGCCGGTCCCCACCGGCTCGATCGTCGACCTCACGATCGTCACGCCCACCGAGGGCCTGACCGTCGACCAGATCAACGAGGTCTACAAGAAGGCCGCGGCCGAGGGACGCCTCAACGGCATCCTGCAGTACACCGAGGACCCGATCGTCTCGAGCGACATCCAGGGCAACCCGCACTCGTCGATCTTCGACGCCGAGCTGACCAACGTGTCCGGCAACCTCGTCAAGGTCTCGTCCTGGTATGACAACGAGTGGGGCTACTCCAACCGTCTCGTCGACCTGACCGAGTACGTCGCCGAGCGTCTCTGACACTCCATGGCTCTGCGCACCCTCGAATCGCTGGGGTCGCTGGCCGGCACGCGCGTCATCGTCCGTTGTGACCTGAACGTCCCCCTCAAGGACGGCGTCATCACGGACGATGGCCGCGTGCGCGCGTCGCTGCCGACTCTCAACGCCCTCATCAACGCCGGCGCCCGCGTCGTCGTGTGCTCGCACCTGGGGCGTCCCGACGGGTCTCCTGACCCGAAGTACTCGCTCGAGCCGGTCGCGCAGCGCCTGTCCGAGCTGCTCGGACAGCCGGTCGCGTTCGCGCGCGACACCGTCGGCGAGTCCGCCCGCGAGGCCGTCGCCTCGCTCGAGGACGGCGACGTCGCGGTCATCGAGAACCTCCGCTTCAACGCGGGGGAGACCTCGAAGGACGAGACCGAGCGTCAGGCGTTCGCCCGGCAGCTGGCCGAGCTCGGCGACGCCCTCGTCTCCGACGGTTTCGGCGTCGTGCACCGCAAGCAGGCGAGCGTCTACGATCTCGCGCAGATCGTGCCGTCCGCGGCGGGTCTGCTCATCCAGAAGGAGCTCGAGGTCCTCGATCGTCTGACCGAGACCCCCGAACGTCCGTACACGGTCGTCCTCGGCGGGTCGAAGGTCAGCGACAAGCTCGGCGTGATCGAGCACCTGCTGCCGCGTGTCGACAAGCTGCTCGTCGGCGGGGGAATGATGTTCACGTTCCTCGCGGCCGAGGGCAGCAAGGTCGGCGCCAGCCTGCTGGAGAAGGACCAGATCGACACCGTGAAGGGCTACCTCGCCACGGCGAAGGAGCGCGGCGTCGAGATCGTCCTTCCCGTGGATGCCGTCGTCGCGGCGTCGTTCTCGGCGGACGCCGAGCACGTGGTCGCGGATGCCGTTGCGCTGGAGGACACCCCGTTCGGTGCCGCAGGCCTCGGTCTCGACATCGGCCCCCGCACGGCGGACCTGTTCGCCGAGGCGATCCGCGACTCCCGCACGGTGTTCTGGAACGGCCCGATGGGCGTGTTCGAGATGGCCGCGTTCACCGCGGGCACACGGACCGTGGCGCAGGCTCTGACCGAGGTCGACGGCCTCAGCGTCGTCGGCGGCGGCGACTCGGCCGCGGCCGTGCGCCAGCTCGGCTTCGCCGACGACCAGTTCGGTCACATCTCCACCGGCGGCGGCGCCAGCCTGGAGTTCCTCGAAGGCAAGAAGCTCCCCGGACTGGAGGTCCTCGGATGGTCCTGAACCGTACTCCCCTCATCGCCGGCAACTGGAAGATGAACCTCGACCACCTGCAGGCGGTCGCGTTCGTCCAGAAGCTGCACTGGACGCTGAAGGAAGCCAAGCACGAGAACGGCAGCGTCGAGGTGGCGGTCTTCCCGCCCTTCACCGACCTGCGGACCGTGCAGACGCTGCTGGATGCCGACAAGATCGACTTCGCCCTCGGCGGTCAGGACCTCTCGGCCCACGACTCCGGTGCCTACACGGGCGAGATCTCGGGTCAGTTCCTGGCCAAGCTCGACGCGAAGTACGTCATCATCGGTCACTCGGAGCGTCGTCAGTTCCACCACGAGACCGACGAGGTCGTCGCCGCGAAGGTCAAGGCCGCGCTCCGGCACGGTCTGGTGCCGGTCATCTGCGTCGGCGAGACGCTGGAGCAGCGCGAGCAGTCGGGTCCGACCGCGGTCTCGGTCGCTCAGCTCCAGACGGCACTCGAGGGCGTGCCCTCCGACGCCGAGATCGTGGTGGCCTACGAGCCGGTCTGGGCGATCGGTACCGGACAGGTCGCTTCGCCCGAGCAGGCGCAGGAGGTGTGCGCCGCCGTGCGCGCCGTCGTCGCCGCCCAGCTCGGAGACGATGCCGCGGCTCGCACGCGCGTGCTGTACGGCGGATCGGTGAAGGCCGCGAACGTCGCGAGCTTCCTGCGCGAGCCGGATGTGGACGGTGCCCTGGTGGGTGGCGCGAGCCTCGTCGTCGACGAGTTCGCGGCGATCATCCGCTACCAGAAGCACGTCGGCGTCTGAACGACTCCGGATGCCCGCGGCCGTGCGCCGCGGGCATCCGTGCGCTCACGCGCCCTCCCCGTATACTTGACGCTTGTGCGGTCGGCTCCGACCGCCGCGAAAGGCTTTCGACAGTGCAGATTCTCGAGTTCGTCCTGCAGGTTCTCCTGGGCGTGACCAGCCTCCTGCTGACCCTGCTCATCCTGCTCCACAAGGGACGTGGGGGCGGCCTGTCCGACATGTTCGGCGGCGGCATGAGCTCGGCACTCGGTTCGTCGGGCCTGGCCGAACGCAACCTCAACCGATTCACGATCGTCCTGGCGCTGGTGTGGTTCATCACCATCGTCGGTCTCGGTCTCCTGACCAAGTTCGCGGAGCTCTGACATGGCCACTGGCGGCAACGCCATCCGCGGCACGCGCGTCGGCGCGGGCCCGATGGGTGAACAGGATCACGGTTTCCACGCCGATCGCGTGGCGGTGTCGTACTGGGACGCACTCGGCAACGAGACCGTCCGCTACTTCGCCGCGGGCATCCCCGACGACGAGATCCCCGAGACGATCGACTCGCCGCACTCCGGCCTTCCCGCCGGCCGCGACAAGAACAACCCCCCGGCTCTGGCCAAGACCGAGCCCTACAAGACGCACCTGGCCTACGTGAAGGAGCGCCGCACCGACGAGGAAGCGGAGTCGCTCCTCGACGATGCGCTGCAGCAGCTGCGCGAGCGTCGGGGCCAGTAAGACCTCCCCACGGAAGAGACCGGATGCCCGCGGCATCCGGTCTCTTCCGTTCTCACTGCACGGGGCTGCTCGTCACGATCCGAGTCCACGGCCCGTCGGGGACGTCGCGGTCGTCGACGAACGCCCAGTCGACCCGGTCGTCCTCGCCGTCGAGCTCGGCGAACCCCAGGCATCCGTTGAGCGCCGGGGACACATCGAGTCCGGCGCCGTTGAACCGCGCGTTGTCCGGACGTCGATCGTCGGAACCAAAGACGTAGGCGGCGTCGCGGTACTCGCCGGGTCCGGCATCCTGGATCTGGCCGTAGCAGAGCCGATCGCCCTTGCGGAGCACGACCCAGCGGTTCTTCATGAGGCTGACCGCGGGGTCGTCGACGTGCGCGGCGTACGCGCTCTCCGACGCCCACGGGATCACCCTGCCGCGCTCGGCGAAGCCCACCTCGTCGTTGACGTCGTCGAACGGCAGATCGAGGTAGAACGGGTTCTCCCGCGGCGTCATGCGGGTGGGGAAGTACCCGTTCGCGGCGGTGCGCGGTTCGGTGCGGCACTGGGCGCCCTCGGAGACGCCGTCGCATCCCCCGTACGACGCCAGCCACCGCGAGTCGTACGTCGACAGGCGCTGGCTGCCGTCGGGCGCGCTCGGGTCGAACACTTCGCCGACCCAGAAGGTCGTGGCCACGATGTCGGTGTGCCACGGGTAGCCCGTGTCCGGGAGCGGGGCGGGCGTCGGCGCGCACGCCACGACGCCGGCGGCGACGAGCACCCCGAGGGCACCCGCCGCCGCCGAGCGTCGGATCATCCGGTGACGTCGCTCTCGGTCGGCTGGAACAGCTCGACGGGACCCTGCGGCGGGGTCGTCGTCGCGGGAGCGAGCCGGGTGACGCCGGTCGCCGGGGCGAGAGCCGGGGCGCCCGCGCTGTCGTAGAGTGCGAGGTCGTCGGTGCGGAGGGTGCCGTTGCCGAAGATGGTCAGCGCGAAACTGATCCCGTTGTACCCGTCGGGGATCGCCGGCGTCGTCCAGTCGGCCTCGGTCCAGTCGGCCGCCGAGGCGTACCAGGGGCTGGAGGTCCAGTACGACCACGAACCGGAGGTCGACCGCAGGTACACCGCGAACTGTGTCACCCCGCTCGCGAGATACCACTCGCGCAGAGTGTACGTGCGACCGGGGGTCACGGTCGGCGCGCACTGGCCCAGGTCGAACTGCGGAAGGAGCTTGGCGTCGCCGTCTCCGTAGCCGGTCATGGTGATCCCGCTGGAGATCGCACCGGTGTGGGCGGGCGACCCGGTCTCGAACGTCGGGTTGTTCGTGCCCCACCCGCCCCGCATCCAGCAGTCCGGCGCGCCCTGCTCCATGCTGGGGTTCACGATGCCGTTGGTCGAACCCGTCGGAGCGGGAACGGACGGGCCGTCCACGAGGGGTTTGGTCGTGCCGCCGATGACGCTTCCGATCGTCTTCACGACCGTGCCGGCGGCTTGTCGCGTCTTGAGCCACGACAGGAACTGGGAGAACATCGTCGGCGTGATCGCGAGGTCGCTGCACGCGTCGGCGCAGATGTCGTGGAACGTGTACTGCACCCAGCCGCCGCCGTTCTTCTCGGCGTTGGTGACGCCCGCCTTGAGGTCGTCGAGCGTCCAGGTCGCGTCGACCTGGTCGAGCGCCTTGAGCGCGAACGGGTCGGCGGGTTTCGTCGATTCGGCGTAGGCGCAGTCCGGGCAGCCGAAGCGGCTGCGGATGTCTCCGAGCAGTCGGGCGCTGTTGTATCCGCACGCGGCCGCGGCCTTCTCGACGTCCAGCGTGCTGGAGGCGAACGGGTAGGCGAAGCTGCGGACCGTGAATCCCCACGACGTGAGGTTCTTGCGATCGGTGCAGATCTGACGCTTCGCCTCGTCGACGCTCACCTGCGCGAGATCGGGATGGTTCACGGTGTGCCCGCCGATCTCATGGCCGGCGCTCGCGAGGCTCGTCAGATCGGCGCGGGTCATGTGGCCGGCGGCGCCGATGAAACCGGACGGGACGTAGAACGTCGCCTTCATCCCGTTCGCCTTCAACGCGGGCAGGGCGCTCAGCTGGTCGGCGTTGGCGTCGTCGAACGTCAAGCTCACGACCGTGCGCGTGGCCGCCTGCGCGGGCGACGGCGCGACGGCGACGAGCCCGGCGACCGGGAGGGCGGCGAGTGCGAGAGCCGCGACGGCCAGGCGCAGGCGGCGACGTCGCCGGGTGGGCAGGGAGGGTCCGGAGAGCATGCGGGCGGCCTTTCTCGAGGGGGCGTGTCGAGCCGGGGGTGTCGTCATGCGACGGTCACCGACTTGGCGAGATTGCGGGGCTTGTCGACGTTCCGCTGAAGACGCAGCGCCAGTTCGCGCGCGAACAGCTGCAACGGCACGACCGTCTCCAACGGACCCCACGACGGACCGGTGCGCGGCAGGTGCAGAGGAAGCCCACCGACCCGCAGCGCCCGTTCGCCGACGCGGATCACGCGCCCACCGCGCGCCTGCACCTCGGCGATGTCCACGTCCAGACGCGGATCGCCGTCGTCGACGACGAACACCGGGGTGCCGGCATCCACCAGGGCCAGGGGCCCGTGCTTCAACTCGCCCGCGGCGTGGTGCTCCGCCCACCGGTAGGAGAGCTCCTTGAGCTTCAACGCGCCCTCGGCGGCGTACACGAGTCCCGCACCGCGCCCGAGGAACAGGAACCCGGATGCGGTGACCAGGTCGCCCGCCAGCTCGGCGGCCCGATCCCGCCAGGCGTGCAGGGCGCCCGAGAGGGCATCCGGCGTCGCGGCCAAAGCGGTGAGGTCGGCGTCGAGCGCGGCGGCATCCGCACGCCCCGACCCGGACAGTCCCGACAGCGCCACGCAGGCGCCGGTCAGCACCTGCGCGACGAACGTCTTCGTCGCCGCGACACCGATCTCGGGCCCCGCGAGGCAATCGATCACGGCGTCCGACCGGCGGGCGAGCGACGACGCGGCGTTGTTCGTGAGTGCGAGCACCGTGCCGTGACCGGAGGGCAGGCCGTCCAATGCGCGCAGGACGTCGGCGGTCTCACCGGACTGACTCATCGCGACGACGAGCGTGCGCGGTTCCCACACCTCGTGCGCGGCCTCACTCGCCGTGAGCGCGCGCGTGGGCATGTGCCCCACGCGCGCGAACACGCCGGCGAGCGCCCGACCGGCGTGCAGGGACGTGCCGCAACCGAGGACCGCCACGCGGTCGATGCCGTCCAGCGACGGAAGGCCCAGACGGTCCCACAGGACCCCGTCGCGGACACTCGGGGCCAGCGCGTCGAGCACACGACGGGCGACGACGGGTTGCTCGTCGATCTCGTTGCCCATGTGATCGTTGTGCTGTCCGCTGCTGGCGAGGAGCGCGATGTCGGGCACCGGCCAGAGCCCGCGCGGACGCTCGCTTCCCCCCGAGCGGTGCCAGTGCGCGCCGCCCGCGTCGATGTCGACGACGTCGTCGTCCTCCAGGACGCGGAAGGCGGAGACGAACGGGGCCACCGCGCCGACGTCGCTGGCGAGATACACCCCGTCGCCGCCGTCGGCGAGGATCAGCGGCGATCCGTGAGCGGTCCCGGCGAGCGCGCCGGTGCGGGTGTCCAGGGCCACGACCGCCCACGATCCCACCAGGTGGGTGGCGGCGTCGGCGAGCGCGGCACCCAGGTCCATGCCCACGCTCACGGCTTCCTCGAGCAGGTGGACGATGACCTCGGTGTCGACGTCGGTCGCGAGACGGTGGCCGGCCGAGCGCAGGCGTTCCCGGAGGGCGCCGGCGTTCTCGACGATCCCGTTGTGGACCACGTAGAGGCGGCCGCCGCAGTCTTCCAGGGGGTGCGCGTTGCGCTCGCTCACGCCGCCGTGGGTGGCCCACCGGGTGTGGCCGATCGCCGCCGTGGTGGCATCCGTGTCCGGTTCGACGGCGTCGGCGAGCGCGGCGACGCCGTCGAGCGTCCGCACGTGCATCGCCGTTCCGTCGGGTCGGCGGGCGGCGATGCCCGCGGAGTCGTATCCGCGGTACTCGAGCCGAGCGAGAGCGACCTGGGCGTGGGTCGCCGCGGACGGCCCTCGGAACGCGGTGATGCCGCACATCAGAGCACCCCGCGGAACGAACCGCTGCCGGCCAGAGGCATCGCGTCGGACGCGAGGCGCTCGCGGGCGAGCAGGTCGGCGGCGACCCGCAGGATGGTCGTGGTGAGCGACGTCTGGGGTTCGTACCCGACGAGATCGTTGGCCTTGGTGTTGTCGGGCACCCGCCGCCGCATGTCCTCGAAACCGGGCGCGTAGGCCTGTTCGTAGGGGATGAGCTCGATCTCGCTCCGGCTGTCGAGGGTGCGGATGATCTCGTGGGCGAGGTCGAGGATCGAGATCTCGCGGGCACCGCCGAGGTTGTACGCCTGCCCGCGGGCCCGCGGGTCGCGTTCGATGCGCACCATCGCGGGGACGACGTCCTCCACCGCCGAGAAGCAGCGTGTCTGGTGCCCGTCGCCGAACACGGTCAGCGGGTGCCCCCGGAGGGCCTGGCCCACCAGGTTGGGGAACACCATCCCGTAGCGACCGGTCTGCCGCGGACCGACGGTGTTGAACAGTCGCACGATCGCGACGTCGAGCCCCTCCTGATCGCAGTAGGCCTTCGCGAACGCCTCGTCGATGCCCTTCGCGCCGGCGTACGTCCACCGGGAGAGAAGAGGGTCGCCGAGGATGCGGTCGGAGTCCTCGCGCAGGCGATCGGCGGTGTTCTTGCCGTAGACCTCGCTCGTGGACACCAGGAGCACCGACGCCTGCCGTTCGATCGCCGCGGTGAGGACGTTCTCGGTTCCGTGGATGTTGATCCGCAGGCCGCGCAGCGGTTGCTCGACGATGAGCTTCACGCCGACCGCGGCAGCGAGGTGGAACACGCGGTCGCAGGACTCCATGGCCTGGCCCACCGTCTTGGTGTTGAGGATGGAGCCGTGGATCATCTGCAGACGCGGGTTGTCGGCCGCGCCGGCCAGGTTCCGCGCCGACCCGGTCGAGAGGTCGTCGAGGACGACGACCTCGTCGCCCTGCGCCAGCAGGTGCTCGACGAGGTGGCTGCCGACGAAACCGGCTCCACCGGTCACCAGCGTGCGGTGGGCCGTGTGGTCGGCGGACGGGTAGATCGGGACGCCGCTCACAGCAGCACCCGCCCGGCGATGTCCGAGCTGCGGTAGGTCCCGTCCAGCACGACGGCCTCGCCGTCGAGCCAGTCCAGGTCGCAGTCGTGGTGGCGGGTGTGGACCAGGACCACGTCGGGGTGGAAGCCCGCGGGGTCGGCGAGCGAGTCCCGCTCGCGCCCGGAGTCGAGATGGATGTGCGGGGCGTGCGTGTCCACGTACTGCACCTCCGCGCCGGCGTCGATGAGTCCGTCGATGATCTCGAGGGCGGGGGACTCGCGGAGGTCGGCGACGTCGGGCTTGTACGTCACGCCGACGATCAGGACCCGGGCGCCGAGCGTGCCCTTCCCGGCACGTCCGAGGACGTCGCGGACGCGGTCGACCACGCGCCGTGGCCGCGCCGCGATGCGTGTCATCGCCTCCGTGATCACCCCGGCATCCACGTGCAGGGCCTTCAGCTGCCACAGCAGGTAGTGGGGGTCGCAGGGGATGCAGTGTCCGCCCACACCCGGCCCGGGGTAGAAGGCCATGAATCCGTAGGGCTTGGTGCTGGCGGCTTCGATCACCTCGGTCACCGGGACGTCGAGCGCGCCGCAGATGTCGGCGAACTCGTTGGCGAGGGCGATGTTCACCGCGCGGAAGGTGTTCTCGAGCAGCTTCGTCATCTCGGCCGTCGCCAGGCTCGAGACGGGGTGCACGCGCGCCGCGTACTGCGACAGCAGGCGCACGCCCTCTTCCTGACACCGGGCCGTGGCGCCGCCGACCACGCGGGGCACCGCCTCCTGCGCGAATCCGACGTTGCCGGGGTCGATCCGCTCGGCGCTGAAGGTGACGAAGACGTCATGCCCGACCTCCAGTCCCCGCTCGCGGAGCGGTTGCTCGACGAGGTCGTGCGTGCAGCCGACGTACGTCGTGGAGGTGAGCATGATCAGTTGTCCGGGGCGGGCCGCGGCGACGACGGTGGCGCACGCGGCCCGCAGGGGGGCGAGATCGGGGACCTGCTGGTGGTCGACGGGTGTGGGGACGCACACGACGATCGCGGCGGCACGGGTCAGCTCCGACGCGTCGCTGGTGAGACGGAACTCCCGCGGGGTGCGCAGGGCCGCCTCGAGACGCTCGCGGTCCGAATCGATCAGGTCGGCGCCGCGGGCGGCGATGGTGCGGAGCCGGCGGGGCGAGGCATCGACCGCGAGGACCCGGGACCCGCTCGCCCGGTAGGCGAGGGCGGTGGGAAGCCCCACGTACCCCAATCCCACGATCGCGACGTCGAAGTCGAACGGCGGGGGAGCGGCCGGCGCCGTCGCGGTCGGCGGCAGTGGGGCGGTGGCGCGAACATCGAGTGTGGACATCGTCATCCTCCAAGGGGGTGGTCCCACGGCAGGCGGCGACGCGCGGCGTGCGAGGGACGTTCGGCTGTTCCGGGTCGGTGCATCCGAACGAGCGTCGGTGCTGATCCGCGGCCCACCCTCCGCCGCCCCCGGAGGAGCGGTCAAGCGATCGAGCCCGATCCTGCGGGATGCCGCGTCCCGCACGCCGGTGTGCGGGAAACCGCAAGGCCGCATGCGGACCGTGCGGATCCGGGGGGAGCCGAGGGCGCGTACGGTCGTGCTCGACCCGACTCCGGACGAAGGGATGCCATGACCCTCGCGCTCGCCCTGCTCGTCGCCGTCTGCACGATCGGGATCTCCACCCTGGTGTGGGGCACCGTCGCCGTGGGCCGCCTCGCTCATGAGCGCCGTCCGCGCTCGGCGCTCCTCACCCCGTCGATGTACTTCCGGCCCACGGAGGTGGCGGTCCTCATCGCGGCGCACAACGAGGAGCTCGTCATCGCCGACGCCGTGCGCGCCGCCCGCGCCCTCGTGCCCGCGCGGAACGTGTTCGTGGTGTCCGACGGGTCGCGCGATGCGACGGTGGAGCGGGCCCGCGACGCCGGGGCCGTCGCGTGGGACCTCTTCCCCAATCGCGGCAAGGCCGGCGCGATCCGTGCGGGCCTCGACCGCTTCCGCATCCCCGAGCGGTTCCCCCTCCTGCTCCTCCTGGATGCCGACTCCCGCCCCCGTCCGGACTACCTGCGCACGGGGCTGCCCCTGTTCACCGACCCGCAGGTGGTCGCGGTCGCCGGACGCGCGACGACCGCCGCCGACGCCCCGGCGACGCGCGCGGGCCGCCTGCTGACCTCGTACCGGGAACGCACCTACGTGTGCACCCAGTACCTCCACAAGTTCGGCCAGGCCGCGCGCGCCGCCGACGCGGTCGCCATCGTCCCGGGCTTCGCGAGCCTGTATCGCACCGACGTGCTGGACCGGATCGACATCGACGCCCCGGGCCTGTCGATCGAGGACTTCAACATGACCTTCGAGGTGCACGCCAAACGTCTCGGCCGGATCGCGTTCCACCCCGAGTGCGCGATCGCCGAGACCCAGGATCCTGCCGTGCTCCGCGACTACTCGGCGCAGATGCGCCGCTGGAGCCTCGGGTTCTGGCAGACGGTCCGGCGGCACGGCATCCGCCCCGGGCTGTTCTGGACGTCGGTGGGGGTCTTCGCGGCGGAGACCGTCGTCGCCAGCCTGGTGATCGCCGCCGTCATCCCCGCGCTCCTGCTGGGGGCGCTCGCCGCCCTGGCCGCTCAGGTGCTGAGCGGAACGGCGGCGAGTGTCGCCGACGCCGTGGCGACGGCCATCCCCACGGGACCGCTGCTGCTGGGCTTCCTGACGGTGGACACCGCGATGACCGCCTTCCTGTGCGCGGTGACCCGACGGATGCCGCGGCCGGCCATGCTGCTCTTCCCCCTGCTGCGCGTGTGGGACGCCCTCCTGTGTCTGCGCGCGCTGGCCGCGGCCCTCGGGCGCCCGTCCGACGGACGGTGGAAGAGCCCGGACCGCCGACCCGCCGCCGGCGGCGGCGCCGTTCTCACGGCGGAACCCCTGGCATCCCTGCCCGCGCCCGCGCCCGCGGCGTCAGGCCGAGGCCTCGCCGTGCAGGTGCGCGACGAGCTGCGCGCGTGAATCGACACCCAGCTTGCGGTACACGCGTGTCAGGCGCAGCTCCACGGAGCGCAGGGAGATGAACAGCGTCGAAGCGATCTCCCGATTGCGCAGACCCCGTTGGACGAGCGTGACCACTTCCTGCTCGTCGGGCGTGAGGACCGCGTCGGCGCGCGCATCGGGCCGGAGCGTGCGCAGGACGCGATACTCCTCCGCGGGGACGCACCGATCGCGCGCCGCACGCAGGCGCGCGTACTCGTGGGGCGAATCGTCCGTGCGGTGGGTCGCCTCCGCCACGTCGAACGCGACACGACCCTCCCGGCTCGACCGGCACACCGCGCGGGACCGCGCCACCGCCAGCGTCGTCCACCGCCGGGGATGCGACGCGAGGGCGAGCTCCAACCGCGTCAACTCGGAACGCGCCTCGACGACGCGATCGCTCAACCACAGCGCCTCGATCAGATCCGCCGCGGTGCGCAGAAGCGCGGGGTCGTCCCCCGGTCCGGCCGAGTGCGCGGCCCGTAGGCTGCTGATCGCGTCGTCGTACCGGCCCTCCGCCAGGGCGAGGCCCCCTTCGATCGCCGCGAAGAAGGGGAGGAGCGCGGGTGTCCCCTCCCGGCGACTGAGTTCCCGGCCCTGCCGCACGAGGTCGCGCGCCGTCAAGTCCGCCGGGTCGATCGCCGCCGCCTGCGCCAGCAGCAGGGTGCGGGCGGCATCCGGTCCGCGTCCGGGAAGCCACTCGCGTCGCCACGTCGCCACCGCCTGTCGCGCCGCGACGGGATCGCCGCTGCGCACCTCGGCGGCGACGACGATGCGGAGAAGGCGCTCGCGCCACATCGGTGCGGGGCGCGGCGTGCCGGTGAGCAGCGTCTCGACGACGCGGCGGACCTCGGCGTAACGTTCCTCGAGGAGGAGCGCCGACACCGCGAGGCTCGCGACCTCGATCGGGGCGTCCGGGCCCTGGCCGGCGGTGAGATCGGCGGTGTCCGCGAGGCCGGCGGGCACCTCCATCCCCATCGCCCGCAGGACGCGCGCGAGCAGCCGGGTCTCGTCGGACACCGCTCCCCGCTCGACGACGGAAGCGAGACACTCGACCGCCTGGTCCAGCTCGCCGCGCGACATGTGGAGACGTGCGCTCTCGCACAGGAGGCGTTCCGTCGAGACCGCGTCGTCCTCCCACTCGACGGTGAGGGGGAGGGCGTCGATGACGACGTGGTCGAGGCGCGCCCCCGCTCGGAGCGCCGCGATCGCCGCCTGCACGCGCACATCCGCCGCGGCCGTGTCCACGGCACGGCCGAGGAAGTGCTGACCCAGCAGATCGTGTCCGTTCAGGACCAGCGCATCGCCGAGCTCGACCAGCCCGCGATCCCGCTGGATCTGGTCCAGGTCTCCGGCCAGCGCCCGCTCGGCGAACTCGATCGCGGCGAACGTGTCACCCGCACGGGCGAGGTCCACCGCCGCCGCGAGGAGCGGAAGCCGGTCGCCCGTGGGATCGAGGAAACTCGCATGCCAGAGGAACGTCGGCGGATCCAGCCGACGGTGGTCGCTCGCGGCGCGGACGTGGAGCCGGCGCCGATCCTCGGGGGACAGCGCGGCGTGATGACGCAGGCGCAGAGCGGGATCGGAGACGCGGGCGAGGTCGCCGTGCACGCTCACGAGCCCCCGGTCGATGAGCTCGTCCAACTCGATGTCGATCTCGGCCGCCGCGGTCCGGAGGCCGTCGTATGCGTACAAGGGCCCCGTGGAGAGGAGATCGAGCACCGCCGACACCCGCGGATCCTCCGAGCCTTGCGGAGGGGTGCGCTGACGTCGCGCCGCGGGGCGGACCACGCGCAGGGGCACCGGGAGCGGGTCTTCGCCGGCCGCCTCGCCGGGGGTCAGCTGAACACGCGCGATCAGTCCCGGGTCCCCGCCCGTCCAGGCGGCGACGATATGCGTCACAGCCGGGCTCGCGGCACCACCGATCGTCGCGCGGGCCAGCTCGACCGACTCGTCGAACGACAGACGCTCGACGTGGGCGTGGGTCATGCCCGCGAGATCGTGTCGTCCCTCCGGTGTGCGCGCGGTCGCGATCACGCTCACCCCCGTTCCGCGCAGGCGGGCGCAGACGAACGCGAGGATGCTGAGACTCGCCCCGTCCATCTCGTCCAGGTCGTCGATGACGACCACACGGGGCTCGTCCTGGACGAGGTGGAGCGTGCGGCTGATCTCCTCGGCGAGCAGGTGCTCCGGCCAATCCCGCCCCCGGGCCAGCACCCCGTCGAGGGCTCCGTTCCGGGAGCCCGCCAGGCCCGCGGCGAAGGCGGAGACGCCGGACAGCGGCCACATGCGTTCGCTGGGGCTCACCGCGACGACCGCGGTGTCGTAGCGGAGGGCGATCTCCCTGACGAGCGCGGTCTTACCGACTCCGCTGTCGCCGACGAACAGGCAGGCGGCCCCTTCGCGCATGCCGATGATCGCCTCGGCGACCTCGATCTCCCGTTCACGCCCAACGAATAGCATCCGAACGCTCCCAACCGCGTCGGTGGACGAGGCGGTCGGCGATTCACCGCTTTCGTCCTGGATGCCCCCAGACCGACACTGTATGCAGCGCTCCCGGCCGATGACAAGAGGAAGATTTCCCCGTTGACACCGAGGGGGCCACGTGCGCCGCACGTGACCCCCTCGGATTCCCGACAGAAATCCTGCGTCAGTACTCCCGGTCGATGAGCTGCGGGGGAACCTGATCCGCGGCGGCCTCGTCCACGAAGAAGGCCGTGCGACGGCGTCCCTTCGCGCCGGCGGCGGGCACGCTCTGGTAGCTCGCGCCCGCGAGCGCGAGACCGAGAGCGGCGGCCTTGTCGGCGCCGGCGATGACCATCCAGACACGCTTGGACGAGTTGATCACCGGACGGGTGAGCGACACCCGCTCGGGCGGCGGCTTCGGGGAGTCGCGCACCGGCACGGTCGCCCGGTCGGTCACCGAGATCTCGGCGCGATCGGGGAACAGCGACGCGATGTGCGCGTCCGGACCCACGCCCAGGAAGCAGATGTCGAAAGACGGCCACGGGCCCGTCTCGCTGCGGTCGGCGGGGGCGAACTGCGCCAGTTCATCGGCGTAGGCGATCGCCGCGGCATCCAGATCGAGACCGTCGTCGGTGGAGGCCACCGCGTGGATGTTCTCGGCGGGGACGTCCAGGGCGTCCAGGAGCGCGGCGCGCGCCTGTCGGTCGTTGCGGTCGTCCGACTCGCGGCTCACGAACCGTTCGTCGCCGAACCAGAAGTGCACCAGCGACCAGTCGATCTCTGCCACGCGGGGATCCCGGGCCGCGGAGCGCAGGACCGCGCCGCCCATCGTCCCCCCGGTGAGGCAGATGTGCATGCGCTTGCCTTCGGCGACGCGCTTCACGATCCGGTTGACGAAACGCGTCGCGACGTAGTCCGCGAGGGTCTCGGCATCCTTCTTGATGATGACGCGCTTGGCCGAACCGTTCTCCGTCATCGCGTGCTCCGCTCGTCGAGGGTGCCGAGGAGTTCGGTGCACTGGGTCAGCACCCGGCCGTAGAGGACATCGGGGTCGAGGCGACGCAGCTCCTCCGCGAGGCACTCGCGGAGAGTCCTGCGCGGGAAGTCCAGTTCGTGCGTCGGTTGCCCGGGCTGCGTGAGCACGGCCACACCCGGAACGGGACGCTCCAGCAGCGTCTCGCCACTCGCACGGGTCAGCCGCACCGACTTGATGCCCCCGGACCATTCGTCTGCGGGCAGGTAGGTGTACGCCACCGGTGCCTCGAGCTTGAGTCCCAGCCAGGCCGCGAGCAGCGCGGTGGAGGGGGAGTCGCCCGAGCCCGCGACCTCGATCGAGGTCACCGGCTCGTAGGGCGGCTGGTCGAGGACGGCCGCGAGCTGCTCGCGCCAGCGCGTGACGCGGGTCCATGCGAAGTCGGTGTCACCGGGCGCGTAGTGCTCGCCGAGATGCGCGACCCACGCGGTGGGGTCGGGCTGCGACGAGGCGTCGGTGATGCGCCGCTGGGCGATCCGGCCGATCTCCGAGAGGGACGGGTCGGTCGGCGCCTCGGCGGGCCACCAGGCCACCACGGGGGCGTCGGGGAGCAGAAGGCCGGTGACGAGGCTCTCGGCGTTCGACGCGGCAGCCCCGTGAGCGCGCAGCACGACGACTTCGCTCGCACCGGCGTCGCCGCCCACGCGGATCTCCGCATCGAGGCGCGGCTCTTCGTCCTCATCGCCGAACAGCACGGCGATGACGCGCATCGGGTGCTCCCGCGAAGCGTCGTTCGCGGCCTCGATGACCTCTTCCTCGGCGCCGTGATGCGTCACGATGATGAGGGTCAGCACGCGCCCGAGGGCGACCGCGCCGCCCTCTTCGCGGACGCTGACGAGCTTCTTCGAGATCGCGCTGACGGTGGTGTCGGGCAGGTCGATGATCACGGACGCCTCCAGGTGCGGCCATCGCGGGCGAGGAGTTCGTCGGCGGAAGCCGGCCCCCACGACCCGGGAGAGTACTGTTCGAGCGGTCCCCCCTCGGCGGCCCAGAACTCCTCGATGGGGTCGAGGATCTTCCAGCTGAGCTCGACCTCCTCGTGCCGCGGGAACAGCGGCGGATCGCCGAGCAGCACGTCGAGGATGAGGCGTTCGTACGCCTCGGGGCTGGCCTCGGTGAAGGCGTGGCCGTAGCCGAAGTCCATCGTGACGTCGCGCACCTGCGTGCCGTCGCCGGGGACCTTCGAGCCGAAGCGGATCGTGACGCCCTCGTCGGGCTGGACGCGGATGACCAGGGCGTTCTGCCCCAGCTCCTGCGTCTGGCTGCGCGAGAACAGCTGCTGCGGCGCACGTTTGAACACCACGGCCACTTCGGTGACGCGACGGCCGAGGCGCTTGCCGCTGCGCACGTAGAACGGCACACCCGACCACCGGCGCGTGTTGATCTCGAGCTTGATGGCGGCGTAGGTCTCGGTGACCGACTCCGGGTTCATGCCGTCTTCCTCGAGGAAGCCGAGCACCTTCTCGCCGCCCTGCCACCCGCCGGCGTACTGCCCGCGCGCCGTCGCCTCGGCGAGGTTCTCGGGCAGGCGGACCGCGGCGAGCACTTTCTCCTTCTCGGCGCGGAGATCTGCGGCGTTGAAGCTGATGGGCTCCTCCATCGCCGTGAGGGCGAGGAGCTGCAGGAGGTGGTTCTGGATGACGTCGCGGGCGGCGCCGATGCCGTCGTAGTACCCGGCACGACCCCCCACGCCGATGTCCTCCGCCATCGTGATCTGCACGTGGTCGACGTAGTTGCGGTTCCAGATGGGTTCGTACAGCTCGTTCGCGAAACGCAGCGCGAGGATGTTCTGCACGGTCTCTTTGCCGAGGTAGTGGTCGATACGGAAGATCGAGTCGGCGGGGAACGCGCTCTCCACCACCTCGTTCAGCTCCCGCGCAGAGGCGAGGTCGTGGCCGAACGGCTTCTCGATGACGACACGACGCCACCCCGTGGTCTTCTGGTCTCCTTCGCCGACGAGGCCGGAGGCCTTGAGCTGCGTGGTGACCAGGGGGAACGCCTTCGGCGGGATCGAGAGGTAGTACGCGTGGTTACCCATCGTGCCCCGCTCGACGTCGAGCTTGTCGACGGTCTCGCGAAGACGTCGGAACGCCTCGGGATCATCGAACTCGCCCTGGACGAAGCGGATGCCTTCGAGCAGCTCCTGCCAGGTCTCCTCGCGGAACTCGGTCCGGGCGTACTGCTTGACCGACTCGTGCACGACCTTCGCGAAGTCCTGATCCTCCCAGTCGCGCCGGGCGAAACCCACGAGCGCGAATCCGGGCGGCAGCAGACCGCGGTTGGCGAGGTCGTACACCGCCGGCATGAGCTTCTTGCGCGACAGGTCTCCCGTCACGCCGAAGATCACCAGGGCGCTCGGACCCGCGATGCGATTGAGTCGGCGATCCTCGGGATCGCGGAGGGGATTGTGACCGGGTGAGATCTCTACGACCATGCTTCTACTGCGCCGCCTCGAAGAGTGAGAGCACCTCGACCTGCGGGTCGGTGAGCGTGAGCGTGACGACGGGACGGCCGTGGCCCTCCGCCAGCACGCTCGCGTCGCCCGCGGCCTGTGCGTTGATGAGCTGACCGAACGTGAACGGGCGACCGGGGATCTCGAGGTCGACGTCGGTGCGTTCGGTGATCTGAAGGAAGACGCCGGTGGCGGGTCCGCCCTTGTGGTACTGGCCCGTCGAGTGGAGGAACCGGGGTCCCCACCCGAAGGTCGTCGGGCGACCGGAGTCGGCCGCGACGAGCTCGCGCAGTCCCGCGAGCTGCGGGACATCGAGACGGTTCACGTACGCCTGGACGCTGACGTAGCCGTCGGCCGGGACGAGCGCCCACAGGGCATCGAGCACGCTGGCGAGCGTGCCCCCGGATGCCAGTGCGGGGTCCGACACGCGGACCTCGACGCCGTCGAGCACGAGCGCCGGTGGCGCCGGCTCCGGACGCTCCTCGAGCAGACCGCGCGCGGCGACCTTCGCCGCCTCCACGTCGGGCTGGTCGAACGGGTCGATGCCGAGCAGGCGCCCGGCGATCGCCGTCGCGTACTCCCAGACGACGAACTGGGCGCCCAGCGAGCCGCTCACGAGGATCTCGCCCTCGTGACGGTCGAAGAGGTGGAACGCGTCGGCGTGATCGACGAAGCGCACGACCTGCAGGTCGGCGGGCTTCGACTCGAGTTCGGGGGAGACGGGCAGCAGGACGACGGGGAGGATCCCCGTCCCGTCCTTCCCGGTCGACTCCGCCACGAGCTGCTCGATCCAGTCCGGGAGCCCCGGAAGGTGGCTGCCGTCGGTGACGAGCCCGAGCTTGTCGCGGCGCGATGCGCCGCCGCCCGCGATCGCCGCCGCGAGGACCAGCGCCGGGTTCTCCGGCGAGTCGATCGCGACCTCGAGGAGGGTGGCATCCGCTTCGTCGAGCAGGTCGTCGATGTCGACGCCGGCGAGACCCGCCGGCACGAGCCCGAAGGCGGTGAGCGCCGAGTAACGGCCGCCGACGGTGGGGTCGGCGGTGAAGACGCGGTACCCGTCGGCGCGCGCCGCCTGATCGAGCGGCGAGCCGGGGTCGGTCACCACGACGATGCGTTCCGCGGGGTCGATGCCGAGGTCGCGGTAGGCGGCCTCGAACGCGCGCCGGGCCGAATCCGTCTCGATGGTCGACCCGGACTTGCTCGAAACGACGAGCACGGTCTCGCGCAGCCCGCCGGCTTCGGCGTCGCCGTCGATGGCGGCGAGGACCTGGCCGGGCGCGGTCGAGTCGAGGATCACCAGCGGTACACCGGCGGAACGCGCGATCACCTCGGGCGCGAGGGACGAGCCGCCCATCCCGGCGAGCACGACGCGGGTCACGCCCTGCGCGACGAACTCGTCGCGCAGGGCGGTGATCTCGGGCACGAGCGGACGCGAGACGGAGACCGCCTGCACCCACCCGAGCCGACGGGATGCCTCATCCTCAACCGCGGGACCCCACAGGCTGGAGTCCCCGGCCGTGATGCCGGACGCGACGAGCGAATCGACCAGCGCCGGGAGTTCGGCGTGGACGACCGACTCGACGTGGCCGGTGACCTTGACGGCGAACGTCACTTCGCGGCCTGGGCGCTTCCGGCCTCGAGCGCGGTGGCGACGGTCTGCTGCAGCTCGTGCCAGGAGGCGATGAACTTCTCGACGCCCTCGTCCTCGAGCGCCTGCGTCGCGTCGGCGAAGTCGACGCCGACCGCGGCGAGCTGGTCGAAGACCTCGTGGGCCTCGGCGTACGCGCCGGTGATGGTGTCGCCGGTGATGACGCCGTGGTCGAACGTCGCCTCGAGCGTCTTCTCGGGCATGGTGTTGACCGTGCCCGCCGCGACGAGCTCGGTCACGTAGAGGGTGTCGGGCAGCGCCGGGTCCTTGACGCCGGTCGAGGCCCACAGCGGACGCTGGACCGTCGCACCGGCGGCGAGGAGCTCCTTCGCGCGGTCCTCGGCGAACTTCTGCTCGTAGAGCTCGTACGCCAGGCGCGCGTTGGCGAGACCCGCCTTGCCCTTCAGGGCGGCGGCCTCGTCGGTGCCGATCGCGGCGAGGCGCTTGTCGACCTCGGTGTCCACGCGCGAGACGAAGAACGACGCGACCGACTGGAGGGTCGAGATGTCGTGCCCTGCCTCTCGGGCCTTCTCGACTCCGGCGAGGTAGGCGTCGATGACCTCGGCGTACCGCTCGAGGCTGAAGATCAGCGTGACGTTGACGGAGATGCCCGCGCCGATGACCTCGGTGATGGCGGGGAGGCCGGCCTTGGTCGCGGGGATCTTGATGAGGACGTTCGGGCGGTCGACCCGCGCGGACAGGTCCTTCGCCTGCGCGACGGTCGCCTCGGTGTCGTGGGCGAGGTCGGGGGAGACCTCGATCGACACGCGGCCGTCGACGCCGCCGGTGGACTCGAACACGGGGAGGAAGATGTCGCAGGCGTCGCGCACGTCGTCGGTCGTGATCGAGAAGATCGCCTCGTCGACGCCGGCGCCCTGGGCGGCGAGCTCGCGGACCTGACCCTCGTACGCCTCGCCCTTCGAGAGAGCGCCGGCGAAGATCGTCGGGTTGGTGGTCACGCCGACGACGTTGCGGGACTGGATGAGTTCGGCGAGGTTGCCGGACTGGATGCGCTGACGCGAGAGGTCGTCGAGCCAGATGCTGACGCCCGCGGCGGACAGGTCTTCGGTGGGAGTGCTCATGTGTCTGTTCTCCTCGGGTTACTTCTGGGCCGCGGCGAGCGACTCGCGCGCAGCCTCGACGACTGCCTCAGCCGTGATGCCGAACTTCTGGAAAAGGGTCTTGTAGTCGGCCGACGCACCGAAGTGTTCGATCGCGACCGAGCGTCCGGCGTCGCCGACGATGCCGTGCCAGCTGAGCGCGGAGCCGGCCTCGACCGACACGCGCGCCTTCACGGAGGAGGGCAGCACGGACTCGCGGTACGCCTCGTCCTGCTCGGCGAACCATTCCAGCGACGGCGCCGACACGACGCGGGCGTGGATGCCCTCGGCGGCGAGCGTCTCGCGGGCCTGGACGGCCAGCTGCACCTCGGAGCCGGTGGCGATGAGGAGGACGTCGGGCTCGCCGTTGGCCGCCTCGGCCAGCACGTACGCTCCCTTGACCGCGTTCTCGGCGGAGGCGAACTCGTCGCCCGAAGCCGCGCCCTCGCCGCGCTCGAACACGGGGATGTTCTGACGCGTGAGCGCGATGCCGGAGGGGCCCGCGGTGCGGCGCAGCATCTCGAGCCACACGACCGCGGTCTCGTTGGCATCCGCCGGACGCACCATCGTGAAGTTCGGGATCGCTCGGAGCGTCGCGAGCTGCTCGATCGGCTGGTGCGTCGGACCGTCCTCACCGAGGGCGACCGAGTCGTGCGTCCAGACGAAGATCGTGGGGATGTTCATCAGGGCGGCCAGACGCACCGGCGGGCGCATGTAGTCGCTGAAGATGAGGAACGTGCCGCCGAACGGACGCGTCGGGCCGTGGAGCACGATGCCGTTGAGGATCGCGCCCATCGCGTGCTCGCGGATACCGAAGTGCAGCACCCGGCCGTAGGGGTCGCCGGACCACTCGTGCGTCGACCACGAGGTCGGGATGAAGGACTTGGCATCCTTGATCGTGGTCAGGTTGGACTCGGCGAGGTCGGCCGAGCCGCCCCACAGCTCGGGAAGCTCGGCGGCCAGGGCGTTGATCACGGTGCCCGAAGCGGCACGAGTCGACACGTCCTTGCCGGCCGCGAAGGCGGGGAGGGCGTCGGCGATGCCGGCGGGCAGCTCGCGCGCCTGCAGGCGGTCCCACAGCTGCTTGCGCTCGGGGTGGGCGGCCGCCCACGCGTCGAACTTCTCCTGCCAGGCGGCCTTCTCGGCCGCGCCGCGCTCGACGAGCTGCCGGGTGTGGGCGATGACGTCGTCGGCGACGGCGAAGTGCTGCTCGGGGTCGAAGCCGAGCACCTCCTTGGTCGCACGCAGCTCGTCGGCGCCCAGCGCGGAGCCGTGGATCTTGCCGGAGTTCTGCTTGCCGGGGGAGGGCCACCCGATGATCGTCTTGAGGATGATGAGCGACGGCTTGTCGGTCTCGCCCTTGGCGGCCTCGATCGCGGCGTAGAGCTCGGCGACGTCTTCGACGTACTGACCGGTCTTCTTCCAGTCGACGGTCTGGACGTGCCAGCCGTAGGACTCGTAGCGCTTCGCGACGTCCTCCGTGAAGGCGACGTTGGTGTCGTCCTCGATGGAGATCTGGTTGGAGTCGTAGATCGCGATGAGGTTGCCGAGCTCCTGGTGGCCGGCGAGCGAGGATGCCTCGCTGGTCACGCCCTCCTGGAGGTCGCCGTCACCGGCGATCACATAGACGTAGTGGTCGAAGGGGCTCTCGCCGGCGGGGGTCTCGGCGTCGAAGAGACCCCGCTCGTAGCGGGCGGCGTATGCGAACCCGACGGAGGAGGCGAGACCCTGGCCGAGGGGGCCGGTGGTGATCTCGACGCCCGCCGTGTGACCGTACTCGGGGTGGCCGGGAGTGAGGGATCCCCACGTGCGCAGCGCCTCGAGGTCGCTCAGCTCGAGGCCGAACCCGCCGAGGTAGAGCTGGACGTACTGCGTCAGCGAGGAGTGCCCCGCCGAGAGGATGAAGCGGTCGCGGCCGGGCCAGTGCGTGTCGGCCGGGTCGTGGCGCAGGACGCGCTGGTAGAGCAGGTAAGCGGCCGGTGCGAGAGACATCGCGGTGCCGGGGTGTCCGTTCCCCACCTTCTCGACGGCATCCGCCGCCAGAACGCGTGCGGTGTCCACCGCGCGCCGATCGATCTCATCCCATTCGAAGTCCGACAACACGGTGCCTTTCTCGTCACTTTGCGCCCGGGTCACGATCCGACGCCGCACTCGACGCCGTCGGAGCGGGAGTGGGGTGGGGTGGTCGGCGCGGGGCGCGCGTTCATCGCCAGCATACCGAGAACGTGCGAACGCCCGAGACTGTTCCCGAGGGGGTCGACAGGCGGCCGGAGGTGTGGTGGGGATGCCATAGAATCGGAGGGATTCGCACGCTCTACCCCGGGGGACGATGGACATCTCGACGACGTCGCACGTCACTGCGACGACCGATCGCCGCTCTCTCGGACGCACGGTCCGCGCCTACGTCGCGTTGACGAAGCCTCGTGTGCTGGAGCTGCTGCTGGTCACGACCGTCCCGGTCATGATCCTCGCCGCGCGCGGTCTTCCCGACCTGTGGCTCATCTTCGCCACCGTCATCGGCGGATCGCTGAGCGCCGGTTCCGCCGCGGCGTTCAACATGTACCTCGACCGCGACATCGACGCGCACATGCAGCGCACCGAGAACCGCCCGCTGGTCACCGGCGAGGTGTCGCCCCGGGGCGCCCTCACCTTCGCGTGGACCCTGGCCGTCGTCTCGACGGTATGGCTGTGGGTCTTCACCAACCCCCTCGCGTCCGCCCTCTCGGCCGCCGCGATCTTCTTCTACGTCGTGATCTACACGATGATCCTCAAGCGCCGGACCGAGCAGAACATCGTGTGGGGCGGGATCGCGGGCTGCTTCCCGGTGCTCATCGGCTGGTCCGCCGTGACGGGCTCGCTCTCGTGGGCGCCCTTCATCCTCTTCGCGTTGGTGTTCCTCTGGACGCCCCCGCACTACTGGCCGCTGTCGATGAAGTACGCCGACCAGTACGACGACGTCGACGTGCCGATGCTCGGTGCCACCCGCAGCGGGTCGCAGGTCGGACTGCAGGTGATCCTGTACGCCTGGGCGACCGTGGCGTGTTCGCTGCTGCTGATCCCCGTGGCATCCATGGGTCTGATCTACAGCGTGTCGGCGCTGGTCTTCGGCGGCTGGTTCGTCTACGAGTCGCACCGCCTCTACTCGCGCGCCGTGCAGGGCGGGGAGCCCCGCCCGATGCGGGTGTTCCACGCGTCGATCACCTACCTGACGCTGCTCTTCGTGGCGATCGCGGTCGACCCGCTCCTCCCGTTCTGAGTCCACCCGATCCACGCGAAACGCCCGCCCCCGTGAGGGAGCGGGCGTTTCGCGTCGTGCGGGACGATCAGGCGCGCGGGGTCTCGTCGCCCGTGTCGAGCTTCGGGGCGTCGTGGCTCGCCGCGGCGGCCTCGGCGGGAGCCGGAGCGTTCGACGGGGTCTCGATGTCGGCATCCTCGAGGACGAGGGGGGCGGCCGGGGCGGTCGTCGCCGCGGCGGCCACGGTGGGAGCGGCGACGAACGGCGCGCTCTCGTCGTCGCTGGTCCAGTCGATCGTCTCGACCGCGACGTCGGCGCGCGGGCGCGTGGACACCACGGCGGCGACGGCGAGCGTCGCGACGAGTCCGATGGCGCCGGCGCCGATCACGGCGGCGCCGACGATCGCCCACGACTGGGCGACGTAGACCGTGACGACGGTCGCATTCGGGTCGTTCAGCACCGCTTGCATCGCGTCGATCTGCTGGAAGACGATGACCAGTCCGCCGATCACGGAGGCCAGGGATAGCACCAGGAGCACCCAGAACGGGATGCTGGTCACCAGGCGGGGGCGGGTCTGCATGGAAGAACTCCTTCGATCTCCGGGCGCGGTCGGCACCGGAGCGTCCACAGTCTCGCACTCATCGGTGCGTCGCCTCTGGGCCCTCGATGAATCCCCTATGAGGGGCTAGGGTCAGCGCCGCGCTGCGGCCACCGTGTCGCGCGCGTCGGTGCGGGTCGCCGCCGCGGGAGCCTTCAGGCGGAGCACGACGACCGTCATGGCCGCGGCGGCGAGGGCGGCGAGCACCATGTGGACGCCGACGGCGAGTTCGGGCAGGCCGTTGCGCGCCTGGTAGAGGCCCACCGCGATCTGCACCACTTCCACCGCCAGCAGGGCGGTCGCCCAGCGCCGCACGGGCAGCTGCAGACGCCACGCGAGCACCACGATCACGAGGGTCAGGGCGAACAGGGCGTAGCCGGGCCAGGAGTGCACGTGCTCGAGGACCTCGGCGTCGAAGCCGTTGCGCTGCACCGCCGCCGCGTCGCCCGAGTGGGGACCGGCGCCCGTGGTGAGGACGCCGAAGACGACGGTGAGGGCGAGCACGCCGGTGGTGGCGTGCACCAGTCCCGCGAACCAGGCGGGGACCACGCGCTCGCGCGGCCCGGCCGGGAGGTACATGAGCGTGAGGAACGCCGCGCACACCGTGACGAGCGCGACCGAGGCGATGTAGTGGAAGCCCACGATGAAGGGGTTCAGGCCCGTGAGGACCGTGATGCCGCCGACGACGGCCTGAGCGACGATCCCGCCGAGGACGACGGCGGCGAGGACGAACATCACGCGCCGCTCGTGGCGCATACGCCACATCAGGACCAGGACGGCGAGGGCCAGGATGCCGACGAGGCCGGTGAGCGTCCGGTTCCCGAACTCGATGATCCCGTGGATCCCCATCTCGGGGGTGTTCACGAGCGAGTCGGCGGTGCAGCGCGGCCACGTGGGGCAGCCGAGGCCCGATCCGGTCAGCCGGACGGCGCCGCCCGTGCCGATGATCAGCACCTCCGCCACGAAGGACAGCCACGCGAGGACGCGGACGCGACGGTCGATCGTGGCGGGCAGCCAGTCGACGACGCGTCGGAGGACGCGGGGGGACGAAGCGGTGGACATGCGCGCAGCCTCCTGGCGGCGGGGCGCTCGGGCGGGCCGCGAGGGTTGCGCGTGCCGTGCCGGGAGCGGGCGTTGCCTGTAGAATCGAAGGGTCTTCCGGTGCAGCGCTCGCGCGCCTCGCACCTCTGACAGTCTAGGCGCGCAGCCAGCGCCTTCGAGCGGGCCCACCAGCGACGTTCCTGTGACTCCGACCGGAGTCCGTCGCGGAATGCCGGGGCGGATGACACCGTTGCGGCCCGAGAAGGAGAGTGACCACCATGTCCGATGTACTCATCGACCGACCAGAGCTCGAGGGCCTGGGGCAATACGAGTTCGGCTGGCACGACACGGATGCCGCGGGCGCGATCGCGCAGCGCGGGATCAACGAAGACGTCGTCCGGGGCATCTCCGCCCTGAAGTCCGAGCCCGATTGGATGCTGAAGACGCGCCTCAAGGGCTATCAGCTCTTCGGCCGCAAGCCCATGCCCACGTGGGGTGCCGACCTGTCGGAGATCGACTTCGACAACATCAAGTACTTCGTGCGCTCGACCGAGAAGCAGGCGCAGTCGTGGGAGGACCTCCCCGAGGAGATCCGGAACACGTACGAGAAGCTCGGCATCCCCGAGGCGGAGCGTCAGCGTCTCGTCGCCGGTGTGGCCGCGCAGTACGAGTCCGAGGTCGTCTACCACCAGATCCGGGAGGACCTCGAGCAGCAGGGTGTCATCTTCATGGACACGGACACCGCGCTCAAGGAGCACCCCGAGTTCTTCGAGGAGTACTTCGGCACGGTCATCCCGGCCGGCGACAACAAGTTCGCCGCGCTCAACACGGCCGTGTGGTCGGGCGGCTCCTTCGTCTACGTCCCCAAGGGCGTGCACGTCGAGATCCCGCTCCAGGCGTACTTCCGCATCAACACCGAGAACATGGGTCAGTTCGAGCGGACCCTGATCATCGCGGACGAAGACAGCTACGTGCACTACATCGAGGGCTGCACCGCCCCGATCTACAAGAGCGATTCGCTCCACTCGGCCGTGGTCGAGATCATCGTGAAGAAGAACGCCCGCGTGCGCTACACGACGATCCAGAACTGGTCGAACAACGTCTACAACCTCGTCACCAAGCGCGCGGTCGCGCACGAGGGCGCGACGATGGAGTGGGTCGACGGCAACATCGGCTCCAAGGTGACGATGAAGTACCCGTCGATCTACCTGATGGGCGAGCACGCCAAGGGCGAAACGCTCTCGGTCGCCTTCGCGGGTCCCGGACAGCACCAGGACGCCGGCGCGAAGATGATCCACATGGCGCCGTACACGCAGTCCTCGATCGTGTCGAAGTCCATCGCCCGCGGTGGCGGTCGCGCCGGATATCGCGGCGAGGTCCGGGTGGACGCCAACGCCCACCACTCGGCGAACACCGTGCGGTGCGATGCGCTGCTGGTCGACACGATCTCTCGCTCCGACACGTACCCCGCGATCGACATCCGCGTGGACGACGTCCAGCTCGGCCACGAGGCCACCGTCTCGAAGGTCAGCGAGGAGCAGCTGTTCTACCTGCAGTCCCGTGGGCTCCCGGAAGACGAAGCCATGGCGATGATCGTGCGCGGCTTCATCGAGCCGATCGCCCGCGAGCTCCCCATGGAGTACGCCCTCGAACTCAACAAGCTCATCGAGATGGGCATGGAAGGATCCGTAGGCTAAATGTCGACTGCGACCCAGACCCCCGCCGCTGCGGCGGAGGGTCATACCGACCCTGCCGCCCTCGTGGCATCCGTCGTTCCCGTCCAGACGCGGTCGGAGCGCCCGACCTCGTTCGATCCCGCCGACTTCGGTACGCCCACCGGCCGTGAGGTCAACTGGAAGCTGAGCCCGATCAGCCGCCTCGCCCCGCTGTTCGTGGACCAGGCGGGCCCCGAGGGCATCATGCGCGTCGACGTGAGCGCGCCCGCCGAGGTCGAGCAGCTGCGCCTGGCGGCCGGCCAGGCTCCCCGTGGCGAGCACTTCCGCCCCGAGGATCTGCCGGCCGCACTGGCGTGGACGCACGAGCCCGAGGCGCCCCTGCTGCGGATCCCCGCGAACGTCGAGCTCGACGAGCCCATCGTCGTCCGCCTCACCGGTACCGGCGGCCTCGCGCACGCCCACGTCGTGATCGAGGCGCAGCCGAACTCGCGCGGCACGGTCGTGCTCCGTCACGAGGGCAGCGTCCAGCACGCGCAGAACGTCGAGATCCTCGTCCGCGACGGCGCCGACCTCACGGTCGTCTCGGTGCAGCGCTGGGACGACGACGCGGTGCACGCCTCGTCGCACCAGGCGCGCGTGGACCGCGACGCGAAGCTGACCCACGTCGTGGTGAGCTTCGGCGGCGGGGTCGTGCGCGTCAACCCGTCGGTGGAGCTGGCCGGTCCCGGCGCCGAGGGGCGCCTGTACGGCCTGTCGTTCGCCGACGCCGGTCAGCACCTCGAGTCGCAGGTCTACCTGCACCACAAGGGCCCGCACACCGTCGGCGACGTGCTCTACAAGGGTGCGCTGCAGGGCGAGAGCGCGCGCAGCGTCTGGATCGGCGACGTCCTCATCGGACCGGATGCCACCGGCACCGACTCCTATGAGGCGAACCGCAACCTCGTGCTCACCGACGGCGCCCGCGCCGACTCGATCCCGAACCTCGAGATCGAGACCGGCGACATCCAGGGCGCCGGACACGCCAGCGCGACCGGTCGTTTCGACGACGAGCAGCTCTTCTACCTGCAGGCCCGCGGTATCGCCGAGGACGAGGCGCGGCGCCTCGTGGTCCTCGGGTTCCTCAGCGAGATCGTCCAGCGCATCGGCATCCCGGAGCTGGAGACCGAGCTGATCGAGGCGATCGAGCGCGAGCTGGCCGAGGGAGCCGCGGCGTGAGCGCCTCCCGGGTCTGCGGGCTCAGCGAGCTCGTGCAGGACGAGGCCCGCCGGGTCGAGGTGGACGGCGTCGCGATGGCGGTCGTGCTCGACGGCAACGGCGAGGTCCACGCCATCGGCGACGTCTGCACGCACGGCGACATCTCGCTCTCCGACGGTTTCGTCGAGGGCGAGACGCTCGAGTGCTGGGCGCATGGATCCGCGTTCTCGCTGCGGACCGGCCACCCCCTGAACCTTCCGGCCTTCGAGCCGGTTCCCGTGTACGAGGTCGTGATCGACGGCGACGACGTGCTCATCGACCCCGCCGTGACCAAGGCGTCGGCCTGACGGTCACGCCCCCACGACTCCCCGAACTACCGAGTAAGGAACACCATGTCTGTCCTCGAGATCCGCGACCTCCACGTGACGGTCGAGACGGATGCCGGCACGACCCCGATCCTCAACGGTGTGACGCTGACGCTGCGCACCGGCGAGACCCACGCCATCATGGGCCCCAACGGCTCCGGCAAGTCGACCCTGGCGTACACGATCGCCGGTCACCCGAAGTACACCGTCACGAGCGGCTCCATCACCCTCGACGGTGAGGACGTCCTCGAGATGAGCGTCGACGAGCGGGCGCGTGCCGGTCTCTTCCTCGCGATGCAGTACCCGGTGGAGATCCCCGGCGTCACCGTGACGAACTTCCTGCGCACCGCCAAGACCGCGATCGACGGCGAGGCGCCGGCGATCCGCACGTGGACCAAGGACGTCAAGGGCGCCATGGAAAACCTGCGGATGGATGCCAAGTTCGCCCAGCGCAACGTCAACGAGGGTTTCTCCGGCGGCGAGAAGAAGCGTCACGAGATCCTCCAGCTCGAGCTGCTCAAGCCCAAGATCGCGGTGCTCGACGAGACCGACTCGGGCCTCGACGTCGACGCGCTCAAGATCGTGTCGGAGGGCGTGAACCGGGCCAAGGAGAACACCGATCTCGGTGTGCTCCTCATCACCCACTACACCCGCATCCTCCGCTACATCCGTCCCGACTTCGTCCACGTCGTCGTCAAGGGCCGGATCGTCGAAGAGGGCGGCCCCGAGCTCGCCGACCGCCTCGAGGAAGAGGGTTACGACCGTTTCCTCGAGGCCGGTGCGCCGGTCGACGCGTAAGATCGTTACATGACCGCAACGCTCGCTCCCGAGAAGTACGACGAGGTCACCGAGGCCCTCAAAGACGTCATGGACCCCGAGCTGGGGATCAACGTCGTCGACCTTGGCCTCATCTACGACCTCGCGTGGGACGACGAGAACGACGCGCTCGTCATCCACATGACCCTGACGTCGGCGGGTTGCCCCCTCACCGACGTCCTCGAGGAGCAGACGGCCCAGGCCCTCGACAACGTCGTGGACCGCTTCCGCATCAACTGGGTCTGGATGCCGCCGTGGGGTCCGGAACGGATCACCGACGACGGCCGCGACATGATGCGCGCCCTCGGTTTCGCGATCTGACGACGATTCCGTCGGTATCGATCCGACAACACCACGGCCCCGGCGATTGCCGGGGCCGTGGTCGTCCTGGGAATCTGGGCGCATGCGCGCGCGTGGTGCCCGAACGGCCGCGGGTCTGACTCTTGTCCTGGCGATGATCCCGGTGGCATCCGGTTGTACTCCCGATCCCGTGCCGCCCGCGGCGGCGACCGCGGGACCGATCGCCGACGACCCGCGTGTGGATGCCCTGGCGCAGGTGACCCCGGCCACGATCGACGCGGCGGTGTCCGACATCGACGCCTCGGTGGCGGCGGCGATGGATGCCACCGGTACACCCGGTGTGGCCGTGGCCGTGGTCCATGGGGGGAAGACGGTCTTCGCGCGCGGCTACGGGGTGCGCGATCTCGACACCGGTGAGCCGGTGGATGAGGACACCGTGTTCGCGATGGCATCCGTTTCCAAGTCGATCGGTGCGACGGTGGTGGCCCGCGCCATCGACGAGGGTCTGGTCACCTGGGACACGCCGGTGCAGAAGAACCTGCCCTCGTTCGCGTTGTCGGACCCGTGGGTGACGCAGAACCTCACGATCGCCGACCTGTACGCCCACCGGTCCGGCCTGTACGAGCACGCCGGTGACGAGCTGGAGGAGATCGGCTACGACCGGACGCAGGTGCTGGACCGTCTCCGTCTCGTGCCGATCGACGGCTTCCGGACGCAGTACGCGTACGGCAACTTCGACATCACGGCGGGCGCCGAATCGGTGGCGGCCGCCGCGGGGCAGGACTGGGCGAGTCTCTCGGAACGCCTGCTGTACGAGCCCTTGGGGATGACATCCACCTCGTCGCGCTACGCCGACTTTGCGGCTCGGGACGACCGCGCGGTGGGCCACTTCCGCCAGAACGGACAGTGGGTCGTGACGCCCGATCAGCGCCAGCCTGACGCCCAGTCGCCGGCCGGGGGCGTCAGCTCGAGCGCGACCGACATGGCGAAGTGGGTCGCGATGGTGCTGGCGGCGGGGGAGGGCGATGATCCGTTCGTCAGCCGCGCCGCGCTCCTGCCGGCGGTCACGCCGCAGATCATGACGGGGCGCGACCCGGCGGAGTCCACGATGGGCGAGCGGGCGGGGTTCTACGGCTACGGATTCAACGTCACGACGACCGCGGGCGGGCTCGTCGACGTCAACCACTCGGGCGCTTTCCGGCTGGGGACGGGTACGACCGTCAAGATGCTTCCCGAAGCCGATCTCGGCATCGTGGTGTTGTCGAACGGTGAGGCGAACGGCGTCGCCGAGGGGATCGCCGGCCGGTTCGCCGACATCGCGCAGTACGGTGCGCAGCGACGCGACTGGCTCGCGCTCTACACGGGCGTGTTCGCGCGGATGTCGCAGCCGATGGGCGACCTGGCGGGAAAGAGCCGGCCGGCGGATGCCACGCCCCCGGCGTCGCTCGGGAGCTACGCGGGCGTGTACCGCAACGACTACTTCGGCGACGCGACCGTCACGGTGCGGGGAGACCGCCTGCACCTCGCGCTCGGGCCGACCGGGAACTGGGACCTCTCGCCGTGGAACGGTGACGTCTTCACCTTCACGCCCACCGGGGAGAACGCGACCGAGGGAACGGTGTCGCAGGCGACGTTCGGCGCCGACGGCAGCCTCGTGCTGGAGTACTTCGACGCCCACGGGATGGGGACGTTCCGTCGGTGACGCGCGCGTGACGCGCCGTGTCGGCGCCCGTGAACGCGCGCGACCGATTGGGTAGCGTCGAGGTCATGAGCGTCGCCCCCCTGCAGGCCCTGCCGCTCGAACTGCTGCGTCAGCGTTCGAGCACGAAGTGGAGATCGTACGGGGACGACGTGATCCCGATGTTCGTCGCCGAGACGGACTTCGCGCTCGCCCCGGCGATCACCGCCGCTCTCGCGCGCGCGGTCGAGATCGGCGACACGGGATACACGCCGCCGCGGCCGGGCATCGACCTCGACTTCGCGGATTTCGCCGAGCGCCGGTGGGGGTGGCGACCCGACCCCGCGCGCATCCGCTGGACCGGCGACGTCATGATGGGCGTCGTCGAGGTCCTCCGCGCCGTGAGCTCGCCGGGGGACCGGGTGGTGGTGACGCCGCCGGTGTACCCGCCGTTCTACGACACGGTGGAAGAGGCGGGTGCGGTCGTCGAGCGCGTCCCGCTACGCGGCACGGGGGAGCGGTGGGAGCTCGATCTCGACGGGATCGCCGAGGCGCTGGCATCCGGAGCCCGCGCCGTGCTGCTGTGCAACCCGCACAACCCGACCGGCACCGTCCACACCCGCGAGTCGCTCGCCGGGCTCGCGCGACTCGCGCACCGCTACGGCGCCACGGTCGTCAGCGACGAGATCCACGCGCCGCTGACCCACGCGCCGGCGGTGTTCACCCCCTTCCTGGACGCCGCCCCCGAAGCGGCAGCCGTCGGGTACACCGTGACGAGCGCGAGCAAGACCTACAACCTCGCCGGTCTCAAGTGCGCGGTCATCGTGACGGGGTCGGATGAGACCGCTGCCGTCGTGCGGGCGCTGCCGTGGGAGGTCGAGTGGCGGGCGGGGCTGTTCGGGGTCATCGCCAACCGCGCCGCGTTCGCCCCGGAGAGCGATGCGTGGCTCGCACAGCTCCTCGTGGCGCTGGACGACAACCGTCGGCTGCTCGCCGACCTGCTCGCCGAGCACCTTCCGCTCGCGCGGTACCGTGTGCCCGAGGCGGGGTTCCTCGCGTGGGTCGATGTCTCCGCCTACGGCTGGGGCGACAACCCGGCGCCGTTCGTACGGCGCGAGGCGAAGGTCGCGCTGCATCACGGCCCGCTGTTCGGTGCGGAGGGTGTGGGTCACGTGCGCATCAACGTGGGCTGTGCCCCGGAGGTTCTGCGCGAGGCGATCGAGCGGATCGGCCGGCTGGTCCGCTGAGCTCGAGGGGGACGGCTGCGGCGGCCGTGAACGGCTCGGCGGCGAAGGTTCCGTGACGGGCCACGTGGCATCCAAGGATAGGTAAGGATATCCTTATCCGGTGAAGACAGCCACGCGTCCCGCCTACCGCCCGTACGTCGCCGTGGTGAAGGGGGCCCGTCGACTGTCTCCGCACTTCGCGCGCATCACCTTCACGTCACCCGACTTCGACGTCTTCGGCACCGACCGCCGTGACCAGCGCGTGAAGATCGTGCTCCCCGGTCCCGACGGCACCCTGTGCGACATCGGGCAGACCGATCCCGCCGCCATCGACAACGGCGAGTGGTACGCGCGTTGGCGCGACCTCCCCGACGAGGAGCGGATGCCGTTCCGCACCTACACCGTGCGACGGATCGACCCCGAGGCGCTCGAGCTCGACATCGACTTCGTCCTCCACCACGACGCCGGTCCCGCCGGAGCCTGGGCCGAAGCCGCGACGATCGGAGACCGGATCCTCGTCGTCGGGCCCGACGCCCGAAGCGCCGAGTCCGCGCAGGGCATCGACTTCCACCCCGGCACCGCTCAGCGCCTGCTCCTCGCCGGTGACGAGACCGCCGCTCCGGCGATCTGCGCGATCCTCGAGGGCCTGGCCCCCGGGATCGTCGCGGACGCGTTCATCGAAGTCCCCGGCGAAGACGACGCGCTTCCCCTGGCCGCCGACAGTGCGCGCGTGCAGTGGCTCGCGCGGGATGCCCGCCCACACGGCGAGGCCCTCATCGAGGCGGTCGAAGCCTGGACCACGGCCTCCCGCGACGTGCTCGCGCGGGCCGCGGCGCCGCGCCCCCAGGAGCTCGACGACATCGACGTCGATGTGGAGCTGCTGTGGGACAGCCCCGCCGACGCCGAGGGCGAGTTCTACGCGTGGATCGCGGGGGAGTCGCAGACCGTGAAAGTGCTGCGACGGCTCCTCGTCCAGGGCTCCGGTGTGGACCGCAAGCGCGTCGCGTTCATGGGCTACTGGCGCGCCGGACAGGTCGAACGCACCGAGTGAGGCCGGCCCGACGCCCGTCCCGGGCGTCGCCGGGGCTGCTCTCAGGCGCGGGCCTGCTCCGGCTCGACGACCGTGTGGTGGCGACCGATCGGGATCACCATGGGGCGGCCGGTGAGCGGGTCGGGGACCACGCGGCTGTCCAGGCCGAACACGTCCCGCACCGTCTGCTCCGTGATGACCTCGCCGGGGTCTCCGGCGGCGATCACCCGTCCCCCGGCCATCGCGACGAGATGGTCGGCGTACCGTGCGGCGAGGTTGAGATCGTGCAGCACCATCGCGACCGTGGTCCCGCGTTCGCGGTTCAGGTCGGTCAGCAGGTCGAGCACGTCGATCTGGTGGCTGATGTCGAGGAACGTCGTGGGCTCGTCCAGCAGGAGGACGTCGGTCTCCTGGGCGAGTGCCATCGCGATCCACACGCGCTGGCGCTGTCCGCCGCTGAGCTCGTCGACGTGCCGGTCGGCCAGGTGCGCGGTGTCGGTGGCCTCCAGCGCCCGCGCGACGGCCGCGTCGTCGGCGCGCGTCCAGCGGGCGAGGGCGCCCTGGTGCGGGTGCCGTCCCCGGCTGACGAGGTCGGACACCGCGATGCCGTCCGGCGCGACCGGTGACTGGGGGAGGAGCCCCAGCACGCGCGCGACCTGTTTCGTCGGCATCCGGTGGATGGCCTTGCCGTCCAGGAGCACGTGACCGCTCGTCGGGGCGAGCAGTCGCGCCATCGCCTTCAGCAGCGTCGACTTGCCGCAGGCGTTCGCGCCGACGATCGCGGTCACCCGCCCCGGGGGGAGGCGGAGGTCGAGCGTGTCGACGATGGTGCGGTCGCCGTAGCCGAGGGTGACGCCCTCGGCGTGGAGAGTGCGTTCGGTGGTCATCGTCGGGGTCCTTCTCCGTCGGGGCGGGTGAGGGGAGGGGGCGTCGTCATAGCGCGGTCCCCCCGGTTCGGCTGCTGCGCACGAGCAGGTAGATGAGGTAGGGCGCACCGAGCACGCCGGTGATGACGCCGACCGGGAGTCGCGTGCCGAACGCATACTGCGCGCAGTAGTCGGCCACCAGGACGAGGAGGGCGCCGACGAGGCCGGCGGGGAGGACGGGCGAGCCCACGGGACCGAGGATCCGGACGGCGATCGGTCCGGCCAGGAACGACACGAACGCGATCGGGCCCGCCGCCGCGGTTCCGAACGCCAGCAGACCCACCGCGGCGACGATGAGCAGCAGCCTGCTGCGTTCGACGGGAAGGCCGAGGGCGGCGGCGGTGTCGTCGCCCATGCGCAGGATCTCGAGTCGCCGGGCCAGGACCAGCAGCACGGGCCCCAGCACGAGCACCGCGCCGACGACGGGGAGCGCACGGGCCCAGGTGGCGTCGTTGAGGTTGCCGGTGATCCAGCGCATCGCGGCGGGGAGGTCGTACTCGGCGGCGCGGGCGATCACGTACGACACCACCGCCTGGCACATCGCGGCGACGCCGATGCCGACGAGGATGAGCCGGGCCCCGGACCCGCCGTTCCGGTAGGCGAGCAGGTAGATCGCGAGGGCGGCGGCGAGAGCCGCGGCCATCGCCAGGAATGACACCGTGGTCTCGCCGAGACCGAGCACCACAATGCCGATGACGGCGGCGGCGCTCGCGCCGGTGTTGATCCCGATGACGTCCGGGCTCGCGAGGGCGTTGCGCAGCATCGTCTGGAACACGACGCCCCCCATCCCGAAGCAGAGTCCCGTGAACAGTGCGGTCGCGGCGCGGGGGAGCCGCAGCTCGCCCACTGTGAAGGACGCGCCGGGGACGCGCTGACCGGTGAGGACGCCCCACACCTCGGCGGGGGAGTAGAAGGTCTGGCCGAGCATCAGCGACAGCGCGAACGCGGCGACGACGAGCAGCGCCAGGATGCCGGTGACCAGCGCCCAGCGCCGGCGGCGGCGGCGCCGACCGGACGAGACGGATGCCAGGGCCGCGGGGGCGGCGGGGGTCAGGATCGCGCTCACAGGGCTCGCATCCTCTGCCGACGCACCAGGGCGATGAAGAACGGCGCACCCAGGAGCGCGGTGACGATGCCGACCTCGATCTCCTCCGGACGGGCGACGACGCGACCGACGACGTCGGCGAGGGTGAGGAGGACCGCACCGCCGAGCGCGGAGACCGGGAGGAGCCAGCGGTGATCCACGCCGACGACGAGTCGGATCATGTGCGGCACGACGAGGCCGACGAAGCCGATCGGACCGGCGACGGCGGTGGCCGCGCCGCACAGGATCACCGCGCCGGCGGAGGAGACCAGGCGGGCGGTGCGCACGCGGGCGCCGAGCCCGGCGGCGAGCTCGTCGCCGAGCGCCAGCGTGTTCAGTGCGGAGGCGCTCGCGAGGCAGATGAGCAGTCCCACCAGCAGGAACGGGAGGACTTGCAGGATCGTCTCGGGGGTCGCGCCCCCCACACCGCCGACCTGCCAGAACCGGAAGACGTTCATCACGGCGGTGTTCGGCAGCAGGATGGCACTGGTCAACGAACTGAAGGCGACCGCGGTCACAGCACCGGCGAGTGCCAGCCGCAGGGGCGTCGCGCCGCCGCGGCCGAGGGAGCCGATGGCGTAGACGAGGACGGCGGCGGCTCCGGCCCCCGCCATCCCCACCCATACGTAGGAGGTGGCCGAACCGAGACCGAAGAACGCGATTCCGGTCACGATCGCGAGAGCGGCCCCGCCGTTGATGCCGAGGATCTGCGGGTCGGCGAGCGGGTTGCGCGTGGCCCCCTGCAGGACCGCCCCGGAGACGGCGAGCGCGCCGCCCACGAGGATGGCGAGCAGCGTACGGGGGACCCGTTTGGCGACGGCCGCGGCCGACGCGGTGTCGGTGGAACCGGTGAGTCCCGCCCAGACGTCCGCCGGCGCGACATCGCGTGCGCCGAAGGTCACCGACAGCACGGCGGCGACCACGAGCACCACGATCAGGGCCGCGAGGCCCACGACCCGGCGCCGCCCCCAGCGACGCGGACGGGCGTCGCCGGGGGCGGTCGGGGTCGGAGCGAGGACGGTCATCGCGTCGACGGGTGGGGGATTCGCATCAGGACGCGGCCTTCTGGGCCGCGGCGCCGACGAGGCCGATGTACTCGTCGCCCAGCGGCGTGCCGATCGAGAGCGGGCTGGGGTTCGCGACCGCCGCGAGCGAGGTGTCGTCGGGCAGCATCACGACCGCGCCGGAAGCGATGGCGGGGATCCGCGACCACAGCGGGTCCGCCTGGAGCTGGGCGAGCGTGGCGTCGGTTCCGTAGCCGACGAGGGTGTTCACGTCGGAGAAGTTCTCGATCTGCTCGGCGCTCTGGGTGAACCAGAAGGTCTCGCCGTCGGCGCTGGAGGTCTCGACCGCCGACGAGGGCGTCATTCCGAACTCGCTCAGGTACATCGCCCGCGGGTCCTTCAGCGAGTAGTAGCCGACGGTGCTGAGGTCGGTGGGGTCGATGTACGTGAACATCTGCTTCATACCCGCCAGCGCCGGGTACTTCGCGGTCTCGTCGGCGACGTGCTTCTCGAGGTCGGCGATGAGGTCCTGCGCCTGCGTCTCGCGGCCGAGGGCCTTGGCATCCGTCAGGGTCATGTCCTGCCAGGTGGTGCCCCAGGCGATCTCCGGGTACGCGACCACGGGGGCGATCTTGCTGAGGGTGTCGTACTGCTCCTGGGTCATGCCCGAGTACGCGCCGAGGATGACGTCGGGCTTCGCGTCGGCGATCGCCTCGTAGTCGAAGCCGTTCGTCTCGTCCATGAGGGTCGGGGTCTCGGCGCCGAGCTCGTCGAGCTTGTCCTTCACCCAGGGGAGGAGTCCGTCGCCGTCCTCGTCGCCCCAGGTGACCTTGGGCATCGCCACGGGCACGACACCGAGAGCGAGGGCGGCTTCCTGGTTGCCCCAGCTCACCGTCACGACGCGCTTCGGTTCGCTCTCGATGGTCGTCTCGCCGAAGGCGTGGTCGATCGTCACGGGGAACGAGCCGTCGGCGGCCGTGGAGGCGTCCTGCGCGCCCGGGGCGGCGGAGGTGCCGGCGCAGCCGGTCAGGACGAGGGCCGTGGCGGCGGCGAGAGCAGCCAGCGCGCGGAAACGGGACACAGAGGACCTCCTGCGATTTAGGTAAGGATAGGCTTAGTTTAGATCACGGTCTCGCCGCGACCGCAAACCCGGGGTCGCCGGAACGTCTCGACGGCGAGGCAATCCGCACGCGCCGTATACTGGGTGGCTGGCCACCATCGGCCACCATCCCTTTCCTTCGACGAACGGACGTCTGCTGTGCTCGCCGTGCACGATCTCGAGATCCGCGTCGGCGCGCGCGTGCTGATGTCGGAGGTGTCGTTCCGCGTCTCGGACGGCGACAAGATCGGCCTCGTGGGCCGCAACGGCGCCGGGAAGACGACGCTCACGAAGGTGCTCGCGGGCGACCTGCTCCCCGCCCACGGCGGCGTCGACCGCAGCGGCGAGCTCGGCTACCTCCCGCAGGATCCGCGTTCGGGTGACCCCGAGATGCTGGCGCGCACCCGCATCCTCGACGCCCGCGGCCTCGGCTCCCTGGCCCTCGGCATGCACGAGGCGTCGATGGCGATGGGCGACGACGACCCCGCGGTCGCGGCGAAGGCGATGAAGAAGTACGGCCGCCTCACCGAGCAGTTCGAGGCCGCCGGCGGCTACGCGGCGGAAGCGGAGGCGGCATCCATCGCCCACAACCTGTCGCTCCCCGACCGGATCCTCGACCAGCCCCTGAAGACGCTCTCGGGCGGTCAGCGCCGGCGCATCGAGTTGGCGCGCATCCTGTTCTCGGACGCGCAGACGATGATCCTCGACGAGCCGACCAACCACCTCGACGCCGACAGCGTCGTGTGGCTGCGCGAGTTCCTCAAGGGGTACAAGGGCGGGCTCATCGTGATCTCGCACGACGTCGAGCTCGTCGGCGAGACCGTGAACCGGGTGTTCTACCTCGATGCCAACCGCCAGGTCATCGACGTCTACAACATGAACTGGAAGAACTACCTGCGCCAGCGGGTGGCCGACGAGGAGCGCCGCAAGAAGGAGCGCGCCAACGTCGAGAAGAAGGCGACGGCCCTGCAGCTGCAGGCCGCGCGCTTCGGCGCGAAGGCCTCCAAGGCCGCCGCCGCCCACCAGATGGTCGCGCGCGCCGAGAAGATGCTCAAGGGCCTCGACGACGTGCGCCAGGACGAGCGGGTCGCCAAGCTCCGGTTCCCCAAGCCGGCCCCGTGCGGCAAGACCCCGCTCATGGCATCCGGTCTGTCGAAGTCGTACGGGTCGCTGGAGATCTTCACCGACGTGGACCTCGCGATCGACCGCGGCTCGCGCGTCGTCATCCTGGGGCTCAACGGTGCCGGCAAGACCACTCTCCTCCGCATCCTCGCGGGCGTCGACAAGCCCGACACCGGTCAGCTCGAGCCCGGGCACGGTCTGAAGATCGGCTACTACGCCCAGGAGCACGAGAACCTCGACGTCACCCGGTCGGTGCTGGACAACATGATGTCCGCCGCCCCCGACATCACCGCGACCGAGGCCCGGAAGGTGCTCGGCTCGTTCCTGTTCGTCGGCGACGACGTGCTGAAGCCCGCCGGTGTCCTCTCGGGCGGCGAGAAGACGCGTCTGTCGCTCGCGACGCTCGTGGTGTCGTCGGCGAACATGTTGCTGCTCGACGAGCCCACGAACAACCTCGACCCCGCCTCGCGCGAGGAGATCCTCGGCGCCCTGGCGCATTACGAGGGCGCGGTCGTGCTCGTGTCGCACGACGAGGGAGCCGTCGAGGCGCTCAACCCCGAGCGCGTGCTCATCCTGCCCGATGGCGTGGAAGACATCTGGGGCCGCGACTACGCGGATCTGATCACACTGGCGTAAGCCGGACGTCTGTCGATGATGTCTGTGGAAGACATCCGGGGCCGCGACTACGCGGATCTGATCACACTGGCGTAAGCCGGACGTCTGTCGATGATGTCTGTGGAAGACATCTGGGGCCGCGACTACGCGGATCTGATCACACTGGCGTGAGCCCGACGTCTGTCGATGATGTCTGTGGAAGACATCCGGGGCCGCGACTACGCGGATCTGATCACACTGGCGTACCGCCCCTTCGAGCCGAGCGGATGCCGCGGCAGCCGGGATTGTGCGCGCTCAGCGGGCGTCGAGCAGGGCGTCCTCGTCGTCGGCGTCGCGATCCTTCGGGCGTTTGCGTGCCCGGTGGAGGGCGACGGGGTCGACCCGGCGGCGCTCGTGCGGGACCTTCTCCGGCTCCGGTGTCGCCTCCGGCGCTCCGTCGACTTCGGCATCCTCTGCCTCCTCGCGACGGAGCTTGCGCTCGTTCACGATGACGTACGTGATGAAGCCGAATCCCATCACGGCGAACAGGATCCACTGCACCGCGTAGGAGAGGTACGGTCCGGGGTCGTTGCTGGGCGGATCGACCGGCGTCGGGGCGGTCGCCGGGGCGGGGGACTCCGACATCAACAGGCCGTACGCGCCCTGCTCGATGGGGCCCGACTGCTCGGCGACGAGACCGAGGTTGATCGTGGGCACCTGCCCGAGCTCGGCGGTACGACCCGAGGTGGGCGCGGCTTCTTCGGGGCGCAGCCGGACTTCGACGGTGACGTCGCCCGACGGTGGCGCTGGGATCTCGTCCGGATCCGCCTGGCGATCGCCCGGCGGGAGCCAGCCGCGATCGACGAGGAACGTGCGACCGTCGTCGAGGCGGAAGGGCACGAGCTGCTCGAAGGCCGCCGTCCCGCCGTGCGGCCGGTTGCGCACGAGGAGCTGCTCGTCGGGGAGGTACCGCCCCTCCAGGCGCACCGGGCGCCACTCGTCGGCGGGGTTCAACTCCGCGCCCGGCGCGAGCAGATCGCCGAGGGGCACGGGTGCGGCGTCATAGTTGTCGGCCACCAGCTGCAGCTGCTCGCTGCGGTCGGCGTTGCGCGAGAACTGCCAGTTCGAGAGGAACCCGCAGGCGATGGCGAAGAGGATCGCGATGCCGACGTACATGCTCCAGCGTGCGGCAGCGGGCATCTCGCGCCCGTTCATGACGGCCCTCCCGACCGGGGTGGCTCGCGGTGCGCCAGCGGGGAGCGGGCTGGACGGTGCCGCCGCGCGGCGCGCGCACTCATCTCAACAGGCCTGACCACGTCATCCAGCGTACGTCGGTCGCTGGGTCGGTGTTCACGCCGGATCTCCCGTCAGCGCGGAGACCTCGACGGGGAAGTCCCGCGCCCTCAGGAATTCGCGGAGGTACCCGACGTGCTCACCGCAGGCGACCCAGGTCTTGCGACGATCCGCGGAATGGATGCGCGGGTTCCGCCACCGGATCGCCCACTCCGCGGGCGCGCGGCAACCGGCACGGGAGCAATCGACGGGGGCGTCGGTCACGACCGCTCGTCGCGCGGCTGCTCGAGACGCGGAGTCTCGGCGATGCGGATGACGGTCGGCGCGTCCGAGTCGGCCACGGCGGGGGTCGACGGCGCCGCCTCGATCATGCGCTCCGGTGCGACGGCGTCGACCACGTCGGCATCCTGCCCGACGTTCGCGACGACCACGGCGAGGTAGGGGAGGAAGATCGCACCGGCGGCGAAGACGAAGGTGTACCAGCCGTACGGAGTGATGAGGAACATCGCCGCGAAGCACGCGACGCGGATGCCCATCATCACCATGTACTTGGCGAAACGGGATCCGGCGTCGTCTCCCGGAGCCTGCGGGAGCGACGTCGCTGACTGAGCGCGGGGCGATGTCTTCACGGTGAGACCCAGAGTACGCCCGTCGCGGGGTGCTCGGGCGGGATTAGGCGCCGTATCGAGACGACTGGCTCGCGGCGATCCCCACGAAGACGATGAAGAAGATCGCGATCAGGACGATCACGCCGATTCCGACCCAGCCGACGATGGTGCCGGCCAGGGCCATGCCGCGTCCCTGCTCTCCCGTGCGCTTGATCTGGCCCAGCGAGATGTGGCCGGTGATGACGGCTGCGATCGGACCGATGACCGGGATCAGCCCGATGAATCCGGCGATGGATGCCACGAGCGAGATGATCGCGAGCACGTTGGTGCGCACGGCGGAGCCGTACGCGGCGGCGGGGGCCGATCCGTAGGGAGCCTGCCCGTACGCCGAGCCCGGGGTCTGCCCGTACGCGGGCGCCTGCCCGTACGCGGGCGCACCGTAGGCGGGGGCCGCGGGCGCGCCGTAGGCGGGGGCCGCGTAGGCGGGGGCCGCGGGGGCGTCGTATCCGGGGGCGTCGGCGGTGGGGAAAGCGGACGACGGTGCGTCGGCGGCGGGCGCGGGCGGAACGGGCGGTGCCGGGGGAGCGGTGTACGCGGCGGCGTCGGATGCGCCGGCGGTCGCGGGCGTGTCGCCGTCGTTGCGCGGGGCGGAGGTCTGGTCGTCGCTCACGGGCGTCCCTTTCGTCGTATTCGTGTCCAGGCTTCCAGCGCGGCGCGGGCCGTGTCAAACGCCCGAGGACCGGCGGGGCCGGGGTCGTCGGTAGGCTGGGCCGGTTCCGTCCCTCGCACCGCAGGAGTCTCACATGTCCCAGGACCGCGTCGTCGTCGTCACCGGAGGAAACCGCGGCATCGGACGAGCCATCGCCGAACGCTTCGTCACCGAGGGCTGGCGTGTCGCGGTCACCGCACGTTCGGGCGAGGGACCGGCCGGGACCCTGACGGTCCGCGCGGACGTCACCGATGCCGCCGCGGTGGACGCCGCGTTCACGCAGATCGAGGCCGAGCTCGGACCGATCGCCGTGGTCGTCGCCAACGCCGGCATCACCAAGGACACGCTGCTCCTGCGGATGAGCGAGGACGACTTCGACAGCGTGGTCTCGACCAACCTGGGCGGCGCGTTCCGCGTGGTCAAGCGCGCGTCGAAAGGCATGCTCAAGGCGCGCTGGGGGCGCGTGATCCTGATCTCGAGCGTGGTCGGTCTGTACGGCTCGGCCGGGCAGATCAACTACGCCGCCTCCAAGAGCGCCCTCGTCGGCTTCGCCCGCTCGCTCACCCGCGAACTCGGCGGCCGCGGCATCACCGCGAACGTCGTGGCGCCCGGGTTCATCGAGACGGACATGACCGCCGAACTGCCGGCCGACACCCAGGCCGAGTACAAGAAGAACATCCCCGCGGGCCGATTCGCCTCGGCCGACGAGGTCGCGGGTGTCGTCACGTGGCTCGCGGGCGATGACGCCGCGTACATCTCGGGCGCGGTCATCCCGGTCGACGGCGGCCTCGGGATGGGGCACTGAGCGCGGGTTCTCCCGTCAGGAGTCGACGGTTCGCCGTCCGCCGAGCCGGGGGCTCGGCGAACCCCGCACCCCCTCTCAGCGCACCGTCTGAACCAATCGCGCGGCGAAGGCCTCGGGCTGCGAGAACTGGGGCCAGTGGCCGCTGTCCAGCGTGATGACCTCGACATCGCCGATGCGTTCGAACTCGTCGGCGAACGCGCCCCACTGGGTGAGGGCTTCGCGGATGCCGTCCTCGTCGAGCCGACCCGACAGCACGGTCACCGGGATGTCGTGGCGCCGCTCGTCCGACAGCGGGATCGGATCGGTCGGGACGCTCCCGGGCACGTCGATCACCGACGCGGCGACACGTCGGCGCGTCTCGTCGTCGAGATCGGCGATGTCGGGCTCGTCGAAGAAGTCCCAGCCCGGGAACGGCACCACGCCGTTCTCGACGGGGAACTCCGAGATCATGGCGCCCGGGGGCGGGGGCATCGTGTCGACGAACACGACACGTGAGATGCGGTCGGGCCGCGCGTCGGCGGCGCCCCAGACGACGTTCCCCCCGCCGGAGTGACCGACGAGCACCACAGGGCCCGCAGCGGCGTCGACGTGCGCGACGACCGCGTCGACCCAGTCGCGGATACCGGCGTCGACGTCGGTCGGGAGGGTCAGCGGGTGCACGCGGTGCCCCGCCTCGGTGAGCGCGGGGACAACGGCATCCCACGACGATGCGTCGAGCCAGAGGCCCGGAACCAGAATCACGTCCATGACGTCACTGTAGGAGGGGCCTCCGACATCGCGGAGGGCGGCGCTCGCTCAGCGGGGGAGCAGCGGGACGACCTCGGCCAGATCGACGGGGCCGATCACGAGGTCGGCCGCGGCGCGCACCGCGGGCTTGGCGTTGAACGCGAGACCGAGGCCCGCGGCCTCCATCATCCGCAGGTCGTTGGCGCCGTCGCCGATCGCGAACGTGAGCGGCATCGGCACGCCGTGAGCGGAGGCCCACTCGCGCAGGGTGTCGGCCTTGGCCGTGGCATCCACGATCGGCCCGTCCACCTCTCCGGTCAGCGCGCCGTCGGCGACGACGAGCCGGTTGGCGCGCCACACGTCGACGCCGAGATCGGGGGCGACGGTGTCGAGGACCTCGTGGAACCCGCCCGACACGACCCCGACCACGCCGCCGCGGGCATGGACGGCGTCGATGAGGACGCGCACCCCGGGCGTCGGCTCGATGCGCGCGATCGCGCGCGAGAACGCCTCGACCGGAACCCCGGCGAGGGCGGCGACCCGCGACCGCAGGCTGTCGGCGAAGTCGACCTCGCCGCGCATCGCGGCTTCCGTGGCCGCGGCCACCTCGGCCCCGCGGCCGGCTTCGTCGGCCAGGAGCTCGATGACTTCGTTGCGGATGAGGGTGGAGTCGGCGTCCAGGACGACGAGGAAACGAGCGGGTGCGGCCACGGCCTCGACCCTAGCGCGTCACGCGGCGACCCACGCGGCGCCGGCCGACGAGGTCGCGCGTACCCTGGGGATGTCTGTGCCCGCCGCCGAAAGGACCCCTCCATGGCCGACGTCGAGAGCTTCACGCTCGACCACACCGCCGTGCTCGCCCCCTACATCCGCCTCATCGGCACCGAGTCGGGTCCGCGCGGCGATGTCATCTCGAACTTCGACGTGCGGCTGGTGCAGCCGAACGAGGGCGAGATCCCGACCGCCGGCATCCACACGATCGAGCACCTGCTCGCGAGCCTCCTCCGCGACCGGATCGACGGCGTGATCGACATCTCGCCGTTCGGATGCCGCACCGGCTTCCACCTGATCATGTGGGGTGAGCCCGACCTCGGCGATGTCGTCGTCGCCGTCACCGACTCGCTCCGCGCCATCGCCGAGGACGTGGAGTGGGACGACGTCCCCGGGACCGACGCGTTCAGCTGCGGCAACTACCGCGACCACAGCCTGCACACCGCCCGCGAGTGGTCCAAGGTCGTCCTGGCCCAGGGAATCAGCCGCGACGCGTTCGCGCGCGTGGGCGTCTGATCCGCTGAGACGCGGAAGGGGCGGTGACCATCGCGGTCACCGCCCCTTCCGGCATCCGGGCTGCTCAGCCCTCGACGCGGACGTCCTTCCCGACGACGGTGATGCCGGTCTCGGTCACGGTGAACCCGCGCGCGAGGTCGCGTTCGCGGTCGACACCGATGGTCGCGCCGGGGGCCAGGGTCACGTTCTTGTCGAGGATCGCGCGGTGGATACGCGCTCCCGCACCGACCTGCACGCCGTCGAAGAGCACCGAGTCGGTGATCGTCGATCCGCCGCCGGCCAGTGCCCACGGCCCGACGACGCTGCGCTCGAGATGCGTGCCCGAGAGCACGGAACCGAGGGAGACGATCGAGTCGATGGCGTTGCCGATCCGGCCCACCGAGTCGCGTACGAACTTCGCCGGGGGAGCGTTGACGGTCTGCGAGTAGATCGGCCAGTCGGTGTTGTAGAGGTTGAAGATGGGCAGCGTCGAGATCAGATCCATGTGGGCGTCGTAGAACGACTCGATCGTGCCGACGTCGCGCCAGTACGACCGGTCGCGCGAGGTCGACCCGGGAACGTCGTTGCGCTGGAAGTCGTAGACCGCCGCTTCGCCGCGATTGACGAAGTACGGAACGATGTCGCCGCCCATGTCGTGCGCGGAGGTCGGCAGTTCGCCGTCGTGCGTGACGGCCTCGACGAGCGCGTCGGCGTCGAAGATGTAGTTGCCCATCGAAGCGAGCACCTCGTGCGGTGCGTCGGCGAGCCCGGTCGGGTTCTGCGGCTTCTCGAGGAACTCGCGGATCATCGTCGGATCGGACGGGTCGGTGTCGATGACGCCGAACTGGTTCGCGAGCGAGATGGGCTGACGGATGCCGGCGACCGTGGCGCGCGCATCGGAGGCGATGTGCGCGTCGAGCATCTGCGCGAAGTCCATGCGGTACACGTGATCGGCGCCGATGACGACGACGATGTCGGGCTTCTCGTCGCGGATGAGGTTCATCGACTGCAGGATCGCGTCCGCCGAGCCGGAGAACCAGCGCTTGCCGAGCCGCTGCTGGGCGGGGACGGATGCCACGTACGACCCGAGCATCGGCGACATCCGCCACGTCTGGGAGATGTGCCGGTCGAGACTGTGCGACTTGTACTGCGTCAGGACGACGAGCTGGCGGAGTCCCGAGTTGATGAGATTCGAGATCGCGAAGTCGATCAGGCGGTACTGACCCCCGAAGGGCACGGCGGGTTTGGCGCGGTCGGCCGTCAGGGGCATGAGTCGCTTTCCCTCGCCGCCGGCGAGGATGATTCCGAAGACCTTCGGCGCTGCAGGCATGGCACCACCATAAGGTGCGAGCGCGATCCCGGGAACCGACGCGCGGCGGGGGTTTCGCTGCGCTACGGTTCGTGTCATGCGCGTCGATGTCGTGACCAAGGAGTACCCGCCGGAGATCTACGGAGGAGCGGGTGTCCACGCGACCGAGCTGGTCCGTGCCCTCCGCGCGGAGGGCACCGAGGTGCAGGTACGGGCGTTCGGCGCGCCGCGCGACGAACCCGACACGACCTCGTACGCGGTGCCGACCGAACTGGCCTCCGCGAACGGGGCGATCCAGACCCTCGGCACCGACCTCGAGATCGTCTCCGACGTCGCCGGCGCGGATGTCGTGCACTCCCACACCTGGTACGCGAACTTCGCCGGGCATCTCGCGTCGTTGCTGCACGGCATCCCGCACGTGGTCACCGCCCACAGCCTGGAGCCGCTGCGTCCCTGGAAGGCCGAGCAGCTCGGCGGCGGCTACGCCGTGTCGAGCTTCATCGAGAAGACCGCGTACGAGGGCGCCGCCGCGGTCGTCGCGGTGAGCGAGGGCATGCGTCAGGACATCCTGCGCAGCTATCCCTCGCTGGATCCCGCCAAGGTGCGCGTGATCTACAACGGCATCGACACCGAGGCGTGGCATCCGGTGTCCGACGACGCGTTCCTCGCGTCCGTCGGCATCGACGCGTCGCGGCCCTCGGTGGTGTTCGTGGGGCGCATCACCCGCCAGAAGGGGCTGCCCTACCTGCTGCGCGCCGCGGAGCAGCTGCCGCCCGACGTGCAGCTCGTGCTGTGCGCCGGTGCGCCCGACACCCCGCAGATCCTCGCCGAGGTCGAGGAGCTCGTCCGCGGTCTCCAGTCCACGCGCGAGGGCGTCGTGTGGATCGACCGGCTGCTTCCCCGCCACGAACTGTGCGCGATCCTCACGGCGGCCACGACGTTCGTCTGCCCGTCGGTGTACGAGCCGCTCGGCATCGTGAACCTCGAAGCCATGGCCTGCGGCGCCGCCGTCGTCGGCACGGCCACCGGGGGCATTCCCGAGGTCGTCGTGGACGGTGTCACGGGTCGTCTCGTGCCGATCGAACAGGTGCAGGACGGCACCGGCACCCCCGTCGATCCGGAACGTTTCGTCGATGATCTCGCCCGTGTCCTCACCGAGGTGGTGACGGATGCCGCCCGCGCGGCGGAGTACGGCGAGGCCGGGCGCCGACGCGCGATCGACGACTTCAGCTGGGCCGCGATCGCCCAGACGACCGCGGCGCTGTACGCGGAGGTCGCGGGGAAGTAGCTCCGTGCTCTGGCGCGCAGGGCGGTCTCGGTGGGCACGACGTCCGCGGAGGTCGAGGGCGAGCGACGGGCCTCTCCCCAGGCCGGGGTGGCGCGCCGTCGCCGGTGCGCCGAGGCCGTTAGGCTGGACGCATGCCGCAGGTTCTGGAGTTCTCCGACGTCGTCGTCCGCCGGAACGCCCGGGACATCGTGTCCCACCTCGACTGGACCGTCTCCGACGATGAACGCTGGGTCGTTCTCGGCCCCAACGGTGCCGGCAAGACCACCGTGCTCCAGCTCGCCGACACGCTGATCCATCCCACGTCGGGCTCGGTGACGATCCTCGGCGAGCGTCTCGGGCGGACGGACGTGTTCGAGCTGCGTCCGCGCATCGGATTCGCATCGTCGGCCATGGCGCGCCGGGTGCCGCCGGAAGAGACGGTGCTCGACGTCGTCCTGACCGCCGCGTACTCGGTCACGGGTCGGTGGCGCGAGCAGTACGACGACATCGACGAGCGCCGCGCGCTGCGCGTGCTCGCCGAGTGGCGCCTCGACCACCTCGCCGACCGCACGTTCGGGACGCTGTCGGACGGCGAGCAGAAGCGCGTGCAGATCGCCCGGGCGGTCATGACCGACCCCGAGCTGCTGCTGCTCGACGAGCCGACCGCCAGCCTCGACCTCGGCGCCCGCGAAGAACTCCTCGCCCTCCTCTCCGGCTACGCGTCGGCCCCGACCACGCCGGCGATGATCATGGTCACCCACCACGTCGAGGAGATCCCCGTCGGGTTCACGCACGTCCTGCTGCTGCGCGACGGCGAGATCGTGGCATCCGGGCCCCTGTCCGAGGCGCTCACGGCCGAGAATCTGTCGGCGACGTTCGGGGTGCAGATCAGCCTGACCCAGGATGCCGGCCGCTACGCGGCACGCGCGTCCTGATCGCTTCGGAAGCTGCGTCGTCGCGGAGCCACGGGCCTGATAGACTCGTCCTTTGGTGCCCCCGGCGCCGCAGACTTTGACCGTCCTGGCAGAATCCAGGGCACCACTTCTCAAAGGACCTCCCATGAAGACTGACATCCACCCCACGTACAAGGCCGTCGTGTTCCGCGACCTCGGCTCGGGCGAGACCTTCCTCACCCGTTCGACGGTCTCGAGCGACAAGACGATCGAGCTCGACGGCGTCGAGTACCCCGTCATCGACGTGGAGATCTCGTCGGCTTCGCACCCCTTCTACACGGGTAAGCAGCGCATCATGGACTCGGCCGGTCGTGTCGAGAAGTTCAACCAGCGCTTCAAGAACTTCGGCGGCTCGCGCTGAGTCGCAGCGGTTCTCGCCGGAAGCCCTCGTCCCTCGGGACGGGGGCTTCCGTCATTCGGCGGCGGCGGACGCGGCGCCGGTGAGCGGTCCGAACGTGCGCTGCGGGCCGAGTTCTGCGCGACGATCGGCCCACATCCTCTGGTCGTCGCGGATGCGCACGATCTCGTCGCGATCGAGGTCGGCGATGGCCAGCCCCTCGACGTCGTCGACCGCGGCGATGCGGCGGCCCGTCGGGTCGAAGATCGCCGAGCCGCCGATGAAGTGGTTCGTCCCGCCGACGAGGCCGCTGAACACGACGTACATGCCGTTGTCGAGGGCGCGAGCGGCGTAGTGGAGGTCGCGGCGGTGTGCGCCGCCCGGGAAATACGCGCCGCTGTTCACGTATACGTCGGCGCCCGCCGCCGCGGCCGCCGCGGCATGCTCGGGGAAGTTCGCGTCGTAGCAGACCGACAGTGCGAGGCGCAGGTCGTTCACCACGAACGAGAATCCGGCGTCGCCCGCGGCGAAGACGGTGCGCTCGCTGTCGTACAGGTGCTGCTTGTCGTACGCCACGACGGCCGGTCGGTGCGGCGTGACGACGACGTCGGTCAACGTGCGGCGGTCACCGCGGTCGAGGGCGGTGTTGAGGATCGCGACGATGCCGGTGCGGTCGACGGCCCGCTGCACCGCGGCCAGCCAGCGGGTGTCGGCGGCGTCCGGGAGCGCGCCGGAGAGGACGGCGTCGTCGTAACCGGTCGTGAACGCCTCGGGGAAGACGATGACGTCCACGTTCTGCGCGCCGGCTCGTTCGATCCAGTCCGCAGCGCGCGACAGGTTGGCGTCGAGGTCGCCGGGCGTCGCCTCGGCTTGAACGGTGGCGATGCGGAGGGTCACGGAAAGAGTCTGGCAGGCGTGTGATCGCGCGGCGCGCGCGGTGGGCTGCGCGACGAGCGTCGCGTTGCGCGTCTAGAACGGCGGCGGGTCGGCGTCGACGTGCGCCCCCAGCGGACTGATCCACGCGAGGTAGCCGGTATCGGGATCGCGGCTGGCGGCCCAACGGGTCTCATGGCGCATACGGTGATGGTGGCGGCACTCGGGATCGAGGTTGTCGTGGTCGGTCGCGCCGCCGTCGCTCCACGCGTGGAGGTGGTCGAGGTCGCAGTCCCGCGTCGGACGGGCGCACCCGGGGAAGGCGCACGTCGGCGAGGTGATCCCGAGCCAGCGGCGCAGGGCCGTGGGGACCCGGTAGGTCGTGCGGTCGAGGGCGACGGGCGCGCCGGTGACGGGGTGGGTGAGCACGCGGATCCATGAGGGCGCGTCTCCCGCCAGCCGCCGAGCCGTGTCGAGGTCGATCGGGCCGTAGCCGTCGAGGGTCGCGGGAGCGTCGTCGGCGCCGAGCAGAGTCAGAGCGGGGATCGTGACGATCACGCTGGGGCGAGCGGGGGCCGGCGTGGTGCTCGCGGCGCGGTCGCGCGTGCCCGGCGTCGCGGACACGTGAGTGTGCGTGGCCTCCACCGCCGGTCCCGCGCCGGAGAGCAGATCGGCGAACACGTCGGCGCGGAGCTGGGCGAGCGTGCGCGTCTCGTCGTCGGCGGTGGCGAGATGCCGGGCCGTGCGGTCGAGGCGCGTCATCGCCGCGGCGGCGCGGTCGGCGGGAAGGAAGGCGGTGAGCGTGGCCATGCCGTCGAGTTCGGCCGTCATCCAGACTCCGCGGTCACCGCGGGCGCGGCCGTGGCGCGCCTCGAGCGACTCGGCGTGCACGCGTTCGCGCAGGACGCGCGCGGCGGTGGCGAACCGCGCGGGCGCGAGCCTCAGCGCCCGGTCGAGGGCACCGAGGTCGAACGCTCCCCATGCGTCACGATCCTCCGGCAGAGTCGCGGCCAGCCGCGCGGCCTCGACCGCGTGACGCTCCGAGACCCGTCCCTCGGTGAACGCGGCCCACATCCCCGGGCAGCGCTCGCGAAGGACGCCCGCGTGCGCCGCGCGGCTGCGCACGGTCTGTTCGGCGAGTCGGAGCCGCACCGCGATCTCGGCGACCGCGGCGCGCTCGGCCATGTCGAGGCGGTCGCGTCGGACGGCCGCGGGCGTACGGCCCCGCGGGTCGTGCCACAGTCCGTCGAGTGTGGGGTCGGGGCCGACCCAGGGGTCGGGGTCATCGAGCGCGTCGCGCAGCACCCGATGGATCAGGTCGTACTCGGCGGCGGTGGCCCGATGGCGGGCGACCGCCGCGTCGTCGAGGCGGTCGAGCAGCGCGGCGGGACCGTGAGACGTTCCGCGATCGGCGCCGCCCACGTCGGCTTCGTCGACGAGCCCGAGTGCGATCGCCCAGGCGGAATCCGCGTCGGCCTGCAGACGATCACCGTCGGGCCAGGGCGCCCAGACCTGCGCGCCGGTCGTCGACGACCGATCGCGAGGGGGTGCCGGGATCTCCATATTCGAACACTAATGAGGGGGTCCGACATCACCCGGGGCAGCGGTCGAATGCGCGACATCTCGCGGTGCACGCAGCGTCGGCACCCTCGTCGGGCTCTTTCATCACGGTGGAATCTCGGTGTCGGGAGCACGTGCTCACCGATCTTCCGCGACGACCTCTGCCTTGAATCCCGCCGAGTTCTCCAGCCATCCGGCGTAGTGGTCGGGGCCGCCCGCGTGGGGATAGCGGTCGTGGTACAGCGGCCGCCATCCGTGTGCCGGGGCGGCGGCCATGATGGCATCCACTCGGTCTCGCCCCTCCGTGACGAAGGCCAGGTGGTTCACCCCCGGCGCCCGGCGATCATGCGTCGTGCCCGAGAGGGTGGGGGACGCGGTCAGCGAGAGGTACGCTCCGCCCGCCGACCAGGTCTCACCCTCGCTCCACGCGCTCTGTCGTTCGAAGCCGACGCGGTCGAGCAGCCACCCCCATTCCCTGAGAGCTTGTGCGAGGTCGGCGACCCACACCTCGACGTGGTGAAATCCGGCCATCGTGCCACCCGCCCCGCTCAGCGGATCGGCCAGGCCCCGTCGATCGGCGGAGCCGTGGCATCCAGACGACCGATCTTCACGAAGTACTCCGTGAGGCTCGCCGCCTGCGCGCGCGCCCACGCGATCTGGCGCGTGTGCAGTTCGTCGAGGGTCGGCGGCAGCCACGCGGCGTAGCGTTCGGCGAGCGCCAGGGCGAGGCGACCGGCGGCGACGGCGTCCGCGCACGCCTCGTGAGCGGACTCCAAGGGCACGGCGTAGTGCGCGGCGACGTGCGAGAGGGTGCGCTTGCCGCGACGGTAGCGGTCGTAGGTCTTGTCGACGACCAGCGGATCGATCACCGGGGAGGGAGCGTCGATCGGCGGGATGCCATGACGCACCGCCTCGTTCCTCAGCAGGGAGAAGTCGAAGGGCGCGTTGTAGGCGACCACCGGGATGCCCGCATCGAAGAGCGCTCGGAGCGCCTCGACGACCTCGGACACCACCGCGGCGGCCGGTGCTCCTTCGGCGCGGGCCCGGGCGGTCGTGACGCCGTGGATCGCGGCGGCCCCGGCGGGAATCGGGACACCGGGGTCGGCGAGCCAGTCGCGCGCGTCGATCACGTGGCCGTCGGCGTCGAGCACGCCCACGTGGGCGGTGACGATGCGGTCGCGCACGACATCCACCCCGGTCGTTTCGAGGTCGAACACACCGACGACGCGCGCCCACTCCGGTGTCTGGAACATCGGGAGCGGCTCGGCCTGCCACGTGGTCATGCGTTCAGGCTAGGACGGGGTACCGACACGGCCCCCGAGGCGCACCGGGAGGCCCAGTGCGTCGAGCCTCCCCGCCTAGAATCGACGGATGCCGAATCCCTACGCCCCGCTCCTGGCCGAGATCCCGGTGCAACGGCGCACGGCTGGGATCCTGGGCGGCATGACGGCGTACTGGACCTATGGCGACGACACCGCCGAGACCACCATCGTCGCGGTGCACGGGTTCCGCGGTGAGCACCACGGGCTCGAACCGGTCGTGGCGCACCTGCCCGGCATCCGGGTGGTCTCGCCCGATCTTCCGGGATTCGGCGAGACCGCTCCGCTGCCCGGACGCGCGCACGACCTCGACGCGTACGCGGACTGGCTCCGCGCGTTCGTCGAGTCCGAGGCCCCGGGCGCGATCGTGCTCGGGCATTCGTTCGGCTCGATCGTCGCGTCCGCGGCGGTCGCCGGCGGCCTGGCGACCCCGCGGCTGATCCTCGTCAACCCGATCGGCGCCCCCGCTCTCGAAGGACCCCGCGGTCTGCTCACGCGGCTGGCGGTGTTCTACTACCTCGCCGGGGCACGGCTGCCCCGCGCCCTCGGCGACGCGCTCCTGCGCAACGGTGTCATCGTGCGCGTCATGAGCATCGCGATGGCGAAGACCCGCGAACCCGAGCTGCGCCGCTTCGTGCACGAGCAGCACGACGCCTACTTCTCGCGCTTCGCCGATCGCGACGTGCTCCACGAGGCGTTCGTCACGAGCGTCTCGCACGACGTGCGGGAGTTCGCGCCGCGCATCGTCCAGCCCACGCTCCTGATCGCGGCCGAGAAGGACGACATCACCCCGATCGAAGCCGAGCGTCACCTCGCCACGCTGTTCCCGGATGCCGAACTCGTCGAGATCCCCGCGGTCGGTCATCTGATCCACTACGAGACGCCCGCCGCCGCGGCGTCCGCGATCCGCCTGTTCCTCGAGCGTTCCGAGCCCTGAGCCCCGCGCGGCAGCCGCAGCTCAGGCCGGCTGGTCGGCCTTGCGTCGGCGGTAGGCGTTGACGTTCATGCGGTTACGGCGTCAGGCCGGCTGGTCGGCCTTGCGTCGGCGGTAGGCGTTGACGTTCATGCGGTTCCCGCAGTTCCCGGCATCGCAGTAGCGCTTCGACCCGTTCTTCGAGAAGTCGATGTACACGCCGCTGCAGTCGTCGGCGTCGCACACGCGAACGCGCGCGTACTCGTCGGCGCGGATGACGTCGACGAACGCCATCGCGGCCTCGACGAGCATGCGTTGGGCGAGGGCGTCGGACGGGTCGGAGGCGTGGATGTGCCAGTCGAAGTCGTCGTGCCGGACGAGCTGGGGGAGGGCCTTGCCGTCGCGGAGCATCGCGTTCACGAGCGGTACGGCCTCGTCGCGGTCGACGGTCCACAGCTCGTAGATGCGGGAGCGGATGCCGCGCACCGCGGCGAGTTCGCGTTCGTCGTGCGTGCGCGACCCGGTGTAGGCGTGCCGGGTCGCGAAGTCGTCGAGCTGGTCCGCGGACACGAGAGTGTCGACCCCCGTGGTGTCGGTGTGGGGGAGCGTGTTGACCAGCTCGACCGTGGCGCGGAGCACCAGCTCGGTGTCACGAATGAAGACCATGTTGACTCCTGACAGGCGAAGGCCCTACTGTCACGAGTGTAAACGTACTTGACTCCTGACAGCGGGCACTGCATGACCACTTCCTCCTCCACCCTCCCACGTCCGACCCACCGCGCGTCGGGCGCCGTCACGGGACTCGCCATCGCTGTCGGCTCCGCGCTCGCGTTCTCCTCCAGCGGACCGTTCGTCAAACCGCTCCTCGAGGGCGGGTGGTCGCTCGGCGCGGTGCTCCTCGTGCGCATGGGGCTGGCATCCCTGCTGCTCTCGCCCGCGCTCATCCGCGCGATGCGTCGCCAGCGCGGGTTCCTGCGGCAGCACGGACTCCTCATCGCGGCCTTCGGGCTCACCGCGGTCGCCGGATGCCAGCTGTTCTACTTCGCCGCCATGCAGCGCATGCCGGTGGCCGTCGCGCTGCTGATCCAGTACATCGCGCCCGTGCTGCTCGTCGCGGCGGTGTGGGTGCGCACGCGACGCGCCCCCTCGAAGCTCGTCATCGTCGGCTCGGTCGTGGCGATGGTGGGCCTCGTGCTGGTCGTCGACATCAGCGGTGCGCGGTTCGACCTCCTCGGAACCCTGTTCGCCCTGTGCGCCGCGGCGTGCACGGCGGTGTACTTCGTGATCGCCGCGCGCGCCGGCGACTCCCTCCCTCCGCTCGCGCTCGCCGCCGGTGGTCTCATCGTCGGGACCGTCGTCATGGCTCTGCTCGTGATCTCGGGGATGCTGCCCTTCGCCGCCCCCTCGATCACCGTCTCGATCGTCGGCCTCGAGGTCCCCGGCATCCTGCCGCTGCTCTGGGTCGGCGCCGTGGCCACCACCCTCGGCTACGCGCTCGGGGTCATCGCCGTGCCGCTCATCGGCTCGCGCGTGGCGTCGTTCGTCGGGCTCAGCGAGGTGCTCTTCGCGCTCGGGTTCGCCTGGCTGCTGCTCGGTGAGACGCCGGCGCCGGTGCAGTTCATCGGAGGAGCGGTGCTCCTCGCCGGTGTCGTGCTCGTCCGGATGGATGCCGGTGACCCGGTGGAGCAGCGGACCGAGACGGCGACCATCCCGGTGGTGCCCTCGCCGTAGACGGGGCTGGGGGACCGGTCGTAGCCGCGGCGCCCGCGTCCGCCGCGAGCCGGCGGCGGTCGACGGGGCCCTACAGTCGTTCGCGCGCCAGGTTCATCAGCGGGCCCACGCGGTAGCCGATGACCTCTCCCATGACGAGGGAGGTCTCGGTGCGCTCGACGCCCTCGATCGAGAGGATCCGCGCGTCGGTGTCGAACAGATGCTGCGTGTCGCGGCAGGCCACTCGCACGAGGAGGTCGACCTGACCGCTGAGACCGTGCGCCTGCAGCACCTCGGGCACCTGAGCGAGCGCCTCGCGGATCGCCGGGAGCTCCGCCTGCCGCACCGTCACCTGCAGGAACGCCTCGATCGGGAAGCCCAGCGCCTCGGCCGACAGGGTGCGCTCGAACGCGAGGAACACCCCGCTCTTCTCGAGGCGGCTCATGCGCGCCTGGACGGTGTTGCGCGAGAGCCCCAGCTTCTCGGCGAGCGCGACGACGGTGGCGCGCGGGTCGTGGGACAGGGCGCGGAGGAGGTCGAGGTCGACCGCGTCGAGTTTGGTCATGGTGCGAAACATTAGCAGGACGCCAGGTCTCCGCAATGCGCACATTGCTGAACCTGCGGCGGAGGTCTTGAGCGCCTTGCCCGCCACGCGTACGGTCGGCCCTGTCGGCGACGCCGCCGGCACCCGGATCGCCCCCGCTCCCACGAGGATCGCGGGCCGCACCTGGAGGGATGACGATGACGTACACCCAGACCCAGCCCGACCACGGACCGGCCGCCCCCGGAACCCCGGCGGACGCCCCCCGCGCGAGCGTCGGAGACGTCGACGACGTCGTCCGCGTGCTCGAACCGGACGGGACCCGCGTGCCCGACGCCGTGCTCGACCCCTGGATCACCGACCTCTCGCCGCACGAACTGCGCGCCCTCCACCGCGACATGGTCCTGACCCGTCGCCTCGACGCCGAGGGCGTCGCCCTCCAGCGTCAGGGCCAGCTCGCGCTGTGGGCCCCGTGTCGTGGCCAGGAGGCCGTCCAGATCGGCACCGCCCACGCGCTCGCCGCCGGTGACTTCGTCTTCCCCAGCTACCGCGAGCACGGCGTGCTGCTGGCCCGCGGCGCCCGGCCCGAGGGCTACGTCCTGGCCTGGCGCGGCGAAGAGCACTCCGCGTACGACCACACCACGATCAACGCGGCCCCGCCGCAGATCATCATCGGGGCGCAGACGCTCCACGCCACCGGATGGGCGATGGGGGCGCAGCGCGACGACTCCGACGACGTCGCCGTCGCCTACTTCGGCGACGGGGCGACCAGCCAGGGCGACGTCAACGAAGCGATGGTCTTCGCCTCCACGTTCCGGGCGCCCGTCGTGTTCGTGTGCTCGAACAACCAGTGGGCGATCTCCGAGCCGGTCACCGTGCAGACGAAGTACCCCATCGCGGGTCGCGCTCCGGGCTTCGGCATCCCGAGTCTGCGGGTCGACGGCAACGACGTGCTCGCCTGCGTCGCCGCGATGCGCTGGGCGCTCGACCGTGCCCGCCGAGGCGAGGGCCCCTCCTTCCTCGAGGCGGTGACCTACCGGATGGGCCCCCACACCACCTCGGACGACCCCACCCGCTATCGCACGTCGGAGGAGGTCGACAGCTGGGCGCAGCGCGACCCGATCGCCCGCTTCGAGGCGTACCTGTGCGCCGAGGGAGTGCTCGACGACTCCGCCCTCGCCGAGGTCGCGGCGGCCGCGGACACCCTCGCCGCGGAGGTCCGTGCCGCGTGCATCGGCGCGACCACCCGCGCCCCCGAGACGGTGTTCGACCACGTCTACGCCGAGCCCCACGCGGCCCTGGCCCAGCAGAAGGCGGACTACGCGCAGTACCTCGCCGGATTCGCGACGGAGGACGCACGATGAGCATCGATCGGAAGGACGTCGCCACCCGCGTCCGCACGTCGGCAGGGGAGGGACTCGAATGACCGCGCTCACGATGGGCGCCGCGATCAACGCGGGACTCGCCCGTTCCCTCGCCGACGACGACCGGGTCCTGCTCATGGGAGAGGACATCGGCAGACTCGGCGGGGTCTTCCGGGTCACCGACGGGTTGCAGCAGCGCTTCGGCGCTCAGCGCGTCGTCGACACCCCGCTCGCCGAGGCGGGCATCGTCGGCACGGCCGTCGGCCTCGCCCTGCGCGGCTACCGCCCGATCGTCGAGATCCAGTTCGACGGCTTCGTGTACCCGGCGTTCGACCAGATCGTGTGCCAGGTGGCCAAGCTCCACTACCGCAGCAACGGCCGGATCCGGATGCCGATGGTCATCCGCATCCCGTGGGCCGGGGGAGTCGGGGCCGCCGAGCACCACTCCGAGTCGCCCGAAGCGTACTTCGCCCACACCGCCGGGCTGCGGGTGGTCGCCGCCAGCACCCCGCAGGACGCGTACGTCATGCTGCGGCAGGCCGTGGCATCCGATGACCCGGTCGTCTTCTTCGAGCCCAAGCGTCTCTACCACTCCAAGGGGGAGGTCGATCTGGATGCCGACCTCGCCGACGCCCCGCCCCTGCACCTCGCCCGCGTCGCCCGCGAAGGAACGGACGCGACGATCGTCACGTACGGAGCGCTCGTCCGCACGGCGCTGGACGCCGCGCTCGCCGCGGAGGACGAAGGGATCTCGCTCGAGGTGATCGACCTGCGGTCGCTGTCGCCCATGGACCTCACCACGGTGGCCGCCTCCGTGCGCAAGACCGGCCGGGTCGTCGTGGCGCACGAAGCGGCCCGGCAGGCGGGGCTCGGCGCCGAGATCGTCGCGAGCATCACCGAACGTTGCTTCCACCATCTCGAGGCGCCGCCCGAGCGCGTGACGGGGCACGACATCCCCTACCCGCCGTCGAAGCTCGAGAAGCACCACGTGCCCGACATCGATCGTCTCCTGTACGCGGTGGATGCCGTGCTCGAGCGGAGCGGTGACCGGGAGGTGGCGCGATGATCGCCGAACACCGCGCCTCCCGCAGGACGACCTCGACCCCGACGGGAGACGTGCGATGATCGCCGAATTCCTGCTGCCCGATCTCGGCGAGGGGCTGCCCGAGGCAGAGATCGTGCAATGGCTCGTCGACGAGGGCGACGAGGTGACCCTCAACCAGACGATCGCCGAGGTCGAGACGGCCAAGGCGGTCGTGGAGATCCCGTCGCCCTACGCCGGGACCGTGCGCGGTCTCCACGCCGCCGCCGGAGACGTCGTCGCCGTCGGGTCGCCCCTCGTGTCGTTCGCGGTGGGTGAGACCGACCCGGCGGCCCCTGCGGGTCCGACCGCAGCCGGGGCCGCGGGCCGACCCGCGGAGTCCGTGGCCGACACACCGGTCCCCGAGGGCGGCGAACGGCGTGTCGCCGACGAACTCCGCACGGCGGAACCGGCGGCGCCCGCGGCGACGCCGAACCTCGTCGGCTACGGTGCCGCGCCGGCACCCGGGACCCGTCCGCGCCGCCGCGCCCGCACCGCCGGGACGCCCGGCACGCTCGACATCGAACAGGCGGTGCACCGGTCGGCGCCGCACGACGTCGTCCCCGCGACCGCGGCCGAGCCGGTCCTCGAACGTCCCCGGTCCACACCGCCGGTCCGCAAGCTCGCGAAAGACCTCGGCGTCGATCTCGACCTCGTCGCCGCCACCCACCCCGGCGACCTCGTGACGCGGGCGCACGTCGAGGAGTTCGCCGCGCGCATGGCATCCACGACGGAACCGGCGCACGCAGGTCCGTTCTCCCTCACGTCGACGGTCGCCCCGGCTGACGCGTCGCGGTCGCGAGCCCCGCGCGCCGACCCCGTTCCCCTCGCGTCGACGGTCCCCCCGGCTGTCTCCACCGGTCCGCGCACCACGCGCACTCCGATCCGCGGCGTGCGCAAGCACACCGCCGCCGCGATGGTGCGCAGCGCTTTCACCGCGCCGCACGCCACGACGTTCCTCACCCTCGACGTCACCGCGACCACCGATCTGCTCGCCTCGCTCAAGACCGATCGGGCCCTCGACGGGCACCGCATCGGCGTGCTGGCGATCGTGGCGAAGGCCGTGTGCCTGGCGCTCGGCCGCACCCCCGCGCTCAACTCCCGGTGGGACGAGGAGGCCGGCGAGATCGTCGAGCACCACTTCGTCACCCTCGGCATCGCGGCGGCGACCGACCGGGGTCTGGTGGTGCCGGTGATCCGCGACGCCGACACGCTGCCGCTCGTCGACCTCGCCGACGCCATCGCCGAGCTCGCGGCGACCGCCCGCGCCGGACGCACGGCCCCGGCCGACATGACGGGCGGGACGTTCTCGATCACCAACGTCGGCGTCTTCGGCGTGGATGCCGGTACCCCGATCCTCAATCCGGGCGAGGCCGGCATCCTCGCCGTCGGAGCGGTGCGCCGCACCCCGTGGGAGCACCAGGGCGGGATCGCGCTGAGAGACGTGCTGACCCTCAGCCTCTCGTTCGACCATCGGCTCGTCGACGGGGCCGAGGCCGCGCGCTTCCTCACCGACGTCGCCGGTGTCCTGCGCGAACCGGGGAGGGCGATGCTCCTGCGCTGACGTGCGCCCCGCCTCGCCCCCTCCACCCCGCCCCGTCCGTTCCGCCGCGTCCGCGGCATCCGCCCCTTCGATCCCCAGGAGGATCCCCGTGAGCATCGACAGCCAGCAGGCCTTCACCGACGACGAGCGCGAGCTCGCCGGGATGGTGCGCGAGTTCGCCGACGAGGTGATCGCGCCGCGCTCCTACGAGGCGGACCGCGCCCACGAACTGCCGCTCGACATCGTCGCCCAGATGGGCGACCTGGGCCTGTTCGGGTTGCCGTTCCCGGAGGAGGTCGGGGGGCAGGGCGGCGACTACGCGGCCCTGTGCGTGGCGATCGAGGCGATCGCCCGTGTCGACCAGTCCCTCGCCATCACGCTCGAAGCCGGTGTGGGACTCGGCGCGATGCCGCTGTACCGGTTCGGCAGCGACGCCCAGAAGGCGGAGTATCTGCCCGACCTGGTCGCCGGGCGCGCGCTCGCCGGGTTCGGGCTCACCGAGGCCGAGGCCGGCAGCGACGCCGGTGCGACGCGCACGACCGCGCGGCTCGACGGCGACGAGTGGGTCATCGACGGGTCGAAGCAGTTCATCACCAACTCCGGGACCGCCATCACCAGCTACGTCGCCGTCACCGCGGTCACGGACCGCAGCGGGGAGCGCCCCGAGATCTCGACGATCATCGTGCCCCGCGGCACCCCCGGGTTCACCGTCGGGGCGGCGTACGACAAGGTCGGGTGGAATGCCTCCGACACCCACCCGCTCACCTTCGACGCCGCGCGGGTTCCCGCGGCGAACCTGCTCGGCGAGCGCGGGCAGGGGTTCAAGAACTTCCTGCGCACCCTGGACGAAGGCCGCGTGGCGATCGCGGCCCTGGCGACGGGTGCAGCCGAGGGATGCCTCGAAGCGGCGGTGGACTACGCCCGCAGCCGCACCGTGTTCGGCGAGCGGCTGTCGACGAAGCAGAACGTGCAGTTCCTGCTCGCGCGGATGCACGCGCGGGTCCACACCGCGCGACTGGCGTGGGTGCACGCGGCACGCCTGTGCGACGCCGGCAAGCCCTTCGCGGTGGACGCGGCGGTGGCGAAGATGACCGCGAGCGACGCGGCCATGGCCAACGCCCGGGACGCGACGCAGATCTTCGGCGGCAACGGCTTCATCAACGAGTACCCCGTGGCACGGCACTACCGCGACTCGAAGATCCTCGAGATCGGTGAGGGCACGACCGAGGTGCAGCTGATGGTGATCTCGCGGGCGCTCGGCCTGGTCGGGAGTACCGTTGCCGCATGATCGAGCAGCGGGGCCTGTATCTGGAGGAGTTCGTCGTCGGTGAGCGCTACGGTCACCGACCTGGGCGCACCGTCACCGACGCCGACAACGTCCTGTTCACGACCCTCACGATGAACGCGCAGGCCCTCCACCTGGATGCCGCGTACGCGGCGACCCAGCCGTTCGGCCGGCCCCTGGTGAACTCGATGTGGACGCTGTCCACGCTCGTCGGGCTCTCGGTGGCGCAGCTCACCCAGGGGACGCTCGTGGCGCAGCTGGGCCTCAGCGATGTGAGCTTCCCCGCGCCGCTGTTCGTGGGGGACACCCTCACCGCGGAGACGGAGGTGGTGTCGGTGCGTCCGTCGGCGTCGCGTCCCGGTCAGGGCGTGGTCGTGCTCGCACACACCGGCCGTTCGCAGAACGACGAGGTGGTGGCGACCGCGACCCGAACGGTGCTGGTCTGGTCGAAGGAATCAGCGGGATGAAGCGCTGACGGTCAGTTCGCGACGCCGGCGTAGGCCAGCATCTCCCACCCCTCGCCGTCCAGGCGGAAGACGGTGGCGGAGCAGTTCGGCAGACGCTCGCCGACGCGCGGGAACTCACCGTCGGTGGCGTGCATGATGACCTCGCGGATGAGGGCGCCGTGCGCGACCGCGATGACGTCCACTCCGTCGGGAGCCTCGGCGACCGCGTCGGCGATCGCGGCGAGCGCACGCTCACGGACGGCGGGCCAGGCCTCGGCACCCGGCACCTCGGCCGCGTGCCACGGGCCGTACGTCTCGGCGAACGTCTGCGCGTCCATCCCCTCGGCGTCGCCGTAGGACCGCTCGCGCAGGCCCGGGAGACGGCGTCGCACCGTGGTGCCGAGAGCTGCCGCGACGATGTCGGCGGTCTCGGCCGCGCGCGACAGGTCGCTCGAGACGACGATGACCTCGCGCCCGGCGTTTTCGGCGGCCAGCGTCTCGGCGACACCGCGGGCCTGGAGCCGCCCGGTGTCGTTGAGGGGGATGTCGGTCGAGCCCTGGACGCGTCCGCCGGCATTCCAGTCGGTCTCGCCGTGGCGTACGAGGGTGAGGATCGTCACCGTTCGAGCCTACCCGCGGCTACCGGAAGGGTCGCCGTGAGGGTCGGCGGTGTCCGACGTTCAGAGCAGGCCCGGCAGGCGTTGGGTGAAGACGCTGAGCACGTGGCTGGTGCCCGCGGCGGTGTCCGACGTTCAGAGCAGGCCCGGCAGGCGTTGGGCGAAGATGTTCAGCACATCGCTGGTGCCCGCGTCGATCTTCACCGCGGCCCGCTGGTCGGCTCGGGTCGCGCCGCGGTTGATGATGACGACGGGGAGGCGGCGGCGCCGCGCGCGCTCGACCAGGCGGATGCCGCTGTTCACGACCAGCGAGGACCCCGCGACGACGAGCGCCTGGCTCGCGTGGACGAGCTGCTCGGCCTCGCGGAACTTCTCGACCGGGATGTACTCGCCGAAGAACACCACGTCGGGTTTCAGCGTGCCCCCGCACACCGAGCACACCGGGACGATGAATCCCTCGGCCGAAGCCGGGGTGACGTCACCGTCGGGGCCGAGCTCGACGTTCTCGGGAAGTGAGATCCACGGGTTGTCGGCCTCGACGCGGGCCGCGAGATCGCGCCGGTCGAACACCTGACCGCAGTGCAGGCACCCCACCCGCCGCATCGTGCCGTGCAGCTCGACGACCCGGTGGCTGCCCGCGCGGACGTGGAGCCCGTCGACGTTCTGCGTGATGACGCCGTTGGAGACGCCCGCGTTCTCGAGCGCGGCGAGCGCACGGTGACCGTCGTTCGGCTCGGCGGCGGCGAACACCTTCCACCCGAGGTGGCTGCCCACCCAGTACCGACGACGCGCGTCGGCGTTGGCGAGGAACTGCTGCGCCGTCATCGGCGTCCGCGTCGGCGCGCCCTTGCCGCGGTAGTCGGGGATCCCCGAGTCCGTGGACACCCCGGCGCCGGTGAGCACGGCCACGCGCCGACCGGCGAGCACTTCGACGGCTCGATCGATGGATGCCAGGGTCTCGGCATCCTTCGTCGTGTCCGTCATACCCACCTCCGTCGGATCGAGTCTAGGACCGCCCGCGGGCACCGTCGTCCGGGGTGCTGGCAGAGTGGGACGATGCCCGTGATCTCCATCGACGCCGCCACCGACCCCCGACTGGCGGACTACCGCGACCTCACCGACGTGTCGTTGCGGCGGGTGTCGGAGCCCGCGGGCGGGCTGTACATCGCGGAGTCCGCCAAGGTACTGGATCGGGCGCTGCGCGCCGGTCATCGTCCGCGCTCCGTGCTCGTTCAGGAGAAATTCCTCGACGACGCGCTCGCCCTCGCCGGCGAGGATGCCGAGATCTACGTCGTTCCGGCCGAGGTCGCGGAACAGGTGACGGGATACACCGTGCACCGGGGGCTGCTGGCATCCATGCACCGGCCCGTCCTGGCATCCGTCGCCGACGTCGTCGCGGGCGCCCGGCTCGTGGTCGTGCTCGAGGACATCGTCGACCACACCAACGTCGGCGCCGCGTTCCGTTCGGCGGCGGCCCTCGGCGCCGACGCCGTGCTCGTCACCCCGCGCTGCGCCGACCCCCTCTACCGCCGGAGCGTGCGGGTGAGCATGGGAACGGTGTTCCAGGTGCCGTGGACGCGGCTGCCCGAGTGGCCGGAGGCCAAGCCGCTGCTCCAGAACGCGGGGCTGCACCTCGCCGCCCTCGCGCTCGCCGAGGACGCCGTCACCCTCGACGCGTTCGCCGCGGCCGGGCACGAGCGGGTGGCACTGCTGATGGGCGCCGAGGGCGACGGGCTGAGCCGCGGGGCGCTCGCCGCCGCCGACACGGTCGTGACGATCCCGATGGCCGGGGGAGTGGACTCGCTCAACGTCGCCGCCGCGAGCGCGGTGGCGCTGTGGGAACTGGGGCGCGGGTTGCGCTGACTCAGACCTGCGTCCCGCGCGAGGCCGCGGCATCCCGGCCCGGGGCGAGGGTCACCACGGGCAGCGGCTCGGGGCGCTTGGGCTGGATATGGTCGCCCGACGATTCGTGGCGCAGACGCCGCAGCACCCACGGCACGAGGTAGGCGCGGGCCCAGACGAGGTCTTTCTCGCGTGCGGCGCGCCACGTCGTCGGCGGCAGGGCCTCGGGCTGCATCGGCTGCAGCTCGTTGGGGACGTTGAGTGCGCGCAGCACCATCCGGGCGACCTCGTGGTGGCCGAGGGTGTTGTAGTGGAGGCGGTCGTCGTCGAAGAAGCGCATGTCCTGCACTTCTTTCAGCCCCCACTGGTTCGCGACGATGCAGTCGTAGCGGTCGGCGATCGAGCGGATGTTCTCGTTGTAGATCGCGACCTTGCCGCGGATGCCGCGGAACACCGGCGTGAACTCGGTGTCGATCCCGGTGAACACGACGAGCGTCGCGCCGTCGCGGCGCAGCCGCACGACGGCATCCTCGAACTGCTGCGACACCACGTCGGGGTCGGTGCCGGGGCGGATGACGTCGTTGCCGCCCGCCGAGAACGTGATGAGGTCGGGCTTCAGCGCCAACGCCGGTTCGATCTGGTCGGCGACGATCTGGCCGATCAGCTTCCCGCGCACGGCGAGGTTGGCGTACGCGAAGTCGTCGACCTGGGATGCCAGGACCTCGGCGACACGGTCGGCCCAGCCGCGGTGTCCGCCGTCGGGCAGGGGGTCGCCGATCCCCTCGGTGAAGGAGTCGCCGAGGGCGACGAAGCGGCGCCAGGGATGCGGGCCGGCGTTGTCGGACGGAGACGGAGCGGGCGAGTGCGGATCGAGTGTCATCGAAACCTCCGCCTCCAGGCTAACCCCGCCCTCCGACACGGCAAGGGGCCTGCCCGTACCCCTCTCCGCTGCGCCCGGCGGGGCCGCCCTGCTCGCCGTCTCACTCTGTCCTGATAAACGGCATCCACGGCGAAACACGGGACGGCGGCACGTTTCTGGTCGCCGATCGCGTTTATCGCTGATGGTGTCGCGGAACGCTCCCCAGGCGGCCACCGCACCTCCGCGATCTCGCCTATCGTGGATGTTCGCGCTCGCGAGGGAAGGAGGTTCGATGCTGGAAGAAGAAGCCCGCGCATCAGCCCTCCCGGACACCTCCGACGCGGCCGAGTCCGAACTCTCCTTCGGTGACTCCGCCGACGAGCACCACTTCGGAAGCTTCGCCGCCGAGCATCTCTCGCCCTCGTTCCCGCAGCGCGCCCCGTGGGGCACCGCCCAGCGCCTCCGCGCGTGGCAGGCCGAGGCGCTCGACCAGTACTTCGGCTCCGACGGACCCGACGGGGTCGGCAAGGGCCCCCGCGACTTCCTCGCCGCCGCCACCCCCGGCGCCGGTAAGACGACCTTCGCCCTCCGCCTCGCATCCGAACTCATGCGTCGCCGCGTCGTCGACCGCATCGTCGTCGTGGCCCCCACCGAGCACCTCAAGACCCAGTGGGCCGAGGCGGCGGCGCGGGTCGGCATCCGTCTCGACCCGTACTTCTCCAACCGGCACGCCACCCCGTCACGGCAGTACCACGGCGTCGCGGTCACGTACGCGCAGGTGGCCGTGAAGGCCGAGGTGCACCAGCGCCTGACGATGGATGCCAGGACCCTGGTGATCCTCGACGAGGTGCACCACGGCGGCGACGCGCTCAGCTGGGGCGACGCGCTCCGCGAAGCGTACGGACGCGCCACGCGCCGGCTCCTGCTGTCGGGAACGCCGTTCCGCAGCGACACCGCCCCCATCCCGTTCGTGGAGTACCACCCGAACGACAAGGGCATCCGCCTCTCGCGCACCGACTACGCCTACGGCTACCGGCGCGCGCTCGACGACGGTGTCGTCCGCCCCGTCTTCTTCCTCGTCTACGCCGGGCAGATGCGCTGGCGCACCAAGGCCGGGGAAGAGATGGAGGCCCAGCTCGGGCAGGACAACACCAAGGACATCACCTCGCAGGCGTGGCGCACCGCGCTCGACCCCAACGGCGACTGGATCCCGGCGGTCCTGCGGTCCGCCGACCGCCGCCTCACCGAGGTGCGCGAGACGGTCCCGGATGCCGGTGGCCTCATCATCGCGACCGACCAGACCGCGGCCCGCGCCTACGCCACGATCCTCGAGGACATCAGCGGCGAGAAGGTCACGGTGGTCCTCTCCGACGAGGCTGAGGCGTCGAGTCGCATCGAGACGTTCTCGAAGGGCACGAGCCGGTGGATGGTCGCCGTCCGCATGGTGTCCGAGGGCGTCGACGTGCCGCGCCTCGCCGTCGGCGTGTACGCCACGAGCGCCTCGACGCCGCTGTTCTTCGCCCAGGCGATCGGCCGCTTCGTGCGCGCCCGCCGGCGAGGGGAGACCGCGAGCGTGTTCCTCCCCAACGTCCCCCCGCTTCTCGCCCTCGCCGGGGAGATGGAGGCCCAGCGCGACCACGCCCTCGACCGCGACAGCGACGCGGAAGACCAGTGGAACGCCGAAGAAGACATGATGGACGCCGCCGAGCGCGAGGACAAGGCGTCCGATGCGCTCGAGCAGGAGTTCGAGTATCAGGCCCTCGGTTCGCTCGCGCACTTCGACCGTGTGCTGTTCGACGGGCAGGAGTTCGGCCAGCTCGCCGTCCCCGGCACGGTGGAGGAGGAGGAGTTCCTCGGCATCCCGGGGCTCCTCGAACCCGAGCAGGTGCACGAGGTGCTCATGACCCGCGCCTCGCGCCAATCGCGGCACCGCTCCTCGCGCGAGGCGAAAGAGAAGGAGAGCGGGCGAGAACCGCCCGGCGTCGACGAGGGCGGACTTCCGCAGCCGCTGCACCGCACCCTGAAAGAGCAACGGCAGCTGCTCAACAGCCTCGTCGGGCTCTACGCGCGCCGGACCGGCGAGGCGCACGGTCTCGTGCACGCCGAACTGCGCCGCATCTGCGGCGGACCCGCCGTCTCGCACGCGACGGTCGCGCAGCTCCAGGCGCGCATCGAAGTGCTGCGCAAACGCGTCCGGTCCTGAGACCTCGCCCTGCTCCGCCGGGGTGGTTTCGCGACCCCGAAATGCTGGCATCCGGTTCCCCGGAGCCGCGTCGTTCCGGGCTTCGGAGGCCCGAAATGCTGTCAGTATCGGCCGACGCGCCCGGGGGAGGGGTGCGCGCCGCCTAACGTGGGGGCGACCCGAAGGAGAACCGTGACGATCGCCGCCACACCCACCGCCCGCGACCGCCGCCGCTGGGCGCGCTATCTCGTCGACGAGCGTGCCGAGGCCCGCGTGTACCGCGACCTCGCGAGCCGCCGCACGGGCGAGGAACGCGAGATCCTCCTCGCGCTCGCCGAGGCCGAAGGACGCCACGAACAGCACTGGATCGACCTGCTCGGCGACACCCCGCATCGACTTCCCCGGCCCGGCCTCGGCACGACGCTGCTGGCCTGGATGGCGCGCCGCTTCGGCTCGATCTTCGTGCTCGCGCTCGCCCAGAACGCCGAGGCCCGCTCGCCCTACGCCGACGAACCGTACGCGACCGCGCAGATGGCCGCCGACGAGCAGGTGCATCACGAGGTCGTCCGCGGCCTCGCGGCCCGAGGACGCCGGCGCCTGTCCGGCACGTTCCGCGCCGCCGTGTTCGGGGCGAACGACGGACTCGTGTCGAACCTGGCGCTCGTGATGGGCGTCGGCGCCACCGGCGTCGCCCCGAGCTTCGTGCTGTTCAGCGGCATCGCCGGTCTCCTCGCCGGCGCCCTGTCGATGGGCGCGGGGGAGTTCGTGTCCGTGCGCTCGCAGCGCGAACTCCTCGAGGCCACCGAAGAGAGCGACTTCGCCGACGCGGCGATTCCGCACCTCGACCTGGATGCCAACGAGCTCGCGCTCGTCTACCGCACCCGGGGGATGGATGCCGAGGAGGCCCTGGCCAAGGCGCGCGAGGTCGTCACCGCCGCCCAGGCCGGCACCGCCCCGGCCGCCGCGGCACCGGGGGAGTCGTCGCACGAGGTCGTCGGGAGCGCCTGGGGCGCGGCCATCTCCAGCTTCCTGTTCTTCGCCTCCGGCGCGATCATCCCGGTGCTGCCGTGGATCTTCGGCATGAGCGGTGTCGGGGCGGTCGCGCTCGCCCTCGGTCTCGTGGGCGTCGCCCTGCTCGGCACCGGTGCGATGGTGGGCCTGCTCTCCGGCGCCTCGCCGCTCAAGCGCGGCCTGCGGCAGCTCGCGATCGGCTTCGGCGCCGCCGCCGTGACGTACGTGCTGGGTCTGCTGTTCGGGGTGTCCGCGGCCTGAGGCCCCGGCATCCGCTCGCCCCTCCCTCCCCGATAAACGCGATCCACGACGAGAAACGGGACGACCCCGCGTTTCTGGGCGTGGATCGCGTTCATCGCGGGATGCCGGGCGGAGCCGGGCCTGCGCTCAGCTGCGCTGCGCTACGACCCGCGCTCAGCCGCGCTGGGCTACGACCCGCGCTGCGCCGAGCCTGCGCTCAGCCGCGGCTCGCGGTCAGCCGCGCCGCCTCGCGCACCGCGGACGCGTTCTTCCGGCCCGCGCGGGACCCCGCGAGCTTGGCCGCGATGTGCTGCGCGACCGTCACCGGCTCGTACAGCGCGGGAGACTCGCGCGACGCGAAGTGAGGGAGCACCCCCACCACCGCGTCGGCGTTGCCGTCGTGGAAGAACGCGGCCGACCGCCGCCGCTCGATGGTCCCGTCGATGACCGGTGGCTTCACCCGGTGCAGCGTCGACAGCCACTTGTCGTTCGTGAGGCGCGCGGCCACGTCGCCGATGTTCACCAGCAGCGCGCCCTCGGCGGGCAGGACGTCGTTCCACGAGCCGTCGAGCCCCAGCACCTGCAAACCCGCGACCCGGTCGGCCCACAGCACCGTGACGAGACCGAAGTCGGTGTGCTCGCCCATCCCGGTCAACTCCGCGCCGAGTTCGATCGACCCCGGAGGCAGGGCGTAGTTGTTCATCCTGAGCACGTCGATCGAGTGATCGGTGAGCGCATCGAGGGAGTCCTCGGGCACCCGCAGCGCCGCGGCGAAGATCTGGGTGAGCGTCCGCGCCACACGGCGCGCCTCGTCGAAGTAGGTCTCGACCGACGGGCGGAACGCGGGAACCGCATCCGGCCACGTGTTCTCGGCGTAATCCGCCGCCGTCGCGGTCGTCCCCGGGTACTCGCGCCATGACGTGCCGACGTTGAACGCCTCGAAGAAGTCGTTCATCCGCGTCACCGGGTCGATGCCGAGGCTGTAGCTGAGCGACTCGCTCTTGGGTGGCGTGTACCCGCGATTCTCCGCCGCCGGGCGGACGTACCGCTTCTTGGCATCCAGGGAGAGCCCGAAGAAGCCGTCGAGCGCGTCTTCGAGGTCGGCGATCACGCGGTCCGGCACGCCGTGCCCGACGATCTGCATGAATCCGACGGTGCGGCAGGCATGGTCGACGGCCGCGACCACGGCCGCGCGGGCCGCTTCGGGGCCGCGGCCGACCCAGGCGGAGATGTCGATGGTGGGAACGTGGAACCGGTACATGTGGCATCCATCCTTCCGGGATGCCTCGACGCTACGGCCGCGATGTCACGTCGGCGTTTCGCCGGTGTCACGGGTCGAGCAGCCCTCCCACTCCCGCAGAAACGAGAAAGACCCCCGGGGATGAACCCGGGGGTCTTTCTCATCTGTGCGCGAGGGGGGACTTGAACCCCCACGCCCTATACGGGCACTAGCACCTCAAGCTAGCGCGTCTACCTATTCCGCCACCCGCGCATTGGGTGTTGGTCGCTTTCGCAACGAAGAACGACATTACCACGCCCGGGGCGCACCCCCGAACCGGGGTGACAGCCCGGGCGCGTCCCGCTGCGGCGTGGACGGGGAAGGGGGCGGCGTCCGGGTACCGTAGTGCGCATGTCCGAGCACGACGCCGACCCGCCCGAGGTCGCCCGCGTGGCCGCCGACCTCATCCGCTTCGACACGACGAACTTCGGAGGCGGCCGGTCCCGCGGCGAGCGCGAGGCCGCCGAGTATGCGGGGGCGTACCTCGAGGCCCTCGGCCTGGACGTCGACTACTACGAGCCGATCGACCGCCGCACCAACCTCTCGACGCGCATTCCGGGCCGCAACCCCGACAAGCCCGCGATCATCCTCCACGGCCATCTCGACGTCGTCCCCGCCGTCGCCGAGGACTGGAGCGTCGACCCGTTCGCGGGCGAGATCCGCGACGGCGTCCTGTGGGGCCGCGGCGCGGTCGACATGAAGGACATGGATGCCATGATCCTCACTGCCGCGGCTGACGTGCTGCGGTCGGGGGAGCAGCCGGAGCGCGACATCATCGTCACGTTCTTCGCCGACGAGGAGAACGGCGGGGTCGAGGGTTCGGCTCTCGTCGTCCGCGACCGCCCCGAATGGTTCGCCGGTGCGACGGAGGCGATCAGTGAGGTCGGGGGCTACTCGATCTCCGTGGACGACCGCCGCGCGTACCTGCTGCAGGTCGGCGAGAAAGCACTCCTCTGGATCAAGCTCGTGGCGCGGGGGCGCGCCGGCCACGGCAGCGCGTTGCACCCCGACAACGCGGTGACCGCGGTCGCGGAGGCCGTCGCGGCGCTCGGGCGCACGCAGTGGCCCGTCCGGCTGACCGACACCACGACGCAGCTCCTCGCGGGGTTGGCCGAGCTGACCGGAGTCGATGACGGCGACCCCGATGCCCTCGCGCAGCGCGCGGGCGCGGCATCCGGATTCCTGCGCTCGACGCTCCGCACGACGACCAACCCCACGGGCCTGACGGCGGGATACAAGCACAACGTCATCCCCGATCGCGCCGAGGCCCTCATCGACGTGCGGGTGCTGCCCGGCACCGAGGACGCGGCGCTCGCCGATATCCGTCGCATCGTCGGTCCGGGCATCGAGGTCGAGATCGTCCATCAGGACATCGGCCTCGAGGTGCCGTTCGCGGGCGACCTCGTGGATGCCATGGTCGGACAGCTCGCCCGCCACGACCCCGGGGTCCCGGTGATCCCGTACCTCATGGGCGGCGGCACCGACAACAAGGCCCTCGCCTCCCTCGGAATCTCCGGTTACGGGTTCGCGCCGTTGCGACTCCCGTCCGATCTCGACTTCACCGGGATGTTCCACGGTGTGGATGAGCGCGTCCCCGTCGACGCGCTCGAGTTCGGTCGTCGAGTTCTCGCCGACCTCATCCGGACGTACTGAAGGAACACATGCAGAACATCTTCGAGGTCATCATCCTCGGGCTCGTCCAGGGCCTGACCGAGTTCCTCCCCATCTCCTCCAGCGCGCATATCCGCATCGTGGGGGAGTTCCTCCCGTCGCAGACCGACCCGGGTGCGACGTTCACCGCGATCACGCAATTGGGCACCGAGCTGGCCGTCCTCCTCTACTTCCGTAAGAAGATCGGGCGGGTGATCTCCCGCTGGTTCGGATCGCTCACCGGTCGAGTGCCGCGCAACGACCCGGACGCCCGCATGGGATGGCTGATCATCATCGGCACGATCCCCATCGGCGTGGCGGGGTTCCTGCTGCAGAGCCTGATCCGCGACAACTTCCGGAGCCTGTGGATCACGGCGATCGTGCTGATCGTGTTCGGCATCCTCCTGGGGCTCGCCGATCACTACGGAAAACGCCGTCGCGACCTGGACGACCTGACCTACCCCCACGGCCTGGCCTATGGGTTCGCGCAGGCCCTCGCCCTCGTGCCGGGCGTGTCCCGCTCGGGTGCGACCACCACCCTGGGTCGCGCGCTGGGGTACAAGCGCACCGCCGTCGCCGAATACTCGTTCCTGCTCGCCGTCCCCGCGGTGTTCGTCAGCGGGCTCTACGAGCTGTACAAGAGCTTCGACGAGGGCACCGGGCCGTACAACCTCGCCGAGACGGGGCTGGCGACGGTCATCGCGTTCGTCGTCGGCTTCCTCGTCATCGCGTTCCTCATGCAGTACCTCAAGAAGGGCAGCTTCCTGCCGTTCGTGATCTACCGCATCGTCCTCGGAATCGTCGTGATCGTCCTGCTCCTGACCGGAGTGGTCCCGGCCGAATCGACCATCATCTCCGGCTGATCGCCACACGCGAGAACGGCGCCGCCCCCTCGGGGACGGCGCCGTTCTCGCACTCAGCGGCGCGGCGGGTCGTCGCGGCCCGGTTTCGTCGGGCCGTCACCGCCGCGGCGCAGGTATCGCTCGAACTCCTGCGCGATGGCATCCCCGGACGCCTCGGGCGAATCCCACGTGTCGCGGGTCTGCTCGAGCTGGTGGATGTAATCGCGCATCTCGTCGTCGTCGGCGGCGGCCGCGTCGATGGAGGCCTCCCACGCGATCGCCTCGGCGGCGAGCTCGCCCCGCGGCACCGGGATGCCGGAGACGGTCTCGAGACGGTCGAGGAGCGCCAGGGTGGCCTTGGGGGACGGCGTGTGGCCCGCCACGTAGTGCGGGACGCTGGCCCAGAGGCTCGCGGTGGGGATGCCGGCGCGTTCGGCCGCATCGCCGAGCGCGCTCAGGATGCCGACCGGTCCCTCGTACAGGCTCCGCTCGAGCCCGAGGGACTGGCGCACCGCGTCGTTGTCGCTGCCCGCGAAGACCGAGATCGGCCGGGTGTGCGGGACGTCGGACATCATGGAGCCCAGCGCGACGAAGCCCGAGACGTCCTCGCGCAGGGCGACGTCGATGAACTCCGCGGCGAAGGCCTGCCAGGCGCGGGCGGGTTCGACCCCCACGAGCAGCCAGATCTCGGGTTCGTCGGTGCGCCCGGCCGGGCGCAGGAGGGTGGCCTCGGGCCAGGTGAGCGTGCGGCGGCCTTCCGCGTCGAGTCCGACCTGCGGGCGCGTGTACTGGTAGTCAAAGTACAGCTCCGGATCGACCGAGTGCACGACCTCGTAGTCGCCGCCGGTGCGCAGCATCGACGCCGCGGCCGAGGCCGCCTCTCCGGCGTCGTTCCACCCGTCGAAAGCGGCGACGATGATCCGGCGACCCAGTGCGTCCACGCAACCTCCTCTGCCCCTGCGGGGCTGGATATCCAGGATAGGCGCATGCGCCCGGGCGGAGCGCGAGGCCACCGCCGGGGCGCTCGATACGATGGAACGATGACTTCCCCCGCCCCCGCCGCCGTCCTGTGGGACATGGACGGCACCCTGGTCGACACCGAACCCTTCTGGATGGCGGCGGAGACCCCCCTCGTGGAGCGGTTCGGCGGCACGTGGTCGCACGCGCAGGCGCTGGGGATGGTCGGGCTCGCGCTGGAGGACTCCGCCCGCCTGCTGCAGAACGCCGGCGTTCCGTGGGGAGTGGACGAGATCATCGCCCACCTGACCGACGAGGTGCTGCGGCAGCTCGCCGTCGAGGGGGTGCCGTTCCGGCCCGGCGCGCGCGAACTGCTCGCCGACCTGCGCCGCTCCGGTGTGAAGACCGCCCTCGTGACGATGTCGATGCGGCGCATGGCGCTGTCGGTCGTCGAGCTCATCGACTTCCCCGCGTTCGACGTGGTCGTCGCCGGTGACGACGTCACCCGGCCCAAGCCCCACCCCGATCCGTACCTCCAGGCGGCCGACGCCCTCGGGGTCTCGATCGTCGACACCGTCGCGATCGAGGATTCGCCCAACGGCCTGCGCTCGGCGATCGCCAGCGGCGCGGTCACTCTCGGCGTGCCCCTCCTGGTGTCGCTGGACGGCGTGGGCGCCCACGATCTCTGGCCGACTCTGGAAGGCCGCGGCGCCGCGGACCTCGCGGCCCTCCACCTCACCCACGCAGCAGCGACGAACCCGCAGGAGACCCGATGAGCGAGACCCCGCACCTGAGCGGACCCTTCCGGGTCGGTGACCGTGTGCAGCTGACCGGACCCAAGGCGCGGATGCACACCATCACGCTCCGTGAGAACGGCGAGCTGCACACGCACAACGGCGTGCTCAAGCACGAGCTCCTGGTTGGCCAGCCCGACGGCAGCGTCGTCACCAACAGCTCCGGCCACGACTACCTGGCGCTCCGCCCGCTCCTGCGCGACTTCGTGATGTCGATGCCGCGGGGAGCGGCGATCGTCTACCCGAAGGATGCGGCGCAGATCCTCTCGCAGGCCGACATCTTCCCGGGCGCCACCGTCGTCGAGGCCGGCGTCGGGTCGGGCGCCCTGTCGCTGTGGCTCCTGCGCGCGATCGGACCGAGCGGCCGCCTGGTGTCGTTCGAGCGCCGCGAGGAGTTCGCCGACGTCGCGCGCGCCAACGTCGAGACCTTCCTCGGCGCGACCCCGTCGACGTGGGAGGTCGTCGTGGGCGACCTCGTCGAGAACCTTCCGGATGCCGTCGCCCCGGCATCCGTCGATCGCGTCGTGCTCGACATGCTCGCGCCGTGGGAGTGCATCGACGCCGCGGCCGACGCACTCACCCCGGGTGGTGTCGTGCTCTGCTACGTCGCCACCGCCACCCAGCTGAGCCGCGTCGCGGAGTACATCCGCGCGACGGGGCTCTTCACCGACCCGGATGCCTCCGAGACCATGGTCCGCGGCTGGCACGTCGAGGGGCTCGCGGTGCGTCCGGACCACCGGATGGTCGCGCACACGGGCTTCCTGCTCACGGCAAGACGTCTGGCCCCCGGGGCGGTCCCGCCCGAGGTCAAGCGTCGCGCGTCGAAGTCGAGCTACGGCGACGAAGACGTCGAGCTGTGGACCCCCGGCGCCGTCGGGGACCGCGAGATCACCGACAAGAACCTCCGCAAGCGCGTCCGCGAGGCGCAGAAGGCCGCCGACGGTGTGCGTCGACGCGAGGGCGACCCCGCGGGTGCGACGGAGACACCCGACGCGACCGCCTAAACTGATCCGGTGCGCAGACTCCCCGCCCTCGTCGCCGTGACCGCCCTGGCCGGAATCGGCCTCGTCGGATGCTCGGCATCCCCCTCCGCGTCGTGCTCCGACCCCACCGACAGCGCGATCGGGGCCGCGGTCCAGGCCGAGGGCGATTTCGGGACGGCGCCCACGATCACGGTGCGTTCGCCGTTCCTGCCCGAGCAGTCCGGCACGCAGACCCTCATCCAGGGCGACGGCGAGCGGATCACCGCCGACAACCAGCTCGCGCTGGTCGATGTGACGGTGTTCGACGCCACGACGGGCGACAAGCTCGTCGCCACCGGATACAAGTCGGACATCGCCGCGGCGACCCCGCTGCCCAAGCTCGCGCAGTCGATCCCGGCCATCGCGCCGCTCCTGCACTGCGTGTCGGAGGGATCGCGTGTCGCGGTGGCCATCCCCGGCTCCGATCTCGGTGCGCAGGGCGCGCAGGCCCTCGGCGTGAACGAGGGCGATGGCGCGGTCTTCGTCTTCGACGTCCGGAAGGTGTTCCTGCCGGCGGCCGACGGTGCCGACCAGTTCAACGCCGATTCCGGAATGCCGTCCGTCACGCGCGCGCCCGACGGTCAGCCGGGCGTCGTCATCCCCGCCGGCAACGCTCCCACCGAGGCGCGGTCGCAGACCATCAAGAAGGGAACGGGCGAAGAGGTCACCGCCGACTCGTCGGTCGTGATCCACCTCCAGGGGATCGCCTGGGGCGCCTCGACCACTTTCGCGTCCACCTGGGACAACGGCGCACCCGGGCAGGCCACCGTGTCGAAGCTGCCGCCGGCGCTCGCCTCGGCCCTCGAGGGGCAGACCGTCGGCTCGCAGGTCCTCGTCGTCGTCCCCGCCGACCAGACGCAGCCCGACCAGCAGGCGCTGAAGGCGCCCGCGGACAAGGCCCTCGTGTACGTGGTCGACATCCTCGGCGTCGTCGGCTGACCGACCACCGCGCCTAGGATGGGCGGGTGTCCGCCACCTCGTCCCGACCCGCTCCGGAGGAGCGCCTGGTCAACCTCGTCGTCGCCCTCATGGCGACCGAGCAGGGGCTGACGAAGGACACGATCCTGTCGTCGGTCGCGGGCTACCGCGAGCAGTGGGAGGCCGGGGCGTCGAAGGACGCGCTCGAGAAGATGTTCGAGCGCGACAAAGAGAACCTGCGCGGGCTCGGCGTTCCCATCGAGACCATCGGCGACCGTGCCGACCCCGAAGACCTGCGCGAGGCGCGCTATCGCGTGCCGACCGCCGAATACGCCCTCCCCGACGACATCTCCTTCAGCCCTGCCGAGGTCGCGCTGTTGAACATCGCCGGCAGCGTGTGGGGGAGCGAATCGCTCTCCCTCGACGCGCGCAGTGGACTGCGCAAGATCCGCGCGCTCGGCATCCCCGTCGATGAGCCGATCATCGGCTACGCGCCGCGCATCCGGGCGCGGGATGCCGCGTTCCCCGCGCTGCAGCGCGCGATCGAGCAATGCCGCGTGGTCACGTTCAGCTACCTGCGTCCCGGTGACGCGCGGTCGCGCGAGCGTCGCATCCGTCCACTGGCGCTCCTGGAGTACGAAGCCCGGTGGCACGTGTTCGGCTTCGATCTGACGATGGATGCCGAGCGCACGTTCCTGCTCTCGCGCATCGTCGGGGACGTCGCGGTGACCCGGGAGCGTTTCGACGAGGCGTTGCGGGTGGGAGCGGGGGAGCGGGCGCTCGCGGGGCTCGAGGCGGTCGCGCGGCGGCAGCGGGCGCTGCTGGAGGTCCATCCCGGGACGGAGGCCGCGCTGCGGTTGTCGCGTCGGGCGGAGTCCGCCCCCCAGGGCATCATCGTCCCGTACGTCGACCTGCACGTGTTCGCCGACGAGCTCGCGTCCTACGGGCCCGAGGTGCGGGTCGTCGCGCCGGACGACCTCCGCGACCAGGTGATCCGCCGCCTCAGCGCGACGCTCGCGTTGCACGGGGGTGCCGCATGAGTTCCGACCGCGCGCTCCCGGCCCTCGACCGAGCGGCCCTCCTGCTCCAACTCGTGCCCTACATCATCGGCAAGGGCGAGGTGTCCATCGCCGAGGCCGCGGCCGATTTCGACGTCACCGCCGACCAGATGCGGGCGATGGTCGAGAGACTGACCGTCATCGGACTGCCCGGCGAGGGCGGCTACTGGCAGCTCCCGAACGAACTGTTCGACATCGACTGGGATCTCCTCGACCGGGACGACGTCATCTCGATCACGAACACCGTCGGTCTCGAGCGGTCGCCGCGCCTCACCGCCCGCGAGGCGGCCGCGTTGCTCGCCGGGCTCCAGCTGACCCGCACCCTCCCGGGCGTCGGCGACAGCGCGCTCTTCACGGGCCTGCTCGCCAAGCTGCGGCGCGGGGCCTCGTCGACTCCGCCCGCCGTGATCGTCGCGCCGGGACCGGTCGACGGCGTCCGCGACGTGGTCGACCGTGCGCTCCGGCGGGGAGTGGCGGTCTCGTTCACCTACCGCGCTCCGGGCGCGGAACCCACGATCCGCACCGTCGACCCGATCAAGGTGCACATCGCCGGCGGGCAGTGGTATCTGCAGGGGTGGTGCCACACGCGCGAGGCGGTGCGGACCTTCCATCTCGAACGCGTCGGCGATCCCGAGCTCACCGACATCCCGGCCGTCCATGGCGCCGACCCCGTGCCCGAGCTCTTCGCCCCCTCCGACGACGAGGTGGTCGCCCGCTTCCGGTTCCCCCGCGCGGTGGCGCCGCTGCTGTCGGACTACCTCGAGCGCGCCACGATCGAGGGCGAGGGCGAGGTGGCCGTCGCCTCTCTCCGTCTCGCCGACGAGCAGAGCCTGAAGCGCCTGGCCGCCCGCCGCGGCGGCGAGGTCGAGCTGCTCGAACCGACCGGTGCGCGCACCGCGGCGGCGGCGTGGGCGGCCGCGGGTCTCGCGCAGTACCGCGGCGACGTCTCGCCCGAGGGGTGAACGCGGAGCGTTCTCCGACCGCCGTCGAAGCGCACGGGCTACACTGGAGGACACGCCCGAACGAGACTGAGGAGTCCTCATGCTAGGCAATCTGAACGGATGGCACCTGCTGATCGTTCTCGCGGTCATCCTGCTGCTGTTCGGTGCCGCGAAGCTCCCCGCCCTGGCCAAGAGCATGGGGCAGTCCGCGCGCGTCTTCCGGAGCGAGATGAAGGAGATGAAGCGCGACGACGAGGTCGCCGCACCGTCTCCCGAGGCTCCCCGCGCCACCGAGGCCGGAACCGCTTCGTCTGTGACGCCCGAGAAGCGGGCGTCGAACGACACCTCCGCGTAGCGCGTGGCCACGGCAGGGCCGCCGCGGATCGACGTGCCGGAAGGACCGCGGCGCGACAAGCGCATGTCGATCGGCGCTCACCTCGTCGAACTTCGCAAGCGGCTGGTGATCGCCGCGCTCGGCCTGGTCGTCGGCATGGTGATCGCGTTCATCATCACCGATCCGGTGATCCAGTTGATCACCGAGCCCATCCGTGTGATCAACGAGCAGCGCGGCGACGCGCAATCGATGCTGAACTTCCCGACGGTGACGTCGGCGTTCGATCTCCGCATCCGGATCGCTTTCACGATCGGCATCTTCCTCTCCGCCCCGGTGTGGATCTGGCAGATCTGGGCGTTCGTCGTGCCGGGTCTCACGCGCAAAGAGATCCGGTACACGGCGAGTTTCGTCGGCGCGGCCATCCCGCTGTTCTTCATCGGCTGCTGGGTCGGACTCCTGATCGTTCCGCACGTGATCGAGCTGATGGCGGGCTTCACCCCCGACGGGGCGGCGAACCTGTTCAGCGCGACCGAGTACTACGACTTCGTCTTCAAGCTCATGCTCGTCATCGGGGTCGCATTCGTGCTGCCGGTGTTCCTGGTCGCGCTCAACGTCGCGGGGGTCCTGACCGGCAAGGCGATCCTCAAGGGGTGGCGCGTCGCCATCATCGTCGCCACCGTGTTCGCCGCCCTGGCGACGCCGGCCGCCGACGTGATCAGCATGGTGATGCTCGCCGGCATCCTCGTCGTGCTCTTCTTCGCCGCCGCGGGAGTATCCCTGCTCTTCGACCGCCGCAAGGCCAAGCGCCTCGACGCGATGGGTCTGCCAAAATCGATCGTGTGAGCGGACTCAGCGCGGCAGATCGATTCGCGCGGGCCTCGGCCCGTGCCCGGCACCCCCTGACCGCCGATTTCGCGGAGTCCCAGCGATTCGACCTGGACGCGTTCCAGATCGCCGGATGCCAGGCCCTCGAGGACGGCAGGAGCGTTCTGGTGGCAGCCCCCACCGGAGCCGGGAAGACGATCGTGGGGGAGTTCGCCATTCATCTGGCGATGCTCGAGCCGGGTGACAAGGCGTTCTACACGACGCCGATCAAGGCGCTGTCGAACCAGAAGTTCCGCGAGCTTCAAGAGGTGTACGGCGAGGACGAGGTGGGGCTGCTCACCGGCGACACCAACATCAACGCGTCGGCGCGCGTCGTGGTGATGACCACCGAGGTGCTGCGGAACATGCTCTACGCCGATTCCCCGGCGCTGCGCGGGCTCCGGTTCGTGGTGATGGACGAGGTGCACTATCTCGCCGACCGTTTCCGCGGCGCGGTGTGGGAGGAGGTCATCATCCACCTTCCCCGCTCGGTCCGACTGGTGTCGCTGTCGGCAACGGTCTCCAACGCCGAGGAGTTCGGTGACTGGCTCGACACCGTCCGCGGTGACACCGAGGTCATCGTGTCCGAGACGCGCCCCGTGCCGCTCGAGCAGCACGTCCTCGTCCGCGGAGATCTGCTTCCGCTCTTCGACGACCGCGCGGGAGTCGCCACCGCGCAGGTGAACCAGGAGCTGCTGCGGATCCGCGGGGGTCACGCCGCGACGTTCGAGAGCAACCGGCGCGCGCAGGAGTACCGCTCGGCCCGTCACGCGGGCGGGAAGCGTCAGCCGCGGGGAGGGCAGCGACCGTTGCGCGCGGCGCACGCCCCGCGCATCGAACGGATCGATCGCCCGCAGGTCGTCGACCTGTTGCGGCGGAACCACCTGCTCCCCGCGATCTTCTTCATCTTCAGTCGTGCCGGCTGCGACGCCGCCGTGCAGCAGCTGCGACGGGCCGACGTGCGGCTCACTTCGCCGGAGGAGCGCGCCGAGATCCGTCGGGTCGTGGAGGAGCTCACGTTCGCGCTCAAGGACGAAGACCTGGCGGTCCTGCACTTCTGGGAGTGGCGCGAGAACCTCGAGCGGGGCATCGCCGCCCACCATGCCGGCCTCCTCCCGGCGTTCAAGGAGGTCGTCGAGGAGCTTTTCCGTCGCAAGCTCGTCAAGGTGGTCTTCGCGACGGAGACCCTCGCGCTGGGCATCAACATGCCCGCCCGCACCGTGGTGCTGGAGAAGCTCGAGAAGTTCAACGGCGAGGCGAGGGTCGCCATCACCTCGGGGGAGTACACGCAGCTCACCGGCCGGGCAGGTCGTCGAGGCATCGACGTCGAGGGTCACGCGGTCGTGCAGTGGACCGAGGGGCTCGAACCGCAGTCCGTCGCCGCGCTCGCGTCGCGCCGCACCTATCCGCTGAATTCCAGCTTCCGGCCGACGTACAACATGGCGGTCAACCTCATCGACCGGTTCGGTCGCGCCCGTGCCCGCGAGATCCTCGAGTCGTCTTTCGCGCAGTTCCAGGCCGACCGCTCGGTCGTCGGCCTCGCTCGTCAGGTGAAGGAGGCGGAGGAGTCGCTCTCGGGGTACGAGACCGCGATGACGTGCGATCGCGGCGACTTCCGTGAGTACTCCACGATCCGCCGCGAGCTCTCCGACCTCGAGAAGATCAACCGGCGCGACGCGACGGCTCCGCGTCGCCTGCGCGACGAGCGGCAGCAGCAGATCCAGTCGTTGCGGCGCCGCATGCAGAGGCATCCGTGTCACTCCTGCCCCGATCGCGAGGCTCACGCCCGCTGGGCCGAGCGGTACTGGAAGCTCAAGCGTTCCACCGACAAGACGCGGCAGCAGATCGACCAGCGCACCGGCACGGTGGCGCGGGTGTTCGACCGCGTGGTCGACGTCCTGGCCGCCCTGGAGTACGTCGAGGTCGACGCCGACGGGGCCACGACGCTCACGCCCGCCGGACGCACCATGCGCCGCATCTACGGCGAGCGCGATCTGCTCGTGGCCGAGTCGCTCCGCCAGGGGCTGTGGAGCGCCCTCGACGCACCGTCGCTCGCCGCCCTCGCGTGCTGCCTCGTCTACGAACCGCGTCGCGACGAGGCGGGTCCGGGGGAGCGGGGCCTGCCGCGCGGACCCTTCCGTGCGGCCCTGGATGCCACGCAGACGCTGTGGCAGGAACTCGACGACCTCGAACGCGACCATCGTCTCCCGGGGTCGGAGACGCCCGCGTCGGGCCTCGCTCCGGCCATGCACGGCTGGGCCCGCGGGTTGCCGTTGGACAGCGTGCTGACGCTCGCCGACATGGCGGCCGGAGACTTCGTGCGGTGGGCGAAGCAGACCATCGATCTGCTCGACCAGATCTCGCTCGTCGCCGAGCCGAAGCTCGCGAAGACGGCCCGGACGGCGCTGGATTCGGTGCGGCGCGGAATCGTCGCCTACACCTCGGCGTAGCGGCATCCCTCGACGGCGGGCGTCGCCCGACCGCGGCGATGTCACCGGCCCCGCCGCTTAGGCTGGACGGGTGCCCCTCGCCGACGTGCCGCGACCGATCCTCCGCCTCGCCTTCGCCGCGCCGCTCTCGACGGCCGCGGGCCTGCTCCTGGTCGCCGCGTTCCCCGCCCCGGCTCTCTGGCCGGTGGCGTTCCCGGCGGTGGCGATGGCGCTGATCGCCCTCGCCGGTCGACGCGTGTGGTCGGCCGCGCTCGTGGGCTTCCTCTTCGGCGCCGCGTTCTTCTCGGTCAACCTCCTTTTCACCGCGCGGTATCTCGGTCCGATCCCGTGGATCGCCCTGTCGGTGCTCGAGTCGTTGCTGACGGCCGCGTTCGCCGTCCCGATCGCGCTGGCGTACCGATGGATGCCGCGGATCGCGCCGGGGCCGTGGGGGCGCCTCGTGCTGCTGCCGACGCTGGTGGCGGCCCTGTGGACCCTCCGGGAGCAGGTCGTCGGCTCGTGGCCGTACGGCGGTTTCCCGTGGGGGCGCATCGGGGTGTCGCAGGTCAACGGGCCGTTCGCGGAGGTCGCGTCGTGGGTCGGGATGTCGGGGCTCAGTTTCCTCGTCGTCCTGTTCTGCGCGATGGCCGTCGAGTACGTCCGAGTCGCCCGGTTCCGCCGCCTGCTCACCGCTGTGCCCGCGGCACTCGTGCTCGTAATCCTCGTGGCGCTGCCGCAGTTCCCGACCACCGCGGTGGGTTCGATGCGCGTCGGCGCGGTCCAGGGCAACGGCCCGGCGGGCTACTTCGACCAGCGCGCGCGCAACGCGGTGCTGAACGCGCAGCTGGCGGCATCCGCCCCGCTCTTCGGCCAGGACATGGACGTGCTGCTGTGGCCGGAGGGCGGCGTCGATTCGGATCCGACCCGCAACCAGGCCACCGCGGCCGTTCTCGGCGAGCTGTCCCGACGCGTCGACGCGCCGCTCCTGGTCTCGGCGGTGACCGAGCGCGGGCCGCGCCTGTACAACTCGGCCCTGTTGTGGACCGCGGACGGCGGGCCGCAGCAGACCTACGACAAGCGCAACCCGGTGCCCTTCGGCGAGTACGTGCCCGACCGGTCCTTCTGGGAGCCGTTCGCCCCCGACCTGATCGGACTCATCGGCCGCGAGTACACCCCGGGCACGGCCAGTCCCGTGTTCGATGTGAACGGGGTGGGCGTGGGGCTCGCGATCTGCTTCGACGTCATCTACGACGACGTGGTGTGGGACGGTGCCGATCAGGGGGCCGAGGTGTTCATGTTCCAGACCAACAACGCCGACTTCCGCGGGACCGACGAGAACCTGCAGCAACTCGCGTTCGCGCGTATGCGCGCCATCGAGACGGGGCGCTCGGTCGTGAACCTGTCGACCGTGGGCACGAGTCAGGTCATCGCGCCCGACGGGGCGACCCTCGACCAGCTGCCCGTCGACACGGCCGGACACATGCTGACCGACGTGCCGCTGCGGACGGGCCTCACCCCCGCCGTGGTCATCGGCCCGGCGATCAAGATCGTCCTGGGGTGGGGGAGTCTCGTGGCCCTCATCGCCGCGGGTGTCGGCGTGCTGGTGCGCGGGCGCACGAACAAGACGCCGGCTCCCGAGGGAACCGGCGTCTGAATCCGTGATCCGCGTTACGCGCTGATCTTCTGATCTCCGCCGCGGCGGGCCCGCAGGAACGCGAGGCGCTCTTCCAGAAGCTCTTCGAGCTCGGGGATCGTGCGACGCTCCAGGAGCATGTCCCAGTGCGTGCGGGGCGCCTTGTCGTCGCTGTGGTCGACGGTGGCGGTTCCGTCACCGATGCGCAGCAGCGCCTCGGCGCCGCACGTGCGGCACTCCCACGCCGGGGGAACCTCGGCATCGGCGGCGAAGGTGAGCACCGTCTCGCGCCCGCAGGTGCTGCAGGCGTAGGTGTGCTGGGCTCGGTCGTGGAAAACGACCCCGTCTTCGCTCTGAAGGCTCTGTGCGCCGAGTCGGATGCCTCGAAGACTGCGATCTGCCATTGTGTGGTCCTCTCGTCGGTCCCCATGTATAACGGCCGCACCTGTGCGCTTTATTCGAACGGGGGGCTGCGCGACGAGATTCACAGAGGATGCTCAGGCCATCATGTGTTCAGCGCTCGTTCACCACGGCGAGCGCGAGGTCCGCGCGGTCGGTGACGAGCCCGTCGACACCCAGATCGAGCAATCGCTGCATGTCTTCCGGGTCGTTCACCGTCCAGACGTGAACCTCCACGCCGGCCGCGTGCGCGGCGCCGACGAGCCCGCGGGTGACGACGCGCACGGGGCCCTGGCGCTCGGGGATCTGGAGCGCGTCGAGATCCGTGAGCAGACGCCGCACCGTCCCGCGGAGCCCGAGTCTCTGGGCGGCCACAAGTCGCGCGACGGTCGATGAGCCGGGAGACGTCGCGGGCCGGAGGGCGGCGCCCGCCGTCCGGGCGGCAGCGAGCGCCCCGCGCCGTCGGTCGTCGGAGAAGCTCGTCACGAGCACGCGCTCGGCGTGCGGGGCGATCAGGCGTCCGACCGGTTCGGCGGCGGCCTCCGCCTTGACGTCGAGATTGAACCGCACGTCGGGGAACGCCTCGAGGGCCTGCGGCAGGGTCACGAGGCCTCCGCGGCCGGCCATGAGCTCTTCGAGTTCGGGGAGACGGACGTCGGCGATCTTGCGCGGGTCTCCCGTGACGCGGCTCAGATCGTCGTCGTGGAAGAGGATGACGACGCCGTCGGCGGTGAGGTGACAGTCGGACTCCACGTACGCGACGCCCGCGGCGTGCGCTGCGGCGACGGCGGCGAAGGAGTTCTCGACGACCCCGTGGGCTGCGTCGTCCGCGGTCACGAGTCCGCGGTGTGCGAGCACGCGCGGCGGCGCGGGGGAGAGGTACGGGTGGCGCGTCATGACTCGGCGGGGGCGGCGGCGCCGCGCTCGTCGGTCACCACGGACGGGGCGGTCGGAGTCGTCGCGGCCGCCCCCGCTTCCGCGTCCCCGGCCGCGCGCGGTCCGAACGCGCCCGAGATTCCCTTCAACGCCTCGGTGAACTCGCTCGGGATGATCCACAGTTTGCTGGAGGCGCTGTCGCTGATCTTCGGCAGCGTCTGGAGGTACTGGTACGCCAGAAGCTTGTCGTCGGGTCGACCTTCGTGGATCGCCGAGAACACGGCGTGGATGGCCCGGGCCTCGCCCTCGGCGCGGAGGACGGCGGCCTGCTTGTCGCCCTCGGCCTGGAGGATGGACGCCTGTCGGCGCCCCTCCGCCTCGAGGATCTGGGACTGCTTCGACCCTTCGGCGGTGAGGATGGCGGCGCGGCGGTCGCGCTCCGCGCGCATCTGCTTCTCCATCGAGTCCTGGATGGAGACGGGCGGGTCGATGGCTTTGAGCTCGACGCGGCCTACCCGGATGCCCCACTTGCCGGTGGCTTCGTCGAGCACCACCCTCAACTGCCCGTTGATGTTGTCGCGGCTGGTCAGCGCCTCTTCGAGGTTCAGGCCGCCCACGACGTTGCGCAGGGTCGTGGTCGTGAGCTGTTCGACGGCACCCAGGTAGTTGGCGATCTCGTACGTCGCCGCGCGGGCGTCGGTGACCTGGAAGTAGACGACCGTGTCGATCGAGACCACGAGGTTGTCCTCGGTGATCACGGGTTGGGGAGGGAACGACACGACCTGCTCGCGCATGTCGATGAGCGGTCGCACGCGATCGACGAAGGGCACCACGATGTTGAGACCCGGCAGAAGCGTCTTGTGGTAGCGACCGAGGCGCTCGACCACGCCCGCGCGGGCCTGCGGGATGATGCGGATCGCCCGGAAGACCGTGACGATCGCCAGGATCGCGACGGCGATCGCGAGAGCCCAGCCGATGGCGGCGGGGATCAGATTCTCGGCGTTCATGGTGTGTTCTCCTGCCCTCGGGCACGGACGACGGCGGTGGCGCCGTCGATGCGGGCGACCTCGACGCGCGCGCCGGGGTCGAGGTGCGCGTCGCCGTCGCTGCGCGCGGTCCAGACGTCGCCGTTGGCGAGCTTCACTTGCCCGGCGACCCGTGAGACGGTGATCAGCACTTCGCCCTCGAGACCCAGGAGCGCCTCGACGTTCGAGGGGCGGGTGTCCGCGGATCGCTGCAGCCGATGGAGCATCCGCGGCCGCAGGAACACCACGAGAGCGATGGCCGCCATCGCGGCGATGATCACCTGCAACCACAGCGGTGCGCCCCCGAGATCGGCGACGAGTCCGACGATGCCGCCGAGGGCCAGCATGAGGAAGGTCAGCTCGACCGTGAGCATCTCGATGACGAGGAAGACCAGGATCAGCACGAGCCAGAGGATCCAGGCGAACGTGTCGATGGTGGAGAGAACGTCCATATCGCACCTCCTGTGCCCGAACGTAGCACGCGCCTCCCACGTCGAGGCCGGATGCCGCGGACCGTTCGGACGGCGTCCTCCTCGGGCTGCCGGCATCCCGGTCGGTAGGCTGGACTCTTGTCGTGTCCGCCGACGTCGTGGTGGGCGGCATCCGATCCCGAACCATCAGGAGTTCCCGTGTCCCAGACCCTCCCGTCCGGCTCCCTGAGCGGCAAGACCGCGCTCGTCACCGGCTCGTCGCGCGGCATCGGCGCCGACACGGTCCGCTACTTCGCCGAGGCCGGCGCGAACGTCGTCATCAACTTCCGCAACAAGGCCCCCCGCGCGGAGAAGCTCGCGGCGCAGCTGCGCGAGCTGGGCGTCGAGGCCCTCGTCGTCGGCGCCGACCTCACCGACCCGGCGTCGGTGCAGGCGATGTTCGACGAGGTGGAGCGCACGTTCGGCGGTCTCGACGTGCTGGTGCTCAACGCCTCGGGCGGCATGGAGTCGGGAATGGCCGAGGACTACGCGCTGAAGCTCAACCGCGACGCGCAGGTCAACGTGCTCGAGTCGGCACTGCCGATCCTGCGCGAGGGCGCCCGCGTCGTGTTCGTCACGAGCCACCAGGCCCACTTCATCCGCACGACGCCGACGATGCCCGAGTACGAGCCCGTCGCACTGTCCAAGCGCGCCGGCGAGGACGCCCTGCGCGAGCGCATCCCCGCCCTCGAGGAGCGCGGCATCGGCTTCACCGTCGTGTCCGGCGACATGATCGAGGGCACCATCACGGCGACGCTGCTCGAGCGCGCCAACCCCGGCGCCATCGCCGCGCGGCGCGAAGACGCCGGGAAGCTCTACAACGTCGCCGAGTTCGCCGCGGAGGTCGCCCGCGCGGCGCTCGACCCGGTGCCCGCCGATCACACGCGCCTCGTCGGGGACACGGACTCGTTCGGGGGCGAGTGAGCATGCGCGCCCACGACATCGAGACCCTCGTGTCGGTCGGGCGCCCCGCGCTCTCGTCCGACGGCGCGTTCAGCGTCTACGCGACGTCCCGCCCCGACCTGGGGGCGGACCGCGCGGTGGGCCAGCTGTGGCGGATCGACCTCCCGGGCGGGGCGCCGCGTCGCCTCACCCGCGGTGTCGCCGACCGCGCCCCGCGGCTGTCGCCCGACGATTCCACGCTCGCCTTCCTGCGTTCCGATGCGCGGGGACGCGCGCAGGTCTTCGTCGTCCCGGCCGCGGGCGGAGAGCCCGTGCAGGTCACCGACCAGGCCGGGGGAGTGACCGATCTGTCCTGGTCGCCCGACGGCACACGGCTGGCGTTCACCGCCCGGATCGTCGAGCCCGGTCGCTACGGCACGGTGGAGGGTCGGGATGCCGGTGCCGAGCCGCCGCGCCGGATCACCGGCATCCGGTGGCACGCGAACGGCCACGGCTACCTGGATCGGCCCGCTCATCTGTTCGTCGTGGACGCACCGGCCGCGGACGCCGAGCCGTTCTATGAGCCCGCGCCCGATGTCGTCACCGCCGAGAAGCGGATCGTCGCGTCCGCGCCGCGCCAGCTCACGGACGGCGCGACGAGCTGGTCGGGCGTGGCCTGGACGGCGGACGGGCGGGAGCTCCTGAGCGTGCCCGACGTGATCGAGGACCGCGTCGCCGACCTGCGGTCGCGGGTCGTCGCGGTGTCGGTCGACGGGGGAGCCGAGCACGAGCTGTTGGGAACCGCGGCGCACCTCTCGATCGACGAGGTCGCGGTCGCCCCCGACGGCGCGATCTTCCTGCGCGGCAACGACGTGGGCGAGTCCGGCGTCGATTTCGTGGCACCGGGCACGGCCGTGTGGCTGCTCGAGGCCGACGGTCCACGTCCGCTCACCGACCCCGAGACGATCGACCTCGGCGAGGTCGGCTCCCACCTGTCGTTCCCGGGCGACGACGTGCTCGTGCAGGACCGCACGCGCGGCCGTCTGCGTCTGCTGCGCGTCACGCGCGGCGGGGAGATCACCGAGCTCCTCGGCGGTGATGTGGAGGTCAGCGGACACGCGGCCGGCGGCGGGCGGATCGTCGCCGCCGTCGCTGCTCCGGAATCGTTCGGCGAGCTCGTCCTCGTCGACGACGACGCGCGGCACACTCTCACCGACCACGGTGCGGCGGCGCGCGAGCGCGGCGTCGTGGTCCCGGAAGAGCGCGAGATCGCCGGTCGCGACGGGTACCCGGTCCACGGCTGGGTCGCCGTCCCCGAGGGCGAGGGACCGTTCCCGGTGATCCTGCAGATCCACGGCGGACCGTACGCGTCGTACGGCGTGCACCTCTTCGACGAGACGCAGGTGCTCGTGGATGCCGGCTACGCCGTCGTCTACAGCAACCCGCGGGGGAGTGCCGGATACGGCCGCGCGCACGGCCGCTCGATCCGTCAGGCGATGGGCACGCTCGACTACTTCGACGTCATCGACTTCTTCGACGGCGTCGTCGCCTCCGATCCGCGCCTCGACGCCGAGCGCGTCGGCATCCAGGGCGGGTCATACGGCGGATACATGACGGCGTGGATCATCGCGCACGACCACCGGTTCGCCGGCGCGATCGTCGAGCGCGGGTTCCTCGATCCCACGGCGTTCCCGGGGTCGAGCGACATCGGCTCGTTCTTCGGGCAGGAGTACGTGGGCACGGATCCCGCGCGGATCGCCGCGCAGAGCCCGATGGCGCGGGTCGACGACGTGCGCACGCCCACCCTCGTGCTGCACTCGGAGCTCGACTACCGCTGCCCGCTGGAACAGGCGACGCGCTACTACGCGGCGCTGAAGCGCAACGGGGTCGAGGCCGAGATGCTCGTCTTCCCCGGCGAGGACCACGAACTCACCCGCGCGGGCCGTCCACGTCACCGCGTGCAGCGGTTCGACGCGGTCCTCGACTGGTGGGCGCGACACCTTCCCGTCGCCTGACGGACGCGAGAAGGGGCCGGGATGCCATGGCTTCCCGGCCCCTTCGTCGTTCGATGTCTCAGGCGGTCTTGCCGAACTGGATCGCCCGGACGATCTGGAACACGCCCAGGACGATGAGCGAGGCGCCGATGAGGATGAACAGCGTGACCGCACCGAGCAGCGGCGAGAACAGCAGTACGACGCCGGCGAGGATGCTGATGATCGCGAAGAAGATCGTCCATCCGCGTCCCGAGCCGTGGCTGAGGGTCGTGAGGGAGACGACGCCCTCGATGATCCACAGGATGCCGACGAGGGTGCCCACGAAGACGCCGAACCACACGGTGGTGGCGGCCAGGTTCGCGAACGAGAAGATGCCCGCGACGATGAAGAGCAGACCGAGCACGATGTAGCCGATCCGGGCCCAGCCCGCGCGGAAGAAGATGCCGATTCCGATGTTGACCAGACCGGCGATGATGACGTACACGGCGATGATGGCGACGGCGACCTGGGCGGTGCGCCCGGGCCAGAGCAGGATCAGCAGACCCACGATCAGCGAGATCGCACCGCTGACGGCCAGAGCCGTGCGCACTGCGCGCAGTGCGGGAGTGCCGGACGAGGTGGAGGTGGACATGGCGAGCCTTTCCTGTGTGAACGCTGAGAGCTTCGAGCCCCACCTTAGACCCTGGAGTGAACGTTGTGGGGGAGCGGTCTCAGCCCAGTAACAGGGCGACTCCGAACAGCACCGGGAGACACCCGAGGGTGGAGATGAACACGACGTCGCGGGCCAGGATCTCGCCGACCCCGTAGCGCTGCGCGAAGTTGAAGACGTTCTGCGCCGTCGGGAGCGCGGCCAGCGTCACGACGATCAGGACCTGATCCGCCGGCAACGCGAACGCCAGCGCCACGACCCACGCGACCGCCGGCATCACGACGAGCTTGAGAGCCGACGCGATGACCACGTCGACCCGGCGACCCGGCTCGGTCAGCACACGCTGCCCGTACAGCGACATCCCGTACGACATCAGCAGGATCGGCACGCACGCCGCGGCGAAGAACGCGAGCGGGTCCATCACGATCGGCGGCAGATGGATGCCGAGCACCGCCACGAGCACACCGAGCGCCGACCCGATGAGCATGGGGTTCTTCGCCGTCTGCGTGAGGATGCGCCGCGGGGAACGCGAGCCGGAGGTCGCGGCATCCAGGATGCCGAGGGCGATGGGCATGAGCACCAGCAGCTGGAACAGGATGACGGGCGCCGAGTACGCCGCGTCGCCCAGCATGTAGAGCGAGATCGGGATGCCGATGTTGTTGCTGTTCACCTGGCCCGCCGACAGCGAGCCGATGACCGTCTCGGCCGTGCGGCGGCGGAGGACGAACCGCGACACCAGCGCGTAGCCGAGGATGATGACCGCCGCGGTGATCATCGACACCGGCAGCAGCGCCGAGAACAGCGTCTTGACGTCGGCGCGGGCCAGCACGACGAACAGCAGGAACGGCGACAGCACGAAGAACGTCAGGCGACTGAGCACCGGGCGGGCGTGCGGCCCGAGCAGATCGATGCGCGCGATGACGTAGCCGACGACCACGGCGAGTCCGATGACGGCGAACCCGGTCAGGATGCCGCTCATGCCGCAGCTCCCGGGCAGACCCGCACGTCGCGGGGGCGACATCGCGATTCCATCGAGGCGAGCCTACCGGCGCGCGGGTCGGGGCTATGCCCGGGAGTGTCGCTCGCGGTCGCGCTGCTGCAGCCATTCGCCGAAAGTGAGGCGACCGCGGCGCGCGTCGTCCGTTCCGCGCAGCACGCCGGAGGCCATCGCGGCGCCCATCGGGCCGGGCAGGCGCAGCTCCCGTGTCCGGAGCGATCTCCCGTCGTGAGCGAGGACCGAGCGGACCATGTCGATCAGGCGTTCGTCCCGCGGTCCGACGAGGTCGTCGACCCGACCGCTCGGCGCATCCTCGGCGAGGTCGACGAGGCGCTCCGCCACATCCTCGGCGGCGATCGGTCGCACAGGGGCCGTGGGGACGAGGACGAGGGAGCCGATGCGCCCGCGGGCGATGGTCTGCTCGGCGAACTCGTGGAACTGAGAGGCGCGGAGCAGAGAGAACGGCACGACGCCCGAGCTCACCGCCCGTTCGTGCGCCAGCTTCGCGCCGTAGTAACCCGAGTGCACGCCGTCGATTCCCACGATCGACAGCGTGACGAGATGCCCGACGCCGGCGGCGGCGCCTCCGCGTTGCAGCTGTCGGGACGTCGCTTCGAAGAAGGCCGTGGCACGCGCGCGGGACAAGGTGGGGATCCCGACGACATCGATCACGCAGTCGACATCCTCGAGGGCATCCGTCAGATCGTCTCGCGTGAGGTCGTGGCCCGTGGCTCGTGAGAGGGGGACGACGTCATGACCGCGTTCCGTGGCGACGCGCCGGACGTGTCTGCCGACGGTTCCCGTGGCGCCCGCGATCGCGACCCTCATCGTGCTCCCTGGTTCACCCGCTCATCCTGGCAGCGTGACGGGCGCGCGGTGTGTGTGATGCTTCGATCTCGAGAGAGCCGATAATGCACATTATGTCAGCTTGAGTCGAGAGCCGTGCCTCTCGTCACGGCGCTGCCCTCCCCGGCCGTCGACTTCGTCCGACGTCGGCGGAGGGGGCGGGCATGCCGGTGGGTGGGCTCGTCTTCGTTGTGGCGGGGCTGACGTTCATGGTCCCGCCGGCTGTTCGCCATCGTGTGGCCGGCACCTCAGGCTCGCTGCTGTCTCCTCGAGACCCTTCGCCGGAAGTTCGCCGAAGACGGCGCCGATCTCCGTCGCTGGATGATCGTCGTCTGCGGCTATGTGGCCCTCGTGATGTCGGCCGCGGCCTTCACCGTCGCGCCGATGAGCGTGTGAGGCGGGCTTTCCTGGCTAGCCTGAGCGGATGAGTTCCCCCCGACTCCCCCGTGACCGCGGACGTACCACGTCGATCGTGCTCTCGACGATCTCGCTCTCGGCCTTGACCTTCGTGCTGCTGTGGACGTTCGCTCTCAACGCCTCGGTGTCCGGCGCGTCCAGCATGGCGCTGATTCTGCCGATGGTCGTGTTCTGGGGCTCGTCGGTGGTCTTCGGGATCGCCGGTTTCATCGCTCTCGGTCTCGGCGCCACGGCCTCACGCCCGACGCTCCCCTTCCTCCTCGCCATTGGAGTGCTCCTCGAGATCGTCGTGGGGCTCCTGCTCATCTCGCGGCTCTGACGCCACGTCGACGACCCACGCCACGACCGACGTCGTGCGTCGCTCGGCCGGCGGCTCCGCGTTCTCATCGGACGGCTCGGTGGCCTGTTCCGCGGTCCGACCCGGCACGCGATCCCGTGGGGCGAGCGTGACGGCGCCGAGAACGGGCACGCTCTCGATCATCCACTTCGTCGGGCGCGAGCCGACCATGAAGCCGTTGCCGAGGTCTCGCCCGGAGAACGGCCACTCCTCCCCCTCCGCGGGCATCTCGGCATCCGCAGGCGCACCGTAACCCGGACGGCGCAGATGTCGCGTCTCGAGGTGTTCCTGAACGACCGCATGGATGCCGCGCACCCGACCCCGCACGCGGTCCTCCGGGATCGTCTGCGTCTCCTGGTGGCGGGATTCGATCGCGTCGATGGTCGCCGCCAGTTCGAGGCCCACACTCTCGACGAAGGCGGTCGAGGGTGCGCGGGTGAGGAGAAGCAGATCGACCTCGTCGCCGATACCGAACGGCTCGCCGCAGCATTCCCACTCCCACGTCTCGAGCCAGACGCGGGTGACATCGGGCGCGCGGGCGGTCAGCGGATCCACTCCGACGTGACGCCGATGACCCGCGACCCGTCCAGGTCGCCGAGCGACAGGCCGGCGAACCGGACCGCGGCCTCCGACGTCTGCCAGCGGAACTTCGGGGTCTCGGTTGTCGCGGCTTCCACGACGGTCTTCGCGGCATCCTCGGCCGCCTGCGCCTGGGCGAACGACGCCGTCGTCCGCTGGATGTAGGCGTCGAGCTGCGCCTGGTACGGCCCGCCGTCGTAGCGGTCCACGGATGCCGTGAACGACGACGCCACAGCCGCGGGCTCGACGATCGCGACATCGATGCCGAACGGCGCGACCACCGGCGCGAGCGACTGCATCAGGCCCTCGACGGCGAACTTCGCGCCGCAGTAGGCGTCGGCGAAGGGCTGCCCCACCGCTCCCCCGACGCTGGTGACCGTCACGATGCGGCCGCGGCCGCGCTCGCGCATTCCGGGCAGCACCAGTCGCGTGAGCCGGGCGACCGAGAGGTAGTTCGTGTCGAGCTGCGCCTGGAGGTCGGCATCCGAGAGCTGTTCGAGGGTGCCCACGGCACCGCGTCCCGCGTTGTTGACGAGGACGTCGACGACACCCAGGTCGGCGATGAGGGCCGCCGCGGCGTCGGCGTCGGTGACCTCGAGCGCGCGGATGTCGAGGGAGACGCCGGCGCGGTCGGCGGCGTCGCGGAGCGCCTCGGCGCGTGCGGTGTCGCGCACGGTGGCGATGACGGAGAGGCCGGCCTGAGCGAGGCCGATGGCGGTGTGCAGGCCGATACCGCTGGAGGTACCGGTGACGAGAGCGATGCGGGTCATGGCACCGACCCTACGCCCGGCGGCCGACAGTGTTCACTCCCCCGTGAGCTCGCCGATCAGGGCCTCGACGCGGCCGCGGATGTCGTCGCGGATCCGGCGCACGGTCGCGGGGTCCTGACCGGCCGGGTCGTCCAGCTGCCAGTCCTCGTAGCGCTTCCCGGGGAAGATCGGGCACGCATCGCCGCAACCCATCGTGATGACCACGTCCGACTCGCGGACGGCATCCACCGTCAGGATCTTCGGGGTGTTCCCGGCGATGTCGATGCCCTCTTCGGACATGACCTCGATCGCCACGGGGTTGATGTGCTCCTTGGGCTCGGAGCCGGCGGACAGCACGTCGATGAGGTCGCCCGCGAGGTGCTGCAGGTAGCCGGCGGCCATCTGCGACCGGCCGGCGTTGTGGACGCAGACGAACAGGACGGTGGGACGGGACATGGGTTCTTCCTCGGGGTCAGGCGGCCCGCACGTGCGGGAGCAGGGCGTCGATGCGGCGGGAGATCTCGTCGAAGGCCGCGTCGAAGGCGTCGCGGGTCCCGACGCGCACGGGGTCGGGGATCGACCAGTGCAGATCGGTGGATGCCACGGACTCGCGCGCGCGATCGCACACGGTGATCCGCAGGTCGTCGGGCTGTGCGATGTCGTCCAGCGTCTTCGGATGGGCGCGCGAGAGGTCGAGACCGTGGGCCGCGGCCACGGCGACGGCACCGGGTGCGACGCCCTCGGCCGGCAGTGTTCCGGCGGAGGCGGCGTCGATCGCCGCGTGCGCGCGCCAGACGTGCTCGGCGAGCTGCGACCGGGCGGAGTTCGCGGTGCACACGAAGAGCACGCGCGGAACCCGGATGTCGAGGTCGCTCGCTTCCGTGGGCATCGCGTCGGTGACGAGACGCACGTAGCTGCGCCGCCCGTCCCCTTCGGAGCGGCGACGCTCGACGAGTCCGGACGTCTCGAGAACCTTGAGATGGTGGGCGAGCAGATTGGATGCCAGTCCCAGGCGCTCCCCCAGCTCGCGCGGCGACCGGTCGCCGAGGGCGAGGGCGTCGACCACGCGCAGCCGCGCGGGGTCCGCGAGCGCGGCGTGCCGCGCGGCGCGGAGCTCCAGGGAGCGAACGGACATTACTCAATGATGATTGAGGTAAATGCGGAATGCAACTCCCGCCTCCGATGTCGGAGGTCGCCGCTACCGTGCGGCGCATGACCCGAGCGATCTTCCACACCGCCACGACCCTCGACGGCTACCTCGCGACCGACGACGACTCGCTCGACTGGCTGTTCGCGGTTCCCGGCGCGCGCGAGGCCGAGGCCGCTTTCGCCGGTTTCCTCGCCGGAGTCGGTGCCCTCGCCGAGCTGGTCTACTCCGTGGGTTCGACGGTCGTGCCCGAGACCTGACGCGGGGTCAGCTCCGTCCACCCGCCGCCGAACTTCGCGGCGCGACCGTCGCCCGATGACGTGCCGGTCAGGCGTCGTCGTACCCACGGCGCGACGTGCTCGCGATAGTAGGCCGTGCCCTTCAGCCGCTGGATCTCGGGGATGTCCGGCAGGTGCCACCACTCCCCCGGCGCCGTGAGGCCGACGGATTCCAAGACACGGGCGGCCACGCGGTGGTGGCCGCGGGCGTTCATGTGGAGCCGGTCGACCGACCAGAACTCCGGCCCCGCCAGCTCGCGGTCGAACCAGTTGTACGCCCTGATCAGGTCGGGCCGGGACCCGAGCCGTTCCTCGACCGCGTGCGACAAACGGTCGCCTCGGTTCTGGACGACCCGGCCGAGCGGCAGGCCCGCCGAGGGATTCGCGCCGGAGAGGACGATGAGCTGCACTCCCTCCTCGTCGCAGCGGCGGAGCACGTGCTCGAAGACGTCGACGATCCGGTCGACGCCCGTGCGGGGCCGCAGCATGTCGTTCCCTCCGCCGTTGAACGACAGGTGCGTCGGCTTCAGGGCGAGTGCCGGCTCGAGTTGTTCGTCGACGATCGGCTGCACGAGCTTGCCGCGGATCGCGAGGTTCGCGTACTGGATCGGCTCACCGGTGGCATCCGCCCACCCCTGCGCCGCGAGATCCGCCCAGCCCCGGACGGTGCCGTCGGGGAGTTCGTCGCCGACGCCTTCGGTGAACGAGTCGCCGATCGCGACGTACCGCACGGATGCCATCCCGCCAGCCTACGCGCGCCGCGGCGGACGCAGACGTCGAGCGTGAAAGCCAGGCTTCGGGGCGTGATCCGTGCGTTGGGGCGGAGAATGCGCGCCCCAACGCACGCAATGCGCCCCAAACCCGTCGAGCCGGGGTCCGAGCGTTAGCCCTCGGCCAGCGCCCGGCCGCGCTCCTCGCGGAGGAACAGCGCCGCGACGACGGCGACCGCGAAGAACGCCGCGAACACCACGAACAGCAGCGGTGCGCCGCCGAGGCCGAGAAGCGGCGGCACGCTCAGCGGAGCGACGATCGATGCGATGCGACCCACACCCGCGGCCCAGCCCGCACCCGTGGCCCGGAGAGGCGTGGGATACGTCTCGGGGGTCGCGGCGTACAGAGCGCCCCACGCGCCGAGGTTGAAGAACGACAGCGCCATCCCAGCGGCGATCACGGCGACCTCGCCGGATGCCGTTCCGAAGAACACCGCGGCGACCGCGGAACCGGCGAGGAAGGTCGCGAGGGTCGCCCGGCGGCCCCAGGCCTCGATGAGCCAGGCGGCCACCGCGTATCCGGGGAGCTGCGCGAGCGTGATGACGAGGGTGAACCCGAACGAGCGGACCAGGTCGTACCCCTGCGACACGAGGATCGTCGGTATCCAGATGAACGCCCCGTAATACGAGAAGTTGACGCAGAACCAGAGCACCCACAACGCCGCGGTGCGCCTGCGCAGCGGCCCGGCCCACAGGGCGCGCACCCGCGCGCGGGTCGCGCGGGGCCCCTCGTCTACCTCCGTCGCGGCCGGAGTGAACGACACCCGACCGGCGGCGGCCTCGAAGTCGCGCACGATGGCCGAGGCCTCGGCATCCCTCCCCCGGCTCGCGAGCCACCGGGGCGACTCGGGAAGCCCCCACCGCACCAGGAGCGCGTAGGCCGCGGGGATCGCACCGAGCGCGAACGCCCAGCGCCACCCGTCGGCGGATGCCGGGACGACGAGGTAGCCGATCAGTGCAGCGGCCGTCCATCCGATCGCCCAGAACGCCTCGAGGAAGACGATCACACGTCCACGCATGCGGGCGGGGGCGAACTCGCTCACGTACGTCGACGCGACCGGCAGTTCGGCGCCGAGGCCCAGGCCCACGACGAACCGCAGCACGAGTAGCGCCGCAAGGCCCCCCACGAGCGCGCTCGCCCCCGTCGCGATGCCGTACACGAGCAGCGTGAGGGCGAAGACGTGGCGCCGCCCGAATCGGTCCGCCAGGAGGCCCCCGAGGCTCGCTCCGATCGCCATCCCGGCGAACCCGGCGGAGGCGATCCAGGATGCCTCGGTCGGAGCCAGCTGCCACTGCGCAGCGAGCGCGGCGATGACGAACGAGATGAGCCCGACGTCCATGGCATCCAACGCCCACCCGAGACCCGACCCGCCGAGCACGCGGGCATGGCGTCGTGTGAACGGGAGGGCGTCGAGGCGGTCCGCGATGCGCGCGACGTCGGTCGAGGTCGTCACCGGATGCCGGCGGTCTCGGACTCGGCGAGCATCTCGTGCACGAGCGGGAGGACGCGCGTGCCGTACAGCTCGATGCTCGACATCAGCCGGTCGTGCGAGATCGAGCCGCTGGCGAACTTCAACTGGAAGCGGGAGTTGCCCAGCGCCCGAACGGTCGCGGCGATCTTTCGGGCGACCGTCTCGGGCGAACCGATGTACATCGCCCCCTCGGGGCCGACGTCGTGCTGGAACCGCAGGCGAGTGTACTCGGGCCACCCGCGCTCACGGCCGATCGTGTTGTTGAGCTCGGCGACGCCCTCGTACGCCTCTTCCCACGCCTGCTGGTCGGTCTCGGCGATGTGCCCGGGCGAGTGCACCGAGATCGGCATCCGCGGCTTGCCGAACTCATCCAGCGACCGGCGGTACAGGTCGGCGAAGGGGCGGAAGCGGGCGGACGAGCCGCCGATGATCGCCAGCACCAGGCCGTACCCGTACCGTGCGGCGCGCACGACCGACTCGGGCGAGCCGCCGACGCCGACCCAGGCCTTCAGACCGTTCTCGGTCTTCGGGTAGACGTCGGCGTCCTGCAGGGCGGCACGCGTGCGTCCCTGCCAGCTCACCGGCTTCTCGTCGAGGAGCAGCGAGAACAGCTCCAGCTTCTCCTCGAACAGCTGCTCGTAGTCCCGGAGGTCGTAGCCGAACAGCGGGAACGACTCGATGAACGACCCGCGGCCGAGGATCACTTCGGCGCGGCCGTTCGAGACGGCATCCAGCGTGGCGAAGCGCTCGAAGACACGCACCGGGTCGTCCGAGGAGAGGACGGTGACGGCCGTGCCGAGGTGGATGTCCTTCGTGCGCGCCGCGGCGGCCGCGAGCACGATCTCCGGGCTCGTGACGGCGAAGTCCTTGCGGTGGTGCTCCCCCACGCCGAAGAACGACAGGCCCACCTGGTCGGCGAGGACGGCCTGATCGACGACGTTGCGGATCGTCTGGGCGTCGGACTGCAGGCTCCCGTCGGGGCCGCGGGAGATGTCTCCGAAGGTGTCGAGTCCGAGCTCGAGCGGGCGATCGTTCATGGCGTCTCCTTGCATTCGGATGAATGAACTTTATGCCCCCCGGCGGTATTCCCGAGAATCGGGGCGCCCTCTCCCGAGAGCGCCCCGATTCCGATCACGCGGATGCCAGAGCCGCGCGCAACGTATCCAGGCCGACGCCGCCGATTCCCAGCGCCTTCGTGTGGAACGCCTTCATCGAGAAGTCGGCGCCGTCGCGCTCGCGCGCCTCGTCGCGCACCTGCTCCCAGATGCGCTGGCCCACCTTGTAGGACGGGGCCTGCCCCGGCCACCCGAGGTACCGGTTGACCTCGAACTTCACGAACTCCTCGGGCATGTTGACGTTGCGGAGCATGAACGCCAGCGCATACTCGTGGTCCCAGACGCCCTCGCCGTCGAGACGCGGCTTGCCGAGGTGCACGCCGATGTCGAGCACGACGCGCGCCGCACGCATGCGCTGACCGTCCAGCATGCCCAGACGGTCGGCGGGGTCGTCGAGGTAACCCAGCTGCTCCATGAGCCGCTCGGCGTACAGCGCCCAGCCCTCGGCGTGACCGCTGGTCCCCGCGAGGAGGCGGCGCCACGAGTTCAGCTGTCCGCGGTTGTACACCGCCTGCGCGATCTGCAGGTGGTGGCCCGGAACGCCCTCGTGATAGACGGTCGTCAGCTCGCGCCACGTGTCGAAGCTCTCGACGCCCTCGGGCACCGACCACCACATGCGGCCGGGACGCGAGAAATCGTCCGTCGGGCCGGTGTAGTAGATGCCGCCCTCCTTCGTGGGGGCGATCATGCACTCCAGGCGCCGGATCGGGTCGGCGATGTCGAAGTGGGTGCGCCCCAGCTCCTCCACCGCGCGGTCGCTGGTGCGCTGCATCCACTCCTGGAGGGCCGCGGTGCCGTGGAGCTTGCGCGACTCGTCCTGCTCGAGGAACGCGACGGCCTCTTCGACCGTGGCGCCGGGGAGGATCTCGTTCGCGATCGACTCCTGCTCGGCGACCATGCGCGCGAGTTCCTCGACGCCCCACTCGTACGTCTCGTCGAGGTCGATCGTCGCGCCGAGGAACCGCCGCGAATGCAACGCGTACAGTTCTCGGCCGACGCCGTCGGTCTCGCCCGCCACCGGGGCCAGTTCCGACGTGAGGAAGGATGCCAGAGCGTCGTACGCGACACGCGCGGCACCGGCGTTCTGATCGAGGTCGCGGGCGAGCGACGCGGGCAGCTGCCCCTCCTCGGGGGCGGCCTCCCCCACGAACTCCGCGAAGAAACCGGTGTCGGAGGTGTACCGCGCGATCTGGGTGGCGACCTCCACGACCTGGCGGCGGGCGGGCACGACCCCTCGCGCGATGCCCTCGCGGAGCGTCGCGACGTAGCCGTCGATGGCGCCCGGGAGCGCCTTCAGACGGGTGGAGATCGTCGACCAGTCCTCGACGGTCGCGGTCGGCATGAGGTCGAACGCCTGACGCAGATCCTGTGCGGGAGAGGCGATGACGTTCACGTCGCGCAGATGCGTCTGCGCCGCGTGCAGCTCCAGGTGCAGGTCGAGCTCGCGGCCGAGGTCCATTCTCGTGACCTCGTCGATCGCGTCGACCGGCGTCGCGTTCTCGAGTGCCGCCTTGGTGGCCCGGGCCTGGTCGGCGAGCTCGTTCGCCCCCTCGGGGCTCAGGTCGCCGAAGCGGTCGTTGAACTCGGTGCGTCCGATGTAGGTGGCCAGCGTCGGCTCCCGCTCGGCCAGGGTGTCCACCCACGCGTCGGCGATCGTGTCGATCGGCGTGGGGGTGCGTTGTGAATCAGTCATGGGTCGAGCCTAGGGAAGCCCCGGGAGCCTGACCACCCGGGACGGCCGAACGCCGTCCCGGGGCGCGCGATCAGTGACCCGCTTCGTCCCAGTCCCCGCCGCGGCCGATCTGCACGTCGAGCGGCACCGACAGGTCGGCCGCGTCGGCCATACGGGCGCGCACGACCGCCTCGACCGCCTCCCACTCCCCCGCAGCGACCTCGACCACCAGTTCGTCGTGGATCTGCAGCAGCACCCGCGAACGGAGGCCGGCGGATGCCAGCTCGTCGCGGATGCGGAACAGCGCGATCTTCATGATGTCGGCGGCGCTGCCCTGAATGGGGGCGTTCAGAGCCGCCCGCTCGGCGTTCTCGCGCAGCACGCGATTCATGCTGGTGAGGTCGGGGAACGGACGGCGACGTCCGAAGATCGTCTCGGTGTAGCCGTCCTGACGCGCCTGTTCGACCGAACCGCGCAGGTAGTCGCGCACCGCGCCGAAACGGGCGAAGTACTCCAGCATGAGCTGTTTCGCCTCGGACTGCTCGATGCGCAGCTGCTTGGACAGCCCGAACGCGGACAGCCCGTACACGAGGCCGTACGACATCGCCTTGACCTTCGTGCGCATGGCCGGGGTGACCTCGGACGGCTCGACGCCGAACACGCGGGATCCGACGAAGCGGTGCAGGTCCTCCCCCGAGTTGAACGCCTCGATGAGGCCGGGATCGCCCGACAGATGCGCCATGATCCGCATCTCGATCTGCGAGTAGTCGGCCGTCAGCAAGGTCTCGTAGCCCTCGCCCACCTCGAAAGCGGCGCGGATGCGGCGGCTCTCCTCCGTGCGGATCGGGATGTTCTGCAGGTTCGGGTCGGTGCTGGACAGGCGTCCGGTCTGGCTGCCGGTCTGCACGTAGGTCGTGTGGACGCGACCGTCGGGTCCGATGGCCGCGTCGAGGGCGTCGATGATCTGCTTCAGCTTCGTGGCCTCGCGGTGACGCAGCAGCAGATCGAGGAAGGGGTGATGCGCGTTCTCCTGCAGGTCGGCCAGGGCCGCGGCATCCGTGGTGTACCCGCTCTTGGTCTTGCGCGTCTTCGGTAGCTGCAGCTCGTCGAACAGCACCTCCTGCAGCTGCTTCGGCGACCCGAGGTTGACCTCGTGTCCGATCGAGGCGTACGCCTGTTGCGCGAGCTCGTCGGCGCGCGCGGCCAACTCGCCGGAGAAGCCCGCGAGCTTCTCGTGCGACACCGCGACGCCCGCGAGCTCCATGTCGGCCAGGGCGCTGAGCGTCGGCAGCTCGATGTCGTCGAGGACCCCCGCGACACTGTCGGGCAGGTCGCCGCGCTGCGCGTCGGACACGCGACGCACGTACCAGGACAGCTGGCCCGGGGTGGCCCCCTCCGTCTCGGGTACCAGCTGAGTCGGGTCGGCCTCGGGAAGCTTCTCGCCGAGGTACCGGTCGACGAGGTCGGCGAGTGTCTTGTCGGGGAAGCTCGGGCGCACGAGCCAGCCGGCGAGGATCACGTCGTCGACGATCCCGCCCACGTCGATCCCCTCGCGCGCGAGCGCCTTGAGCTGCGGCTTGGCCGCGGCGAACGCCTTCGGGGCGTCGGAGGCCAGCCACCCGGCGAGGGCGTCGCGTACCGCGCCCGTCCACTCGGCCTCGGCCGCGGCGGTGTCGGTCGCGAGGCCGATCCGGGCCGGTGCCTTCCCGAACAGATCGACCGTCACGCCGACGGTACCCGTCGCTTCGGCCGCCCAGGCGGCGATCGCGTCGGCGCCGAGGACCGCGGCCGTGGGCGCCTTCGCGGTGGGCAGCGTCGGCTCGGCGGACGCGGGGTCGGCGTCGAACGCGTCGAACACGCGCGGGAGCAGCGTGCGGAACTCGAGGCGCGCGAAGATGTCGCGCACCGCTTGGGTGTCGATCGGCTGCACCACGAGGTCTGCGGGCGACTTCTCCAGCTCGACGTCGCGGAGCAGGCGGTTCAGCGCGCGATTGCGCTTCACGTCGTCGAGGTGTTCGCGCAGGTTGTTGCCCGCGACGCCGGTGATCTTGTCGGCGTTCTCGAGCAGTGCTTCGAGCGAGCCCCACTGGGTGAGCCATTTCACCGCGGTCTTCTCCCCCACCTTGGGGACGCCCGGGAGGTTGTCGCTCGTCTCGCCGACGAGGGCGGCGATCTCGGGGTACTGCGCCGGCGGCAGGCCGTACTTCTCGATGACCGCGTCGGTGTCGTAGCGCTTGAGCTGCGACACGCCCTGCACGTTCGGGTACAGCAGGGTGATGTCGTCGTTCACGAGCTGGATCGTGTCGCGGTCGCCCGAACAGACGAGCACAGAGAATCCGGCGTCGGAGGCCTCGGTGGCGAGGGTCGCGAGGATGTCGTCGGCCTCGACCTCTTCTTTCGTGAGCACCGCCACGTTCAGCGCGCGCAGGCAGTCCTGCAGCAGCGGGATCTGCCCCTTGAACTCGGCCGGGGATTCGCTGCGATTGGCCTTGTACTCGCTGTACTCCTTCGTGCGGAAGGACTGGCGTGACGTGTCGAACGCCACCGCCAGGTGGGTCGGCTTCTCGGCCTTCACCAGGTTCACGAACATCGACAGGAACCCGTAGATGCCGTTGGTGTGCTGGCCGTCCTTCGTGGAGAAGTTGTCGACCGGCAGCGCGTAGAACGCCCGGTACGCCAGGGAATGGCCGTCGACGACGAGGAGAGTAGGCTTTTCGGCATCCGTCACTCGTCCAGCGTAACGAGAACCTCGGACACTCCCCCGGCCCCGGCTCCTCGAAGGCGACGATGACCTCCACGACACCCGACACCGCATCCGGCCTCGACTGGGCGAAGGAGCGCGGAATGGGCGCCCTCGCCGAGAAGATGGGCATCGAGTGGGTCGAGTTCTCGGTCGAGCGGAGCGTCGCCACCATGCCCGTCGAGGGCAACACACAACCGGTCGGGCTGCTCCACGGCGGTGCCTACGTCGTCCTGGGCGAATCCCTCGGATCGATGGCCGCGAACCTCTACGCCGGCGCCGGACGTCTCGCGGTGGGCATCGACATCAACGCCACCCACACGCGCTCGGCCACCTCGGGCCGCGTGACGGGCGTGTGCACGCCCATCCACCTCGGTCGTTCGCTCACCGTGCACGAGATCGCGGTGTCCGACGAGCAGGGCCGCCGCTGCTCGACGATCCGGATCACGAACATGATCAAGGATGCCCCGCCCCGACCGGCCTGACACCTCGTCAGCCGGGAAACAGGAATGGATGCCACCGAAGTGGCATCCATTCCTGAAGAGTCCGGCGCTCAGGCCTTCTTGGGGGCCAGCTGCTCGATGATGGCCTTCGCCACGTCCTGCATCGTGAGGCGGCGGTCCATCGAGGCCTTCTGGATCCAACGGAAGGCCTCGGGCTCGCTCAGCCCCATCTTCTCGTTGAGGAGTCCCTTCGCGCGGTCGACGAGCTTGCGCGTCTCGAAACGCTCGACCATGTCGGCGACCTCGGCCTCGAGGGTGATGATCTGCTCGTAGCGGGCCAGCGCGATCTCGATCGCGGGCAGCAGGTCGTTCGGGGTGAAGGGCTTCACGACGTAGGCCAGCGCGCCGGCCTCGCTGGCGCGCTCGACCAGCTCCTTCTGGCTGAACGCCGTCAGGAGGACGACCGGGGCGATGTGGTTCTTGCTCAGCTTCTCGGCGGCGCTGATGCCGTCGAGCTGCGGCATCTTGACGTCCATGATGACGAGGTCCGGGCGCAGTTCCGTGGCCAGCTGGACGGCGGTCTCGCCGTCACCGGCCTCGCCGACGACGTCGAAGCCGTTGTCGCGCAGGATCTCGACGATGTCGAGACGGATGAGCGACTCGTCTTCCGCCACGACGACACGGCGGGGGGCGGTGGGCGCGCTCACCGGCGCGGCTTCGTGATCTGTCACGGTTCCATCCTAAGACTGTGGCTGCGAGGATCACGCGAACGGTGATCTCGGAGTGCGGCACCGGGAAGCACCGCGGGGGAAAAGGATACCGACTCGACCCCGGGCGGGAGCCGATTCCTCCATCGTGCCGGTGGTGGGACTCGAACCCACACGCCCTTGCGGACAGAGCATTTTGAGTGCCCCGCGTCTGCCATTCCGCCACACCGGCAGGTGTATGCGTCCCCAACCTACCCGGCGGGAACGACGACGCGCGCCGGCGGACCGGCGCGCGTCGCCCTGGATCAGTTCTCTCGGTAGACCGGAGCCGCGCCGTGCACGGCGTCGCCCACGCGGTGCACGCGCAGGTCATTGGTCGAACCGACGATTCCGGGAGGCGAACCGGAGATGACGACGACCTTGTCGCCGACCTTCGCGAGGTCGTTCGACAGGAGGTAGTCGTCCACCTGGAGGAACATCTTGTCGGTGTGCGACACGTGCTCGACCAGGGTCGAACGCACGCCCCACGTCAGCGCCAGGCGGCGGCGGATGCCGGGCTCGGGCGTGAACGCGATCATCGGGATCGTGGAGCGCAGACGCGACATGCGGCGCGCCGAGTCTCCCGACTCGGTGAAGACGCAGAGGTACTTCGCCTCGACGAAGTCGGCCACCTCGACGGCGGCGAGGGTGATGGCCCCGCCCTGCGTGCGCGGCTTGTTGGTGAGGGGCGCGATGCGCTCCAGACCGTGCTCCTCGGTGGACTGCACGATGCGGGCCATCGTCTCGACCACGACGACGGGGTACGCACCCACGCTCGTCTCGCCCGAGAGCATGACCGCGTCGGCACCGTCGAGCACGGCGTTGGCCACGTCGCTGGTCTCGGCGCGGGTCGGAACCGGGTTGGTGATCATCGACTCGAGCATCTGCGTGGCGACGATGACGGGCTTCGCCATACGGCGCGACAGCTCGACCGCGCGCTTCTGCACGATCGGCACCGCCTCCAGCGGCAGCTCGACACCGAGGTCGCCGCGGGCGACCATGATGCCGTCGAACGCGTCGATGATCTCCTCGAGGTTGTCGACCGCCTGCGGCTTCTCGATCTTGGCGATGACCGGGATGTACCGGCCCTCTTCGCCCATGATCTCGTGCACGCGCTCGATGTCCTTGGCATCCCGCACGAAGGACAGCGCGATGAGGTCGGCGCCGGCACGCAGGCCCCAGCGGAGGTCGGCCTCGTCCTTGTCGCTCAGCGCGGGGACGTTGACGGCGACACCGGGGAGGTTGATGCCCTTGTTGTTGGACACCGGGCCGCCGACGATGACCTTGGTGGTCACGACGGTGCCGTCGGTCTCGACGACCTCCACGCGGACCTTGCCGTCGTCGATGAGGAGGAAGTCGCCGGGCTTGACGTCCTGGGGCAGGCCCTTGAACGTCGTGCCGACGATCTCCTTCGTGCCGAGGATGTCCTCGATCGTGATCTTGAAGATGTCGCCGGGGGCGAGGTCGTGCGGACCGTTCTCGAACTTGCCGAGGCGGATCTTCGGACCCTGGAGGTCGACGAGGGCCGCGACCGGGCGGCCCGCGTCCTCTGCCGCCTTGCGCACGTTGGCGAAGTTGGCATCGTGCACGGAGTAGTCTCCGTGGCTCAGGTTCAGTCGGGCGACGTCCACCCCGGCGTCGATGATGGCGCGAACCATCTCATACGACGACGTGGCGGGGCCGAGGGTTGCGACGATCTTGGCGCGTCTCATCCGTTTTCAAGCTCCGTGAGGATATTCGGGAAGTGGCCGATCGGCCCTTGCCAGCTTAGGCGGGCAGGAGGCCGATGGCGACATCGGTGGGCTTGACGGGTGCCGGGAGCACCGTCTCGCCCATGAGGAACGTGTCGACCTCGGCGGCCGCGGCGCGGCCCTCCGCGATCGCCCACACGATGAGCGACTGACCGCGCCCGGCGTCACCGGCGACGAAGACCCCCGGAGCGGTCGTCGCGTACGTGGCGTCGCGCTCGACGTTGCCGCGCGCGGTGAACTGCGCGCCGAGCTGCTGCTCGAGGTACTCGCGCTCGGGGCCGGTGAAGCCCATGGCGATGAGGACGAGATCGGCGGGGATCTCGCGCTCGGTGCCGCTCTTGGGGACGCGGCGGCCGTCGACGTACTCCGTCTCGGCCACGCGCAGCGCCCGCACCTCGCCCGCCTCGTTGCCGAGGAACTCCACCGTCGAGGCGAGGAACGTGCGCTCCCCGCCCTCTTCGTGCGCGGAGGCCATCTCGAACAGGTTCGGCATCATCGGCCACGGCTGCTCGGCCGGGCGCTCCGACGGCGGCTGCTTCCCGATCGCCAGGTTGGTGACGCTGAGCGCTCCCTGGCGGTGCGCGGTCCCGATGCAGTCCGCGCCGGTGTCGCCGCCGCCGATGACCACGACGTGCTTGCCGTGCGCGGTGATCTGCTGCGGCACCTGGTCGCCCGCGACGGCCTTGTTGCCCTCGACGAGGTACTCCATCGCGAAGTGCACGCCGTCCAGGTCGCGGCCCGGGATCGGGAGGTCGCGCGGGACCGTCGACCCGGTGGCCACCACGACGGCGTCGTAGCGGGCGCGCAGGTCGCTCCACGAGATGTCGGTGCCGATCTCCACGCCCGCGCGGAAGCGGGTGCCCTCGGCCTGCATCTGCCGCAGCCGCAGCTCGAGGTGCCGCTTCTCCATCTTGAAGTCCGGGATGCCGTAGCGCAGCAGGCCGCCGATGCGGTCGTCGCGCTCGTAGACGGCCACCGTGTGACCCGCACGGGTGAGCTGCTGGGCGGCGGCGAGGCCGGCGGGACCGGACCCGACGACGGCCACGGTCTTCCCCGTGAGGCGCTCCGGCGGCTCGGGCTCGACCCAGCCGTTGCCGAACGCCTCATCGATGATCGAGACCTCGACCTGCTTGATCGTGACCGCGGGCTGGTTGATGCCCAGCACGCACGAGCTCTCGCACGGCGCGGGGCACAGCCGGCCGGTGAACTCCGGGAAGTTGTTCGTCGCGTGCAGACGCTCGATCGCGGAGCGGCCCTCGCCGCGCCAGGTGAGGTCGTTCCACTCGGGGATCAGGTTCCCGAGCGGGCAGCCCTGATGGCAGAACGGGATGCCGCAGTCCATGCACCGGCCGGCCTGGCGCTTGATGACGGCCGAATCCCCCGGCTCGTACACCTCTTTCCAGTCCATGATGCGCACCGGCACCGGCCGACGCTTCGGAAGCTCGCGCTCCGTGACCTTGAGAAAGCCCTTCGGGTCAGCCACCCGTCACCTCCAGAATGCGCTTCCAGACGACGTCGCCGTCGGGGTCGAGCCCCTCGGTGACAGCCTCCTGGCGGGTCTGCAGCACAGCGGCGTAGTCGCGCGGCAGCACCCGGACGAAGTTCTCCACCTCGGCCTCGAAGTCGTCCAGCAGACGACGGGCCAGCGTGGAATCGGTCTCCGCGACGTGCTTCTCGAGCAGGTCGCGCAGGATCTCGGCATCCCCCGAACCGAGGGGTCCGAGTTCGAGCTCACCGGATGCCACGGCCTCCCGGTTCACCAGGTCGGTGTCGAGCTTGTAGACGTACGCCTGTCCGCCGGACATGCCGGCGCCGAGGTTGCGGCCGGTCGCCCCGAGGATGACGGCGAGACCACCGGTCATGTACTCGAGCGCGTGGTCGCCCACACCCTCGACGACCGCGGTGGCGCCGGAGTTGCGGACGAGGAACCGCTCCCCCACGACACCGTTGAGGAACATCTGCCCCTGTGTCGCGCCGTAGCCGATGACGTTGCCGGCGATGACGTTCTCGGATGCCGCGAACGTCGAGCCGCGCGGCGGACGGACGACGATCTTCCCCCCGGAGAGGCCCTTTCCGACGTAGTCGTTCGAGTCGCCCTCGAGGCGCAGCGTGATGCCCGAGGGCATGAACGCGCCGAAGGACTGTCCCGCGGAGCCCGTGAGGCGCACGTCGATCGACCCGTCGGGCAGACCGTGCTCTCCGTGCGCCTTGGTGACGTGATGGCCGAGCATGGTCCCCACGGCGCGCGCGGTGTTGCGCACGGGCAGCTCGATCGTGATCTGACCGCCGTGCGCGACGACGTCCTGCGCGCGCTCCAGGAGCTGCACGTCGAAGTGCTCCTCGAGCTCGTGGTTCTGCGCGCGGGCGTGACGACGCGGCTCGTCGTCGGCGAAGCGCGGACCCTCCAGGATGGGGGCGAGGTCGAGACCCCGCGCCTTCCAGTGCTCCACGGCGCCGTTGACGTCGAGGAGCTCGGTGCGGCCGACGATCTCGTCGATCGAGCGGTAGCCGAGGGCGGCGAGGTACTCGCGCACCTCCTGCGCGATGAACTCCATGAAGTTCACGACGTACTCGGCCTTGCCGTTGAACCGCTGACGCAGGACGGGGTTCTGCGTCGCGACGCCCACGGGGCAGGTGTCGAGGTGGCAGACGCGCATCATGATGCAGCCGGAGACGACCAGCGGAGCGGTGGCGAAACCGAACTCCTCGGCGCCGAGGAGGGCGCCGATGATGACGTCGCGGCCGGTCTTCATCTGACCGTCCACCTGCACCACGACGCGGTCGCGCATGCCGTTGAGCATGAGCGTCTGCTGCGTCTCCGCGAGGCCCAGCTCCCACGGCGTTCCCGCGTGCTTGAGCGAGTTCATCGGGCTCGCACCGGTGCCGCCGTCCTGCCCGGAGACGAGGATGACGTCGCTCAGTGCCTTCGCCACACCCGCGGCGACCGCGCCGATGCCCGACTGGCTGACGAGCTTGGTGTGGATGCGGGCCGACGGGTTCGCGCGCTTGAGGTCGAAGATCAGCTGCTTGAGGTCTTCGATCGAGTAGATGTCGTGGTGCGGCGGCGGCGAGATCAGCCCGACGCCCGCCGTCGCGTGACGGGTGCGCGCGACCCACGGGTACACCTTCGTCGGCGGCAGCTGACCGCCCTCGCCGGGCTTGGCGCCCTGAGCGAGCTTGATCTGGATGTCGTCCGCCTCGGTGAGGTACAGGCTTGTCACGCCGAATCGACCGGAGGCCACCTGCTTGATGGCGCTGCGGCGCGCGGGGTCGAGCAGGCGGTCGACGTCTTCGCCGCCCTCGCCCGTGTTCGACTTCCCGCCGATGCGGTTCATCGCGATCGCGAGGGTCTCGTGCGCCTCCTGGGAGATGGAGCCGTAGCTCATGGCCCCCGTGGAGAAGCGCTTCACGATCGCCGACACCGACTCGACCTCGTCGATCGGAACGGGCGGCCGCTGACCGGTGCGCAACGAGAACAGGCCGCGCAGGGTTTTCAGCTCGTGGGCCTGGTCGTCGATGAGCTTCGTGTACTCGCGGAAGATGTCGTAACGGCGCTCGCGCGTGGCGTGCTGCAGACGGAACACGGTGTCGGGGTTGAACAGATGCGGGGCACCGTCGCGACGCCACTGGTACTCGCCACCGGTCCACAGGCGCTCGTGCGCGCGGGCCGCGGCGTCCTCGGGGTAGGCGTACTCGTGCCGCGCGGCGTTCTCCGCCGCGATGACGTCGAGCCCCACGCCGCCGAGCTTGGTCTCGGTGCCGGTGAAGTAGGCGTCGACGAACTCGCGCGAGAGGCCGACCGCCTCGAACACCTGCGCGCCCGCGTAGGACGACACGGTCGAGATGCCCATCTTCGACATGATCTTCAACACGCCCTTGCCGAGCGCGTAGATCAGGTTCTTGACGGCCTTCTCGGGGGTCACGCCGGTGATGAAGCCGGCCCGCACGAGGTACTCGACGGTCTCCATGGCGAGGTACGGGTTGACGGCGGACGCGCCGTACCCGATGAGGGTCGCGATGTGGTGCACCTCGCGCACGTCGCCCGCCTCGACGACGAGCCCGACCTTCATCCGCGTCTCTTTGCGGATGAGGTGGTGGTGCACGGCGGCGAGCATCAGCAGCGACGGGATGGGAGCGAGGTCCTTGTTGGAGTCGCGGTCGCTGAGCACGATGAACTCGGCGCCGTCCTCGATCGCCTGGTCGACCTCGTTGCACATCTGCGTCAGACGCTTCTGCAGCCCCTTGTGACCGGCCTCGACCCGGTAGAGACCGCGCACCGTGACGGAGGACCGCCCGGGCAGAGCGGTGTCGATGTGCTGGATCTTGGCGAGCTCGTCGTTGTCGATCACGGGGAAGTCGAGCGTCACGGTGCGCGTGTGCTCCGGACCCCAGTCGAGCAGGTTGCGCTCGGGGCCGAGGCCGAGCGACAGCGACGTGACGACCTCTTCGCGGATCGAGTCCAGCGGCGGGTTCGTGACCTGCGCGAACTGCTGCGTGAAGTAGTCGAACAGCAGACGCGGGCGGTCGCTGAGCACGGCGACGGGAGCGTCGCTGCCCATCGCACCGAGCGGCTCGGTGCCGTTCTGGCCCATCGGCGTGAGCAGCAGCCGCACTTCCTCTTCGGTGTAGCCGAACGTGCGCTGGCGACGGGTGATCGAGGCGATGGGGTGCACGATGTGCTCGCGCTCGGGCAGCTCGCTGAGCTTGACGCGGCCGGCGTCGACCCACTCCTGCCACGGCTCGAGGGCGGCGAGGCTCGCCTTGATCTCCTCGTCCTCCACGATGCGGCGCTCGGCCGTGTCGACGAGGAACATGCGGCCGGGCTGCAGACGTCCGCGCCGCTTGATGCGCTCGGGCGCGAAGTCGAGCACGCCGGTCTCGGATCCGATGACGACGAGGCCGTCGGTGGTCTCGGTCCAGCGCCCCGGACGCAGACCGTTGCGGTCGAGGGTCGCACCCACGAGCGTGCCGTCCGTGAAGATCAGAGCGGCCGGGCCGTCCCACGGTTCCATCTGCATCGAGTGGTAGTCGTAGAAGGCACGGAGATCGGGGTCGATCGTCGCCTGCTTCTCGTACGCCTCGGGCACCATCATCATGATCGCGTGCGGGAGGCTGCGACCGGTGAGGGTCAGGAGCTCGAGCACCTCGTCGAAGGATGCCGAGTCGCTCGCTCCCTCCGTGCAGATGGGCAGCAGCGGACGCACGTCGCCGATCAGCTCGGATTCGAGCTGCGACTGACGCGCGCGCATCCAGTTGCGGTTGCCCTTGACGGTGTTGATCTCACCGTTGTGCGCGAGCATGCGCAGCGGCTGGGCGAGCGGCCAGGACGGGAACGTGTTCGTGGAGTACCGCGAGTGGACGACGGCGAGCTCGGAGGCGAAGCGCTCGTCCTGCAGATCGGGGTAGAACGGCTCGAGCTGCAGCGTGGTGACCATGCCCTTGTACCCGAGGGTGCGGCTGGACAGCGACACGAAATAGGCGTCGAGCTCGTGACGGGCGCGCTTGCGCAGGCGGTACACGCGGCGGTCGAGCGCGATGCCCGACAGCGCGGCCTGGTCGCCCACCGCGGGGTGCGAGACGAACAGCTGCTCGAATGCCGGGCGCGCCTCGAACGCGAGCTTGCCGAGGTTCTCGGGCTCGGTCGGAACCTCGCGCCATCCGAGGACCGTCAGGTTCTCGGCGGCGGCGAGCTTCTCGATGCCGGCCTTCTGCGCCGCCCGCTCCTCGTGACCGAGGGGCAGGAAGACGAGACCCGCGGCGTACTCCCCCACGGGGGGCAGGTCGAAGTCGACCACCGCGCGCAGGAACGCATCGGGCATCTGCGTCAGGATGCCCGCGCCGTCGCCGGTGCCGGCATCCGACCCGATGGCACCACGGTGCTCGAGGTTGCGGAGCGCCGTCAGCGCCAGGTCGATGATGTCGTGCCCGGGCGCGCCACGGAGCGTCGCCACCATGGCGAGACCACAGGCGTCCTTCTCGAATGCCGGGTCGTACATGCCCTGCCGGGCGGGGAAAGCGCCGCCGACGGCGCCGGAACGGGAGCTCGAAGCCATACCAACCGTCCTCACGTTGATGCTGCGAATGGGACGACGTCGGCCCAGGGAGTTACTTCGTGGCGGGGCTGCTTGTGGCGCTGGTGCCGACGGTGTCGTTCGTCGCGGGCGGCTCGCTCACGTCGACGAAGTCAGTGGGGTCGGTCGAGTCTACAGCCCCGGGAGCCTTGCCCTCGCGCCCCGGCTGGTACGGCGAGGGCTCCAGGCCGTGGTGGCGGCGCGTCTGCACGATGAAGATCACGATGCCGAGGACCACGCCGAAGATCGCGGCCCAGACGTTGGTCCGCAGGCCGAGGATGATGTCGCTCGGGTCGATCCGGATGGATTCCCAGACGATCCGGCCCGCGCTGTACCAGACGAGGTACACGGCGAACTGCTTGCCCCACTGCAGGGTGAACCGCTTCCCGACCCACAGGATGACCGCGGCGCCGAGCAGGTTCCAGATGACTTCGTAGGCGAAAGTCGGCTGGAAAAGAGTGCCGGCTGGCAGTCCGACGGGGATCGCCGAGTTCGGCGAGGCGATCTCGAGGCCCCACGGGAGGTCGGTCGGCTGGCCGAAGAGCTCCTGGTTGAACCAGTTGCCGAAACGGCCCATGGCCTGCGCGATGATGAGGCCCGGGGCCAGCGCGTCGGCGAAGGTCCAGAAGCGGATGCCGGTCCACTTGCAGCCGAGCCAGGCGCCCAGCGCGCCGCCGATCAGCGCGCCGTAGATGGCGATGCCGCCCTCCCAGATGGCCCACACGGAGCCGGGCTGGAACGGGTTCCACGGGTTGGACCCCGGGCCGAAGTAGAAGCCCAGGTGCGTGACCACGTGATAGATCCGCGCGAAGACGATCGCGATGGGCACCGCCAGCAGGCAGATGTCGATGACGACCCACTTCTCGGCCCCGCGACGCGTCAGGCGCGCGTTCGTGAGGAACACCGCCACGATGATGCCCGCGACGATGCACAGGGCATAGAAGTGGATGCGCAGGGGTCCGAGATCGATGTACGAGATCGAGGGGCTCGGGATGCTGGCGAGCACGCCGGAGGCGGCGCTCGAGAGGGCGAACGTCATGAAGACGAGTCTAAGCGCGCCGCGTCGTGCCGTCCGACAGCTCTCGGGCGAGCTCGCGCAGGGCGTCGACTCCGCCGTCGCGGAGGGCCTTCACGAGGGCCGTACCGACGATCGCGCCGTCCGCGTACTCGATGACCCCGGCCACCTGCTCCGCGTTGGAGATGCCGATGCCGACGCAGGCGTGCGCGGCTCCGTGGGCGCGGAGACGCTCCACGAGGCCGCGGGCCGCGGCATCCAGCTGCGCCCGCTCCCCCGTGATGCCCATCGTCGAGACCGTGTACACGAAGCCCGTCGAGGCCTTCACGATCATGTCGAGGCGCTCGTCCGTCGAGGTCGGCGCGGCGAGGAACACCCGGTCGAGGCCGGTGCGCTCGCTCACGGCGATCCACGCCGACGCGGCGTCCGGCGTGATGTCGGGCGTGATCAGCCCGGCGCCGCCCGCGGTGAGCAGGTCATCGGCGTAGCGTTCGACCCCGTACTGCTCGACGAGGTTCCAGTACGTCATCACGAGCACCGGCACGTCGGTGCGCGCGGTGATCTCGCGGATGATCGTGAAGAGGTCGCGCATGCGGAATCCGTTGGCGAGCGCCGTCTGCGTGGCCTCCTGGATGACGAGGCCGTCCATCACGGGGTCGCTGTAGGGCGGACCGAGCTCGATCACGTCGACACCGGACTCCGCCAGCGCGACGGCCGCTTCGATGCTCGTGGGGACGTCGGGGAAGCCCGCGGGCAGATACCCGACGAGGGCACCGCGGCCGGCGGCGTGAGCGGCGTCGATCGCCGCGGAGACGCGCGAGGTCACAGCTCGACCCCCGCACCGCTCGCGGCGTCCGGAGCCGGCGTGACCTCGACCGGCGAACCGGCGGCGGATGCCACGGCCTCGGCGCCCGCGGTCTGCGCGGGGCGGCCCTCGGGCGGCGGGGCGTGCTCGGCGTCGTACAGGTCGAAGTAGCGGGCGGCGGTGTCCATGTCCTTGTCGCCGCGTCCCGAGAGGTTCACCGCGATGATGGCATCCGGCCCGAGCTCCTTGCCGATGCGGAGGGCACCGGCCAGGGCGTGGGCGGACTCGATCGCGGGGATGATCCCCTCGGTGCGCGAGAGCAGGCGAAGGGCCTGCATCGCCTCGTCGTCGGTCGCCGGGATGTACTTCGCTCGGCCGATGTCGGCGAGCCACGCGTGCTCGGGTCCGACGCCCGGATAATCGAGGCCCGCGGAGATCGAGTGGGACTCGGTGGTCTGGCCGTCCTCGTCCTGCAGCACGTAGGTGCGGGCGCCGTGCAGCACGCCGGGGCGACCGCGCTCGATCGAAGCGGCGTGCTGGGGGGTGTCGACCCCGTCGCCGGCCGCCTCGACGCCGTAGAGGGCGACGCCCTCGTCGTCGAGGAACGCGTCGAACATGCCGATCGCGTTCGATCCCCCGCCCACGCACGCGAACACGGCGTCGGGGAGGCGTCCGAGGCGTTCGAGGAACTCGGCGCGGGTCTCCTCGCCGATGATCTTCTGGAAGTCGCGCACCATCGCCGGGAACGGGTGCGGGCCCGCGGCGGTGCCGAAGATGTAGTTGGTCGTCTCGACGGTGGACACCCAGTCGCGGTACGCCTCGTTGATGGCGTCCTTCAGGGTGCGGGAACCGGTGGTGACCGGAACGACCTCGGCGCCGAGGAGGCGCATGCGTGCGACGTTGAGGGCCTGACGCTCGGTGTCGACCTCGCCCATGTAGATGACGCAGTCCAGGCCGAAGAGGGCCGCGGCGGTCGCGGTGGCGACCCCGTGCTGTCCGGCACCGGTCTCCGCGATCACGCGGGTCTTGCCCAGACGCTTGGTGAGGAGCGCCTGGCCGAGGACGTTGTTGATCTTGTGCGAGCCGGTGTGGTTCAGGTCTTCACGCTTGAGGAACACCCGGGCACCCCCGGCGTGCGCGGCGAAACGGGGCACTTCGGTGAGCACCGACGGGCGCCCGGCGTAGTCGTGCAGCAGGGCCTTCAGCTCCGCGAGGAATTCGGGATCGGCCATCGCGGCCTCCCACACCCCGGTGAGCTCGTCGATCGCGGCGATCAGGGATTCGGGCATGTAGCGGCCGCCGAAGTCGCCGAAGAACGGCCCCTTCTGGTCGCGCAGGCTGACGGTGGTCATGCAGTCTCCTGGAGGAACGCGCGGAGGGTCGCGACGGGATCGCCGGTCACGAGCGCCTCGCCGACGAGGACGACGTCGGCGCCGGCGGCGCGGTAGTGGGCGACGTCGGCGGGGGCGAGGACAGCGGATTCGGCGATCTTCACGGCATCCGCGGGGAAGCGCTCGGTGAGCGAGCCGAAGAGGTCGCGGTCGAGCTCGAAGGTCGAGAGGTTGCGGGCGTTGACGCCGATGAGCTTCGCGCCCAGCTCGCCCGCCCGCTCCAGCTCGTCGGCGGAGTGCGTCTCGACGAGCGCAGCCATGCCGAGGTCGGTGGCGAGACGGTAGAGCTCGGTGAGCGTCTTCTGGTCGAGCGCCGCGACGATCAGCAGGACCAGATCGGCGCCCGACGCGCGGGCTTCGAGCACCTGGTACGGGGTCGCGAGGAAGTCCTTGCGCAGGACCGGAACCGACACCGCGGCGCGGACGGCCTCAAGGTCGGCGAGGCTGCCCTTGAACTTCCGCCCCTCGGTGAGGACCGAGATCGCGGAGGCGCCGCCCTCTTCGTACAGGCGGGCCTGGCGTGCCGGGTCGGGGATCGCGGCGAGATCCCCGCGCGAGGGGCTCGCCCGCTTGACCTCGGCGATGATCTTCACGCGGTCGGCGGGGGCGAGCATGGCCAGCGCATCCCGCGCAGGGGTCTGCGCGAGCGCGTCGCGCTCGACGGCGGCCAACGGCCGTGCTTCGGCGCGCCGTTCGGCGTCCTCTACCGCTCCGGCCGTGAGATCGGCCAGCACGGTCAGTGGGCCTTCGGGTTCGACTTCGCGCCGTTGGCGCCGTAGCCCGCCTTGGTCATCGCCCAGCCGACGATGGCGCCCACGAGCAGGAGGCCCACCGAGGCCCACACGAGGACCGGCATGTCGAGCCAGAAGAACAGCGTGCCCAGCGTGATCGCGAGGAGCATGATGATCACGGCCGTCCAGGCGGCGGGCGAGTGTCCGTGGCCGGGATCGCCGATGGGGTTGCTCATGAATCTCCTTCGAGTCGCGCGCGAGCGCGGGGAACAGCGTGCGACCAGTCTATCGAAGCGCGGCGGCGGGACCCCGCCGACCTCTCGATATCGACCGAAGGTCTCGGTCAGGCCGTGGGGTCGGAGCCCCGCGACAGGTCGTCCCACGAGTCGATGGCGTCGTGGGGACGGGAGGCGTCCGCAGGCGCGTCGGCGGCGGTGCGGTACTTCCGACCCGCGCTCCCCTGCCACCGCCGGGCCGTGACGAGCGCGAACACCGCTGCGGCGGCCAGGATCAGCTCGGCCAGCAGCGTGACCGCGGGCCACGGGGTGAGCGCCATGGACGCCACGAGGTCGGCGACGGCATCCGTTCCCGAGATCCCGGTCGCTTTCGTGACCGTCGCCGCGGTCGCCGAGACCGGCAACGTGAGGAGCAGGACGGCGGTCGCGACTCCCACGGCCCCCGCGATCGCGAGCGCGATGACGCCGAGCACGTAGCGCAGCACCGGACCGACGATCGACAGCGCGGCACCGAGGGCCAACGCGGCGAGGCTGAGGGGTGTCAGCACCGGCACCGCGTCGGAGCCCGGCACCGCGAGGGTCTGCTGAGCGCCGTCGGCGAGGGTCACGTCGATCCACGTCTGGGTCGACGAGATGACGCCGAGAGCGCCGGCGAGAAGCATCCCGACAACGGACAGCGAACGCGCTCGGCGCATCAGAGCTGCCCCACGACGGGTTCGAGGTCGGTGGCGTCGAAGCACGTGTGGTCGCCGGTGTGGCAGGCGGCTCCGACCTGGTCGACCTCCAGCAGCAGGGTGTCGCCGTCGCAGTCGAGACGCGCACCCTTGACGATCTGGATGTGCCCGGACGTGTCGCCCTTGCGCCAGTACTCCTGGCGCGAGCGCGACCAGAACGTCACGCGGCCGGTGGTGAGCGTGCGGCGCAGGGCCTCGGCATCCATCCACCCGACCATGAGCACCTCGCGCGTGTCGAACTGCTGGACGACCGCGGTCGCGAGTCCCTGGTCGTCGTACTTCACACGGTCGAACGCTTCGACGTTCATCGGCGCACCTCGATCCCCTCGGCCGCCATCGCGTCCTTGACCTGGCCGACCGTGAGCTGGCCGGAGTGGAACACGGATGCCGCGAGCACGGCGTCGGCGCCCGCCTCGACGGCCGGGGCGAAGTGCTCGAGAGCGCCCGCGCCGCCCGAGGCGATCACCGGCACCGCGGCGACCTCGCGCATGAGGCGGACGAGCTCGAGGTCGAAACCCTGCTTGGTCCCGTCGGCGTCGATGGAGTTGACCAGCAGCTCGCCGGCACCGCGTTCGACGGCCTCGCGAGCCCAGTCGAGCGCGTCGAGCGTCGTCTCGGTGCGGCCGCCGTGGGTCGTCACGACGAAGCCGGAGGGGGTGGATGCCGCGCGCTTCACGTCGAGCGACAGCACGACCACCTGCGCGCCGAAGCGGTCGGCGATCTCGTCGATCAGCGCCGGGCGGGCGATCGCCGCGGAATTCACGCCGATCTTGTCGGCGCCGACGGAGAGCAGGCGGGCGACGTCCTCGGCGGAGCGGACTCCTCCGCCGACGGTCAGCGGGATGAAGACCTGTTCCGCGGTGCGGCGGACGACGTCGTAGGTCGTGGAGCGCTCGTCGACGGTCGCGGTCACGTCGAGGAAGGTGATCTCATCGGCGCCTTGGTCGAAGTACAGCTTCGCCAGCTCGACCGGGTCGCCCATGTCGCGCAGGTCGAGGAAGTTCACGCCCTTCACGACGCGGCCGGCGGCCACGTCGAGGCACGGGATGACGCGGCGGGCGAGCGTCATCAGAGCCTCGCGGCGAGGATCTCGGTCACCAGGATCGCCCGGGCGCCGATCGCGTACAGCTCGTCCATGACGCGGTTGACGTCGCGGCGGGGGCTCATCACGCGCACGGCGACCCACTCGGGGTCGCGGAGGGGCGAGATCGTCGGCGACTCCAGGCCGGGAGCGACGGCGATCGCCTGCTCGACGAGAGCGGCGGGGAGGTCGTAGTCGATGAGCACGTATTTCCGAGCGGCCAGGACACCGCGCAGGCGCCGGAGCAGCGTCTCGGTGCCCTCGACCTCGTTCGGGCCGGAGATCAGGACCGCGTCCGATTCGAGCAGCACAGGACCGAAGATCTCGAGCCCCGCCTGGCGCAGCGTCGTCCCGGTCGAGACGACGTCGGCCACGGCATCCGCCACGCCCAACTGCACCGCGGACTCGACGGCGCCGTCCAGCGGCACGATGTCGACGGCCACGCCGCGCTCGTCGAGGAACGCGTCGACGAGGCCCGGGTAGGCGGTGGCGACGCGGAGACCCTGCAGGTCCTCGACGTCGGTGAACCGGCCCGGCCGGCCGGCGAAGCGGAACGTGGAACCGGCGAAGCCGAGCGACTCGACCTCGCGGGCGCCCGGCATCCGGGCGTCCAGCAGCAGGTCGCGCCCGGTGATGCCGACGTCGAGGGCCCCGGAGCCGACGTACGTCGCGATGTCACGCGGGCGGAGGTAGAAGAACTCGACCTCGTTGACGGGGTCGACGGTGTACAGGTCTTTCGAGTCGCGACGTCCGGTGTATCCGGCCTCCGAGAGCATCTCGGCGGCGGTCTCGGCGAGCGACCCCTTGTTCGGCACGGCGATTCGCAGCATGACGGGGGCTTTCGTGGTTCGTGAGCGAGAGGGGGAAGGCAGCGGCTCAGAGATGTCGGTAGACGTCTGCGAGCGTCAGGCCCTTCGCGAGCATGAGCGTCTGCAGGTGGTACAGCAGCTGCGAGATCTCCTCGGCTGCGGCCTCGTCGGACTCGTACTCGGCAGCCATCCAGACCTCGGCGGCTTCCTCGACGATCTTCTTGCCGATGGCGTGCACGCCGGCATCGAGCTGGGCCACGGTTCCGGAGCCGGCGGGGCGCTCGACGGCCTTGGCACTGAGCTCGGCGAACAGGTCGTCGAAGGTCTTCACCTGTCTAGGGTATCGGCTCGGCGGCGCCCCGGCTGTCGGCACGGTCTGCCCCCGGGTGCCGTGCGGCGTTGTGCGTCATGCTTCACCGCGATAAACGGCATCCGCGACGAGAAACGACGGGACGTCCAGTTTCACGCCGCCGATGCCGTTTATCGCGGGAGGGGGATGACGGCGAGGGCGGGGGTGCGCAGCGCGGGCGGCGGGTCAGCGCGGCGGCTCAGTGCGCGTGGCGCGCGGCGGCGGACCGCAGCGACTGGATCGCCCGGTCGGGATCCTCCGCGCCGAACACCGCGGACCCGGCGACGAACGTGTCCGCCCCGGCCTCGGCGGCCTGCGCGATCGTGGACTCGCCGATGCCGCCGTCGACCTGGAGCCACACGCTCGACCCGCGGCGCTTCGCCTCGTCGGCGAGCGTGCGGAGCTTGGGCATCGTCTCGGGCATGAACGACTGACCGCCGAAGCCGGGCTCCACCGTCATCACCAGGATCTGGTCGAACTCGTTGAGCACGTCGAACAGGTTCTCCACGGGCGTGGCGGGCTTCACGGCCACCCCGGCGCGGGCGCCGATCGAGCGGAGCGTCCGCGCGAGCGCGACGGGCGACGCGGCGGCCTCGAGGTGGAAGGTGACGGATGCCGCGCCCAGCTCGGCGTACTCCGGCGCCCACCGGTCGGGGTCGTCGATCATCAGGTGCACGTCCAGCGGCACCGGGCTCGTCTCCTGGATGCGACCGACCATCTGCGGACCGAAGGTGAGGTTCGGCACGAAGTGGTTGTCCATGACGTCGACGTGCACGAAGTCGGCCCCGGAGATGCGGGCGAGCTCCGCCTGCATGTTCACGAAGTCGGCGGCGAGGATGCTCGGATTGATGCGGGGGGTGTCGGAGGGCACCCGACCATTATGCGAGCGACGGGCCTCACGCGCGCCGCAGCAGCGCGATCGACATGGCGTCGGTGCCGTGGCGGTGAGGCCACAGCTGGGCGCGGAGCGAGCCGTCGGCCTGCGCGGGCAGGTCGATGTCGGGCCCGGCGATGTCGCGCACCACGGCGCGGGCGTCGAGCTCCTCGACGGTGTCGCCGAACTCGCGGCGCACCTCGGCCAGAACTCCGGACGTCTCCGCCAGGTGCGGGGAGCACGTCACGTACGCCAGCACCCCGCCCGGCTTCAGCGCGCCGAGACCCGCCCGCACGAGCTCGAGCTGCAGCGCCGTGAGGTCGGGGACGTCGGCGGGACTCTTCCGCCACCGCGCCTCGGGTCGACGCCGCAGCGCCCCGATGCCCGTGCACGGAGCGTCGACGAGGATGCGGTCGTACTCCCCCGCCGCTCGCGCCGCGCGGTCGCGGCCGTCCTCCTCGGTCACGTCGACCTCGAGCGGGACGGATGCCACGGCCCGGCGCACCAGCCCGGCACGGTGCGGCGAGATCTCGTTGGCATCCAGTCGGGCGCCGCCCGCGAGGGCCTCCGCCGCCAGCAGCGCGGTCTTGCCGCCCGGGCCGGCGCACAGGTCGAGCCACCGCTCCCCGGCCGCGATCGGCCGTACGCGACTGAGGGCCAGGGCGGCGAGCTGCGAACCCTCGTCCTGCACGCGGAGGCGACCGTCCGACGCGCGGATGAGCGCCTCGGGGTCGCCCCCGCGGGTCGTGAACGCCGTCGGCGCGAATCGGGCGGGACGGGCGTCGTCGGGGATCTCGGCCAGACCCGGCAGCGCGACCATCGCCACCCGCGGGGCGTCGTTGTCGGCGGCCAGGAGGGCGTCGAGCTCGTCGGCGCGCCCCTCGGCCGCGAGGGCGCGACGGAACGCGCGGACGATCCACACCGGGTGGGAGGTCGTCAGTCCGATTCGTTCGTCGTCGCTGCGGGCGGCCGAGGTGATGCGCGCCATCCAGTGCCCCGGCGTCTCGCGCGACACACGCCGCAGGACGGCGTTCGCGAATCCCGCCGCCCCGCGCCCGCCGCCGTGCCGTCGGGCGAGTTCGACCGACTCGTTGACGGCGGCGTGCGAGGCGACGCGCGTCGACAGCAACTGGTGGACGCCGAGCCGCAGCGCGTCGAGCACCGGCGGGTCGATACGGTCCACGGTCCGGTCCGCCGCCGCGGCGATGATCGCGTCGTACGTTCCGCGCCGTCGCAGCGTGCCGTACGTCAACTCCGTCGCGAGGCCGGCGTCCTTGGCATCCAGTCTCGCCCGCTCGATCGCGTGCGGCAGCGACAGGTTCGCGTACGCCTCGTCGGCGGAGACCGCCCGCAGCACGTCGTACGCGACGGCGCGCGCTCCCTGGACGCTCATGAGCCCAGCACCGGGTTCTCGACGCGCAGACCCCGGAACCAGTCGCCGGCAGGCATCGCGCCCTTGCCCGCGGGTTGCACGGTCTCGAGTCGCAGCGGGGAGGTCGCCGTCCCCACGAGGATCTCGCGACCGGATGCCACGACCCGGCCGGGTGGGATCGGATCCGCCGTGCTCGCCCCGGCCCGCAGCACCTTGAACCGTGCTCCGTCGACCGTGGTGTGGGCGCCGGGCTCGGGCGTGACACCCGCGATCCGCGCACGGAGTGTCTCGGCATCCGAGGAGAAGTCCAGGGCGCCGTCGTCGAGCGTCAGTTTCGGGGCCAGGGTCGGCTCGCCGGCCTGCGGGGTCGCGACCGCCGAACCGTCGGCGATCCCGTCCACGACGCGCGCGAGCAGCGGGGCGCCGACCTCGGCGAGGGCGTCGAGCACGTCGCCCGCGGTGGCGTTCCACGGCACCGCGTAGCGCTCCTCGGCGAAGACGTCGCCGGCATCCAGTTCGGCCACCAGCTGGAAGACGCTCGCCCCGGTCTCGCGATCGCCGGCGATCAGCGCCCGCTGCACGGGGGCGGCGCCGCGCCAGCGCGGGAGGAGCGAGAAGTGCAGGTTGATCCATCCGTGCGCGGGCGCCGACAGCAGCGGCTCGCGCACGAGACCGCCGTACGCGACGATGACGCCGAGTTCGGGGGCGAGCGCGGCGATGCGCGCGGTGGCCTCGGCATCCAGGCGGTCGGTCTTGATCGTCGGGATGCCGAGCTCCTCCGCCGCCAGCGCGACCGGGGAGGGCGTCAGGACGCGTTTGCGGCCGAGCGGCGCGTCGGAACGGGTGACGACGGCGGCGATCTCGTGCGGACCCGCGGCCAGCGCGCGCAGGGAGGGGACGGCGACGGCGGGGGTGCCGGCGAAGACGAGGCGCATGGTTCTCCTCACGCTTCGGATGCGGGTGGGTGGGACCGGGCGGCGGCGCTCAGAGGTCGGGCTCGGGGAGGTCGAGCCGCACTCTGAGTGTATTCCGCGGCCTCGGTCCCTTCTCCTTCGTCGACTTGCGCGCGCGCAGGGCATCCGCGATCACCCCGGCGCGAAGGGCGTCGGCGACGGCGCGGCCGTGCGCGTAGTCGAACCGCACGAGCGCGCGGGACGTCGGGGTGTCGGGGCCCGTGGACGTGTCGACCGGGCCGAGGACGGCCAAGGGGTCGAGATCCGGCACGGCCTCCCGCAGCTCGGCGAGGAGCGTGTCGACGCTCCGGGCGTGTCCCTCGACGCTCGCCACGCGGACCGTGGGCGGCATCCGCAGCGGGGCGCGGTCGACGAGCTCCGCGCGGGCGTAGGCCGGCTGCGTCCAGGTCGCGAGGGCCCGCGCCACCGGACCCGCGACGCCGACGAGGTGCACCGGCGCGCCGGGAGCGGCGAGGGCGGCGGCGTTCGACCACCAGCGCAGGCAGTGCTCGCCGACACGCAGCGCCTCGTTCTGCAGCATGCGGTCGCCGTCGAGGAGGATCACCGCCCGGTACCCGCCCCGCGCGATCGGCTCGGCCCCGCGCGTGGCGATCACGAGAGCCGGGGCGGGATCCACCTCCGCCACCGGATGCGCGCCGTCCGCGATGATCACGCGCGTGTTCGGGAAGGCCCGGCCCAGCTCGTCGGCCGTGCGCTCGCTGCCCGAGGAGGCCATCCGCAGTTTCACCGACCCGCAGTGCCCGCAGGTCCATGCGTGGGCGCTGCGGCCGCACCACGCGCACACCGGAACCGCTCCGGGTCGAGCTGCTCGCAGGGGGCCGGCGCAGTGCGCGCAGCGGGCAGGGCGACGGCAGTCCGCGCACACGAGCGACGGCGCGTATCCGGGGCGCGCGACCTGGACGAGGACCGGACCCTGCGCCAGCGCCTCGCGCGCGGCGGCGAACGCGGAGGACGGCACGCGCGCCGTGCGCGACTCCCCCTCCCGTGTCGCGCTGAGCACGACCCGCGGACTCTGTCGCCGCGCCGGTGCCGACTCCCGGACGTAGCCCACCTCGACCAGACGCTGGACGTCGGTCGAGCGGGTGTGGCCGGCGAAGACGAGCGCCGAACCCTCGAGCTCCTGCCGCACGAGCGCCGCATCGCGCGCGTGCACGCCGGGCGCCAGCGGCTCGGCCAGGAGCGAATCGCCGTCGTCCCACAGCGCGACCAGGCCGGTGTCGTGCGCGGGGGCGTAGACCGCTGACCGGCGGCCCACCACGATCACCGGAACCGGCGCCAGGGTGCGGAGGTACTGGCCGTAGCGCACGGGACCGGACTGGTCGGCGTCGTCGCGCACGACGGCTTCGGGCGGCACGAGGTCGGCCAGCGCGGCCATGAGCTGGGCCTGGTCGCGGTAGTCCGGGACCACGAGCACCGCGCTCCGCCCCCGCGCCAGCATGTGCACCGCGGCCGCGGCGAGGAGGTCGGCCCACGCGCCGCGGGGCAGCGCGCCGGTGGTGTGCGGCGGAGCGTCGACCGCGACGCGCTCGCCGCCGTCGAGCGCGTCGATGAGTCCCCCGTACGGTTTCAGCGTCGCATCGGCGCGCGTGAGCGACTCGGTCGGAACCACCGGAGTCCCCGGGAGAGGGGTGGCGAGCCAGGCCTTCTCGGCCCGCACCATGCGCTTCGGGACCGCGAGCCGCAGCACGTCGCTCACCGAGCCGGCGGCGCGGTCCGCGACCTTGCGGGCGAGGGTGAAGAGCCCCTCGGGCAGCACCGGCATCGTCGAGACGACGCTCTCCACCGACGACAGCGGTCGCTCGGTGCCGTCGTCGGCCACGACCTCGACCACGAAGGCATCCATCATCCGACCGGCCGACCGCAGCGGCACCTTCACACGCACGCCGGGCACGATGTCGGCGACCAGAGGATGCGGGATCGCGTAGTCGAAGAGCCGATCGAGCTGAGGCACCGGCGAGTCGAGCTGGACCCGCGCGACGCGGCGGGCACTCACTCGGCGGCCCCGCGGGATCTCCGCCGCGCACGGCGGAGCGGTTCACGGGATGCCAGGGCAGCGGCGACGCGGTGCACGCCCGGCGCGGGCGCCCTCACGTCAGAGTCCGGCGGCGGTGCGCAGCGCGTCGACGCGGTCGGTGCGCTCCCACGTGAAGTCGGGCAGCTCACGGCCGAAGTGTCCGTAGGCCGCTGTCTGGGCGTAGATCGGGCGCAGCAGGTCGAGCTGGTCGATGATCGCCTTCGGACGCAGGTCGAACACCTCGCGGATGGCGTGCACGATCGTCTCATCGGCGACGCGCGCCGTGCCGAACGACTCCACGTACAGACCCACCGGGTTCGCCTTGCCGATCGCATAGGCGACCTGCACCTCGAGACGGTCGGCGAGCCCCGCCGCGACGGCGTTCTTCGCGACCCAGCGCATGGCGTACGCCGCCGAGCGGTCGACCTTGGAGGGGTCCTTGCCGCTGAAGGCGCCGCCACCGTGACGCGAGGCCCCGCCGTAGGTGTCGATGATGATCTTGCGCCCCGTGAGGCCGGCGTCGCCCTTCGGTCCACCGATGACGAAGGGGCCGGCCGGGTTGATGTAGTACTGCACGTCGGGCAGATCGAGCCCCGTCTCGCGCAGCACGGGGTCGATGACCTCGGCCTGCACGAGCGCGCGCAGCTCCTCCTGCGAGATGTCGGGGTGGTGCTGCGTCGACAGCACGACCGAGTCGACCGTGCGCGGCGTGTGTCCGTCGTACCCGAGCGTGACCTGCGTCTTGCCGTCGGGGCGGAGGAACGGCAGCGTGCCGTCTTTGCGGACGGATGCCAGGCGCTCGGCGATGCGGTGCGCGGTCCAGGCCGCCATCGGCATGAGCTGCGGCGTCTCGTTCGTCGCGAAGCCGAACATGATGCCCTGATCGCCCGCGCCCTGCAGGTCGCGCGGGTCGACGGAGCCGCGCTCGCGCTGCTCGAACGCCTTGTTGACGCCGGCGGCGATGTCGGAGGACTGCGCGCCGATCGACACACTCACGCCGCAGGAGTCGCCGTCGAAGCCGGTGTCGCTGGAGGTGTACCCGATGCGGTTCACGACGTCGCGCACGATCGCGGGGATCTCGACGTACGCGCTCGTCGACACCTCACCCGCGACGTGCACCAGGCCCGTGGTCACGAGGGTCTCGACGGCGACGCGACCGGACGGATCCTCGGTGAGGATGGCATCCAGGATGCTGTCGGAGATCTGGTCGCAGATCTTGTCGGGGTGTCCTTCCGTGACGGACTCGGACGTGAACAGGCGCAGGTCGGTCAAGGCGACTCCCGGTCGGTTTCGGGCTGGGGACGGGCACAAGTATGCCCCGGACGGCGGACAGCCGCCCGGGGCATCGTCACATCTGTGAACAGATCACGAGATGCGTCGGCTGTGGATTACTCCGCAGCCTTGAGGCGCAGCTTGTCCTCGTGGATCTCGTGGAGCGCGATCGTCAGCGGCTTGTCCTCGACGGTGGAGTCGACGAGCGGACCCACGTTGTCGAAGAGGTTGCCCTCGTGCAGATCGGAGTAGTTGTCGTTGATCTGACGTGCGCGCTTGGACGCGTAGATCACGAGCTGGTACTTCGAGTCGACCTTGTCGAGCAGCGCGTCGATGGGCGGGTCGATGATGCCCTTGTCACGTCCGGCCATGGGGAACCTCCTGGTTCGGCGGGATGGGGTGGATGCGGCGCCCGACGGCGCCGAAGCATCCTCGTATTCTATCCGACGTCGGGGCGACGTGCGGCGAGGGCCACGACCTCGGCCGCGGCGTGCGCGACCTCGTCGTTCACGACCCGGTAGTCGAACTCGTTCTGCGCCGCGAGCTCCGTCCGGGCGGTGCGGAGTCGGCGCGTGCGCTCCTCGGCATCCTCGGTCCCCCGGCCGACCAGACGCTGGACGAGTTCGTCCCAGCTCGGCGGCAGCAGGAACACGAGCGTGGCCGACGGATCCGCCGCGCGCACCTGACGGGCGCCCTGCAGGTCGATCTCGAGCAGCGCCGTGCCGCCCGCCGCGAGCACGCGGTCGATCGGCTCTCGGGGCGTGCCGTACCGGTGCTTGTTGTGCACGGTCGCCCACTCCAGCAGCTCCCCCGCCGCGATCAGCCGGTCGAACTCGGCATCGTCGACGAAGTAGTAGTGCTCGCCGTCCACCTCACCCGGACGCGGCGCACGGGTCGTGGCCGAGACCGAGAGGTGGATCTCGGGGAAGTTCTCCTTGATGTGGGCCGCGACCGTGCCCTTGCCGACCGCGGTGGGGCCGGCGAGCACCACCAGGCGGCTGCGCCCCTCGCGCGGACCGGGCTCGGGCCACCGGGCGTCGAGGTAGTCGCGGAGCGCATCGCGTTGGCGCGACCCCAGACCACCCAGGCGCTTCACCGGTGAGATCCCGAGCGAGGTGAGGATGCGGTCGCGCTTGCTCTCGCCGATCGCGGGGATCGCCGTGAGGAACTCGGTGACGCGCATCGCCCCGGCCGCGGAGAGCGGATCGGCGAGTCCGCGGCGCAGAAGCTCCTGCGGGGTGATCACGCGGGTGGACACGTCGCGTTTCAGTGCGGCGCGTTCGCGGCGCGCGGCGACCGCGCGACGCGAGGCCGCCGCCCGGTCGACCTCGGGGGGACGGCGCGAATCAGCCATGCAGGGCCTCCCGGTACAGGTCGGCGCGCGCCTCGATCCGGTCCGCGAGCCGGGCGGGGCCGACGGCCAGAACGCTTCGGCTCTCGTTCGCCACGACCGCCTTCGCGACGTAGCCGAACAGACGGCGGAGATCGGCCGGATCCGCCCCCTGCGCCCCGAACCCGGGAGCGAGGATCGGCATGCCGGCCAACGCGACGTCGCCCAGGCCGTACGCCGCGCGGTCGACGGTGGCGCCGACCACGACGCCCACCGGGCCCAGGGCCCCGGGCGCACCGATGTTCGCCTGGTTCACGTCGTGCGCCACCCGGGCGGCGACGTGTTCGTGATCGCCCACCGCCAGGGCGTCGTCGACGATCGCGCTCTGCAGCGCCCGCGCCTCGGGATTGCTCGTCGCCGTCAGCACGAACGCCCCCTTGTCGTGGCGGACCGCGAGCCCGAGGGTCTCGCGCAGCGAGTCGGCACCGAGATACGGCGTCAAGGTCACGGCATCCGCCTCCAGGGGCGAGCCGGGCTCCAGCCAGGCGTGGGCGTAGCCCTCCATGGTCGTGCCGATGTCACCGCGCTTCGCGTCGGCGATGACCAGCAGGCCCGCCGCGCGCGCGGCGGCCATCACATCCTCCAGCGCCGCGAACCCGCGGGAGCCGTAGCGCTCGTAGAACGCCACCTGCGGCTTGACCACACCGACGCGACCGGCCGCGGCCTCGACCACACGCAACCCGAACTCGCGCGCGCCGTCGGCCGTGGCATCCAGCCCCCACGCCGACAGCAGCGCGGCGTGGGGGTCGATGCCGACGCACAGGGCGCCGCGGGTTTCGAGGGCTGTCGCCAGCCGCTGTCCGAACGTCTCGCTCACCGGCGACCCGCACGGTCGACGGCGTACTCCTGGAGGCTGCGCACCGCGAAGCCGTCCTTCATCGCACCGAGGGCGCTCACCGCCGCGCCGAGGACGGCCATCGTGGTGAAGAGCGCCTTGTCGGCGGCCACGGCCGCGGCGCGGATCTCGTACCCGTCGGCACGCGCGGTGCCACCGGAGGGCGTGTTCACGATCATGTCGATCTCGCCGGCGTTGATGAGGTCGACCACGTTCCGCTGGCCGGAGCCCTGCGTCTCGGAGTATTTCTCGACGACCTGCACCCGGATGCCGTTGCGCGCCAGGATCTCCGCCGTCCCCTCCGTCGCGAGCAGCGAGAAGCCGAGCTCCTGCAGCCGGTGGGCGGGCAGGATCACCGCGCGCTTGTCGGCGTCGGCGACCGAGATGAACACGGTGCCCGAGGTCGGCATCCCGCCGTACGCGGCCTCCTGCGACTTTGCGAACGCGGTCGGGAAGTCGCGGTCGATGCCCATGACCTCGCCGGTCGAGCGCATCTCGGGGCCGAGCACCGAGTCGACCGTGTGGCCGTCGGCGGTGCGGAACCGCTTGAACGGCAGCACGGCCTCCTTCACGGCGACCGGGGCGTCCAGCGGAACGCGGGATCCGTCCTGCTCGGGCAGCAGGCCCTCGGCGATCAGCTCGGCGATGGTGCTGCCGGCCATGATGCGGCTGGCGGCCTTCGCGAGCGGGATGCCGAGCGCCTTCGACACGAACGGAACGGTGCGGCTCGCGCGCGGGTTCGCCTCGATGACGTAGAGGACACCGGCCGAGATCGCGAACTGCACGTTCAGGAGCCCCCGGACGCCGACGCCCTTCGCGATCGCGAGGGTCGCCTCGCGGACCCGGTCGACCTCGGTGCGGCCGAGAGAGACCGGCGGCAGGGTGCAGGACGAGTCGCCGGAGTGGATGCCGGCCTCCTCGAGGTGCTCCATGACGCCGCCGATGTAGAGGTCGGTGCCGTCGTACAGCGCGTCGACGTCGAGCTCGATCGCGTCGTCGAGGAAGCGGTCCACGAGGAGCGGGAGCCCGGGGCCGATGATCGCCTGGTCGGCGACGCGCACGAAGTAGTCGCGCAGAGCCTCGGTCGAGTAGACGATCTCCATGCCGCGGCCGCCGAGCACGAAGCTCGGGCGCACGAGCACCGGGTAGCCGATCTCCTCGGCCACGGTGACCGCGCCCTCGACGTCGATGGCCGTGCCGTTGCGGGGGGCCACGAGACCGGCCTCGTCGAGCAGGCGGGAGAACAGCTCGCGCTCCTCGGCCAGGTCGATCGCCTCGGGGCTGGTGCCGAGGATCGTGTAGCCGGCGGCTTCGATGCCCTTCGCCAGGCCCAGCGGCGTCTGACCGCCCAGCTGGCACACGACGCCGAGGATCGTGCCGGACTGCGACTCGGCGTGCAGGACCTCGAGCACGTCTTCGAGCGTCAGCGGCTCGAAGTACAGGCGATCGCTGGTGTCGTAGTCGGTCGACACGGTCTCGGGGTTGCAGTTGACCATGACGGTCTCGTACCCGGCGTCCGACAGGGCGAACGAGGCGTGCACGCACGAGTAGTCGAACTCGACGCCCTGGCCGATGCGGTTCGGGCCCGAGCCGATGATGACGACCTTCGTCCGCTCCGACGGGGTGACCTCGGTCTCCCAGTCGTAGCTGGAGTAGTGGTACGGCGTCAGCGCCGGGAACTCCCCCGCGCAGGTGTCGACGGTCTTGTAGACCGGGCGCACGTCGAGCGCGTACCGGATGCCGCGCACCTCGGCCTCGTCGAGCCCGCGGATCTCCGCGATCTGGACGTCGCTGAAACCGTGCTCCTTCGCGAGGCGGAGGGTCTCGGCATCCAGTTCTCCGGCGTTGCGGATGATCTCGGCGACCTCGTTGATGAGCACGATCTGGTCGATGAACCAGGGGTCGATCGCCGTCGCGTCGAACGCCTGCTCGGGCGTCGCGCCCTTGCGCAGCGCCTGCTGCAGGACGACGATCCGGCCGTCGGTCGGGGTCTTCGCGACCTCGAGCAGTTCCTCCACCGAGCGCGACTCCTCGCCCCAGTGGAAGCTCGAGCCGCGCTTCTCGAGCGAGCGCAGCGCCTTCTGCAGGGCCGTCGTGTAGTTGCGGCCGATGGCCATGGCCTCGCCGACCGACTTCATGGTGGTGGTGAGGGTGGTGTCGGCGGCGGGGAACTTCTCGAAGTTGAAGCGCGGCACCTTGACCACGACGTAGTCGAGCGTGGGCTCGAAGCTCGCCGGGGTCACCTTGGTGATGTCGTTCGGGATCTCGTCGAGGCGGTAGCCGATCGCGAGCTTCGCCGCGATCTTCGCGATCGGGAACCCGGTCGCCTTCGAGGCCAGCGCGCTCGAGCGGGACACGCGCGGGTTCATCTCGATGACGATGATGCGGCCCGTCTTCGGGTCGACGGCGAACTGGATGTTGCAGCCGCCGGTGTCGACGCCCACGGCGCGGATGATGTCGATGCCGATGTCGCGGAGCTTCTGGTACTCGCGGTCGGTCAGCGTCAGCGCGGGCGCCACGGTGATCGAGTCACCCGTGTGCACCCCGACCGGGTCGACGTTCTCGATCGAGCAGACGACCACCGTGTTGTCGGCGGTGTCGCGCATGAGTTCGAGCTCGTACTCCTTCCACCCGAGGATCGACTCCTCGAGCAGCACCTCGTTGGTGGGCGAGTCGTGCAGGCCCGCGCCGCCGATGCGGCGGAGGTCGGCTTCGTCGTACGCGAAGCCCGAGCCGAGACCGCCCATGGTGAAGGAGGGACGCACGACCAGCGGGTAGCCGAGCTTCTCGGCACCGGCGAGGAGCTCGTCCATCGAGTGGCAGATGACGGATGCCGCGACGTCGGCGCCGGCCTCCAGCACGAGCTCCTTGAAGATCTGGCGGTCCTCGCCGCGGTTGATGGCGTCGAAGTCCGCGCCGATGAGCTCGACGTCGTACTTCTCGAGGATGCCGCGCTTGTGCAGCTGGATCGCCGCGTTCAGGGCCGTCTGGCCACCGAGCGTGGGGAGCACGGCATCCGGCTTCTCCTTCGCGATGATCGACTCGATCACCTCGGGGGTGATCGGCTCGATGTACGTCGCGTCGGCGAAGTCGGGGTCGGTCATGATCGTCGCCGGGTTGGAGTTGACGAGGATGACCCGCACGCCCTCCTCGCGGAGGACGCGGCACGCCTGGGTGCCGGAGTAGTCGAACTCGCAGGCCTGACCGATGACGATCGGGCCGGAGCCGATGACGAGGACGGAGTGGATGTCGTCGCGCTTAGGCATTCTTCTTCGTCTCCTGGGTCGCGAGCACCATGTCGCGGAAGCGGTCGAACAGGTAGTTGGCGTCGTGGGGGCCGGCGGCGGCCTCGGGGTGGTACTGCACGCTGAATGCCGGGATGTCGAGGGCACGGAGTCCCTCGACGACGTTGTCGTTGAGGCCGATGTGGCTCACCTCGACGCGGCCGTAGCCGTTCGGGCTGTCGACGACGGCGTCCAGGGGGGCGTCGACGGCGAAGCCGTGGTTCTGCGAGGTGATCTCGACGCGACCGGTGGTCTTGTCGAGCACGGGCTGGTTGATGCCGCGGTGGCCGAACGGCAGCTTGTACGTGCCGAAGCCGAGCGCGCGACCCAGCAGCTGGTTGCCGAAGCAGATGCCGAAGAACGGCAGCCCGTCGTCGAGCACCGCGCGCAGCAGTTCGACGTGCTGGTCGCTCGCGGCCGGGTCGCCCGGGCCGTTGGAGTAGAACGCCGCGACCGGCTCGATCGCGCGGATCTCGTCGATGGTCGCGGACTGCGGGAACACGTGCACGTCGAACCCGCGGGCCGCGAGGTTGTCGATCGTGGACTGCTTGACGCCCAGGTCGAGCACGGCGAGGTTGCCGACGCGCTCGGCGGTCGCCGGGGTCACCTCGACCTCGGTGACCGAGACCTCGGCGGAGAGGTTGCGGCCGGCCATGCCGGGGGCGGCGAGCACACGACGCAGCTGCTCGTCGGCATCCAGGTTCGCGGCCTCGCCCGAGAAGACGCCGCCGCGCATGCTGCCCTCGGAGCGGATGCGACGCGTGACGGCGCGGGTGTCGATGCCGGAGATGCCGACGATCCCGTCCTCGACGAGGGCGTCGTCGAGCGACCGGTCGGCGCGCCAGTTCGAGACGACGCGGGAGGGGTCGCGCACCACGTAGCCGGCGACCCAGATGCGGCGGGACTCGGGGTCTTCGTCGTTCACGCCGGTGTTGCCGATGTGCGGGGCGGTCTGCAGCACGATCTGGCCGGCGTACGAGGGGTCGGTGAGGGTCTCCTGGTACCCGGTCATGCCGGTGGCGAAGACGACCTCGCCGAAGGTCTCGCCGCGGGCGCCGTAGGCGCGACCGGGGTAGCGGGTGCCGTCCTCCAGCACGAGGACGGCGGGTTCGCGCGAGATGCGCGGAGGGGAGATCAGGGCGGTCATGCGTCGCTTCCTGTCGTGATGATGAGCGGACGGATGGCATCGGCGAGGGCTTTCGCCGACGCATCCTGAGGTCGGAGGTAGGTGTCGACGACGGTGTCGTCGTCGATCCGCCAGCTGACGCGCGTCAGGCCGTCGCGCTCGACCACGCGGTCGATGGCGACCGTGGCCTGAGCGGCGTCGACGAGGCGGTCGCGGAGAAGCGCGATGCGGGGCTGGCCCGGCAGGTCGAGGGCGATCCCGGCCGAGGTGACCGTGACGTCCACGCGGGAGCGGAACCCGAGGCCGCGGATCGCGAGGCGTTCCAGGGGCTCGTCGTGACGCGTGGTCGCGACGTAGAGACCCGGGAACACGCCCCACTCCTCGGCGCCGTCGGGAAGCTCTCCCACCGGGGCGGAGTAGCGCGCATCGCGCCGCGTTCGTCGGAGCCACGCCACCGCGAGGAGGACCAGGATCACCAGCGCGACGCCGGCCATCACCAGCAGTGCGCCCTCGCGCGTCACGCGAGCACCCCCGGAACCTCCAGGACAGCGCCGTCGACGACGGTGGGGATGCCGGAGCGCACGGTCCAGCGGATCTCGCCGGGCAGCTCGCGCCCGAGGTACGGCGAGTTCTTGCTGCGACCGCGCAGGTCGTCGAGCCCGAACGTGCGGGCGGGGCGGGGATCGTAGAGCGTGAAGCTCGCGGGCTGACCGGCGGTCAGAGCGGTGCCGTGACCCTCGAGCCGGCCGATGCGGGCGGGCGTGCGGGACATCACGCGTGCGACGTCGGTCCACTCCAGAAGCCCCGTCTCGACCATGGCCTGGTGGACGACGCGCAGGGCGCTCTCGAGCCCCGCCATGCCGTTCGCGGCCGCCGCCCACTCGCACGACTTCGCCTCGGCGGGGTGCGGCGCGTGGTCGGTCGCGACGATGTCGATCGTGCCGTCGGCGAGGCCCTCGCGCACCGCGAGCACATCCTCCTCGCGGCGCAGCGGCGGGTTGACCTTGTAGCGGGCGTCGTAGTCGCGCACCAGCTCGTCGGTCAGCAGCAGGTGGTGCGGGGTCACCTCGGCGGTGACGTTGACGCCCCGCTTCTTGGCCCAGCGGATGATGTCGACCGACCCGGCGGTGGACAGGTGGCACACGTGCAGGCGCGAGCCGACGTGCTCGGCCAACAGCACGTCGCGGGCGATGATCGACTCCTCGGCGACCGCGGGCCAGCCGGTGAGACCGAGCTCGGCGGAGACCGCGCCCTCGTTCATCTGCGCGCCCTCGGTGAGGCGCGGGTCCTGCGCGTGCTGCGCGATGACGCCGTCGAACGCCTTCACGTACTCCAGTGCGCGTCGCATGATGAGCGGGTCGAAGACGCAGAAGCCGTCATCGCTGAAGACGCGGACCCGCGCACGCGAATCGGCCATGGCGCCGAGCTCGGCGAGCCGCTCGCCCTTCTGACCGACCGTCACCGCGCCGATCGGCTGCACGTGGACGTAGCCCGCCGCCTCGCCGAGGGCGAGCTCCTGCTCGACGACCCCGGCGGTGTCGGCGACCGGCGAGGTGTTCGGCATCGCGAAGACGGTCGTGAAACCGCCCGCCGCCGCCGCGCGCGAGCCGGTGGCCACGGTCTCGGATGCCTCGTACCCCGGTTCGCGCAGGTGCACGTGCAGGTCGACGAGCCCGGGCAGGGCGATGAGGCCGTCGGCATCCACGACCGTCGCTCCCGCGTGCGAGAGGCCGGTGCCGGTCTCGACGATGACGCCGTCGCGGACGACGAGGTCGGTGGCATCCTGACCCTCGATCCGCGCGCCGCGCACCAGGAGGGTGTGGGAGGGGGCGTGGCTCATCGAAGGTCCTCTTTCTCGGAGTCGGTCCGCGCGCCTGCCAGCAGCAGGTAGAGCACGGCCATGCGCACGGAGACGCCGTTCGCCACCTGCTCGAGAACCGTCGAGCGCGGCGAGTCGGCGGCTTCGGCGGAGATCTCCAGGCCACGATTCATCGGGCCGGGGTGCAGAACGATGCTACCGGTCGGCAGGGAGTCCAGGCGCCGCGCGTCCAGCCCGTACCGGCGGGAATACTCCCGTTCAGTGGGGAAATATGCGGCATTCATGCGCTCGAGCTGGATGCGGAGCATCATGAGCGCGTCGGGGCCTGCGGCGATCGCCCGGTCGAGGTCGTACTCGATCTCGACGGGCCAGCCGCTGACGTCCTGGGGCACGAGGGTCGGCGGGGCGACGAGGGTCACGTGCGCGCCGAGGGTGTGCAGCAGCCACACGTTCGACCGCGCCACGCGGGAGTGCAGCACGTCGCCGACGATCGTGACCCGGATGCCGTCGAGCCCCCGGCCGCGGCTGTCGTCGCCGTGCAGTCGCTTACGGATCGTGAAGGCGTCGAGCAGAGCCTGCGTGGGGTGGGCATGCGTGCCGTCGCCGGCGTTGACGACCCCGGCGGTGATCCAGCCGGATGTCGCCAGAGTGCGCGGGGCGCCGGAGGCGCCGTGGCGGATGACGACGGCATCCGCCCCCATCGCCTGCAGCGTCTGCGCCGTGTCCTGCAGTGACTCGCCCTTGCTGACGCTGGACCCCTTCGCGGAGAAGTTGATGACGTCGGCGCTCAGGCGCTTGGCGGCCGCCTCGAACGAGATGCGGGTGCGCGTGGAGTCCTCGAAGAAGAGGTTCACGACGGTCTTGCCGCGCAGCGTCGGCAGCTTCTTGACCTCGCGGCGCTGGGTGTCGGCCATGTCCTCGGCGACGTCGAGGATCTCGAGCGCCTCGGCGCGGGAGAGGTCACGGGTGTCGAGGAGGTGCCTCATGATTCGATCGTCACCTCTTCGATGCCGTCGACCTCGGCGAGGCGCACGTTCACGCGCTCGTCGCGGGCGCTCGGCAGATTCTTGCCGACGAAATCGGGGCGGATCGGCAGCTCGCGGTGACCGCGGTCGATGAGCGTCGCGAGGCGCACCGCGGAGGGACGCCCGATGTCCTGCAGGGCGTCCAGGGCCGCGCGGATGCTCCGGCCCGAGAACAGCACGTCGTCGACGAGCACGACGGTCCTGCCGTCGATGCCACCGGCGGGGATCCGCGTCGTCTGGGGTGCACGCGTGGGGTTGCGGTGCAGATCGTCGCGGTACATCGTCACGTCGAGGGCGCCGACCGGGACGGCCGCTCCCCCGAACTCGCTGATCAGCGGAGCGATGCGCTCAGCGAGGGTGACACCCCGCGTCGGGATCCCGAGGAGGACGAGTCCTTCCGGTCCTTTGTTGGACTCCAGGATCTCGTGCGAGATTCGCGTCAATGCGCGGGCGATGTCGGCATCGTGCATCACTGTGCGCGTGCTCATCCGCCGCTCCCTTCTCCGCCTCACAGGACGGGGTTAAAGGTTGCCGTGGTTCTCCCCCAGTGTAGCGGGTGCGGGTGGTGGTCGCCGGGCGCGCCGGCGAAGGGGCGGAACGCCTTCGGCTTCGGATTCCGCGCGACTCAGCCCGCAGCGACCTCGGCGGCGGCCTTCTCCTTGGCGAGGCCGGACGGCGTCGAGCGGATGGGGTGTCCGGTCGTGGTCAGGCAGCGACCCGAGGCGAGGTCCCACTTCCAGTCGTGCAGCGAGCACGTGAGGACGCCGTCCTCGATCTTGCCGGTCATGGTGAGGTCGGCGCGCAGGTGCGGGCACCGACGCTGCACGGTCCAGCCGTCGATCTCGGCATCCTCGGTCTGGTCGGACTGCTCGGCATACCAGTTCTCGACGTACTCGATGCGGTCACGCGACAGGCACTTGAGGAACGTGGTGAGGAACTCGTTGAACTTTCCCGAGCGCCCGACCTCGAACTGCATCGACAGGAAGATCGAGTTCGACCAGTCGATTTCGTGGTCGCGGATGTTCGTGGATACGAGGTCGGCCGGGATCGTGTACCAGTAGATGCACTCCTCGCCCGCGTACTCGCGCAGCTTCGCCTTGGGGAAGTCCACGACCATGTCGAGCTCGCCGATCCGGAATCGCACCATGCCGCCGACGCCGTTGCGGATCGTGCGGGCGCGGCGCAGCAGCGGCTCCCACCACGCCTTCAGAGCCGCGAGCATCTCAGCCGGCGGGATGATCTCGGCACGGGATGCCTCTTCGGCCTGGATCTCGGCCTGACGGCTGTCGCGCTGCTCGGCGAGGTAGTCCCATTTGTCGCCGAAGATGCGCTCGATCTCGGCGTCGGTGTACATCGTCTGCGTCACCCTCACCTCCGAACCCTGCACGTCGACCTCGGTGCCGGGGAGGAAGAGGTGACCCTTCTGATCGGGCCGCTGTTCCTTCATGTACGCGAGGAACTCGCGCTGATCGGTGAAGATCGAGTCGTCGTCGAGGCCGGTGCCGTTGTAGCGGAACAGCGCCTCGCGCAGGAACATAGGCGGGCCCGCCATCGGGAAGACGTGCGCGGCGTCGACCTTCTCGATGTAGTGCATCGCGCGCTTGTTCTGCGCGTCGCGCTTGAGCTGCGCGAAGTGCTGCTTCGAGTCCTGCGGCAGGTCGTAGACCATGGGCCACCAGATGGCTCCGGAGACCTGGGTGAAGTACGCGTCGGGCTTGCTGAACGACATCAGCGTCTCGAGGTCGAGGGGGTGCGAGTCGTTCTGGTTCAGGATGGATGCCGTGCCGTCGTCGAGCGAGAGCGACGAGTCACCGATGGGGCCGTCGGAGGGGGCGCGGAGCGGGGTGATCATGAGCTTCAGGTCGCCGAACTGCAGCGGCACACCCGCCTCGGTGCGCACGAGGTTGGTGTACCCGAGGGCGACGAGGTCCTGCTCGAGGTCGTCGGTCGGGTACTCGGGCAGCAGGACCCGGATGTCCTTCGAGACGTAGCGCTCGAGCATCGCCGGGTCGAAGTGATCGCGATGGCGGTGGGAGATGTAGAGGAAATCGGCCTTGCCGAAGCGCTCCCAGTCGAGCGCGCGGTTGTCGGGGAACGGGAACCACGAGCCGAAGAAGCTCGGACCGATCACGGGGTCGCAGAGGATGCTGCCGCCCGCGGTCTCGATGAACATTCCCGCGTGGCCGAGGCCGGTGATCTTCATTTCGCTCCTGTCCGTGAGAACCCGTCGAGTCTACGCGGGGGTCGCTGTGCCCGCGGTGGGCACAAGGTCCCGGGCCGCCCGGCCCGCGGCTCTCACCCGCCGAGGATGCCCCGGATGTCGTCGGCGTCCAGCGCGTTCGCGAACGCCTCGCCGTCGTCGAGCACGGCGCGTGACAGGGCGGCCTTGCGCTGCTGCAGCTCGAGCACCTTCTCTTCGACGGTGCCCGCGGCGATGAGCCGATAGACGAACACGCTGTTCGTCTGACCGATGCGGTGGGTGCGGTCGATGGCCTGCGCCTCGGCGGCCGGGTTCCACCACGGGTCGAGGAGGAACACGTACTCGGCCTCGACGAGCGTCAGGCCGAAACCGCCGGCCTTGAGGCTGATGAGGAACACCGGGGCGTCCCCTTCACGGAACCGCTCGACGACCTCGCCGCGTCGGGAGGTCGAGCCGTCGAGGTGCGCGTAGGCGAGGCCGGCGGCATCCAGGCGTTCCGCCGCGAGGTCGAGGAACGTCGTGAACTGGCTGAAGACCAGCGCACGATGACCCTCGGATGCCACCTCGACCAAACGCTCGAGCAGCACGTCGAGCTTCGCCGACCCGAGGTGGGCGTCGCGCTCGTCGACGAGGCCGGGGGCGAGCGCGAGCATCCGCAGCAGCGTGATCGAGCGGAACACGATGAACCGCTGCCGGTCGAGGTCGTCCAGCAGCCCGAGCACCTTCTGCCGTTCGCGCTGCAGCACGCGGTCGTACAGCTCGCGGTGCGCCGGCGCGAGGGGCACCGCGATGGTCTGCTCCTGCTTGGGCGGCAGATCGGCGGCCACGACGTCCTTCGTCCGGCGGAGCAGGAACGGGCGCACGCGCGAGCGCAGCCGTGCGAGACTCCCGCGACGGTGGGCCTCGGCCGCGGCGGCCGACAGTTCGGTCGGCGCGTCGGACGGCAGCTGCTCGATCGCGCGGACGTACTCCTCGCGGAACCGACGCGCCGAGGGGTACAGTCCCGGAGCGGTGAGGGCCAGGAGCGCCCACAGGTCGTCGAGGCCGTTCTCGATGGGCGTGCCTGTGACGGCGAAGACCGAGTCCGCGCGGAGCGCCGCCACCGCACGGTGGATCCGTGTCGCGGGGTTCTTCACGAACTGGGCCTCGTCGAGCACCACGCCCGCCCACTCGGGCACCGCGAACTCGACGTCGTCGGTGCGGACCACCCCGTACGGCGCGACCACGATGTCGGCGTCGCCGGCGAGCTCGGCGACCGCGCGCGTGCGCCGGACGGCCGTCGCCTCGATCGTGACGACCCGCAGGGCGGGGGCGAAGCGTGCGGCCTCCGCGCCCCAGGTCGGCAGCACCGACGTCGGCGCGACGACGAGCCAGGGCCGCCGCTCCCCGGCCGCCCGCGCATGGGCGATGAGCGCGAGGATCTGGACGGTCTTCCCGAGCCCCATGTCATCGGCCAGGATGCCGCCGAGCCGGTGCGCGTGCAGCAGCGCGAGCCACGCGAGGCCCTCGCGCTGGTACGGACGGAGTTCGGCGCGGAAGCCGGGCGGGGTCGCCACGGCGGGGACGGATGCCACGTCGCGCAGCGCGCGCGCGAGGTCGCGCCACTCGCCGGCAGCGGCGGACTCGTCGGCGAGGTCTTCGAAGTCGCTCCAGAGCGCGAGGTGGCGGCGCGGGATGCGGGGGCCGGTCTCCCATTCGTCGAGCTCCGCGGCCTCCTCGAGCAGATCCCGCAGCCTCTGCAGCGACGGGTGCGCGAGCGAGAACCACGCCCCGTCGGAGAGCTTGATGCGGGTGCGACCCCGCGAGAGCGCCGTGAACAGGGTTCCGAACGGGATCGTCCGCCCGTCGATCACGACGACGATGCCGAGGTCGAACCAGTCACGGTCGGGCGACGGCACCGCGGTGATCGTCAGCGACGGGTCGCCGCGCAACTCCCGGAATGCCGGAACGCTCCCCCGGGTCACCACCCGCACGTCGTCGAGGAGGTCGAGCGCCGGAAGCACGCGGGTCGCGAGGACGGCGGCATCGGCGTCGCGCAGCAGCGCCCGGGCTCGGACGGGGAGGTCGGCGCGCTCGGCCCACGTCGATTCGACCCGGCCCGCGATCTCGACCTCGGCGCGGGGATCGCGCTCGGCGTCGGCGGGGGTGCCGTACGCCGCGCGGATGCCGCCCGGGTAGATCCAGTCCAGCGCGTACTCGACGGACTCGTCGTCGCGGTACGACACCGTCACCTCGAGGGTCGGTCGCGGCGGCGGAGGTGCGGGGACGCCCGGGGCCACGGCCAGCGGCACCCGCCGCGCGAGCCGCGCGTACGTTCCGGCGAGGAACTCCCCCGCGTCCTCGGCGGGCACGACGACGGGGCCGTCGACGAGCAGCGCCGACAGCGGGGCGGGCAACGACACAGGGGCGAGCGTCACCGGAATCGGGTCGCGGTCGACCTCGAAGGCGAAGACCCCCGCCGTTCCGAGCGGCCGCACGTGCGCGGCATCCACTTCCCGTCCGTCGATCTCGACGGCGGCGCGGAGGCGGAGTGCGCCCTCACCGGCGGACTCGACCGACACCCGAGCCGCCGCTTCGTCTGCCAGCCGCACGCTCTGCTGCGGGTGCATCGCCACGAGCGGGATGCCGAGCCCCTCGGCCGCGCGCAGATGCGGCCACAGTAGCGGCGAGGCGATCGTGTCGAGCGCGACGGTGTCGCTGGCCGCGACGAAGGGGCCGGTCGTGCGCATGGCCTGCGCGAGGGCGTGGAGCTCGGCGAACCAACCGATGTGCGCCGGGTCGAAGCGGCCGGTGGACCGGCGGACCGCGTCCCACGTGGCATCCGCCCGGATCCACGTCTCACGCGCGCCGCGGACGAGCGGCCGGGCGACGAGCTGCAACTCGTCCTGCCGCCGCGCGAGCATGCGGGGCGTGACCGGGTCGACGGAGCGCGCTTCCCAGCGGGACGGGTCGTACGCCTCGCGTTGCCGAAGCTCGATGCCGAGCGCCAGGGCGTCGAACGCCGCTCGCTCGGTGTCGGGCAGGAGGCCACGCCAGTCGCTCATGCGGCGATCCTGTCGCAGGCGTCCGACATCGCGAGGCGCCGGCTTCGCCTCGGCGTCCGCGTCGCGGGGGCGTGCGAGCGTCGATAAACGCGATCGGCGACGAGAAACAAGCCGGCGTCGCGTGTCTCGCCGTGGATCGCGTTTATCGGCATTCGGGGAAGACGCGACGACGCGACCCGCGAGGAACGCGGGCCGCGTCGGAACACGTCGACGGGGGTCAGGACGAGCGGGCGATCCGGGCGAGGACGCCGTGCACGAACGAGCCGGAGTCGTCGGTCGAGAACTCCTTCGCGAGCTCCACGGCCTCGTCGATCGCCACGGCCGTGGGCACCTCGTCGTTGTAGAGGATCTCCCACGTGCCGATGCGCAGCAGGGCGCGATCGACGGCGGGCATGCGCTGCAGCGACCAGTCCTTCGCGAAGGTCGTGATCTGCTCGTCGATGGCGTCGCGGTTGTCGATCACACCGTCGACGATGTCGCGGGCGTACAGCCACGACGCCTGACGGTCGGGCTCGGACGCGGCGCGCTTGGCCTCGACCGCGAGCATCACGGGGAGCTCTTCACCGCGGACGTCGGCCTGGAACAGGATGTCGAGGGCGCGCTTGCGCGCCTTGCTACGGGCGCTCAACGTCAGCTGATGCGGCCGAGGTACTCGCCGGTGCGAGTGTCGACCTTGATCTTGGTGCCGGTCTCGAGGAACAGCGGAACCTGCATCTCGTAGCCGGTCTCGACGGTGGCGGGCTTGGTGCCGGCCGAGGAGCGGTCGCCCTGGAGGCCCGGCTCGGTGTAGGTGACCTCGAGCACGACGGACGGCGGGAGCTCGATGTAGAGCGGGTTGCCGTTGTTCAGCGCGATCTGCACCTGCTGGTTCTCGAGCAGGAAGTTGGCGGCGTCACCGACGGTGGCCGCCCCCACGGTGATCTGGTCGTAGTCGGCGACGTCCATGAAGACGAAGCCCTCGCCGTCGTTGTACAGGTAGGTGAAGTCGCGGCGGTCGACGTTCTCGATGTCGATCTTGGCGCCGGCGTTGAACGTCTTGTCGACGACCTTGCCCGACATGACGTTCTTCATCTTCGTGCGGACGAACGCGCCGCCCTTGCCGGGCTTGACGTGCTGGAACTCCACGATGCTCCAGAGCTGACCGTCGATGTTCAGGACGACGCCGTTCTTGATGTCTGCGGTGGATGCCATGAGCTTCGATGTTCCGTTTCGTGAGTCGGTGGGGCGTCGCGTCGGCGCTCGCCCAGCGGTCCAGTCTACGCGATGGGCCGCTCAGCCGTCGGCGCGGCCGCTGATGACGTCGACGAGGAGGTCGACGGCGCGGGCGTATCCGGGAACGCCCTCTCCGATCACGTGCACCGCCGCGACGTCCTCGATGTAGGAGAAGTGCCGGAAGCTCTCGCGCTCCTTGATGTTCGAGATGTGCACCTCGGCGACGGGAAGAGCGACGGATGCCAGCGCGTCGCGCAGCGCGACCGAGGTGTGCGTCAGACCTCCGGCGTTGATCACGATGCCGGCGCAGTCGAGCCGGGCGGCGTGGATCGCGTCGATGAGCACGCCCTCGTGGTTGCTCTGGATCGCGCGGACTTCGAGGCCGTGCCGGTCGGCCGCCTCGGTGGTCACGCGCTCCACGTCGGCGAGGGTGTCGTGCCCGTAGATCTCGGGCTGGCGTGTCCCGAGCAGGTTGAGGTTCGGACCGTTGACGAGAAGGAGGCGGCGCGGCGTGCTCACCCGAGGCACGCTATCAGCGTCCCCGCTGCGCGGTCAGGCGTACCGGCGCGGTACCCGCGGCGAACCCGCTGTAGTCGCCGACGCGTTCGACGAACTCCAGGAACACCTCGCCGAGGGTTTCGGTGTAGAAGTGCAGGTATTCGCCCGCGGCATCCCGGTCGTAGCCGAGATGCAGCTCGCGAAGCTCGTCCACGAACGCGTCGGACAGGTCGAAGCGGGCGGCGATGTCGTCGTAGTAGTTCGCCGGCATGGTGAGCGGCTGGAACCCGCGGGCGCGGGCCGCGCGGGCCAGAGCGCGCACGTCGGCGCAGCGGAACGCGGCGTGCTGCGGCAGCACGCGCTCGCTCCCCCGCTCGGCGAGGATCGGCGGCGCGACGTTCAACGGGATGCGGATCGCGCCGTTCGGCGCCGTGAGGACGCGGCTCTCCACCAGTCCTTCGGGTCCGGGCACCTCGGTGCGACTGTCGAGCGACAGGGCGAACCCGGCGGTGTAGAACAGCGTCGACTCCTCGACCACCTGCCAGGGCTGGGTGAGGCTGATGTGGTCGACCGCGAGGATCGGGCTCTCGCGCGGCGGCTCGCCGTGCTCGAACTCGCGCACCCACGCCGGGTCGCCCTCGTCGGCGGCCTGCGCCCAGTACACCTCGGTGCCGTCGGGGGCCACGGCACCGTCGAGACGCTCTTCGCGGGCGTACGTGCGTCGGTAGGCCCGCGGTACGCGGAGGTCGTGCAGGCGCAGGTCGACCGCCTCGGCGTCGTCGACTTCGAAACCGATCGCCGCGAGCCGGGGCGCCCGGCCGCGGGCGTGCTGCTCGTTGAGGATCACCCGCGCCTCCCCCGCGGTCCACAGTGTCACGGGTTTCGTGCGGTGCCGACCGCGCGGGGTGAAGCCGAGCTGCGCGAGCAGCTCCTCCACGGCGGAGGTGTCCTCCGCCGTGATCTCGACGAAGTCGACGTCCGACGGCGCGGCCGAGTCGGGGAGCATCGCGATGTCGGGACGGTCCGCCGTGGCATCCGGGGCGATCCGGGCGACCGCGTCCTCGAGCCACCGGAGCGACCGGCGCGCGTGCAGCGCGGTGCGGCGCGGGTCGGTCTGCCGGAACGTGTCGTTGAAGACCTCGAGCGACCACGGGCCGGTGTACCCCGCCGCCACCACGCGGGCCGTGAAGTCGGCGAGGTCGAAGCCGCCCTCGCCGGGGAAGAGCCGGTGGTGCCGGCTCCACGACAGCACGTCCATGGTCAGGAGCGGTGCATCCGCGAGCTGAACGAAGAAGATGCGGTCGCCGGGGATGTCGGCGATGCCCGCGGGGTCGTGGCCCCGCGAGAGCATGTGGAACGAGTCGAGACAGATGCCGACCGCGGGGTGGTCGGCGAGCTCGACGATGCGCCAGGCGCGGCGGTAGTCGTCGACATAGCGTCCCCACGCGAGGGCTTCGAAGGCGATGCGGATGCCATACCCGTCGGCGAGATCCCCGAGACGTCGGAGCTGGCTCGCCGACACCGCGTCGTCGTCGATCGTCGCGGTGGCGACGTTGCTGCAGCACAGCACGAGATCCATGCCCAGGCGCCGCATGAGGCGGAACTTCGCCTCGGCCCGCCGCAGGACGCCGGCGAACGTCTCCTCGTCCACGCCTTCGACGTCGCGCAGGGGCTGGTACAGGTCGAGACTCAGGCCGAGACGCGCGGCGAGGGCGGCGATCTCCTCGGGGCTTTCGGGGGCTGCCAGCAGGTCGGGCTCGAAGATCTCGACGCCGTCGAACCCGGCGGCGGCGCAGGCGTGGAGTTTGTCGGCGAGGGTGCCGCTGACGCACACGGTCGCGATCGAGGTCTTCATGGGCGCCGAATGTACCATCTGGTACATAGCGCGTCCACTAGTCTGGGCCGATGCCCGAGGTCCGCCGAGACGCCGAGCGCACCCGCGCCGAGCTCCTCGCCGTCGCGACCGAGGTCTTCGCCGAAGACGGTTACTCCGGCGCCCGCGTCGATGAGATCGCCGCCCGCACCCGCACCACCAAGCGGATGATCTACTACTATTTCGGCGGCAAGGAAGGCCTGTACCGCGCCGTCCTCGAAGAGGCGTACCGCGGCATCCGTGAGGCCGAGCGCGGCATCGACGTCGACCATTCCGATCCCGTGCAGGCCGTGCGTGCGCTCGCCGAGGTCACGTTCGACCACCACGTCCAGCACGACGCGTTCATCCGGCTCGTCGCGATCGAGAACATCCACCGCGGCGAGTTCATCCGCCAGATCGACGGGCTGCGCGAGGCCTCGAAGCCCGCGAAAGACGTGCTCGACGAGATCCTCCAGCGCGGTCGCGCCGCGGGGCTCTTCCGCGACGACGTCGAGGCGATCGACGTGCACCTCGTGATCAGCGCCTACTGCGTCTTCCAGGTCGCGAACCGCTACACCTTCGGGCACCTGTTCGACGTCGATCTGGCGGCCCCTGCCCGGCGCGCGCACCTGCGGTCGGTCATCGGCGACGTCGTCGTCGGGTGGCTCACCTCCCCCGCGGCCTGAGCCGCCGGCATCCACGCCCCTGTTGACAGGCGTCGTTCGTCGTGCTTTTCTGTGAACGTACCGGTTAGTACATAGCGGCTCGCCGCCGACGACCGGGATCCGGAGACGAAGGAGTACCGTGATCGACTCGCACCCGTACCTCGTGGGCCTCATCGGCGCGGGCGTCCTGCCCTCGCTCACTCCGCCGATGCACATGGCCGAGGCGCGCGCGCTCGGCCTGACCTACGTCTACCGGCCCCTCGACCTCCCCTCGCTCGGCATCGACCCCGCCCGCATCGGCGACGTGCTCGCCTGGGCGGAGCGCCTCGGCTACGACGCGGTCAACGTCACGCACCCGTGCAAGCAGAGCGTGATCGCGCACCTCGACCGCATCGACCCCGTGGCCGCAGCGCTGGGCGCCGTGAACACCGTCCTGTTCACACCCTCGGGCCGCGTCGGCTACAACACCGACACGACCGGGTTCGCCGCCGCCTTCGGCGAGGGACTCCCGGATGCCGTGACCGACCGGGTGGTGCAGCTCGGGGCGGGAGGAGCCGGGTCCGCCGTCGCCGATGCCCTGCTGCGCTCGGGTGCGGCGCAGCTCACGATCGTCGACATCGACGCCGCCCGCGCCGGTGCCCTCGCCGGAGACCTCGCGGCACGGCATCCGTCCGCCGTGGTCGACTCCGCCGTGCCCGCCGATCTCGCGGCCGTGCTCGCGGGAGCCGACGGTCTCGTGCACTGCACGCCCGTCGGGATGGCCGAGCACCCCGGACTCCCCCTGGATGCCGACCTGCTGCGGCCCGACCTCTGGGTCGCCGACATCGTCTACCGGCCGCTCGACACCGAGCTGCTGATCACCGCGCGCGAACGCGGCTGCCGCACCCTCGGCGGCGGACGGATGGCGGTCCACCAGGCCGTCGACGCTTTCGCCCTCATCACCGGGACGCGACCCGATCCCGACCGCATGACCGCCCATTTCCTCGACCTCGTCGCCGCCGGCGACGTCCTCGCCCGCTAAGGAGCACACGTCCATGACCACCACCGCAACGACGCGGAAGACTCCCGTGAAGGCCGCCGCCGCGAGCTTCATGGGCAGCGCCGTGGAGTACTACGACTTCTTCCTGTTCGGCTCGGCGGCCGCGCTGATCTTCCCGACGGTGTTCTTCCCGTCCGGGGATCAGGCGGCCCTGGTGATGTCGTTCGCGACCTTCGGGTTCGCCTACGTCGCCCGCCCGGTCGGCGCGGTGATCCTCGGCCACTTCGGCGACCGGATCGGTCGGCAGAAGGTGCTGATGTTCACGCTGCTGCTGATGGGCCTCTCGACCTTCATCATCGGATGCCTCCCGGGCTTCGCGCAGATCGGGTGGTTCGCCCCCGCGCTGCTCGTCGTCTGCCGTCTGATGCAGGGGCTCTCCGCCGCCGGCGAGCAGGCGGGAGCGTCGTCGCTCACCCTCGAGCACGCCCCCGAGAACCGTCGGTCGTTCTTCACGTCGTGGACCCTCACGGGAACCCAGGGCGGCCAGATCCTCGCCGCCCTCATCTTCATCCCCGTCGTCGCCCTGCCCGACGACATCAAGTTCAGCTGGGGCTGGCGCGTGCCGTTCTGGCTCAGCGCGGTCGTCGTGATCGTGGCGTTCTTCATCCGGCGGAGCCTGCACGAGACGCCCGAGTTCGAGCAGGCCAAGGCCACCGGACAGATCGCCCGCATGCCGCTCGTCCCGCTGCTGCGCGACCACTGGCGCGACGTGCTGCGCGTCATCTGCTGCGCGTTCATCGCCGCGGTCTCCACCGTCTTCGGCACCCTCGCCATCGCCTACGGCAAGGAGCAGGGGCTCGCCGCGAGCGTCACCCTGTGGCTCGTGGTCGTGGCCAACATCGTCGCCCTCGGCACCCAGCCCCTGTTCGGCCGGCTCGCCGACCGCATCGGCCGCAAGCCCGTCTTCATCTACGGCGCACTGTCGTCCGCGGCGTTCATGCCCTTCTACATCCTGTCGATGGGCAAGGGGAACGACCTGCTCACCTTCGGCCTCGCGATCCTCACGTTCTCGTTCGGCTACGCCGCGGCGAACGCCGTCTGGCCCTCGTTCTACGGCGAGATGTTCTCCACGCGCGTCCGGTTCTCCGGCATGGCGATCGGAACGCAGCTCGGTTTCCTGATGGCCGGCTTCGCGCCCAGCATCGTCGCGGCGCTCGGCGGGAGCGGCGAGAACGGCTGGATCGTCATCAGCGTCTTCACCGCGGTGATCGCCATCGTGGCCTCGGTCAGCGCGCTGACCGCCCGCGAGACGAAGGACGTGCCCACCGGGCAGCTCGGACTGCGCGCCGAGGAGCGCGTCCCCGCGACCGTCTGATCCTCCCGAACGACGATGGCCCCCTCCTCCGGGAGGGGGCCGTCGTCGGGGATCAGGCGGGAACGGCCGCGCGCCGCCAGGGGCGTGACACCTGCCGTCCGGTCCACGTCACGACGGCCTCCAGCGGGCCACGCCGGTCGGTGATCATCAGGATCGTCCCGATGAGGAGTGCCCCGGCCACGTTCAGCGCCCAGATGCCCGCGCCTTCGGTGTACCACTGCAGCGGGCCGTCGCCGTCGCCCTGGGCGATGAGCATGGCGATGCCCACGGCGGTGGCGTGCAGGGCGTAGATGGTCAGAGGTGCCGCCCCCGCGCGTCGAATCGGCTCGAAGACACGGCGCACCCTGGCGGTGAGGACCGTGCCCAGGAGCAGGCAGAGGCCGAGCACGGCGAGGGCGATCCCCACGGTGAGGGCGAGATCGAGAGTCGTCCCCGAGTGAGCGGATGGTGAGAGCAGCATCGCCGGATCCCCCGCGAACACGGTGCCGAAGGAGTCGCCGAAGTACAGTGCGTCGACCATCGCCGGATCGGCGTGCAGCCTTTCGGCGATCCCCGCGATCGTCGGCTCCGCGATCGCGCGCACGACACCCCACGCGACGAGCGTCGATGCCGCGCCGATCGCCGTCATGCGCCATGCCAATCGCCGCACCGCCGCCGTATCGGTCGCCGCGCGGACGGCGCGACCGACCACGAGCCCCACCAGCGCGTAGACGATCCAGGTGGGGACCGGATAGATGCCCGTCAGGAACAGTCCGCGCAACAACATCGCCGGGTCTGCGAGGCTGAACCAACTCGGGGATCCCAGCTCGAACGGCGGCAGCCCGGTGCGCACCATCATCGACACGGGTGGCCAGCCGAGGGCGAGGACGCCCGCGAGGGCCAAGAGGATCGGCGACGGCACCCGCAGCAGCGGCACGAGAACCCAGAACACCATTCCGTAGTACGCGAGGATGATGAACGGTCCGGAGGGCATCAACCCCAGGGTCAGCCCCAGGACGACGAGAGCCAGACCGCGGCCGAACACCGCGGCGCGAGCGGCTCCGAACCTTCCGGCGGCGAGGTCGCTGTGGGTGGTCAGGGCGATGCCGACCCCGGCGAGGACGGCGAAGAGTGCGGCTGCCCTCCCCGAGACAAATGGATGGAGCGCTGATGCGCTGCCGTCGGTGTTCACCTGCCACACGTGAGCCATCATCATTCCCCCGAGCGCGAGGAACCGGGCGATGTCGATACCCCACACGCGAGCGGAACCGAGCCGACGGGCGGGCGGTGCGAGAGCGGTACGAGTGTCCATGACGTCGACGCTAGGGAGCGGGTCCGCCCGCCCGCGTCGGCCCGGCGGTGTAACAGCGCGCCCCGAGGATGACGCGGAAACCCCCTGTGGACACAGGTGTCGTTACGCCCCGACCTCCTGGTACGCCGCGAACAGCAGCGACTCGTCGGGGGCCTGCAGCACCGTCGGGCGGGCGAGGTCGTCGAGCACGATGAAGCGCAGCATGCTGCCGCGGCTCTTCTTGTCGCGCTGCATCGTCGCCTTGAGCGTCTGGAACGCGCCCGCGCGGTAGGTCGTCGGAAGGCCCAGCGACTCGAGCACCGTGCGGTGGCGCTGGGCGACGTCGTCGGACAGACGGCCCGCCAGACGCGAGAGCTCGGCGGCGAACACCATGCCCACCGAGATCGCGGCGCCGTGACGCCAGCGGTACCGCTCCGCGTGCTCGATCGCGTGGCCCAGGGTGTGACCGTAGTTCAGCACCTCGCGCAGGCCCGCCTCGCGCAGGTCCTCGCCGACGACACGCGCCTTCATGTCGATCGCGAGCTCGATGCAGCGGCGGAACGCGTCCCCCCGCGGGTCGACGATCCCCGACGGGTCGGCCTCGATCAGGTCCAGGATCTCGGGATGCCAGATGAACCCGGCCTTCACGACCTCGGCGAAGCCCGCGGTGGCCTCGTTCTTCGACAGGGTGTCGAGCAGGTCCAGGTCGCAGACGACCGCGTGGGGCGGCCAGAAGGCGCCCACCAGGTTCTTGCCCTCCGCGGTGTTGACGCCCGTCTTGCCTCCGACGGCCGCGTCGACCATCGCCAGCACGGTCGTCGGCACCTGGACGACGGCGACGCCCCGCAGCCACGTCGCGGCCACGAACCCGGCGAGGTCGGTGACCGCGCCGCCGCCGAAGCCGATGACGGCGTCCGTCCGCGTGAAGTCGGCCTGGCCCATGACCTGCCAGCAGAACGCCGCGACCTCGATGCGCTTGCCGGCCTCCGCGTCGGGGATCTCCGCGAGCAGGACCTGGCGGTCGCCGACCAGCTGCGCGCGCAACGCCTCGGCCTGTGCCGCGAGCGTCGGCGGGTGCACGACGAGCACCTTCTGCGCCGCCGCGGGCAGCTTCTCGCCGAGGGAGGCGAGCAGGCCGCGGCCGATCGTGATGTCGTATCCGGGGTCGCCGGCGACGGCGATGGTGGTGGTGTCGCTCATGGGGTCTCCTGGGCCGGGACGGGACGCGCCCAGGCCACGATGTCGTCGACGACGCGGGCCAGCGGACCCGACGACGTGTCGAAGGCGATGTCGGCGGCGGCCTCGTAGATCGGGCGCCGCTCCTCGTAGATGCGGAGCCAGCGCTCCGCCGGGTCTTCGCCGCCCAGCAACGGGCGCTCGTCCCCGTGGATCCGGGATGCCACGACGTGCGGCGCCACGGTCAGCAGCACCACGCGATGCCGGGTCAGGCGCTCGCGTGTGACGGGGTCGAGCACCGCTCCCCCGCCGAGCGCGACGACGCCTCCGCGGTCGAGCGCTTCGGCCACGGCATCCCGTTCGATCGCCCGGAAGTGCGCCTCGCCGTGGGCGAGGAACAGGTCGCGGATCGGGCCGTGGTCGCGCACGACGATCTTGTCGGTGTCGCTGAAGGTCTCCCCCAACGCGCGCGCGACGCGACGTCCGACGCTCGTCTTGCCCGCGCCCATCGGTCCGATGAGCACGAGCGCGCCCTCGCGGACGTCAGCCGAGGTCATGCGCGAGCAACGCCGCGTCGGAGGCGTCGGTGGTGCGCAGCGTCTCCGGCAGGTGAGCGAGGTACGTCTCGAGGTTCCGGCGCGTCTCGGCGACGTTGTCGCCACCGAACTTCTCCAGCACCGCGTCGGCGAGCGTGATCGCGACCATCGCCTCGGCGACGACGCCCGCCGCGGGGACGGCGCAGACGTCGGAACGCTGGTGGTGGGCCGCGGCGGTGTCGCCCGTGGCGACGTCGACGGTGCGCAGCGCGTGCGGGATCGTGGCGATCGGCTTCATGCCGGCGCGCACCCGCAGAACGGTGCCGGTCGACATGCCGCCCTCGGTGCCGCCCGCGCGGTCGGACGAGCGGGTGATCCCGTCTCCGGTCGCGAACAGCTCGTCGTGGGCCTGCGACCCGCGGCGCGTCGTGGTGAGGAAGCCGTCGCCGACCTCGACGCCCTTGATCGCCTGAATGCTCATCAGGGCCTGGGCGAGCTTGGCATCCAGTCGACGGTCCCACTGCACGTGCGAGCCCAGCCCCGGCGGGAGGCCGTACGCGAGCACCTCGACGATGCCGCCGAGCGTGTCACCGGCCTTCTTCGCGTCGTCGACCTCGGCGACCATCGCCGCGGAGGTCGCGGGGTCGAAGCAGCGCAGCGGATCGGCGTCGAGCAGCTCGACGTCGTCGGGCGTCGGCAGCGCGGAGCCCTCGGGCACGCGCACCGGGCCGATCGAGAGCGTGTGGCTGACGAGTCGGACGCCGAGCTCCCCGAGGAACGCGCGGGCGACGGCGCCGAGAGCCACGCGCGCCGCGGTCTCGCGCGCGGAGGCGCGCTCGAGGATCGGACGTGCTTCATCGAAGCCGTACTTCTGCATGCCGACGAGGTCGGCGTGGCCCGGGCGGGGGCGCGTGAGCGCCGCGCCGCGACCGCGAGAACGGTCGGACAGCTCGACCGGCTCGGGGCTCATCACCTCGACCCACTTGGGCCACTCGGTGTTACCGATGCGCAGCGCGATGGGGCTGCCGATCGTGAAGCCGTGCACGATGCCCGTCGACAGCGTGAGCTCGTCCTCCTCGAACTTCATGCGCGAGCCGCGGCCGTAGCCGAGCTTGCGACGAGCCAGGTCCGCGCGGATCTGCGCGGGAGAGATCGGGACGCCGGCCGGCATCCCCTCCATGAGGGCGACCAGTTCGGGACCGTGGGATTCCCCGGCCGTGAGCACGCGAAGCATGCCCCTATCCTCCCATGACCGCGGCGCGCATCGCGGCGAGCACGTCGTCTTCGCGCTCGAGCGGCACCGCGGGGTCGCCGCCGACGAAGACCCGCACCTGGAGCAGCGCCTGGTGCAGCAGCATGGGCAGGCCGTTGATCGCCGTGTTCCCCGCCGCACGCCACTGTTCGGCGAGCGGGGTCGGCCAGGTTCCGTAGACGACGTCGACGAGGAGACCGCCGTTCTCGGCGAACGGACGGATGCCGGGACCGGCATCCACTCCCCCGGGGAGCGCCCCGATGGTGACGGCGACGGCGTCCGGCGTGCCGGGCGCGTCGAAGGCGGCCGACACGACGTCGACGCCGACGGAGCGCCCCAACGCGCGCAGAGCGGCGGCGGCTTCCGGACGCCGGGCCACCACCTCGACGCGCTCGGCGCCCAGCTCGGCCAGCGACAGCACCGCCGAGGTGGCGGTCGCGCCGGCCCCGAGGATCCGGGCGTTGCGGGGTCGCGTCACCCCGGCCTCGCGGAGGGCACGGGCCAGTCCCCCGACGTCGGTGTTGAAGCCGCGCGGCCCGTCGTCGGTCAGCAGGTACGTGTTCACCGCACCCGTCCGACGTGCCGCATCATCGAGGGACACCGCGTTCTCCGCCGCCACGTTCTTCAGCGGCATCGTCAGCGAGAGGCCGCGCCAGGTGGCGTCGAGAGCGTCGACGGCCCCGACGAAGCCGGCCTCGGTCACCCGCTCCCGCCCGTACTCCCAGGGCAGATCCAACGCGCGGTACGCCGCCGCGTGCAGCGCCGGCGACCGCGAATGGTCGATCGGGTCGCCCCACACCGCGAGCCGGACGGGACTCAGCATCCGCCGTCGGGATTCGCGCGGCACCACTGCTGGAACTGGTCCACGGCCTTCAGCTGGTCGGCGTAGGTGGTGGAGAACACCGTCTCGCCCGTCGCCAGATTCACCGTGGTGAAGTAGTACCAACTGCCGTCGACGGGGTGCATGGCGGCGTCGATCGCGAGATCGCCCGGGTTGGAGATCGGACCGACCGGGAGCCCCGGGCGCACATAGGTGTTCCAGGGGTTGTCGCTCGTCAGGGCGTTCTCCGACGACGACGAGCTCCCCGCACCGATCTCGCCGACTCCGTACTGCGCCGTCGAGTCCATCTGCAGCAGACCGTGGGTCTCGTCGTTGTCGGGCTGGAGACGGTTCTCGATCACCCGCGAGACCTTGTAGAAGTCATCGGAGTTGCGCGCCTCGCGCTCGATGATCGACGCGATGATCAGGATGCGCTCCCGATCGGCCTCGGGAACCCCGGCCTGATCCAGAGACTGGACCGTGCGCTGCACCATCCTCTGGATGATCTCGGTCGCCGTGACCCCCTCATCGAAGTCGTAGGTCGCGGGGAAGATCCACCCTTCGAGCGTCGAGGCCGGCACGCCGTACTGCGACGGGTCGGCGGTCGCCGCCTCGAAGTCCGCCCGCGGCATGCCCAACTGCTCGGACATCGCATCGAGCGACTGTTCGAGTGTCAGCCCCTCGCGGAGCTGAACGGTGAGGTTCAGACGGTTCGCGGGATCGCCCAGTGCCGCGAGCACGGCCGCGGAAGACATCTGCTGCTGCAGCTTGTACACCCCCGGCTGGAACGTGAACGCCACCGCGTTCTTCACCATGTACTTGTAGAGCGAATCGGACTGCTTCGTGATCCCGGCCTCGAACAACTTCGGCGACACGGACTCGCCGGTGTCGCCGGACGCGATCGTGACACGCGCTTCGCCGGTGGCCATGCCCTCGGCGTAGTCCGCGGGCTCACCGGTGCCGAGGAACTCGCGGACGCGGTCGCCGTAGGTGTTCCACACCACGACCCCGCCGCCGACGAGCCCACCCAGGATGACGAGCACCACCGCCAGGGCGATCCAGCCGCCCACGCGGCGACGTCGCTTCGGCGGCCGGGCGGCGCCGCGCACCTCGTCGGTGTGCGCCCGACCCGAGAACAGGTCGTCCAGCGACCCGGATGCCACGGGCCGAGTGGCCTCTGAAGCCCCGGCGGCCGCGACTCCGGCGCCGACGAGCACGGGCTCGCGGGTCGGTTCGGGATCGGCCTGCGGAGTGCGCCGCGGGCCGGCGGGACGGGCGTCCTCGGCGGAACGCGGTTCGGTGGCGCGGGCCGTGTCGGGAAGGCGCGGCTCCCCCGCGGATCGGGGGTCGACGGCAGGGCGCGGCTCGGGCGCCGCCGCGGCAGGCGACCCGGCGGCGCGGGCGGCGATCGAGCCGCCGTCCGCGGGCGTGGCAGCCGGCGTGGGGCCGGTCTGCGCCCGGCGAGCCTCGCGCGCCGCGCGGCGGGACGACGGAGCGTGGCCGTCCGAGGCCGGGGCGTCGGCGCCCTCGCTGTCGCGCCCTGTGGCGCCGGTCGCCCCCGAACGAGGGTCGGGTAGACGGCCGTACAGCTCGGCGAAAGGGTCGGTCGGGTCGTTTTCGGGCATGTCAGGCGGGCTCCTGTCCCGGTGCTACGGCGGGTCCGGCCGGCTCACCGGACTGTCGCTCCACGTCGAGCGCCTGCTGCAGCAGAACCACAGCGGCGACCTGGTCCACAATGCTACGAGAATCCCGCTGGGAGCGTCCTGCCTGGCGGAGCACGCCGTGGGCCGACACGGTGCTGAGCCGCTCGTCCACGAGCCGCACCGGGATCGACAGCGCCGCCGCGAGTTCCCCGGCGAAGCGGCGGGCGTCCGTCGTCGACGGAGTGTCGTCGCCCCGCAGGTTGAGCGGCAGCCCGACGAGCACCTCGAACGCCTCGTACTCCGCGGCGAGGGCGACGATCCGGCGCACGGGCTCCCCCTTGCGCGGTACCGTCTCCACGGGCACCGCGAGGAGGCCGTCCGGGTCCGAGCGTGCGACGCCGACGCGCGCGCGGCCCACGTCGATGCCGAGCCGGATGCCGCGCCGGAACTCCGTCACGCCGTGATCGCCCGCACGTCCGCGACGATGCCCTCGAGCGCCTGCGGCAGTGCCGCGGCATCCGTGCCACCGCCCTGGGCGACATCGGGACGACCGCCGCCGCCACCGCCGAGCACGCCCGCCGCGTTCTTGGCCAGGGCGCCGGCGGCGAGGCCACGTTCGCGAGCCGCGTCGTTGGTGACGACGACCACGGTGGCGCGGCCACCGGCGACCGAGCCGAGGGCGACGACGCCCGCGTCGGAGCCGAGCCGATCGCGCACCTGGAGTGCGAGCGTGCGCACATCGTCCGCGGACGCCCCTTCGCCGAGCGACTGCGCGACGACGCGGACGGTGCCGACCGAGGTCGCGGACTCGACGAGCTGCGGCAGCCGGTCGGAGAGCGCCCGCGCTTCGAACGCGGCGATCTTCTTCTCGGCGGCCTTCAGGCTCGCGGCGAGTTCCGCGATGCGGGTCGTGAGCTGTTCGCGGGGGGTCTTGAGCGACGACGTCAGCTGCGAGACGATCGCCCGCTCGGCAGCGAGATCGCGGAAGGCGTCCAGGCCCACCAGCGCCTCGACGCGGCGGTTCGACGCCCCCACCGACGACTCGCCGACGAGGTTCACCAGGCCGATCTCGGCGCTGCGTGCGACGTGCGTGCCGCCGCACAGCTCGCGCGACCAGGGACCGCCGATGTCGACCATGCGCACCGTGTCGCCGTACTTCTCGCCGAACAGCGCCATCGCGCCCGAGGCCTTCGCCTCGTCGAGCGAGAGCACGCGCGTCGTGACCTCGAGGTTGTCGCGGACGGCGTTGTTGGCGATGTCCTCGATCTCGGTGCGCGTCTCGGGCGAGAGCGCCGCGCCCCAGCTGAAGTCGAAGCGCATGTAGCCGGCGCGGTTGAGCGATCCGGTCTGCGTCGCGGTCTTGCCGAGGGTGTCGCGGATCGCGGCGTGCACGAGGTGCGTGGCGGAGTGCGCCTGCTGCGCCGAGTGGCGGTTGAGGGCATCGACCACCGTCGTCGCGGGGGCGTCGACCGACACCTCGCCGCTGGTCACCTCGACGGTGTGGCTGATGAGCCCCGGCACCGGACGCTGCACGTCCAGCACCTCGAGTTCGTACCCGGGTCCGACGATGACGCCCTTGTCGGCGACCTGGCCGCCGGACTCGGCGTACAGCGCCGTCTCGGCGAGGACGACCTCGGCGATCTGGCCCGCGGAGGCGCGGTCGACGCTGCGCCCGTCGACGAGGATGCCGAGCACCTTCGACTCGGTCTCGAGATCGGTGTACCCGGTGAACACCGTCTCACCGAGCGCGCGGAACTCGCGATACACGCTCTGGTCGGCGATCGCGCCCTTGCGGGAGCGGGCGTCGGCCTTCGCGCGGGCACGCTGCTCCTGCATGAGGGTGTCGAAGGCGCCGCGGTCGACCGCGAGCCCCGCCTCCTCGGCGATCTCCAACGTCAGGTCGATCGGGAAGCCGTACGTGTCGTGCAGCAGGAACGCCTCGGAGCCGGACAGCGTCGTGGCGCCGCCGTTCTTGGCATCCGCCACGGACTGGTCGAGGATCGCCGATCCCGCCGCGAGAGTGCGGAGGAAGGTCTGCTCCTCGGCGATGGCGTACGCGGAGAGACGGGCGTAGTCGGACTCGACCTCCGGGTACGACCCCTTCATCGCGTCGCGCGACGCGGCGAACAGCTCGGGGAACGTCGGCCCCTCGACGCCCAGGAGGCGCATCGAGCGGATGGCACGGCGCATGATGCGGCGGAGGATGTAGCCGCGGCCCTCGTTGGAGGGGGTGACGCCGTCGGCGAGCAGCATCAGCGACGACCGCACGTGGTCGGCGACGATGCGCAGGCGCACGTCGTCCTCGTGCGACTCGGCGCCGTACGCCTTGCCCGCGAGCTTCGCCGCCAGGTCGAGCACCGGACGCACCTGGTCGGTCTCGTACATGTTGTCGACGCCCTGCTTGATGAACGCGATGCGCTCCAGGCCCATGCCGGTGTCGATGTTCTTCGCCGGCAGCTCGCCGACGATGTCGAAGTCGTACTTCGATCGCACGTTCGTGATCTCGTACTGCATGAACACGAGGTTCCAGATCTCGACGTAGCGGTCGTCGTCGGTCGCCGGTCCCCCGTCGACGCCGTACTCGGGACCGCGGTCGAAGAAGATCTCCGAGCAGGGACCGGCGGGGCCGGGGAGGCCGGTCGACCAGTAGTTCGTGTCCTTGCCGAGCCGCTGGATGCGCTCCTCGGGCAGGTCGGTCAGCGTGCGCCAGAGGTCGTGCGCCTCGTCGTCCTCTTCGTAGACGGTGACCCACAGGTCCTTCGGATCGAAGCCGAGGCCGCCCTCGGCCTCGGACGACGTGAGCAGCTCCCACGCGTAGCGGATCGCGTCTTCCTTGAAGTAGTCGCCGAACGACCAGTTGCCCAGCATCTGGAAGAAGGTGCCGTGACGGGGCGTCTTGCCCACCTCTTCGATGTCGTTGGTGCGGATGCATTTCTGCACGTCCGCCGCGCGGGGATAGGGCGGCGGCACGACACCGCTCAGGTAGGGGATGAACGGCACCATGCCGGCCACGGTGAAGAGGAGGGCCGGATCGTCGGTGACGAGCGAGGCCGACGGCACGATGGTGTGGTTCTTCTTCTCGAAGTAGTCGAGGAAGCGCTGAGCGATCTCGGCGGTTTTCATGTGGGGTCTTTCCGTGGGCGTGCGGATCCGCCCCGGCGAGCGGGGCGGGATGCCGGGAGGTCAGTCGGTGGGGGCGGCCTTCTTCGCCGCGTCGGCGACGGAGCCGGCGGCGTCGGCGGTCGCCTCGACGGCGGAGGCCGCCACGCTCTTGGCGTCGTCGAGGATGTCGGAGAGGCGCGTCTCCTGCTCGTGGTACGCGTCGCTCATCCGGTCGGCGAACTCTCCGATGCGCGCGTCGACCTGCGCCAGCAGCTCCTGACCGCGGGGGTCCTTGTTGACCAGGTGCGCGGCGACGAAGCCTCCGGCGATGCCCAATACGAACCAGACGAGGCTTCTCACGTTCACCACTTCTTCCTCGAGCGAGCGCCGCGGGCGCGGCATCCCTTCATCGTAGGCGACAGGGTCGCGAGAGCGCGCGCCCGACGGGATGCCGCAGGACTCGGCATCCGTTCCCTGCCGGCGTGCCGCCCTCCCACGCCGGGCGGTCCGGGGCTCCCGAACCGACGCCTCCCCGTTCGATTGCCGCAGGTGGTCGTTGGCTCGACGGCGCATCGACGATCTGAGGCAAATGAACCGACGCTTTCGTTGGCCGCGCGGGAGAGCGAAGGGGACCGACGCCAGGCCGCGCGGGAGCGCGACCGCAAACGGCGAAGGGCGCCGGGAGAACCCGGCGCCCTTCGGCTCGTGAGTCGGAGACTCAGCGAGCGGCGTAGTACTCGACGACGAGCTGAACGTCACACGTGACGGGCACCTCGGCGCGCTTGGGGCGACGCACGAGCTTCGCCTGCAGCGTGGCCAGGTCGACCTCGAGGTAACCGGGAACGGGGGGCAGCACCTCGGCGTGCCCACCGGCGGCGGCGACCTGGAAGGGCTCGAGGCCCTCGCTCTTCGGCTTGACGTGGATCTGCTGACCCGGCTTCACGCGGAACGACGGGCGGTCCACGAGCTGGCCGTCGACCAGGATGTGGCGGTGCACGACGAGCTGGCGGGCCTGGGCGGTGGTGCGGGCGAAGCCGGCACGGACGACGAGGGCGTCCAGACGCATCTCGAGGAGCTCGACCAGGTTCTCACCGGTCAGGCCATCGGTGCGACGGGCCTCGTTGAACGCGATGCGCAGCTGCTTCTCGCGGATGCCGTACTGCTCGCGCAGACGCTGCTTCTCGCGGAGACGCACGGCGTAGTCGCTGTCGGCCTTGCGCTTGGTGCGGCCGTGCTCGCCGGGAGCGTAGGGACGCTTCTCGAGGTAGCGGGCGGCCTTGGGGGTGAGCGCGACGCCGAGGGCGCGCGACAGACGGACCTTGCGGCGGTCCTGGGACTTCGTTGCCACGAAGTACTCCTTCCGATGACGTGGCCGCGCGTTTCGCGGCTCACGGACGTATCACGCTCTCTTCGCCCTGTCCGGACTGCACGCCGGGGCATGCCGGAAGGTCGGTGAAGAAGAGAGGGGATGCCCGAAAACTCGGTTTCGAACCGACTAAGGCTATCAGACCGTGGTCGCGACGAACGCGGTCCAGGCCAGGCCCGCCGCGTCGACGGCGGCGGATCTCACCCGCCGTCGAGGATGCGGCGGATCTTCTCGAGTCGGGCGGAGACGTCGCGCTCGGCGCCGTGCGAGGTCGGCTGGTAGTAGCGCTTCCCGCGGAGTTCGTCGGGGAGGTACTGCTGCGCGACGATGCCGATGTCGCTGTCGTGCGCGTACTTGTAGCCCTTGCCGTGCCCGAGCCGCTTGGCCCCGGCGTAGTGCGCGTCGCGCAGGTGCACGGGGACGCGACCGAACCCGCCGGCGCGCACATCGGCGATCGCGGCGTTGATCGCGGTGTAGGCGGCGTTCGACTTCGCCGTCGTGGCGAGGTAGACCGTGGCTTCGGCGAGCGGGATGCGCCCTTCCGGCATTCCGATGAAGGCGACGGCGTCGGCGGCGGCGACCGCGATCTGCAGCGCCTGCGGGTCGGCGAGACCGATGTCTTCCGCGGCGGAGATGACCAGCCGGCGGGCGATGAACCGGGGGTCTTCGCCGGCTTCGATCATGCGCGCGAGGTAATGGATCGCCGCGTCGGCGTCGGATCCGCGGATCGATTTGATGAACGCGCTGATGACGTCGTAGTGCTCGTCGCCCTGCCGGTCGTAGCGCAGCAGGGCGCGATCGACGGCCTGGGAGATGTGGTCGCCGGTGATGACGGGACGCGGGTCGTCGGCATCCGTGTCGTCTTCGTCGTCGTCTTCGTCGGCTGCGTCGGACGTGGCGTGGTCGGCGGCCACGGATGCCGCGGCTTCGAGGGCGGTGAGCGCGCGGCGCGCGTCTCCGGAGGCCAGTCGCACGAGCGACGAGCGGGCGTCGTCGCTCAGCACCACACGATCGTCGAGGCCGCGGGGATCCGTCACGGCCCGGTCGACGAGAGCACCGAGATCGTCGTCGCCCAGCGGTCGGAGGGTGAGCAGCAACGAACGCGACAGCAGCGGCGAGATGACGGAGAACGACGGGTTCTCGGTGGTCGCGGCGATCAGCACCACCCATCCGTTCTCGACGCCCGGGAGCAGCGCGTCTTGCTGCGCCTTCGTGAAGCGGTGGATCTCGTCGAGGAACAGGATCGTCGACTGTCCGTAGAGATCGCGCTGGGTGAGGGCCTCCTGCATGACCTCGCGCACGTCTTTCACCCCGGCGGTGATCGCCGAGAGTTCGACGAAGCGACGACCCGACGACCGCGCGATCGCCTGTGCGAGCGTCGTCTTGCCCGTGCCGGGCGGCCCCCACAGGATGACCGAGACGGCGGATCCGGATGCCGAGGAGTCGGCGCCGGCGAGGGTGACCAGCGGTGAGCCGGGACGGAGGAGATGACCTTGGCCGGCGACCTCGTCGAGGCTCGTCGGGCGCATGCGCACGGCGAGCGGGGTCTGACCCTGGAAGAGGGCGGAAGCACTGGTCACGGATCCAGGCTAATCGCGACCGCCGACACCGGATCGGGCGTCTTTGTGACGTCATCGGCGAGGTGCGTAGGATCGGGGCGTTCCGCAGGCGGTGAAGAGAGGTCGATGTGGCGACGGGTGGCAAGGACCGGCAGAGCCGCGAGCAGCGCGAGCGCACGCGGGCGTATCAGGCCCGCCAGGAGCTCCACCGCCGCGAAGGGCGACGGCGCACGCGCGACAACGTTCTCGCGCTCGTCGTCGGCGTCGTGGTGATCGGCGCCGCGATCGGTCTGCAGACCGTCTACTTCGTCGCCGGCCCCGGCGCTCCCGCACCGGAGCCGACCGTCGTCGACACGCCGAGCCCGGTGCCCAGCGGCCCGGTTCTGCCCGACCCCGAGGTCTCGTCCACGCCGTGAACCTGTGACGACGGCATCCGTCGTACTAGGCTCGAAGCGTCCTTCTCCCCCAGGCGGCCCTGCCGCGATGAGGTGCTTCCCGTGACTTCCGTTCCCTCCTCCGACTCCCCCGACACCACCCCCGCCGTCGCCGACGACGACGCCGTGGTCAAAGAGCCCACCGCGCCCGCCGCGGACGAGACCACGATCGACGCGGAGGCCGCTCCGGTCGCCGCGGACGAGCCGACCGAGTCCTCCGCCGACGCCGACGCCCCCGCCGAGGAGGCCCCCGCTGAGGAGGCGCCCGCCGAGGAGACTCCCGCTGAGGATGCCGCCGCTGAGGAGGCTCCCGCCGCTGAGGCGCCCGCCGCGCCCCGGGCCACCCCCGCACCCGGCCCTCGGCCCGGTCCGCGCCCCGGTGCGCGCGTCGCGGCCCCGGTCGAACCGTGGGGCCGCGTCGATGAGGACGGCACCGTCTCCGTGCGCGAAGGCAGCGAATGGCGGATCGTGGGGCAGTATCCCGACGGCACGCCCGACGAAGCCCTGGCCTACTTCACGCGCAAGTTCGCCGACCTGGCCGGCGAGGTGACCCTGCTCGAGGTGCGTCACCGCCGCGGCGGCGCATCCGCCTCCGACCTGCGCTCGACCGCCGCGACGGTGCGGGCCAAGGTCGACGGTGCCGCCGCTGTCGGCGACCTCGCCGCCCTCCTCGAACGTCTCGACGCCCTGACCGCCGAGCTGGCCGAGGCGACCGAGACCGAAGCGGCGGCGGCCAAGGAAGCCGTCGAGGACGCCGTGCGCGAGCGCACCGAGATCGTCGAGCATGCCGAGGCCCTCGCCGCCCGCGATCCGCAGTCGGTGCAGTGGAAGCAGATGACCGCCGACATGTCGGACCTGTTCGACCGGTGGCAGGCCCACCAGCAGAACGGTCCCCGCCTGCCGAAGTCGACCGCCCAGCAGCTGTGGCGCCGCTTCCGCGACGCGCGCGCGACCGTCGACCGCCACCGTCGCGAGTTCTTCTCCGCGCTCGACGAGACCCACAAGGTCGCGCGTGACGCCAAGACGCGCCTGGTCGAGCGCGCCGAGGCCCTCGCTCCCCGCGGTGAGGACGGCATCCCGGCCTATCGCGACCTGCTCGACGAGTGGAAGGCCTCCGGCCGTGCCGGCCGCAAGGTCGACGACGCGCTCTGGGCCCGGTTCAAGGCCGCGGGCGACGCGCTGTACGGCGCACGCATCGAGCGCGAGACCGCCGACGCCGAGGCATCCAAGGAGAAGATCGAGCAGAAGCGCGCTCTCCTCGAGGAGGCCGCACCGATCGTCGACGAGAAGAACCTCGCGACGGCTCGCCAGAAGCTCACCGCGATCCAGCGGCAGTGGGACGAGATCGGGCGGATCTTCCCCCGCGACAAGGAGCGCGTCCTCGACGACGAGCTCCGCAAGATCGAGCAGAGCGTGCGCACCCGCGAAGACGCCGAGTGGAAGCGGAACGACCCCGAGCAGAAGGCCCGCGCCAACGACATGACGCGGCAGCTGACCGACGCGATCGAAAAGCTCGAGGCCGAACTCGCGGCCGCCCAGGCCAAGGGCGACAAGCGCGCTGCGGCCCAGGCCTCCGAAGCCCTCGAGGCGCGTCGCACGTGGCTGCGCGCGCTCGGCGGCTGAGCGTTCTCCACAGCTCGGCGTCCCGGCGACGCACAGGAAGAGACCATCCCGGCACACTGGCGGGATGGTCTCTCCCTTTCTGTACTTCCCCGGTGAACGGTTGTCGCTGGCGGAGCTGACCGCGGCCTGCCTGGACGGTCTGCTCACGCCGATCGGTGAGGGGTTCATGCCCGCCGATGCCGTGGAGACCTCGTGGATGCGGGCCCGGAGCCTCGCGCCCCTGATCGGTGAGAGATGGGCGGCGGTACGGGTGAGTGCGGCGTGGGTCCACGGCGCCGTCGAGCTCGAGCCGTCGCGGCACCACCTTCAGCGAGCGTCCGCCGAGCGTGCGCGTGCCCCACGTGCGGCGGGCGTCGTCACGCACGACGTACGGATCGCCCCCGCCGACGTCCTGGTGATCGCCGGCGTCCGGGTCGCGAGCCCCGAGCGTACCCTCGTGGATCTCGCCCGTTCCGCGGATGCCGACGATCTCGCCGCGGCGCGCGCCTGGGGTGCGTCCGACCCCGCCCTCGCCGCGTCCGCGCGCGCGTGGCTGTCCCGGCATCCGCGGTTCCCCTATGGGCGCCGCGCCGACGAGGTGCTCGCGACGACGGCGCTGCGGTGATCCGCGCGGACGTCAGGACGAGGTGACGCGATAGACGTCGTACACCGCGTCGATGCGTCGCACGGCGTTGAGCACGCGGTCGAGGTGCACGGTGTCGCCCATCTCGAATACGAACTTGCTGAGGGCCAGGCGGTCGTTCGTCGTCGACACGGTGGCCGACAGGATGTTGACGTGGTGTTCGCTCAGCACGCGGGTGACGTCGCTCAGCAGCCCTGATCGATCGAGCGCCTCGACCTGGATCTGCACGAGGAAGACGCTCTTGGTCGTCGGCGCCCACTCGACCTCGATCAACCGCTCGGGGTCTTCCCGCAGCGACTTCACGTTCGTGCAGTCGGCGCGGTGCACCGACACTCCGCTGCCCCGCGTGACGAACCCGACGATCTCGTCGCCCGGCACCGGGGTGCAGCACTTCGCGAGCTTGACCAGGATGTCGGGGGCACCGCGGACGAGCACGCCCGAGTCGCCCCCGCGCGGCGCGCGGCTGCGGCCGACCTGCGGCAGATCGATGGGGCCGGTGGAGGTGTCGTCGGCGCTGACGAGCGCCGTGACCTTCTCGATGACCGACTGCGTCGAGACGTGGCCTTCGCCGACCGCGGCGTACAGCGCGGAGACGTCCTCGTAGTGGAACCCGCGGGCGACCTCGGTGAAGGAGTCCTGGTTCATCAGGCGCTGCAACGGCAGGTTCTGGCGGCGCATCGCGCGGGCGATGGAGTCCTTGCCCTGCTCGATGGCCTCTTCGCGGCGCTCCTTCGTGAACCAGCCGCGGATCTTGTTGCGGGCCCGGGTGCTCTTGACGAAGCCCAGCCAGTCCTGGCTCGGTCCCGCATCGGGGTTCTTCGACGTGAACACCTCGACGACGTCGCCGGACTGCAGCTCGGTCTCGAGCGGGACGAGCCGCCCGTTGACCTTGGCGCCCATCGTGCGGTGACCGATCTCGGTGTGCACCGCGTAGGCGAAGTCGACCGGGGTCGCGCCCGTCGGCAGACCGATCACACGGCCCTTCGGCGTGAAGACGTAGACCTCTTTCGCGCCGATCTCGAAGCGCAGCGAGTCGAGGAACTCCCCCGGGTCGGCGGTCTCGGCCTGCCAGTCGGAGATGCGGGCGATCCAGGCCATGTCGGTGTCGGAGGCCTTGGCATCCGTCTTCCCGCCGGCCATGCGCTCTTTGTACTTCCAGTGCGCGGCGACGCCGAACTCCGCCTGCTGGTGCATCTCGTGCGTGCGGATCTGGATCTCGACGGTCCGGCCGCTGGGACCGATGACCGTCGTGTGCAGCGACTGGTACAGGTTGAACTTCGGGGTCGCGATGTAGTCCTTGAACCGCCCGGGCAGCGGGGTCCACCGCGCGTGGATCGCGCCCAGCACGGCGTAGCAGTCGCGCACCGTGCCGACGAGGATCCGGATGCCGATGAGGTCGTAGATGTCGTCGAACTCGCGGCCCCGCACGACCATCTTCTGGTACACGGAGTACAGCTGTTTGGGGCGTCCCATGACGCGGCCGCGGACGCGGAGCTCGCGGAGGTCGGCGTCGATGTTCTCGATCACCGTCTGGACGTACTGTTCGCGCTGCGGCGTGCGCTGGCGGACGAGGCTTTCGATCTCCGCGTAGAGCTTGGGGTGCAGCACGGCGAAGGACAGGTCTTCGAGCTCGCTCTTGATCGCCTGGATGCCGAGTCGGTGGGCCAGCGGCGCGTAGATCTCGAGCGTCTCGGTGGCCTTCTTCGCCGCCTTGTGCGGCGGCACGAAACCCCAGGTGCGGGCGTTGTGCAGGCGGTCGGCGAGCTTGATGAGCAGGACGCGGATGTCGCGGGACATCGCCACGATCATCTTGCGGACGGTCTCGGCCTGCGCGCTCTCGCCGTACTTGACCTTGTCGAGCTTGGTCACGCCGTCGACGAGCATCGCGACCTCGTCGCCGAAGTCGGCGGCGAGCTCGTCGAGCGGGTACCCGGTGTCTTCGACGGTGTCGTGCAGCAGCGCCGCCGCGATCGCCTTGGGGCCGAGGCCGAGTTCGGCCAGGATCTGCGCGACCGCGAGCGGGTGCGTGATGTACGGCTCACCGCTCTGGCGCTTCTGTCCCTCGTGGGCCTTGTCGGCCACGGCGTAGGCGCGCTCGATGATGCCGAGGTCGCCCTTGGGGTGATGCGTGCGGACCGTGCGCAGCAGCTTGTCGACATCGTCGCGCCGCGCGGCGCGCGAGAAGATGCGCGGAACCAGTCGTCGCAACGACGACGGCGGTGGCGCGGGGGACGTGGTCTCGGTCATCGATCCCCTCCCCCGGGCGCTGCGATCAGTCTTCCCATCCTACGCCGCGCGGGGCCGGTGCCCGCCGTCAGGCGGGGACACCGGCCTTCTCGCGCGCGGACACGACCCGGCTGTCCCGCTGCTTGATCGGGGCCTCGCGCTCGCGCAGGAGCGCGTACAGCGGGACCGCCACGAACAGCGTGGAGTAGGCCGCGACGATCGTGCCGACGAAGATCGACAGCGAGATGTCGCTCAGCGTGCGGGCGCCGAGCGGCACGCCGATGAAGAGGATCGCACCGACCGGCAGGATCGCCACCACGGTGGTGTTGATCGAGCGGATGAGCGTCTGGTTGGCAGCGAGGTTCACCGACTCGGCGAACGTGCGCCCCGAGATCTCGCCGTCCTGCCGGGTGTTCTCCCGCACCTTGTCGAACACGACCGTGGTGTCGTACAGGGCGTACGACAGGATCGTGAGGAACCCGATGACGGCGGCGGGCGAGATCTCGAAACCGAACACGGCGTAGATGCCGACGGTGATGACGAGCACGTCGACCAGACCGATGATCGCGGCGACCGACATCTTCCACGTGCGGAAGTACAGCGCGAGGATGACGAAGGTCAGCGCGAGGAAGATCGACAGACCCCACAGCGACTGGCGGGTGACGTCGGCGCCCCAGGTCGGGCCGATGAACGAGTTCGTGATCTCGCTCGTCGGAACGCCGTACCCCTGGGCGAGCGCCTCCGAGACCGCCTGGGTCTGGGCGTCGTCGAGCTGGTCGGTCTGCACGCGCACGGCCTGACCGCTGATCGTGGTCACGCGCGTCGTGGTGCCGGGGACGACGGATGCCACGGCGTCGGTCGCGATGGACTGGTCGAACGACGTGGGGTTCGAGACGGTGAACTGCGACCCGCCGGTGAATTCGATCGAGAACTGGATCGGGCGGAACAGCGGGACGAGGGCCGCGCCGATCACGAGCACCGCGGCGATGATGAACCACAGGCGACGACGCTGCACGAACGGGAAGGACGTCTTCCCGGAGTAGAGGTCGTTGCCGAGCTGCGACATGGAGCGCATCAGTCGTCTCCCTCCTTCGTGGAGCGGCTATTGCCCTGTGCGGCCGCGAGCTCTGCGCGCTTGCGTTCCGCGATGGTCTGGCGGCGCTGGGCCTCCCCGCGCGAGCGGTTCGCCCGGCCGGAGACGGCGGGAGCGGGGGCGCGGAACTGCGCGCGACCCCGGTAGACGGCGCCGAGGGCCTCGGGGTCCATGCCCGAGAGCGGGTGGCCGGAGCCGAAGAATCGCGTGCGCGCCAGCAGCTGCATCACCGGGTGGGTGAAGAGGATGAAGATGAGGATGTCGATCGCGGTCGTGAGGCCGAGCGTGAACGCGAAGCCCTTCACCGTGGCATCCGCGAGGATGTAGAGCACGACGGCGGCGAGGATGTTGATCGACTTCGAGATGTAGATCGTGCGCTTGGCGCGCGACCATCCGTCTTCGACGGCGGCCGTGATCGACTTGCCGTCGCGCAACTCGTCACGGATGCGTTCGAAGTAGACGATGAACGAGTCCGCGGTGAACCCGATCGTGACGATCAGACCCGCGACGCCGGCGAGTGACAGTCGGAAGCCCATCCTCCACGCCAGGATGCAGAGCGTCACGTACGTCAGCACCGCCATCACGCCGAGCGACGCGATGATCACGGTCCCGAGCGCTCGGTACACGATCAGCGAGTAGATCGCGACGAGCCCCAGGCCGATGAGACCGGCGATGAAGCCGACCTGCAGCTGCTGCGAACCGAGGGTCGCGGACACCGTGTCCGAGCTGACGACGGTGAAGCTCAGCGGCAGGGCGCCGTACTTGAGCTGGTCGGCGAGGGCCTTCGACGACTCCTGGGTGAAGCTGCCCGTGATGCTCGGGCGTCCGTCGACGATGATGCCGTTCATCGACGGTGCGGAGAGCACCGAGCCGTCCAGCACGAACGCGAACTGGTTCAGCGGCGGCTGCGCACCGTACAGGCGCTGGCTGATCTTGCCGAAGGTGTCGGTGCCCTTGTCGTTGAAGACGAGGTTCACGGCCCACTGGCCGGTGTTCTGCTCCTGGCCGTTCGTGGCGTTGCTGATGTCGGTGCCGTCGAGTTCGACGGGGCCGAGGATGTACTTCACGGAGCCGTCGTCGCTGCAGGTGATGAGCGGCTGATCCGCGGGAGCCTGCGCCGGGTTGTTCGCCGGGTTCGCGCAGTCGTACGCGAGGAACTGCGCCTGCAGAGCGGGGGTGATCCACGACGTGTCGCTGCCGTTGGTCGGCGATGCGGTGGGCGTGGCCGGGAGCGACGGGTCGGGCGTCGGGTACGGCGTGTTCTGGCCGTCCTGTCCGACGAAGGAGGTCGCCGGCGAGCCCGTGAACAGCACCGCCCGCAACTGCAGCTGCGCCGAACTCTGGATGCGCTGACGCGTCGCGTCATCCGCCTGGCCCGGGATCTGCACGACGATGTTGCGGCCGCCTTCGGTGGCCACGTCGGCTTCGCCGACACCCGAGGCGTCGACACGCTGACGGATGATCGTCACGGCCTGAGCCAGCTGGTCGGCGTCGGGGTTCGCCCCGTCGGTCGTCTGCGCGGCCAGGATGATCTGCGTGCCGCCCTGGAGGTCGAGGGCGAGGTCGGGGGTCCAGGAGCTGGCCTGGAACGCGTACACGCCGAGCGCGTTGATGCCGAACAGCACGCCGGTGATGGCGAGCAGTCCGGTCAGCACGCGCCAGGCATGGCGGACGGGAGTCGAGGGCGCCACGGAGTCGGCTTTCTGTGCGGCGGTGAACGGAAAAGGTGGGGAGGGGCGTCAGGCCTGCGGACGATCCTTGTCGTCGCGCTCGGCCTGGGCCTCACGGGCGCGGTGGTCGTCGCTGAGCGAGGTGATGTCGCCGTCGGCGACGCCCGCGACGTACTCGGCCTGCGACTCCTCGGCCTCGATCAGCTCGTCCTCGGTCACGAAGCCCTCGGCGGGGTTCACGACACGGAGGACCGCCTGGCTGTGGACCTTGATGACGACACCCGGGGCGATCTCCACCTGCGCGGGCTTGTCGAGGTCTTCACCGTCGTACTCGACGATGGTGCCGTAGAGGCCGCCCTGCAGCAGCACCTCGGATCCCGGAACCGTCTGGCGCGCCTTCTCTTCCTGCTCGAGCTTCTGCTTCTGCATGCGGCGACGCGAGCTGTAGAACATGAAGACCAGCAGGCCGATCAGAAGAATGATCAGGCCGTAGTTGGCGAAGAAGCTCGCGAAATCCATGGAGGCGGTGCACCTTTCGATTCAGGCGCGCCGGGCGGCACTGCCTGTGGGGGCGGGGAATCCCTCGCCGAGTATAGGTCATCCCCCTTGACTGAACCGGAGCAGGCCGTCGGGGTGGGGAGCGCCGAGGTGATCGTAGGCCTCGGGCGTGGCGACGCGGCCGCGCGGTGTGCGTCCCATGAACCCGATCCGTACGAGATACGGCTCGACGACCGACTCGATCGTCTCGGGTTCTTCGCCCACGGCGACCGCGAGCGTGCTCAGGCCGACGGGACCGCCGCGGAAGCGTCGGACGAGGGCGTCGAGCACGGCGCGATCGAGCCGGTCGAGGCCGATGGCATCCACGTCGTACAGGTCGAGGGCGGCGTCGACCGTGCGGACGTCGGCATCGCCGGCATCCGTCCCCGTCGAGGGGCCGTGCACGACGAGGTAGTCGCGCACGCGGCGGAGGAGGCGATTGGCGATTCTCGGCGTGCCGCGCGACCGGCGGGCGATCTCGGTGCGGGCGGTGCCGGGGAGTCCGACATCGAGCATGGATGCCGAGCGCGAGACGACCTGCTCGAGTTCTTCGGGCTCGTAGTACTCGAGGTGGGCGGTGAACCCGAAGCGGTCGCGCAACGGGTTGGGGAGGAGCCCGGCGCGCGTGGTCGCGCCGACCAGGGTGAAGGGGGCGAGGTCGAGGGGGATGCTCGTGGCGCCGGCGCCCTTCCCGACCATGATGTCGATGCGGAAGTCTTCCATGGCGAGGTAGAGCATCTCTTCGGCGGAGCGCGCCATGCGGTGGATCTCGTCGATGAAGAGCACTTCTCCCGGCGTCAACGACGACAGCAGCGCCGCGAGGTCGCCCGCATGCTGGATCGCCGGACCGCTGGAGAGGCGCAGGGGACGGCCGCTCTCGTGCGCGACGATCATCGCGAGCGTCGTCTTGCCGAGGCCGGGCGGACCGGACAACAGGATGTGGTCGGGCGAGCGCTGCTGGATCCGGGCCGCATCGAGGAGGAGCTGCAGCTGTCCGCGGACCTTCTGCTGACCGACGAACTCGCTGAGGGATGTCGGGCGCAGCGCACCCTCGATCGCGAGTTCGGTCTCGTCGTCGGGCGAGCCGGCGTCGCGCACGACGTCAGCCACCGACGGGCTCCTTCCGCGCGGGCCCCAGCAGCGCGAGCGTGAGCCGGAGCAGCGACTGCACGGACGCGCGGTCGGCGTCGGCGGCGTTCTCGGCGACGGATGCCACGGCCTCGGCCGCGACGCGCTCGCTCCAGCCGAGCCCGATGAGGGCCTGCGTCACCTGCAGCGGCACCTGCCCGTGCGGCGCGACCGCGGCCGGAGCCTGCGCCGCGGGCACGGCGAGCTTGCCGGCCAGCTGCACGACGATGAGCTTCGCGGTCTTCGGCCCGATGCCCGACACGCGTTTGAAGGGGGCGTCGTCGTCATCGGCGACCGCCTGCGCGATCTGCGGCACCGTCAGCGACGACAGCACTCCCATCGCGGACTTCGGGCCGACGCCGGTGACACCGATGAGCTGCGTGAACACCACGAGCTCTTCGCGCGACTCGAAGCCGAACAGCGACAGGGCGTCTTCGCGCACGACGAGGTGCGTGTGCAGGTGGACCTGGTCGCCGACGTGCGTCGTCCGTGCGACCTGCGGGGTCACGGCCACCGAGAGCCCCACTCCCCCGACGACCACGACGAGCGCGTCGTCGCCGATGTGCGCGGCGACACCCTGCAGCGAAGAGATCATGCGACGAGCCTACGCGCCGGTTCGGACCTTTGTTCGAGCGACACGCATGCCCGTGGGCGACTGACGCTTCTCGGCATCCCGCCACGCCTTCTGCGCGGGCGTCAGCGCGCCCCCGGTCGCCGCTGTCGCCGCTCCCCCGCGCCAGGCGTGACACAGGGCGATCGCGAGGGCGTCGGCGGCGTCGGCGGGCTGCGGCAGCGCGTCGAGCCGGAGCACCCGCGCGACCATCGTCTGCACCTGCAGCTTGTCGGCGGAGCCGTAGCCGGTGATGGCGGCCTTCACCTCGCTGGGCGTGTGCGTGGCCGCGGGGATGCCGTGCTCGGCGGCGAGCAGCAGTGCGATGCCGCTGGCCTGGGCGGTGCCCATCACCGAGTGGCGGTTGTTCTGCGCGAACCCCCGCTCGACGGCGACGACGTGCGGGTCGTGCGCCTCCAGGACCGCGCGGATCCCCGCCGCGATCGCCGCGAGGCGCTTCTCGATCGGGTCGGTGACGGCCGACCGGGCCACCCCGACGTGGACGAGGGATGCCGTGCGGTCGGGCGAGACGTCGACCACCCCGATGCCGCAGCGCGTCAGCCCGGGGTCGATTCCGAGAACGCGCAGAGAACGAGACACGACCCCCACGCTAGGCGCAGGGGTCGTGGAGTGGGGCAGGGCGCGCCCTTACTCGTCGTTCTCGAGTTCGGCCTGCACCTCGGCGGTGAGGTCGAAGTTGGTGTAGACGTTCTGCACGTCGTCGCTGTCTTCGAGCGCGTCGATGAGGCGGAAGACCTTGCGGGCGGTGTCCGCGTCGACCTCGATCTTCAGCGAGGGCACGAACTCCACGTCGGCGGAGTCGTACTCGATGCCGGCCTCCTGCAGCGCGGAGCGGACGGCGACCAGGTCGCTCGCCTCGGTGATGATGCCGAAGCCCTCACCGTGCGGCTCGATCTCCTCGGCGCCGGCCTCGAGGGCGGCGAGCATGACGTCGTCCTCGGTGGTGCCCTCGGAGGGCACCACGATGACGCCCTTGCGGCTGAAGTTGTAGGCGACGCTGCCGGGATCGGCGAGCGTGCCGCCGTTCCGGCTCAGCGCGGTGCGCACCTCGGCCGCGGCGCGGTTCTTGTTGTCGGTCAGACACTCGATGAGGAACGCCACGCCGTTGGGGCCGTAGCCCTCGTACATGATCGAGAGGTACTCGACCGCTTCGCCGCCGATGCCCGCCCCGCGCTTGATCGCGCGGTCGATGTTGTCTTTCGGGACCGAGGTCTTCTTGGCCTTCAGGACCGCGTCGAAGAGGGTCGGGTTGCCCTGGAGGTCCGCTCCACCGAGCTTGGCGGCGACCTCGATGTTCTTGATGAGCTTGGCCCACGACTTGGCGCGGCGGGCGTCGACGACCGCCTTCTTGTGCTTGGTCGTGGCCCATTTGGAGTGTCCGGACATGGGTTCCAGTCTAGAGCGCGGGCGCCCGTCCCCCGGTGCGACTGTGGACGCGATCGAGGAACCGCGCGTGGAAGCGCGTCTCGCCGGTGGATTCGGGGTGGAACGCGAGGCCGAGGAGCGCACCCTGCTCCACCGCGACGACACGGCCGTCGGGCAGAGCCGCGAGGGGGGTGGCATCGGGTCCGGTCTCCGTCACGACGGGTGCGCGGATGAACACGGCGTGCACGGGTGGATCGCCCAGGACGGGGACGGCGAGGTCGGTCTCGAACGACTGCGTCTGCGATCCGAAGGCGTTGCGCTGCACGCGGACGTCGAGACCGCCGAAGGTGCGCTGGCCCTCGATCGCTCCGTCGATGCGATCGGCGAGGAGGATCAGGCCCGCGCACGTGCCGAGCACGGGCAAGCCGTCGGCGACGGCCGCCCGGATCGGGTCGAAGAGACCGAAGGCGCGCGCCAGCTTGTCGATCACGCTCGATTCGCCGCCCGGCAGCACGAGCCCGTCGACCTCGGCGAGCTCGGACGCGCGTCGGACCGGCCGGGCCTCGGCGCCCAGGTCCGCGAGCACGCGGAGGTGCTCGCGGACATCGCCCTGGAGGGCGAGGACGCCGACGCGGGGGCTGTTACCAGCCACGCTCGGCCAGGCGGTGCGGCGCGGGGAGGTCGGCGACGTTGATGCCCACCATCGCCTCGCCGAGACCGCGCGAGGCCTCGGCGACGATCTTCGGGTCGTCGTGGAAGGTGGTGGCCTTCACGATCGCGGCGGCGCGCTGGGCGGGGTTGCCCGACTTGAAGATGCCCGAGCCGACGAAGACGCCGTCGGCGCCGAGCTGCATCATCATGGCGGCGTCGGCGGGGGTGGCCACGCCCCCGGCGGTGAAGAGCACGACGGGCAGCTTTCCGGTCTCGGCGATCTCGGCGACGAGCTCGTAGGGCGCCTGGAGCTCCTTGGCGGCGACGTACAGCTCGTCCTTGGTCTTCGCCCGCAGGGTGTTGATCTCGCCCGTGATGGTGCGGATGTGCTTGGTCGCCTCGGAGACGTCGCCGGTGCCGGCCTCACCCTTCGAGCGGATCATCGCCGCCCCCTCGGTGATCCGGCGCAGCGCCTCACCGAGGTTCGTGGCGCCGCAGACGAACGGAACGTCGAAGTTCCACTTGTCGATGTGGTTCACGTAGTCGGCGGGCGAGAGCACCTCGGACTCGTCGATGTAGTCGACCCCGAGCTCCTGGAGGATCTGCGCCTCGACGAAGTGTCCGATGCGGGCCTTGGCCATCACGGGGATCGAGACGCTCGCGATGATGTCGTCGATCAGGTCGGGGTCGCTCATGCGCGCCACGCCGCCCTGTGCGCGGATGTCGGCGGGGACGCGCTCGAGCGCCATGACGGCGACGGCGCCCGCGTCCTCGGCGATGCGGGCCTGCTCGGCGGTGACGACGTCCATGATGACGCCGCCCTTGAGCATCTCGGCGAGTCCGCGCTTGACGCGGGAGGTTCCGGTCTCGGTCATTGTCGATTCCCTTCGCGCTTCGGGGCGCTTCGTTTGGCTTAGGCCAAACCGTAGCACGACGCAGGACATAGGCTGGAGGAAGCGAGAGGGGGCGCATGGACGTCGACATCACCGGGCGCTCGGCATCCGAGATCGCCGCAGGGCTCCGCGAACGCATCGAGCGCGGACAGCTCCAGCCGGGCGACGCGCTCCCCCCGGTCCGCACCCTCGCGGTCGACCTCGGCGTCAACCGCAACACCGTCGTCGCGGCCTATCGACTTCTCGCGCAGGCCGGGCTCGTCATCGCCCGGGGCCGCGGCGGCACCCGCGTAGCCGGTCACGCCCCGGTCGCGCAGGAGGGGTACGCGGCCGGAACCGTGCTCCGCGACGTCGGCACGGGAAACCCCGACCCCGCGCTGATCCCCGATCCCGCCGCCGCCCTGGCCCGCTCGGGTCGACCCGTGCTGTACGGGGAACCGGTCGTCGATCCCGGGCTCGAAGCCTGGGCGCGCGAATGGATGGCCGACGAACTCCCCGACCCCGCCCCGCGCATCACCGTCACCAGCGGGGCGAGCGACGCCATCGAGCGGCTGCTCGCGCAGGCGCTGCAGCGCGATGACGCGGTGGCCCTGGAGGATCCCTGCTTCCTCTCGGCGCTGCACACGGTGCGCCAGGACGGGTACCGGGCGGTGCCGGTGGCGGTGGATGCCGAGGGCATGACGGTCGAGGGGCTGCGGGCCGCGCTCGCCGACGGAGTGCGCGCGGTCATCTGCACGCCGCGCGCCCACAACCCCACCGGGGCGAGCCTCACGACGGAGCGCGCCGCGCAGTTGCGCGCGGTCCTCGCCGACCACCCGTACGTCCTCGTGATCGAGGACGACCACTTCTCGCTGCTCTCCCGCGCCCCCCTGCAGTCGATCATCGGACGTGCGCAGCAGCGCTGGGCCCGGATCCGGTCGGTGTCGAAGTTCCTCGGGCCCGACATGTGCCTCGCGGTCGTGGCATCCGATGAGGAGACCGCCGAACGGCTGGCGCTGCGTCTCACGCCGGGCACGACGTGGGTGAGCCACATCCTGCAGCGCCTGACACTGTCCCTGGTGACCGACCCCGACGTGCGCGCCGACATCGAGCGCGCCGCCGTGCACTACGCCGAGCGCAACGCCGCCTTCGCCGCCGGGCTCGCGGCGCGCGGGCTGCCGGTCGCCGTCGGCGACGGACTCAACCTGTGGGTTCCGCTGCCGGTCGCGGCGGCCCGCGTGCGGGAAGACCTGATGCGTCGCGGCTGGCTCGTGCGCGACGGGGACCATTTCTTCCTCTCCCCCGACGCGGCCGGCGACTACCTGCGGCTCACCGTCCACCAGCTCGACGACGCCGAGGCGACCGCGCTCGCCGACGACCTCGCCACGGCCGTGGCCGCGCTCCGACCGTCCGTCCGAGGTGGGAGGATCGAGGCATGAAGGTCCTCTCGATCCAGTCCGCCGTCGCCTTCGGTCACGTCGGGAACTCCGCCGCCGTGTTCCCGCTGCAGCGCATCGGCGTCGAGGTGCTGCCGGTGTACACGGTCAACTTCTCGAACCACACCGGTTACGGCGCCTGGCGGGGTCCGCTCATCTCCCCGGCCGACGTCGCCGACGTCATCACGGGCATCGAGGAGCGCGGCGTCTTCGGCGAGATCGACGTGATCCTGTCCGGCTACCAGGGCGGCGAGGGCATCGCCGACGTCATCATCGACGCCGTCGCGCGGGTGAAGAAGGCGAATCCGGATGCCGTCTACGCCTGCGACCCGGTCATGGGCAACGCCAAGTCGGGGTGTTTCGTGGCGCCGGCCATCCCCGAGCTCCTGCGCGAGCGCGTGGTGCCGGTGGCCGACATCCTCACGCCGAACCAGTTCGAGCTCGGATTCCTCACGGGCACCGAGCCCGGGAGCATCGAGTCCACGCTGGAGTCCGCCGACCTCGTGCGCGCGCGTGGTCCGCGCACGGTGTTCGTGACGAGTGTCGAGCGACCCGACCGCGAGCCCGACACCATCGAGATGATGGTCGTCGACGACGCCGGCGCGTGGATCGTGCAGACGCCCCTCATCCCGATGAAGGCCAACGGCTCGGGCGACGTCACCGCCGCCCTCTTCACCGCGCACTACCGCCGAACCGGGGATGCCGCCGACGCCCTCGCGCGCACGGCGTCCAGCGTCTTCGACCTGCTGTCGAACACCTACGCGGCGGGGTCGCGCGAACTGCTGCTCATCGAGTCGCAGGAGGCGTACGCGCACCCGCGTCTGCAGTTCACCGTCCGCCAGGTGCGCTGAGGCACGCGGAGGCCCGGCCGCGCGAGCGCTTCGTTCGCCCCATATCGTCGGTGGAGCTCGATGCTGCCGACGATATGGGGCAAGTGAGGCGCGGCGTCAGGCGTTCCAGGCCTCGGCCACCGTGCGACGCACGTCGCCCAACAGCTGCGGCAGCGCCTTCGTCTTCGCGATGATCGGGAAGAAGTTGGCATCCGATGCCCACCGCGGAACGATGTGCTGGTGCAGGTGCGCGTCGACGCCGGCGCCGGCGATCGCGCCCTGGTTCATGCCGAGGTTGAATCCGTCGCAGCGTGACACCGCGCGCAGCACGCGCATCCCCCGCTGGGTCAGCGCGCCGATCTCGGCGACCTCTTCGTCGGTCGCCTGGTCGTAGGTCGCGATGTGGCGGTACGGGCACACCAGGAGGTGCCCGGAGTTGTACGGGAACAGGTTCAGCAGTACGTAGGCGGTCTTCCCCCGCGCGACGATCAAGCCGTCCTCGTCGGACTTCCCCGGCGCAGCGCAGAACGGGCAGTTCTGCTCCATGGGCTCGCGCCCGGCCTGGATGTAGGCCATGCGGTGCGGGGTCCACAGGCGCTGGAACTCGTCCGGCACCCCCGGGAGCTCCGCGGCGGCGATGATCTCCACATCGCCGCCGACGGAGGCATCCTGTTCTGTCGTCACGCCAGATCCTCGGCGGTGTCGACGAGCGCACGGGTCGCGATCGCGCCGGTGATGCGCGCGACGGCTTCGTCGACCGGGATGCCGTTGAGCTGCGTGCCGTCGCGGAAACGGAACGACACGGTGCCCCCGGCACGGTCGGCCTCGCCGGCGATGAGCTGCAGCGGCACCTTCTGGGTGGTGTGCGTGCGGATCTTCTTCTGCATGCGGTCGTCGCTGTGGTCGACCTCGGCGCGCACGCCCTTCGCGCGGAGCTCCGCGACGATGCCGTCGAGGTACTCGCCGTACTCTGCGGCGACGGGCACGGCCACGACCTGCACGGGCGAGAGCCACACCGGGAACGCGCCGGCGTAGTGCTCGAGCAGGATCGCGAAGAAGCGCTCCACCGAACCGAAGAGCGCGCGGTGGATCATCACCGGGCGGTGCTTCTCGCCGTCGGGGCCGGTGTACTCGAGCTCGAAGCGCTCGGGCTGGTTGAAGTCGAGCTGGATGGTCGACATCTGCCACGTCCGGCCGATCGCATCGCGCGCCTGCACCGAGATCTTCGGGCCGTAGAACGCAGCCCCGCCCGGGTCGGGCACGAGCTCGAGGCCCGAGGCCTCGGCGACTTCGCGGAGGGTCTCCGTCGCCTCGGTCCACAACGTGTCGTCGCCGATGAACTTGGGGTTCCCCTCCTCCTTCGTCGACAGCTCGAGGTAGAAGTCGTGGAGGCCGTAGTCGCGGAGCGTCTGCAGCACGAAGTCGAGGCTGTGGGTCAGCTCGCCCTTGACCTGGTCGGCGGTGACGTAGATGTGCGTGTCGTCCTGGGTCATGCCGCGCACGCGGGTCAGGCCCGCGAGCGTGCCGCTCTTCTCGTAGCGGTAGACCGACCCGAACTCGCTGAGGCGCAGGGGCAGCTCGCGGTAGCTGCGCCCGCGCGAGCGGAAGATCAGGTTGTGGAACGGGCAGTTCATGGGCTTCAGGTAGTACTCCTGGCCCTCGCGCGACACGTGCCCGTCGGCATCCACGACCTCGTCGAGCACCATCGGGGGGTACATGCCGTCCGCGTACCACTGCAGGTGACCGCTCGTGATGAACAGATCGCCCTTGGTGATGTGCGGCGTGTTCACGACCTGGTAGCCGCTGGCGAGCAGTCGCTCGCGCATGTAGCGCTCGATCTCGTACCGGATGATTCCACCCTTGGGGTGGAAGACGCTCAGGCCCGGGCCGATCTCGTCGGGGAACGAGAAGAGATCGAGCTCCTTGCCGAGCTTGCGGTGGTCGCGCTTCGCGGCCTCCTCCAGCCGGTGCTGGTAGGCGCGCAGGTCGTCTTTGGTCGCCCACGCGGTGCCGTAGATGCGCTGCAGCTGCGGGTTCTTCTCGCTCCCGCGCCAGTAGGCGCCGGCGATGCGCGTCAGGTCCCAGCCGTTGCCGATGAGGCGGGTACCGGGGACGTGAGGTCCGCGGCAGAGGTCTTTCCATGCGGTCTCGCCGTCGCGGGTGACGTTGTCGTAGATCGTCAGCTCACCGGCGCCGACCTCGACGGACGCGCCCTCGGCGGCCTCGGCGGACCCGCCCTTGAGGCCGATGAGTTCGAGCTTGAACGGCTCGTCGGCGAGCTCGGCGCGGGCCTCGTCGTCGGTGACCACGCGGCGCACGAAGCGCTGGTTCTCGCGGACGATCCGCTCCATCTCCTTCTTGATGACCTTCAGGTCATCGGGGGTGAAGGGCTCGTCGACCTGGAAGTCGTAGTAGAAGCCGTCGGTGACGGGCGGTCCGATGCCGAGGTTCGCCTGCGGCTTGACGCGCTGCACGGCCTGCGCCAGCACGTGCGCGGTCGAGTGCCGCAGGATCGACAGACCCTCGGGGCTGTCGATCATGACCGGTTCGATCTCGTCGTGCGGGTGCACGGTCGTCGCGAGGTCTTTCAGCTCACCGTTCACGCGCAGGGCGACGACCGAACGGTCGGGGAAGAGGGCGAAGCCGTCGGCGGGAAGGTTCTGCTCCGACGGCAGGGCGGCATCAGTCAAGGCGGTCTCCTGGATGGGTCGATTCCAGGCTACCCGCCGGGCGTGGCCTCGACGGCACGTGGAGTGCCGCATAGTGGAGCGGTGACTCTGGCCATCATCGGCGGCGTGCTGTGGATCCTCGGCATCATCGCGCTCCTCGTCGGTATCTTCCCCGCCGATCAGGCCCTCGCCGTCGCCGACCGCGTCTGGCCCATCCTGTTGTTCGTGGTGGCCGTCACGATCGTGGCGGAGCTGGCATCCAAGGCCGGACTGTTCGATGTGGTCGCCGCCCGCCTCGCCCGGATCGCACGGGGACGCACGGTCTGGCTGTGGGTCCTGGTCGTGGCACTCGCGACGGTCGCCACGGCGTTCCTGTCGCTCGACACGACCGCGGTGCTGCTGACCCCCGTCGTCGTGGCTATGGCGGTCGCCCGCAGGCTCGATCCGCTGCCGTTCGCGTTCGTGACGGTGGTGCTGGCGAACACCGCCTCGCTCGTGCTGCCCGTGTCGAACCTCACGAACCTGTTGGCATCCGACGCGCTCGGCGGACACGACCCGGTGGCGTTCCTCGCGTTGCTGGGGCCGTCCGCTCTGATCGCCATCGCGGTGTCCGTGGCGGTGCTGACGGCGGTGTTCCTGCGGAAACTGCCGAGGACCTACCCGGATGCCGCCTCCCCCGCCGTCGCGGATCCCGTGCTGCTGCGCGTGTCCGCCGTCGTCACGGTGGCGTTGCTGCCGCTGCTCGTGATCGGGTTGGATCCGTGGATGCCGGCCCTCGCGGCCGCCGTCGTGCTCGTGATCGCGTTCGCCCTGCGCGCGCCGCGCGCTCTCGGCATCCGTCTGGTGCCGTGGTCGTTACTGGTGTTCGCGGGCGGGCTGTTCCTCGCCGTCGGCGCTCTGGAAGCCGTGGGCATCGGCCGTGTGACGTCGGTGCTGGCCGGCTCCGGCGACGACCTGGTGTCGCTGTGGCAGGTCGCGGGTGCCGGTGCCCTGGCAGCGAACGGAATCAACAATCTCCCGGCCTACCTCGCGATGGAGTCGGTCGCCGGCTCTCCGGCGCGCCTCGCGGCTCTGCTCATCGGGGTCAACGCCGGACCCATCGTGACACCGTGGGCGTCTCTGGCGACGCTGCTGTGGCACGACCGCCTCGTCGCGGCCGGCATCGAGGTGCGGTGGAGTCGGTTCATCCTGCTGGGTGCGGTGATCGCCCCGCTGATCCTGGTGCTCGCCGTGCTGCCGTTGGCGCTGTGAGCCTCAGCTCTTCAGCGCCTCACGACCGGGCGGCCAACGGGGACTGATCGTTGGGCACCTCGCGGAACACCATCTCCTCGCGGGGCGGCTGTTCGCGCACGGCGGTGTCGTCCGGCTCGGGGATGACGTAGAGGCCACGTCCCGAGTTGGCGTTGTAGGTCAGAGCGTGCAGCCACTTGCTGCTGAGCTGCGGGTTGCGGCTGCCGTGGTACTTGAACACCATCGACACGTTCGGGTGGATGTACACCGTGGTCCGGCCGCCGCCGATGCTGATGTCGTCCTTCCACGTGAACGGGAAGCTCTCCCCCCGCCGCACCTTCGCCATGATCACCGCCTGCAGATGCGCGAGGAGGCGGTCCTCGAAATCCACTTTGATGTTGCCGTCGTAGATGAATTTGCCCATGGAAGCCTCCCGGGAAGCACCCCGGTGGCCGCGCATTCCTGGCGAGAAATGACGAACGCGGATGGAGGGGGATGCCACCGCTCTTGCGTGCAACCTCTCGTGAATCACCGGGAAACGCAAACCCGGTTGCGGTGCGGGCGGTTTACGTCTATGCGCTTCTCGGCGCGGAGATCAGTCGGCGCGGGAGATCCGCAGGATGACCCGATCGCCGGGCCGACGCTGCACGCGGCGCAGGAACGCCTCGAACCCGATGATGGCGCGGAACTGCCACCCGTACTTGCGGCGCAGCGCGACCTCCGCCCGACGATCGTCCGCGCTCGGGCCGCCGATCCGTGCCCGGGCGTGCACGGTGATGGCATCCGGTTCGATCTTCCCCATCCGCGAGCACGGACGCAGTGTCACGCGATGGTCGTTGCGCAGGCGCTTGACCTTCCCGGTCTTCCGTTCGGTCGTCACGACGAGTTCGTCGCCGTCGCGGGCGATCCATACGGGGGTGGCGACCGCGGTGCCGTCGCGGCGGAAAGTGGCGAGCGAGACGAACGGGGAGGACGCGATCTCTCGCCAGGAGGTGTCGGGGACGGTCATGCGTTCACGCTACTGCGATCGGATTCCTCGGGGTCCCGGCTTGCGTCGCGCGAATCATCGCTGCGTTCATATGAAACGTTGAGCATTGTTCACACGAATGGAACACGTCGTGCATGAGCCCCTTGCGACCGGCATGCGATTCTTCGAGGTGAGGAGGTCCGCATGTCTCGCCACCACATCGCGACCCACGCTTACGATTTCCGCCGCGGATGGGTGCGTGTTCCACCGACCGCACTGACGCACGAGCACGCGTCGTCGTTGCGGGATCAAGGATTCACGATCGTCCGCTCCCGACGCGGCTGGTTCGGAACCCGAGAGCTGCCCCTCAGCTGGTACTTGCGGCGAGTCGACGCCGACGGCTCCGGGCACTCCCGCATCCCGGTATCGCCCGCCGAGCAGTCCGCCAAGCTGCGCGAGCGTCTGGACGAGACGGTGGATGCCGAGCCGGCCCGCGACGGGGACGATCCGGTGCGCCCGTCGACGCGGCGCATCCGGCAGCGCACGAGCGGCGACGAGTAGGAGGACGAGGCGTTCGGCCGCAGTGCGGTGAGCGCGGACGGGGCGGATGACCGGCGGCCACCCCGACCCGCGGCCGTGGCCGTCGCTGGAAACACGAAAACCCCCGGCGAGCCGGGGGTTTCAGGTGGTGCGCGATACTGGGATCGAACCAGTGACCTCTTCCGTGTCAGGGAAGCGCGCTACCGCTGCGCCAATCGCGCCTGTGAAGGCTGTTCAGTTGTAGGCGAGGTGGCGACGGGATTCGAACCCGTGTAAACGGCTTTGCAGGCCGGTGCCTAGCCGCTCGGCCACGCCACCGTGTGTGGTTCGACCCACGTGTCGTGATCTTCCGCCATGAACCTGACGGCGATCTTCACACTCGAGCGGATGACGAGACTCGAACTCGCGACCCCAACCTTGGCAAGGTTGTGCGCTACCAACTGCGCTACATCCGCATTTCGTTCCCGGGGCTTGCCCCGAGCACTCGTAAGACATTACCCGATTCCCGGGCGTCCGCAAAACCGGACGCGGCCCGCGCGTGTCCGCCCGGGTGGTCCGATCGGGCCGCGCGGATCGGGTAAGGTAGTCGAGTCCCGTTCGGGACGATGGGCGATTGGCGCAGTTGGTAGCGCGCTTCCTTCACACGGAAGAGGTCGTCGGTTCGAGTCCGGCATCGCCCACCACACAGCCCCCGGTTCGCCGGGGGCTTCGTCGTTTCCCGGCGTTGCCTGGGCTGACGGCATCCGCTCCCCTAGGCTCTGCCCATGCAGCAGACCGCCGCCCGTCCCCTGCCCGGCTCTCGACTGCGCGGGTTGTCCTCGGCGGTCGTCCTCGTCGTCGGCGTCCTCATCGTGCCGATGGCCATCACCGTCGCCTTCACCAGCTGGACGTCGCCGGATGCGCACGACTACGTCCGCATGGCTTTCGCTCAGGTCGCGGGAGCGGTGGTGGCGATGATCACGGCCGTGGGTCTCGTCATCCACCGGATCCTCCGCCGTCGTCCTCTCCGGGACACCGTCTGGTTCGGTGCGATCGCGGCGGTGATCGTCGCGTGGCAGGTGTCGAACCTCTCGTTCGCCGCGGACATGCTGCTCCAGCGGCTTTCCGCCGGCGTCTGACCCCCGAGACTGCACCTCCCCGACAAGTCCCCCGCAACGTGCAGTGGGTTTGTCAGGCGGATGCAGTCTCGCGGAACGCGCACCCGGCGACGCGCGCCCCTCAGCCCTGCGTCCACCCGTAGCGGGCTCGCAGAGCGGATGCCACGGCGTCGAAGCGGCGTCGGTCCAGGGTCGCGGCTTCGCGGCGCATGCCGGCGTCGTGCACGAGATAGAGCTGCTCGATGTCGACCCACGACGGGCGTCGCTGCGGGTCCCACTCCCCCGTGCCGAGCGCCAGGTAGTCGGCGTCGCCGGCGTGCGGCTTGCTCGTCAGGCGCACGGCGTAGGAGCGGGTGGCATCCGCTCGCCCGATGATCAGCACCGGACGGTCCTTGCCGCGTCCGTCGCGTTCCTCGTACGGGACCCAGGTCCAGACGATCTCGCCGCCGTCGGGGGCGCCGTCGCGCTGGGGTGCGTACGAGAGGGTCAGCCTGCGCGGTGGGGCGATCTCGACGGTCGCGGACTCTCCGCTGCCCTGACCGGGCGTGAGGGGCGCTGAGGCCGTGCTGCGGCTCCTCGGCGGCGCCGTGGGCGCCAGGGCGCGGCTCGAGGGCCGGAAGGCTCGCAGGAGGGCGGACACGAGGCGCGCGGCGGTTCCCATACGCACAACCCTAGACAGCGCCCCGTGGCACCCGGACGCAGAGAAGGACGGGGCGTCACGGACGAATCCGTGACGCCCCGTCCCGGGGAGTGCGTATCAGCGGGCGTCGGTGAGGACGTATCCCTCTTCACCGTGCACGACGGTGTCGATACCGGCGATCTCGTCCTCGTTCTTCACGCGGAAGCCGATCGTCTTCTCGATCGCGAAGCCGATGACGTAGGCGAGCACGAACGAGTAGATCAGGACCGCGAAGGCCGCGATGGCCTGCACGAGAAGCTGGTTGAACGAGCCGCTGTAGATGAGGCCGGTGGTGTTGGCGAAGATGCCCAGGTACAGGGTTCCGAGGAGACCGCCGACCAGGTGCACGCCGACCACGTCGAGCGAGTCGTCGAAGCCGAGCTTGAACTTCAGCTCGATGGCCAGGGCGCAGACGGCACCGGCGAGGAGGCCGAGCACGATCGCCCAGAACGGCGTCAGAGCGGCGCAGGCCGGGGTGATCGCGACGAGACCCGCGACGGCACCGGAGGCGGCGCCGACGGACGTCGGCTTGCCGTCCTTGATCTTCTCGACGATCAGCCAGCTGAGCAGGGCCGCAGCGGGCGCAGCGATCGTGTTGACGAAGGCGAGGGCGGCGGTGCCGTCCGCGGCGAGCTCCGAACCGGCGTTGAAGCCGAACCAGCCGAACCACAGCAGGCCGGCACCGAGGAGCACGAAGGGCGGGTTGTGCGGGGCGTGAGCGCCCTTCTGGAAGCCGACGCGCTTGCCGAGGACGAGCGCGAGAGCGAGCGCTGCGGCACCGGCGTTGATGTGAACGGCGGTACCACCGGCGAAGTCGATCGCGCCGACACCGAAGACGTCCTGCATGCCCTTGGTGATCCAGCCGCCGTACGAGAACGAGCCGTCCTCGGCGAGACCGAAGTTGAAGACCCAGCTGGCGACCGGGAAGTAGACGATCGTGGACCACAGGAATGCGAAGACCATCCACGAGCCGAACTTGGCGCGGTCGGCGATGGCGCCCGAGACGAGTGCGACGGTGATGATCGCGAACGTGGCCTGGAAGGCGACGAAGGCGAGCGGCGGGTAGGCGGCGCCCTCGGGCGTCTCGAGCACGCCCGAAAGGCCGAGCTCATTGAAGTCGATGGCCCACGGGACGTTGGTCACGCCGACGTCCGTGGCCGGGAATGCGATCGCGTAGCCGTAGAGCACCCACAGGACTCCGATGAGTCCCATGGCGCCGAAGCTCATCATCATCATGCTGATGACGCTCTTGGCCTTGACGAGTCCGCCGTAGAAGAACGCGAGTCCTGGCGTCATGAGCAGCACGAGTGCCGCTGCTATCAGGATGAATGCGGTGTTGCCTTGATCCATCTCGAAGAGAACCTCTCTGCAGGGACGCAGGTGTAGCGTCGGGTCCCCTCAGTGTTCCCAGCCCCGGTTTCCATCGGCGTGGGAATCGTGTTTCGAACGCGTTACAGCCGCCGGGGTCGTGTAAACATCACGTTTCGCGGTGCCGCGAAGCAGCGATGAAACGGTCGGTCAGGAGTGCGTCAACGCGACCAGACGTGACACGGCACGCAGGTACTTCTTGCGGTAGCCGCCCGCGAGCATCTCGTCGGCGAACACCGTGTTCAGGGGAACGCCGGTGGCGCGGATCGGGATCTGCGCGTCATAGGCGCGGTCGACGAATGCGACCAGTCGCAGCGCCGCGGACTGGTCGTGCAGCACCTGGACGTCGCGCAGCCCGATCGTGTCGACGCCGTCGATCAGACGGATGAAGCGGGACGGGTGCACGCGGGCGAGGTGCGCCACGACACCCGCGAACTCGTCGTCGGTCGCGACACCGCGCGCGGCGGCATCCCGGATCGCCTCGGCGTACTCGGTGTCCGTGAGGACCCGGGCCTCGCCGTCGATCGCGCGCTGACGGAAGTCGGTGCCGTCGATGCGGATCGTGCGGAAGCTGTCGGCCATCGACTGGATCTCGCGGAGGAAGTCCTGCGCGGCGAAACGTCCCTCGCCGAGGGCGTTGGGCGGGGTGTTCGACGTCGCCGCGAGACGGGTCCCGGATGCCACGAGCTCGCCGAGCAGCCGGGTCATCACCATCGTGTCGCCCGGGTCGTCGAGCTCGAACTCGTCGATGCACAGCAGATCGGAGCCGCGGAACAGCTCCACCGCCTTCGCGTAGCCGAGGACGCCGACGAGCGCCGTGTACTCGATGAAGGAGCCGAAGTACTTCCGACGGGCGGGCATCGCGTGGTAGATCGACGCGAGCAGGTGGGTCTTCCCGACACCGAATCCGCCGTCGAGATACACCCCGGGCTTGACCGGCGGCGTCTTCTCGGCGCGGCGGAAGAAGCCGCTCTTCTTCACGGGTGCGCTGTGGCCGGTCGCGAAAGCCTGCAGCAGCTCCTTCGCCTCCTGCTGCGAGGGGTAGGCGGCGTCCGCTCGATACGAGTCGAACGTCGCACCGTCGAACTGCGGCGGCGGCACGAGCGCACTCACCATCTCGGCGCCCGAGATGGCCGGCTCGCGATCGATGAGGTGCACGACACCGGTCGTCGCGGGCGTTGAGGTCATGGCCGTCCTGTGTCGCAGTCTTACGGGAGGGTGCCCGCTTCGACACGGCGGTCCTAGGGTCGAAGGTGCGGTGTCCACCCTACGCCGCCCGCTCCCCCACCCCGACCGAGGAGACATCGTGACCGTCGAGTTCGACACCACCTCCCCCAAGTTCGCCGAGTACGCAGAGCCCGGCCGTCTCGTGACCGGCGACTGGCTGCAGGAACGCCTCGGTCAGCCCGGCCTCGTGGTGGTGGAATCCGACGAGGACGTGCTCCTCTACGAGACGGGGCACATCCCGGGCGCGGTGAAGGTCGACTGGCACACCGAGCTCAACGATCCGGTCGTGCGCGACTACCTCGACGGCGAGGGGTTCGCGAAGCTCCTGAGCCGGAAGGGCATCGCGCGCGACGACACCGTCGTCATCTACGGAGACAAGAACAACTGGTGGGCCGCGTACGCCCTGTGGGTGTTCTCCCTGTTCGGACACGAGGACGTGCGCCTGCTCGACGGCGGCCGCGACAAGTGGATCGCCGAGGGTCGCCCGCTCACCACCGAGCCGACCACGCGCGAGCCCGTCGAATACCCGATCGTCGAGCGTGACGACGCCGTGATCCGCGCCTACAAGGACGACGTCCTCGCCCACCTCGGCAACCCGCTGATCGATGTGCGCTCCCCCGAGGAGTACTCGGGCGAGCGCACCTCCGCCCCCGCCTACCCCGAGGAGGGCGCGCTCCGCGCCGGTCACATCCCGAGTGCGCAGAGCGTTCCGTGGGCGAAGGCCGTGGCCGAGGACGGCGGTTTCAAGTCGCGCGAAGAACTGGATGCCATCTACCGCGACGGCGCAGGTCTGAAAGACGGCGACAAGATCGTGGCGTACTGCCGCATCGGTGAGCGGTCCAGCCACACGTGGTTCGTGCTGAAGCACCTCCTGGGCTTCGAGGACGTCCGCAACTATGACGGATCGTGGACCGAGTGGGGTAGCGCGGTGCGCGTGCCGATCGTCTCCGGGTCCGAGCCGGGCGAGGTTCCCGCCCGCTGATCCCGCGCGTCGCGGGCGTGGGAGACTGACGGTGATGTCCGAGAACACCCTCCCCGCCCGCCTCGCCGAGATCCGCGACGAGTTCCTCGAGCTCGACGAGCCCGACCGTCTGCAGCTGCTCCTGGAGTTCTCCCATGAGCTGCCGGACGTCCCGGCGGAGTACGCCGATCACCCGGAGATGTGCGAGCGGGTCGCCGAGTGCCAGTCGCCCGTGTACATCGTGGTCGACGTCGACGACGCGGGCCGCGTGGCGATGCACGCGACGGCACCCGCCGAGGCGCCCACGACGCGCGGCTTCGCGAGCATCCTGGCGCAGGGTCTCACCGGACTCTCGGCCGCGGAGGTGCTGGCGGTCCCGGACGACTTCCCGCAGAGCATCGGACTCACCCGTGCCGTCAGCCCGCTGCGGATCGCCGGAATGACCGGCATGCTCATGCGCGCGAAGCGTCAGGTGCGCGCCAAGAGCGGTCTCTGACGCGTCACTCTTCGGTGGCGAGGCCCCGCGCGCGCACCCAGTCCTGGATCACCCGGGTCCACCGGGTCTCGTCGTAGTTCCACAGTTTGGTGTGGCGCGCCGCGCCGAACGTCTCCATCGTGACGAGATCCGGTCGCGCGTCGGCGAGAGCGTGAGAGGCGTCGCTCGGCACGAAACCGTCGTCGTCGCTGTGGAGGACGAGCACGGGATGCCGGAGTTCACCGGCGCGCGCGACGGCGTCGAGGCTGTCGAGCGGAATCGCGGACCCGCTGCGGGTGAGCACCGCGCCCCAGTCGGAGCCGAGGATCTGCTGCGCGAACGTCAGAACGATCGCGGGCAGGCGGAGGAGCCGGCTCTGGTACCGCAGCACCGTGCGCCAGTCGGCGACGGGCGACTCCAGGATGAGACCCGCGATCACATCGCGGTGGGGGGAGGAGAACTCGGTCTGCAGCGCGATCGCGCCCCCCATGGACCACCCCATGAGCAGGATGCGGCGGGCTCCCTGACGGCGGGCGTAGCCGATCGCGGCGTCCACGTCACGCCACTCGGTCGCACCGAGGGCGTAGGTGCCCGTGCGGCTGCGGGGCGCCTCGCCGTCGTTGCGGTACGACACGAGCAGGCTCGTGATGCCGAGTTCGTGGAAGACCGGCACGGCGCGCAGCGCCTCGGAGCGCGTCGTCCCGCGGCCGTGCACCTGGATCACCCACACGTCGCTGTCGATCGCCGCCGGGAACTCCCACGCCGGGCACGGGCCCACCGGGGTTCCGATCAGCGCGTTGCGGTACGGGATCTGCAGATCCTCGGGCTTGTCGTAGTACCAGCCGCTGAAGGCCGCCGCGGGCGCGAGCCGAGAGTCCGCCGGGACGTGCGTGAGGAGCTTCCGCGTCACGGCCGCGCCGTCCTCCTTCACGACCGACCCCAGGCGCAGGTAGTCGGAGGTGCCCGTCGTGAACAGCCCGTAGCGCCCCGGAAGCGAGGTGTCGTCGGTGCGCTCGAGGGTGATGGTCTGCGCGGCCGGATCGAGGGAGACGATCCGGACGTCGGGGACGCGGCCCGCGGGGGTGACCACGGTGCGGGCCATCCGCAGCGAGACGGCGCCGAGCGCTGCGGCGCTGAGTCCGAGAGCGGCGGTCAGACCGGTGAGGGCCACCCGCACCGGTGCGGCCGCGGGATGCGGGGCCCGGCGCCTCGCGGCGCGCCTGGGAGCGTTCATCGAGGCCTCACTCTAGTCTGTGGCCGTGACTGACCCCCGCTCACCCGAGGCGGCGACTCCTTTCGCCCGGGCGGCCGACGAGTTGCGCGCGACCTCGTTCCGCGATGACTTCGTGGTGCGCGAGATCCCGTCGCCCTCGGGTCTTGCACCGCAGTCGCTGGCGCTCGCCGGTGATGTGCGACCCGACGCGCACGCGACGGATTCGCTGTTCGGCACGGGGCGCTTCATCCTTCTGCACGACCCGGAGGAGCCCGAGTCGTGGGGCGGTGCGTGGCGCGTGGTGTGCTTCGCGCAGGCGCCGCTCGAGCCGGAGATCGGAATCGATCCCCTGCTGGCGGAGGTCGCCTGGTCGTGGCTGATCGACGCCCTCGATTCGCGCGGTGCCGAACGCCATTCCGAGTCGGGGACGGCGACCAAGACGCTGTCGACCGGCTTCGGTGCGCTCGCGTCGCAGGGTGAGGGGTCGCAGATCGAACTTCGCGCGTCATGGTCGCCGCGCGGTCCCTTCCGTCCCCACCTCGAGGCGTGGGCGGAGCTTGTCTGCATGCTCGCCGGACTCCCCCCGGGGTCGGAGGGCGTTGCGGTTCTCGGAGCCCGGAGGCCCCCGCGTGGTTGAGTACATCGTCATCGAGGATGCCGCGGGTCTCGCCGCGGCGTCGCAGTCTCTGTCATCCGGGGTCGGTCCCGTCGCGGTCGACGTCGAGCGCGCCTCGGGGTTCCGCTACTCGCAGCGCGCCTACCTGATCCAGGTGTTCCGCCGCGAGGCCGGGGTCTTCCTGTTCGATCCCTCCACCATCGAGGACTTCTCCCCCCTGCAGGAGGCGATCGGCGACGTCGAGTGGGTCTTCCACGCGGCGAGCCAGGATCTTCCGTCGCTGCGCGAGCGCGGTCTCGAACCTCCCGTGATCTTCGACACCGAGCTGGGCTCGCGGCTGCTGGGGCATGAACGCGTCGGCCTCGGCGCCGTCGTCGAGGAGACGCTGGGGATCACCCTCGCCAAGGCCCACTCCGCGGCGGACTGGTCGACGAGGCCGCTGCCGGCGTCTTGGCTGGAGTACGCGGCCCTCGATGTCGAGCACCTCGTCGATGTGCGGGACAAGCTCGCGCAAGAGCTCGACGAGCAGGACAAGACCGAGTTCGCCCGCCAGGAGTTCCAGGCCGTGCTCGAGCGCGAGCCGAAGCCGCCGCGCGACGACCCGTGGCGTCGCCTCAGTGGCCTCCACACCGTCCGCGGCCGCCGCTCCCTCGCCGTGGCCCGTTCTCTGTGGCAGGCACGCGAGGACTACGCCCGCGAGCAGGACGTGGCCCCCGGCCGCCTCGTGCCCGACCGGGCCCTGGTCGCCGCCGTCCTCGCCGACCCGCAGAGCAAGCAGGCCCTCGCGGGTGTGAAGGAGTTCAACGGACGGGCCAGCCGGACGCAGCTCGACCGCTGGTGGAACGCGATCGTCGCGGGGCGCGAGGCCACAGATCTGCCGCCGGACCGCGTGCCGAGCGACACGCTCCCTCCGCCCCGCGCGTGGGTCGACCGCAACCCCGAGGCGGACCGCCGCCTGAAGGCCGCGCGTCCCGCGGTCGAGGCCCGCGCGGAGGAACTCCGGATGCCGACGGAGAACCTGCTCACCCCCGAGACGCTGCGTCGCGTGGCGTGGACTCCCCCGGCCGAGCTGTCGGTCGAGGCGGTCTCGGCCGCTCTCGCCGACCTCGGCGCCCGCCCGTGGCAGATTGAGCAGACTGCACAGGTGATCGCCGATAGCTTTGTAGCTTCCCTCAACGCCGATCCGGACGCCGCGGAGCCGACTTCGTAGGTTCGGACAACCGATTCTTCGCGCTGCGACGCGTTTCCTAGGCTGGCTGCATCCCAACTTTTGGAGGCAGAGTGGCCGAGATGTCGGACGTCTTCTTCGTCGACGGTATGCGGACCCCTTTCGGGCGCGCCGGCGAGAAGGGCATGTACTGGAACACCCGCGCGGACGACCTGGTGGTCAAAGCGATCATCGGGCTGATGGAACGCAACGGCGACGTGCCGAAGGACCGGATCGACGACGTGGCGATCGCCGCGACGTCGCAGACCGGTGACCAGGGCCTCACGCTCGGACGCACGGCGGCGATCCTCGCCGGCCTGCCGATGACCGTGCCGGGCCTGGCGATCGAGCGCATGTGCGCCGGCGCCATGACGAGCGTCACCACGATGGGCGCGTCGATCGGCGTCGGTATGTACGACGTCGCCCTCGCGGGCGGTGTCGAGCACATGGGGCGCCACCCCATCGGCGCCAACGCCGACCCGAACGCGCGGTTCGTCGCCGAGAAGCTCGTCGACCCGGGCGCGCTCAACATGGGCGTGACGGCCGAGCGCATCCACGACCGGTTCCCGCACCTCACCAAGGAGCGCGCGGACCGCTTCGGCATGGCCAGCCAGCACAAGGCGCAGGCCGCGTACGAGACCGGCAAGTTCCAGCCCGACCTCGTCCCGGTCGCGGTGAAGGATGCCGAGGGCGCCTGGGGCCTCGCCACCGAGGACGAGGGGCGCCGCCCCGAGACCACTCTCGAGGGCCTGGCATCCCTCAAGACCCCCTTCCGACCGCACGGCCGCGTCACCGCCGGTACGTCGTCGCCGCTCACCGACGGCGCGACGATCAGCCTGCTCGCGGGCTCCGGCGCCGTGAAGGAGTTCGGCCTCGCGCCCAAGATGCGGATGGTCTCCTTCGCGTTCGCGGGCGTCCAGCCCGAGATCATGGGCATCGGTCCGATCCCCTCGACCGAGAAGGCGCTGAAGAAGGCCGGTCTGACGATCGACGACATCGGTCTGTTCGAACTCAACGAGGCCTTCGCGATCCAGGTCATCTCGCTGCTCGACCATTTCGGCATCGCCGACGACGACCCGCGCGTCAACCCGTGGGGCGGCGCCATCGCCCTGGGCCACCCGCTCGCGGCATCCGGTGTCCGTCTCATGATCCAGCTCGCGGCGCACTTCGCCGAGCGTCCCGACGTGCGTTACGGCCTCACGGCCATGTGCGTCGGTCTCGGCCAGGGCGGCTCCGTGATCTGGGAGAACCCGTTCTTCGACGGAAAGAAGAAGCGCAAGTGACCGACTACGCCTCCATCGACTTCTCGCCCCTCGACGGACTCAGCGCCGACGAGGTCGTGACGCACTCCCCCGTCCGCGACGTACGGCTGCCCTCGGGCAACGTCGTCGCGCTGATCACGCTCGACAACGGCCGCGACCACACCCGGCCGAACACCCTGGGCCCGGCGACCCTCGCGGAGCTCGGCCGGACGCTCGAGACGCTGAAGCAGCGGGCGGCCGCCGGCGAGATCCACGCCGTCGCGATCACCGGCAAGCAGTACATCCTGGCCGCCGGCGCCGACCTCTCCGAGGTGGCGAACCTGCCGTCGAAGGACATCGCGCGTCTGATCGCCCAGCGCGGGCACCAGGTGCTCGGCTCGCTGTCCGAGCTCGGCGTCCCGTCGTTCGCGTTCGTCAACGGCCTCGCCCTGGGCGGCGGTCTCGAGATCGCGCTGAACTCGACGTACCGCACCGTGGACGCCTCCGCGGCCGCGATCGCCCTGCCCGAGGTGTTCCTCGGCATCATCCCCGGGTGGGGTGGCGCGTACCTGCTGCCGAACCTCATCGGCATCGAGAACGCGCTCGAGGTGGTGGTGTCGAACCCCCTCAAGCAGAACCGCATGCTCAAACCCCAGCAGGCCTTCGACCTCGGGATCATGGATGCCATCTTCCCCGCGGCCAGCTACCTCGAGGACTCGCTGCGGTGGGCCGACGGCGTGCTGACCGGTCGCGTCCGCGTCGAGCGGAAGAACGAGCCGGGCAAGATCGAGCGCCTCACCAAGTGGCCGATCGCGATCAAGGTCGCGCGCAACATGCTCGAGTCCAAGATCGGCACCGTCCCGCGCTCCCCCTACGTCGCACTGGATCTCCTCGACAAGGCCAGGAGCGGCACGAAGGCGGAGGGCTTCGCGCGCGAGGACGAGGCTCTCGCCGACCTCATCGCGGGCGACCAGTTCGCGGCATCCATGTACGCCTTCGATCTCGTGCAGAAGCGCGCGAAGCGGCCCGTCGGGGCGCCCGACAAGGCGCTGGCGAAGAAGGTCACGAAGGTCGGCGTCATCGGCGCAGGCCTCATGGCCTCGCAGTTCGCCCTGCTGTTCGTGCGGAAGCTGCGCGTGCCCGTGATCATCACCGACCTCGACCAGGGACGCGTCGACAAGGGCGTGGCATCCATCCGCGAGGAGATCGGGAAGCTCGAGGCGAAGGGCCGGCTCGACGCCGACACCGCCAACCAGCTGCGCGCGCTCGTGCACGGGACGACCGACCGCGGTGAGTTCGCCGACTGCGACTTCGTCATCGAGGCCGTCTTCGAAGAGGTCGGTGTCAAGCAGGAGGTGTTCTCCGCGATCGAGAAGATCGTCGCCGAAGACACGATCCTCGCCACCAACACCTCGTCGCTCTCGGTCGCCGAGATCGGGTCGGTGCTGCAGAATCCCGAGCGTCTCGTCGGTTTCCACTTCTTCAACCCCGTTGCGGTCATGCCGCTCATCGAGGTCGTGAGAACGGATGCCACCTCCGACGCCGCGCTGTCGACGGCGTTCGTCGTGGCCAAGGGCCTGGGGAAGAACGCGGTGCTGACCGCCGACGCGCCCGGGTTCGTCGTCAACCGCCTGCTCGCCAAGGTCATGGGCGAGGCCGCGCGCGCGGTGTACGAGGGAACGCCGATCACGGTCGTCGAGAAGGCGTTCGCGCCGCTCGGCCTGCCGATGGGGCCGTTCCAGCTCATCGACCTCGTCGGTTGGAAGGTCGCCGCCCACGTGCAGGACACGATGGCGCACGCCTTCCCCGACCGCTTCTTCGCATCCGAGAACTTCCACGAGCTCGCGGCACTCCCCGAGGTCGTCGAGAAGGACAAGGGCGGCCGCGTCACCGGCTGGACCAAGGCCGCGCAGAAGGTGCTCGTCACCGGCACGACTCCGGTCGCACCCGAGACGATCCTCGCCCGCGTGCAGGACGGTCTCGCGCAGGAGATCAAGATCATGCTCGAGGAGGGCGTGGTCCCCGAGGTGCAGGACATCGACCTGTGCCTCATCCTCGGCGCCGGATGGCCGTTCATCGACGGCGGAGCCTCGCCCTACCTCGACCGCGAGGGGGCGTCGGAGCGCGCCTTCGGCGACACGTTCCACCACCCGCCGATCCGCGGTATCGGCGGCTGAGAGCCGCCCGCACGACAGCGGCGCCGTCCCCGAGGGGGCGGCGCCGCCGTCGTTCTGTACGCGCACGAGAACAGGAGATCCGTCGAGAACAGGTCGACGCGGGGACGCCGCGGTCTGTTCCCGCACGATCTCCTGTTCTCGAACGCCGAGCCGTTCCGTCACCACTTAGGGGCGGGACTTCTCCCACTCGTCCAGCGTCGGGATCGAGCCGGTGGGCGTCTGACGCGCCATCGGAATGCGCGTCCCGAGCACCTGGGCCACGACGTCGTGGGCGATCTTGGATGCCGTGAGCCCGGCATCCTCGAGGATCTGCTCGCGCGTGGCGTGATCGATGAACTCGTCCGGGATGCCGAGCTCGTCGACCGCCGTGTCGACCCCGGCCTCACGCAGGACCTGGCGCACACGGGTGCCGACGCCGCCGACGCGGATGCCGTCCTCGATCGTGATCACCAGACGGTGCTCGCGGGCGAGGTCGACGATCGACGGCTGCACGGGGATCGCCCAGCGCGGGTCGACGACCGTCGCTCCGATGCCCTGCGCGCGCAGGCGTTCGGCGACCTCCATCGCGAGGTGGACCATCGGGCCGATGCCCACCAGGAGCACGTCATCGGACGTGCCGCGGGCGAGGACGTCGACGCCGTCGGGCAGGCGCTCGATCGCGTCGAGGTCGGCCGGGACACCGCCCTTCGGGTAGCGCACCACCGTCGGGGCGTCGCCGACGGCAACCGCCTCACGGAACTCCTCGCGGAGCCGCGTCGCATCGCGCGGAGCGGCGATCCGGATGCCGGGGACCAGCTGCAGCATCGCCAGATCCCAGATGCCGTGGTGGCTCGGACCGTCGGGGCCGGTCACACCGGCGCGGTCGAGCACGAACGTGACGCCGGCCTTGTGCAGGGCCACATCCATCATGACCTGGTCGAACGCGCGGTTCATGAAGGTCGCGTAGATCGCGACGACCGGGTGCAGGCCGCCGAAGGCCAGGCCCGCGGCCGAGGCGACCGCGTGCTGCTCGGCGATACCGACGTCGTAGACGCGCTCGGGGAAGCGTTCCGCGAAGGACTGCAGGCCCGTGGGCCGCAGCATCGCCGCGGTCATCGCGATGACGTCGTCGCGTTCCGCGCCCACCGCGGTGAGTTCCTCGGCGAACACGTCGGTCCACTGCGGACCGCCGCCCGAGCCGAGGGCCTCGCCCGTGATCGGGTCGATCTTGCCGACGGCATGGAACTGGTCGGCGGTGTCGCTGAGGGCGGGGGCGTATCCGCTGCCCTTGTCGGTGATCGCGTGCACGATGACCGGGGCGCCGTACGACTTCGCGAGCTCGAGCGTCTCGATGAGCGACTCGAAGTCGTGTCCGTCGATCGGCCCCAGGTACTTGATGTCGAGATTGCTGTACAGCGCCTCGTTGTTGGTGAAGCGGGAGAGGAAGCCGTGGGTGCCGCCCCGGACGCCCCGGTAGACGGCGCGCGCCGCGGGACCGAGCCGCCGGAACAGCGTGTCGGAACTGCGGTGGAGATGCCGGTAGGCCTCGTTCGTGCGCACGCGGTTCAGGTAGCGCGCCATGCCGCCGATCGTGGGCGCGTAGGAGCGACCGTTGTCGTTCACGACGATGACGAGGTTCCGGTCGTTGTCGTCGCTGATGTTGTTCAGCGCCTCCCACGTCATGCCGCCGGTGAGGGCGCCGTCGCCCACGACGGCGATGACGTGCCGGTCCTTGCGGCCGGTGCGCGAGAACGCCCGAGAGACGCCGTCGGCCCAGCTCAGCGAGCTCGACGCGTGAGAGGACTCGACGATGTCGTGCTCGCTCTCGGAGCGCTGCGGGTATCCGGCGAGGCCCCCGCGTGAGCGCAGCTGCGCGAAATCCTGGCGCCCGGTGAGGATCTTGTGGACGTACGACTGGTGCCCGGTGTCGAAGATGATCGGGTCTTCGGGTGAGTCGAAGACCTTGTGCAGGGCGATCGTCAGCTCGACGACGCCGAGGTTCGGACCGAGGTGGCCGCCGGTGCGGGCGACGTTCTCGACGAGGAACGAGCGGATCTCGGCCGCGAGCTGCCGCAGTTCGTCGGGTGTCAGTGCGTCGAGATCACGGGGACCGTGGATGCCGGGTAGGAGAGCCATACGACTCCTCTCGTGCGGTGCGCGCAGTGGCCTGCGCGTCTGTCGATTCTAGTCTCGGCACCTCGAGCGGGCCCGACAATGGCTTGCCAGCGAGCGATCCATGGTGTCGGAAAACGCGACAGCGCCCCGGGGGCCGAAGCTCCCCGGGGCGCGGTCGAGGCGGGATCAGACGAGCGAACGCAGCACGTACTGCAGGATGCCGCCGTTGCGGTAGTAGTCGGCCTCACCGGGGGTGTCGATGCGGACCACGGCGTCGAACGTCACGGTCTGCTTGCCCTCGGGCGAGAACTCGCTCGGCTCGGCCGTGACCTTCACCGTCTTCGGCGTCACGCCCTCGTTGAGCTGTTCGAGACCCTCGATCGAGACGATCTCGGTGCCGTCCAGACCCAGCGACTTCCAGCTCTCGCCGGCCGGGAACTGCAGCGGGACGACGCCCATGCCGATGAGGTTCGAGCGGTGGATGCGCTCGAAGCTCTCGGTGATCACGGCCTTCACGCCGAGCAGGTTCGTGCCCTTGGCCGCCCAGTCGCGCGACGAGCCGGAGCCGTACTCCTTGCCGCCGAAGATCACGAGCGGGGTGCCCTGCGCCTGGTAGTTCTGGCTCGCGTCGAAGATGTACGACTGCGGGCCGCCGGGCTGCGTGAAGTCGCGGGTGTACCCGCCCTCGACGACCTTGCCGTCGTTGACGGCCGCGGTGAGCTCGTTCTTCAGACGGATGTTCGCGAACGTGCCGCGGATCATCACCTCGTGGTTGCCGCGACGCGAGCCGTAGGAGTTGAAGTCCTTCTGCGCGACGCCGTGCTCGGTCAGGTACTGCGCGGCGGGGGTGCCCGCCTTGATGTTGCCGGCCGGGCTGATGTGGTCGGTCGTGACCGAGTCGCCGAGGGCGGCCATGACGCGCGCACCGCTGATGTCGGTGACCGGCGAGGGCTCCATCGACATGCCGTCGAAGTAGGGCGCCTTGCGGACGTAGGTCGAATCGGCATCCCACTCGAAGATCGGGCCGGTCGGGGTGGGCAGGTTCTTCCAGCGCTCGTCGCCCTCGAAGACGGTGGCGTACTGCTGGATGAACTGCTCGCGCGAGATCGACGCGTCGATGATCGTCTGCACCTGGTCGGGCGCGGGCCAGATGTCCTTCAGGAAGACGTCGTCGCCGTTCTGGTCCTTGCCGAGGGCGTCGGTCTCGAAGTCGAAGTTCATCGACCCGGCCAGCGCGTAGGCGACCACCAGCGGCGGGGATGCCAGGTAGTTCATCTTCACGTCGGGGCTGATGCGGCCCTCGAAGTTGCGGTTACCCGAGAGGACGGCCGTCACGGCGAGGTCGTTCTCGTTGATCGCCGCGGAGACCTCCTCGATGAGGGGGCCGGAGTTGCCGATGCAGATCGTGCAGCCGTAGCCGACGGTGTAGAAGTCGAGGCCCTCGAGCGCCTTGTCGAGGCCCGACTTCTCGTAGTAGTCGGTGACGACCTTCGAGCCGGGGCCGAGCGTCGTCTTGACCCACGGCTTGCGCTTGAGGCCCTTGTCGACGGCGTTCTTGGCGAGCAGGCCCGCCGCGATCATGACCGAGGGGTTCGACGTGTTCGTGCACGAGGTGATCGCCGCGAGGGTCACCGCGCCGTTGTCGAGGAGGTACGACTGGCCGTCGGGGGTCGTGACCTTGACGGGCTTGGAGGCGTTGGCCGGGTGGCCCGAGGAGATGAGCACCTCACCGGTGTGGGTGTGCTCGTCGCCGGGGACGGGACCGGGGTCGGACGCCGGGAACGACTGGTCGCTCTCGAGGTCGACGATCGAGTCCGACGTCGTGGCCGTGGCGTAGTTGAGGATGTCCTTCTCGAACTGGTTCTTCGCCTCGGACAGCAGAATGCGGTCCTGCGGACGCTTCGGTCCGGCGATCGAGGGGACCACGGTCGACAGGTCGAGCTCCATGTACTCGCTGAAGACGAGCTCGCGGGCCGGGTCGTGCCAGAGCTTCTGCTCCTTGGCGTACGCCTCGACGAGCGCGACGGTCTGCTCGTCGCGGCCGGTCAGGCGCAGGTAGTCGAGCGTGACGTCGTCGATGGGGAACATCGCCGCGGTCGAGCCGAACTCGGGGCTCATGTTGCCGATCGTGGCGCGGTTGGCGAGCGGCACGGAGGCCACGCCCTCGCCGTAGAACTCGACGAACTTGCCCACGACGCCGTGCTTGCGCAGCATGTCGGTGATCGTGAGGACGACGTCGGTCGCGGTGACGCCGGCGGGGATCTCGCCGCTGAGCTTGAAGCCCACCACGCGCGGGATGAGCATCGAGACGGGCTGGCCGAGCATCGCGGCCTCGGCCTCGATTCCGCCGACGCCCCAGCCGAGCACGCCCAGGCCGTTGACCATCGTGGTGTGCGAGTCGGTGCCGACGCAGGTGTCGGGGTAGGCGCGCAGCACGCCGTCGACCGTGCGGTCGTAGACGACCTTGGCCAGGTGCTCGATGTTCACCTGGTGGACGATGCCGGTGCCCGGGGGCACGACCTTGAAGTCGTCGAACGCGGTCTGGCCCCAGCGGAGGAACTGGTAACGCTCGCCGTTGCGCTCGTACTCGATCTCGACGTTGCGCTCGAGGGCGTTCTCGCTGCCGAAGAGGTCGGCGATGACGGAGTGGTCGATGACCATCTCGGCCGGCGAGAGCGGGTTGATGCGGCTGGGGTCGCCGCCGAGGGCCGTCACGGCCTCGCGCATGGTGGCGAGGTCGACGATGCAGGGGACGCCGGTGAAGTCCTGCATCACGACGCGTGCGGGCGTGAACTGGATCTCGGTGTCGGGCTCGGCATCCGGGTTCCAGGATCCGAGGGCGCGGATCTGGTCCGCCGTGACGTTCGCCCCGTCTTCGGTGCGGAGCAGGTTCTCGAGCAGCACCTTGAGGCTGAACGGGAGCTTCTCGAATCCGGCGACGGTGTCGATGCGGAAGATCTCGTAGTCGGTGCTGCCGACCGTCAGGGTGCTCTTGGCACCGAAGCTGTCAACCGTGGACACGATCGTCTCCTTCGTCGGCGTATGCGCAGGCGTCGGCCCGCCCTCTCCCATCTTCCCTTCGCGGTGGAGAGGATGCCAGGAAGGCCGACCTAACCGCGAGGGAGGGAGATTTATCTTGATATCAAGATAAATGTATCAGGACTCGCGGCGAGGCGAGAGCGCGCGCACGGCGAGCCACGTCACGGCCACCATGGGAGCGAACAGCGGCAGGCCCATGACGATCTTCAGCGTGCCGAGGGCCGTCACGTCTCCCGCGAAGTACAGCGGGAGCTGCACGATCAGGCGCGCGACGAACAGTGCCGCCCAGCCCAGCGAGAGCCAGGTGTAGACGCGTCGACGGCGCTTGTCGGTCCGCCACGACGTGCCCTCGCCGAGCAGATAGCCGGCGATCAGGCCGATGAGCGGCCACCCGACGAGCACCGAGACGAGGAAGGCGGCGCCGTACGCGCCGTTGGTGAAGAAGCCGAAGACGAAGTTGTCCTGCCCGCGGCCGGTGAACAGCGTCAACAGAGCGGCGGCGGCGGTCGCGACCAACCCCCCGATCGCCGCGCTCGGCGGCGACTTGGCCATCAGCCGGGCGATCGTGAACACCAGCGCCAAGCCGACGGAGACGCCCAGACTCAACGGCAGGTTCCCCTGGCGCGTCTCGGGATCGATCGTGACGGTGAACAGGACCACGAACGCCAGCGACGGCAGCACCGACTCCAGGATGCCGCGCCATCCACCCATGGCCGCCCAGACGGCGGCGCCGGTCGACGCGTGCTTCGCGGGGTCGAGTCCGGCCCGACGCGCGGCGCTCCCGAGCGCGGCCGACACACTGTCCGCCGCCGAGGGCGGCTCCAGCGGGACGCGGTCGCCGTCGTCGGGGCGCGCGGGCTCGGTCATGCCGTGCCGGGGGTGGTCGGCATCCGCAGCGGGATCAGATCGCGCGGCGGCATGGGTGAGGTGCCGCGCACGACGACGATCGAGCGGAACAGGTCTTCCACGGCCGCGGCCGCCTCGACGTCTGACGTCGCCGCGCCGCCGATGACGCCGCGCAGGAACCAGCGCGGGCCGTCGACGCCGACGAAGCGAGCGAGGCGCTTGGTGGCACCGTCGGGTCCGGCGACGACCGGCACCTCGGCGAGCAGTTCGGGACCGAGCGGTCCCTCGCGCTCCTCCACGCGACCACCCTGCTGCTTGACCTGCTGACGGATCTGCTCGCGGGTCTCTTCCCACAGGCCGCTCGAGCGGGGTGCCGCGAAGGGCTGCACCTGCAGCGTCGACTCGACGTAGTCCAGACCCACCGCGACGATGCGCTTGGTCTGCTCCTCGACCTCGAGCCGAAGGTTCAGGCCCTCGCGCGGGAGGATCTTGATGCCGCCGAGGTCGATGTACGGGCGGACCGCGTTGGCCTCCGACTCGTCGAAGGGCCCGACGGTCTCGCGGTCCACCGGTCCGCTCTTGGCGGGCGGGGCGGCTTCGATCTGCGGGTCGGAGTCGTCGGTCATCGGGTGCTCCCTGAGGGTGTCTGGTAGCCGCTGGATCCGAAGCCGCCCTCTCCGCGCACGCTGGCCGGGAGGTCGTCGACGGGAATGAAGCGCACGGGTGGGACGGGCATGACGATCAGCTGCGCGATCCGGTCTCCGACCGAGATCTCGTACGCCTCGTCGAGGTCGGTGTTCAGCAGCGCCACTTTGATCTCGCCGCGGTAGCCCGCGTCGATCGTGCCGGGCGAATTGACGATCGTGATCCCGTGCTTCGCGGCGAGACCGCTGCGCGGGACGACGAAGGCGGCGTAGCCCTCCGGCAACGCGATCCGCACTCCGGTCGCGACGAGGGCACGTCGGCCGGGTTCGAGTCGGACGGCCTCGGCGGCGACGAGGTCGGCCCCGGCGTCGCCGGGATGGGCGAAGACCGGAGGCTCGGATGCGACAATGAGGACGTCCACCGTTTCGGTCACCCCACGAGGGTAATGCAGAAGAGGGGGTGCGGCATCCGCACCGGAATCGAGTACCGCGAACGCCTGAGTCCGTCGCTGTGGGCCCTGGTCGCCGCGGCGGTCTGCGGCCCGATGGCGGCCCTGGTCTTCTCGCCGATCGACACCACCGTGGCCCTCGTCGTGGGCCTGGCCGTGTCGGTCGGGATCGTGGCGGCGCTCGTCGCGCTCTCCCCCGTGGTCGAGGTGCGCGACGGGGAACTGCGGGCGGGCCGGGCCCATATCCCGGTCGAGTGCCTCGGGGCGCCGGCCGGCGTGATGGCGGAGGAGGCGCGAACGGCCCGCGGGAGTGGTCTCGACCGGCGGGCCTGGCATGTCATCCGGGGAGGGATCGACGGGATCGTCACGGTACCCGTGACCGATCCCGATGATCCGACTCCGATGTGGGTGATCTCCACCCGGACGCCGGACCGCCTCATCGCGGCGATCCAGCGCGCTCAGGTCAGGCTGCGCACTCCAGGCAGATGAAGCCGGAGCCGCTCTCCTCGGCGATCTGGGAACGGTGCTTCACCAGGAAGCAGTTCATACAGGTGAACTCGTCCTCCTGGGGGGGAAGAACGACGACGTCGAGGTCGATGTCCGACAGGTCGGCCCCGGGCAGCTCGAAGCCCGAGGGGTTGTCGGCATCCTCGTTGTCGATCGACCCCGACGTCTTGTCGGGCACGCGCTCCTTGAGGGCCTCGATCGACTCGCTGTCGTCCTCGGTCTTGCGCGGTGCGTCGTAATCGGTGGCCATGCGTGAAGGTCTCTACTTCCGGTTTTTCGTGGTGCATCGCCCGAACGGGCGGCCATAGTTTGCATGACCCGAACCCGATAAGCAAATGCGGATCTCGGGGGTGAAGGGCCGTGCGACGCGTCAAACTCGCGGCGCGCCCGCGATATTCCCGGCTACGGCCCCGGGAGCGTGTCAGCATGGGGCTCGACCGCAGATCGGAGGGGTGTTTCGCATGGAACAGCTCAAAGTCATCGGAACCGAGGATGACGTCCTCGTCGTCGCGACCGAAACGGGTGAACGTTTCGCCCTGCCGCTCGACGAGGTGCTGCGCGCTGAGGCGCGCCGCGCGCGCCGTGGGCGCGAGCACGACGACGAGCGCGCGCCCCGCCCGAGCCCGCGCGACATCCAGGCGCACATCCGTGCGGGACTCTCCGCGCGCGAGGTCGCGACCCTGCTCGGCGCCCGCGTCGAAGACGTGGAGCGCTTCGAAGGCCCCGTCCTCGCCGAGCGCGAGCACGTCGTGGCACAGGCCCTCGCGGTGCCCGTCCTGCTCGGCGGCGCACTCGAACACGACGGTCCGGTGACCTTCGGGACCGCCGTGCGGGCGAAGCTCGCCGAGGCGGGAGCGTCGTCGGAGCGCTGGACGAGTTGGAAGGACTCCTCCGGCTGGATGGTCAAGCTCGAGTTCACCGCGAACGGGATCGACCACGATGCCCGTTGGGGGTTCGACCCGCGACGCAGCACCCTCTCCCCGCAGAACTCGGATGCCATCCAGCTGTCGCGCCAGGGCTCGCTCCCGGAGGGGCTGATCCCCCGGCTGCGCGCCCTCGACACCCCGCTCGCGAAGGACGACTCGCGCTTCGACAGCGGGGCGTTCGGTCCTCGACGCCTCGACATCGAGGACGAGCCGGGCGTCGAAGCCACCGGCCCCGTCGCCGCGGCCGTCCAGGCGGCGGCGATCAAGCGCGCGCCCGATGCCCCCGTCACGTCGTCGGAGACGGCCGACCTCCTCGAGGCGCTCCGCCGCCGCCGCGGTCAGCGTGAGCCGCTGCCCGGTGCCGCAGAGGCGCGCGAGCCCGAACCGCGGACGCCCAGCGCGCCCGTCGCGCTCTTCGACGCACTGGAGCCCGGCTACCGCGCCGACGAGGCCGAGGAGGACGCCGAACCCGAGCGCACCGCCGCTCCCTCGGCATCCACCGACTCAGGACGACGCGCGAAGGGCCGCCCGTCGATGCCGTCGTGGGACGAGATCGTGTTCGGGGCCCGCTCCGACGAGAGCTGACGTGGTCAGGCGAAAGCGCCGAGCCGCAGGAGCGGCACGGTGCGCTCCTCGTCGGTGAGCGACCCGTGCTGGCCGACCATGCGCTGCGGGCGCTTGTCGCGCTCGCGATCGTCGTAGTACGCGAACCGTCCGCGAGCCGCGACGAGCACGTCGCCGATGCGCTCGCGCACCTCCGGGGCGACCGGACCGAACAGCCCGGCCGCGATCGCCTCGTCGCGTGTCATCACCCACGCCCGCGCCTGCTCGCGTACGCGCCAGCGCGAGGCCACGGCATCCGCTTCGCCCGGCGCGGCGTACAGGTGCAGCATGCGGGGCTCGCCGCCGACGACGTCGACGCCCTCCACGAGCGGGTCGCCGTGACCGAGCAGCACGTGCTTGCGCGCGGGGACGTCGACCATCCCGTGATCCGCGGTCACCAGCACGCCGGTGTCGGGGTGAACGGCCCCGGCGAGGTCACGGGCGGCGGCGTCGACGCGTTCGAGGGCGTCGGTCCAGCGGTCCGACTCCCAGCCGTCCCGGTGGCCGGCGCTGTCCAGGTCGGGCGTGTAGAGGTACACGAGGGCTCCCGGATGCCGGGAGGTGAGATCGGCGGCGATGGCGGCGCGTTCGCGCACGTCGGCGGATGACACGAACTCGGCGCCCCGGAGCGTCGCCGCCGTGAACCCGGTGCCGGTGTAGTCGGGGCGGGAGACGACGAACACGGGCCGCCCGCGTTCGGCCTCGACCTCGAACAGCGGACGGCTGCGCTGCCATGTCCGCGGGTCGAGCCCCTCGGTCTCCCAGCCGTGGAGCTGGTTCGTGGCGGAGGGCGCGCCCGGGACCCGGGTGCTGTAGCCGACGATCCCGTGCTCTCCCGGCTCGGTTCCGGTCAGGAGGCTCGTGAGCGCGGCCGCCGTCGTGGACGGGAACACCGTCCGTGCGACATCGCGCCGCGAGCCGGCCGAACCCAGGAATCGTGCGTGACCGCGACGCTCGGCGAGATTGTGCGAGCCGAGCCCGTCGATGACGAACACCACGGCGCTGCGGGCCGGTGCGAACCACTCGGATCGCCCGTCGAGCGCGGCGATCGCCTCGTTCACCACTCCGGTGAGGCTCCGGGCGCGCGGCGGGGCCGCCGGTAGGCTGAGGGACATCGGGGCCAGTCTTCCACACGACATTCCGCCCCCGTCGAGATCGACGCCCGCCCGACCCGAGGCCGCACCTATGCCCGATTCCCGTTCCACCGCCGCTTCCCCCGCCCCCGAGCGCATCGAAGACGTCGATGTCTCGGCCGAGATGCAGGGGTCGTTCCTCGAGTACGCCTACTCGGTCATCTACTCGCGTGCCCTCCCCGACGCCCGCGACGGGCTCAAGCCCGTCCAGCGTCGCATCCTGTACCAGATGGCCGAGATGGGCCTGCGCCCCGACCGTGGACACGTGAAGAGCGCCCGCGTGGTCGGCGAGGTGATGGGAAAGCTCCACCCGCACGGGGACACCGCGATCTACGACGCGCTCGTGCGGTTGGCGCAGCACTTCTCGCTGCGTGTCCCACTCGTCGACGGGCACGGCAACTTCGGATCGCTCGACGACGGTCCGGCCGCGTCCCGCTACACCGAGGCGCGTCTCGCGCCGCCGGCTCTCGCGCTCACCGAGAACCTCGACGAAGACGTGGTCGACTTCGTCCCGAACTACGACGGACAGTTCCAGCAGCCGGACGTGCTGCCCGCCGCGTTCCCGAACCTGCTCGTGAACGGCGCCACGGGTATCGCCGTCGGCATGGCGACGAACATGGCGCCGCACAACCTCATCGAGGTGGTCGGTGCCGCGACCCACCTGCTGAACAACCCCGAGGCCACGGTCGATGAGCTGATGGAGTTCGTCCCCGGCCCCGACCTGCCCTCGGGGGGCATCATCGTCGGGCTCGACGGCATCAAGGACGCCTACACGAACGGCCGCGGACTGTTCCGTACGCGCGCGAAGGCCTCGATCGAGTCCCTGGGGCCGCGACGCACGGGCATCGTGATCACCGAGCTCCCGTATCTCGTCGGCCCCGAGCGGGTGATCGAGAAGATCAAGGATGCCGTGCAGGCGAAGAAGCTCGCGGGCATCGCCGACGTCACCGACCTCAGCGACCGTCAGAACGGGCTCCGTCTCGTCATCGGCATCAAGACCGGCTTCGACGCGCAGGCCGTGCTCGAGCACCTGTACCGATTGACCCCGCTCGAGGACTCCTTCGGCATCAACAACGTCGCACTCGTCGACGGGCAGCCCCAGACGCTGGGCCTGCGCGACATGCTGCGGGTCTACCTCGACCACCGCATCCGCGTCGTCACCCGCCGCAGCGAGTACCGTCTGGCGCGCAAGCGCGAGCGCCTCCACCTCGTCGAGGGCCTGCTGATCGCGATCCTCGACATCGACGAGGTCATCCAGGTCATCCGCACGTCCGACGACGGTGAGCAGGCCCGCACCCGCCTGCAGGAGGTCTTCGACCTGTCGCACCCGCAGGCCGAGTACATCCTCGAGCTGCGTCTGCGGCGCCTCACGAAGTTCTCCCGCATCGAGCTCGAGGCCGAGCGCGATCAGCTGCAGGCGGAGATCGACCAGCTGGTCGAGCTCCTCGGCAGCGACATCCTTCTGCGCGCCCAGGTCGCGAGCGAGCTCGAGGCCGCAGCCGAGGCGTACGGCACCCCGCGCCGCACGATGCTGCTGAACGGAGGGCCGGTGCAGCCGCGCTCGGCCAAGGCCGCCGCGGCCGCCGACCTCCAGATCGCCGACGCCCCCTGCCGCGTGTTCCTCTCGGCGACCGGGCGCATGGTCCGCGCCGAGCTCACCGTCGACGCCCCGGGCGGCGGCGTCGTGCCGCCGACGCGGCGCGCGAAGCACGACGCGATCCGCTCCTCGGTGGACACCACGACCCGCGGTGACATCGGCGCGGTGACCTCCGCCGGACGTCTCGTCCGCTTCTCCCCCGTCGACCTCCCCTCCGTGCCGGGCAACGCGGTGCAGCTCGCGGCGGGGACGAAGGTCGAGCAGTACCTCACCCTGGCCAAGGGCGAGCAGGTGGTGGCGCTCGTGCCGTTGACCGACGGCGCGCCCATCGCGCTCGGCACGGCCCAGGGCATCGTGAAGCGCGTGGCCGCGAGCGAACTCGGCACCAAGCCCGAGATCGAGATCATCGCCCTCCGCGACGGCGACCGCGTGGTCGGGGCGGCACCCGCCTCGGATGCCGCCGAGCTGGTGTTCGTCGCCGACGACGCGCAACTGCTGCGCTTCGACGCCTCGTCGGTGCGACCGCAGGGTCGTTCGGCCGGCGGCATGGCCGGCATCCGGCTGTCCGACGGCGCGCACGTGATCGCGTTCGCCGTCGTCGGCGGGTCGGCGTTCGACGCCGTCGTCGTCACGGTCGCGGGCTCCACGTCCGCTCTTCCGGGAACGGATGCCGGCTCCGCGAAGGTCTCGGCGTTCTCGGAGTTCCCGGCCAAGGGTCGTGCCACGGGCGGTGTGCGCGCGCAGCGCCTGCTGCGCGGCGAGGATGCCCTGACGCTCGCCTGGGTCGGATCCGACCCGCGCGCCGTGGGCGGGGATGGGGCCGTCCGCTCGCTTCCCGAGCCCGGCGCCAAGCGCGACGCCTCGGGTCAGCCGCTCGACGCGGTCATCGGCGCGGTCGGCACCGCGATCCGCTGAGGCTTCCGCGGCGCGGCCGGGGTGCCGTCGTGCCGCGGGGTGCGGCGCCGCCGTACCTTCGTGCGGAGTCCGGCGGCGACGCGCCGGACGGCGGCCATCGTGGGCGGCGTGTCGGCGGTGAAGTCCGCACGACGGTTCGGCCGCAACGGGGCGATGTCTGGTCGGATGCCGGCAGAGGCTCCGCGGTGCCGGTCAGACGTCGATGCGCTCGCGAGCCAGACGGTCGCTCGAATCCACGATGAACTCGCGGCGCGGCGCGACGTCGCTGCCCATGAGGAGGTCGAAGATCTTGGCGGCCTCTTCGATGTCGCGCACCTGCACGCGTCGCAGGGTGCGCCCCGCGCGGTCCATGGTGGTCGTCGCGAGCTGGTCGGCATCCATCTCGCCCAGGCCCTTGTAGCGCTGGATGGGTTCCTGCCAGCGCTTGTTCGACTTCTTGAGCTTGGCGAGCAGAGCGTGCAGCTCCTGCTCGCTGTAGGTGTAGATCGTCTCGTTCGGCTTCGAGCCGGGGTTCATCACGATCACGCGGTGCAGCGGCGGGACCGCGGCGAACACGCGTCCGGCTTCGACGAGGGGGCGCATGTAGCGGAAGAACAGCGTCAGGAGCAGCGTGCGGATGTGCGCACCGTCGACGTCGGCGTCGCTCATCAGGATGATCTTGCCGTAGCGGGCCGCGTCGAGGTCGAACGAGCGCCCGGAACCGGCGCCGATGACCTGGATGATGGAGGCGCACTCGGCATTGGACAGCATGTCGCTGATCGACGCCTTCTGCGTGTTCAGGATCTTGCCGCGGATCGGGAGCAGCGCCTGGTACGCGCTGTTGCGGGCGTCGCGGGCCGTGCCCAGCGCCGAGTTGCCCTCGACGATGAACAGTTCGGAATCGGCGACGTCGTTGGAGCGGCAATCGACGAGCTTCGACGGCAGCGACGAGGACTCGAGTGCGTTCTTGCGGCGCTGGGTCTCTTTGTGCGTGCGCGCGGAGATGCGCGCCTTCATCTCGGAGACGACCTTCTCGAGCAGGAGTGCGGTCTGCGCCTTGTCGTCGCGCTTGGGCGACGTGAACCGCTCCGTCAGTTCTTTCGCGACGACCTGCGTCACGATCTGGCGCACGGCCGGTGTTCCGAGGACTTCCTTCGTCTGACCCTCGAACTGCGGTTCGGGAAGACGGACGGTCAGCACCGCCGTGAGACCGGCGAGGATGTCGTCCTTCTCGATCTTGTCGTTGCCCACCTTGAGCTTGCGCGCGTTCTGCTCGACCTGACTGCGGAGGATCTTCATGAGACCCTGCTCGAAGCCCTGCTGGTGCGTGCCGCCCTTGGGTGTCGCGATGATATTCACGAACGATCGGGTGGTGGTGTCGTACCCGGTCCCCCAGCGCACCGCGATGTCGACCTCGCACTCGCGCTGCACCTCGGTCGGCACCATCGAACCGCCGGGCTGGAGGACGGGCACCGTCTCGGTGAACGAACCGGTGCCGGTCAGCCGCCACGTGTCGGTGATGGCGGAGTCGGGGGCCAGGAAGTCGGCGAACTCGGAGATGCCGCCGTCGAAGCGGTAGCTCGTCTCGACCGGCTCGTCGCCACGTTCGTCGGTGATGACGATCTCGAGACCCGGCACGAGGAACGCCGTCTGCCGCGCGCGCTGCACGAGCTCGTCGAACCCGAACGCGGCATCCTTCGTGAAGATCTGGCGGTCGGCCCAATACCGGATGCGCGTACCGGTGACGCCGCGCGCGGCCTTCCCCACGATCCGCAGCTCGCTGCTGGCGTCGTAGGGCGCGAAGGGCGAATCGGGTCCTTCGCCCGCGAAGACTCCGGGCTCACCGCGATGGAACGACATCGCGTACGTCTTGCCGCCGCGGTCGACCTCGACGTCGAGACGCTCGGACAGGGCGTTGACCACCGAGGCGCCCACGCCGTGCAGGCCACCGGACGCGGCGTACGACCCCCCGCCGAACTTGCCGCCCGCGTGGAGCTTCGTGAAGACGACCTCGACGCCGGTGAGGCCGGTGCGCGGCTCGACGTCGACCGGGATGCCGCGGGCTCGGTCCCGCACCTCGACACTGCCGTCGCGGTGGAGCACGATGTCGATGCGCGAACCGTGACCGGCGAGGGCCTCGTCGACGGAGTTGTCGATGATCTCCCACAGGCAGTGCATGAGCCCGCGGGAGTCGGTGGACCCGATGTACATGCCCGGGCGCTTGCGCACCGCTTCGAGTCCTTCGAGGACCTGGAGATGATGGGCGGAATACTCGGACGTCACGATCTCCCAGCGTAATCGGGGCCTCGGACATCGACTTGCAGACACACGGCCGGGTGGGGTCGGCGTACGCGCACAGCGAAATGTCACGCGCGTGCGGCATAGGGGAAACATCCTCGTGGTTCTATTGACAGACTCGCCCAACGACCACCGAGGAGGGCACCCGAGATGACCACTACGACCGCACCCGACGCGTCCGTCGTCCTCGACCACCGTCTGACGGCGGCTGATCGCTGCGACTCCTGCGGAGCGCAGGCCTACATCGCCGCCGAGGTCAACGGCAGCGAGCTGCTCTTCTGCGCCCATCACGGACGCAAGTACGAAGAGAAGCTCCGCAGCATCGCCACGTCGTGGCACGACGAGACCGCTCGTCTGCACGCCGCCGACTGACCCCCGACATCCGAACGGGCCCCGACCGCTTTTCACCGAGCGGCGCGGGGCCCGTTCGACGTATACCGGCGGGGAACGAGCGGTGAGACCCGGAGTGCGATCTCCTCGCCGATCGTGTCGATGAGTTCGGCGAGGTCCGTCGCCGACACCGCTCCCCCGCGCCCCCACACGATCACGGTGTCGCCGGGGGTCGCATCGGCCCACGCGTCGACGAGCGTGGACGCCGGTTCGATCGCACGGACGCCCCGCGGACCGGCGGGCGTCTCGACCGAGAAACGTCCCTCCAGCACCGAGGGGAGTCCGTGAAGACTGCCGAGGTCGAGACGCACCGCGTCGCCGTCGACCGAGGTCACCGAAGCGACCAGCGTCGAGATCGGCTCGATCCCGAGATCCCGTTCGGTCGGGCCACCGGCGGGGCGGATGCCGTACGAGAACGCTCCGACCCGCACGAGGTCTTCGCGGAACGCCTCCCGTGCGAAGCCGGCCGCGCTGGCGGCGAGGTGGGAGAACTGCGGCGTGAGGCCCGCGCCGACGGCGGTCGCCCGCGCGGCGAGGAAGATCTCGCGGGCGTCGTCGTCGTCGGCATCCGACGCCTCCGCGATGTGCGACCACAGACCTTCGAACGAGGCCTTCCCCGCGTCGACGAGCCTCGACAGGGCCGCGAGCGCCCGCTCCCAGTCTTCGGGACGGATGCCGTTGCGATGGAGGCCCGTGTCGATCTTGAGGTGTACGCGGGCCGGGGACGGGGCGGCCGCCAGTTCTGCGAGGTCGTCGAGCAGCGCGTGATCGCCGATTCCGAGGTCGAGGTCCGCCTCGATTCCGGCGGCGAGGTCCTCGGCGCCGCCGAGCAGCCAGACGAAGATGCGCACGTTCGGCCCCGCGACGGCGCGCACCGCCCGCCCGGTCTCGACGTCGAACGCCCCGATCCACTCCACCCCCTCGGTCATCGCGCGCCGCACGATCGCCTCGAGGCCGTGGGCATAGGCGTCGTCCTTGACCACGAGCATGTGCCGGGCGGGGGCGACCGCCTCGCGCACGCGCGCGAGGTTGCGGGCGAAGGCGTCGAGATCGACCCGGTATTCGGCGCTCACGCGACCACCGTCCGCACGGCCCGGGCGCCGACGGCGGCGACGATCTCTCCGGCGTTCCAGCCGGTGGCATCCGTCCATTCCCCCAGGGCCGGGTGACCGGCGGCGGGATCGCCGAAGAACACGACGCCGCTGCCGCGGACGGGGCGTGCGTCGTCGACGTCGACGACGCAGACGTCCATGGCGACGCGGCCGATGATGCGGTGACGGCGGCCGTCGATGGCGACGTCGGCCGCGTTCCCCAGTGAGCGCACGACACCCTGCGCGTACCCGCCGGTCACGAGCGCCACCGTCGTGTCGCGCGCGGCGCGGTGCGTGTAGCCGTAGGAGACGCCCTCTCCCGTGAGCAACGCCTTCGTGCCCAGCACGCGCCCGTGCAGGGACAGCACGGGTCGGGAGCGGGGGTCGCCCCCCGGGAGGCCGAACAGGGTGGCCGCGTCGAGTCCTGCGGGGTCGGTCCCGAGGGAGGCCAGGACGGATGCCACCCAGTCGGCGCCGTGTCCCCAGGCGTCGGCGGCGAGCACATCGTCGGCACGGCCGGTCGAGGCGAGCCGCGCATTCGCGCGGAGGTTCCGCTCCGACACCCGCGCGACCGGGGAGACTCCCCCGGCGGCGTCGGGTGCGGTGAAGATCGCGGCGTCGGAGGTCATCGACGGCGGAGCGCGTCGCCCATCAGCCGCTCGTGGCGCGGCCGCGAGCCCTCGCGGATACCGGTCGTGCTCACCCGCGTCTCGTAGAGCCCGGGGATCCAGTTGCCCTCGATCAGGACCGGCCCCTCCGGCCCGACGGCGACATCCCAGCCGACGTACGGCACTTCGGGGATCCGGCGCGCGGCCTCGCCGACCAGCGCCAGCGCCTGGTCCCAGAGCGGAACCTGGAAGTCCACGATCGACTGCTGCGATTCGGGGTGCACGTCGTAGCGGCTCTTGTGCTTGCCCGTGTGGCCGGGGCCGACCGAGTGGCCGTCGTCGTCGAGCATCGTGAAGAAGCCGCCCCAGGTGAACTGGTCGCTCACCGCGCCGCGCCCGAACTTCTGCACCATCACCATCGGGTGGACGGTCTCGCCGTCGAAGTAGGTCGTGATGCGTGTCGTGTTGACGGTCCCCGCGCAGTAGGACGCGAGATAGGGGTGCTGCACGATCGGCTGCTCGATCAGGATCTGACCCTTCCCCAGCAGCTCGGCGCGGAACGCATCCCAGTCCGTCACCTCGGCGGTGTCGTAGCGGAACACGCCCTTGCCCTCGCGGCTCACCGGAACCTTCGCGATGATCACCGGGTGGCGCCCGGCGAAGTCCTTCAGCGCGGCGGTGTCGGTGGTGTCGAGCTGCATCCATTCGCGCCCGAGGAAGTCCTCGAACGCGCGGTTGAAGTTGAGCTTGTTCTCGAGCGTCTTCGCGACCTCGCGGTCGTTCACCGCGGTGGCGAGGTGGTGCTGGATGAGGGAGGTCATGAACGTCTTGCGCTCGCGACGGTTCAGCAGCGCGAAGTCGGCCTCGTAGTAATCGATGTAGGCGGTGTCGTGGAACGCCGCCCACCACAGCATGTCGACGAGCACGAACGGAGCGAACTTGCCCTGCTCCTGACCGATCTGACGCGCGAACGTCCAGACGCGGGAGGGGCGGAATGCGGCGACGCGCTTGAAGAAGTAGGCGGCGCGCGCCTTCGGGGAGATGTCCATCGGCAGGCTGATCGCTTTCTCGTCCGGAGGTCAGTCGCCGCCCGGACGAACGTCCGTCGCAGCGCTTCCGAAGTACCCATCATACGAGGCCGACCTCCGCGCGCCCGCGCCGCGGACGCTCGGTGGCGCTGTGTTAGCGTGTCGAGGTGTCACAGAGGTCTCTGCGCGTCCGGTACCTGCTGCAGCGAGCTCGACGCCTGAGTCTGGGGAATGTCACGGAGTTCGCCGGTCAGGTCAAGAAGGTCTCCCGCGCGCCCCTGCCCGTCATCATCGCCGACATGCTCTGGTCATCGGTGCGCTACGAGATGGGATTCCGCGACTACGCGGTCTGGGACATCCGGCTCCTCAACGGTCGCGAGCGACGGACGTGGATGACGCACCCCAAGGCCATCCGACTCAACAACACGCTCAACGGTCCCGACTCGGCCGAGCTGCTGGGCGACAAGCCGCGCTTCTACCGCGACTTCGCCGACATGATCGGCCGCGAATGGGTCGACGCCGCCACGGCGACCGACCAGGAGCTGGTGGACTTCCTCGCGCGGCATCCGCGTGTGCTGGTCAAGCCCGCGCTCGGCGAGGGCGGACGCGGCATCACGACGTTCACCGCCGACGAGATCACCGACGTCGCCACCTGGCGAGCGACGCTCGTGGCCGAGAACCGTACGTTGGTCGAGGAGATCCTCGCCCAGCACGAGGATCTCGCCCGCCTGTACCCGGGCAGCGTCAACACGCTCCGCCTGATCACCTACCGGCGGCAGGACGGCAGCTTCCACCTCATCGCCTCCGTGCTGCGCATCGGAAACGGCGGCGTCATCGACAACTTCGCCGGCGGCGGGATGTTCACGATGGTCGACGACCACGGCACCGCCCAGTGGGCGGGGGTCGACAAGAACTCCAACGTCTTCACCCGGCATCCCGTCACCGATGTCGAGATCGCCGGATTCCAGGTACCGCTGTTCGCCGAGGCGGTCGCGATGGTCGAGGAGGCCTCCCGCCGCCTGCCCACCGTGCCCTACGTGGGCTGGGACGTCGCGATCACGCCGGAGGGGCCCGCACTCATCGAGGCGAACCACAACTCCAGCGTGTTCCAGATGAAGCCGAGCGTGTCCGGCATCCGCACCGGGCTCCTGCACCGCTACCGCGACGCCATCGGGCCCGGCATCCTCGAACGTCGCCGCTGAGACTGCGCGGACTCCCCGCGAACGCGCTCTTCGCGCGTCAGCGACGACCGAAGCGCGCGCGCACGAGTGAGATCGCGGACGTGAGTTCCGGCGTCCGCAACGCGGCGAGGATCCCGAGGTAGATCGCGCCCGCCACGGAGCAGATGAGCGCCGTCCCGGCGGCACCGAAGAGCAGGTTGGCGAGCATCCACCCCTGCTCGGCGCCGGACCAGAGGTAGATCCCCCATCCGGCGAGGGCGGCCGGGATCGCGGCGCCGACGAACACCGCGAGCGAGGAGACGGCTTTCCGGATGCCGAGGGGGCCGATCTTCCGGCGCAGGAGCCAGATCGCGAGCAGGAGTTCCAGGATGCCGCAGAGCGTCTGCACGGAGGCGACCGTCGCGGTGAGGAACTCCTTCGGGACCGTGACCGCCACCAGGGTCAGGACGACGACCAGGGCGCCCTGCGCGAGGGTGAAGAAGAACGGCGTGCGCGTGTCGCCGTAGGCGTAGAACGTCCGCTGGATGATGAACAGCACGGCCATCGGCACGAGACCGACGAGGAACGCGATGAGTACGGGCGCGGCCAGGAGGGCGTCGGCGGCGCTGCTGGTGAAGATCCGTGAGGCCGGCGCGGCCGCGGCGATCAGGGCACCGGCGGAGATCACGACGAACAGCCCGAGGATGCGGATCGCCGCGCTGATGTCCGCGCGGACGTCCTCCCCGCGACCGGCCGCGGCGTGTTCGGCGATCCGCGTGAAGTACGGCGTCCCGATGGACAGCACGATCAGCGAGTACGGGACCATGTAGATCAGCCAGGCGTTGCCCCACACGGCGACGGAGGCGTTCTCCCCCGACGCCGCGCTCATGACGTTCACCTGGACGAGGCCGGCGAGGAGCGTCACGACGACCATGCCGAAGGTCCACGTGGCGAGGCTCCCCATGCTGCCGAAGCCCACTCCGCGCCAGCGGAAGTCGGGACGGAGGGGGATGCCGGACCGACGCCAGGCGACGGCGAGGACGACCGTCTGCGCGACGATGCCGAGCGTCGCCGTGCCGCCGACCAGCGCGATCGACGACGGCGTCCACCACCCCACATCGGTGCGATGGAAGCCGAAGAGCAGGATGAACAGCCCGAAGCCCGCGATGGAGACGATGTTGTTGACCACCGGGGCCCACGCGTACGGCGTGAACATGCGGCGGGCGTTCAGACTCTCACCGATCAGGGCGAACATGCCGTAGAAGAAGATCTGCGGCAGGCACCAGTAGGCGAACGCGATCGTCAGCTCGCGCGTCGCGCCGTCGTAGCCGCTCGCCATCACGGCGACCAGCGCCGGGGCGATCGCGATCGCGACCGCGGTGGTCAGCAGCAGGATCGCGGCTCCGGCTGTGATCAGCTTGGGGAGGAAGATCCGGCCGCCGTCGGCCTGTGCGCTCACCGCCACCACGCGTGGCACGATCACACCCGTCAACAGTCCGGTCGAGATCAGCGTCAGCACCGTGTTCGGCAGCTGGTTGGCGACGTAGAACGCATCGGCCGACGCGCCCACCGAACTGATCGCGGCGACCAGGACGATGGTGCGCACCAGCCCCGTCATGCGCGACACCAGGGTGCCCGCGGCGATCAGGCTGCTCGCCCGTGCGAGGTTCATCGAGGACGCGTCAGGCCGCGGCGCGGACGATACCCAGCGGCGTGGACTCGTGTCCCTGGCCGAGCGGGTTGTCCTTGAGGATCGCCACGAGACGCTTCTCGCCGGCCTTGTCCATCGTCGAACCGAGGATGTTGCCCCCCAGGTCGTTGATGTCCACGACGGCGACGTCGAGTTCGATGCCCAGCAGAGCCTTCAGCCGCGTCGCGACCTCGCGCGGACGCTCCGGCCCCAGCACGACCGCCTGGTTGTACGGCGGGATCGTGCCCTTGGTGGGGCCGTCGATCGCTCGGGCCTTGTCGCCGGCGATGCGGTAGAAGTCGCCCTTGCGCCCGAACGCCTTGGTCACGGCCGAGACGGCCGCCGCGAACAGGATGCGGGGTGTGCCGCACTCGCGCAGAGCCATCTCCATCGTCTCGGGCATGCCGAGCCCGATGCCATAGGGCGTGCGGGTGACGTACTTCGACAGGAAGAGCGCGAGCTTGCGCGGCTCGATGCTGTCGAGCTTGAAGGAGCGGCCCTGCGTGATCGCCACGATCTTCTCGGTGACGAACAGCAGGTCGCCCGGCTGCACGGCATCCTTCGCGTACTCGAGGATGAATGCGTCGAGGTCGTCGCCCGGCATGACGACCCGCGTGCGGATCGGGATGCGGGCGTACGAGGTGCCCTCGACGGTGCGGGTGAGCGCCTTGCCGGCGTTGGCCTCGCCGCTCATTCGAGGTAGTCCCGCAGCGACTGCGACCGGCTGGGGTGCCGGAGCTTGGCCATGGTCTTCGACTCGATCTGGCGGATGCGCTCACGCGTGACGCCGAACGTGTCGCCGATCTGGTCGAGCGTCTTGGGCTGACCGTCGCCGAGACCGAAGCGCATGCGGATGACACCCGCTTCACGCTCGCTCAGGGAGTCCAGAAGCGACTCGAGCTGGCGCTGCAGCATCGTGAAGCCCACCGCGTCGGCCGGGACGACCGCCTCGGTGTCCTCGATGAGGTCGCCGAACTCGCTGTCGCCGTCTTCACCGAGCGGCGTGTGCAGCGAGATCGGCTCACGGCCGTACTTCTGCACCTCGATGACCTTCTCGGGGGTCATGTCGAGCTCGCGGCTCAGCTCTTCGGGCGTGGGTTCGCGTCCGAGATCCTGCAGCATCTGGCGCTGGACGCGCGCGAGCTTGTTGATGACCTCGACCATGTGCACCGGGATGCGGATGGTGCGGGCCTGGTCGGCCATGGCGCGCGTGATCGCCTGACGGATCCACCAGGTGGCGTAGGTCGAGAACTTGAAGCCCTTCGTGTAGTCGAACTTCTCGACCGCACGGATCAGACCCAGGTTGCCCTCCTGGATGAGGTCGAGGAACTGCATGCCGCGACCGGTGTAGCGCTTGGCGAGGGACACGACCAGGCGGAGGTTGGCGCCGAGCAGGTGGCTCTTGGCGCGCTGACCGTCGCGAGCGACCCACTGGAGGTCGAGACCCAGCTGGCTGGTCTTCTCCGCCGCCGACATGTTCGACAGCTTCTCTTCGGCGAACAGGCCCGCCTCGATGCGCATCGCGAGCTCGACCTCTTCGGCCGCGTTCAGCAGCGGGACCTTACCGATCTGCTTCAGGTAGTCCTTGACGGGGTCGGCCGTCGCACCGGTGATCTGCGCCGAGTAGACAGGGACGTCGTCCTCGTCGCTCGACGAGATGACGATCGCGCCGGTCGGCAGGGCCTCGGCGGGCGCCGCCGGGGTCTCGTCGTCGTCGTCGCCGTCGTCGTCCGACTTCTTCGCGGCGGGCTTGGCCGTCTCGTCGCCGTCGGTGTCGTCATCGTCGGAGTCGTCGGCGACTTCGATCTCGTCGTCGATCTCTTCCTCGATGTCGTCCTCGTCGAGGTCGTCGTCGGACTTGGCCTTCGACTTCGCCTTGGCGGGCGTCGCCTTCGCCTTGGCGGGGGCCTTCTTGGCCGCGGTCTTCTTCGACGCGGTCACGGTCTCCTCGGCAGCGTCGAGGTCGGTGTCCTTCTCACTGCCGGAGCGGGTCTTGGTGTTCGTGCCTGCCACGTTTCGCCTTTCACCGGGAACGCATGTTGCACGGCCGCCGGTCGTTCTCGGACACTAGTAAGACCCTTGTCAAGTCCGATCCTGTGGAGCGGGCTCCAGGTTCGGCCGACAACGGGTCAGGTTCTTCATTGTCTCACATTCCCGGCGCGGGACTTGACGTGCACCGGGGATCTATGCGTAGGGAACCGCGCACGGCGCCTCGGTATTCCCTGTGCCGCGGGAGCGATCCCACGCGGGGGAAGCGGATCTGCCTCGGGAGAACCGGGCGCGCACTCCCCCGGGTTCCGCGCGAGTCAGCCCAGGCGGCCGCGGCGATCGTCGTCGCCGGGACGGTTGGCGAGGAACCGCTCGAGTTCGGCCGCGAGTTCGTCGGCGCTCGGCAGGTCGCCGGTGTGGATGATGGGGGTCGCCTGCGTCGAGCCGGCCATGTAGGAGTCGTACCGCTCTTCGAGGCCCTGCAGCATGCGCGTGAGCTCGTCGCTGCCCTCGACCTGCTCGGCGACCTTGCCGAGGAACTCGCGGTTCTCCTCGCGCAGCACCTCGCCGGAGAAGACGAGTCCCGTCGCGACCGTCAGGCTGTCGAGACCGGCCAGGGCCGCGGCCGGGTATTCGGTGTCGCCGAGATAGTGCGGGACGAGCAGGGCGAAGCCGGCGACCTTCGCACCGGCCTCGGCGAACCGGTACTCGAGCAGGTGGCCGACGGTCGAGGGGATGTGCGTGTGCGGACGCCATACCGAGTGCGCCTCGGCGAGATCGCTGCGGGTACCGCTGACGGTGGTGCCGATCGGGCGCGTGTGCGGAACCGGCATCGGGATGGCGTGCACCCACGTGATCGACGACACCTGCAGACCGGCGCTGAGCTCGAGCACGCTCTCGGCGAACGCCTCCCAGAGGAAGTCCGGCTCGTAGCCGGCGAGCAGGAGAAACGGATGCCCGAGAGAGTCGTGTGCGAGCGAGAGCTCGAGCCGCGGCGGGCGGTAGTCGGTGAGATGGTCTTCGACGAACGTGATGAGCGGACGACGGGCCCGGTAGTCGAGCAACGTGTCGTTGTCGAAGACGACGACGGGGTGGGGTTCGAGGTCGTCGCGGAAGTACTCGACCAGACGGGTCACCGCACCTCCCGCGTCGGTGAAGCCGGTGAGCGCGATGACCAGCGGAAGCCCGGACGGCACCGGCGGCGCGGCGGGGGCGCGGTCGTACAGCGGTGCGTGATGCGGCATGTCTCCACTCTACGAGCCGCGTCCGACACGGCGGCGGCGGTGCGTCCCGCTGCTAGCGAACACCCGCGAACCTAGGATGGAAGCTATGCCATTCCCCTCCGTGACGTACTCCGATGTCCCCGTCCTCGACTCCGGCGCCGATGCGATCCTCCTGGTGGTCGCGAAGTCCGACAGCTCGGCTCCGGACCCGGATGGATGGGACGGTCTCACGAGTTCGCTGACCGCGGTGGGGTTCACCGGTGGGGCCGGCTCCTTCCAGCGCGTGCACGTGCCCGGCGTGTCCCTGCCGGTGGCCGTCGTCGGCGCCGGGGCCGCGCCCGACGTCGCCGCTCTCCGCGACGCCGTGGGGACGGGCCTGCGTCAGCTGACCGGTTTCGAGCACGTGGCGGTGCAGTCGCTGGTGGAGGCGTCGTGGGCTCCGCTCGCCGAAGGCGCGGCGCTGGGCGGATACCGCTTCGCCGGGTACAAAAGCGAGGCGCCGAGGGCCCGCGCGTCGCGCGTGACCGTCCACACGACCACGCGGCCCACGGACGCCGAGCAGTCCGCGGTCGCCGCGGTCGCGGGGGCTGTCGCCCTGGTGAAGGACCTCGTCACGACGCCCGCGGAGTGGCTCGGCCCGGCCGACTTCGCGGATGCCGCGGTCGCCGCCGTGGACGGTCTGCCCGTCACGGTGACCGTGCTGGACGAGCACGCGCTCACGGAGGGCGGCTACGGCGGCATCCTGGGTGTCGGCCAGGGCTCCGATCGCCCGCCGCGTCTCGTCCACCTCGAGTACTCCCCGGCCGACGCCGACCGCTTCGTCGCCCTCGTGGGCAAGGGCATCACATTCGACACCGGTGGGCTGTCGCTGAAGCCCGCGGCATCCATGGTCGGGATGAAGTACGACATGTGCGGTGCCGCCACCGTGCTCGCCGTGCTGCGGGCCGCCGCCGAGATGGCGCTGCCGGTGCGTGTGAGCGCCTGGCTGTGCATCGCCGACAACATGCCTTCGGGGCGCGCGACGCGCCCGGGCGATGTGCTGCGCATGCTCGACGGAACCACTGTCGAGGTGCTCAACACGGATGCCGAGGGACGCCTGGTGCTGGCGGACGGTCTCGTCGCCGCAAGCCGGGAGAACCCCGATCTCATCGTCGACGTGGCGACCCTCACCGGTGCCATCACGGTCGCCCTCGGCAACCGCCACACCGGCGTGATGGGCGACGACGAGGCGGTGGCCGAGTATCTCGCCGCCGCGGAGCGGGTGTCCGAACTCGCCTGGCAGCTGCCGCTCCCCGCACACATGGTGGACGAGCTTGACTCCCCCATCGCCGATCTGCAGAACGCCAAGATCGGCGACCCCGCGGGCGGTTCGCTCTTCGCCGGGCTCTTCCTGCGGCACTTCGTCGGACGCGTGTCCGAGGAAGCGGACGCCCCGCGCATCCCCTGGGTGCACCTGGACATCGCCGGCGTCGGCATGAACAAGTCCGCGCCCTTCGGGTTCACCGACAAGGGCGTGACCGGTGCGACCGTGCGCTCGCTCATCGAGCTGATCTCGGCGGGGAGCGTCCGGTGACCGAGTTCGTGGCCGACGTCGTCGTCCTCGGCGGTGGCAGCGGTGGATACGCCGCCGCGCTGCGTCTCGCCGAGTTGGGCAAGGACGTCGTGCTCGTCGAGAAGGACAAGCTCGGCGGGACCTGTCTGCATCGAGGCTGCATCCCCACGAAGGCGTTGCTGCATGCGGCCGAGGTCGCCGATGCGGCTCGCGGCGCGGCCGACATCGGCGTCGTGGCGTCGTTCGACGGCATCGACCCCGCCGGCGTCCGGGCCTACCGCGAGGGGATCGTCGCGAAGAAGTTCAAGGGCCTCGAGGGCCTGATCTCGGCCCGCGGCATCCGGGTGGTCCGTGGCGAGGGTTCGCTCGAGAGCGGCGCGGCTGTGCGGGTCGGAGACGACGTCTACCGCGGGTCCGACGTGATCCTCGCGACGGGGTCGTACAGTCGAACGCTCCCCGGGCTCGACATCGGGGGACGCGTCCTCACCAGCGAGCAGGCGCTCGATCTGGATGTCGTCCCCGAGCGCGTGGTCGTCCTCGGCGGTGGCGTCATCGGCGTGGAGTTCGCCAGCGTGTGGCGTTCGTTCGGCGTCGAGGTCACGATCGTCGAGGCTCTGCCCCATCTGCTGCCGGCCGAGGACGTCTCGTCGAGCAAGGCGCTCGAACGCGCGTTCCGCAAGCGCGGGATCGGATTCCAGCTCGGCCGCCGCTTCTCGTCCCTCACGCAGACCGAATCGTCGGTGACGGTGAGCCTCGATGACGGCACCGAACTCGAAGCCGACTATGTGCTCGTGGCCGTCGGTCGGGGCCCGTCCACGGCGGGCCTGGGCTTCGAGGAGGCCGGCGTCCGCCTCGATCGCGGCTTCGTGCAGACCGACGAGCGTCTGCGCACCACGGCCGCGCACGTCTGGGCCGTCGGCGACATCGTGCCCGGTCTTCAGCTCGCTCATCGCGGGTTCCAGCAGGGCATCTTCGTGGCCGAGGAGATCGCGGGTCTTTCTCCGGTGCTGGTGCCGGACGTCGATGTGCCGCGCGTCGCGTACTCGCATCCCGAGGTCGCCTCCGTCGGATTGACCGAAGCGCAGGCCCAGGAGCGCTTCGGCGCCGACGGCGTCCGCGCGTACGAGTACAACCTGGCCGGCAACGGTCGCAGCGAGATCATCGGGACCTCGGGGATCGTGAAGATCGTCCGCCGCGTCGACGGTCCCGTCGTCGGAGCCCACCTCGTCGGCGACCGGGTCGGCGAGCTCATCACCGAGGCGCAGCTCGCCGTCGGGTGGGAAGCCCACCCGGAGGACATCGCGCCGTTCGTCCACGCCCACCCCACACAGAGCGAAGCGTTGGGCGAGGCGTTCCTCGCCCTGGCAGGCAAGCCGCTGCACGCACTCTGACCCTCAGCCGTCACTAAGCTAGATACCGCATCCGGTACGAAGGAGACATATCCATGAGCACTTCCGTCGTCCTCCCCGCTCTCGGCGAGAGCGTGACCGAGGGAACGGTCACCCGCTGGCTCAAGCAGGTCGGTGACACCGTCCAGGAGGACGAAGGCCTGTTGGAGATCTCGACCGACAAGGTCGACACCGAGATCCCCTCGCCCGTCTCCGGCGTCATCGAGGAGATCCTCGTGCAGGAGGACGAGACCGTCGAGGTCGGCGCCGTCCTGGCGAAGATCGGTGACGGCTCCGGTGCGTCGTCCTCGGACGACGCTCCCGAGGCCGCCCCCGCCGAGGAGACTCCGGCCCCGGCCGCCGAGGAGCCGGCTCCGGCCGAATCCGCGCCCGCTGAGGAGCCGGCCCCCGCCGCGCAGCCCGCCGCCTCGTCCGACGCGACCGAGGTCAAGCTCCCCGAACTCGGCGAGAGCGTGACCGAAGGCACGATCACGCGCTGGCTCAAGGCCGTCGGCGACGACGTCGCGGTCGACGAACCCCTCCTCGAGATCTCGACCGACAAGGTCGACACCGAGATCCCGTCGCCGGTCGCCGGCACCCTGCAGGAGATCCTCGTCCAGGAGGACGAGACGGTCGCCGTCGGTTCCGCTCTCGCCCGCATCGGCAGCGGCGCGGCCCCGGCCGCAGCCCCCGAGGCGCCCGCCGCCGCTCCGGAAGCCCCCGCTGAGGAAAAGGCGCCCGAGCAGCCCGCACCCGCCGCCCCCGCGGCCGAGAAGCCGGTCGAGCAGCCCGCCCCCGCGGCGCAGCCCGCCGCGCCCGCTCCGTCCGCAGCCCAGTCCGCGGCGCCTACGGCTCCCGCGGCCGGCGGCGACGAGATCACCTACGTCACCCCGCTGGTGCGCCGTCTGGCCCAGCAGCAGGGCGTCGACCTCGCCACCGTTTCGGGGAGCGGCGTCGGTGGGCGTATCCGCAAGGAAGACGTCCTCAAGGCCGCTGAGGCTGCGAAGTCCGCTCCCGCGGCGAGCGCCGCGCCGGTGGCTGCCGCACCTGCCGCGCCGGTCGAGGTTTCGCCGCTGCGGGGTACCACGCAGAAGATGACGCGTCTGCGCAAGGTCATCGCGGAGCGTGCTGTCGCATCGATGCAGGCGACGGCTCAGCTGACGACCGTCGTCGAGGTCGACGTCACCAAGGTCGCGGCCCTCCGCGACCGCGTGAAGGGCGAGTTCCAGCAGAAGACGGGTGACAAGCTGTCGTTCCTGCCCTTCTTCGCGCTCTCCGCCGTCGAGGCGCTGAAGACCTACCCGATCATCAACTCCACGGTCGAGGGCGACGAGATCGTCTACCCGGCCCACGAGAACGTCTCGATCGCGGTCGACACCGAGCGCGGGCTCCTCACTCCGGTCGTCAAGGATGCCGGTGAGAAGAACATCGCGCAGCTGGCCCGTGAGATCGCCGACCTGGCCGCGCGCACGCGCGACAACAAGCTGAAGCCCGACGAGCTCGCCGGGGGCACGTTCACGCTGACCAACACGGGTTCGCGCGGCGCACTGTTCGACACTCCGATCGTCTTCCTCCCGCAGTCGGCCATCCTCGGCCTCGGCGCGGTCGTGAAGAAGCCCGGTGTCGTCTCGGTCGACGGCAAGGACGCGATCTCGGTGCGTTCGTACGTCTACCTGGCGCTCTCGTACGACCACCGCATCATCGACGGTGCGGACGCCGCCCGCTTCCTCGGTGCCGTCAAGGCCCGTCTCGAGGCCGCACAGTTCGAAGGCGACCTCGGAATCTGATCCCCGGCCTGACCGGCTCACGATGGCTGGTCCGCGACGTCTCTGACGGAGCGGACCAGCCATCGGTCTTCCTGCCGGACGAGTGCGATGTACTGGGTGCGATCGCCGGCCGTCAGGCGGATCACGGCCAGCCCGCCGTAGTCGTCAACCAGCTCGAGCTCGGCGATCGCAGGATCCAGGGGCACCGGATCGCGTGTCGCGTCCGTGGATTCCCACAGCCGACGTACGCAGTCCTCGTCAGCGCAGGCCGCGAGGGAACGGAGGACGTCGGCCGCCGCCGACCGCACGTCATCGGTATCGGGCGACGTGGTTTCCGTGAGCGGACCGGCGTCACCCGATGACGCCGCATCGCCCCCGTTTCCCGACGCTGTCCGGGGTTTTCCCGTGGGCGACCGATCCGTCTCGGTCGTCGTCTCGTCGGTGGGCGGGGCCACGGTCGCGCCGCGCCAGGGGCTCGCGGACGGGGTCGTCGCGTCGACGACGACGGCCGTGTGCTGCCCGCTCGCCTCGGTCGCCTCGGCTCCCGTGAGCAGTGACACCGCCACGATCGCGAGTACGCCGGCGAGGCCGGCCCCCGTCCACAGCACGGGCGGTCGGATGCGCCGTACGACGTCACGGAGGCGTGTGAGGACAGTCGAGGATGCGGCATCCTCGACGTCGTGCACCGCCTGCAGCACGGTCGATGCGACCGGGGCCAGCGGGCCCAGCACGAGTGGCTGCGGCTCCACGACGGCGAGCAGGCGCTTCTCGAGGAGGGTCCACGTCGGCGGCGGTTCCGTCAGAACTCCGTCGCGCAGGCGTGCGAAGCCGGGCCTGACATCGACGCTCACGAGGGACGCCACCTCGTCCAGGATGGCGACGGTGACGGACAGCACGTCCTCTCCGCCCGGGTGGGCGACGAGCATGGGCTGCCCCTCGGCGGTGAGGCGCCACTCCCCCGGCGCCGCCCGGGACGGAGCGGCGGCGCACCCGCGCACGACCGCGATCGCGAGTGTGGCTGCTTCGCCGGCGGTCAGGACATGGGAGCTACGGCCTCTGCGGCGGAGGTAGCCGGAGACGGTGTCGATCGTCTGCGGGAGAGGCATCGGGTGCATGCCTCGAGGCTGTCGTGGATCGGTCCCGGCCGATGGGTCGCCCTACGCGTTCCGGGGATGGAGCCGTGATCCCGAGCGAAGGGGAGGAGGGGTGCCGACGTCGAAGATAGAATCGTCGGCATGGCCGCTCGCACCTCCACCCCCGAGAAGCGTCCGGGATTCTTCTCCCAGCTTCGCACCCTGTACACCTTCACGCAGAAGGAGTACCGCTGGCTGCCGTTCGCGCTGGCCGGCATCGTCCTCGCGGGCATCGGCCTCGGCGTGCTCATCGGTTTCCTCATTCCGCCGGTGGCGGTGTGGAGCGTCATCCTGTGGGGCGTCACGGGTCTGCTGGCCGGCGTACTGGTCGGGATGATCACGATGACCCGCCTGTCGACGCGGGCGATGTACCGCCGCATGGACGGCATGCCCGGTGCCACCGGTCACGTGCTCTCGTCGTCGCTCGGACGCAACTGGCAGGCCTCCGAGACGCCCATCGGGGTGAACCCCCGTACGCAGGAGGCCGTCTACCGCGCGATCGGTCGCGGCGGCGTGGTCCTGGTCGGTGAGGGCTCCCAGACGCGCCTGTCCCGCCTCGTCAACGAGGAACGCGCGCGCGTCCAGCGAGTCGCCGCCGGTGTCCCCGTGACGGTCCTGTACGTCGGACACGGCGAGGGCGAGGTTGAGATCAAGAACCTCGCCTCCGCGATCAAGGCGCTGCCGAAGAAGGTCGACCGTACGACGCAGGCGGCGGTCATCAAGCGCGTGTCGTCGGTGTCGCAAGGGCTGTCGTCGCTGCCGATCCCGAAGGGTGTCGACCCGACGAAGATGCGCGCCCCGCGTCCCCGCTGATCACGTGAGAACGGCCCCGCTCCGGCGGGGCCGTTCTTCGTCCGTCAGCTGCGGACGAGGACCGTTCCGACCGCCTTGTCGTGGAGGCCGCGCTGATCGGCGTCCCACACCACCGCGGGGATGATCACGCCGAGCAGCAGCGTGCGGACGATGGGGCGCCAGACGCCCACCCATCCCCCGGATGCCAGTTCGAGACGCATCCCCAGCAGTCGGTGCCCTGGGCTCCCGCCGATCAGCGGGATGAACACGATCTGGACGAGGAAGAAGATGAGGTTCGTCGCGAGCGGATTCGCGAACGGCACGCCGGTGGCGGGATCCGGCGTCGAGAAGAACGCGTAGCCGATCAGGCCGGCGCAGGCGACGTCGACCAGAAGTGCGGCGATGCGCCGCCCCGGTCGGCCGATGGACCCGCGTCCCTCGCGGGGGAGGCCGAGTCGCTGGCCCGGATATTCGTTCTCGACGGGGACGGTCACGGCATCCAGCGTAATCGGGGCTCCGTAACACGCCCGAAACATGTGAGATATGACCGAGACACCGGTTCTGGATAGGGTCAAGGAGGCTGGCCGAGGCCGGCCGATCCCGAATGTTCTACCTCTGGAGTCTTCATGTTCAAAGATTCGTCCGAGGTGCTGAAGTTCATCCAGGACGAGGACGTCAAGTTCCTCGACATCCGTTTCACGGATCTTCCTGGCGTGCAGCAGCACTTCAACATTCCCGCGTCGACCGTCGACGAGGAGTTCTTCACCGTCGGACAGCTGTTCGATGGCTCGTCGATCCGCGGGTTCGCGAACATCCACGAGTCGGACATGCAGCTCATCCCCGACGTGACGACGGCGTACCTCGACCCGTTCCGCGAGGCGAAGACGCTCATCATGGTCTTCGACATCTACAACCCGCGCAACGGCGAGATCTACTCGAAGGACCCGCGTCAGGTCGCCAAGAAGGCCGAGAAGTACCTCGCCTCCACCGGCATCGCCGACACCGCATTCTTCGCGCCCGAGGCCGAGTTCTACATCTTCGACGACGTCCGTTACGAAGTGAAGCAGAACGCGAGCTTCTACTCGGTCGATTCCGAGGAAGGCGCCTGGAACACCGGTCGCGTGGAAGAGGGCGGCAACCTCGCCAACAAGACGCCCTACAAGGGCGGCTACTTCCCCGTCTCCCCCGTCGACAAGCAGGCCGACCTCCGCGACGACATCAGCCTCAAGCTGATCGACGCCGGCCTCATCCTCGAGCGCGCTCACCACGAGGTGGGCACCGGTGGTCAGGCCGAGATCAACTACCGCTTCGACACCATGGTGCACGCGGCCGACGACATCCTGAAGTTCAAGTACATCGTCAAGAACACGGCTCTCGAGTGGGGCAAGGTCGCGACCTTCATGCCCAAGCCCCTCTTCGGCGACAACGGTTCGGGTATGCACACCCACCAGTCGCTGTGGAACGACGGCAAGCCGCTGTTCTACGACGAGACCGGCTACGGCGGGCTCTCCGACCTGGCGCGCTGGTACATCGGCGGCATCCTGGCTCACGCCCCCGCCGTGCTCGCCTTCACCAACCCGACCCTCAACAGCTACCACCGCCTGGTGAAGGGCTTCGAGGCTCCGGTCAACCTGGTGTACTCGGCCGGTAACCGCTCCGCGGCCATCCGTATCCCGATCACGGGCACGAACCCCAAGGCCAAGCGCATCGAGTTCCGTGCGCCCGACGCGTCGGGCAACCCGTACCTCGCGTTCGCCGCGCAGCTGATGGCCGGCATCGACGGCATCAAGAACCGCATCGAGCCGCACGAGCCCGTCGACAAGGACCTCTACGAGCTCCCCGCCGAAGAGGCCAAGAACATCCCGCAGGTTCCGAACTCGCTGCTCGACTCGCTCGAGGCCCTCCGCGCCGACCACGAGTTCCTGCTCGCCGGTGGCGTCTTCACGGAGGAGCTCATCGAGACCTGGATCGAGTACAAGATCGAGAACGAGATCCAGCCGATCGCTCAGCGCCCGCACCCCTTCGAGTACGAGCTGTACTTCGGGGTCTGATCGCCCGATCATGCACGACGAAGCCCGTCCCCGCCGTTTCGCGGGGGCGGGCTTCGTCGTTTCGTCCGGAACATGGCCGGTCCGGACGGCGGAGGACCGCCTCTGGCCACGGTCGCGTCTGGATGTCGACATGATTCCGGCGAATCCCGCCGAGGGCACGATCGACGTGCTGGAGCTCCGTGCGACCTCGACGTGCGAGCCGGGTGATGCCGGCGCGCTGCTGGATGAGTTGCGGGGTCCGCTCACCGCGGTGCCGCAAGACGATGGCATCCCGGATCTGGAGAGCCCGGATGCCACTCCCCTGTTCGAGCGCTTCGCGGAGGGATGATCCGGATCAGGATGCCGAGCGCGCGGCGCGCTTCTGCTCCTGGAACACGCGGATCGCCTCGTAACGATCGGCCGACCGCGCCTGCCGCTTCGCCGCCTCGACCTCGCGCGTCTTCGGCGGCGCGGCGGTGACGAGGTCGTCGAGCAGCCGGCGCGTGGCCCTGGCAATCTCGTCGACCGCGCGGTCGAACACCTCCTGGTTCGCGCGGGAGGGCTTCGTCGTCCCCGTGGTCTTCCGCACGAACTGCAGAGCCGCGTCGTGGCACTCGTCGTCGGACGCCGGCGGCTCGAAGTTGTGGAGGGGCACGATGTTGCGACACATGCCGACAGGCTAGGCCGCTCCCTCGGCGCACGGAAGGTCCCGGCTTCTCGGCATCCGCACAGGCGTCGCGCTGCTCGCGTGTCGGTGGCGTCGGGAAGGATGGATGCCATGACCTCCCCTTACGCGTCGCGTCCGTGGCTGAGCTCGTACGCCGAGGGCGTGCCGCACGACATCGACGAGCCCTCGCAGACGCTGCCCGAGATGATCGCGGACTCCGTCCACCGATACGGCAAGGGCGTCGCGCTGGAGTTCTTCGGTGCGCAGACGACCTACCGCGAGCTGGGCGACCAGATCGCCCGCGCGGCCGAGGGCCTACGCCGCCTGGGTCTCAAAGCGGGCGACCGTGTCGCGCTCGTGCTGCCGAACTGCCCGCAGCACGTGGTCGCGTTCTACGCGGCGCTGCGACTCGGGGCGATCGTGATCGAGCACAACCCGCTGTACACCGCGCGCGAGCTGCGGCACCAGTTCGAGGATCACGGCGCGACCTTCGCGATCGTCTGGGACAAGGTGGCCGACCTCGTCGCCGACTTCCCCTCGGATCTCGCGCTCCAGCACATCGTCGCGGTGGACATCACCCGGGCGATGCCCTTCGGCACGCGCATGGCGCTGCGGCTGCCGGTGAAGAAGGCCCGTGAGTCCCGCGCGCAGCTGACGGCCGAGCCCTCGTCGAAGCGACCGATCGCGTGGGAGAAGCTCCTCACCCACGGAAAGCTCTCCCGCAAGCACGAGGGGCCGCTCCTCGACGACATCGCGCTGCTGCAGTACACCAGCGGAACGACGGGGACGCCGAAGGGCGCGATCCTGACGCACCGGAACCTTCGCGCGAACGCGATGCAGGGCCGCGCGTGGGTACCGGGCCTCCACGACGGCGAGGAGACGTTCTACGGCGTCCTCCCGCTCTTCCACGCGTACGGGCTCACCCTCTGCCTGACGTTCGCGATGAGCATTGGTGCGAAGCTCGTGCTGTTCCCCAAGTACGACCTCGACCTCGTGGCATCCGCGGTCAAGAAGAGCCCGCCGACGTTCCTCCCGGCGGTTCCGCCCATCTACGACCAGCTCGCGCGCGCCGCCTCCCGCGGCACGCTCGACCTCTCGACGGTCCGCTTCGCGATCTCGGGGGCGATGAGCCTGCCGGTGGCGACCGTCGACCGTTGGGAGACGGCGACCGGCGGGTTGCTGGTGGAGGGCTACGGCATGACCGAGTCGTCGCCCGTCGCGCTCGGCAACCCGATCGGACCGTCGCGGCGCCCCGGCACCGTGGGAGTGCCGTTCCCGAGTACCGACATCCGGGTGGTCGATCCCGACGACCCCGAGAAGGACCTTCCTCTCGGTGAGTCCGGTGAGCTGCTGCTACGCGGCCCGCAGGTGTTCGAGGGCTACTGGAACCGGCCGACCGACACGGCGGCGACGCTTCTCGACGGCGGGTGGCTGCGCACGGGCGACATCGCCTCGGTGTCCGCCGACGGCTTCGTCACGATCGTCGACCGGTTGAAGGAGATCATCATCACCGGCGGCTTCAACGTCTCGCCCAGCGAGGTCGAGGACGTGCTGGTGTCGCACCCCGACATCGAGGGTGCGGCCGTTGTCGCTCTCCCGAAGCCCCGCGGAGGCGAAGACGTGGCGGCCGCGATCGTCGTGCGCGATGGCGTCGAGATCGAACCGGAGGCGATCCGCGACTACTGCAAGTCGCGACTGGCGTCGTACAAGGTCCCGCGGCGGGTGGTCGTCGTCGACGACCTGCCCCGTTCGCTCATCGGGAAGGTGCTGCGCCGCGAGGTGCGCGAGCGACTCCTGGCATCCTGAGGTCGATCACCCGTAGAAGAGCTTCTCGAACACGCGGCGGGCCCGCCGCGTGGCACCGAGATAGTCCTCTTCGACCTGGGTGGCCGAGTGGGGCGGGTACTCGAGGATCCGCCCGATGCCGTCCAGACGCGCACGGTCGGCGGGCAGCACGTCGCTCGTCTGCCCCGACAACAGGGTGTTGGCCGAGCGCAGGCGGCTGGCGAGGTGCCAGGATGCCGCGAGCTTCTCCGCGGCGTCCGAAGCGATGAGCCCCGCCTCCACGGCCGCCTGCAGCGCGCCCAGGGTCGACGTCGTCCGCATCGCCGGAACCGCCCGCGCGTGCTGGAGCTGGAGGATCTGCACGAGCCACTCGACGTCGCTGATCGAGCCGGGACCGAGCTTGAGGTGCCGGGCGGGATCGGCTCCCTGCGGCAGGCGCTCGTTCTCGACCCGCGCCTTGATGCGGCGGATCTCCCGCAATCCGTTCGGGTCGGCGTTCGCCGGGTAGCGCACGTCGTCGGCGAGGGCCAGGAAGTCGGCGATGAGCTTGACGCTGCCGGCGACCCCGCGGGCGCGCAGCAGGGCCTGCGCCTCCCACGACAACGACCACCGCCGGTAGTACTCGGCGTAGGCGTCGAGCGAGCGCGCCAGCGGACCGCTGCGCCCCTCGGGTCGCAGCTCCGCGTCGAGGTCGAGCGGGAGGCGGTGGTCCTCCGAGTGTTCGCGGAGGCCCGCGACGAGCTTCAACGCGAGTGTGCTCGCGCGCTGCGGGTCGATGCCGTTCGCCCGATAGACGTACATCACGTCGGCATCCGAGCCGAAGCCGATCTCGCGACCGCCGAAGCGTCCCATCGCGATGACGGAGAAGTCGAGGGCGTCGTCCTCGGGCGGGACGACCTCGCGCCGGACCGCGCGCAGCGTCGCCTGGATCGTCACCTCGGTGATCGTCGTCAGGGCGTCCGAGAGCTCCTCGAGCGAGACGACCTCGAGGACCGCCGCCATCGCCACGCGCAGCATCTCGCGTCGTCGGAGCGCGCGCACCGAGCGCATGGCGCCGTCGATGTCGTCCCAACGGGTCTGAATGGCCCGCGCCTCCTCCTGGAGGGCCGCTCCCGAGCGGGGACGCAGGAGCGCGTCGTCATCGAGCCACGCGACCGACTCGGGGATCCACTCCATCAGCTCGCCGATGTAGCGCGACCCCGACAGCACGCGGGTGAGGCTCTCTGCGGCGCCGGCCGAGTCGCGCAGCATCCGCAGGAACCACGGGGTGTTGCCCAGGCGCTCGCTGATGCGGCGGAAGACCAGAAGGCCGTAGTCGGGGTCGACGCCGTCGGCGAACCATCGGATCATGATCGGCATCAGGTGCCGCTGGATCGTCGCCTTGCGACTCAGGCCGCTGGTGAGCGCAGCGATGTGGCGCAGCGCACCCGCCGGGTCGCGGAAGCCGATGGCGGCGAGACGGTCGCGTGCCTGCTCTGTGGAGAGGGTCCGCTCGCCCTCGGGCAGCGCCGCCACGGCCGACAGCAGCGGCCGGTAGAACAGCCGGACGTGGATGTCGCGCACCTCGCGCTTGATGCTCTCCCACGCGGTCTGCACGCCCGCGGCGGAGTCCGCGAGTCGGGTGGCGCGCGCGAGGACGCGGAGATCGTCGTCCTTCTCGGGGAGCAGGGCTGTGCGACGCAGGCCGCGGAGCTGCAGCCGATGCTCGATGAGACGCAGCAGACGGTAGTCGCGGCCGAAGGCCTCCGCTTCGCTGCGACCGATGTACCCCTCGGCGACGAGCGCGTCGAGAGCCTCCAACGTCCCGCGCTGACGGATGCGTTCGTCGGTGAGCCCGTGGACGAGCTGCAGCAGCTGCACGGTGAACTCGACATCCCGGATGCCACCCGGACCGAGCTTCACCTGACGGTTCACTTCGCTCGCCGGGATGTGATCGGTGACCCGCTCGCGCATGCGCTGCACGCCCTCGACGAAGTTCTCGCGGGCGGCGCTCTGCCACACCAGGGGCTGCACGGCGGCGATGTACTCCGCGCCGAGAGCGGCGTCGCCGGCGATCGCCCGCGCCTTGAGTAGCGCCTGGAACTCCCAGCTCTTCGCCCATCGCGCGTAGTACTGCTCGTGGGCGCCGAGGCTGCGGACGAGCGCCCCCTGCTTGCCCTCGGGGCGGAGGTTCGGGTCGACCTCCCACAGCGGGGGCTCGATCTCCGGGCCGGAGATGCCGCGCATCGTCTGCACCGCGAGCCGGGTCCCGATGTCGATCGCGCGAGCCTCGGAGACGACGTCTTCGTCGGACGTGCCGCCGACGAAGATCACGTCGACGTCGCTGACATAGTTCAGCTCGCGCGCGCCGGTCTTCCCCATCGCGATGATCGCGAATCGGGTCGCCGCGACCTGGGCGCGCGGGAACGCGGCCGGGCCGGTGCCCGCGACGCGCGACCGGGCGACGCTGAGAGACGCCTCCAGGGCGGCGCCCGCGAGATCCGCGAGCGATGCGGAGACGACGTCGATCGCCGCCGCCGAGTCATCCTGGCCGAGATCGTAGGCGGCGATCCGTGCGAGCAGACGCCGATAGCGGACGCGCAGCGCGACCCACGCGGCATCCGTCGCGTCGGCGGCGAAACCCTCGACGTCACCGACGGATGCCAGCAGCTCGGTGCGCATCAGGTGCTCGTCCGGGACCGTCAGTCCCGCACCGGCGAGATGAGCGATCTCGTCGGGGTGTCGCAGGTAGAACTCCGCGAACCCGTCCGAGGCGCCCACGATGTCCCACAGGGCGCGCCAGGTGCCCGCATCCGCCGCGGCGGAGCGGATCGCGCCCGGATCGCGTCGCGCGATCTGCAGGAGCGCCGAGAGGGCACGGTCGGGGTCGGCCACGCGCTGCGCGAGCGCCATGGCATCCGCCCGTCCGGCACCGGTCAGCTGCCCGAGCTCGCCCAGACCCGCATCGGCTTCCGCGAGACGCGAGAAGCCGGTGCGGGCCAGGGCGGTGAGCGCCGTCGATCGATCGCCCGAGATCATCACAGCCCGGTCAGAGCGCCTCGAGGTTGCTCTGCAGCTCGAAGGGCGTGACCTGTGCGCGGTACTGCTGCCATTCGCGACGCTTGTTCAGCAGCACGTACTTGAAGACCTGCTCCCCCAGCGTCTCGGCGACCAGCTCGGATTCTTCGAGGTACTCGAGGGCGTGGTCGAGGCTCGCCGGCAGCGGCGCGTAGCCCAGGGCGCGGCGCTCGGCGTCGGTGAGTGACCAGACGTTGTCTTCGGCCTCGGGCGGCAGCTCGTAGCCCTCTTCGATGCCCTTCAGACCCGCCGCGAGCATCAGCGCGTACGACAGGTACGGGTTCGCCGCCGAGTCGAGGGCGCGGTACTCGACCCGCGTGGACTGGCCCTTGTTCGGCTTGTACAGGGGCACGCGCACCAGGGCGGAGCGGTTGTTGTGGCCCCAGCAGATGAAGCTGGGCGCCTCGTCGCCACCCCACAGCCGCTTGTACGAGTTGACGAACTGGTTCGTGACGGCCGAGATCTCGTTGGCGTGACGCAGGAGCCCCGCGATGAACTGGCGTCCGACCTTCGACAGCTGGTACTGGCCGCCCTCTTCGTAGAAGGCGTTCATGTCGCCCTCGAACAGCGACATGTGCGTGTGCATGCCGCTACCGGGCTGGCCGCTGAGGGGCTTCGGCATGAACGTGGCGTACACGCCCTGCTCGATCGCGACCTCCTTGACGACCGTGCGGAACGTCATGATGTTGTCGGCCGTGGTGAGGGCGTCGGCGTAGCGCAGATCGATCTCGTTCTGACCGGGACCGCCCTCGTGGTGGCTGAACTCGACGGAGATCCCGAGGTCCTCCAGCATGCGCACCGATCGGCGACGGAAGTCGTGCGCAGTGCCGCCGGGCACGTTGTCGAAGTAGCCGGCCGAGTCGACGGGCTCGGGTCGCCCGTCGGGACCGAGCTGCGACGACTTCAGCAGGTAGAACTCGATCTCGGGGTGCGTGTAGAACGTGAACCCGGCATCGGCCGCTTTCGCGAGCGTGCGCTTGAGGACGTGCCGCGGGTCGGCCACCGCGGGCTGACCGTCGGGCGTGGTGATGTCGCAGAACATGCGTGCCGTCGGGTCGATCTCGCCGCGCCACGGCAGGATCTGGAACGTCGTCGGGTCGGGGTGGGCGAGCAGGTCGGACTCGTACGAGCGGGTGAGCCCCTCGATGGCCGAGCCGTCGAAGCCCAGGCCCTCGCTGAAGGCGCCCTCGACCTCGGCCGGCGCGATCGCCACCGACTTCAGGGTTCCGACGACGTCGGTGAACCACAGGCGCACGAACTTCACGCCGCGTTCCTCGATCGTCCGCAGGACGAAATCGCGCTGCTTGTCCATCGTTCTCCTCGTTCTCGGTGGGAGGGATCAGCGGCCGGAGCCGGAGCCCCAGTCGGAGTCGCGGGCGTCGTCTTCGGCCCACTGCTTCGAGCGTTCCTTCATCAGCTGGGGGGCGCGCGCGGCTTCCTCGGCGGTGTCGAAGGGACCCGCGCGGTCGATCGCCGGCGACTCGTAGCCCTGCTCGACCTGACCGGTCTCGAGGTTGTACCAGTACTTCTGATTCTCGTCGCTCACGATCGCTCCTTGCGTGGGTCTCGCTCCGCAGCGGACGTCTGGCGGGCGCTCTCCCGATCCTACTGATCCGGGCCGTCAGCCTGGATAGGCTGGAGGGTATGGCAACGAATGCGTCGCGTGCGGTCGGAGTGGACATCGGCGGAACCGGGATCAAGGCGGGAATCGTCGACCTGGATGCCGGTGAGCTCATCAGCGACCGGGTGAAGGTCTCCACTCCGAAGGGCGCCGAGCCCGCGGACGTGCTGGCAGCGGTCAAGGAGGTGCTCCAGACGCTGGAGGCGCCGGACGACCTGCCGCTCGGCGTGGCGTTCCCCGCGATCGTGAAGAACGGTCGGACGCTGTCCGCCGCGAACGTGGCCTCGTCGTGGATCGGCTTCGAGGCCGAGAAGTTCTTCGAGCACGGCCTGTCCCGTGACATCCACTTCGCCAACGACGCCGACGTGGCGGGCATCGCCGAGGTGCGCTACGGCGCCGCGAAGGGCGTGAACGGCCTCGTGATCCTCACCACCCTCGGCACCGGCATCGGGTCCGCCATGATCTACGACGGCGTCCTCATCCCGAACAGCGAGCTGGGTCACCTTCAGCGCGCCGAGCACAAGAAGGATGCGGAGGGCTACGCCGCCTACTCCGCGATGGAGCGCGACGAGCTGTCGTGGGAGAAGTGGGCGAAGCGTCTGCAGTGGTACTACGACTACGTCGAGTTCCTCTTCAGCCCCGACCTCATCGTGGTCGGCGGCGGGGTGTCGAAGCACTCCGAGGAGTTCCTGCCGCTGCTGAAGCTGCACGCGCCGATCGTCCCGGCGAAGCACCGCAACAACGCGGGCATCATCGGCGCGGCGTCGCTGGCGGTGCCGGTGCCCGAGGCGCTGCCCGCGGTGAAGTAGGACTCCCCCGCGGGCAGCGATCGAGCTCGCCCGTGCCGGATCTCAGCGGCCGGGCCGTACCTCAGCGGCTTCCGAGAGCCCGGCGATGTCGGCTCCCAGGGGGAGCGATGCGATGGGCGCCGTGAATTCTGCGCCGCCGGAGACCGATCGGCGGGACTGGTTCTGGAACAGGCCGGCGGTGCGGTAGAGGAACGCGGCCATGGCGTCGCGGGTGATGTTCTCGTAGGGGCGGAATTCCTTCTTGCCGCCGGCCGCGGGCCAGCCCGTGGAGATGCCCTTCTGCGAGAGCCAGCTGATCGCATCGTAGAACGGCCCATCCGTGGCGACGTCGGTGAAGGGCGAAGTGGCAGGCGTGCTCTCCGGCGGGAGCGCGTCACCGAGCATGCGCTCGAGGAACGCCGCCATCGCGGCCCGGGTGATCGGGCTGGCGGGCCGGTACTCGCGCCCGTTTCCCGACGGCCATCCGGTACTCACCCCCGAATTCTTGAGCCACAGGATCTGCTTGTAGAACGGGTGGCTCTTGGGAACGTCCACGAACGGCGAGGGGCCGTCGACGGAAACCTCCGGCGACCCCGCGAACCGGTAGAGGAACGCCGCCATGGCGTCGCGGGTCACCGAGCCGAAGGGGCGGTACTCCTGGCGCGGAAGATAGGGGCTGTACGGGTCGTTCTCCCCCGTGCTGGGCGGCAGCGGGTAGCCGGTGGAGATGCCGGTCTCGGCCATCCACCGGATCTCCTTGTAGAAGCTCGCGTTGTAGGGGACGTCCTGGAAGGGGCTCCAGCAGTCCTCCGGCAGCAGAGCGAAGTACGCATCGGTGAACGCGGCACCGCCGGTGACTCCCAGCTGCCAGATCACGTCGTCGAAGTAGGTCAGCGGGACCTCCCACGTGTATTCCCCCGGGTAGTGGAATGTCTTGACGCTCGAGGCTTCCTGCTGACGCTCCTGGAAGTGGTGGGCGTAGAGCTGGGCGTCGCCCGAGCCCGAGCCGCCCGAGCCGTCCTTGAGCGAGAACGACAGGACCATCGTCGCCGAGGCGCCGCATTCGAATCGGATGTAGATCGGCCCGTCCGCCACAGGAGAGGACGATGCTGCATTCGCGGCGGCGGGAACCAGTACCGACCCGGCCACGAGGCCCAGCGTGATCGCGGCCGAGATCAGACGTCGACGGAAAGTGCTCATTCGGTGCGTGCCCCCCATGGCAGAACTCGGCATTCGCATAGCCGCTTCTCGGAAAGCTACCAGGGTTCACATGACGAACACGTGAACAGACCCGCACCGTGAGGGGCGACGGCGTCCGACGGAGCGCGAATGGGCCGGCCTGTACGCCGGGTTCTGTCCGGGGGCGTGAGCCCCGTGGACGGTCATCTCTCTCGGCGACACGTTGCCGTGCCGCTCCAGCGGCCTACCCGGGGACTCGGCGAGCCGCGTCGTCATCCCCTGTCTGGCCTTGCTCCGGACGAGGTTTACCTCGCGGGTCGTGTCACCACGACCCCGGTGGTCTCTTACACCACCCTTTCACCCTTACCCGCGCCGTGGAGCGCGGGCGGTCTGCTCTCTGTGGCACTGTCTCGCGGATTGCTCCGGGTGGGCGTTACCCACCGTCCTGCCCTGTGGAGCCCGGACGTTCCTCGGCACGGGTGAACCCGTGACGCGACCGTCCAGCCGACCCATTCGCATCGTCGAGTCTACGCGGGCGCGTCAGCCCTTCTCGGCCGTCTCGCCGATGCGCAGGTCGAGGGGGAAGTCGATCGGGAACGTCCCGAACAGCAGCCGGCCCGCGGATGCCGCGGACTCCCGCACCGCGTCGGCCACGGCGTCCGCGTGCTCGACCGGGGTGTGCACGACGATCTCGTCGTGCAGGTAAAACGCCAGGTGCGGCACCCGCGCGAACGCCGGGCCGGACGCGGGGGCCGCGCGGATGGCATCCACGGGTTCGAGGGCGGACAGGCGGGTGCGCAGGTCGGCGAGCCACGCGAGGGCCCACTCGGCGGCGGTCCCCTGCACGACGAAGTTGCGCGTGAAGCGGCCGCGGTCGCGGGCGGCGCGGCGCGCGCGGGTCTCGTCGACCCCGGATGCCTCGGCGTCGCTCGCCTGCGACTGCACGGCCCGCCACAGGTCGCCGGCGGGCGGTGACGTGCGGCCGAGCCAGGTGTGGACGCGGCCACCCTCCTCGCCGACGCGCGCGGCGTCGTCGACGAGCGCCATCGCGCGCGGGAACGTGCGCCGCAGCCGCGGCACGAGGCGTCCGCTCTCGCCGCTCGTCGCCCCGTACATGGCGCCGAGCATCGCGATCTTGGCGTCGGCGCGGCTACCGACTGCTCCGGCATCCACGATCCCGGCGTACAGGTCACGACCGGATGCCGCCTCGGCCAACGCCGTGTCGCGGGCCATCGCGGCGAGCACCCGCGGTTCGAGCTGCGCGACGTCGGCGGTGACGAGGGTCCAGCCCGGGTCTGCGCGGACGGCGGTGCGCAGCTGCCGTGGGATCTGCAGCGCTCCCCCGCCCGACGACGCCCAGCGCCCCGTCACCACGCCCGCGGGCACGTAGACGGGCCGGAAGCGGGCGTCGCGCACCCACTCGGCCATCCACGCCCAGCCGTTCGCGGTGTAGAGGCGCATGAGCTTCTTGTACGCGATCAGCGGGGCGACGACGGGGTGGTCGTGCTCGGCGAGCTCCCACCGATTCGTCGATTGCACGAGGAGCCCGGCGCGGTGCAGTGCCCGCAGGAGTCGCGGCTGCGAGTCGAGGGAGACGGACGGATCCCCGAGCGCGTCACGGACGGCGGCCGCGGCCCGCTCGATGTTCGTCGGCAGCCCGCCGCCCACTCGCGTGCCGAGTTGTTCCGCGAGCAGGCGCTCGTGCGCCTCGACGCTCCACGGGAGCCCGGCGGCCTGCAGCTCCGCGGCGATCAGCGCCCCCGCCGATTCCGCGGCGGCGAGCAGGCGCAGCGCCCCCGGTGTGGTCGCGGCGGCGATCGCAGCGCGCTGACGGCGGTACTCGGCGGCGGCCGACTCGATGTCGTCGGGCGGGCCGCTGCGGGCGGCGCCGAGCGAGAAGAGCGTGTCGGTGTCGTCGGAGGTCGGGGCGGCGGCATCCCACTCCCGATGCGCGCGAAGGCCGCCATCGTCGACGACGGCCTCGGCGTCGCGGAGGACGGCGTGCACCAGCCGGAGGTCCCAGGCGCGGGCCACGCGGACCCCGGATGCCAGTACCGGGCCGTACCAGGTGGCGGTGTCGCTCCACACCCATCGCACGTCGCCGACCGCCTCGCGGTCCCGGATCGCGGCGGGCAGACCGTCGCGTGCGACCGTGACGGTGCGGACGACGGAGCCGGCGGCATCCAGCTCGCTCAGCCCGACGGCTCCGGATGCCGTGCGCCCGACGACGACCTCAGTCGAGGAGGACGCCAGGACCGGTCACCGCGATTCTTCGGTGCGGACGAGGATCGCGCCGCACTCGGGGCAGAACACGACCTCGTCGGTCTGCGCGCGGCGCACCTCGGCGAGATCGCTCGGCGGCAGGACCATGCGGCAGGCTTCGCACGCGCCCGCGCGCAGGAGTCCGGCCCCCGTGCCGCGGGCGGCGAGATGCTCGTACAGGGCGAGGAGATCGGCGGGGACGGCTCCGGCGACGGCGTCGCGATCGCGACGTGCGGCCTCGAGGCGGTCGGTGGCCTCGGACACCACACGCTTGGCCTCGGCGCTCAGCTCGGCACCCTGCGCGTTGGTCTCGGCGATGAGGGCCTCTTGTTCGGCGACCGCGGCGTCGGCGGCCTCGAGCTGTTCCATGAGGGCGATCTCGGCGTCTTCGAGATCGCTCTTGCGGCGCGCCAGTGAGGCCAGCTCCGCCTCGAAGCCCTGCGCCTGCTTGGCGTTGGTGGCGGCGGCCAGACGCTCGGCGTCGCGCTTGACGCGCGCGTCGACGACGGCCAAGTCGGATTCGACCCGCGCCAATTCGGCCTTCAGGTCGTCGCGGGCGTTCGCGCGATCGCCGAGCTCTTGCGAGAGCGTCGAGCGCTGCGCGATGAGCTCACGCACCTTCGCAGCCTGCGGCGGGTTGCCCTTGACGTGCTCGTCGCGCAGGATCCGCGCATCGAGGTCGGCGAGATCGAGCAGTTTGCGCTGGTCGGCGGGGTCGGCGTTCACGGACTCCACGCTACCCCGGCCGTCCGACACGCCGGGACCTCCGTTAGCCTGGAGGCCACGGAACCCCCCCCACCGATGAATGGATGCGATCCGATGACCTGGAGCATCGATCCCCCTCAGGCGCGCGGTATCTGCCGCACCGCCGACGAGCGGGCCGCCGCGATCGACTCGATCGTCGCCACGACCGCCGGAGCGTTCGAGTCCGCGCAGGCCGCGGTCGGTGACGGCGAGACCGCCACAGCTCTCGGCGAGGTCGCCGCGGACCCCTTCCTGATCAGACTCGCCGGCATGCGCCGAATGGTCAGCACGGTCACCGAGACGACCGAAAGCGTCATCTCGCTGTACGAGCAGACCGACTACGAGATGGCCGCGCAGACGCAGTCGACGATGAGCGGACTGGAGCCGTGAGCGGACTGGGCGGGACACCGGCCACCATTCCGAGCTCCGCCGCCGTCTCCGGTGCGGCGGACACCCTCGCGGCGGCCCTCGACGGCCTGGACGATGCGGTCTCCGACATCACGGCCACCTGGGGTGGGCTCAGCGCCGTGTACGAGGCGCCCGAGGCGCAGACCGCGTACGGCGCGCTGGCCCCGCTCTCCCCCGCCGCGGAGGAACTGACCACGGCGCTCTCCACGGCCGTGTCGGCGCTGCGCACGTACGCCCAGGCGCTGGTGGGTCTCGAGACCCGACGGGCTGCGATCGTGGCCGACCTCGCGACGGTGAAGCAGCAGGCGACCCTGGATGCCGAAGACCGCGACCCCGACGCCCCGAGCGCGGGAAGCGTCGCCGGCGACCGCTTCCGGTTCGACGCCGACGCGGCCGCCGCCGACGCGGAATGCGCGAGCGCGCTCCGTGGCCTGCGCACGTCCCTCAGCTGGGCGCTGAACGGCGGTCTCGACATCGTCACCGGGAACAGCGGTTCGGCCGTCCAGGGTCTCGCGTCCGAGCTCCTCCAGCGCTATCGCGGAACGCTGATGGTCCCGGGGCCCGGTGCGGTCCTCCCGGACGAGATCCGCTTGACGGCCGGTGACATCAACCCCACCTGGCCGCGCTCGAAGATCGACGGACAGATCTGGGTGCAGCGGCCTTCGGGGGCCTGGATGCTGGAGAGCAACCTGCTCCCCGACACTCCTCTCCCCTCGACCCGCCTCCCCGGATGGTCGGGCGTGCCGCAGTTCGCGCCGAACGAGGTGGGGACGCCCCCGGCCTGGGCCGGACACGCAGGCAAGGCGCTGTCGGTGGTCGGTGCGGGCCTGACGTACTGGAGCGTCTACGGCGAGAGCTACAACGACACCCTCACCCGGCATCCCGACTGGAGCGAAGATCAGCGTCAGCAGGAGGCCTGGACGGACACCGCCGTCGTCGGCACCTCGTCGGTGGTCGCCGGTGCCGGTGGTGCGTGGGGTGGCGCGGCGGCGGGTGCCGCCATCGGGTCGATCTTCCCCGGCCCGGGAACGGTCATCGGGGGCATCGTGGGCGGTGTGATCGGCGGTGTCGCCGGAGGGTGGGGCGGACAGAAGGTGTCGCAGGACATCATGGACGACGTGCGCGGCGAGAACACGACCATCATGGCGCCGGGGCCACTGGGCACGGCCGAGCAGCCGGCAGGGAACGTCCTGTGACCGCCGGGCTGCTCGTCGGGATCCTCTTCCTCGCCGGAGGGGTCGTCGCCTACACCGGAGCCTGGAAGGGCTGGATCCGCGTCCGCCGCGGGTTCGGCGCGACCATCGGGTTCGCGTGGCTGTGGATCGGCCTGGCCCTCCTCGTCGGGGCCGTGGCTCTGCTGGTCGAGTCCGCGTCGCGTCCGGCCTTCTTCGTCCTGATCGGAGTGGCGGCCGTTCTGCTGGTCGTCGGAGCCGTCGGGCTCTTCTGGCTGCCGAGGTTCCTTCTTCCCGCGTGGTTCCGCGTCCTGCGGGGCGACGACATCCGATCGAACGGACGCGCATGAAGTTCTTCACCGGTCGGGCGCCCGCCGAACCCGCGATCCTGATCGCGGAGACGCTCCACGCGAACGTCACGTACCCCAACTGGGTCGAGACGTCCGACTTCGACGGCGCCGACGTGGTCCTCACGCCGGTCGATCGCCCCGAGGGTTTCGTCCCCAATCTCGTGCTCACGTCCGTCGCCAGCACGGCCCCGCTGACGGATGCCTCGACCGCGGCGTTCCACGCTGCCCGGGCCCAGCACCCCGGGGCCTACGTGATCGCCGTCGATCTGTGGCACCCGACCGCGGACGGCTCCGCGGCGCGGGGACGGCGCATCGTCTTCGTGTACCGCGCGGAGAACGGGCAGGACGTCGTCGTCTCGAAGTGGGTGTGGGCGACCGGCACGCACCACGTCCACCTGTCGGCCAGCTGCTCCCCCTCCCAGTGGACGGCGTACGCGCCCGTGTTCGACGGCGTCGCCGCGCACCTCGCGCTGACCGCCGACCCGGAGGCGGTGGCTGCGGCGGCTTCCGCACCCGGTGACGCGCCCCTCGACGCGGCGCTCACCGCCCGGGAGGGCCACGCCATCGAGTCGCTCGACGGCATCCCCGCCCCCACGTTCCTCTCCGCGGCCCCGCGTGCGTCCACCGCGGCACTGCAGGCGCTGCTCTCCGGGGCGACGAAGACGCGTGTGGGCGCGGCCTACGGCATCCTCGCACGCGCCGATCGCGGCACCGCGGAGGCTCAGGAGCTTCAGGATGCCGGGTGGGTCGAGGCCGACGGGCGGCTGACCCGCGAAGGCGGTGCTGCGGGCACGGCGCTCGCCGCGAACCGGCACGTGATGACCGCGCAGACGCGGCGGGGCGATCGGGCCGCGCTGCTGGTCGCCTACGCAGGTCCGCGCGGCGTGCTCGTCCTGCACGATCCTTCTCACACCGAGGTGCCGGCGACGGACGGCGCGGCGCGCCACGCGGTCGTCCTCGACCCGGACCACGTGCCGACCTTCGTCTCGGCGTGGCTGGGTCTCACTCCCGGCTGGCCCGTGAGCGAGGAGGGTGAGGAGATCACGGCCGCCGACCTCGCCGCGCACGTGGCGTCCGACGACCCCACCGTCGAACCGTGGACCGAGGTGCTCGTCCGCAGCGAGGGCGTGGAGCTCTACGACGCGATCTCGCCGTCGCGCGGCTGGTTGCACCTCGGGGCGCCGGTCGACGGCATCCATCCGCTGCGCGCCGAGCCGACGGCCGCCGTGTTCGACGCTCTCGCGGCGTCGGTCTCGCGCGCCCGCGCCTGAGCACGCCGATCGTCTCGGGCTAGACTCGAGACCTCCAGGGCCTTTAGCTCAGCTGGTAGAGCGCCACGTTTACACCGTGGATGTCGTCGGTTCGATCCCGGCAGGGCCCACTCCACTTCACCGCCGGGAGCCTCGCTCCACCTTCCCGGGGCACGCGGTCGGCGCGATCGTGGCCTCGGTGGTCGGTCTGGTGCTGTTCTGCCGACCACGTGGCGAGGGCGACCGCTGATCGCGACGGACTTTCGCCCGTCCTCGCCAGGGCTTGTGCTCGGGTCCACAGCTGACAGGGTGCTGTCATGGCATCCCTGATCCAACAGCGGCTGGCGATCGACCGCATCCGCGTGCGGGCACTGTGGATCGTCTACGTCAGTGCGGGCATGTTCATCCTGGGCGGTGCACTCGTCCTGAGCGGCACGATGACCCCCTTCTCGGTGGTCTCCCTGCTGATCTGGGCCTGCGCGATCGTTGGGGGCATCACCGAGGTGCGACGATATCGCCGCGCACTCCGCGAGTTCGAGGCGGAGCACGGGATCGGTGCCGGCGACCAGACGTCGGGCGCCGACTCGTGACGGCGTCTCACCGTAGCGCGAAGCTTTCGGGTCTCAGCCTCCGCCAGCACGTTGTCGCGCTCGCGACGCGAGGCGCGACCGACCCGCCGCGAGCAAGCTGAACCCCGGTTTCGGGTGTTCGCGCGGCCCTTCGCGTGGGGCCGCCGATGGCCGGCGGCGATCATCATCGGTCTGTGGCAGGAGCGGTGAGCGCCTGCTGGATCGCGACGGTCAGGCGCGAGCCCAGCGACGCCGCGAAGCTCGCGGTCAGGTGGTTGGGATCGCGGTAGGCATTCCGATCGCCGACCACCGGGCTGCACACCGTGTCATCGCAGAAGAGGTCGGTGCTGTCGAGGACGTGGACGTTCGGCTGTGCCTCCGCTGCCCGGCTCAGGGGATCGGGCGCGGGGACCGCTTGGCCGCGTGGCACATCGCAGTCGTTGGCGGTGCGGTTCAGCAAGCAGAGATTCGGATCGGTCGGAAAGGCGGGGTTGTCCGTCACCGCGAGAATCGGAACCGCGGCAACCGAAGGACTGCTCCACGCACCCGCGAATCCCGCCACGGCCGCGTCCGTTCGTGATCCGTATCCGTCGACGGCGTACTGCGTGCCGGAATACGCCGAGGTGACGATCACCGTGGGCGTCTGGGTAAGCAACCACCCGGAGACGTTCTCGCGCCACTGGTCGCACACGCGTGCGAAGGGAACCTTCGAAGCCAGTTCCGTCGTGCTCCAGGGACATCCACCCTTGAGCATCGTCGTCAGGTGCCAGCCTTCGCGGACGGCGATGTCGGCGAGGACGTCGATGTACTGGAACGCGTGGCTGTCTCCGATCAAGAGCACGACCGGGGCCGCGGGGTCGTCCGTCCCGAAAGAGCACGTGAGCGGTTCTGACTCGTCGAATTGCGCGAGACACTCCGACGACTCCGGCGAGTCCATGCCCGCGATGCTCGGTGCCGGGGCGAAGCCGCCGGCGGAGAGCACGTCGCAGGCCTCGGCGGGTTCGTTCCGTGGCGTGGAGCACATCGTCGGGTTCGCTTGGAGGTCAGCGAGTGCCGACCTGGCGCTGAGGAAGTGCGGGAGATTCACCGCACCGAGCCCGACGGTCAGCACCACAACGGCGGCCATCGCCGCGCCACCGACGGCGAACGTTCGGCGGGGGCGGGCGCCGACGAGCCAGGGCCAGGAACGCAGCGGATCTTCGACGAACCGCTGCGTCAGCCACGACAGGAAGACGGTGACGACGAGAAGTGCCGCGGTCTGCGTGATGCCCCCGGTCCACCACGGCAGCGCCGGGACCACGAGGATCAGAGGCCAGTGCCAGAGGTAGAGGCTGTAGGAGATCTTCCCGACGAAGCCGAAGGGCGGGAGCGAGATCAGCCGAGTCGGGAGCCACCACGCACCGCCGGGGACGACGGCGAGGATCAGCACGGTCGCTGCGACGGGCAGGAGCGCGGCGTAACCCGGGAAGTGCACGGCGTCGCTCATCGACGCGAAGGACATGGTCAGACCGGCGAGCCCGAGCCAGCCGCAGACCATTCGGGCCGACGCGCTCCGCGCGCGCAGCAGAGGAAGGAGCGCGAGCAGCGCCCCCGCCCCGAACTCCCAGACCCGCGTGAACGTGGCGAAGTAGGCCGCCGCGGGACTGACCTCGGTGAACCACACGCTCGCGCCGAAGCTCACGAGCGAGATCAGCAGAACCACACCGATGGTTCCCGCGGTGCGCCGTCTGTGCAGACGACGAGCGATCGCCACGCCCGCCAGGAGCGCCAGCGGCCACACCAGGTAGAACTGCTCCTCGGCGGACAGCGACCAATAGTGTCGGGCGAACGTCGGACTGTTGGAGTCGCCGAAGTAATTGGCGGAGGTGGCGACCAGTTGCCAGTTCGCCACGTACGACGTCGCGGCCACGATCTCCTTCACCCGTGCGGGGAGCGCCGACAGCAGCGCCAGCGACGGGACGGAGATCACCACGGCGCAGAAGCCCAGCACCACCAGCGCTGCCGGGAGCAGACGGCGGACGCGTCGAGCCCAGAATGCCGCCAAACGCACCGTGCCCGTGGCGAGGATCTCGCGTCGGAGATGCCCGGTGATGAGGAAGCCGGAGATGACGAAGAACACGTCGACCCCGACGAAGCCGCCGGGCAGCGCGGACGGCCAGAGGTGGAACGCCACGACGCCCAGCACCGCGATGGCCCGAAGACCCTGGATGTGTGGAACGAAGGACGAGTGGTCGGTGCGGGGGAACGAGGAGATCGACACGGCGGAACCATCGCATGTGAGCATGTCCCCGGCGTGCGGGGCGCGAGCCGCGGAGGCGGGGTGATTCCGTCCGGGAGATCACGTCACCCGAGCTGAGCCTCAGCCCAAGATGTTCACGCTGCGCGCGATCACGAGCGCCAGCAGCACGAATCCCGAGATCGCCTGCACCATCATGAACAGCTTCGCCCGGACGCTGAGGGGCATCACGTCGGTGGGGCTGAACGCCATCGCGTTGGATGCCGAGAAGTAGAGATAGTCGATATACCCGGGAGCCCAGTCGGCGGTGTTCGACGACCGACGCTTCACTTCGCTCACGGCATCCCCGTCGGAGTCCTGGGGGAACTGGAAGTCCGCCGGCTGCAGCTGGTCCCGCGGGTCGCGACGGCGGGCGACCGGACCGCCGCGATCCATCTCCCAGTACACAGCGCCGTAGCCGATGACGTTGATGGCCCACACCTGGGCGGCCCCGAGCAGGGTGACCGCGCCGCTGCCCTGCCCCGCGAGGAGCTGGTGGACGAGGAGGACGAACGCGACCTGGTTCGCCGCCAGCAGGATCGTCACGAAGCCGAGCGCGAAGGCGCGACCGATGCGCGAATCCCGGTCGAAGCGGGTGGGGTGGGCGATGAGCATTGCGATCGTGCACAGCAGGCTCGCGCCCACGACGACATAGCGGAGTTCGCCGGACACGTCGCTGGGGAGCACGGCGTACAACACCGTGCCCAGGGCCAGGCAGATCAGCACCGGCCAGCGGTGCTCCGGCCGCGTGCGGAACCCCGCGTACTCGCTCGACGTCACGCGCTCAGGCTAAACCTGCCGTTCCGCGACGCGACGACCATCGACGGTGCGCCCGCATCGCGGGTCGCTCGACGACCAGCCAGCTCGCCCACGCGAGCGGGACGGTCAGGGCAATGGCGAGGACGAGCGGCACCACGATCGGAACCCCCCGATCGGCCAGGGCGAGGGCGAGCCCCTGCTGGACGGGGAACGCGTAGATGTAGATCCCGTAGGAGATGTCGTTGCGCGCGCCGACTCGGGGCAGCGGCAGCAGGATGCCGAGCGCGAGCATGGCATACGCCATCGCGGGACCTGCGAGCACCGTCGGCACCCCGGTCGCGGCGACCGCGGCCACGATCGCTCCCGCGGCGACGAGCAGTATCGGATGCAGCGGCACGTGATCGCGTCCGAGGAACAGCACCGTCCCCGCGAGGTAGAAGCCGAGCAGTGTCGCGAGGGTGGCGAGCGTCCCCGCGACGGCGATGAGACCGACGCCCGCGAGGAGGGACACGGTCATCGCGCCCACCCAGAGGACGATCGTCACCCGGGTTTCCCAGCGAGCGGCGAGGCATCCGACGAGTCCGGTGACGACGTAGCACGCGAACTCGAACGCGAGGGTCCACAACGAGCCGTTCCAGACCCCCGGGTACGGAACGTCCTCGAGCATGCCCGGGATCGCGGGCTGCGCCATCCACAGCCCGGCGTTGCGCAGGACGTACTGCGCGCCGCCCCCCGGTGACCACGGGCCGGCGTTCAGAAACGAGGACGCGAGCGGGGCGAACCCGAACCCGACGACCACCAGCACCACGAGGAAGGCGGGGTAGATCCGCACGACCCTTCGCGCGAAGAAGTCGCCGACGCTGCGAGCTCGCGCTCTGCTCGCGGCGATGAGGTAGCCAGAGATGCAGAAGAAACCGGCGACGGCCCAGGGCCCGAGGGGCTTCGTCTGCAGCCCGTAGCCGCCCAACTCCCCGGCATGGGCCACGAGGACGAGCAGGGCGAGTGCGAGGCGGAGGGCGTTCAGACTGTTCGACCGGGGATCGAGCCGGCCGCCGACGGTCGCCGTCGCGCGGCGCGATCGGTCGCGCACGATCAGATCTGGAACCACGCGGATCCCGAACCGAACGTGTAGAAGACGAACGACGTCATGTCGGAGGTTCCCGCGCGGAGCGTCTGGGTGCCCTTCAGGACGAGCGAACCACCGACGAACGTGATCGGCTCGCCATCCGCGACGACGCGGATCACCTGCCCGGCATGCGCATCGGTGAATCCCGTGTATGTGCGGCCGCCCTGCACGCGCACCTGCTCCCGGCCGCACACCGACACCCGGCCGTCGTCGTCGGGTTCGAGGATCGGCGTCGACGTCCCGCTCAGCGCCTCCCAGGTGAGCGACGTCCCCAGCTGCATGCGGTCGGGATCTTCGTAGCGCACCGCGGCGACCGGGCCGGGTCGGCCACTCCCGTCGCCCGGCAGGCCGTACCAGGCCGGATGCCACCCCGCCACGCGGTTCGCGTCGCCCACGTCGCGCGCGAGCGTCGCCACCGATCCCGGAGACGTGCGCACGCCGTCCAGCGGCGGGGGGAAGTAGATGACCGGGTTCACGACCCGTGAGGCCCCGCCACGGAACCGGAAGAGGTCGTTCCGGGATCCCGGCACCGCGCTACCCGCGTTGCCGTGCTGCAGCGAGCCGGTGACGCCGTCGTGGAGTTCGGCCACCGCGGAGAACCGGCAGTCGTCGAACGTCACATCGTTGCCCAGGTCGAAGCAGGCGGGTTCGCCGTCCGCGTTCCCGCATCCGCCGAAATCGCACCCGATGAACGTGGTGTCACCGCCGGTGAACCAGCGCTCGCCGATCCCGTCCGGCACCGAGAAGTGGCATCCGAGGAAGGTGACCGCCGTCTTGGCCGCCGACGCCCGGCCGCCCACGTAGGAGACCTCGCCGACGACGATGTGGCTGGGGTGGTTCCCCGCGTGGGCGTAGGTGTTCTGGACGAACATGCACGAGGTGAAACCGATCTCGAGCACGCGTTCGAGGGTGGAGTCGGGATGGGGAGGGAAGCCGATCGACACCGGCGGCTGGTCGGATGTCGTCCCCCATCCGTGCTCGAACTTGCATCCGAGGAAGTCGACGTGCCGGGTGCCGCGGTCCAGGAACAGCTCCTGCTCGCAGAACTCCACGTGACTGTCGATCACGCGCAGGGCGTTGGAGTTCTCGACGATGTCGCCGTTCGCGTTGCGGTTGCTCACGATGGACAGGCCGTACGGAAGCGGGTCGGGCGGGGACGCCAGGCGCGACGGTCGTCCGCACCATCCGATGACGGCGGCGTCGATCGTGGAGTCCATGACTCCTTCGAAGCGGATCCCCTCGCGAGCGAACCCGAAGACCGATACCCGTTCGAGCCGGATCTCCTGGCTCTGGTGCACCACGATCCCGACACGATCCGGGACGTAGTCGGCCTGGAGCGAGTGTCCGTCGCTCTGGACGGTGAGTCCGCGGATCACGACCCGTTTGAGGAGGTCCTTGCTTCCACCGGGCGAATCGGGGTTGCCGAGGTAGACCACGGGGCTCCCGGCGACCGTGCCCGGGTGATCCTTCGCCACCAGCACGACCCCGTCCGCCTCGACGGTGATGCGCACCGACCATTCGCCGTACTGCTGTCCGTCCGGCTCGGAGCCCGGCAGCCCGAGGTCGGCGGTCCGGGTCGCCATCGACCACTGGTCGATGGCGTAGAACCCCGGGGGCACGCGGAGCACGACGCCGGCGTTCGGCCGCCAGTTCACGCTGTTCCCCGATGCCGGCGAGTCGGCCGGCGCCGGCACTTCCGCCAGCTGCTGCAGCGCGCGCTTCCAGGCGTTCGTGAACGCGTCGCTGTTGATCTGCGCTCGCCGCGCGTACTCGGCCACGTCCAGGATCGCGGTGCGCGTGCGGTACGGGATGCCGGGGATGGCGCCCTCGACGGTCACGACGTCGATGGGACCCGTGGGAGTCGTCGCGAGCGCAGCCTCCTCCCGAGGGGCGGCGACGACGCCGGCGGCGGCGAGGGCTGCTCCGGATCCGGCGGTGGCGAGGAATCGGCGGCGATCGAGGGAGAGGGAGGGACGGCTCACGGGCGTCACGCTAGGAGTCGCGCGGTGAGGCGTCCGCCCCTCCCCTGCCCGTGCGCGACGCCAGGTGAATCGCGCTGACCCGCGGGAACAAGAGCATGTGTGCATTCTCACCCGCCGCGGCGGCGAGTCATCCTCCCGCGGATTTGGCCCGCGCCTTCACCCGACCTCTGGACCGTCCGATGTCTCGACGCCGAGGCATCCCTCCGACCACGGCGTCCGTGGACATCCGGCAGGGCGCGAACTGACTAGGCTGGACGACGGTGAATTGTGCGGAGCAGACAAGGGTTGCCGCACACGTATGGCGATTCTCTGGCATGACCTGCCAGACGACGAAAGGTCTTCCGTGACTGTTCACGATCAGGATCCGTATTCGCAGGGGCCGCAGGACAGCGACCCGGAAGAGACCGGCGAGTGGCAGGAATCCCTGCGCCAGCTCGTCCAGGCCAAGGGCCCCGGTCGTGCGCGCGAGATCATGCTGAGCCTCCTCAAGGGCTCGAAGGAACTGCACCTCAACGTGCCCATGGTTCCGACCACTGACTACATCAACACGATCGCGCAGAAGAACGAGCCGGAATTCCCCGGTGACGAAGAGCTCGAGCGTCGCTACCGCAAGTGGATCCGCTGGAACGCGGCGGTCACCGTCCACCGTGCGCAGCGCCCCGGCATCGGTGTCGGCGGCCACATCTCGACCTACGCGTCCTCGGCCGCGCTGTACGAGGTCGGCTTCAACCACTTCTTCCGCGGCCTCGACGACCCCTCCGGCGGCGACCAGATCTTCATCCAGGGTCACGCCTCGCCCGGTGCGTACGCCCGCGCCTTCCTCGAGGGCCGCCTCACGGAGGCGCAGCTCGACGGCTTCCGCCAGGAGAAGTCGGCCGCGCCCAACGGCATCCCGTCGTACCCCCACCCCCGTCTCATGCCGGATTTCTGGCAGTTCCCGACGGTCTCGATGGGTCTCGGTCCGATCAACGCGATCTACCAGGCGATGTCGAACAAGTACCTCAGCAACCGCGGCATCAAGGACGTGTCCGACTCCCACGTCTGGGCGTACCTCGGTGACGGCGAGATGGACGAGGTCGAGAGCCGCGGTCAGCTCCAGGTCGCCGCGAACGAAGGTCTCGACAACCTGACGTTCATCGTCAACTGCAACCTGCAGCGTCTCGACGGCCCCGTGCGCGGTAACGGCAAGATCATCCAGGAGCTCGAGAGCTTCTTCCGCGGCGCCGGCTGGAACGTCATCAAGGTCGTCTGGGGCCGCGAGTGGGATGACCTGCTCGCCCGCGACACCGAGGGTGCGCTGCTGAACCTCATGAACTCCACGCCCGACGGCGACTACCAGACGTACAAGGCCGAGAACGGCGCGTACGTCCGCGAGCACTTCTTCGGCCGCGACCCCCGCGCGCTCGAGCTGGTCAAGGACTACACCGACGAGCAGGTCTGGGGCCTCAAGCGCGGTGGCCACGACTACCGCAAGGTGTTCGCGGCGTTCAAGGCGGCCAAGGAGCACAAGGGCCAGCCGACGGTCATCCTCGCCAAGACCATCAAGGGCTACGGCCTCGGCCCCCACTTCGAGGGCCGTAACGCCACGCACCAGATGAAGAAGCTGACGCTGGACGACCTCAAGGCCTTCCGCGACGCGATGGACATCCCGGTGACCGACGCGCAGCTGGAGGAGAACCCCTACCAGCCGCCGTACTACAACCCCGGAGAGAAGGACGAGACGATCGAGTACATGCTCGAGCGTCGCCGTTCGCTCGGCGGGTTCCTGCCCGAGCGCCGCACGACCCACGTCGGTCTCGAGCTGCCCGGCGACCAGGCGTACGCGCTGCCCAAGAAGGGGTCGGGCACGCAGGAGATCGCCACGACGATGGCGTTCGTGCGTCTGCTGAAGGACCTGTTGCGGGTCAAGGACTTCGGTCACCGCATCGTGCCGATCATCCCCGACGAGGCCCGCACCTTCGGTATGGATGCCTACTTCCCGACGGCGAAGATCTACAACCCCAAGGGCCAGCACTACACGTCGGTCGACCGTGAGCTGCTGCTGGCGTACAAGGAGAGCCCGCAGGGGCAGATCATCCACGTCGGCATCAACGAGGCGGGCGCCCTCGCGGCGTTCACCGCGGCGGGGACGTCGTACGCCACGCACGGCGAACCGCTGATCCCGGTCTACGTCTTCTACTCGATGTTCGGCTTCCAGCGCACGGGCGACGCCCAGTGGGCGGCGGGCGACCAGATGGCGCGCGGTTTCATCATCGGCGCGACCGCGGGTCGCACGACCCTGACGGGTGAGGGTCTGCAGCACGCCGACGGCCACTCGCAGCTGCTGGCATCCACGAACCCCGCGACGGTGTCGTACGACCCCGCCTACGGCTACGAGATCGCGCACATCGTCCGGTCGGGCATCGAGCGCATGTACGGCGGCCAGCACCCCGACCCGAACGTCATGTACTACATGACCGTGTACAACGAGCCGCTCGTGCAGCCGGCCGAGCCCGAGGACGTCGACGTGGACGGCATCGTCCGCGGCATCCACCGGGTCTCGGTGGGCGAGGGCGACGGTCCCCGCACGCAGCTGCTCGCTTCGGGCGTCGGTGTGCCGTGGGCGTTCGAGGCCCAGCGTCTGTTGAAGGACGACTGGGGCGTCGTCGCGGACGTGTGGTCGGTGACGTCGTGGAGCGAACTGCGTCGTGACGGTCTCGCGGCGGACGAGCACAACTTCCTCCACCCCGAGGCGGAGCCCCGCACGGCCTACCTGACCGAGAAGCTCCGGGATGCCGAGGGCCCCGTGGTCGCGGTCAGCGACTGGATGCACGCCGTCCAGGACCAGATCCGTCAGTGGGTGCCGCAGCGCTACCTCACGCTCGGCGCCGACGGGTTCGGGTTCTCCGACACCCGTGCCGCAGCGCGTCGCTTCTTCAAGATCGACGGTCCGTCGCTCGCCGTCCGCGCCCTGCAGGGACTCGCGGACGAGGGCAAGGTCGACCGTTCGGTCATCGCCCAGGCGATCGAGAAGTACCGTCTCCACGACGTGAACGCCGGCACGAGCGGGAACGCCGGCGGCGAGGCCTGATCGCGTGACCGATCGCGCGGCCGTCGACGGTTCGGGAGGGAGCGGGCAGGCCGCCCTCTCCCGGGCCGCCGAGGAGAAAGCCGAGACGCTGGCGTGGTTGCGTCGGATCTCGGGTGATCTCGCGACCGCGACGATCCAGCGCCTCGAAGAGACGCTGCCCTGGTACGCCGAGATGCCACCGGCCCGCCGCTCAGCGGTGGGGCTAGTGGCACAGGCGGGCATCACCTCGTTCCTGCAGTGGTTCGAGGAACCGGCATCCACTCCGGCGATCGCCGCCGACATCTTCGCCGCGGCCCCGCGGGAGCTGCTCCGCAGCGTCAGCCTGACTCAGACGCTGCAGCTCGTCCGCGTCACCGTCGAGGTGATGGAGGAGCGGGTCGCCGGCCGCAGTGAACGCGTCCGCGAGGCGATGCTGTCGTACTCGCGCGAGGTCGCCTTCGCGGCGGCCGACGTGTACGCGCGCGCCGCCGAGGCCCGCGGCCTGTGGGATGCGCGGCTCGAAGCGCTGGTCGTCGACTCTATCCTCACCGGCGAAGCCGACGACGAGCTCCCCAGCCGCATCGCCGCGCTCGGCTGGCACGGTCACGGCGAGGTCGCGGTGCTGGTGGGAACGACTCCCCCGCAGCTCGACGTCGACCACGTCCGGCGCACCTCCCGCAAGCTCGGCGTCGACGTGCTCATCGGGGTGCAGGGGTCGCGGCTCGTGCTCGTCGTGGGCCGCGCCGATCTTCCGGTCCGCGGACGCGAGGACACCACCGAGCTGCCGTTCACCGAGATCGCGAAGCGGCTCGAGCCGAGTTTCGGTTCGGGGCATCTCGTCCTCGGGCCGGCCGTCGCGGCCCTGGTCGACGCGGGGCAGAGTGCGCGCGCGGCCCTCGCGGGGTTCGCGGTGGCGCGCGCCTGGCGGCATGCCCCGCGCCCCGTCGAGGCCGATGACCTGCTGCCCGAGCGCGCGCTGGCCGGAGACGCCGTCGCCAAGCAGACCCTCGTCGACCGGGTGTACCGCCCGCTGCACGCGCACAGCGCCGATCTCGTCGCGACGCTGTGGAGCTATCTCGACAACGGCCGGTCGCTCGAGGCCACGGCCCGGGAGTTGTACGTGCACCCCAACACGGTCCGCTACCGCTTGAAGCGCGTGTCCGAGGTGATCGGGTGGGATGCCACGGGTCCGCGCGAGGCACTGATCCTGCAGACCGCGCTCATCCTCGGGTCGATGGGAACAGAGGCCACACGACGACGCGGATCTGCGGCTCGGCGCCCCTCCGCGGCCCGTTGATGCACGGCGCGCACAAAGACACGCCGATTTCTTGTGCCGATATCTCCAGAAGCCACCGCCGGATCCTTGGCAGGATGGGACGGTGATCATCGCCGTCTTCCCCGGACAGGGGTCTCAGACCCCCGGGTTCCTGTCGCCGTGGCTCGAGATCGAGGGGACGCGTGAGCGTCTCGCCGAGGCCTCCGAGCACGCCGGCGTCGACCTCCTCGCCGCCGGCACCGAATGGGATGCCGACCGGATCCGTGACACCAGTGTCGCCCAGCCGCTCATCGTCGCCGCGAGCCTGCTGTCGTGGAGCGTGCTCCGCGACCGCGCCGGGCAGGGTGCCGCCGGTGTGGCGGGCCACTCGGTCGGCGAGTTCGCCGCGCTGGCGGCATCCGGTGTTCTGTCCGAGGCGGACGCCCTGCGCCTCGTCGGCATCCGCGGTCGCGCGATGGCGGAGGCCGCGACCACCGTCGAGACGGGCATGAGCGCCGTCGTGGGCGGTGACGAGCAGACCGTGCTGGATCGCCTCGCCGAGCTCGACCTGACCCCCGCCAACTACAACGGCGCCGGACAGATCGTCGCCGCCGGAGAGCGGTCGGCCCTCGCCGCGCTGGCGGCCGAGGCTCCTCGCGGCGCGCGCGTCATCCCGCTTCAGGTCGCCGGAGCCTTCCACACGCGCTTCATGGAGCCCGCCGTGGACACGCTCCGCGCCGCCGCCGCCGACGTCGCGGCATCCGCTCCCACGACGACCCTCTGGACCAACTCGGACGGCTCGGTCGTCGAGGACGGCCGCCGGGCCGTCGACCTGGTCGTCTCGCAGGTCGCCTCCCCCGTGCGGTGGGACCGCAGCATGGCGTCCTTCGCCGACCACGGCGTGACCGGCATCATCGAACTCGCGCCCGCCGGTGCCCTCACGGGCCTGGCCAAGCGCGCGCTGCGCGGCACCCCCACCGTCGCAGTCAAGACCCCGGACGACCTCGACGCGGCCGTCGCACTCCTGAAGGGAGAGCAGGCATGAGCACCCCCACCCTCCGCCAGCTCCAGGGCCCGGCCCACACGCGCATCTACGCGTATGGCGCCGCCCGCGGTGAGAACTTCGTCCCCAACGACGACCTCGTCGGTCCGATCGACTCGAGCGACGAGTGGATCCGCCAGCGCACCGGCATCGTGACGCGCGTGCGCGCCAACAAGGAGACGGATGCCATCGACCTGGCCTCCGAGGCCGCCCGCGAGGCCGTGGAGCGCTCGGGCGTCGATCCGGCCGAGATCGACGCCGTGATCGTCGCCACGATCAGCAACCCCAAGCAGACGCCCTCCGCCTCGGCGATCGTCGCCGACCGCATCGGCGCGAACCCCGCTGCCGCGTACGACGTCAACGCCGCGTGCGCGGGCTTCGCGTACGGCGTGGGTCAGGCCGACGCCCTCATCCGCGGTGGCCTCGCGAAGCACGTCGTCGTCGTCGGCGCCGAGAAGCTGAGCGACATCGTCGACCCCACCGACCGCAGCATCTCGTTCCTGCTCGGCGACGGCGCCGGCGCCGTCGTGGTCGGGCCGAGCGACACCCCCGGCATCGGCCCCACGATCTGGGGTTCCGACGGTTCGAAGGCCGACGCCGTGGGCATGAACGCGACGCTGACCGAGTTCCGTGACGGCACCGCGCCCTGGCCCACCCTGCGCCAGGAGGGCCCCACCGTCTTCCGCTGGGCCGTCTGGGAGATGGTCAAGGTCGCACGACAGGCCATCGAGGCCGCCGGCATCCAGCCGTCCGACCTGGCGGCGTTCGTGCCCCACCAGGCGAACATGCGCATCATCGACGAGTTCGCGAAGCAGCTGGGGCTGCCCGAGACCGTCGTGATCGGCCGCGACATCGAGACCACCGGGAACACCTCGGCCGCCTCGATCCCGCTGGCCACCCACCGTCTGCTCGAGGAGCACCCCGAGCTCAGCGGCGGCCTCGCTCTGCAGATCGGCTTCGGTGCCGGTCTGGTCTTCGGCGCGCAGGTCGTCGTCCTTCCCTGACGCAGCGTCGTCGAACTCTAGACTGTTCGGGGCTCGGGACGACTCCCCGGGTCCGCCCTCAACAACAGGAGAAATCATGGCATTCACCAACGACGAGGTTCTCGCCGGCCTGGCCGAGCTCATCACCGACGAGACCGGCATCTCGGCCGACGAGGTGGCGCTGGAGAAGTCCTTCACGGACGACCTCGACATCGACTCGATCTCGATGATGACGATCGTCGTCAACGCCGAGGAGAAGTTCGGCGTCACGATCCCCGACGACGAGGTCAAGAACCTCAAGACCGTCGGTGACGCCGTCACGTTCATCACGTCGAACCAGTCCTGACCCTCCCGGTGGGGGCTCCGGCCCCCACCGGTCACGACCTTTCCGGCCGCACCAAGGATCACACCATGAGCACATCCCGCATCGTCGTCACCGGTATCGGTGCCACCTCGCCCATCGGCGGGACGGCGCCCGAGAGCTGGAACGCGCTGCTGTCCGGTGCATCCGGCGCGCGCACCCTCGAGCACGAATGGGTCGAGCAGTACAACCTGCCCGTCACGTTCGCCGCTGAGGCGCTCGTGCGGCCCGAGACCGTCCTCGAACGTCCTGTCGCCAAGCGCCTCGATCCCTCGTCGCAGCTCGCGATGGTCGCGGCGAAGGAGGCGTGGGAAGACGCCGGCAGCCCCGACGTCGACCCCGACCGCCTCGGCGTCGACTTCGCCACCGGCATCGGCGGCGTGTGGACGCTCCTGGACGCCTGGGACACCCTGCGCGAGAAGGGTCCCCGTCGCGTCATGCCGATGACGGTGCCGATGCTCATGCCCAACGCCGCGGCCGGCAACCTGTCGCTGCACTTCAACGCCAGGGCCTTCGCGCGCACCGTGGCGTCGGCGTGCGCCTCGAGCACCGAGTCGATCGTCAACGCGGTGCAGCACATCCGCGACGGCCTGGCCGACGTCGTGATCGCCGGCGGCACCGAGTCGGCGATCCACCCGATCACCATCGCGTCGTTCGCGTCGATGCAGGCGCTGTCCAAGCGCAACGACTCCCCCGAGACCGCGTCGCGTCCCGGCAGCATCGACCGCGACGGTTTCGTCATGGGCGAAGGCGCCGGCGTCCTGATCCTCGAGACCGAGGAGCACGCGAAGGCCCGCGGCGCCAAAATCTACGCCTCGATCGTGGGCGGCGGCGTCACCGCCGACTCGTACCACATCACCGCCAACGACCCCGAGGGTCGCGGCGCTGCGCGCGCCGTGCGCATGGCGCTGGAGATGGCGGGGGCGTCGCCCGACGACGTCACCCACATCAACGCCCACGCCACGTCGACCCCCGTCGGCGACCCGAACGAGTACCAGGCGCTGCGCGCGGTGTTCGGCGCCCGCGTCGACGAGATCCCGGTCTCGGCCACCAAGGCATCCACGGGTCACCTCCTCGGCGGCACCGGTGCGCTCGAGGCGATCTTCACGGTGTTGGCGCTGCAGAACCGCGTCGCGCCTCCGACCATCAACCTCACCGAGCAGGACCCCGAGGTGCCCTTCGCGATCTCGGGCTCGCCGGTCGAGCTCGGTTCCGGCGACCAGCTGGCCATCAGCAACTCGTTCGGCTTCGGCGGTCACAACGCCGTCGTCGCGATCGCCTCCGTCTGATCACGGCCGAACGCCCCCGTCATCCCCCGACTGCTGCGGGGATGACGGGGGCGTTCGGTGTTCATCGGGTCGGGGATACGCGGTCCCGGTACCGGGAGACGGTCACCGGCCTCCGGTAGTGGCGCCTCCCCCACCCGACATCTCTCAGCCGACCTTGTGCAACCAGACGATGTGCTGGTCGTCGCCGGCGTGGCGGAAGGGCTCGAGCTCCTCGTCCCAGGCGGAGCCCAGGGCGACGTCGAGCTCGCGCTGCAGTTCGAACGGGTCTCCGGCGGCGACGTCCATCGCGTAGCGCACGCGGTCCTCGCCGATGACGACGTTCCCGGCGGAATCCGTCTGGGCGTAGTGGATGCCGAGCCCCGGCGTGTGCATCCAGCGCCCGCCGTCGCTGCGGGGGGTGGGATCCTCGCTCACCTCGAAGCGCAGGTGCTCCCAGCCGCGGATGGCGCTCGCGAGGGCGGCGCCGGTACCGACCGGACCCTCCCAGTAGAACTCGGCGCGGCGGCTGCCGGTGAGCACCGGCTGGTCGGACCAATCGAAGTTGACCGCACGGCCGAGGGCGCGCCCTGCCGCCCACTCCAGGTGGGGGCACAACGCGCGTGGCGCCGAGTGGATGAGGATCACTCCGCGCGAAGACGTGGTCGCCATGGTCTCTCCTTCGTCAGGTACGTCTTCCCCTACGACCTGCGCGAGAGCGGTGGCGGCTGTTCGGTTGTCTCGGTCATTATCGCCGCTTCATAACGAAATCACAACACTGTGATTCCTCACCCGAACCAGAGCTTCCAGTACAGAGCGAAGTTGCGGTTGCCGTAGGTCGAGCAGGCGTCGCCCGTGTCCCAGCGGGCGGCGATCGCGGCCGGGTTCGGCTGGTACGGCGTGTAGTTGTACAGGGCCGCGGTGGCGTGATTGCGGATCTCGATGTCGGTCCCGCCGCACGCGGGGTCGGGCGAGTACGCGATGTAGTGCGTGCCGGGCTGCCGCATGAAGTCCGAAGCCCGGTAGGCCTTGAGGTCGGTCGCGCCCTGCGCCACCTGGGCGGCGAAGCCGGTCTGCCCCGGGTCGCACGCGGCATCGTCGGGGCAGCGGGCCCCCATCGCTGCGCCGAGCGCCTCGGCCGAAGGGGCACGGGCGATCCGGCCGGAGATCAGACTCTGCTCCTTCTGAAGTGTGACCAGCAGCACCTTCGCCGAGATGCCGCACGCGCGCTGGATGCGATCGATGATCTGCGCGGCCGTGAGGTCGCCGCCGTCGTAGGCCGCGCAGACCGTCTCATCGGTGTCCTGCGACACGATCGCGTCGCGGGCGGGGAGCTCGGCGCGCAGGACGGTGAGGCAGGAGTCGCTCGCGCAGTCACCGATCTGGTCGTCGAGGAACCGCTGGATCTCGTCGGCATCCATGGCGTTCCCGTCGTAGAAGTCGGCGTCGTCGACCAGGAATCCGGGATCGAACCCGGCGAGATCGATGGATGCCTTGCGGGTCTCGGCGTTCCACGCCGCGACGAGGTGCACGAGCGGCACCACGGCCGCCACGATGAGGCCGATGACGACGGCGGCGAGGATGCCGAAGACCAGGCGCCGTCTCCGAAGCTCGCGCGCACGGGCCGCGGTGCGGCGCGGGCGCCGGGGCGCGGGGCGCTTCGGCCGGGACGGGGTCGGGCGTCGGCGCGCTCCCGTCCGCTGCTTCGCCATGCCTCGATCGTGCCGCACCGCGCTGACCGCGTGCTGGACGCGGCCCGCGCGGCGCGGCGGAATCGGGCGATCAGCTGCCCTTGACCGCGGGCGGCGTGGCCTCGGGCGTCGCCCCTCCGTCGGGCGTGGGCGGGGTGGGCGCGGTGCCGTCGCTCGGTGGGGTCGGTGCCGCCGGTGCTGTGCCGTCGGCGGGCGGAGCGGGCGGGGTGCGTCCCTCTGCTCCGGGGCCTCCGGGACGCCCCGGAGCCCCTCCCGGACCGCACTCCCCCGGCTGCGGTCCGCCCTCCGGGGCGGCCGGTGCCGTGCCGTCGGCGGGCGGGGTGGGCGCGGTGCCGTCGGCGGGCGGGGTGGGCGCGCTGGTGGGCGCACCCGTGGGGGCACCGGTCGGTGCGGCCGCCCCTCCGTCGGCGCTCGGCGCGTCGTGCGTGGCCGCCGCCGTCGTCGCCGTCGGTGTTCCCGACTGGGCGGCGAGGGCCGCCGTTCCCCCGGTCAGCCCGACGGCTGCGACCACCGCGGCGGCGATCACGGCGGGCCGGACCCATCCGCGACGCTGCGGCGCGGAGGCCGGCTCGTCGTGGCGCGGGAGCGGCTGGGTGGGGTTGTCGTCCTCGGACATGATCTTCCTCTCGGGCCGGCGCATCTCGTCGGCGTCGATGACCAGCCTTCGAACCGGAACTGAAGCCGACCTGAAGTCGCCGACGCGCCGGCGAACACCTAGCGCTCGCATAAGCGGCGCCCAGTGTCCGCCCGTACGCTCGGCCGGATGTCCGCTCCCGCGCGCGTGCTCGTCCTCGACGACGACGAGACCATTCGTCTGGCCGTCGTCCTCGCTCTGCGCGCCGACGGATTCATCGCGGAGGGAGCGTCGGACGGCACGGACCTGACCGAGCGCCTGGACCGCTTCCGCCCCGACCTCGTGGTGCTGGACTGGATGATGCCCGGGCCCAGCGGCATCCGGCTGCTCCCCGTCGTGCGCGCGGCGGGAGACACCGCGGTGATCATGCTCACGGCGCGCGACGAGGTCGACGATCGCCTGCGCGGCTTCGCCGAGGGCGCGGACGATTACGTCGTCAAACCGTTCACGATGGCCGAGCTGGTGGCCCGCACGGGCGCGGTCCTGCGGCGGCGCGGGCGGCTCCCCCAGACGGTGTCGGTGGCCGACCTGGTCGTGGATGCCGATGCGGCCACCGCACACCGGGCGGGAACGCTGCTCGACCTCACCGCGACGGAGTTCCGTCTGCTGCGGCTGCTCGTCGACAGCCGCGGCCGCACCCTGTCGAAGGCTCAGATCCTCACCCAGGTGTGGGGCTACGAGGACTACGACGTGAACCTGGTCGAGGTGCACGTGAGCGCGCTGCGACGGAAGATGGAGACCCACGGCCCGCGCCTGGTCCACACCGTGCGCGGACTCGGCTACCGCCTGAGTGAGCGGTCGTGAGCACGCCGCGTCCGTTGCGTTCGGGATCCCTCCGCCGCCGCACGATCGTCTCGGTCCTGGCGCTCGTCGCACTCCTCCTCGTGGTGCTCGCGGTGATCGTCGACATCGCGCTCGGGGCGCGCCTGCGCGGACAGATCGAGGATCGGTTGCGGGACCGGGCCGGCGCGACCGCATCGCTCGTCGGGATCGTGGACGACACCGACCTCGCCGACCGGCTGTCGGCGCAGGGGCTCGCGGTGCGCATCGACGGTGCCGGCGGCGACTCCGTCGTGGCCGGTCCCAGCCCGGATCAGCTGCGGACGGCTCCGCCGGGACCCCCCGGGGGCGGTCCGCGCGGCGGCGAGGCTCCGCCGACGTCGTCGCCGGGAGCGGTGACCGTCACGGCCTCGGAACTCACGGGCGACGCGGATCTCGTCACGCTGCGATCGACGCTCAGCGACGGATCCATCCTGACGTTGACCGCCTCGGCCGCCGGCGTGGGCGAGACCCTCGCCCAGGTCCGCTGGATCATGGCCATCGCATCGGTGGGTGTTCTGGTGCTCGCCGCGGGGGCGGTGATCCTCGTCGTCCGTGCGACGCTCCGGCCCCTCGACGACGTGTCCGATGTCGCCCGCGCGATCGGCGGTGGCGAACGCGACCGCCGGTTGCGCCCGACGCATCCCGAGACCGAGATCGGGCGCGTCGCGCGCGCCCTCGACGACATGCTGGATGACGTCGTGGGCGCCGAAGTCGCGGCACGCGCCGCGGAGGAGCGGCTTCGCGCCTTCCTCTCGGATGCCGCTCACGAACTGCGGACGCCGGTCGCCGGCATCCGGGCCGCCGCCGACACGCTCGTGCGCGCCGATCTCGAGGGACCCGAGCGGGAGACACTCGCCGCGCACGTGGTCCGGGAAGCGACCCGCGCCTCCCGGCTCGTGGATGATCTGCTCCTCATGGCGCGGGTGGACCGCGGCCTCGAGCTCGCGCTCACCGAGACCGACCTCCGCGACGTCGTCACGGCCGAGGCCGAGCGGGCCCGCCTCGTGCATCCCGCGATGGCCGTGCGGACGCGGATCCCGGACGCCGCCGTGCGCGTCGCGATCGACCGCGACAGGATCGCCCAGGTGCTGTCGAACCTCGTGGAGAACGCGGCGCGCGTCACCGACGGCCGCGGCCGCGTGGAGCTCGGCATCCGACTCTCGGATGACGAGGTCGAGGTGCGGGTGCGGGACGACGGGCCGGGTGTGCCCGCGGAGGACCGCGAGCGGATCTTCGACCGGCTCGTTCGCCTCGAGGACGCCCGCACGGCGACCGGGGGCGTCGGGCTGGGGCTTCCCATCGCCCGCGGGACCGCCCGCGTGCACGGCGGTGACGTGGAATGCCTCCCCACGGACGCCGGCGCGGTGTTCGTGCTCCGGCTCCCGTGGTCGACGACCCGTCCGGTTCAGCGCGCGGGACGTGCGGGCGCGGCCTGAGGCGCCGCGATCCCCGCGCCCGTGAGCGTGAGGCCGTCGGCACCGCTGGCGTCGTGCATCATCTGGTCGACGAGTTCACGGTCGATGGCCGGCTCCCGGCCGCCGTAGAACTGCAGGACAAGCGCGTTCGAGGCGTGGATCCAGAGGCTCGCCTGCCGCACCCCCTCGTTCACCGGCACCTGGAGCATGAAGCCCTCGTTGCGGCGGAGCTTGTTCATGATGACGATGCGCAGATGCGCGAGCAGACGGTCGTCGATATCGAACGTCGCACGGTCGCGGTAGATGAGGCGTCCCACGGCTGGTCCTTTTCTGGCGCGCCGAAGCGTACCGGTAGAGCAAGGGCGGGACCACGCCGGGAAGCGAGGCAATGCGGGGATAACCATTGTGCCACCCCCGCGGCCGTCTCGGACGCCACAGCGATTTCAAAGCGAACGCCGATATCGTTCTCGTCACCGAATCGACGACCCACGAGAGCGAATCCCCCGTGAGCCATCCCCGCACCTCCCCCGACCAGGAGGGCCGATATTCGAGCCCTCTCGATTCGAGAGGGGGTGAGATTCGATGCTGACGGCGGTTCTGACACTGCTTCTGGGTGTGATCGTGACGCTCGCGATCATCGCGGCCTGCGGGTTCTTCGTGGCGCAGGAGTTCGCGTACATGTCCGTCGACCGATCCCGACTGGCCGCGCGCGCCGAGAAGGGCGACGTGCAGGCGAAGCGGGTGCTCGCCATCACGCAGCGGACGTCGTTCATGCTGTCGGGCGCGCAACTCGGCATCACCGTCACCGGACTGCTGATCGGCTACGTGGCGGAGCCGCTCATCGGCGCCTCGATCGGAACACTGCTGGGCGGTGTGGGCATCGACCCCGGCGTCTCGGTCGCGATCGGCACGGTCGGCGCGCTGCTGCTCGCCACGGTCGTCACCATGATCTTCGGCGAGCTCTACCCGAAGAACCTCGCCATCGCGAACCCCGAGCCGCTGGCCCGCGCCCTCGCCGTGCCCACGCGCATCTACCTGCTGGCGTTCGGCTGGCTGATCACCGTGTTCGACGTCGCCGCGAACGCGCTCCTGCGCCTGGTGCGGATCGAGCCGCTCGAGGACGTCGACGAGAGCGCGACCGCGCGCGACCTCGAGGCGATCGTCGAGGAGTCGCGCGCGAGCGGCGACCTGCCCGACGACCTCTCGATGATCATCGACCGCATCCTCGACTTCCCCCAGCGCGACGTCGAGCACGCCATGATCCCGCGTTCGCAGGTCGACTCGGTCCGCCCGCAGGCGACCGTCGGAGAGGTGCGGTCGCTGATGGCCACCGGCCACACCCGCTACCCGGTGATCGGCGACGAGGACTCCCCGGTGGGGGTGGTCGAGCTCATCGATCTCCTCCGGGTCAAGCCGGATGCCGCCGACCCGGTGTCGTCGGTCATGCGACCGGCGGTCGTCATCCCGACGTCGATGCTGCTCCCCGTCGCCCTCGACCGGATGCGGCGCAGCCGCAACGAGCTCGCGTGCGTCGTCGACGAGTACGGCAACTTCGACGGCATCCTCACGATCGAAGATCTCACCGAGGAGGTCATCGGCGAACTCTCCGACGAGCACGACCTCGAGATCGACGAGGTCGCCGCGGTCGGCGACGACGCGTGGACGGTCCCGGGCGACCTGCACCTGGACGAACTGGAACGCCTCATCGGCCACGATCTCGCCGACGGCGACGTCGAGACGGCCGCGGGGCTCGTGATCGAGGCGCACGGCGATCTGCCGGCCATCGGAACGATCGTCCGCGTCGACCTGCCCGAACGCGCGGGTGAAGTGGTGCAGGGGCTGCATCTGGACCGCTGGCTCGACATCGAGGTCACCGAGGTCGACCGGCACGTGCCCTCGCAGCTCGTCGTGCGGCTCCACGAGGTCGACCGGGACGCCGAGTCCGCCGTGCCGGCGGAATCCGCCGACGAGGAGGTGGCCCGATGAGCTGGTGGGTCGTCACCCTGATCACCGCGGCGCTCATCGTCGCCAGCGCGTTCTTCGTCATCGTGGAGTTCGCGCTCCTCGCCGCGCGCCGCCACCGCCTGGAAGAGGAGGCGGCCACGAGCGCGTCTGCGCGCGCAGCCCTCCGCGGCGTCAACGAGCTCACCGTCATGCTCGCGTTCGCGCAGCTCGGCATCACCGCCTGCACCTTCCTCCTCGGCGCCATCACGAAGCCCGCAATCGACTACGCCCTGGCGCCGGTGTTCGAGCAGTGGGGCCTCCCCTACGTGCTCGCCGACGTCATCGCATTCATGCTGGCGCTCATCGTCGTCACCTTCCTCCACCTCGTCATCGGCGAGATGGCGCCGAAGTCGTGGGCGATCGCGCACCCGGAGACCGCGGCGAAGGCGACCGGCATCCTCGCCCGCGCGCTGACCTGGCCGCTGCGCCCATTCCTGCTGTGGATCAACCGCATCGCGAACCGCCTCGTCCGCGCGTCCGGCGTCGAGCCGGTGGACAAGGCCGCGGCGGGCGGTCAGGATGCGGACACGATCCGCGAACTCGTCGCGCACTCGCGGCGCGCGGGCACCCTGGACGAGCAGTATTCCGGCCCGATCGCGCAGGCGATCGAGCTGGGTACCCTGACCGTCGGCGACATCGTCCGCACCGACCGGACGCCCACCGCGGTGCCGGCCGATGCGACCGCGGCCGACGTGCAGGCCGCGGCCGCGGCATCCACGCATCTCCGGATCCTCGTCGGAGCCGGAGCGTCCGCGCGGGTCGCGCACGTGCGGGACACCCTCGAGGTCGCGCCCTCGACGCCGGCGGTCGACATCGCACGCGAGCCCCTCGTGCTCGCGCCGGATGCCTCGGCCTACGACGCGCTCGCGCGCATGCGCCGGGGCCGCGTGCAGCTGGCCACGGTCGTGGACGGGGAGCGGCTCCTCGGCGTCGTGACGCTCGACGACCTGCTGAAGCAGATCCTGCCGGGGGTGGGAGCGGCCTGAACCGCGCGTCACCGCGGCGGTTCGGACCGCGCGACGGGTCGTGGTGGGTGCGGGGAGCGTTTCGTGCACCGGGGCGGACATCCCGCGCCCCGGTGCACGGAAGCGCCCCGGTCATCGCACGTACGCGTCGACCAGCAGCGGACCCCGGATGCCGCGGAGCGTCTCGACCAGGCGGTCGAGCGCCGCACGGTTCCAGGACGGAAGCTGCAGATCGTGCGGCCCGAGGGGCTCGAGCTTTCCGGTCCGCAGGCGGACGACCTCCCACCCCACGCTGCGGAGTGCGCGATCCTTCCGCCGGTCGGCGTGCTCGCGGCGACCGACGTGCTCGAGCCCGTGGCGGCCGATCGAGTCGTACTCGATCGCGATGCGCAGCTCGGGGAGCACGAGGTCGGGCCACACTTCGAGGTGCTGGAAGAACGGTCGGGCGACGCGGACGGCGTTCAGTCCTTCGGTGAGCGCCAGCCTCGCGAACAGGTCGGCGCGCAGGCGGTCCTCCACCGCGGACGCCGGTCGCGGCGCGCACACCGACACGAACCCCTCGCCGGGCGTGAGGTCGGGCGTCTTCTCGCACAGCGGCGGGGTCTTCTGGGGCTTGCGCGCGCGCAGCACGCCGGGCCGGGGTGGCGACGGCGCATCGACGGACTCGCGCATCGGCAGCGCCACGACGCGGGCCGGGGCGGCGAGCTCACTGCACTCCGGACACCAGGAGCTGCGTCGCCGTTCGCGCCCGGGGCGCAGTCGCTGCTCCGTCGGAGTCGCGGCGAATCGGTGGCCGGAGTCGCACTGCCACAGCAGCAGCACGTCCGCGGCGGGCGGGACCTGGCTCAGGGCGATGCCTGCGTTGAGGTCGGGGTGGTACTGCCGGATCAGCGCGGGGAACGCCGCCCACGCCTCACGGTAGGCCCCGACCGCGTAGGGCACGTCGGCGCCCTTCGACCACTGCCGCCGGGACCACCACGCTTCGACTCGCTCCGCCACGCGACGACGCTAGCGACGACCTCCGACATGGCACCGCCGTCTTCGGTCGGACGCGTCCGCCTCACCCGCGCGCGCCCGCTGCAGCGAGCTCCGCGCGCGTGCGGGCGCCGAGTTTCCGCAGCAGATTCGCGACGTGATACTTCACGGTGTTCGCGCTGATTCCCAGGCCTTCCGCGATCTCGCGGTTGCCGATCCCGGTCACCACGAGCCGGAGCACGTCCTGCTCGCGCTCGGTCAGTTCCGAGTCCGTCGGGGCCTCGAGCGCCCGCGGCGACGGGTCGAGGGGCAGCGAGATGTCCAGGGTCGTTCCCCACCCCGCGGTGGAGTTGACCGCGAGCACGCCCTCGAGCGCCACCACGCGCTCCGCGATGGGCCGCAGGGCGTCGTCGTGCGCGTCGAGCGTGCCTGCGCCGTCATCCCGGAGCTGCATGAGGAGGTTGCGTCCGTCGCAGTCCCACTGGATGCGCACCCGCCGGGCCCCGCCGTCGTCGACGAGGGCGAGGACGGCGGTGCGGACGATGGCCCGCGCGCTGTGCGCGACGTCCCCGGGGAGCGCGCGGCCGGTCGTGGGAGGCTCGACGAACTGCACGTCGAGATCGCCGAAACGCACGAGGGGCCGCAGATCCGCCCGCAGCCGGGAGAACGCACCCGTCACCGGTTCGAGGAGCGTGCTGCGCTGACGGTCCGTCGCGGTGCGCAGCTCGATGAGTGCCGCGGACGCGATCTCGACCGCTTCCGCGCGGGCTGCGGCATCCGAGAGTCGGGTGGATCGGAGCGCGGCGAGGATCGATTCGAGCGTCAGCGCGTGACGGTCGGCCTGCTCCGCCACGGTGCGCGCGTGCTCGGATGCCGCCGAGCGGCTCGCGGGAGTCTGCGCCTCGGTCGCCATCCCTCGAACCTACCCGTCCCACCCGATCGGATGGCCCCACCCGATCGGGTGGGAGTGCTGCCTGGCCGGGCAGCGGCGCGGACGCTCGGTGCCACGCACGATCGACGCATGCCTCACCTCTCCGTCGCGGACGCCCTCGACACGATCGCCCGCGAGCTCGACAACGTCCTCGACGCGTTGCGCCGGACGGACGGTGCCCCGTGGGAGCGGGCCGTCGCACTGCTGACGGAGGCGGACCGCGTCTTCGTCCACGGCGCCGGGCGGTCGGGGCTCGCGCTGCGCTCGACCGCCATGCGACTCATGCACCTCGGGCTGACCGTCCACGTCGTCGGCGAGGTCACGACCCCGGCGATCGCCCGCGGCGACGTCCTGCTCGTCGCGAGCGGCTCGGGCACCACCGGCGGGATCGTGCAGGCGTCCCGCGCCGCCGCGGACGTCGGCGCGCGCGTGCTGGCGCTCTCGACCACCGACGACTCTCCCCTGTCCGAGATCGCCGACACCACCCTGGTGATCCCGGCGGCGACGAAGACCGATCGATCGGGCACGGCGTCCGCGCAGTACGCGGGCAGCCTGTTCGAGCAGTCCGTCGGCCTCGTCGGCGACGCGCTATTCCACACCATGTGGCAGCGCAGCGGTCAGTCGGCCGACGACCTGTGGCCCCGCCACGCCAATCTCGAATGATCCCCGCCGGATTCCCGGCATCCACCCGAAAGGACACCTCATGCAACTCCAGTTCGCGATCGACACCCTCACCACCGAGCACGCGCTCGACCTCGCCGGCAAGGCCGCGCCCTACGTCGACGTCCTCGAACTCGGCACCCCGCTCATCAAGAGCGCCGGGCTCTCGGCCATCACCGCGATCAAAGAAGCCCACCCGGACAAGATCGTCTTCGCCGACCTCAAGACGATGGATGCCGGTGAGCTCGAGGCCGACATGGCGTTCCGGGCCGGTGCCGACCTGGTGACGGTTCTGGGCGTCGCCGGCGACAGCACGATCGCCGGGGCCGTCAAGGCGGCCAAGGCGCACGGCAAGGGCATCGTGGTCGACCTCATCGGCGTCCCCGACAAGGCCGCCCGTGCCCAGGAGGTCACCGCCCTCGGCGCCGAGTTCGTCGAGATGCACGCGGGCCTCGACGAGCAGGCGGAGGACGGCTTCACGTTCGAGACCCTGCTGCGCGACGGCGAGGCCTCCGGCGTCGCCTTCTCGGTCGCCGGCGGCATCGACGTCCGCACCATCGGCGCCGTGCAGGATTCCGGCGCTCGCGTCGCCGTCGCCGGCAGCGCGATCTACAGCGCCGACGATGTGGCCTCGGCGGCGGCCGAGCTGCGTGCCGCCATCGCGACGGCCTGAACCGCATCCCGGAGCGACGGGGTCGCGCTCTCCCGAGGGAGCGCGGCCCCGTCGTCCGTCCGTTTCACCCGTCCCAGCGGTCGTCGTCCTGTCCGCTGGATCGCGACCACGCCAGCCGGAAGCCGCATTCCCGGCACTCGTCGGCATCCAGACCCTCGTCCAGCAGCGGGTGCATCGTGATGCCGCACGAGGGGCAGATCGGCTGTGCGCTGTCGTTGTCGTCGTCGTACGGGAAGAGGAAGGTCATCGCGGGCCGCCGACGACGGTGTGCGGGAGGAAGTTCGCGAAATTGTCGGTGATCGGCCCCCGGCTCTCGCGCACGGCCATGCCGGACGGTTCGCCGTCGATCATCCATACGCCGACAACGGTGCTCACGTCGACGCCCTCCTCTCGTCGCCGGAACCGCGGCGGTTCCGCGAGTTCCTGCACGATGAAACCTTCGGCGCCGTATCCCTGTTCCTCACCGCGGATCTGCACGCCGGTCGGGTGGCTCAGGGTGATGTCGGCGCCCTCGCGAGCCAGGATCGGCTTTCGCGCGTATCCGGTGCGGTTCACCGAGAACGGCTCGTCGCCGTCGAACCAGGCGGGGAGAAGGTACTTCCGACCCTCCTCGGACTTCCCGAACAGGTGCCAGAGGACGGGGAGGATCGCCTTGTTGCTCCACAGCATCTTGTAGGGCGGCTCGATCCAGATCGTCCCGCCGGCGTACGGGTTCCGGTCGAGACCGGAGTGGAGCAGGTCGGCGAAGATCGCGTCGGCGTTCTGCTCGCGCGCGAGGTGCTCCCACGGGTAGAGCTTGAAGATCACGTCGATGTGCTCTCCCCCCTGCCCGGCGTAGAAGCGGCCGTCGTCCCCGAGCCAGAGGTTCTCGATGTAGATCGTCTCCACGCGGTAGCCGGCGAGCCGGCAGGTGTCGCGGAGAACGAGCGTGTTCATCTCGTCCTCGTGCGAGGAGTCGACCTCGCTGCACGCGAAGTACACCGCGGGTTCGTGGCCGATCTTCGCCGAGATCAACGCCAGGTTCCGCCTCCATGCGGCGATGAGGTCCTCGTACATGTCGGTCCACTGCGAGACCGTCCGGCCGCCCGGCTCGAGCGCGAACCGCGGCCGGTTGTCTTCGAACCAGTCCCACTGCACGAGCGACTCCACCAGCGAGGTGGGCGTGTCGGCGTTGAACTCGTACAGCTTCGGGGTGCGCAGGCTCGGATCGGGGTGGGTGACACCTCCGAAGCGGAAGTCGTAACGTCCGAAGATGGATCCGCACGCCGGCTCCTCGTTCCAACTGTCGACGACGGCGCGCATCGCGACCGTCGGGATCTGGAACCTCTGGAGATGCCACGCCCCCTGTGGCGACAACAGCCAGTCCCCGGCATCCTGCAGCATCCGGAAGATGCTCATGGATGCCTCTTCCAAGGCGCCGACGTCGTCGGCGGTCATCTCGTAGTACGCGTCATCCCGCCAGTAGCGGTAGAGCTCGGGATGATCGGACTGCGGGTCCTCGTGCGTGTAGACGAGACCCGCCTCGTGCACTCGCGTGAGGTAGTCGGGTCGGGCCGGGATCAGACGACGCTGCATGCTCAGCCGCCCGTGCCGTGGGCGCCGTCGCCGTCGCCGCCGAAGCCGCCGGGCTTGCCGCCCGATCCCCCGGTCCCGCTGCCGAATCCGGCCGGTTTGCCCGTGGATGCCGAGATCCCGTTCGACACGCGCCCGCTCGATGCGAGCCCCGCTGCCGCGCGGGCCGCCCCGTCGCTCGCGGCGAATCGGGACGTCGACATCGCCGGATCGAGACGCGAACCGACCGGGAGACCGCCCGAGTACCGGCCGATCAGGAACCACGCCAGGGCCGAGCCGCCGCCGCCGTGCCCCGTGCTCGTGTCGTCGCAGAGCGACTCGTCGACGATCGTGTTCTGTTCGTCGACGCAGTACACCGTGTCGGACGGCGTGCTCTCGAACTGATCGTCGGCGCAGCCGGCCAGGACGAGCGCCGCCATCGTGGCGACGGCCGGCAGGGCGATGCGTCGCGTCCGGGGTGGGGCCATGTCCACGATCCTGCCAGCCGGCGGACGCCGCCGTCGGCCCGTTGCCTCAGCCATTCCGTGAGAGCAGGCGGGCAGATCGCTCCGCCGTCGCCTCGAACCGGTGCCGATCCTCGGTCATCGTGCCGCGTCTTCTCCTCGGCCGGTAGGCGATGCGCGGGAAGCCACCTCACAGTCCAGTGGTCATGAGCAGCCTCGCTGCTCGCGCGCCACGGCCCGAGGGGTGTATCCCGCCCGTCGAGGGGTGAGTACTCGCCACACCATCATCATCGTGTGCCGGCGATCGGCTTCCCCCGATCGCCCCGGAGCCGAGCGCGATAGCCGTGCAGGCCCGATATTTCAAGGCGGTGCCGTTGCAACCGCCATCCAGTCGGGCGAATCAATCGCAGGTCACGCGTTGATTCCTTCCTCCCTGAGAAACACCGCAAAATGCCGTACTTCCCATTTCGCAGCACGTGCACGATCATGGCCGACGACCGAGACGAGGATGAAGCGGGAGGGCGAGATGAACACATACCGAAGGCTGACCATTGTCGGAGCCGTGCCGCTGGTGATGGCAGTGGCGGCGTGCTCACCACAAGCGCCGCGCCCCGCTCCGACATCCCCCACCGTGACCTCGACGACCCCCGCCGCCGGCACAACGGACGAAGAACGCTTCGCCGGCCAAGGCGAGAAGGTCGTGACGCAGTATCCCCGTGCGGTGCCGGCTGGCAACTTCTTCGGGGACGAGGACGAGACCGTCACGCTCCCGGCCACCGATCTCAGCGCCCCCGTCGAAGTCGTGGTTCTTCTGACCTGTACGGGCACAGAGACCTACTCGGTGTTGGTAGAACAAGCGCACCCGAACACCGTCGGCGCCGCCTGCGGCACGGCGGGCACATCGATCGCCGCGGTACCGCTCGATGACCCCTCGCTGCCGACGACCCTGCAGATCGACGTCCCGGAGGGAAGCCATTATTGGCTCACCGCCTACTACACGCGAAAGGACGGGTGAGAAATGATGGAGGTAGGTCAGCACTGACGACGGGCTCGACGCCGCCACGCACCCCGAATCCCGCGATGCGAAGAAAGCCGTGGGGACAGATGCGGTCGTGATCGAACAGGACGCCTCATGTCGGGAGGACCGCTCATGATCTCGGGATCAGCGAGTCGTGTCCACGCACCTGGATGAACCGCGACGCGATCGATTCCGGCCGTAAAGCCGGTGTCACCACCGATGCGCACGAGGAACTCCTCGACACGAGTTTGGTAGGGCGGGTGGGACTTGAACCCACGATCGTCGGGTTATGAGCCCGCTGCCTTGACCAGCTTGGCCACCGCCCCTCGCGGTTCTCGAGCCTACCGGCATCCGCCGTGCTTCCTCGAAGCCCCCACTTCACGCGATCTGGTCGACTGCACGCGTCGTAGCGCGCAACCACGCGTGGTCTCGACCACATCACGTGAAGTGGACGCGTTGTACCTCGCGGACGGGAGGGGCTCGGGCGGCGCACCGTCGCCGTCAGTGCACGCGGGGCTTCTTCGGCTTGCCGTCGGCCGTCACCTGCGGGTGGTGGCGGGTGAGCTGGATGACGCCCCACGTGGCGATCGCGCCGGCGATGACGAAGCCGATCAGTGCCCAGGCGGGAGCCGTCGAGGCCTCGCCGAGCACGGAGAGCCCGATCAGCACGGCGACGATCGGGTCGATCACCGTGAGGCCCGCGATCACGAGGTCGGGCGGGCCCACCGAGTAGGCGGTCTGCACGAAGTACGCCCCCACGCCGACCGCCGCGAGCAGCGCCACGACGCACAGCAGCGTCAGCCACTCGAAGTTCCCGGCCTGGATGCGGCTGATGATGACCTTCGCGAGCGTCGCGACGAAACCGTAGATGACGCCCGCGGCCATGATGTAGAACAGCGCCTGCGCGCGGCGTCGCACGAGGAACCAGAACACCCCGAACACGACGACCACGACGGCCAGGATGCCGAGGATGATCAGCAACTCGCGCGAGGTGACGACGTGCTCGGTCGCGAAGAACGCCGCGATAGTGACGAAGATGAAGATGCCGCCCACGCATGCGGCGATCGCGATGAGGGACTGCCGCGTCGGCTTGTGATGCGTGACCCGCGCGTTCAGGACCGTGGTGATGACCAGGGCGATCGCCCCGAGCGGCTGCACGAGGATCAGCGGAGCGACCGACAGGGCGGCGAGCTGACAGACGATCGCGAGCCCGAGCATCACGGTGCCGGCGACCCACGACGGGCGGGTCAGGAGCGACGTGACCTGCGATCGGGAGAGTCCGCCGGTCGTCTTGCCCGACAGGCGCTCGACCTTCTGCACGCCGCGATGCTGGTACTGCGCGCCGAACGACATGAACACCGCGCCCAGCAGCGCCAGCGGGATACCGAGCAGAATGCGGGGATCGCGGAAGACGCCGACGAGCTGATCGATACCGTCGGTGAGGGAGACATCGAGCGGAATCACCCTCCGACGATAGCCGCCGCATCGCCGCATAGGCTGGTGACGTGGCCGTTCTCCCTATCCGCATCATGGGCGATCCCGTCCTGCACGCCCCCGCTGCCCGCGTCGACGAGATCACCGACGAGATCCGCACGCTGGTCGCCGACATGTTCGAGACGATGGATGCCGCCCCCGGCGTCGGTCTCGCCGCCCCCCAGGTCGGCGTGGGCCTGCGGATCTTCACGTACACGTACGAAGACGACGAGGGTCGACCGTGGCGCGGGGTGGTCATCAACCCCGAGCTGTGGATCCGCCCGCTCGAGCCGGGCTACCCCGATCCGGACGAAGAGTCCGAGGGATGCCTCTCGTTCCCCGGCGAGCGGTTCCCGCTCCGTCGTTCCGAGGCGGCGCTGCTGACGGGCGTCGATCTCGAGGGCGAGCCCGTGCGCATCGAGGTGTCCGGCTGGCGTGCTCGCATCCTGCAGCACGAGTTCGACCACCTCGACGGCGTGCTCTACGTCGATCGCCTCGACGAGGAGGACAGCCGGATCGTCGCGAAGATCGCCAAGAAGCGCAAGTGGGGAAAGCCGGGCGCGTCCTGGATGCCGGGCGTCGACGACATCGACGCCTGAGGCGAATCAGTACAGTCCGCGCGACTGGAGTTCCTGCTGCAGGATCGGCGCCAGCCGCTCGGCGTACGCCGGGGTCAGGTGGGTCTGGTCGTACCGCACGGGGGTCTCTCCCGCGAAGGCGGGGCACACGTTCTGCCAGCAGGTGAAGGGCAGGGCGCTGATCGCGGTGTTGCCCGTGGCCGCGGCCTCCGCCTCGGTTGCGGACTCCATCTGCGTCCACACGTCGTCCACGGCGGCGAGGCACGCCGACGGTCCGGTCACCGGTGAGTAGCAGCGGTCGAGATCGGCACCGTGCGGCGGCGGGGAGAGGAAGATCGTGCGTCCGGACGGTGCCCACGTACCGACCTCCGCGAACGTCGAGGTCGCCAGCTGGGCGGGGTCGAGCGACGCGCCGCCGACCGCCGTGCCGAGCGTGAAGGCATTCGAGACGATCAGGAGGTCGGCCGGCTGCGCGGCGATCATCGCCCGCACCTGCGCCTTTCGCGTCTCGCACCCGGCGTTGACCGCGGGGTCGCGGCTCTCGATCATGACGTCGGTGAAGCGGCATCCGTACATTCCGACGGTCGTCGCGCGCCACGCTCCCCCGCTCTGCTCCGCGAGCTTCGCGATCGCCGGTGCGTACGCCATCGCGCTGGAGTCGCCGACGAGATACAGATGACGGGATGCCGAGGCGTCGCCGAACGTGCAGCGGGCGGGGTCGGGAACCGCGTCGGGGGTGAAGCAGTCGTGCGCGCGGTTGTCGGACGACGACGCGCGGATGACCTCGTCGAGCCCCGGATGAAGGTCGGGCCACGCATCCGCGCTGACGGCCGCGGCGAGCTGGGCCTGCAGGGTCGGCAGGGCCTCGGCGACCTCCGCGGGGTCGGCGGCGGGGGCGGCCACGAGTCCGGGAAGCTGGACGACCGGGGCGCCGTAGCTGACGAAGACCGCGAGGACCGTCGCCCCCGCGCCGATCGTCAGCACGGCTGCGGCGAGGCCCATACGAGCGGAGAAGCGCTCACGCCACGCGGCCCAGGTGAGCGGCGGTTGCGCGGCGGCGGCGGGGTCGGATCGCGGTACCGGTCCGGGCGCGGCGGGTGGTACCGGAGCCGTCGGCGGTACCTCCGCGATCGGCGGTTGCTCCGCGAGCCGCGCGTCCGCTGCGCGCAGCGCCTCCGGTTCCGCGACCCGAGGCCGCGAACCGGGGTAGTAGCGCTGCCCCGGCACCCATCCCGCGGGGCGGGAGGCCGACGCCGCAGGTCGCACGACAGGCGTCGGCACGACCGCGGCCGGCTCGGGCGCGCCCGGCGGTACCTCCGCCGTCGCGGGGCGCCGGACGAGCCACGGAGAGCGGTGGAGCGGCTGCTCGACACCGAGGTACGTCGCGACCGTGAGCACCGCGGTGATCAGGAGAACGATCGGCATCCAGGAGGGCCCCGCCGGCAGGAGGACCTCGGCGAACACGATCACCGGAAGGTGCCAGAGGTACAGCGAGTACGAGACGTCGCCGACGGCGACGCTCACCGGGTTCGTCAGGGGGAAGAGGTGACGGTGGCGCGGGTCGCCCCCGATGCCGCCGGCGATGACGAGTGCCGCCCCGGCCACGGGCGCGGCCGCCCCGGGGGCGGGGAACGGGGACGCCGGCTCGATGACGACGAAGGATGCGGCGACGATCGCCAGGCCGGCCCAGGCGAGGACGCCTCGGAGCGGTGCGGGCATCCGGCGGAGGACGGGCGCGAGGGCCGCGAGCACGGCACCGACGCCGAGCTCCCCCGCTCGGGCGAACGTCGAGAAGTACGCTCCTGTCGGATCGCTCGCGGTGAGCTGCACCGCGGCGACCGCGGAGGCCGCGACGAGGACGGCGGCGGTCAGGCCGGCCGCCCGGTGCGCCGCGGGGCCCCGCCGGACGGCCGCGGGGAGGAACGCTACGACCGCGAGGAGAAGCAGCGGCCAGGCCAGCGAGAACTGCTCTTCGATCGACAGCGACCAGAAGTGCTGCAGCGGCGAGACGTCTGTGGAGGAGAAGTAGTCGCGCCCCTCCAGCCCGAAGCGCCAGTTCGACACCAGGCCGAGGGCGGAGAGCGCGTCGCCCAGGGTCTGCTCGGCGCGGGCGCGATGGAAGACGACGAAGCCGAGCCCCACAACCGTGCCGAGCACCAGGAGCGCGGAGGGGAGCAGACGCCGGATGCGGCGCGCGAAGAACGCCCGGAGGTCGATCGTGCCCGAGGCTGCGAGATCGCGGAGCAGGATGGCCGTGACGAGGAATCCCGAGATCACGAAGAACACGTCGACGCCGGCGAATCCGCCCGACGGCCAGCCGGTGAGGTGGCTCGCCACGACGCCGAGGACGGCCACCGCGCGCAGCCCCTGGAGGTCGAGACGCGTGCGGGTCGGGGCGGTGGGCATCGGGCGGCGGCATCCTCTCGGGCCGCCGGATGCGGCCGGAGCGAGCTTACTGGAACCGCTCCCACGGCGCGGTTCGTCGCGTCGTGGGAGCGGAGCCGCCAGACCCCTCGATGGTCGGCACCGCGCTCAGCGCAGGGTGAAGCTGTGCAGGTCCAGGTCGTCGGAGAGGGCTTGCGCGGCGACCCGACCCCGCACGCTCGTACCCTGCTCGTCGAGCGGCGGGCTCACGACGGCGGCTCCCAGGCGGCCCGGCGCGGACAGCACGATGGCGCCGGAGACGCTCGACTTCGCCGGAACACCCACCGCTCGCATCCAGCGCCCGGAGCCGTCGTACACCCCGCAGGTCGCCATGACCGAAACGACGTCGCGGGCCACGGTCGCGGGCACGACGCGCTGCCCGGTCCGCGGGTTGACGCCGCCGAGCGCGAGCGTCGCGCCCATGAGAGCCAGGGTCTCGGCATCCACGAGTGTCGCGCACGCCCGCGCATACACCTGGACCGCGTCGTCCGCGCTCACCGTCAGGGTGCCCTCGGCGCGCATCAGGTGTGCGAGGGCGTGGTTGCGGTCGCCGAGCAGGTGCTCGTTGTGGGCGACGTCCTCGTCGACCTCGAGTTCGCGGGCCGCGAAGGCGGCGAGGCCCCGCGCGATGCGACCGGCACGTGAAGCGGGGTCGTCGCCCGAGACGAGCGAGGCCGTCAGCAGCGCACCGGCGTTGACCATGGGGTTCGGCGGGCGCCCCGTGCCGCTCTCGAGCTTGACCGCGTCGAAGGCCTCTCCGGTGGGCTCGATCCCCACACGATCGAGCGCTCCCCCGTCGGTGTCGAGCAGCGCCAGCGCGAACAGGAAGGGCTTCACCGCGGACTGGAGGGTGAAGGACACGCGCCCCTGCGCGCTCGACCGCAGCTCGCCGTCGGGCAGGGCGATCGCGATCGCGTGCAGTTCAGGATCGGCGTCCGCGAGCTGCGGAATGCTGTCGTCGATCTTCCCGCCCCGCTCGGGGAGGCCGCGGGTGCGAAGCGCGTCGAGGTCGTAGGAACGCGGATCGGAGTGGGATGCCATGGCCCCAGCCTGTCAGGCGGAGATGTCGTCGGGGCCGCTCGTCGTCGAGGAAGACCCGGGCAAAAGGTAAGGCCCGGGGTGGAAGCCCGGGCCTAGGTGAGAGGCGCGTTTAGATGGACGCGGATCTCTCGCTCCCCGGCTTGGACTCGAACCAAGAACCTATCGGTTAACAGCCGATTGCTCTGCCAATTGAGCTACCGAGGATCATGCCCGCCTGGCGGTGGGCAACCAGACGATACTAACAGCACCCCGGCGCAGCGGAAAAATCAGCCGGCCGAAATCCGTCGGTCGGGCGCGCCGTCCGGGGTCCACTGGAGCCCCTCGGCACCGTGCCCGTAGGCCACGACGTGGCCGCCGCGCAGCACGAGCACGTCGGCATCCAGGTCACGAGGGGCATCGGCGTCGTTCGTCACCACGAGCGAGGCCATCCCGCGCTCGTCACGTCGACGTGTGATCGCCGTGCGTGCGGCGCGACGGACCTCGACGTCGAGGTTCGCGTACAGGTCGTCGGCGACGAACAGCCGCGGCTCCAGAACGAGGGCACGCGCGAGCGCGACCCGCTGGCGCATTCCGGCGCTCAGCTCGTACGGATACTTCGGCGCCGTCCCCAGCGGCAGCTCCATCTCGTCGAGCAGCGTCGCCACGCGCACCGCCAGGGCACGCGTGTTCACCCGGCGGTCGCGCGCCGTGATCGGTTCCGAGATGACCTCGTGCACCGTCAGCCGCGCGGGCAGGTTCGCCCCCGCGCCCTGGGGCAGATACCCGGTGTGGAACGTCCATTCGCGCACAGCGCGTCCCGGATGCCGCGCCGAGATGCCGTGGATGCGCGCGTCTCCCCCGACGACGCTGAGACCCTCGCCCGGGCGCCCGGCCAGCAGCGACACGAGAGACGTCTTTCCGGATCCGGTGGGCCCCATCACCACCAGACTCCGCGCCGCCGGCAGTGTGAACGCGACCCCGTCGATGACGCGCACGCCGTGGCGGGCGAGCGAGAGGTCGTCGGCTCGGATGGCGACGGCGGTGTCCAGGGTCCGGGGCATGTGGACATCCTCCCTGACGGATCGTGCCGACGCCACCGCGACGCGTCAGGAAGCCGTCAACCGCTGACGATCGGCATCCAGTTCGCGCAGCCGCAGCCGCAGCCGCCGGCCCTCCTCGGAGTCGGCGGGGACGCGCTGGATACCGCGCAGCAGTTCGTCTTTCTCCCGTTGCAGCTCACGGACGAGGAGGCCGCGCGCGAGGTCGTTCGCCGAGGCCACGGCACCTTCTTCGTTCCGCGCCGGGAACTCCGCCGTGAGCAGTTCGGCCGCGAGGGTGCGGAAGGGTTCGCGCACCGCTTCGACGGCGGCCACGGCCCAGCCGGGCTGGGACAGATCCGTGGATGCCAGTGTGCTTCGCACCGCCTCGAGGGCGGGGTGGCCGAACGGCGTCTGGAGGGCGCGGAGGAACAGGTCGGGTTCGATCCGGTGCCCGTACTGCAGGAACGCCATCATCGCACCGCGCTCGAGAGCGACGTCGCGGGTGTTCGGAAGCTGCGCCATCGTCACCGACACCGCGACCGGCGCCGGAGCCTCCGTCGCTCCCCCGCGCGTCGTCTCTCGTCTCTCGGCCCGGTCGGCGCCGCGTGCGGCACGCTCGACGGCGCTCTGCACCTCGGGGATGTCGAGTCCGAGGCGTCGGGCGAGGACACGCACGTAGCCGGGCCGCAGCGCGGGGTCGCGGATGTCCGCCACGATCGGTGCCGCGGCCCGCAGCGCACCCGCGCGCCCTTCGACGCTGGAGAGGTCGTAGTCCTTGAGACGCTGGTCGATGACGAACTCGAACATCGGTGCCTTGGTGTCCATGAGCGCGCGTACCGCGCCGTCGCCGCGCTGCAGGCGCAGGTCGCACGGATCGAGGCCCTCGGGTGCGACGGCGACGTAGGTCTGCGCGGCGAACCGCTTCTCGTCGGCGAAGGCGCGCAGCGCCGCCTTCTGGCCGGCGGCATCCGGGTCGAAGGTGAACACGACCTCGCCGGAGGCGTTGTCGTCGCCCATCACGCGCCGGAGGACCGTGATGTGGTCGCTGCCGAAGGCGGTGCCGCACGACGCGATCGCGGTGGTGATCCCCGCGAGGTGGCAGGCCATGACGTCGGTGTACCCCTCGACCACGACGACCCGGTGCTCGCGCGAGATGTCGCGCTTGGCCAGGTCGAGCCCGTACAGCACCTGCGCCTTCTTGTAGATCGGCGTCTCGGGCGTGTTGAGGTACTTGGGTCCCTGGTCGTCGTCGTACAGCTTGCGGGCGCCGAACCCGATGACCTGCCCGGTGACGTCGCGGATCGGCCAGACGACCCGACCGCGGAACCGGTCGTAGACCCCGCGCTGCCCCTGGGAGACCAGGCCCGCCTGCACGAGCTCGTCGCGCGAGAACTTCTGCCCGAGCAGGTGGTCCATGAGCGAGGACCACCCCTTCGGCGCGTAGCCGACGCCGAAGTGCGCGGCCGCCCCCGCGTCGAACCCGCGATCGCCGAGGAACCGGCGGGCGGTGTCGGCCTCGGGCGACATCAGCTGTGCCCGGAAATACTCCGCGGCCGCGGCGTTGGCCGCGTACAGACGCGAACGCCCCGTCGTCTCGGGGGCGGCTCCGCCGTCTTCGTAGTGGAGCGTGTAGCCGACCCGAGCGGCCATGCGCTCGACGGCCTCGGTGAACGAGACATGGTCCATCGCGCGCAGGAACGAGTACACGTCGCCCGACTCGCCGCACCCGAAGCAGTGGTAGTACCCGACCTGCGGGCGCACGTGGAAGCTGGGGCTGCGCTCGTCATGGAAGGGGCACAGGCCCTTCATCGACCCGACGCCGGCGGGCTTCAGCGCGACGCGCTCACCGACGACGTCGGCGATGTTGACCCGCGCCTTGACCTCGTCGATATCGGCCTGCCGGATACGCCCCGCCATCAGGCATCCGCTCCCCGCGGCGGTCGGGCGCCCGGTGCCCAGACACCGAGCTCGGCGGCATCCACCTCGCCCACGAGCCGGCCGTGCCAGGCGATCGCGAGCTGATCGGTGAGGCTCGCCACCTGGTCGACGACGACGCGGCGCCGCGCGGTGTCGTCCGGAGCGCTCTCGAAGTCGGGCAGGTGCAGTGTGTCGAGCGACCCCGGGTTCTCCCACAGGGCGGATGCCAGACGCTTGAGCACGCGTCGCTGCTCGCGGTACAGCGCCTTGCGGCCGTCGATCGAGACGACCGTGGCGCCGATGATGCCCTTGAGGACCGCCATCTCGGCCTCGACGACGCGCGGGACGACGACGTGCGCGCGGTAGCGCGTGAGATCGCTCGCCGGGTAGGCGTCACGGGTGGCCGTGGTGGCCGCCCGCGCGAAGCGACCGATCAGATCGGAGGTGAGGTTCTTCAACCGCGCGAGGGCCGGGCGCGAGCCGTCGAAGGATCCGATCCACTCGGGCAGGCGCATCAGGCGGTACAGCGCGTCGGCCAGTTCGTCGCGCGAGAAGTCGTACCCCACCCAGGTCTGGATCGCCGTGAGAAGGGACTCGTGGCCGGCCGGGGACGCCAGGGCGGCGGGGTCGATGTAGCGGTTGACGACGGCGTCCTCGAAGTCGTGCACCGAGTAGGCGATGTCGTCGGAGAGGTCCATGACCTCGGCCTCGATGCAGCGCACCCGGCCGGGGGCGCCGTCGCGCATCCAGTGGAACACCGGCTCGTCGTCGGGGTAGACCCCGAACTTCAGCCGCCCTCCCGGGTCAGGAAGGGGGGCATCGGCCGTCCACGGGTATTTGCACGTGGCATCCAGGCTCGCCCGGGTGAGGTTCAGACCGAACGAGTGACCCTCGGGGCCGATCACCTTCGGCTCGAGACGCGTCAGGATGCGCAGCGTCTGCGCGTTGCCTTCGAAGCCCCCGATGTCCTCCGCCCACTCGTTCAGCGCACGCTCACCGTTGTGGCCGAACGGAGGGTGACCGAGGTCGTGGCTCAGACACGCGGTGTCGACGACGTCGGGTGAGAGCTCGAGTGCGGTCGCCAGTTCGCGGCCCACCTGCGCGACCTCGAGCGAGTGCGTCAGGCGATTGCGCGCGAAGTCCGCGGGGCTCGCGGGACTCAGCACCTGGGTCTTCGCCGCGAGACGGCGGAGTGCCGCCGAGTGCAGCACGCGGGCGCGGTCGCGGGCGAAATCGTCGCGCTGCGAGCGGTGCTGCTCTTCGTGGAACCGGGCGGCGTCGACGTCGCCGTACCCCGACGGGCGTGCGACGCTCACCGCCGCCTCACCCGCCACTGTGGTGCAGTTCCGCGTCGGCGAGGGCGCGCCCGGCGTCATCGCCGATCTCGCGCGAGTCGAGCCAGCCGTCGGGCAGAGCGGGACGCTTGGGAGTACCGGCGCGACCGCGCTGGCCCTCGGCCGCCTCGCCGGGATACGGGGCCTCGAGATCCATCGTCGCCAGCAGTTCGTCGATCTCTTCCAGGGTCGACGCGGTCGCGAGGCTGGCACGCAGCTCACCGCCGACCGGGTAGCCCTTGAAGTACCAGGCGACGTGCTTGCGGATGTCACGGCATCCGCGCCCCTCGTCTTCGAAGAACTCGACCAGCAGCTCCGCGTGACGCCGGAACGCCTGCGCCACGAACCCGAGGGTCGCGTCGACGGGCTCGCCGGCGGCGGCGCCCGGGCGGCCGAGCGCGCGGGCGAGATCGCCGAACAGCCAGGGGCGCCCGAGGCAGCCGCGACCGACGACGACGCCGTCGCAGCCGGTCTCGTCCATCATCCGGACGGCGTCGGCGGCCGACCAGATGTCGCCGTTGCCGAGCACCGGGACGCTCGTCACCGTCTCTTTGAGCTTCGTGATCGCGCTCCAGTCGGCGTGCCCTGAGTAGAACTCGGATGCCGTGCGCGCGTGCAGCGCGATGGACGCGACGCCCGCGCCCTCGGCGATGCGGCCCGCCTCGAGATACGTGAGGTGGTCGGTGTCGATGCCTTTGCGCATCTTGATCGTGAGGGGAAGGTCGCCGGCCGCTCGCACGGCCCGCTCGACGATCTCGCGGAAGAGGGTGGTCTTCCAGGGAAGAGCCGCGCCGCCGCCGCGTCGCGTGACCTTCGGCACGGGGCACCCGAAGTTCAAATCGATGTGATCGGCGTGGTCTTCCTCGACGATCAGGCGCACCGCCGCTTCGACGGTCGCGGGATCGACGCCGTACAGCTGGATCGAGCGCGGCGTCTCGGACTCGTGGTGCCGGATGAGACGCATCGTGGTGTCGTTGCGCTCGACGAGCGCGCGCGTCGTGATCATCTCGCTGACGTACAGCCCGGCGCCGTACTCGCGGCACAGTCGCCGGAACGCCGTGTTGGTGATTCCGGCCATGGGCGCGAGCACGACCGGGGCGTCGAGTTCGAGGGGGCCGATGCGGAGCGTCCGCGCCGGGGCCAATGCCGTGGTCATCGTTCCATTCTCCCAGACCCCGCACCCCCGCGGTGCCGCGGAGGGCGCGGGATGGCCTGGGGAGGAGGGGTCACGCTTGCGCGGTCTCCGGCTGGTTCGCGGCCGCACGACGCTCGCCCCACACCTGGCGGGCGATCTGCGTGAAGGCCTCGACCGGCTGGGCCCCGCTGACGCCGTACTTGCCGTCGATGACGAAGAACGGGACGCCGCTGATGCCGTACGCCTGGGCCTGCGCCTGGTCGGCCCGCACCGCGTCGCGGAAGCGGCCCGAAGCCAGCGCCTCCCGTGCCCGCTCGGCATCCAGGCCGATCTCCACCGCCAGCTCCACGAGGTCGTCGTCGCGGCCGACGTGCTTGCCCTCGAGGAAGTACGCCGCCATGAGGCGCTCGGAGAGCTCGAGCTGTCGCCCCTGCTCCTTGGCGAAGTGGAGCAGCTCGTGCGCCTTCACCGTGTTCGTGTGCTGCAGGATGTCGAAGCGGTACTCGAGGCCCGCCTCCGCGGCCACGCCGGTGACGCGGTCGAGCATCTCCCGTGCCTGAGCCGGCGAGATGCCCTTGTGCTGGGACAGGTAGTCCACCTCGCCGCCGACGAAGTCGACGGGGGTGTCGGGTGAGAGCTCGAACGAGTGGTACTCGATCTCGACGACCGGTGCGTCGTCGTCACCGGCGGTGGCCGCGAGGCCGTTCTCGAGATTGCGCTTCCCGATGTAGCACCAGGGGCAGGCGATGTCGCTCCACACGTCGATCTTGATGGCATCCGTCATGTCGTGTGCAACCTTTCGGGTGAGGGGCTTATTCCGAAAACGGCATTCACGTCGCGCTCGGGGCGTCCACGGCCCCGCCGAAGCGCCGATCCCGGGAGACGTAGCGGCTGATCGCGTCCCACAGGTGGGCGCGACGGAAGTCCGGCCAGAGCGTGTCGAGGAACACCATCTCGGCGTAGGCGGATTCCCACAGGAGGAAGTTCGACGTCCGCTGCTCCCCGCTCGAGCGGACGAACAGATCGACGTCGGGCATATCGGGCAGGTACAGGTTCTTCGCGATCATCTTCTCGGTGATGGCCGAGGGCTTCACCTTGCCGGCGGCGACATCCTCGCCGATGCGCCGCATGGCATCCACGATCTCCAGACGACCGCCGTAGTTGACGCACATCGTCAGGGTCAGTCCGTCGTTGCCCGCGGTGAGGCGCTCCGCGGCCTGCAGCTCGTTGATGACCGAACCCCACAGGCGCGGCCGTCGCCCCGCCCAGCGCACGCGCACGTTCCATTCGTTCAGCTGGTCGCGGCGGCGCTGCAGCACCTCGCGGTTGAATCCCATGAGGAAGCGGACCTCGTCGGGCGACCGCGTCCAGTTCTCGGTGGAGAACGCGTACAGCGACAGGTGCTTCACCCCGGCCTGGATCGCTCCCGCGACGATGTCGAGGATGGTCGCCTCGCCCGCCCGATGCCCTTCGATCCGCGGAAGGCCCCGGCGGTTCGCCCAGCGGCCGTTGCCGTCCATGACGATCGCGATGTGCGCCGGAACCGATCCCTTCGGGAAGGTCGGCGGATACTCCCCGGTCCAATCGAGCGGCCGGTAGGGCTCGGCGTTGCGGTGCGTGAACGGCTTCGGGGTCATCGACTCGATTCCAGGTGCGAGAGGGAACGGATGCCGCGCTCCAGGTGGAACTGGGCGTAGGTGGCGACGAGTCCGGAGGCGGCGGCGGTGGTGCGATCCGGGGCCGCGTCCACGACGTCCCACTCCCCCGCGATGAGCGCACGCAGCAGGTCGACGGTGTCGCGCGCGACCCGTGGCGAGCCCGCGGGGGCGCACGCCGAGCACACGACGCCCCCGAGCTGGGCGAGGAAGTAGTCGTGCTCCCCGACCGTGCCGCAGCGCGCGCACTCCCCGAGTCCCGGGGCCCAGCCCGACAGCGCCATGGCGCGCAGGAGGTAGGAGTCCAGCACGCTCCGGGCCGCGTGGTCGCCCCGAGCGAGGGAGCGGAGCCCCCCGACCAGCAGGAGGTACTGCTGGGGCGTGGCCTCGGCCTCGTTCAGCCGATCCGCTGTCTCGACCATCGCGCTGGCCGTGGTGTACCGGTCGTAGTGCTGCGCGATGTCGGCCCCGTAGGCGCCGAGCGACTCGGCCTGCTGCACGATGTCGAGGTTGCGGCCCTGGTACAGCTGCACGTCCGCCACCATGAACGGTTCCAGCCGCGAACCGAAACGGGAAGAGGTGCGGCGCACGCCCTTCGCCACGGCACGGATCTTGCCGTGACGACGACTGAGGAGGGTGACGATGCGGTCCGCCTCCCCCAGCTTGTGGGTACGCAGGACCACGACTTCGTCGCGGTAGGTGGGCACAGTCCATTATCCGCCCGGCACGCCGGGAGTCGGCGGTGCGCCGCGCGCGTCCCCGCGCGTGCGGGACGGGACAATGGATGCCGTGAACCCGCCCGTCTTCATCATCCCGCTGTGGGCCGACCTCACCGCCGTCGCCCTCGGAGGTGTGCAGGGCGCGCTCTTCGCCTCCGGGTTCCAGGGCCAGCGCCGCCTCGATCTCCTGGGCGTCGCGATCATCGGCATCCTGCTCGGCATGGGCGGTGGTCTCATCCGCGACCTGCTCCTGGGACTCACCCCGGCGACGCTGCAGAACAACTGGTACCTCCTCACCGCCACGGTCGCCTCGCTCGTCGGGATGCTGCTGTCGGGGATCTTCCAACGCCTCAACCGCGCGATCGTCCTGCTCGACGCGGTGGTCATCGGTCTGTTCGGCGCGTTCGGCACGTCGAAGGCGCTCGCCCTCGGACTCCCCGCGGTCCCGGCGGTGTTCGTCGGCGTCGTGGCGGCGGCGGGCGGCAGCGTGCTGCGCGACGTGCTGATGGGACTTCCCGTCGCGATCATGCACGTCGGGTCCCTGTACGCCGTTGCGGCCGGAGGAGGGTGCGCCGTGCTCGCCACGGCGGCGGCGTTCGGCGTGCCGCTCCCCGTCGCGGCCGTCATCGGCGTCGTCGTGACGACCGTCATCCGCGTGCTCGCCGTGCTCTTCGACCTGTCGCTCCCCGAGCAGCGCAAGCTCTACCGCCGCAAGGTGGCGGTAGAGACCACCGGCATCCCGATCATCCGCGTCGACGACGCGGACGCGTAAGGGGTCGAGATCCGTCGCTTCCGGGGATTCCCGGCGACGGATATCGACCCCTCACGCGGGAGTCAGGCGCGCGCGAGGATCTCGCCGTGCGGGAGGAGGATCCAGCCGTCGGGGTGGGCGGCCCACTCGCGCCACGCGGCGGAGATGCGCTCGAGCGTCGCATCGTCGGCGAGACCGAGACGGCGGGCGTGGCCGGCGAACGCGGACGCGAGCACGCGATCGGCCCACATGCCGCCCCACCATTCCCGCTTCTCGGGCGTGTCGAACACCCAGACGCTCGCACTCGCCTCGATACGGGTGAAACCCGCCTCGCGCGCCCACGCCTTGAGCGCGCGGCCCGCGTCGGGCTCCCCCGACGATCCGCGATGCACGCCGTGGTAGATCTCGAGCCACTCGTCCAGAGCGGGCACCCGTGGATGCCAGATCACCCCGCCGTAGTCCACGTCGCGCGCCGCGACCAGGCCGTCCGGGCCGGCGACTCGCCGGAACTCCCGGAGCGCATCGACCGGGCGAGCGAGGTGCTGCAGGGTCTGATGCGCGTGGACGATGTCGAACGAGGCGTCAGGGGCGTCGAGGGCGTACGCGTCGCCGACGCGGAACTCGACGTTGGTCCGCTCGCCGATCGCGGCGCGGGCGACCTCGACGACATCGGGGGCGGCATCCATCCCGACGACCTGCCCCGGGAAGACCCGGTCGGCGAGGTCGACGGTGATGGTGCCGGGGCCGGCGCCCACGTCCAGGACGCGGGCACCGGCGAACAGCGAGGACACCAGGTAGGCCGCCGAATCGGCGACGGTCCGTGCCGCGTGGGAACGCAGCACGCTCTCGTGGTGTCCGTGGGCGTAGGCCACGGCCGTGGTCTCAGACGCCGGCGAGGGCGCCGGAGCGCTGACGCGTGCGGATCGCGCGGTTCACGCCCGAGACGATCGCCTTGAGCGACGCCGTCGAGATGTCGTTGTCGATGCCGACGCCCCACAGGCGCTGGTCGTCGACCTGCAGCTCGATGTACGCCGCCGCCTGCGCATCGCCGCCGGAGCTGAGCGCGTGCTCCACGTAGTCGTACAGCGTGACGTCGAAGCCCTGCGCACGCACGATCTCGAGGAACGCCGCGACCGGGCCGTTGCCGACCGCCGAAGCCGGGTGCGTCGACTCGCCGTCGCGCAGCGTCACCTCGAGGGAGACGTCGCCCGACATGTCGCTCGACGAGCGCGTCGACAGCAGCTCGAAGCGGCCCCAACGCTGGTCGTCCTCGGTCGTGGGCAGGTACTCGTCGGTGAAGATGTCCCAGATCTGGCCGCTGGAGACCTCGCCGCCCTCGGCATCGGTGCGGGCCTGGACGACACCGGAGAACTCGATCTGCAGCTTCCGCGGCAGGTCGAGCGCGTGGTCGGCCTTCAGCAGGTAGGCGACGCCTCCCTTGCCGGACTGCGAGTTCACGCGGATCACGGCCTCGTAGGACCGCCCCAGATCCTTCGGATCGATGGGCAGGTACGGAACAGCCCATTCGATGTCGTCGATGCTCTTGCCTTCGGCGGCCGCGCGGGCCTCCATCGCCTCGAAGCCCTTCTTGATGGCATCCTGATGCGAACCGCTGAACGCGGTGAAGACCAGGTCGCCGGCCCACGGGCTGCGCTCGGGGACGGGCAGCTGGTTGCAGTACTCGACGGTGCGCTTGACCTGGTCGATGTCGCTGAAGTCGATCTGCGGGTCGATGCCCTGCGTCAGCAGGTTGACGCCCAGAGCGACGAGGTCGACGTTGCCGGTGCGCTCACCGTTGCCGAAGAGGCATCCCTCGATCCGGTCGGCCCCGGCCATGTACCCGAGTTCGGCCGCGGCGACCGCGGTGCCGCGGTCATTGTGCGGGTGCAGCGACAGGATGACGTTCTCGCGGTGGTTCAGGTTCCGCGACATCCACTCGATGGAGTCGGCGTAGACGTTCGGCGTGGCCATCTCGACCGTGGCGGGCAGGTTCAGGATGACCTTGCGCTCGGGCGTCGGCTGGAAGACCTCCAGCACCTCGTTGCAGATCCGCAGCGCGAATTCCAGCTCGGTGCCCGTGTAGCTCTCGGGCGAGTACTCGTAGAAGACCTGCGTCTCGGGGATCGTCGCCTCGTACTTCTTGCACAGACGGGCACCCTCAAGGGCGATGTCGACGACGCCCTGCTGGTCGGTGCGGAACACGACCTCGCGCTGCAGCACCGACGTGGAGTTGTACAGGTGGACGATGGCCTGCTTCGCTCCGGCGATGGACTCGTACGTGCGGGCGATCAGGTGCTCACGGGCCTGGGTCAGCACCTGGATCGTGACGTCGTCGGGGATGAGGTCTTCCTCGATCAGCTGACGGACGAAGTCGAAGTCGGTCTGGCTGGCGCTCGGGAACCCGACCTCGATCTCCTTGTAGCCCATCTTCACGAGCAGGTCGAACATGACCCGCTTGCGTTCGGGGCTCATCGGGTCGATGAGGGCCTGGTTTCCGTCGCGCAGGTCGACGGCGCACCAGCGGGGTGCGGTCTCGATGCGCTTGCTCGGCCACGTGCGGTCGGGCAGGTCGACGCGGATCTGCTCGTGGAACGGGCGGTACTTGTGGACCGGAGCGGACGTGGGCTTCTGCGTGTTCTTCATGAGGGGGTCGCTTCTCTTGTCTGTCTGAAGGGGCCGACGACGAGCTCCGCGACGAGGAAGGCCCTTAGAACGAGGACTCGTCGCGGCAGCTAAGAAGAAGCAGGCCACCGAAGCGCATTCTGCGATCGTAGCACTCGCGCGCGGCGCTCCTCACGCGCGTACCGTCCACTCGCGCGACAGCAGCGCGTAATCCAGTTCGTCGCTCCAGCAGCCCTTGAACCATTCGTTCTCGACGAGGTGCGCCTCGCGCCGCATGCCGAGGCGTTCCGCAAGGGCGATCGAGCGGGTGTTCTCGGCGTCGATGCGCGCGACGAGCCGCCGCAGCCCGTAGACCGTGAAGGCCGTGTCCACCAGCGCGCGCACGGCCTCGGTGGCGAGCCCCCGGCCGGCGGCCGCGGGGCTCACGACCCAGCCGACCTCCGCCGTCCCGGAGCCCGCGTCGAGATGGAACAGCACGAGGTCGCCGATCACGGCCGCATCATCGCGCCGCTCGATCGCGAGGACCACTCCCCCGTTCTCGCCCGCCAGGGTCGTTCCGCCGAACAGGTGGCCGATGCGCTGACGGATGTCCTCGCCGCTCTGGGGATCGAACGGGAGGAATCGACAGACGTCGGGGTCGCCGCGATAGGCGACCATGGCATCCACGTCGGTGTCGACGATCGGTCTCAGCCGCACACGCTCGCGGACGACCTCGAGACGCGCGGGCGCCGGCGGTAGCACGAACGGCGACCCGGTCACGGCAGCAGCGCGACCCTGCCGCCCGGATGTCCCTGCATCACGAACCGCACGGCCTCCCGAGCGTCGGCCAGCGCGAAGGTGCGGGCGACGGGAACCTCGAGATCCCCGGACGCCGCGAGCTCGAGGACGTGCGCGCGCGCGATGTCACGGAACCGGGCGTTCTCGGGTCGGGCGCCGGCGACCCACAGGATGCCGTCGGACTCGGCGCGCTGCGGCGCGACGATCGTGACGATGCGGTCGCGTTCGGCCACGAGCGCGAGCGACACGTCGATGGCCTCGTCGGTGCCGACGGCGTCCCACGCGGCGGCGATGGGTTCGCCCGCGGCAGCCTCGACCACCCGCGCCTGGAGTCCCTCGCCGTATGCGACGGGGATGCCACCGAACCGGCGCACGCGCTCCGCGGACTCCTCGGCGTCGGGACCGACCGTGCCGATGACCCGGATGCCGAGCACCCGCGCCTGCTGCAGAAGGCTCACGCCCACGGCCCCCGAGGCGGCGTGCAGCAGCACGGTCTCGCCCGCGGTCGCGCGGGTGACCTGGATCATCTCGGCCGCGGTCGTGCCGGCGAGGAGCAGGTTCGCGGCCTCGGCGTGCGAGAGCGTCGCGGGCTTGGCGAACACGTCGCGCGCGGGGACGGTGAGTTCCGTCGCGTACGCGCCCTGGACGCGGAAGGCCACGACCTCGTCGCCGATCCGCAGCGGGCCCGATCCCCCGATCGCATCGGGGCCGATCGCCGCGATCTCACCGGACAGCTCGTACCCGATGGCGACGGGGAACTCGGCACCGGGTCGCTCGGACGCGACGTGCTTGGCATCCGCGGGGTTGATCCCGGCCGCGCGGACGCGGATCGTGACCTCGCCCGGTCCGGGTGCCGGGACGTCGACGTCGTCGAACGTCCAGTTCTCGACCGGACCGGCCTCGTGCGCCCGCCACTGCTTCGCCATGATTGTCGTCCTCTCGTCGCGGGCGTCCGGGTCAGAACCCGAGGCGGCCGAGCTGCTTGGGGTCGCGCTGCCACTCCTTGGCCACGCGCACGTGCAGGGACAGGTATACCCGGGTGCCCACGAGAGGCTCGATGCCCTTGCGCGCGCGGGCGCCCACACCGGCCAGACGGGATCCCTTGTGACCGATGATGATCGCCTTCTGGCTGTCTCGCTCGACAACGATGTTCGCGAAGACGTCGGTGAGATCGCTGCCCTCGCGCGGCGCCACATCCTCGATGGTGACCGCGATGGAGTGCGGGAGCTCGTCGCGCACGCCGTCGAGGGCCGCCTCGCGGATGATCTCGGCGATCCTGTCCTCGAGCGACTCGTCGGTGACCACGTCGTCCGGGTACAGCGCGGGCCCCACGGGCATCAGCGCCAGCAGCTCGTCGCTCAGCACGTCGAGCTGGTCCCGCGTCACGGCGGACAGCGGGATGACCGCTGCCCAGTCCTCGCGGAGCGCATCGACCTCGATGAGGCGCTCGGTGATCTGCTCGCGGGTCGCGGCATCCGTCTTCGTCACCAGGGCGACCTTCTTCGCCCGCGGATAGCCGGACAGCGATTCCGCGATGCGACGGTCGCCGGGGCCCACCTTCTCGGTGGCGGGCGCGCAGAAGGCGATGACGTCGACGTCGCCCAGCACCTGCTCGACGAGGTCGTTGAGGCGCTGCCCGAGGAGGGTGCGCGGGCGATGGATGCCGGGAGTGTCCACGACCACGAGCTGGCCGCCGGGGCGGTTGACGATGCCGCGGATCGCGCGACGCGTGGTCTGCGGCTTGTCGCTCGTGATCGCGACCTTCTCGCCCACCAGCGCGTTCGTGAGGGTCGACTTGCCCACGTTGGGGCGACCCACGAAGGTCACGAAGCCGGATCGGGAGTCGCTCATCTGTCGTTCCTCTCGCGAGCGGAGCCCGCGGGCGCCGTCTCGTCGTCATCATCGTCGTCGTCCTCGGCGCGCTCGACGATCACCGTCGCGATGCCGCGATTGCGTCCCCGGGACGCGCCGCCGGTCATCACCAGGCCGGAGTGCTCGGCGGTGGCACCGGGCTGCGGAATCCGCCCGAGCGCCTTGCCCAGCAGTCCGCCGATGGAATCCACGTCCTCGTCGTCGAGCTCGAGACCGAACAGGTCGCCGACCTCGTCGAGCCCCAGACGCGCGCTCACCCGATAGCGGCCGTCGTCCAACGGCACGACCTCCGTCGACGGGGCGTCGTACTCGTCGGAGATCTCGCCCACGAGTTCCTCGATGAGGTCTTCCAGCGTCACGAGCCCGGAGACACCGCCGTACTCGTCGACGGCGAGGCACACGTGCACGGCATCCTTCTTCATCTGCTGCAGAAGGGTCTCGGCCTTCATGGTCTCGGGGACGAACACGGCCGGGCGCGCGATGCGGCGGATCGGCGCATCGCGCCAGCCCGCCTCGTCACGGAACCCGAACTGCACCAGATCTTTGAGGTACAGCATGCCCACGATGTCGTCGGCCTCGTCGTCGGCGAGGGGCACCCGCGACACGCCCTTGTCGAGGAACAGCGCGAGGGCCTCACGGGTCGTGGCCGCGGCATCCACCGTGACCATGTCGGTGCGCGGCACCATGACCTCGCGCACATATCGGTCGGTGAAGTCGAACACCGAGTGGATCAGCTCGCGGTCGTCCTCTTCGATGAGCTCGTTCTCGGCGGCCTCGTCGATGATGCTGAGGAGCTGCTCCTCGGACGCGAACGAGGTCGAGCGCGCGACACCCGGGGTGATCCGGTCGCCGACCGCGACCAGCCCGTGCGCCAGCGGTCCCAGCAGGATGCGCATGCCGCGGATGATCGGGGCCCCGCCGCGCAGCAGACCGGTCGCATGCTGACGCCCCACCGCCCGGGGGCTCGCGCCCACCGCGACGAAGGAGATCCCGGTCATCAGCACGGCCGCCGCGATCAACGCGAGCCAGATGTTGTCGAACAGGAGCATGAAGGCGGCCGCGACGAGGACGGCCGCGGTGGTCTCGGCGAGCACGCGGATGAACACCACCGCCGTGACGTGGGCGCTCGGGTCGTCGGCGATGCGCTGGAGAGAGCGCGCGTTGCGACCGCCGGCGCCGAGCTCGGTCAGATCGGCGCGAGAGGTCACCCCCAGCGCCGCCTCGGACGCCGCCATGAAGCCGCCGAAGGCGACGAGGAGGAGGGCGGCGACGAGGAGGAGGGTTGCGGTCATGCGCGGCGGCGGCGCTCGACGGCCTGGAAACCGGTGATGAGCTCTCGCTGCAAGCCGAACATCTCGCGCTCCTCGTCGGGTTCGGCGTGGTCGAAGCCGAGGAGGTGCAGGAGGCCGTGGGTGGTGAGGAGGATGAGCTCGTCCTGCGTGGAGTGCTTCGCCGCGACGGCCTGCGTCTCGGCCACCGCCGGGCAGAGCACGATGTCGCCCAGCAGACCGGCCGGCGTCGGGGCGTCCTCGGTTCCGGGGCGCAGCTCGTCCATCGGGAAGCTCAGCACGTCGGTCGGACCGGGCTCGTCCATCCACTGCACGTGGAGCGACTCCATCGCGCCCTCGTCGACGAGCACGATGGCGACATCGGCGTCGGGGCTCACGTGGAGCTCGGCGAGGTTGTACTCCATCAGACGCAGCAGCACCTGCTCGTCGACGTCGTGGCCGGATTCGTTGTTGATCTCGATCGTCATGAAGAGCGGTTTCGTCTCGGGAGGTGATCGCGCGGACCCGCGGGACGGGCCGCGCCGCGGCGTTCGGCACGGTTGGCGAATTCGGATGCCTCGTCACGTTCGCGACGGGCCACGAGACGCTTCTCGTCGTATTCGCTGTACGCATCGACGATACGGCCCACGAGCGTGTGGCGCACGACGTCGGCGCTGGTGAGGTAGGAGAAGTGGATGTCGTCGATGTCGCCGAGCACGCGCGTGACCAGTCGGAGACCCGACGCCCCCTGCGGCAGGTCGATCTGCGTGATGTCGCCGGTGACGACCATGCGCGTGCCGAACCCGAGGCGGGTGAGGAACATCTTCATCTGCTCGGGCGTGGTGTTCTGCGCCTCGTCGAGGACGACGAACGAATCGTTCAGGGTGCGCCCGCGCATGTAGGCCAGCGGCGCGACCTCGATGGTGCCCGTGGCCATGAGCTTCGGCACGATGTCGGGGTCCATCATCTCGTTGAGCGCGTCGTAGAGCGGCCGCAGATAGGGATCGATCTTGTCGGTCAGGCTCCCGGGGAGGAACCCGAGACGCTCCCCCGCTTCGACGGCCGGGCGCGTCAGGATGATGCGGCTGACTTCTTTGCGCTGCAGGGCCTGGACGGCCTTCGCCATCGCGAGATAGGTCTTGCCGGTACCGGCGGGTCCGATGCCGAACACGATGGTGTTCTCTTCGATCGCGTCGACGTAGGCCTTCTGGCCCAGGGTCTTGGGACGGATGACCTTGCCGCGGGACGACAGGATCGCCTCGCCGAGGACCTCGGACGGGCGCGGGCCGCCGTCGGAGCGCAGCATACGGCTCGAGCTCGAGACGTCGGACGGGTCGAGCCCCTGGCCGCGGCGGGTCATGGTGAGCAGTTCTTCGACCAGGCCCTTGGCGGCCGTCACCGCCGCGGCTCCCCCGGAAAGGGTGATCTCGTTGCCGCGCACGTGCACGTCGACCTCGGGGTGCTCCTTCTCGACGACGCGCAGCAGGCGGTCCTGCGGGCCGAGGAGTTGGACCATGGCGACGCCGTCGGCGTACAGACGCTCGACGACGGGTTCTTCGGGGGAATCAGCCACCCGTGCTCTTTTCGTTCAGTCCGCCCGCGAGAACGTGGGCGTGTACATGGAAGACCGTCTGGCCGGCAGCGGCGCCGGTATTGAAGACGAGCCGGAAGTCGCCGTCGGCGTGTTCTGCGGCGACGGAGTTCGCCAATCCCACGATCTCGGTCAGCAGGTCGGGGTCGCCGGCGGCCAGCTCGACGACGTTGCGGTACTGCTCGGTCTTGGGGATCACGAGCAGGTGAACCGGCGCCTGCGGCGCGATGTCGCGGATCGCGAAGACGTTCTCGGTCTCGGCGACGATCTCGGCGGGGATCTCGCCCTGGAGGATGCGCGTGAAGATCGACGGCTCGGTCATGGCATCCAGTCTATCGACGGGGTCCGACAGAGGGCCGGGCGCGGTCGTCCGCTACCAGCGGCCGGTCGACGCCGAGAGCACGGAGATCGCCGCCGCGCCCGCGGTCGACGTGCGCAGGACCGTGTCGCCGAGGCGCACCAGGCGCGCGCCGGCCGTGCGCAGGGCGTCGAGCTCCTCGGGCGCGATCCCTCCTTCGGGTCCCACCACGAGCACGACGTCGCGATCGTCGAGCGGATCGGATGCCACGGCGGTCAGCCGCTCGACCGCGGACGGCTCCAGCACGAAGACGTTCGCCGTGCGCGCCCGCGCGACCAGATCCGCCAGGCGCGCGACACCCTCGACCTCGGGGACCCACGCGCGGTGCGCCTGCTTCGCGGCCTCACGGACGATCGTGCGCCAGCGGGCGAGACCCTTCTCCGCCTTGGCATCCCATCGCGACACGCTCCGCGCGGCCTGCCAGGGCACGATCACGTCGACCCCCAGCTCGGTCGCCGCCTGCACCGCGAGCTCATCGCGGTCGCCCTTCGCGAGCGCCTGGACGAGCACGATGCGGGGGGACGGTGCGGGGATCTCGGCGCGACCGGTGACCCGAACGTCCACCTGCTTCGGCGCCGCGGCCGTGACCACACCGTCGAGCCACACCCCGCGGCCGTCGCCCAGCGTCACCGGCTCGTCGACGCGGACGCGGCGCACCGCGGCGGCGTGGTGCGCCTCGGGTCCGGTCAGCACGACCACGTCGCCGACACCGGCGCCCGACGCGTCGTCGGTGACGAAATGCAGCGCCACGATCAGTGCCGGAAGCGGTCGCGGAACTTCGAGAACAGGCCCTGCTGGTGCTCGGCCAGGCGAGGCGCCGGCGCCTTCGTCCGCTTGGCGAACTCCTCGATGAGGGCGCGCTCCTTGTGGTCCAGACGGGTCGGGGTCACGACGTGCACGCCGACTTTCAGGTCGCCGCGCTGGCTGCCGCGCAGCGGCGTGATGCCGCGGCCCTTGATCGTGAGCACATCGCCGGACTGCACGCCCGCCCGCACCTCGAGGTCGACGCTGCCGTCGAGCGACTCGATCGTCGTGGTGGTGCCGAGGATGGCATCCGGCATCGACACCTCGAGGGTGGCGAGCAGGTCGTCGCCCTCGCGGCTGAACGCGTCGTGCGCCTCGACCGTGATCTCCAGGTACAGGTCGCCGTTGGGCCCGCCCGCGGGGCCGACCTCGCCCGAGCCGGGGAGCTGCAGGCGCAGGCCCGTCTCGACACCGGCGGGGATGTCCACCGACACCGTGCGGCGCGCCCGCACACGGCCCTGGCCCTGGCACGTCCCGCAGGGGTACGGGATGGTCGTGCCGTGTCCCTGGCAGACGCTGCAGGGCTGGCTGGTCACGACGTTGCCGAGGAGGCTGCGGACCGTGCGCTGCACGTGGCCCGAGCCGTGGCAGATGTCGCAGGTCACCTCGCTGGTCCCCGGTTGCGTGCACGCGCCCTGACAGGTCTCGCAGAGCACGGCGGTGTCGACCTCGAGGTCGCGGTGGACGCCGAAGACCACGTCGCCCAGCTGCAGAGTGACGCGGACGAGGGCGTCCTGGCCGCGCTCCCGGCGCGACCGGGGGCGCGGACCACGGCCGCCGCCGCCCTGGGCTCCGCCGAAGAACGTCTCGAAGATGTCGCTGAAGCCGCCGAAGCCGGCCGCTCCGCCGCCGCCGAAGGCGTTCTGGTCGCCGCCCATGTCGTAGCGGCGGCGCTGCTCGGGGTCGCTCAGCACGTCGTAGGCGTGGGTGACGAGCTTGAACCGCTCGGACGCGTCGGCGCCCGGGTTGACGTCGGGGTGCAGTTGACGGGCCAGGCGCCGGTACGCCTTCTTGATGTCTTCGGGGCTCGCGTCGCGTTCGACGCCGAGGACCTCGTAGTGGTCAGCCACAGTCGCCTTCCTGCCCGCTCATGCGGGGTCGATCCGTTTCGGTGCGGTGCCCGTCAACGAGCGGTCTCGTCGTCTTCGAGCATCCGGGTCAGGTAGTGCGCGACGGCACGGACCGCCGCGAGGTTGGAGGAGTAGTCCATCCGCGTGGGACCGAGGAGCCCCACGCGCGCGCCGCCGGCGGATCCGTCGTACCGACTGGCGAGGACGGATGCCTCCACCAGGCCGAACGGTTCGTTCTCCCGTCCGATGCTCGCCGAGAGGCCCTGCTCGTCGGCGACCATCTCGGTCATCAGCCGCAACAGGGTGACCTGCTCCTCGATGGCTTCGAGGAGCGGGTAGATGCTCCCCCGGAAGTCGGATTCGCGTTTCGCGAGGGTCGCCGCGCCGGCCATGACCAGACGGTCCTGGCGGAACTCCTCGAGTTCCTCCCCGACGACGCGCAGCACCGCATCCGCGATCGCGTCGAGAGCGTTTCCAGTGCGCGGACCGTCGGCCGTGGCGACCGCCTGCGCGCAGTCGGCGACACTCCGGCCGACCAGCAGCGCACCCACGCGAGCGCGCAACTGCACGATGTCGCTCTCGGTCGGCTCGATCGGCACGAGCGCGATGCGCTGTGAGACACGTCCGGTGTCGGTGACGAGGATGACGAGCACCCGAGGGCCGCCGAGGGCGACGAGCTCGACGTGCGAGAGGTTGGCGCGGGCGAACGAGGGGTACTGGACGATCGCGACCTGGCCGGTCAGCTGCGTCAGCGCCCGGACGGTGCGCGAGAGCAGATCGTCGAGGTCGCCCGCCTCATCGAGGAAAGAGGTGATGGCGCTGCGCTGCGCCGTCGACAGCGGTCGCAGCTCGGCGAGGTGGTCGACGAAGACGCGGTAGCCCTTGTCGGTGGGCACGCGGCCGGACGACGTGTGCGGCGCCACGATGAGGTCCTCGTCCTCGAGCAGCGCCATGTCGTTGCGGATCGTCGCCGCCGACACGCCGAAGGCGTGCCGTTCGACGATCGCCTTGCTTCCGACGGGCTCGCGCGTGTCGACGTAGTCCTGGACGATCGCGCGGAGCACCTGCAGGCCGCGTTCTGACACCATGGCCGGCTCCCTCCTTCTGGCACTCCGGACACCTGAGTGCCAATTCTAGAGCACCTGTCCGCCGCCGAGTCGGAAGCGCGCTCAGGCGGTGAGAGCCCGCACGACGGCGTCGGCGAGCAGCCGTCCACGACGTGTCAGGACGATGCGTCCGCGCACGGCGTCGGCGCCCTCGATGAGACCGTCGGCGATGAGGGATGCCACGGCCTTCCGGCCCTCGCCGAGCAGCTCGGACACCGGCAGGCCCTCGCGGATGCGGCTGCGCAGCAGCACGGACTCCAGGCGCCGGGCGGTCTCGTCGGGCCGCTCGCGTGCCGCCGCCGGGGACTCCCCCGCCGCCAGCCGCTGGGCGTAGGCCGCGGGATGCTTGACGTTCCACCAGCGGAGCCCGGCGACGTGGCTGTGCGCCCCGGGGCCGAAGCCCCACCAGTCCGTTCCCCGCCAGTAGGCGAGGTTGTGACGCGAGCGATGGGCGGGGTCGGTCGCCCAGTTCGACACCTCGTACCAGTCGTAGCCGGCGCCGGCGAGCAGGTCGTCGGCGAGCTCGTACATGTCGGCCTGGAGGTCGTCGTCCGGCATCTGCACCGCGCCCGAACGGATCTGCCGGGCGAGCTTCGTGCCGTCCTCGACGATCAGCGCGTACGCGGAGACGTGATCGGGCCGCAGCCCCGCGGCCGTCTCGAGAGACGCGCGCCAGTCGTCGAGCGACTCCCCCGGCGCACCGTAGATGAGATCGAGCGAGACGTCGAGCCCGGCGCGGCGGGCGGATGCCACCGCGGTCGCGACGTTGCGCGGGTCGTGCGTGCGGTCGAGCACCGCCAGGACGTGCGGCTGCGCGGACTGCATGCCGATCGACAGTCGCGTCACGCCGGCGGCCGCCAGCGTCTCGGCGACGCGGTCGTCGACCGTGTCGGGATTCGCCTCGACCGTGACCTCGGCTTCGTCGGCGATACCGAACTCGTCCCGGACCGATCCGAGCATGCGTGCGAGGTCGCCCGGCGGCAGCAGGGTGGGGGTCCCGCCTCCGAAGAACACGGTGGATGCCGCGCGCCGCGCGCCCGTGGCATCCATCACCGCGCCCGCCAGACGCACTTCGGCGGTGAGCGTGTCGGCGAAGTCCTCCTGCCGCGCCCCCCGCAGCTCGCTCGAGGTGTAGGTGTTGAAGTCGCAGTAGCCGCACCGGACACGGCAGAACGGCACGTGCAGGTAGACGCCGAAATCCGCGGCGGGATCGATGGACAGGTCGTCGGGCAGGTGTCCGTCGACGGGGGCCGGATCGCCGAGCGGGAGCGGTCCGCCCATCAGGACGTGTACAGCGGCGAGATCGCTCGCAGGTACCGCTGGAACAGTGCGCGACGGCGACGGCGGACGAGACCGAGGAACACGCGGTAGGACGGCGCCGTGGGACGGTCGAAAGCCCGCACCACGAACCACACCTCGTCGTTGTCGCGCCACTCGACCGAGAACAGCTCTTCGCCGCTGACGATCGAGTGTCCGACGGTGCCGAGGATGTATCCCACCCGTCGCGGCTCCTCGAACACCGAGATCACGCGCAGATGGGCGTCGGCCCGGTGCCCGTCGACCTTGCCGTGGACGCGGACGCTCGTGCCGGGGCGGACGAAGGGCGTGCCGTCGGCCGCGAACCGCTGCTCGGATTCGAGGCGACTGGGGGCGACCGGAGCGCCGTCGGCATCGAAAGCCACACCCGAGTAGCCGCCGTCGGTGGCCGGGCGCACGTCGCTGATGCTCAGCTCCTCGGACCGCAGCGGCGCCCAGGACAGCAACAGGTCGCCGGCGGCGGTGAACCGCTCCTCGCCGCTGCCGATGCGCCACGCCTCTTCCGCGGGCACCGAGTGCTCGGGCGGATACTGCATGAGGTCGTGCGCCTGGGTGGCGCCGACCGCCGCATAGTCGACCGTGTCGTCGGTGAAGTTCTGCCTGCGCATATCCACCCCTCTCGGTTGTGAGCGCTACTTCTTGGTCTCGACGTCGCCGGACAGGGCGGCGATGAACGCCTCCTGGGGAACCTCGACGCGACCCACCATCTTCATGCGCTTCTTGCCTTCCTTCTGCTTCTCGAGCAGCTTGCGCTTGCGGGTGATGTCACCGCCGTAGCACTTGGCCAGAACGTCTTTCCGGATCGCGCGGATGTTCTCGCGCGCGATGATGCGGGCGCCGATGGCGGCCTGGATGGGCACTTCGAACTGCTGCCGCGGGATGAGTTTGCGCAGGCGCTCGGTCATCATCGTGCCGTAGCCGTACGCCTTCTCGCGGTGGACGATCGAGCTGAAGGCATCCACCTTCTCGCCCTGCAGCAGGATGTCGACCTTCACGAGGTCGGCGGTCTGCTGACCGGCCGGTTCGTAGTCGAGGCTCGCGTACCCCTGCGTGCGGGACTTCAGGTGGTCGAAGAAATCGAAGACGATCTCGCCGAGCGGCATGTTGTAGCGGAGCTCGACGCGGTCTTCGCTGAGGTAGTCCATGCCGAGCAGGGTGCCGCGGCGCGACTGGCAGAGCTCCATGACCGTGCCTACGTAGTCCTTCGGAAGCAGGATGCCGACCTTCACGATGGGCTCGGACACTTCGGCGACGCGCCCGTCGGGGTATTCGCTCGGGTTGGTGACCGAGACGACCTCGCCGGTGTCGGTCGTGACCTCGTACGTCACCGACGGGGCGGTGGTGATGAGGTCGAGACCGAACTCGCGCGAGAGGCGCTCGGTGATGATCTCGAGGTGCAGGAGCCCCAGGAACCCGCAGCGGAAGCCGAAGCCCAGCGCGACCGAGGTCTCGGGCTCGTACTGCAGCGAGGCATCCGAGAGCTTCAGCTTGTCGAGGGCCTCGCGCAGCTCCGCGTAGTCGCTGCCGTCGATCGGGTAGATGCCCGAGAAGACCATGGGCTTCGGGTCGGTGTACCCGGCGAGGGCCTCGGTGGCGGGCTTGCGGTGATTGGTGATCGTGTCGCCGACCTTCGACTGCCGCACGTCCTTCACGCCGGTGATGAGGTAGCCGACCTCACCGACGCCGAGACCCCTCGTGGGTACGGGCTCGGGGCTGGAGACGCCGATCTCGAGCAGCTCATGCGTCGCGGTGGTCGACATCATCTGGATGCGCTCGCGCGGCGACAGCGCGCCGTCGACCATGCGGACGTAGGTCACGACACCGCGGTAGGCGTCGTACACGGAGTCGAAGATCATGGCGCGGGCGGGGGCGTCGGCCTTCCCCACCGGAGCCGGGATCTTCTCGACGATGAGGTCGAGCAGGTCTTCGACGCCCATGCCGGTCTTGCCGCTCACCCGGAGCACGTCTTCGGGCTTGCCGCCGATGAGTCCGGCGAGTTCGGCCGCGTACTTCTCGGGGTCGGCGGCCGGAAGGTCGATCTTGTTCAGCACCGGGATGATCGTCAGATCGTTCTCGAGCGCGAGGTAGAGGTTCGCGAGCGTCTGGGCCTCGATGCCTTGCGCGGCGTCGACGAGGAGGATCGCGCCCTCGCACGCGGCGAGCGAGCGACTGACCTCGTACGTGAAGTCGACGTGACCGGGCGTGTCGATCATGTTCAGGGCGAACGTCTCGCCGTCGACGGCCCACGGCATGCGCACGGCCTGCGACTTGATGGTGATGCCGCGCTCGCGCTCGATGTCCATGCGGTCGAGGTACTGCGCGCGCATGTCGCGGTCGGCGACGACGCCGGTGATCTGCAGCATGCGGTCGGCCAACGTCGACTTGCCGTGGTCGATGTGGGCGATGATGCAGAAGTTGCGGATCTGCGCCGGCGGGGTGGCGGACGGCTCGAGGGGCTTCAGGGCGCGCGGTGACATGTTCCGTCGATTCTACGGGCGGGAGCGGACATCCCCGTCCCCGAGCCGGTGCACAGGCGCCGTTCGTAGGGTGGATGCCATGACGGTCCAGGTCGTTCTCGTGCACGGCATCCGCACGTCCGCGACCATGTGGCGGGCGCAGGTCGCGCACCTGCGGGAGCGGGGGAATCCGGTCACCGCGGTGGATCTGCCCGGGCACGGCACCCGCCGCGGCGAGGACTTCACGCTGGATGAGGCGTTCGCGACGATCGATCGGGCGGTTCGGGATGCCGCGACCCGCGGTCCCGTGCTGCTCGTGGGGCACTCGATGGGCGGACTGCTGTCGATCGAGTACGTCGGTCGCGAGGATCCGCCGCCGGTCGCGGCGTTCATCGCCGCATCCTGCACCTCCGTTCCCCGCGGCGTCGGCCTCGCCGCGTACCGCTTCCTCGCACGGCGGTTCGACGGTCTGCCGGACCGGGGGCTGGGGTTGACCAACATCGTGCTCGACCGCACCCTCCCGCCCGAGACGCGGGAGGACTTCGGCGCGGGCGGTTACGCCTTCGACGCGCAGGACACCGCGCTCGCGTCGTTGTCGGTGCTCGACCTGTTGGCGGCGCTGCGGCGGATCGACGTGCCGATGTGGTTCGTCAACGGCCAGTGGGATCAGCTGCGGGTGAACGAGAAGCTGTTCACCTCGATCGCGCGCGACGCGGAGCTGATCGTGGTGCCGCGCACGACGCATCTCGTGACGGCCATGCGGCCCCGCGTGTTCAACGCGCTGCTCGACGTGGCGCTCACCACGGTGGAAGCCACGACCTGATAGACTCGGTCCTTGGCTTGCGTGTGGGGTTTTTCCCGACCTCCACGACCGCCGGTGCAGCGCCCCTCTACCGCTCGCCCGGCACTTCCAACACTCACTCAAACGAAAGACCGTCGACGTGGCGAACATCAAGTCGCAGATCAAGCGCAACAAGACCAACGAGAAGGCGCGCGAGCGCAACAAGGCCGTCAAGAGCGAGCTGAAGACGCACGTGCGTCGCACGCGCGAGGCCGTCCTCGCCGGTGACAAGGAAGCCGCCGAGAAGGCGCTCGTCCTCGCCGGCAAGAAGCTCGACAAGGCCGTGAGCAAGGGTGTCATCCACCAGAACCAGGCCGCGAACCGCAAGTCGGCCATCGCGAAGCAGGTCGCCGCTCTCTGAGCCGCCTCTCTTCGACAGCCCGTCCCGCAGCGCGGGGCGGGCTTCGTCGTTTGCGGGGGGATGGCGAGGCCGCGGGCCGGGTCGGCGGCCGGCCGGGGCGGTGAGCGGGCGGTGAGCGGGCGGTGAGCGGGCGGTGAGGGGAGGAGATTCGGCGAGCGGAGGACGCGGGAGCTCGATCGCGTCCTCCCCCGGCCGAATCTCCTCCCGTCGCGGCAGTCCCGCTCCGAGCGTCATGTCCGCGACCGGGCTCTCCGCGCGCGGCAGCACCGCGCAGGATCGCGGCGAACGGTCTGCAGCGGGTCAGCGGCCGTAGGGCTGGCGGGTGGCGATGATCGTGATCATGCGCTCAAGGGCGAACACCGCGTCGCGGGAGGCGCCCTTGACCTCGGCATCGGCGCGCGCGGTGGCGTGGATCGCCATGCCCAGCGTCGAGGCGCTCCAGCCGACGAGGTCGCGGCGCGCGCGATCGACTTGCCAGTCCTTCATGCCGAGGCGCTGCGCCAGCGCGGACGACGACTCGCGGTTGCCGGCCACTCGCGCCATGGTGCGGAGCTTCATGGCGACGGCGGCGACGAGGGGCACGGGGTCGGCTCCGGATGCCAGGGCGTGCCGCAGCGCGAGGAGGGCCTGGCCGTAGTGCCCGGCGATCGCCGTGTCGGCCACCGTGAACGCGGAGGTCTCGACGCGGCCGCCGTAGTAGCGCTCGACGGTGCGCTCGTCGATGTCGCCGGGGACGTCGGCGATGAGCTGCTGGCACGCGGCCGCGAGCTCGGTGAGGTCGTCGGCGAACGCCGAGACCAGGGACCGCAGGGCCACGGGGGCGATTCTCTTCTGCGCCGCCTTGAACTCGCCGACCGCGAAGTCGAAGCGGTCGGAGTCGCGCTTGATCGCGGGGCACGCGATCTCGATGCCGCTCCCCTGGCCCGCGCGGATGGCATCCAGAAGTTTCTTGCCGCGCACGCTCGCGCCGGTATGCCGCAGGACGACCGTCGCACCGTCTTGCGGGTGCTCGAGGTACGCGAGCGCCTCGGTGAGGAACGTGTCGGAGCACTTCTCGACGCCGCCGACGCGCACCAGGCGCGGTTCGCCGAACAGGGAGGGCGAGGTGACGGCGAGCAGGGTTCCTGCGGTGTAGTCGTCGGCGCGGACGTCGGTGACCTCGAGGCTCGGGTCTTCGCTCTTGAGGAACTCGCGGACCCCCGCGATCGCGCGCTCCGCACAGACCTCTTCGGGGCCCGACACCAGCACGATCGGCGCGGGTTGTGGCGTCCGCCAGCCGATCTGCGGGATGGCCGACTTCGCCTTCGCGGGGGCGGAGCGTCGGGGTGCCGGGGTCACTCCCCCAGCCTACCGACCGGGTCGGACACGGATGCCGGCGACCGCCGCCGCACGTGGGCGCCGGTTTGAGGCAGGGCGATCGTCCGTGCCAGGCTGTTCGGGTCTCGATGCCGACGGGGAGGGCGAGTTCTCATGCACGCATCGCAAAGGTCGAGGGGACTCCTCGCCCGCCGTTCCGCCGTGGGCGGTGTGTGCGTACTTCTTCTGTCGCTCGGTCTGAGCGTCTCCGCGTGTGCCGCGCCCCGCTCGGACGAGGGTGCGCCCGTGGCCTCTGCCGCCGCACCCTCATCACCGCAGCCGACTCCGGTCCCGAGCGCCCCCGCCGGGACGGATCGCGTCGAGACGTTCTGCGCGGCGAACGCCGCGGCGAGCGCGGCGGTGCAGGGAACCGTGGCCGAGGACATCGTCGCCCGCCAGGCGCAGGCGGACGCCGCGCGGGCGCTTCTGCCGATCGAGGGGGCGTCGCCGGAGGTCGCTGCGGGTGCCGAGACGTTCGTCGCCGCGGCGGAGGAGACGGTCTCGATCCTCGCCGACTTCCCCGCGGACGCGCTCGTCGCCGATATCGGGACGGACCCTCGGATCCTGCAGTCGCAGGCCGTCACCGCCGTTTCCACCGATCCGGACTACCAGGCCTTTCTCCTGTGGACCATGGACGCGTGCGGGTTGCTCCCCTCGGAGTGACGGATGCCCGGGTCCGGTGACCTCGCGTTCATGACGGGCGTTCCCGCCACAGCGTGAGCCTGCCGGCCTCGTCGTGCCAGGCCGCGAGGATGCCGTCGGTGTCGGTGCGTGCCGTGACCGTGCCGTTCCGTCGCAGCATCTCGAGCAGTCGTTCGGTCGGGTGCCCGTAGCTGTTGCCGGCGCCGACGCCGATGAGACCCAGGTCGGCGTGCAGACGTTCGTAGAGCTCGGGATCCTGGTCGGCGCTGCCGTGATGAGAGACCTTCACGATCTCGACGCGGGGAACGTCGACTCGGCGGAGGAAGGCGGCCTGCGGCTCCTCCCCGAGGTCGCCGAGCATCATCGTGCGCGGGAACCCCGCGCCCGTGACCTCGATCACGACGCTGGCGTCATTGCCCGGCTCCATCCCCGGCAGGGGGCCGAGGGCCTGCCAGCGCGTGCTCCCGACCTGTCCGGTCATCCCGATCGCCGCGGCGACCAGGCGGGCGCCACCGGCCGAGTATCGATCGAGCAGCCTCTGGTCGGCGGTTTCGCCGGCCGGGCCGTGCACGACGACGTCCGCCTTCCCGACGATCGCCGACGATCCGCCGACGTGATCCTTGTCGAAGTGGGTGAGCACGACCAGGTCGAGACGATCGATCCCGAACGTCCGGAGGCACTCGGCGAGCGGTTCGGGCTCGGGCCCGGTGTCGACGAGGGCCACGGCGTCGCCGGACCGCCACAGCGTGGCGTCGCCCTGTCCGACGTCGCACATGGCCACCTGCCATCCGGTCGGCACGGTGAGCGCGCCACCGACGGTGCGGATCGTGCTCGTCCCGGCGATCGCGCCGACCAGGATCGCGACGACCAGCGTGGCCAGGGCGGTCAGCCGCGGCACACGCCGGGGTCGGGTGAGCGCCACCGCGAAGGCGGCGCCGATGACCGCGAGCAGTGCCGCCCCCGGGAGACCGTCCGGCCAGGGGAGGTTCTGCGCCGTCGAGGAGGCGGTCGTGTGCGCGACGCCCGCGATCCATGCCGCCGGGAGCCAGGCGATCGCCGTCAACCCGTCGCGCAGCCACGGGAACGGCGCGACGCAGGCCAGCGCTCCGGCGATCGTCGCGGGTGCCGCCGCCGGGTCGGCGAGCAGGTTCGCCGCGACGCCGAGCAGCGGCACGTGCGGGTCGATCAGCACGATGAGCGGACCGCACGCCAGCTGCGCGGACGTCGGCACCGCGAGGGCGAGCGCGAGAGGACGGGGCATCCATCGTCCGAGGCCGTCCGCCAGGGGGCGGGCGAGCACGAGAAGGGCGGCGGTGGCGGCCGTCGACAGCGCGAAACCGAGAGAGCGGCACAGCCACGGGTCGGCGATGAGGAGTGCGGTGACCGCGGCGGCGAGCACGGCGATCCCGACCGTGAGCCGACCGAACCCGAGGGCGAGGATGCCGATTGCACTCATCGCGGCGGCGCGGACGACGCTCGGTTCGGGAGTGACGAGCACGACGAAACCGACGAGGACGAGGAGCGCGCCCGTGACCCGGACCCACCGCCGGGCCCCGCACACGGCCAGGAGCGCGAAGGCCGCCCCGACCACGAGGGCGCAGTTCGCTCCCGACACCGCCGTCAGGTGCGACAGCGACGATTCGGTCATGGCCGTCTCGGTGGCGGCGTCGAGACCCGACGTATCGCCGACGGCCAGTCCGGGGATGAGTCCGGCGCCGGGCTGCGGCAGTCCGCGGGTGGAGGCGACGAGTCCGTCGCGCAGTCCCTCGAACGTCGCCCACACCCCCTGCGGCGGAGGGGCGCGCTCGACCTCGTTCGCGCGGAGCACGAGGGCCGCCCGCTCGGCCGGATCCGCCGGGATCGCCCGTCCCGAGAGCACGATCTCACTCCCCTGCCCCGCGACGGAGAGGCGCTCCCGTTCCTCGGCGTCGACCCCGATCCGGGCGGGGATCACCCCACGAACGGTCGTCTCGCCCGCGGACACGGTCGATACCGTCGCATCGAACCAGGCCCCGCCGTCGGCGCTGCCGGACACGTGGCCCGTGATAGTCGCCGTCACGCGCAGATGGCGGCCCCCGTCGATCTCGAGGTCGGCGACGGCCTGTCGGGTGGGCGCGAGCGTGGCCACTGTTCCTCCCGAGGCCGCGGCGCACGCCAGTGCGATCGTCACGACCAGCAGCGCCGGGCGCCGGAATCGGACGAAGACGACGGCGACGGCCGCGGACGTCACCGCGAGTCCGACCGCCACCATCCACGCCGCCGGGGCCGCGGTCGTGACGGCGGCACCGCTCCATGTGGCGGTCGCCACGGCGAGCGGTCGCCACGCCCGCTTCCGGAGGGCCCGTCGCTCACTCATACCCGCACCAGATCCCGCAGGGTCGCGAGCATCTTGTCGCCGATCCCCGGGACCGATCCGAGGTCGTCCACGCTCGTGAAACGGCCGTTCTCGTCACGCCAGGCGAGGATGCGATCCGCGAGCGCCGGGCCGATCCGCGGCAGCGCATCGAGCTGCTCCCGCGTCGCGGAGTTGAGATCCAGCGGCCCCGATGTCGCCGCTCCGGTCGCTGCCGCAGCTGCCGGCTCCGCTCCCACGACGGGCACCACGATCTGCTCCCCGTCGGTGACCGCGCGTGCCAGGTTCACCCCGTCGCGGGCGGCGTCGTCGGCGAATCCACCCGCCCGTGCGACTGCATCCGCGACCCGATCGCCCACCTCGAGTCGGTAGAGGCCGGCCGCGCGAACGGCCCCCGCCACGTGCACGTACACCCCTGCGGAGGGCGGGCCGCTCTCCGTCGGAGCGGGCGTGGACGAGGAGGCGACCGTCTCTGCGCCCGTGGCCCCGCGGAAGATCCCGATGCCCACCGTGACGGCGAACGCCAGCAGCACGAGCACGATCACCGCGCCGACACCCAGACGCCGACGCGGAGCGAGCCGCGGCGCGGGCTCCTCGGGTTCGGGGGCGGTGGTCACACCAGCACGCTACGAAGTCGCCCGTCCCGTCCGGGGGCCCACGGGCGCGAACCGTGAACAACTCGGTCGATCGGTGCGGTGGGGAGGACCCGCACCTAGCCTGAAGGGATGAACGAGAACGCCTGGCGCGCGATCCTCGCCGCCCTCTCCGACGACGCGGCCCGCGAGGTCTACGCGCGCGTCGTGCTCGGCGAGCGGCTCGACGCCGCCGTCGCCGCCCTGGCGCCCGCGCGCGCCCGGCGGGTCACGACCGCGCTCACCTCGGCCGGTCTGATCGCTGAGACGCCCGACGGCTACGCCGTGTCGGCCACCGTCTTCGCCGACGCCCTCGCCGCCGCCCCGCGGCCCGCGCGTGCCACCGGCGTCGATCGGTTCTTCACCGAGGGCCGCCTGACGGGCTACCCGTCCCGCGCCGGTGATCGACGCGAGGTGCTGGCAGCCGTGGCATCCCGGATCCTCGTCGACGACGAACGCCTGACCGAACGCGAGATCAACGAACGGCTTGCCGCCATCGTCGACGACGTCGCCGCGATCCGTCGCTACCTCGTGGACGAGGGGCTGATCGAGCGCACGCGCTCCGGCACCGAGTACGCCCTCGCCCGCCCGTGAACGACGGATGCCACGCCCCCGCGCTCTTCAGAGCACCGGGGACGTGGCATCCGGAACCGCTTACTTCGTCGAGAAGCTGACCACCTTGGGCGGGCGCACGACGGCGCGCACGATCTCGCGGTCGCCGAGGGCGCGTCGCACCTTCTCGTCGGCGCGGGCGGCGGCCTCGAGCGCGTCGGCGCCGATCTTGGCCGAGACCTCGAGCGTGCCGCGCACCTTGCCGTCGATCTGCACGACCGCGGTCACGGTGTCTTCCACGAGCAGCGTCGGATCGGCCTGACGCCAGGTCTGGAGCCCGACGAAGCCGTCGTAGCCGAGCGTCTGCCACATCTCCTCCGCGGTGTGCGGGGCGAAGAGGTCGAGGGTCATGGCGATGACCTCGGCGGCTTCGCGCACGGCCGGGTCGCTCGCGCCGGCGGCACCGTCGATGGCCTTGCGGGTGGCGTTCACCAGCTCCATGAGGCGGGCGACGACGACGTTGAACTTCGTCTGCTCGATGAGGTTCGGCGCCTCGGCCAGGAGGCGGTGCGTCACGCGGCGGAGCGCCGCGTCGCCCTCGGCCCACACGACGTCGGTCTCGCTGTCGACGTCGTGCGCGATGCGGAGCGCACGGGCGAGGAACTTCGCCGCGCCCGTGGTGGAGACGTCGTTCCAGTCCTTGTCGTCCTCCACCGGACCGGCGAAGGCGAGCGCCACGCGCAGAGCGTCGGCGCCGTGGGCGTCGAGCTCCTCCTGGAAGAGCACGAGGTTGCCCTTGCTCTTGGACATCTTGGCGCCGTCGAGGATCACCATGCCCTGGTTGATCAGGCTCGAGAACGGCTCGGTGAACTCCACCAGGCCCATGTCGAACAGCGCCTTCGTGATGAAGCGCGCGTAGAGCAGGTGCAGGATCGCGTGCTCGACGCCGCCGATGTAGAAGTCGACCGGACCCCACTTGCGGGCCTCGGGCAGCGAGAACGCCTCGTTCGGGTCGTTCGGCGAGAGGAAGCGCAGGAAGTACCACGAGCTGTCGACGAACGTGTCCATCGTGTCGGGGTCGCGCAGCATCTTCTGCCCGGTCTCGGGGTCGGTGACCTCGACCCACTCCGTGGCGGCGCCGAGCGGCGACGAGCCCTTGGGCTTGAGGTCGAGGCCCTCGACCGACGGCAGCACGACGGGGAGCTCGTCCTCGGGGACGGGAACGATGGTGCCGTCCTCAGCGTGCAGCATCGGGATCGGGGTGCCCCAGTACCGCTGGCGCGAGATGAGCCAGTCGCGCAGGCGATAGGTCTTCGCGGCGCGGCCGACGCCCTTGGCCTCGAGCTCTTCGATCATGCGCGCGATCGCGTTGCGCTTGGACAGGCCGTTGAGCGAGCCGGAGTTGATCATGCGCCCGTCACCGGTCAGTGCGACGCCGGTCTTGACGGGGTCGAGGTCGTCGACGTCGCCGAGCGGGTCGATCGGCACCCCGTCGTCGTCGAGCTCGATGACGGGGATCGCACCCGTGACCGGGGCGTTCGTGTCGACGACGACCTTCACGGGCAGGTCGAACGCGCGGGCGAAGTCGAGGTCGCGCTGGTCGTGCGCGGGCACGGCCATGACCGCACCGTGGCCGTAGTCGGCCAGCACGTAGTCGGCGGCCCAGATCGGCAGCTTCTCGCCGTTGATCGGGTTGATCGCGTGGTGGCCGAGGAACACGCCGGTCTTCGGACGGTCGGTGGCCTGCCGCTCGATGTCGGTCGCGCGCTGCACCTGCTCGAGGTACGCCTGGAAGGTCTGTCGCACCTCGATGTCGGCGGATGCCGCGAGCTCGGCCGCGAGGTCGGACTCGGGCGCCACGACGAAGAACGTCGCGCCGTGCAGGGTGTCGGGGCGCGTGGAGAAGACGGTGATCTTCTCGGCGCGGCCTTCGATCTCGAACTCGATGTCGGCACCGACCGAGCGACCGATCCAGTTGCGCTGCATCTGGATGACCTTCTGCGGCCAGAAGCCCTCGAGCTGGTTCAGGTCGTCGAGCAGACGGTCGGCGTAGTCGGTGATCCGCAGGAACCACTGGGTCAGCTTCTTCTTGACGACGACCGCGCCGCTGCGCTCGCTCGTGCCGTCGGGCAGCACCTGCTCGTTGGCGAGCACCGTCTGGTCCACCGGGTCCCAGTTGACCAGGGCATCCTTGCGGTACGCGAGGCCCTTCTCGTACAGCTTCTGGAACAGCCACTGGTTCCAGCGGTAGTACTCGGGGTCGCTGGTGTGCAGCACGCGGCTCCAGTCGAACGAGACGCCGTAGTCCTTCAGGCTCTCCTTCTGCTGGGCGATGTTGGAGTAGGTCCACTCCACCGGGTCGGCCCCGCGCTTGATCGCGGCGTTCTCGGCGGGGAGCCCGAACGAGTCCCACCCGATGGGGTTGAGCACGTTGTAGCCGCGGTGGCGCCAGAATCGCGCGACGATGTCGGAGTAGAGGTAGTTCTCGGCGTGCCCCATGTGCAGGTCGCCCGAGGGGTACGGGAACATCGCGAGGACGTACTTGCGCGGGCGGGTGTCGGTGTCGCCGCCGGCGCGGAACGGGTCTTTCTCGGCCCACGCCTGCTGCCACTTCGCCTGGATCGCATGGGGGTCGAAGCCTCCGTCGACGGACGGCACGGAAGGAACGTTCTGTGACACGGGTGAGACCAATCGTGAAAGTCGGGAGACCACATGGGCCAACGTCCAGGCTACCGGACCCCGCGGAGCGTCTTCCGGCGCGCGCGGGCGCTCACCATCCGGCCGGGACGACCGCACCGATGGCCGCGAGCGGAGCACGGGCCTTGATGCCCACCTCGGCGACCTCGGATGCCGCGACCGACCGCCACGTGATGCCCCCTCCGGCGCCGACCCAGGTGGCATCCGGCTCGACGACGATGCTCCGGATGACCATGGCGAGATCGGCCGACCCGTCATCGCCGACCCAGCCGAACGCGCCCGAGTAGACGCCGCGCGGCGCTCCCTCCAGCCCCGCGAGGATTCCCATCGCCGACGCCTTGGGGGCACCCGTCATGCTCCCCGCCGGGAACGTCGCGGTCAGGAGATCGCCGATCGCGGTGCCGGGGCGGAGCGTCCCCGAGACCTCGCTGACCAGCTGATGCACGGTCGGATACGTCTCGACGTCGAGCAACCGGTCGACGCCGACCGACGACGGCTCGCACACCCGTGACAGGTCGTTGCGCATGAGGTCGACGATCATGACGTTCTCGGCGCGCTCCTTGGCATCCGTCCGAAGTTCTTCCGCGAGCGCTCGGTCGAGCTCCGGGTCGGGATGCCGCGGGCGGGTGCCCTTGATCGGGTGGGTGTGGACGCGCCCGCCGCGCACGTCGAGGAACCGCTCGGGTGAGGCGCTCACCAGCGTCACCTCGCCCTGGCGCAGGAAAGCGGCGTGGTGGGAGGACGCGTGCCGCCGCAGGCGGCGGAACGCCGGAAGGGCGTCGACCGCGCCGGCCAGCCGGAAGCGCGTGGTGAGACACAGCTGGTAGGCGTCGCCGTCGGCGATGCGTTCCCGGCAGGCGGCGATGAGCTCCGCGTACTCCTCGGGGGTGTGGCGCCCGGATGCCACGCCCCGGGGCTCGGCCTCCGGGACCGTCGGAGCGGTCGGGGCGGCGTCGGCGGCCCGGGCGAGATCCTCGGCGGAACCGGCGGTGGAGAACGCCCAGACCCGGCGTGCCGCGTGGTCGAACGCGAGCATCTCCTCGACGCGCAGCCAGGTGGGAACCCCCTCGTAGGAGACCCAGCCCACCCAGCCGCCGCGGAAGGCGGGGCCGGTGGCGTCGTGGGCGACCGGGTGCGCGGCATCCATCGAAAGAGGCGCTTCGGCGTCGGCGGGGATGCCCGTGCCGAGGTAGCTCCAGCCCGACGGCGAGTCCGCACCCGCGTCGAGCCAGAACGCGTGCGGAGCGGTCGCGTACAGCGCGGCGAAGACGTCCTCGGGGTCGCGCCAGCGCGGGAGGACGACCGGGGAGACAGAACGCGGCACGCTCCCAGGCTAGGGCGATCCGGCGGCCCTAGGCTGAGCGAGGTGAACGAGATCCTCACGTGGCTGCTCGGCGTTGTTCAGGACGTCGATCCCGTGGTGCGCACGCTCGTCGCCGGAATCGCGATGATGCTCGAGACGAGCGTGCTGGTCGGTCTCGTCGTCCCGGGTGACTCCATCGTCATCGTCGCCGGCACCGCGATCGCGTCGCCGTGGGAGGGCGTGCTGCTCGGGGTGGCCGTCGTCATCGGCTCGCTCGCCGGCGAGAGCCTCGGTTTCTGGCTGGGGCGCTACTTCGGCCCGCGCATCCGCGCGTCGCGCCTGGGACAGAGGCTCGGCGACCGCAACTGGGAGCGGGCCGACCGATACCTGCGCCGCCGCGGGGGTCCCGCCATCTTCCTCTCGCGCTTCCTCCCCGTGCTCCACTCGCTCGTGCCGCTCACCGTCGGCATGAGCGGCTACCGCTACCGCCGCTTCCTGGCGTGGACGGCGCCGGCGTGCATCGTCTGGGCGAGCCTGTACATCACCGTCGCCGCGACGGCCGCAGGCGCCTACTACGAACTCTCGGACCGGATCCACTACGCCGGATACGTGTTCGTCGGCATCATCGTCGTCTTCCTCCTGCTCGTCTACATCGGCAAGAAGGTGCTCGAACGCATCGAGCGCCGCCACCTCGCCGAAGAGCACGACTCCCTCGAACCGGCGGGCGACGACGTGAAAGACTGAGGAGGATGCCTCGCTCCCCTCGCGCCAAAGTGCTCTGGTTCGCCCGCCTGGAGTACCGCTTCCACGCCTGGCGCGAACGCCGCGCGCGCGCCCGCGGACTGCGGCCGTCGGTGACCGGCTTCCCCGGCTACGGCACCGAGGAATGGGTTCGGGTGCTCGGCCGCGTCCTCATCACTCCCCCGGTGAAGCGGACCTCCACCGGCGACTTCGCGAGTCTGCGCGGGTGGCGGAGCTTCGCGGCCGTCCCGGTCGGGTACGCCCAGGTCACGGTGACGATCGAGGGGGTCGCGCACGAGGTCGTCGCCGATCGTGGCGGCGTCATCGACGCGAAGCTCCCCGCCTCGCTCCCGCCCGGCTGGCAGCCGGTCACGATGACCGTCGAGGGCAGCGAGCCGACCGAGACGCGAGTGTTCGTCGTCGGCTCGGACGTGCGTTTCGGCGTCGTCAGCGACGTCGACGACACCGTCATGGTCACGGCGCTCCCCCGCCCGCTGCTCGCCGCCTGGAACTCGTTCGTCGTCGACGAGCACGCCCGCCAGCCCGTCCCCGGCATGGCGGTGATGCTCGAACGGCTGTCGCGCGAGCACCCCGGCGCGCCCGTCATCTACCTCTCCACCGGCGCCTGGAACGTCGCGCCGACGCTCACGCGCTTCATGCGCCGGCATCTCTTCCCCGCGGGCGCGTTCCTGCTGACCGACTGGGGGCCGACGCACGACCGGTGGTTCCGCAGCGGCCGCGATCACAAGGAGGGCAACCTCCGGCGACTGGCCACCGAGTTCCCGAACGTGAAGTGGCTCCTGGTCGGCGACGACGGACAGCACGACGACTCGATCTACACGCGATTCGCGATCGAACACCCCGAGAGCGTCGCCGCCGTCGCGATCCGGCGCCTGCTGCCCGCCGAGGCGGTGCTCGCCGGTGGCCGCACGGTCGTCGACGACCATTCCGCCGCGGACGTGCCGTGGGTCAGCGAGTCCGACGGCGCCGGTCTGCTGGAACGTCTCGAAGACGTCGGCGTGATCGCCCGCGACGCCTGACGTGGGGCTCGCGGCGGCATATCCTCGGTGATTCGCGCCGGGTGAGTGGCATCCACGGGTTCCGGGCGGAGGTTGTGCGGATCGCTGAGGTCGCGCGGATCGCCCCGGCCTCGACCCCCGGGATGTCGGGACCCCCGCGTACGCTCGAAGCATGTGCGGTCGATTCGTCGTGGCCAATGTGGCATCCGAGCTCGTGGGCGTGCTGCGCGTCGACGTCGAGACCGATGAGCTGCCACCGCCGTCGTACAACATCGCTCCGACGGCGTCCGTGGCCATCGTCCTCGACTCGGTGAAGACCGAGCCGCCCGTGCGACGCCTCGAAGTCGCCCGCTGGGGTCTCGTCCCGGGGTGGGCGAAAGACGTGAAGATCGGCGCCCGGGCGTTCAACGCGCGGTCCGAAGAGGTCGAAGACAAGCCGATGTTCCGCAACGCCCTGATCAAGCGCCGCGCGGTCATCCCCGCCTCGGGCTACTACGAGTGGAAGACCACGGAGGCGGGCAAGACCCCCCACTACATCCACCCCGCCGACGGATCGCCTCTGTTCTTCGCCGGGCTGTACGAGTGGTGGAAAGACCCGGCCAAGGCCGATGACGACCCCTCGCGCTGGGTGCTCAGCTGCACGATCCTCACCCGCGACGCGATCGGACGCCTCGGATCCATCCACGACCGGATGCCGCTGTTCATGGATCCCGACTTCGCCGACGCGTGGCTCGACCCGACGACCGAGAACGTCGGCGACATCCTCGACGCCGCGATCGACGCGGCCCCCGATGTGGCCGAGACGCTCGACGACCACGTCGTGTCATCGGCCGTCGGGAACGTGCGCAACGACGGGCCCGACCTCATCGAGCCGGTCGAATGACGACGCTCCTCGAGACGGCGGTGCTCGCGCGCGCCGAGTGGACCGCGCGCGCGGAAGCGCACGCCGGGCGCGCCGAAACCCTCACGGCGGCGCACCGCGCCCGCGCGGCCCGCGGTCAGAAGCATCCGGTCGAGGACTTCCTGTTCACGTACTACTCGTACAAACCGGCGATCCTGCGTCGGTGGCATCCCGGTCCCGGCATCGTGCTCGCCGAGGCCGAGGAACGCGCGTCCTGGCGCTGGTACCGGGTGACGGCCGACGGCGTCGAGGTGGATGCCGAGACCTTCCGCCGCGACCGCGGCTCGCTGTACCGGGGCGTGGTGAACCTGCTGCGCGCCACCGCCGCCCGCCCGGCGCAGTTCGGGTGCTTCGGGCTGCACGAGTGGGCCATGGCCTATCGCGCCGACGAGGTGCGCCACGCGGTGCCGCTCCGTCTCGGCCGCGACGGGACAGACGCCGTCGTCGAGGCGCATGACCTCAGGTGCACGCACTTCGATGCCTTCCGGTTCTTCACGCCGGACGCGGTTCCGCGAAATCGCACACCGCTGGCGCGCGAGGGTCAGATCGACGTCGAGCAGCCCGGGTGCCTGCACGCCGGCATGGACGTTTACAAGTGGGCGGTGAAGCTCGGGCCGCTCGTGCCCGGGGAGATCCTGCTCGACGCGTTCGAGCTCGCGCGCGACATCCGCACGCTCGACATGGAGGCGTCGCCCTACGACCTGACCGACTGGGGGTACTCCCCCGTCGCGATCGAGACGGTTGAGGGCAAGGCGCGCTATGTCGCCCGCCAACGCATCCTGAGCGAGCGTGCGCAGGCTCTGCGCACGGCGCTCGTCGCCGCGGTCACGGGCGGCGACGACACGCCCGGTGGAGCCGATTTCTTGCGCCCCGAATCCGTGTAGTAAGCTCATGGAGTTGCCTCGCGAGGGGCAAGAACAGAAAACGGGCCTGTGGCGCAGCTGGTAGCGCACCTGCATGGCATGCAGGGGGTCAGGGGTTCGAGTCCCCTCAGGTCCACCCAGAGAAAGCCTCCGTTTCGGCGGGGGCTTTCGTCGTTCGCGGCGATGTCACCCCAACACCACGACGTCGAACTCCCGCACCACGGCCCGCACTTCGTCGAGGTAGCGCTGCGCCTGTTCGGTGAGCGGGATCGCGGAGTGCGCGATCCACCCGATCTCGATGCGCTCGTCCACGTCGAGCGGCACGGCCACGATCTCTGGGTCGAGGTCGTCGCTGATGATGCCGGTCGAGATCGTGTATCCCTCGAGACCGATCATGAGGTTGAAGATCGTCGCGCGGTCGGACACTCGGATCTCCTGTTCGCTGGACAGGGTCGAGAGGATCTCCTCGGCGAAATAGAACGAGTTGTTGTTGCCCTGGTCGAACGTGAGTCGTGGCAGGCCGGCGAGATCGTCGAGCGTCACACGCTCGCGCGCCGCTAGGGGGTTCTTCCGCGAGACGAAGATGTGCGGGTCGGCCAGGAACAACGGATGGAACGACAGCCCGGAATCGCGCAGCAGCTTGTCGATGACGTCCCGGTTGAAGTCGTTGCGGTACAGGATGCCGAGTTCGCTGCGCAGCGTCCGCACGTCCTCGATGATGTCCCACGTGCGCGTCTCCCGCAGCGAGAACTCGTACCGCGCGGCCCCGCTGGCTTTGACCATGCGCACGAACGCGTCGACGACGAAGGAGTAGTGCTGTGCAGAGACTCCCAGCAGCCGCCGGGATGCCGGGCCGTCGAGGTAGCGCTGCTCGAGGAGCGCTACCTGCTCCACGACCTGGCGCGCGTACCCGAGGAACTCGACGCCGTCGGAGGTCAGAGTGATCCCGCGCGCGGAGCGGACGAGCAGCGACCGACCCACTCTCGCTTCGAGGTCCTTCATCGCGGCCGACATCGTCGGCTGCGACACGTAGAGCAGATCGGCCGCGGCGGAGATGGAACCCTCCGCGGCGACCTCGATGAAGGACTGCAGCTGTTGCAGCGTGACACCGCTGGATCGACGCGCCATAGGTAAATACTATAGGAGGGGATAGTCGCCACGGATTACCCGATGGATACCGGGAGCGAGCACGATGGAGCCACCGATGACCGCGCGGCGAGAGCCCACGAGCGAGAGGAGCTTCGGGGATGTCCACCGACTTCACCTACCGGATCTCGACCACCCGATTCGACGAGGACTACTCGCCGTCGCAGAACTCGCGAGCCACGACGAACTTCGCCAACCTGGCCCGCGGCGACGACCGTCGCGAGAACCTCCGCAGTGCGCTCACGATGATCGACCGCCGGTTCAACGACCTCGCGCGGTGGGACAACCCGGACGGCGACCGCTACACGCTCGAGATCGACATCGTCTCGGTCGACCTCGAGTTCGCGGTCTCCGGCGACGACCAGGTGTTCCCGCTGCTCGAGGTGCTTGACCTCGTGATCGTGGACCGCGCGACCGGTGCCCGGCACCACGGGATCGTCGGCAACAACTTCTCCTCGTACCTGCGCGACTTCGACTTCAGCGTGCTGCTGCCCGCGGCCAGCGCCGCCACCGGGTCGTTCACCGTCCCCGACGACTTCGGTGCGCTGCACGGCAAGCTGTTCCAGGACTTCCTGGAATCCGCCGCGTATCGGGAGCGGTTCACCGTGTCGCCGGTGATCTGCATCAGCGTCTCCACCAGCAAGACCTACCAGCGCACCGACAACCACCACCCGATCCTCGGCGTCGAGTACGCGCAGGACGACTACTCGCTCACCGACGAGTACTTCGGCAAGATGGGGCTGAAAGTCCGGTACTTCCTGCCGGCCGGCAGCGTTGCCCCGCTCGCCTTCTACTTCCGCGGCGACCTCCTCAACGACTACTCGAACCTGCAGCTCATCGGCACGATCAGCACGATGGAGTCGTTCCAGAAGATCTACCGGCCCGAGATCTACAACGCCAACGCCACCGCCGCGCACGTGTTCCGTCCGACCCTCGAGAGCGGGGACTTCTCGCGCACGCGGGTCGACTACGACCGCGAAGAGCGCTCGCGCCTCGCCGTCACCCAGGGGAAGTACACGGAGGAGCACTTCGTGAAGCCCCACGGCGAGCTTCTCGCCCGCTGGGCAGGCCTCTCCCCCGCCCTCGTCCACTGACCCGCCGGAGCACTCCCCCATGAACGCACTCCTTCCCACCGCGCTCGTCGGCAGCTTGCCCAAGCCTTCGTGGCTCGCCGAGCCCGAGAAGCTCTGGTCGCCCTGGTCGCTCGAGGGCGATGCGCTCGTCGAGGGCCGGCAGGATGCCCTGCGCGTGGCCGTGCACGAGCAGCGTCGGCGAGGCATTGACATCGTCAGCGACGGCGAACAGACGCGCCAGCACTTCGTGACCACGTTCATCGAGCATCTGAGCGGCGTCGACTTCGAGAACCGCGAGACCGTGCGCATCCGCAACCGGTACGACGCCAGTGTCCCGACCGTCGTGGGTGCCGTGGAACGTCCGGAGCCCGTCTTCGTGCGGGACGCCGCCTTCCTCCGCGCACAGACCGACCAGCGCATCAAATGGGCGCTGCCGGGCCCGATGACGATGATCGACACGCTCTCCGACCGGTACTACAAGAGCCGTGAGAAGCTCGCGTGGGAGTTCGCCGGCATCCTGAACCAGGAGGCCAAGGAGCTCGAAGCGGCGGGGGTCGACGTCATCCAGTTCGACGAACCCGCCTTCAACGTGTTCTTCGACGATGTGCGCGACTGGGGCATGGCGACGCTCGAGCGCGCCGTCGAAGGTCTGCGCGCCGAGACCGCCGTGCACATCTGCTACGGGTACGGCATCAAGGCGAACACCGACTGGAAGGCCACGCTCGGCCCCGAATGGCGACAGTACGAGGAGTCCTTCCCCCTGCTGCAGCAGTCCAGCATCGACATCGTGTCGCTCGAGTCGCACAACTCCCGCATCCCGATCGAGGTGATCGAATTGATCCGCGGCAAGAAGGTCATGCTCGGCGCGATCGACGTGGCCTCGCACGAGATCGAACGCCCCGAAGAGGTCGCCGACACGCTGCGTCGCGCACTGGACTTCGTGGATGCCGACAAGCTCATCGCCAGCTCCAACTGCGGCATGGCCCCGCTGCCGCGTGATGTCGCGCTGGCCAAGCTCAGCGCGCTGAGTGCGGGGGCGGCGATCCTTCGCGAGGAACTCACCGGCGCGCTCGTCTGAGGCTGCAGGAACGCCGCAGGGCCGCTCCGAACGGAGCGGCCCTGCGGTGCGTCTCGTGTCAGTCCGCGGAGGCGGGTGCGGGGATCTCCAACGGAACGACGGGGCAGTCCTTCCACAGGCGCTCCAGCCCGTAGTAGACGCGCTCCTGCTCGTGGAAGACGTGCACGACCAGGTCGCCGAAGTCGAGCAGCACCCAGCGCGACTCCTGCCGACCTTCCCGGCGCAGACGCTTGTGGCCCGCTTCGAGGAGCTTCTCCTCGACCTCGTCGGCGATGGCGGCGACGTTCCGCTCGTTGCGACCCGTCACCAGAAGGAAGATGTCCACGAGCGGCAGCGGCTCGGAGACGTCGAGAGCGACGAGGTCTTCACCGGATTTCGAGTCGGCGGCGATCGCGGCGATGCGCGCCATCTCGATCCCGTTGGGGCTGGCTGTCATCCGAAGACTCCTGTCGTGAAGGCGAGGACCAGCGCGACGGCCACCGCGACGGCGAGAGCGCCGGTGGTGATGATGAGACCGATGACGAGCTTGCTGCCCTTCTCGGGTGCCGGGGGGCGGATGATCTCACCGGGTTGCTTGACGGTGCTGATCGCGGCGCTGGCCGCAATGGGGGTGGGCGACGACGCCGGCGGGAGTTCTCCGTCGAGGAGAACCGCGTCCACATCGCGACCATCGGTGGTTCCGGGGGCGTGACCGGCGGAGCCGAGGCCCTCGGGGAGTTCGAACGTGCCGGTGATCAGCACTTCCCCCGTCGAGGTGACCGGGCCGACCAGCGGAACACCGGCGGGGGTCTGCGACAGGATCAGGGCGTTCGGCGTCGCCACTGAACCGGTGGCGGTGGCGCTGCGCGCGATGAGCTGATCGAATGACGGCGGCAGCGAGATCTTGGGGGTCTGCCCGCTGAGCAGGTCGGAGCCGAGGGCGGGGTTCACCGTCGAGAGCGGAATCGCCGTATCGGCGGCAGGCTCCTCGTCGGGCGCCGCGGGCCGGAAGATCGCCGGGACGTCCTCGGGAGACGATTCATCCGCGGAGTCCGTGGCCTGGTCTGTCTCGTCGGTGGACTGCGCGCTCTCGATCTCGGCCTGTTCGGCGGGAACGGTCGCGTGTTCCGCGCTGTCGTCGGGCGCGTCCTCGGTCGGCGCGGGGATCTCGGACGGTTCGTCACGGGAGCCGGGGACACCGGGCTGCAGGTCGGGCGCGATGATCGGCACCGATGCGGTGCGGATGCGTTCCTGCGCGCGCGCCTGCCGACGCGTGAGGCCGGTCACGCCCAGATCGGGGCCGTCGACCGGCGGGAACGATGCCGGAACGATCGGCTGCACCGGAGCCGGCGCGGGCTCCACGTCGACCACAGGAGCCTCGTCGACCGTCGCCGTCTCGGCCTTGTTCCGGCCGAACAGCCCGCCGAACATGCCGCCCTTCTTGGCCGGCGGCTCGTGGGCTGATCCGGACTCGTCGGGTTCGGCGACGGCAGACTCCGGCTCAGCGGTCGGGCTCTCCTGCGCTTCGCTGGGGACCTCGGGCGCGGCGGGCGTCGCTGCGGACGATGCCGTGGCATCCGGGGCCGTGCCGGGCTCGTCGGAGACCGCTTCGTCGGCGTCGAGCTGCGGGGTGATGATCGGCGTGGCACCGGTGTTGCGGAGTTCGCGCAGCTGACGCCGCGTCAGCGGCGGGGTCTCGGGGTTCTCGGATGTGCTCATGCAGGGCTCCGGTAGAGGTGATGCTTCGCGATGTACTGCACGACACCGTCGGGGACGAGGTACCACACGGGGTGTCCTCGGCGCACGCGGGCGCGGCAGTCTGTGGACGAAATGGACAGTGCCGGGATCTCGAGCTGACTGACGTCCTCGGTGGGAAGGCCCTCGGTCGTCAGGACGTGGCCGGGACGTGACACCGCGACGAAATGCGCGAGGTCCCACAGCTCTTGATGGTTGCGCCACCCCAGGATCTGCGCAACCGCGTCGGCACCGGTGATGAAGAAGAGATCGGCGCCCGGACGCTCGCGCTTCAGGTCGCGCAGGGTGTCGATCGTGTAAGTGGGACCCGCGCGATCGATGTCCACGCGGCTGACCGTGAACTGGGGGTTCGAGGCGGTCGCGATGACCGTCATGAGGTAGCGGTGCTCGCTCTCGGTGACGTCGGCTTTCTGCCACGGGCGCCCCGTGGGAACGAAGACGACCTCGTCGAGATCGAACGACTGTGCGACCTCGCTGGCCGCGACCAGGTGACCGTGATGGATGGGATCGAACGTCCCACCCATGACCCCGATGCGAGGGGCGCGCGTCACCGACATACGGTGGGCCTCAGTGGCCGTGCGCCTCGGGGGTGGGCGTACCGTGCTTGGCGGTGTACGCCTCGGCCTTGTGCGCGTGACGGTTCGACACGTTGCGGTACGACAGGGTCACCAGGCTCAGCGCGAGGAAACCGGCGAGGGCGATCGCACCGATCCACCACGTCTCGGCCTGCGCGTTGCCGCCGTGGTGGGCGCCCTCTTCGGCGGCGAGGGCGATCAGCGAGGCGAAAGTCATCAGTGCTCCGTTCGAGAATTCTGCGCGGCGCGCAGATCCATTTTAGCGGTCAGGCCCGGACCTGGCCGTCGCCGCGCCCGAGCCACTTGGTGCTGGTGAGTTCGGCCAGCCCCATCGGACCGCGGGCGTGCAGCTTCTGCGTGGAGATCCCCACCTCGGCACCGAAGCCGAACTCTCCGCCATCGGTGAACCGCGTGGACGCGTTGACGAGCACCACCGCGGAGTCGACCTCCGCCAGGAACCGTGCGGCCGACGCGTCGTCGTCGGTGATGATCGACTCGGTGTGGTGCGTCGAGTAGCGGCGGATGTGGTTGAGCGCGGTGTCGAGATCGTCCACGACGCGGACGGCCAGGTCGAGGCTCAGGTACTCGGTGGCCCAATCGTCTTCCGTGGCCGCCACGACACGGGGGTCGTAACCCGCCACCGCGTCGTCGCCGTGCACGCGGACACCGGCGGAGGCGAGGGAGCCCAGCAGGTCGGGCAGCAGCCGATCGGCGGCATCCCGGTGGACGAGCACGGTCTCGACGGCGTTGCAGACGCTGGGGCGCTGCGTCTTCGCGTTCAGGACGATGTCCCGCGCCCAGTCGGCTCGGGCCGTGGCATCCAGATACACGTGCACGACACCGGCGCCGGTCTCGATCACCGGCACCGTCGACTCGGTCACGACGGTCTCGATGAGTCCGGCGCTTCCACGCGGCACGAGGACGTCGACCAGGCCCCGCGCATTCATCAGGGCGCGGGCGCCGTCGCGGCCGAAGTCGTCGACCGTCTGGATCGCCTCGGGCGAGACGCCCTGGCTCGAAAGCGCACCGCGCATCACCTCGACGAGGGCGGCGTTGGAATTCAGGGCGGCCGAGCCTCCGCGCAGCACCACGGCGTTGCCGGAACGCAGCGCCAGCGCCGCGATGTCGACCGTCACGTTCGGGCGGGCTTCGTAGATCGATCCGACGACCCCGAACGGCACCGCGACCTTCTCGAGCGCGAGGCCGTTGGGAAGAGTGCGACGGTCGAGGACGCGACCGACCGGATCGGGCAGTTCGGCGACGTCGCGGACGGCGGCGGCGAGGGCGGCCACGCGCGCCGAGTCGAGCCGGAGACGGTCGAGCAGGGCATCGCCGATGTCGGCGGCGCGGCCGTTCTCGAGGTCGTCCGCGTTGGCCGCCACGATGGCCTCGGAGTGGGTGTCGATGGCCTCGGCGATCGCCCGCAGCATCGCGGTCTTCGCCGCGGAATCGAGGAGCCCGACCTGACGCGCGGCGTCTTTCGCGAAACGCAGGCGTTCGTCGACCGAAACGGCGGTGAGGGTCATCGCGTCAGTCTATCGCCGCGGCCACCGCGCCCACGGGGCCGGTGGCGAGGGTGACGGGGTCGGGGTGCGGGGCGAACCAGGTGCCGACCGAAGCACCGGAGAGGGCCTCGGCGACGAGGTCGGCGCTGGTGACCAGCACGCCCACGCCGGCGGCGGAGGCGAGCTTCGCGGCGGACGCCTTGGTCGCCGCTCCCCCGGTGCCGACGCCGTTCACCGTGACCGAGCCGAACGTGTACTCGGACAGGTCGTCGCCCCACTCCACATCGGTGATGGGACGCGCCCCCGGCTCGCTGGGCGGGGCCGTGTACAGGCACTCGATGTCGCTGAGCAGGACGAGGGCGTCGGCCCCGATGAGCTGGGCGACGAGCGCCGCGAGACGGTCGTTGTCGCCGAAGCGGATCTCATGCGTGGCGACGGTGTCGTTCTCGTTGACGATGGGCAGGATGCCGAGCCCCAGCAGCCTCTCCATCGCCCGGCGCGCGTTCGACCGGTGCGTGGCGTTCTCGAGGTCGCCCGCGGTGAGCAGCACCTGACCCGCGAGCAGGCCGAAGCGGTCGAGGGAGGTCTGATAGCGCCACATGAGCACGTTCTGGCCCACGGCCGCGGCGGCCTGCTGGGTCGCGAGGTCGTTCGGCCGTCCCTGCAGGTCCAGAAGCGGGAGCGCTGTGGCGATCGCGCCCGAGGACACCAGCACGACCTCGACGCCGGACTCGCGGGCACGCGCGAGCGCGTCCACGATCAGGTCGATGCGGAAGGCGCCGTCGCCGCTGATCGACGACGACCCCACCTTCACGACGACGCGCGACGCGCGCGGCAGGTCGGTGCGGGTGCGCGCGGTCACCGCTCGTCCTCGTCGTCGAACGTCAGCGCGGACGAGTCGCCGTCGGGCGAGATCCCGGCGGCACGCGCGGCGAGACGTTCGGCCTCGAGCTCGGCGCGGGCCTCGGCCTTGGCATCCATCCGCTCGTGGTAGCGCTCGCGACGCTCGTTGTTCGTGCGACGCGTGCTCTGCAGCAGACGCGGGTCGGTGCCGCGCGGCGCCGTCATCAGCTCGGCGGCCGACGACAGCGTGGGCTCCCAGTCGAAGACGATGCCGTCGCCGGGGCCGATGACGACCGTCGCACCCGCGACCGCGCCGGCGCGGAACAGCTCGTCCTCGACGCCCAGACGCGCCAGGCGATCGGCCAGGTAGCCCACGGCCTCCTCGTTCTGGAAGTCGGTCTGCTGCACCCACTTGACGGGCTTGTCGCCGAGGATCCGGTACACGGGGCCGTACGTTCCGCCCTCGACCTTGATCGTGAAGTCCTTCTCGGCGCCCTTCGGTCGGATGACGACACGTTCGGCGGGAGCTTCGTCGATCGTCGCGAGGCGGTGCTGCTCGACGATGTCGCCGAGGGCGAACGTGAGCTCGCGCAGCCCTGCGCGGCTCACCGTCGAGATCTCGAAGACGCGGAACCCGCGGGCCTCGATGTCGGGACGGACGAAGTCGGCGAGCTCATGCGCCTCGGGCACGTCGATCTTGTTCAGCACGACGATCTGCGGACGCTCGAGCAACGGAAGCTGGCCCTCGGGCACCGGGTAGGCGGCGAGTTCGCCGAGGATGATGTCGAGATCGCTCAGCGGGTCGCGGCCGGGATCGAGGGTGGCGCAGTCCAGAACGTGGACCAGCGCGGTGCAGCGCTCGACGTGGCGGAGGAACTCCAGCCCCAGGCCCCTGCCCTCGCTCGCGCCCTCGATCAGTCCCGGGACATCGGCGATCGTGTAGCGCGCGTCCCCCGCCTGAACGACGCCGAGGTTCGGGTGAAGGGTCGTGAAGGGGTAGTCGGCGATCTTCGGACGCGCGGCCGACACCGCGGCGATGAGGCTCGACTTGCCGGCCGACGGGAAGCCCACCAGGGCCACGTCGGCGACGGTCTTCAGCTCGAGGACGACGTCGCCCTCCCAACCGGGAGTGCCGAGCAGCGCGAAGCCGGGGGCCTTGCGCTTCGGCGAGGCCAGCGCCGCGTTGCCGAGGCCGCCCAGTCCGCCGGGGGCCGCGACGAAGCGCATGCCGGGCGTGAGCATGTCCACCAGCACGTTGCCGTCGGTGTCCTTCACGACGGTGCCGAGCGGAACCGGCAGCTCCTGGTCTTCGCCCAGGGCACCGGAGCGGTTGTCGCCCATCCCGAACCCGCCGTTGCCGGCGGACCGGTGCGGCGAGTGGTGGTACGACAGCAGGGTCGTGACCTGCGGGTCGGCGACGAGCACGACGTCACCGCCGCTGCCCCCGTTGCCGCCGTCAGGACCGGCCAGCGGCTTGAACTTCTCGCGGCGCACCGACACGCAGCCGTTGCCGCCCTTGCCCGCACGCAGGTGCAGGGTGACGCGGTCGACGAAGGTGACCATGAGGGATCCTTCCGGGATGCCGGCGGAGCCGGGGCGGGAAAAACGACGAGGGGGCGGGCACAGTGCCCACCCCCTCGGGAACGCCGTGCGCTGCGGAATTACTCCGCGGCGGCTGCGACGATGTTGACGACCTTGCGGCCGCCCTTCTGACCGAACTCGACGGAGCCGGCGGCGAGGGCGAACAGCGTGTCGTCGCCACCGCGACCGACGTTGGCGCCGGGGTGGAAGTGCGTGCCGCGCTGGCGGACGAGGATCTCGCCGGCGAGGACGGCCTGGCCGCCGAAGCGCTTCACGCCGAGGCGCTGTGCGTTGGAGTCACGACCGTTGCGGGTGGAGCTTGCGCCCTTTTTGTGTGCCATCTCTGCGTCTCCTGGCTCTTACTTGATGCCGGTGATCTTGACGCGCGTGAGGTCCTGACGGTGGCCCTGGCGCTTCTTGTAGCCGGTCTTGTTCTTGAACTTCTGGATCACGATCTTCGGACCGCGCTCCTCACCGAGGACCTCGGCCGTGACCGAGACCTTCGCGAGCTTGTCGGCGTCGGTCGTGACCGTCTCGCCGTCGACGAACAGGACGGCTGGCAGCTGGATGCTCTCGCCGACCTTCGCCGCCTGGCGGTCGAGCACGACGATCGTGCCGACCTCGACCTTTTCCTGCCGGCCGCCGGCGCGCACAACTGCGTAAACCACTTCACACCTGTTTCGTTCGGGAGCGCACGGCTCCGGTTGTCTGATGACGTCGGGAGGGCTTCGAGCCCTGAGTCTCGGTGCGATCCGGCCGACCGGAGTCGACGGGGTCTCGCGTCAATCGCGCGGACACGACGCACCAAAGGACGAGTTTAGCCCACCTGGCGGCATCCGGCAAAAGCATCAGGACCGCGTGTCGGCCGTAGGATCGCGATGTGGCCATTCTCATCGACGACGCGCAGTGGCCGGCGCACGGCAGGCTTTGGGCGCACCTGGTGAGCGACGCGAACCTCGACGAGCTCCACGCCTTCGCGGCGGCGGCCGGCATCCCCCGCCGAGCCTTCGACCTCGACCACTACGACGTGCCCGACGAGCGGCACGCCGCCCTCGTCGCCGCCGGCGCCGAGCATGTCGGCGGACGTGAGCTGGTCCGTCGTCTGCGCGCCTCGGGCCTGCGCATCACCGCCCGCGAGCGCCGCGGTATCTAGCCGATCCGCGTGAGGGGTCGATATCGGTCGCCCGACCGTGGTCGGAAGCGACGGATATCGACCCCTCACACGTGAGACAGACGGGGGCTACGCCTCCGTGGTCGGCTGCGCGTTCACGGGAGTGCCGGTGAGCGCGGCGGTGGTCACACGGCGGCGAGAGCGTCCCTGACCGGGCGCCTTGGGCTCGGGCAGAGCCTCGAGCACCGACTCGAGCAGCGCGTCCTTCTCGGTGCGCGGGGCCCGCGGCTCACGCTTCTTGCGCGGGCGCTTCTCGCGCGCGGGCGCCTCGGCCTTGGCATCCAGAACCGCCTCGACCGACGCGACCACGGCGGCCTCGACGACCGCCGGGTCATCGACCGTCGGGTGGATCGTGGATGCCGCAATCTGCGCGAGCGCCGACTTCACGCCTTCGGTGATCACGTGCGTGCCACCGGTCGGCGCCGCCTGCGCACCGTTGCCGTTGCCGCCGCCCGCGCCGCCGGCCGCGGCGGAGCCGTTGCCCCCGCGGCCTCCGCTGCGGCGGTTGCCGTTGCCGTTGCCGTTGCCGTTCGCGGCGGGCGTCGAGCGGTGCTTCACCACGGGGTCGTGGTGCACGATGACACCGCGGCCGGCGCAGACCTCGCACGCCTCGCTGAACGTCTCGAGAAGACCCAGGCCCAGCTTCTTACGGGTCATCTGCACGAGACCGAGGGAGGTGACCTCGGCGACCTGGTGCTTCGTCCGGTCGCGGCTCAGGCACTCGATGAGGCGGCGCAGCACGAGGTCGCGGTTGGACTCGAGCACCATGTCGATGAAGTCGACGACGATGATGCCGCCGATGTCGCGCAGACGCAGCTGGCGGACGATCTCTTCCGCGGCCTCGAGGTTGTTCTTGGTGACCGTCTCTTCGAGGTTGCCGCCCGACCCGACGAACTTGCCGGTGTTGACGTCGACCACGGTCATCGCCTCGGTGCGGTCGATCACGAGCGAGCCGCCCGAGGGCAGCCAGACCTTGCGGTCGAGCGCTTTCTCGATCTGCTCGGTGATGCGGAATGCGTCGAACGGATCCTGATCGCCCTCGTACTTCTCGACGCGCTCGAGCAGGTCGGGGGCGACTCCGGCCAGGTAGTTGGAGATCGTCGTCAGCGCCTCGTCACCCTGGATGAGCATGCGCGTGAAGTCCTCGTTGAAGACGTCGCGAACGATCTTGACGAGCAGGTCGGGCTCGGAGTGCAGGAGCGCCGGGGCCTGGATCGTCTTCACCTGCGTACTGATGTGCTCCCACTGCGCGGTGAGGCGCTGGACGTCGCGCGTCAGCTGGTCCTCGGTGGCGCCCTCGGCAGCGGTGCGGACGATGACGCCCGACGACTCGGGCAGCACCTCCTTGAGGATCTTCTTCAGACGCGCGCGCTCCGTGTCGGGGAGCTTCCGGGAGATGCCGTTCATCGATCCGTTCGGCACGTACACGAGGTAGCGGCCGGGCAGCGAGATCTGGCTCGTCAGGCGGGCGCCCTTGTGGCCCACCGGGTCTTTCGTGACCTGCACGAGCACGCGGTCGCCGGACTTGAGCGCCAGCTCGATGCGGCGGGGCTGGTTGCCGGTCTCGACGCCGTCCCAGTCGACCTCGCCGGAATACAGCACGGCATTGCGGCCGCGACCGATGTCGACGAACGCCGCCTCCATGCTGGGCAGGACGTTCTGCACGCGACCGAGGTAGACGTTGCCGATGAGCGAGGCATCCTGGTTCCGGGCGACGTAGTGCTCGACGAGCACGTTGTCCTCGAGGACACCGATCTGGATGCGACCCCCCTTGGAACGCACGACCATGACACGGTCCACGGCCTCGCGGCGGGCGAGGAACTCGGCCTCGGTCACGACCGGGCGGCGGCGTCCGGCTTCACGGCCGTCGCGCCGACGCTGCTTCTTGGCCTCGAGACGCGTCGAACCCTTGATGCGCTGCGGCTCGGTGATCAGTTCGACCGCGCGCTGGCGGACGGGAGCGGCCGGAGCCTCGGCCTGGTCGTCGGTGCCGGCTGCCGCTCCCCCGCGCCGCCGGTTGCGGCGGCGCGCGTTGGCGGACGTCCGCTCGGCGGGCGCCTCGTCGTCGCGGTCATCGACCTCGTCGCGCACGGGGAGAGGCGGGAGCTCGGGGGCGTAGAAGTGCAGCTGCGTCGAGACGGCCGACACGAACACCTCGGGGAGCAAACCCAGCGAGACCGCGGTGGGGATGGCCGGCTGCTCGGGCTCGGCGGGGGCTTCGGGCTCGGCGGGGGCTTCGGGCTCGGCGGGAGCGTCCGCGGCGGGGGCTTCGGTCGCGGCGGGAGCTTCGGGCTCGGCGGGGGCTTCGGGCTCGGCGGGGGCCGTGTCGACCTCGGGTTCCACGGCGTCGGTCGCGGTCACGGCGACGGCGTCGACGGCATCCACCGCATCCGTCGAGAGGACGGCGGGCTCACCGGCGTCGCTCTCCGCGGCGGACTCGGCGTTGTCGACCGCGGCCTCGTCGTCGGGATCGGTGTCGGTCGACGGTGCGTCCGTTGCCGCGTCCTCGACCTGCGTCGTGTCGGGGGTGTCGTCCACCGGGGTCTCGGTGGGGATCTGATCTTCGGTTGCGTCAGCCATGTCGGGCGTACTCCCTGGCGGGCGACACCGCGCGTCGCCCGGCGAAATCTCGTGCGGCGCCGCACCCGGCGGGGCCGCGAACTCACTCGGTCTGCAGCAGGCCTGCGGCTCGTGCTGCGAAGGGCGGTCATCGCCCGAAGTCTTCTGGTGATTCGCCTGCGGCGCGGCCGCGGCTCATCGAAGCTCCATTATCGCACGGTCGGCCCGATTCGCTCACAGGCACCGTGGCTCTTCGTGCTCGATAAACGCGATTCGCGTTCAGAAACGCGACGGCGGCGCGTTTCTCGCCGCCGATCGCGTTTATCGAGGAGGAGGGACGGGGCGCCTCCCGACGACACGGCCTCCCGCCGACGGCGCCTCCCGACGACACGGCGTCTCGACGCCGAGGCATCCCACAGCGGCTGCATCGCCGGACGGTGGAAGAATCGCGAGCATGAGTGAAAGCGTCGCCCCGCGCCGGCCCACGGTCCTCGCGGTGTGGTTGATCATCGCGGGAGCGATCGGATGGTGGGCGGCGTTCTCGCTGACGATGGAGCGGTTCCGTCAGCTCATGGACGGCGGGCAAGCGGCATCCTGCGACTTCAGCGTGCTCGTCCAGTGCACCGCGAACCTGAAGTCCTGGCAGGGCAGCGTCTTCGGATTCCCGAACCCGATCATCGGTCTCGCCGCGTGGATCGCTCCGATCGTGGTCGGCTTCGCCATCCTCGCCGGCGCACGGTTCGCCCGCTGGTTCTGGATCCTCTTCTGGCTGGGCATCGTCGGGGCGATGACCTTCGTCATCTGGCTGATCTCGCAGAGCATCTTCGTGCTCGGCACCCTGTGCCCCTGGTGCATGGTGACGTGGTCCGTGGTGATCCCCACGTTCTTCGCCGTCACGTTGCACCTGCTGCGCGAGGGCATCTTCCCCGTCGGCGCGAAGACGCGGAACGTCGCCGCGTCGCTCATGGCCTGGGTCCCGCTCATGGCGTTCGGCGGCTACGTCGTCGTCGCCGTGCTGGCACAGCTGCGACTCGACGTCCTCGGACAGATCTGACGTCGTCCACACGCCGCCCGCACAACCTCGGCGATCCTCACATCCTCAGTCCGTTCCGGACGGATGCCACGGAGCCGGGGCGGATCGCGGTGTCGGCGCCGCGCGGCCCCGGCGGAGACGCCAGAACGGCCGCCGCCCCACACGGGGACGGCGGCCGTCGTGGCATCCGGGTCAGGCGAACCAGATCGCGAGCTCGCGTGCGGCGGACTCGGGGCTGTCGCTGCCGTGGACGAGGTTCTGCTGGACCTTGAGGCCCCAGTCGCGGCCGAAATCGCCGCGGATCGTGCCCGGGGCCGCGGTCGTCGGGTCGGTGGTGCCGGCGAGGGAGCGGAACCCCTCGATGACGCGGTTTCCGGCGAGGCGAATCGCCACCGACGGGCCGGAGAGCATGAACTCCAGCAGCGGCTCGTAGAACGGCTTTCCCTCGTGCTCGGCGTAGTGCCGCGCCAGGGTCTCGCGGTCGGGTTCGACGAGGCGGATGTCGACGAGGGCATAGCCCTTCGCCTCGATGCGGGCGAGGATCGCGCCGGTCAGGCCGCGGGCGACGCCATCGGGCTTGACCAGGACGAGGGTCTCTTCGGTGGCCATGGGTCATTCTCCGTTCGAGAGGTCGGGGTCGGCGGCCCTCCGCGCGTTGGCGCGGTCGAGGGCCGCTCCCTTGATCGTCGCATACGCCCACATACCGCCGAAAATGAGAGCGACGACGGCGAGGGCGGGAACGAGGATGCCACCGAGCGCCAGGATCACCTGCAGAGCCCAGCCGACGATGATCGCCCACCGATGACGGAGCAGCCCCGAGGTCGCGACCATCGCCGCGGCCATCACGACGCCGCCGACGATGCCCCACCACGGCTCGATGCCCCACGGGAGCGCCTTCAGACCGTAGACCACGAGCCCGCCCAGGAAGACGACGATCGACTCGAAGCCGAGGACGACGGCCCCGAGGGACTCCTGGGCCCCGCGGACGCGGCGGGGGCGGCGCTCGCGCGGGCTCACCCCTGCCACCCGGCCTTCCAGTCCTCGAGCTCGGCGAGGCGGATCGCCTCGCCCGCGAGCACCACCGACCCGGCGATGACGACCGCGCGCCGATCGGACTCGGACGCCCAGGCCCGCGCGGCGTCGGCCGCATCCTCGAGCGTGGGGTGCACCGTGACGGGCACGTCCGCGGCCTCGGCCACGTCCGCGATGACGTCGGGATCCCCCGCGCGTTCGCTGTCGGGAGCGGTCGCGAAGACGCGCGCCACGGCGGGGGTGAGCGTCGAAACGATGCCGACGGTGTCCTTCCCCGCGAGGATGCCGACGACCGCCCCCCACTCGTCGATGTCGAACGCCTCGTCGAGCGCGGCGACCAGCGCGCGCGCTCCGTGCGGGTTGTGCGCGGCGTCGACGAGCACCGTCGGTGCGGTGCCGAGGAGCTGGAGGCGTCCCGGCGAGGTGACGGCTCCGAGGCCGTCCGCGACGATCTCGGCGCTCAGCGGCTGCGTTCCTCCCCCGATGAGCGACTCGACGGCGGCGACGGCGAGGGCTGCGTTCGCCCCCTGGTGCGCTCCGTACAGCGGAAGGTAGAGCTCGGAGTAGGTGCCGGCGACGCCGCGCACCGTCAGCAGCTGCCCGCCGACCGCGAGCGTCTGCGCCTCGAGGGCGAACCCCTCGCCCGCGAACGCCACGGTCGCGTGCATGCGCTCGGCGCGGGCGAGGATCGCGCGCCGCGCCTCCTCGGGCTGCGCGGCGGAGACCACCGCGGCACCCTCCTTGATGATCCCGGCCTTGACGGTCGCGATCTCGGCGATCGTGTTCCCCAGGCGGTCGGTGTGGTCGATGTCGATCGGGGTGAAGACCGCGACGTCGCCGTCGGCGGTGTTCGTCGAGTCCCACTCGCCGCCCATTCCGACCTCGAGCACGAGGACGTCGATGGGCGCGTCCGCGCACGCGACGAACGCGAGCACGGTGAGCAGTTCGAAGAACGTCAGCGGCGCGTCTCCGGACGCTTCGAGTTCGGCATCCACGATCTGCACGAAGGGCTGGATCTCGTCCCAGGCGTCGGCCACCGCGGCATCCGCGACGGGCTCGCCGTCAATGAGGATGCGCTCGGTGAACCGCTCCAGGTGCGGACTCGTGAACAGCCCGGTCCGCAGGCCGAGCGACCGCAGCAGGCTCTCGATGATGCGGCTCGTCGACGTCTTGCCGTTCGTCCCCGTCACGTGGATCACGCGGTAGGTGCGCTGCGGGTCGTCGAGCAGCTCGAGCACGCGGCGCGTGCGCTCGACGCGCGGCTGCACCCACTGCTCGCCCTGCCGTTCGAGCAGGGCGCTGTACACGGCGTCGGCGCGGGAACGGTCGCTCATGCGGGTGCTCCGATCCGGGCGACGGCGACGGTCACGGCACCGACGTTCGCGTACGTCTTGGCCGCGATCACGTTCTCGAACTCCGGCGTGCGGGCATCGCCGCGCGCGATGAGCCGCTCGGTCCGGCTCGCGAGCACGACGCTCTCTGCGAGGGTCTCGGATGCCACGCCGGCGACGTCGAAGGCCTGGGCCACCGCCGCAGCGTCCGCGGGATCGTCGAAGGTGAGCGTCAGGGCGATGCGGTCGCTCACATCGAAGCCGGCGGCCTTGCGGGTGTCCTGGATGCCGCGGATCATGTCGCGCGCCAGCCCCTCGGCCTCGAGTTCGGGAGTCGTCACGGTGTCGAGCAGCACGAAGCCGCCCGTCGTCAGCACCGCGAGCGCCTCGCCGTCGGGCCGTCCGGCGGTCTCGACGACGAGGTCGTACTCGGCGGGTTCGAGCGGGATGCCCCCGGCCACGACCGTGCCGTCGACCTCGCTCCAGTCGCCCTCGCGGGCCGCCTTGATCGCCTGCTGCACCTGCTTGCCCAGGCGCGGACCCGCGGCGCGGGCGTTCACCGACAGCCGGTGCGTGATGCCGTACTCCGCGGCGGTGTCGTCCTGGAGGGCGACCTGCTCGACGGCCTTGACGTTCAGCTCGTCGCGCAGGATGTCGTCGAACTGCGCCAGCCCCGCGGCATCCGCGGTCACGACCGTCAGACGCGGCAGCGGCAGGCGCACGCGCTTGCCCTCCTTCTTGCGGAGGGCGTTGGCGACGCTGGAGACTTCGCGGACGGTGTCCATCGCGGTGCGGATGTCGGCCGCGGCCGGGAACGCCGTGGCATCCGGCCAGTCCTCCAGGTGGACGCTGCGGCCGCCGGTGAGTCCCTGCCAGACGCGCTCGGTCACGAGCGGCAGCAGCGGGGCGGCGACACGGGTCAGCGTCTCGAGCACCGTGTAGAGCGTGTCGAACGCCTCGCGGCTGGACGGATCGTCCGTGACGCCCACCCAGAACCGGTCGCGGGAACGGCGGATGTACCAGTTGGTCAGGACCTCGGCGAAGTCGCGCAGGCGCTCGGCCGCCGTGGTGGAGTCGAGGCCCTCGAGGTCGGCCGCGACGTCGCGCACGAGGTCACCCGTGAGGGCGAGGATGTAGCGGTCGAGCACGTCGGTGGAGTCGGTGCGCCACTCGGCGGTGTACCCGTCGCCCGACGCGTTCGCGTAGGTGGCGAAGAAGTACCAGGCATTCCACAGCGGCAGCAGGAACTCGCGGACGCCCGAGCGGATGCCCTCCTCGGTCACGACGAGGTTGCCGCCGCGCAGCACCGAGCTGGACATCAGGAACCAGCGCATGGCATCCGAGCCGTCGCGGTCGAACACCTCGCGGACGTCGGGGTAGTTGCGCAGCGACTTCGACATCTTCTGCCCGTCGTTGCCGAGCACGATGCCGTGGCACGAGACCCCGGTGAACGCCGGGCGGTCGAACAGTGCGGTCGAGAGCACATGCATCAGGTAGAACCACCCGCGGGTCTGCCCGATGTACTCGACGATGAAGTCCGCCGGCGAGTGCTCGTCGAACCACTCCTGGTTCTCGAACGGATAGTGCACCTGCGCGAACGGCATCGAGCCGGAGTCGAACCACACGTCGAGCACGTCCTCGATGCGGCGCATCGTGGAACGGCCGGTGGGGTCGTCGGGGTTCGGTCGCGTCAGGTCGTCGATGTAAGGACGGTGGAGGTCCACCTCGCCGTCCGCGTTGCGCGGCAGGCGGCCGAAGTCGGCCTCCATCTCGGCGAGCGAGCCGTAGACGTCGACGCGCGGGAAGTTCGGGTCGTCGCTCTTCCACACCGGGATCGGTGAGCCCCAATAGCGGTTGCGGCTGATCGACCAGTCGCGCGCGCCCTCGAGCCACTTGCCGAACTGGCCGTCCTTGACGTTCTCGGGCACCCAGGTGATCTGCTGGTTGTTCTCCAGCAGGCGGTCTTTGAAGTCGGTGACCCGCACGAACCAGCTCGACACGGCCTTGTAGATCAGGGGGTTCCGGCACCGCCAGCAGTGCGGGTACGAGTGCTCGTACGACGCCTCGCGCAGCAGGCGCCCACTCTGCGTGAGCAAGCGGATCAGGGGGCGGTTGGCCTCCATCCACAGCTCCCCCGCGACGTCGGTCACGGCCGACAGGAACCGCCCGCCGTCGTCGAGCGAGATGATGGTCGGCAGGCCCGCGGCATCCGCGAGGCGCATGTCGTCCTCACCGTAGGCCGGGGCCTGGTGAACGATGCCGGTGCCGTCGCTGACGGTGACGTAGTCGTCGACGAGGATCTTCCACGCGTCCTGCGTGCCCCACACCTCGGCATCGGCGTAGTAGTCGAACAGGCGGTCGTACGAGACCCCGCCGAGCTCGGCGCCCGTGATCGTCTGCACGACGGCCGCGCGGGCGGCATCCACCGACTCGTACCCGAGGTCTTTCGCGTAGCCCGGCAGCAGGTCTTCGGCCAACAGGTAGCGGTGCGCCCACGCCTCGCTCGCCTCGTCGGGAGTGCCGTCGGGCGCGCGGTGCACGTCGGCGGCACCGTTCGGACCGCCCGGGACGACGGCGTAACGGATGCCGGGACCGACCGCCAGGGCCAGGTTCGTCGGCAGGGTCCACGGCGTGGTCGTCCACGCGAGCGCCCGCACGCCGGTGAGCCCGAGCGCCTCGGCCTTCGCGCCCACGAGCGGGAAGGTCACGGTGACCGACGGGTCCTGGCGCATCTTGTAGACGTCGTCGTCCATGCGCAGCTCGTGGCTCGACAGCGGGGTCTCGTCGCGCCAGCAGTACGGCAGCACGCGGTAGCCCTCGTACGCGAGGCCCTTGTCGTGCAGGGTTTTGAACGCCCACAGGACGCTCTCCATGTACGACGTGTCGAGGGTCTTGTAGCCGCGCTCGAAGTCGACCCAGCGCGCCTGGCGGGTGACGTAGTCCTGCCAGTCGCGGGTGTACTCGAGCACCGACTCGCGGGCCTTGCCGTTGAAGACGGCGACGCCCATGCGCTCGATCTCGTCCTTCTCGGTGATGCCGAGCTGCTTCATCGCCTCGAGCTCCGCGGGGAGACCGTGCGTGTCCCATCCGAAGACGCGGTCGACCTTCTTGCCGCGCATCGTCTGGAAGCGCGGGAACAGGTCCTTCGCGTACCCGGTCAGCAGGTGCCCGTAGTGCGGCAGGCCGTTGGCGAACGGCGGGCCGTCGTAGAAGACCCACTCCTCGGCGCCCTCGCGGTTCGCGATGGACGCGCGGAAGGTGTCGTCGGCGTCCCAGAACGCGAGCGTGTCGCGCTCGATGTCCGGGAACCGGGGGCTGGGCACGACGGATGCCGCGGCATCGGCGGCCGGGCCGAAGGATGAGGGGCGTGGGTAGGTCATGTCTCTCCGCAGGTTGCGATCCACCTGCGGGGACGATCCGTTCGGACCGCGGTACCACCCCGCATTGCGCCCACCGGGGTGTGCGCCGCTCTCACTGCGGCTGTGACGGGCCTGCCCCGCTCGGTTCTACTGGGGGTGGTGACCCTGTTCTTCCGAGAGCTCCCCGGTGATGGCCGGATCGGTGCTGATCCCGCCATTCTACGCGGTCCCCCGAACCGCGGCGGTCGGGTCGGGGAATGTCCGCGGATGCCTAGGAGTTTCTGGACTCGTGCCAAGATCGACTCCCGTGACCTCTGCCCCTCCCGCTGTCCGTCCGACCTCTCCCGCCCCGACGCGCCGCGTCGCCTGGGCGTCGATGATCGGCACGTCTCTCGAGTCGTTCGACTTCTACGTCTACGCGTACTTCGCCGCCTTCTTCGTCGGACCCCTGTTCTTCGCTCCGCTCGGTGAGGTCGGCGGGACCCTCGCGTCGTTCTCGACGATCGCGCTGGCATTCGTCGTCCGGCCGATCGGTGCGATCATCTTCGGCCACATGGGCGACCGGCTCGGCCGGCGCACGACGCTGCTGTGGACCGTCGCGATCATGGGGGTCGCCACGGGCCTGATCGGCGCGCTTCCCACGTACGCCCAGGCCGGATGGCTCGGCGTCGTGCTGTTGCTGGTGCTGCGCATCGCCCAGGGCCTGTCGCTGGGCGGCGAGTGGGGCGGCTCGATCCTGCTCGCGACCGAGCACTCGAGCCCCGTGAAGCGCGCGTTCTACGCCGCGATCCCGCAGCTCGGCTCCCCCGTCGGCTCGATCCTCTCCGCCGCGGTGTTCATCGTCATGACCGTCGCGCTGCCGGCCGACCAGCTCGCCGCGTGGGGCTGGCGCATCCCGTTCCTCCTCGCGCTGCCGCTGCTGCTGGTCTCGCTGTACCTGCGATGGTCGATCGACGAGACGCCCGTGTTCGAAGACGTGGTCGCCTCCGGTCGCCGTGACCGGCTGCCGGTGCTGACGATGTTCCGCGCCCGCCCCGTCGCCGTCGTGATCGCGATCGGTGCCGCGCTGCTGGGCATCGGGTCGTACTCGCTGATGAACACGTACACGATCAACTACGGCGTCGCGCAGCTCGGCTTCAGCTTCCAGGACCTGCTCGTGGCCACGACGATCGGCGCACTCCTGCAGTTGGTCACGATCCCCCTGTTCGGGGCCTGGGCGAACCGCATCGGTTCCGCGAAGGTGGTCGCCTGGGGTGCGCTGGGAACGCTGCTCATCACGTTCCCGATGTACTTCCTGCTGCAGTTCGCCACGTTCCCGATCCTCGTCGCGACCATGATCATCGGCGGGATCCTGCCGACGATGTCGTGGGCGGCGCTCGGTGGCCTCATGAGCGACCTGTTCCCCGACCACTTCCGCTACTCCGCGCTGTCGCTGACATACGCGATCGCCGCGACCATCTCGGGCTTCGTCCCGCTGGCGACCACGGCGCTCGGCACGCAGACGGCGTTCGCATGGTGGCATCCTGGTGTCGTGCTCGCGATCCTCTCGGTTCTGACGCTGGTGGCCGCGTGGGCCGCGTCGCGCCGTCGCCCCGAACCCCTCGAGGCCTGAGTGATCCGCGCCCGCGGCCCGTTGCCGCCCCGCGTGTCGGCGCCCGACCTGCCTCGGGAGTTCGATGACGTCGGTGGGCTCGGACCGCGGGCGGATCTGTTCGCCGCCCGCATCGTCTCGCTCGAGGGGCAGGTGGATGCCGCGCACTCGACGCTCGCGGAGTGCTCGATCGCGGAGGCATCCGTCGACTCCCTGGTCCTGACCGGCGCGACCCTGACCGACGTCGAGTTCGCGACGCTGCGGGCCACGGAACTGCTGGCTCGTGACGGGCGGTGGCGCAACGTCGCGATCGTCGGCGGACGCGTCGGCACACTGGACCTCTCGGGCGCCGACCTCGACAGCGTCGAGCTCCGCGGCGTACGGATCGACTTCCTGTCGCTGCGCGGCGCGACGGTGCGCGACGTCCTCGTCGCCGACTGCGTGATCGGCACGCTCGACCTTCCGCTCGCGAAGCTCGCGCGTGTGCGGTTCGAGGGATGCCGTGCCGACGAGGTCGATGCGGACGGACTGCGCGCCGAGCACACCGACCTGCGGGGCCTCGACGCCGTCTCATTCGGGCGACCCGACTCGCTCCGCGGCGTCACGCTGACCCACCGCCAGGTGGAGCTGGCCGCGACCGACTTCGCGCGGGCCCTCGGCATCGACGTCCAGGACTGAGGAGTTCCTGGCGCGCTCGGACGCCGGCGCCGGCTCAGGGATCTGCGCAGGCTCAGTCGGCATCCCGGGTTTCGGGCTGAGGTGGCGCGGTTCGATGAGATTGCGCGGATCACTGAGGCTGTGCGCGGGGTGCCGGGGCGTCGCGCTCGCTCAGGGATCTGCACAGGCTCAGTCGGCATCCCCGGTTTCGGGCTGAGGTCACGCGGATCACTGAGGTTGCGTCGATCGCGGGGGCGCGGGCGGGAACCCGGGCTGACTGTCACGCCCGGTGCAGGCCCTGCGCGACCGCGTGCAGGAGGCGGTCCTGCACCTCGGGCCACCGGTGCATGACCTGCTCGTAGCCGACACGGATGACGTGGTAGCCGAGGAGTAAGAGCTCCGCGTCGTGCCGGATGTCCGTGGTGCGCTGCGCGCCCACGTGGTGGCCGCCGTCGATCTGCACGACCAGCCTGTCGCCGATCAGCACATCCACGCGGTGTTCCGCGATCCACACCTGCACGTGGATCGTCAGCTTCAACCAGCGGAGCCGCACCACGAAGATCGTCTCGAGTCCCGAATCGGCCCAGGGAGTCGCCTGGTCGACCAGCGTTCGCGCGGCGCCGGTCCATGGCATCCGTTTCAGGGTGGACAGGTCGACCAGGCGCTTGTTGAGAGCAGAGTCCCAGACCGCGCGTGCTTCCTCGAAGGGAAGACAGGATGCCACCGTCATGAGGATGTTCTCGATGGGGTCATCCAGGGCATCGGGATGCCGTGGGACGATCGGGCGCTGCCAGTGCACCACGGCGGCGGACGTGGCGACCCGGCCGCGGCCCGGGTATGCGGCGTGCGGCGTCTCCGAGGCGTGCGCGACCCAGAGGCCGTGGCGCGCGGCTGCTGTGACGCACGACACGACCACTCCGTACCGCGCCGCGGCGACGAGGTCGGGATCGGCGCCGGGCACCGCGATCCAGCCGCGCCGCACGAGCCCCATATCGACCGCCTGCGCGATCTGATGCCGGCTGTGTCCGTCCGCGATGACGCGCGTGGAACGTGTGACGCCGCCGAGCGCAGTGACGTGCGCGGCGACGGCTCGGGCTGTGGTGGCATCCATTCCACGATCGTGGTGATCGCGCACACGCCGTGGGCGTCGTTGCCGCGACCTGTGGAGAGACGGTCGGCTGTGAAGGAGGGGCCGGCGCGTTGCGCAAGGTCAGTGATCGGCGGTGGTTGCGTCGGTTCTGCCTTACTCGGACTTATCGGCTGCGGATCGCTGAGTCTGTGCAGCGCGCGCCCGTCCACGCCTCTGCGCCGCTCCCCGGCGTGCGCGCGCGGCCCGGTAGACTCGAGCGACATTCCACAGTCAGGCACGCTCACACGGTGCCGCCTATATCGCTCGAGGAGTACCCATGTCGCTGATTCCGGACAAGCCCGCCCTGGAGGGCCTCGAGCAGAAATGGGATGCCGCGTGGACCGACCGCGGCACGTACGTCTTCGACCGGGTCCGCGCCGCCGAGGTGGGCCGCGCCGGTGTCTTCTCGGTCGACACTCCTCCGCCGACGGCATCCGGAAGCCTCCACATCGGGCACGTCTTCAGCTACACGCACACCGACGTGAAGGTGCGCTTCGAGCGCATGCGCGGCAAGACGGTTTTCTACCCGATCGGCTGGGACGACAACGGCCTGCCCACCGAGCGTCGCGTCCAGAACTACTACGGCGTGCGCTGCGACCCGACTCTGCCGTACGACCCCGACTTCAGTCCCCCGTTCTCGGGCGGCGACAACAAGAGCAGCAAGGCCGCCGACCAAGTGCCGATCAGCCGCCGCAACTTCATCGAGTTGTGCGAGGCGCTCACGGTCGAGGACGAGAAGGCCTTCGAGACGCTGTGGCGCGAGCTGGGCCTGAGCGTCGACTGGGGTCAGACGTATCGCACGATCTCGGATGCCGCGATGCGCACGAGCCAGCTCGCGTTCCTGCGCAACATCGAACGCGGCGAGGCCTACCAGGCGCTGGCCCCGACGCTGTGGGACGTCGACTTCCGCTCGGCCATCGCGCAGGCCGAGCTCGAGGACCGCGACCAGCCCGCCGCCTACCACCGCCTCGGGTTCCACAAGACCGACGGCTCCGGTGACGTGTTCATCGAGACGACGCGCCCCGAGCTGCTCGCCGCGTGCGTCGCGCTCGTGGCCAACCCCGACGATGAGCGCTACCAGGCGCTCTTCGGCACGACCGTGCGCACGCCCCTGTTCGACGTCGAGGTGCCGGTGCTCCCCCACCCGCTCGCGCAGCAGGACAAGGGGTCGGGCATCGCCATGATCTGCACGTTCGGTGACGTGACCGACATCATCTGGTGGCGCGAACTCGACCTCCCCAACCGGACGATCATCGGCAAGGACGGTCGCATCGTCGCCGATGCACCGGACGTCATCGTGACGGATGCCGCGAAGACGGCGTACGCGGAGCTCGCGGGCAAGACGGTGTTCAGCGCCAAGAAGCGCATCGTCGAGCTGCTGCAGGAGTCGGGTGAGATGGAGGGCGCACCGAAGCCCTTCACGCACCCGGTGAAGTTCTTCGAGAAGGGCGACCGCCCGCTCGAGATCGTCTCGACGCGTCAGTGGTACATTCGCAACGGCGCGCGCGACGCGGAGCTGCGCGAGCGTCTCGTCGCCCTGGGGCGCGAGATGTCGTGGCATCCGGACTTCATGCGCGTGCGGTACGAGAACTGGACCAACGGCCTCACCGGTGACTGGCTGGTCTCGCGCCAGCGCTTCTTCGGCGTGCCGATCCCGGTCTGGTACGGCCTCGATGAGAACGGGGAGCGCGACTACTCGCGCGTGCTGACGCCCGACCTCGCGGCGCTCCCGATCGATCCGACCACGGACGTCCCCGTCGGCTACACCGAGGAGCAGCGCGGCGTGCCCGGCGGATTTGACGCCGAGCAGGACATCCTCGACACGTGGGCGACCTCGTCGCTGACGCCGCAGCTCGCCGGCGGGTGGAAGCGCGACGAAGAGCTGTGGAACCTCGTCGCCCCGTTCGACCTGCGCCCGCAGGGACAGGACATCATCCGCACGTGGCTGTTCTCGACGATGCTCCGCAGCGCCCTCGAAGACGACCGGGCGCCGTGGACGGATGCCGCGATCTCGGGCTTCATCGTCGACCCCGACCGCAAGAAGATGTCGAAGTCGAAGGGCAACGTCGTCACGCCGGCGGACATCCTGCAGCAGCACGGATCCGACGCGGTGCGGTACTGGGCGGCATCCAGCCGTCTGGGCACCGACGCGGCCTTCGACCCGCAGAACCCGACGCAGATCAAGATCGGGCGACGCCTCGCGATCAAGCTGCTGAACGCGGCCAAGTTCGTCCTGTCGTTCCCGGTGCCCGAGGGCGCCGAGGTGACGCACGCACTGGATGCCTCGATGCTGACGACCCTCGACAAGGTCGTCGCCGACGCGACCGCGGCGCTCGAGGCCTACGACCACGCCCGCGCGCTGGAGATCGCCGAGTCGTTCTTCTGGACGTTCTGCGACGACTACCTCGAGCTGGTGAAGGAACGCGCCTACGACCGCTCCGACGCCGGCCAGGCGTCCGCTGCGCTCGCGCTGCGCACCGCGCTGTCGACCCTGACCCGCCTGTTCGCCCCGGTGCTCTCGTTCGCCGCCGAGGAGGTGTGGTCGTGGTTCGAGGAGGGCTCGGTCCACACGGCCGCGTGGCCCGAGCCGCTCGGCATCGAGGGCGACCCGGTGGTGCTGACGGCCGTGGGCGAAGCGCTCATCGGCATCCGTCGCGCCAAGACCGAGGCCAAGGCTTCGCAGAAGACGCCGGTGACCTCGCTCACCGTGTCGGGTCCGCACGTCGAGGCCCTGCGTCTGGCCGAAGGCGACCTGCGCGCGGTCGGCCGCATCGAGACGATCACGTTCGTCGAGGCCGACACCACCGCCGTCACCGACATCGTGTTCGCACCCCAGGAGGCCTGATGCAGCTCGGAACCCGCTGGACCGCCCGCGAGCAGCCGCCGGCTGCCGTGCCCGCGGTGCTGCACACGCAGATCGCGGCCGTCGAGGCGGCACTGAATCCCGATGGACTCAGCGCTCCCGCCCCGCGCTGGACGCTGACGTTCCTCGAGGGTCGTCCGATCGCCGAGCTCGACACCGGTGTCATCGTCGAGCAGGTCGCCTCGGGTGAGGTGGTCGTACGCCACGACGACGAGGACGAGTTCGCCTGATTCGGCGGAGAAGGGCCGGGGATGCCACATCCCCGGCCCTTCTCGCTTCCTTCAGCGCGCGCGCAGGTAGGCCTCGGCCTGAAAGTCGAGCCGCTGCCCGGCGGCGACGGCGGCATCCCTCTGAGAGCGGATGTCGGCGCGTGTCGCTCGTGCGTGCATCCGCGCGTGGGCATGGTCGGCGAGCACGCGCGACAGTGCGAGAAGGATCCGTTCGGACGTGGTCGGCGTGGCGAGGGGTGCGGCGAGGGCGGTCACCGGGTGCCTCCTTCGGCGGGGAGTGGGAAGACATCGGCGCGCATCGTCACGACGCGCAGGTCGTCGCCGGACTGGTCGCGGTAGCGGTCGACGGTCTCGGCGATGACGGACTGCAGCCGGTCGGCGAGTTCCGCCATCTGGTCGACGGTCAGCCGCGCGCTCGCGGTGGAGATCAGGCTCCTGTCGAACCACTCCTGATCGTCGTCCCATCCGTGCGTCACGAACGTCATGAGTTGCTGCTGTCGCAGGGTCAACGTCTCCGAATGCACGGCCTCCATCACGGCCCGTCCGCTCGGAGTCGTGGACATCTCTGGGTTGACGAGGGTGACGGCCCCGGCGGGTCGCTCCCACCAGCGTTCTCGCGCCGTGCCGCGTCCCTGCACCTCGCGGATGAGGTCGTGCTGCGCGAGGGCTCGCAGGTGGTAGCTGGTCGCGCCCGTGGACTCCCCGGTCAACCCCGCGAGCCCGCTCGCCGTCTGCGGTCCGTATTGGCTCAGCAGGTCGTAGAGCCGGACGCGGAGGGGGTGCGCCAGGGCGCGCAGAGCGCCGGCGTCGAGGATGCGCCCCTCGGGGCGAGAATCGGAACCCATAAGTGCAAAGATACCTTTGCAAACTCGGCTATGCAAATGATTCTTTGCACCCGGTCGTCGCCGTGCTGACTACGCTGGAACGATGACGGATGCCGTGACCAATCCCCTCCTCGCGCCGCCCTCGCTCCCCTACGACCTGCCGCCCTACGGCAGCATCCGGCCGGAGCACTACCGACCCGCGTTCGACGCGGCCTTCGCGGCGCAGCGCGCCGAGGTCGACGCGATCACGGCGCAGAGCGAGCCCGCGACGTTCGAGAACACCCTCGTCGCTCTGGAGCGCAGCGGCGAGCTGCTCGACCGCGTGGCCCGCACGTTCTACACGGTCACCGGGGCCGATGGCACCCCCGAGATCCAGGCGATCGAAGAGGAGCTCGCGCCGCTCATGTCGGCCCACGGCGACGCGATCCAGCTCGACGCCGCGCTGTTCGCGCGCGTGAGCACGGTGCACGACGCCCTCGACGACCTCGATCTGGATGCCGAGAGCCGCTACCTCGTCGAGCGCCGGTTCCGTGAGATGTCGCTCGCGGGAGCGGGACTCGCACCCGACGAGAAGCAGCGTCTGACCGCCCTGAACCTGCGGCTCTCGGTGCTCACGACGACCTTCGAGAAGAACCTCCTCGCCGACACGAACGACCTCGCGGTGGTGTTCGACGATGCCGCCGACCTCGACGGACTCTCCGACGGAGAGCTGTCGGCTGCCGCGCAGGCGGCGACCGAGCGCGGGCTCGACGGACGCTACGTGCTGACCCTGACGTTGTACACGGGCCACCCGTACCTGGCGTCGTTGACGAACCGCGAGAGCCGCCGCCGGCTGCTCGAGGCCTCGCGCGCCCGCGGCACCCGCGGCAACGCGCACGACAACCGCGGGACGCTCCGCGAGATCGTCCGGCTGCGGGCGGAGCGCGGCGCGCTGCTCGGATATCCCTCGCACGCCGCGGCCGTCCTCGCCGACCAGACCGCCGGAACCCCCGCCGCCGTCCACGACCTGCTCCGTCGGCTCGCCGCCCCCGCGGCACGGAACGCCCGGGCCGAGCAGGAGGCGCTGCAGCGGATCGCCGACGACGACGGCATCCGGATCGAGGCGCACGACTGGGCGTTCTACACCGAGAAGGTGCGCGCGGAGAAGTACGACCTCGATCGTTCGGCGCTGCGCCCGTGGTTCGAAGCCGAGCGCGTGCTGCGCGACGGCGTCTTCGCGGCCGCGGAACACCTCTACGGCATCCGGATCTCCGAGCGCCACGACCTGCAGGGCTACCACCCCGAGGTGCGCGTGTTCGAGGTGCACAACGCCGACGGCAGTGAGCTCGGGTTGTTCCTGCTCGACCTGTACACGCGCGACACCAAGCGCGGCGGCGCGTGGATGAACTCGATCGTCACGCAGTCGAGCGTGCGCGGCACCGCTCCCGTCGTGGTCAACAACCTCAACGTCAACAAGCCCGCGCCGGGCACCCCGACGCTGCTGACTCTCGACGAGGTCACCACGTTGTTCCACGAGTTCGGCCACGCGCTCCACGGTCTGTTCGCCACCGTCACCTATCCGCATTTCGCCGGCACCGCGGTGTACCGCGACTTCGTGGAGTTCCCCAGCCAGGTCAACGAGATGTGGATCTTCTGGCCCGAGATCCTCGCGAACTACGCGCGGCACCACGAGACCGGCGAGCCGCTGCCCGCCGACGTCGTCGAGCGGCTGCACGCGTCGGAGGCCTTCAACCAGGGCTTCGCCACGAGCGAGTACCTCGCGGCATCCTGGATCGATCAGGCCTGGCACGGACTCGGCGTCGAAGAGGCGTCGTCGGAGATCGACGTCGCCCCGTTCGAAGCGGCGGCCCTCGCCGACATCGGCCTCGACAACCCCGCCGTTCCGACGCGCTACGCCTCGACGTACTTCGCGCACGTGTTCTCGGGCGGCTACAGCGCCGGGTACTACTCCTACATCTGGAGCGAGGTGCTCGACGCCGACACCGTCGAGTGGTTCCGCGAGAACGGCGGTCTGACGCGCGAGAACGGCGACCGGTTCCGCCGGCGTCTGCTCGGCGTCGGCGGCGCGGGCGACCCGCTCGCGGCCTACCGCGACTTCCGTGGGCGGGATGCCGAGATCCAGCCCCTGCTGGAGCGGCGGGCTCTCACCGGCTGACCCGCGGCGGCGTCAGAACGGCGGGTTCGTGTAGAGCGTCGTCGAGCACCCGGCTTCGCCGGGTTCCAGGGAGATGCGGCGGAAGTCGACCGGGTCCATGACTCCGTCGGAGCGCCGCACGAGCACGACGCAGTCGCGCGACGCCGGAACTCCGACCGCGGCCACGGTCTCACCGGCGTCCGTCGTGGTCACCTCGACCGTGACGGACGGCTCGGGGAAAGCCGCCCGGACGGAGTCGACGGAGGCGTCGTCTGCCGCCAGGGCGGCACGGACGCGCTCCTCGGCGTCGGCGGGCAGCGCGGCCGGTGTCGTTGCGACCGGAGGCTCGGCGGGAGCGGCCGCGGCGGGGCAGTCGATGGGCTCCGACCGCGCGTACGCGGCGACCGGGATGGTGAATCGGTAGCAGCCGACGGCAGACCCCCCTGAGTGGCCCTTCGCCCACAGGGCGCTCTCCACCGCGGCGACCTCGGCGTCGATCCGCACATCGACGATCGCCGCTTCGTCGGCGGAACCGTCCCCACCCCACGCGAGGGGTGTCACGGTGACGGCGCCCGTCGACGCCGTGAACATCGTCGCGGCGCGGGTCTCGGCATCCACCGATCTCTGGACGTAACCGAGCGACGATGTGAGATCGTCCGCGGTGTCGCGCACGGCACGGGCGGCGAGGACGTCGCCGTTCTCCGAGTCGGCGATCGCCTGTTCGACCGTGCCGATAAGACCCGTGGAGCTGCGGAGCAGGAACACGACGGCGACGGCGACGATGCCGCACGACACGAGCCCGACAGCGACGATGACGGCGAGCCGGCGACGCATCATCCGTTCGCCGTCGCCCTTGCGTGTCAGGCGCTCTTGCGCTTCTGCGCCAGCACCAGGGTCGCCGGGGAGTCGTCCTCGACGGAGGCGCGAGTGATCACGACCTTCGCCACGTCCTCGGCGGAGGGGATGTCGAACATCACCGGGCCGAGCACGTCCTCGAGGATCGCCCGCAGACCACGCGCACCGGTCTTCCGCGCAACGGCGAGATCGGCGATCGCACGCAACGCGTCTTCCTCGAACTCGAGCTGAACACCGTCGAGTTCGAACATGCGCTGGTACTGCTTGACCAGCGCGTTGCGCGGTGCCGTGAGGATCTCCATCAGCGCGTCCTGATCCAGCGGCGACACGGATGCCACGACGGGCAGGCGACCGATGAACTCGGGGATCAGGCCGAACTTGTGCAGGTCTTCCGGCAGCACCTCACTGAAGAGGTCGGGCGCGTCCTCCTTGCGGTGGAGCGGGGCGCCGAAGCCGACGCCGTGCTTGCCGACGCGCGAGGAGATGATCTCTTCGAGCCCGGCAAAGGCGCCGGCCACAATGAACAGCACGTTCGTCGTGTCGATCTGGATGAACTCCTGGTGCGGGTGCTTCCGGCCGCCCTGGGGTGGGACGGACGCGACCGTTCCCTCCAGGATCTTCAGCAGCGCCTGCTGCACGCCCTCGCCCGACACGTCGCGCGTGATCGACGGGTTCTCGGCCTTGCGCGCGATCTTGTCGACCTCGTCGATGTAGATGATGCCGGTCTCGGCACGCTTGACGTCGAAGTCGGCGGCCTGGAGAAGCTTCAGCAGGATGTTCTCGACGTCTTCACCGACGTAGCCGGCCTCGGTGAGGGCCGTGGCATCCGCGACCGCGAACGGGACGTTGAGTCGCTTCGCGAGGGTCTGGGCCAGGTAGGTCTTGCCGCAGCCGGTCGGCCCCAGGAGCAGGATGTTGCTCTTGGCGATGTCGATCTCCTCGGCCCGCGCCTCGGCCGGCTGCAGGGTGCCGTGGGCACGCACTCGCTTGTAGTGGTTGTAGACGGCGACGGCGAGAGCGCGCTTCGCCGGCTCCTGTCCGACCACGTACTCCTCGAGGAACCCGAAGATCTCGCGGGGCTTCGGCAGGTCGAAGTCGGCGACCTCGCCGGAGGAGGCCTCGGCCATGCGCTCTTCGATGATCTCGTTGCACAGCTCGACGCACTCGTCGCAGATGTACACGCCCGGACCGGCGATCAGCTGCTGCACCTGCTTCTGACTCTTGCCGCAGAAGGAGCATTTGAACAGATCGGCGCTCTCCCCGATGCGTGCCATGCCCGTGCCTCCCTATCCCCGGCCACTCGCCCGAGTGACTTTGAGCCTAACCGCTGCCCGCGACATTCGAGGGCATTTGCGCGAGTGCCGCCGCTGTGATCGCCACGGGCGGACACACGCCCCTCCCCGGAGGCCCCGGCATCCGTCTCCCCCGAACCGGCGCCTCTCCCCCGGGCCGCGGCACCCGGACGTGACGATGCCCCGCCGGCGCAGGGCAGGCGGGGCATCGTCGAGAAGCGATCAGGCGGTCAGTGCCGCCGGGACGCGCTTACGGGTCGTGAGCACCTGGTCGACGATGCCGTAGTCCATCGCCTCCTGTGCCGACAGGATCTTGTCGCGGTCGATGTCCTTGTTGACCTTCGCGACGTCCTGGCCGGTGTGACGGGCCATGGTCTCCTCGAGCCACGTGCGCATGCGCAGGATCTCAGCCGCCTGGATCTCGATGTCCGACGCCTGACCGTGACCGGACTCGCCCACGGCGGGCTGGTGGATCAGGATGCGGGCGTTCGGGAGCGCGAGCCGCTTGCCGGGGGCACCCGCCGCCAGGAGAACCGACGCCGCCGAGGCCGCCTGGCCGAGCACGACCGTCTGGATCTGGGGCGACACGTACTGCATCGTGTCGTAGATCGCGGTCATGGCCGTGAACGAGCCGCCGGGCGAGTTGATGTACATGATGATGTCGCGGTCGGGGTCCTGGGACTCGAGCACGAGCAGCTGGGCCATCACGTCATCGGCCGAGGCGTCGTCGACCTGGACGCCCAGGAAGATGACGCGGTCCTCGAAGAGCTTGTTGTACGGATCCTGGCGCTTGTAGCCGTAGGCCGTCCGCTCCTCGAACTGGGGCAGGATGTAGCGGCTGCTCGGCATGTGCGCGGCGCCGCCGCCGAAGGTGGGAGTGTGCATTGCGGTGTCCTTTCCTCTCGCCCTCGGCCTCAGGCCGCGGTCCCGCCGCCGCCGGCGACGTCGGTCGCGTGCTCGCGGATGTGGTCGACGAAGCCGTACTCGAGGGCCTCGTCGGCGGTGAACCAGCGGTCGCGGTCACCGTCGGCGTTGATCTGCTCGACGCTCTTGCCGGTCTGTGCGGCGGTGATCTCGGCGAGGCGCTTCTTCATCGACAGGATCAGCTGCGCCTGCGTCTGGATGTCGCTCGCGGTACCGCCGAAGCCGCCGTGGGGCTGGTGCAGCAGCACGCGGGCGTTGGGCGTGATGTAGCGCTTGCCCTTGGTGCCGCTGGTCAGCAGCAGCTGACCCATCGACGCGGCCATGCCGATGCCGACGGTGACGATGTCGTTCGGCACGAACTGCATGGTGTCGTAGATCGCCATGCCGGCCGTGATCGAGCCGCCGGGCGAGTTGATGTAGAGGTAGATGTCCTTCTGCGAGTCCTCTGCGGCGAGCAGCAGGATCTTGGCGCAGATCTCGTTGGCGTTCTCGTCACGCACCTCCGAACCGAGCCAGATGATGCGGTCCTTCAGCAGCCTGTCGAAGACGCTCGTTGCCATAAGGGGTTCGGGCATTGGTGCTCCTCTTCCGGTGATCTGCAACGAATCTACCGGCGCGGTTCGGGGCGGGTCGCCGTGTTCGCCGCGGGCGGATCAGGCGTGTCCGTCCGCGATCTCGCGGGCGTAGCCGGTCACCGACCGGGTGTACCGCGACAGGTGCGGAGCGAGGGTCTCGAGAGCGATGGATGCCGCCCGCGCGGCCTCTCCCGACGACACCAGCGCGAGGGCGTAGAAGGCTGCGGCTTCGTCGTGGAGCGGGCCTCGGGGTTCGGTCTCGTACTCCGCGCGGAGCATCGCCAGCGCTTCGTCGACCTTTCCGAGATTGCGGATCGTGCTGGCCAGCTGGATCGTCGCGCGGGTGCGACGCTCGTCGTCGAGACCGCCGTCGAGCGCGCGACGGTAGAGCAGCTCCGCCTCGGCTTCGAGCCCCGCGGAGTCTCGGGCGCCGGCGCGTTCGAAGAGGGCGACGGCGTCGTCCTCGGGCCGCTCGCCGGCCAGCGCGTCGATCCGTTCGACGACCTGCTCGTCGGTCAGGGTCTCGTCGTCCCACACCGCGTCGACGCGGTCCTGCCAGTCGTCCATGTGTGTCCTCCCCGGTCTTGTGCTGTGCGGCGTGTGCGTCGGCCGCGATCAGTTCAGTGTCCAAGACACGCCGTTCGGCGCTCATCGCATCGGCGTGTCTTGGACACTCAGTCGCCGAGGCAGTGACGAGAACAGGGGGTGGATGCCATGGCATCCACCCCCTGTTCGCGAACCGGACGCGTCTTACTCGCTGTCGGCGGCCTTCTTCTTCGCGGGAGCGCGCTTCTTGGCGGGCGCCTTCTTCGGCGCCTCCTCGGCGGCAGCCTCCTCGGCCTCGACGACGGCGTCCGCGTCTGCGGCGGCGTCGGCGATCTCCTGCGCTTCTTCGACGACCTCTTCCGAGGCGTCGGTGGGCTCCTCGCCCTCGACGGCGACGAAGCCGGTCAGATCGACGGGCTTGCCGTTGGTGTCGACGACGGTGACCTTGCCGAGCGCGATCGCGAGAGCCTTGTTGCGGGCGACCTCACCGACCATGGCGGGCAGCTGGTTGCCCTGCTGCAGCGCGTTGACGAAGTCCTGCGGAGCCATGCCGTACTGAGCGGCCGACTGGATGAGGTACTGCGTCAGCTCGTCCTGCGAGACCTGGACGTTGGCGTCTTCGGCGATCTTGTCGAGGATCATCTGGGTGCGGAACTGCTTCTCGCTCGCCTCGGTGACCTCAGCGCGGTGCACGTCGTCCTCGAGACGGTTCTCGCCCTCGAGGTGCGTGTGCACCTCGTCCTCGATGAGCTGCGGCGGCACGGGGATCTCGACGGCCTCGATGAGAGCCTCGACGAACTTGTCGCGCGCGGCGGCACCCTGCGTGAACACCGACTGCTGCGACACGCGCTCCACGAGCGACTCGCGCAGCTCGGCGATCGTGTCGAACTCGGATGCCATCTGGGCGAAGTCGTCGTCGGCGTCGGGCAGCTCGCGCTCCTTGACGGCCGTGATCGTGACGGAGACCTCGGCCTCTTCGCCGGCGTGCTCGCCACCGACCAGCTTCGAGCGGAACGTGGTCTGCTCGTCGGCGGTGAGCGAGTCGATCGCCTCGTCGATGCCCTCGAGCAGCTCGCCGGAGCCGACCTCGTAGGACACGCCCTCGGCGCGGTCGATCTCGTTGCCGTCGATCGTGGCGACGAGGTCGAGCTCGACGAAGTCGCCCTTGGCGGCGGGACGGTCGACCGTCACGAGCGTGCCGAAGCGGGCGCGCAGGCGGTCGAGCTCGGCGTCCACGGCCGCGTCGTCGGTCTCGACGGCGTCGACGGTGACCGTGATGCTGTCGTACGCGGGCAGGTCGAACTCGGGGCGGACGTCGACCTCGACGTCGACGATCAGATCGCCCGAGAAGTCCTTGATGTCGGGAACCTCGACGATCTCGGCGCTCGGACGGCCGATGACGCGGAGCTCCTGGTCTTCGACGGCCTGGCGGTAGAACCCGTCGAGACCCTCGTTGACGGCGTGCTCGATGACGGCGCCGCGGCCGATGCGCTGATCGATGATCGGCGCGGGCACCTTGCCCTTGCGGAAGCCGGGGATCTGCACGTCCTGCGCGATGTGCTCGTAGGCGTGCGCGATGCTCGGCTTGAGCTCTTCGGGCGAGACCGTGATGTGGAGCTTGACCCGGGTCGGGCTGAGCTTCTCGACGGTGCTGTTGACCATGCGGTGTGTTCTCCTCGTGTGGCCCGCGCGCACGCGGGGGCCGGCTAGGCCTGTGGTCTGTGGGGCCGTTGCGTCGGGGCGACAGGATTTGAACCTGCGGCCTCCCGCTCCCAAAGCGGGCGCTCTACCAAGCTGAGCTACGCCCCGGGGCGACGCGCAGGACGCGTTCGACGAAACGACCCCTGGAAGTCTAGTCGATCGAGGTGCGGGGGCCGGTCTGAGAGTCGTCCGGATGCCATGACCCGGGGAACGAACGCGAGAGAGGGGGCGCGGCGACACGCGAGAACAGGCGATCGTCCGAGAACAGGCCTGCCGGCTCACCGATCGTCCTGTTGCGGTCGAATCCCCTGTTCCCGCGACGCGGGTGTCGGTGACACCGGCGGACGTGAAGTAGAGTGGTCGACGCTGCGGTTCGCCGCCGCGGGGATGTAGCTCAATGGTAGAGCCTCAGTCTTCCAAACTGATGGTGCGGGTTCGATTCCCGTCATCCCCTCCACTTCTCGTTCAGCTGCGCGCGGGATCTTCCCCGACCGTTGCGGCGGCCTTGCCCGCGACGGTCGACGCGACGATGAGCCAGACGACGATCCACGCGCAGCCGAACATCGCGGCGACGATCGCCTGTTCGCCGAGGAACAGCGCCGCGGCGGCCGCGACGATGAGCCCGACGCCCCCGACGGAGATCGGTATGGCGGCCGCCGCGTGACCTGTGCGCCACGCGTCCTCGGAGCGCAGGGTGGCACTCGTCCGGATGCCGATCCGGAAGTTCAGGGGCAACGTCCCTCGCGCGGCCCGGTAGGCCGCCCATTGGACGAGAAGTCCCGCCAGGAGCAGGGGAACGGCGGTGCTGATGGCGATGATCACGGGGGGATGATCCTTCGGTCGACGGGCGAGTGCTCCCCGGCGCGCACGACGACGCGTGCCGTCGGGGTGTCATTCCACGCTACGCCAGGGGTCGCCCACCCCGACGAGCGATGTCCGTGTTCCGTGTGACCGTAGGCTCGTCCCGATGATCGCGTGGGTGAACCGCCGGCAGATCCCGGTCTGCATCGGGGCGATGACGGTGGGCGCCGTGGTCGGGCTCCTGGCGCCGCGGAGCTCGGTGTTCCTGGAGGCGCTGGTCGCTCCCGCGTTGATGGTGCTGCTGTTCGCGACGTTCCTGGCGGTCCCGTTCGCGACGATCGGGCGCGCCCTGAAGGACGTTCGATTCCTCGGCGCGGTTCTCGTGCTGAACTTCCTGCTGGTGCCCGTCCTGGTGTTCGGGCTGTCGCGCTTCGTCACCCACGATCGCGCCCTCCTCGTGGGCGTCCTGCTGGTCCTTCTCACGCCCTGCATCGACTACGTGGTGGTCTTCACCCGCCTGGCGGGCGGCGAGGCATCCCGCCTTCTGGCCGCGTCCCCGGTGCTCATGCTCGCGCAGCTCGCACTGCTGCCCGTCTATCTCGGTCTCTTCGCGGGGCCGGCGATCCTCGACACGGTCGAGATCGAACCGTTCGTCGTCGCGTTCCTGCTCTTCATCGCCCTCCCGATGGGTCTCGCGGCCGTGACGCAGACGGCTGCTCGCCGGTTCCGCGCGGCCCGGGTCGTCGAACGGACGATGGATGCCGCCATGGTGCCGCTCCTCGCACTCACTCTCGCGGTGATCGTCGGCGCGCAGATCGAGACGGTCCGCGCGCACGCGGGCGCGCTGCTCCCCGTCGTGCCCCTCTACGTCGTCTTCCTCGTCGTCGCACCCATGCTCGGCATCCTGGTCGCCCGCGTGTTCCGCCAGGACGCCGCGACGTCCCGCGCCACGGTGTTCTCGGGGGCCACGCGCAACTCCCTCGTCGTGCTGCCGCTGGCGCTGGCCCTGCCGGAGCCGCTCTCTCTAGCCGCCGCCGCGATCGTGACGCAGACGCTCGTCGAGTTGGTCGGCATGGTCGTGCTCGTGCAGGTGGTGCCGCGGCTCGTGCGTCGAGACGCCTCCGCGCAGTTCTGACCTGCGCCGTAGGGAACGGACATGTGACCGTCATGTCGCTGGGCTATCGTGACGCCGACGAGAGGGGCTCCGTGGCGCGATCATTGAGGGCGAGGCGAACCGTGGTGATCATCCTCGTGGTCGCGCTGGTGGCCATCTCGGCCACCGCGGTCCTGCTGGTCCTGCGGTCCGGCCCGGGGCCTCTGTCGGTGACCAGTCCGTCTCTGCTGTTCTCATCGGCATCCGATGTCCGGATCGTGCTCGGCAACTCGCACGGCGCCGTCACGTGGACGCTTCGTTCCCGCTCCGGGGAGCAGATCGCAACCGGCCAGGCCTCCGGCGGCCCTGACGCCGCGCTCGAGCCCCCCGTACCCGCCGACGGGTTCTACACTCTCGATCTCGCCGACGATCGCGACACCCTCAGCGTGAACTTCCTGGTCAACCCGGCCCCGGACGCGACCGACCGGTTCTTCTCCGTCGCGACCCATTGGGGCAAGTCGTCCTTCGCCGCCGGGACGTGGCCCGTCGACGCCACCGCCTCGTTGCTGCGAGGTCTCGGGTTCCGCGAGGTTCGTGACGAGACGTCGTGGATGAGCGTCGAGCGCGTGCGCGGCGAACGGGCGATCCCGCCGCACGCGGAGGATCTGCACACCGTCACCCAGGACAACGGGATGAAGATGCTGTTCGTCGCCGGGTACGGGAACCCCGTCGCGTACCCCGACGACATGAAGGAGAATCTTTCTCCCCCCACCACGCCCGAGGGGCGTCAGGGCTACGTGGACTACATCAACACCGTCCTCGACGCGGACCCGCAGATCGACAAGGTCGAGGTGTGGAACGAGTTCAATCGCCCGCAGCGCAACACGAGCGACTGTCAGAGCGGTGACTGCTATGCCACGCTCGTCAAAGCCGTGTACAAGGGCGTCAAGGCACGCCACCCGCAGGTGAAGATCGTCGCGGGGAACACCTCCGGCACTCCCCTGCCCTGGTTCACCGATTTCATCGACGCCGGTGGACTGCGGTACTGCGACATGCTGTCGACCCACGGGTACGCCCGGGACCTCGACACCACGCTCGCCGGCGTCACCGCCCTGGACGCGCTGGTGAAGAGACGCAACGGCGGCGTGTCCAAACCGATCATCGTGAGCGAGATCGGTGTTTCGAACACCACCTCGACGGCCCGCAGCGGCAACATCGCGAGGGTGCAGACCGAAGAGCAGGCGGCGACCGCGCTGGTGAAGATCTTCGCCGGGCTGCGGTCGAACCCTGCCGTGGTGCAGACGGTCTGGTACGACGGCGTGGACGACGGCAGCCGGCCGGATGAGACCGAAGACAACTTCGGGCTGTACCGCCAACCGACCGACACGGTCGCGGCCTTCCAGCCGAAGCAGAGTGCCGCCGCCGCGGGATACCTGATGCGGCAGCTCGAGGGCTATCGGTTCAGCTCCCGCCGATCGCTCGGTTCCGACGTGTGGATGTACACCTTCGTCGATGGCACCGGAACCCAACGACGCATCCTCTGGCGCGATGCACCGTACGCGGACACCACCACCGGTGCGGCCACCGTTTCGGTCACGGCGCGGTCCGGCTATCGCACGACCGTCTCATCGCTGACCGGTGAGGCGGTGGGAGCACCGCTCGCTCCGGGAACGTCGAGGATCTCGGTCGGCACCGAGCCGATCTATCTCGACGAGGTGCCCGCCGCATCCTGACCGGTGCCGGCCGGGCGGCCCGGTGCCTGCGTCAGGATGCGGGCGTGGCGGAGACGTGCCGCTCGACGTGCGCGAGGTACGTCTGCGCGTTACGCAGGATGCCTTCCCGTTCCTCCGGCGTCAACGCGCGTCGCACCTTGGCGGGAACCCCGGCGACGAGCGATCCCTCCGGGACCACCGTGCCCTCGAGCACGACCGCTCCCCCGGCCACGAGGCATCCGGGGCCGATCTCGGCGCCCGACAGGACGACGCTCCCCATGCCGATCAGGGACCCGTCGCCGATCGTGCAGCCGTGCACGACGGCGTTGTGTCCCACCGACACGTCGGCGCCGATCGTCACGGGACGGCCGCGGTCGACATGCACCGAGACGTTGTCCTGCAGGTTGCTGCGCGGGCCCAGGGCGATCGCGGCACTGTCGCCGCGCACGACGGCGTTGTACCAGACGCTCGATCCCTCGCTCAGCGTGACCGCGCCGATCACTCGGGCCCCGGATGCCACGAATGCGGTCTCGTGCACGTCGGGTGAGGCGTCGGGAAGGGCGAGCACGGAGGCGTCGGAGGCGATCGTCATGTCGCGAGAATACCGGCTGAGATGAGGTGAGGATTGCCTATCTATCAGGGATTTAGCCGAGCCTCATCTTGCTTGCGGAATGTTCCCGCGTGAGTAGCGTTGCTGTCAGAACGACTTCGGCACAACATCCAGGAGATCTCATGAGCACCGTTCAGACGCCCGCCGCCACCACCGTCGACTCGACCATGGCCTCCAGCACCGCGCAGTTCCTCTCGCCGATCGTCCTCGGCCTCGAAGCCCTCGTCGTCAACGGCAAGCAGGCCCACTGGCACGTCCGCGGCGCCAACTTCATCGGCGTGCACGAGCTGCTCGACTCCGTCGTCGCGCACGCGCAGGACTGGGCCGACCTCGCCGCGGAGCGCATCGTCGCCCTCGGCCTGCCGGTCGACTCGCGTCTCGCGACCGTCGCGGCCAAGGCCGCGCAGACCGCGGTCCCCGCGGGATTCGCGCAGTCCGACGTCATCATCAACGCCGTGATCGCCGACATCGACGCCGTCCTGGTCGACATCCAGACCGCGATCGACGGTCTCGACGAGACCGACCTCACCAGCCAGGACGTCGCGATCGAGATCAAGCGCGGCCTGGACAAGGACCGCTGGTTCCTCTTCGCGCACCTCGCGGCCTGAGTCTCGGATTCTGAAAAGGGGGCGGCGCTTCGGCGTCGCCCCCTTTCCCGTGGAAGGCGTCAGGATGCGTGCGTGACGCGGCCGGCGAGCAGCGTCGTGCGGACGGACATCGCGCGCAGGGCCCGCTCGTCGGCGGTGCGCGGATCCGCCTCGACGATCACCAGGTCCGCGCGGGCGCCGGGGGCGATCTCCGACGCAGAGGTGGAGCCGCCGGCGGTGGATGCCGCGATCGCGGTGTCGATGTCGACCCGCTGGTGCGGCTGCCACGCGTCACGACCGTCGCGCGTGCGGAACACCGCGGAGGCGATCGCCGCCCACGGGTCGAGAGGCGCCACCGGGGCGTCGGACCCGAAGAGGAGGTTCGCGCCGCTGTCGGCGAGGGCTCGCAGCGGGTAGGGCTGGGCGGACTGCTGGGCCCAGATGGCATCCGTCATGTCGCGATCGTCGAGTGCGTGCTCGGGCTGCACGCTCGCGGACACCCCCAGCCGCGCGAAGCGCGGGATGTCGGCGTGGGCGACCAGCTGCGCGTGCTCGATCGTGCCGACGGCACCGGTGCGCGCGTACGCGTCGAGGGCGTACGCGTTCGCGACGTCGCCGATCGCGTGGATCGCGCACTCCAGGCCCGCCGCGGTCGCGCGCGTCATGAGGTCGACGAGCTCGTCGGGCGGGATGGTCAGCAGCCCGTGGTTGTCGACCTCGCCCGGGTAGTGATGGGCGCACGCGGCGGTGCGTGTGCCCAGCGAGCCGTCGGTGATGGCCTTGAGCGGCCCCACCCGCACGAGGCCGGTGGTGGCTCCTCGCACGGGGTCGCCGGTGCGGAGGCCCTCGGCGATCGCGCGGTCCAGGTCCTGCGGGTACGTGCCGTACGACACCCGCAGCGCGTCGAAGCCCCGGGCGACGCGCCGCTGCCACGGTTCGTCGTTCCACGTCATGTCGAGGTCGACGAGTCCGACGAGTCCCCGCGCCGCGGCGGCGCGCGCCATCCGTTCGACGGCGCGATCGCCCCGCTCGGCGTCGACCGCGTTCAGCCGACGCGAGATCTCGAACGCGTCCTCTTCGCGGAGGACGCCGGATGCCGTCGGCTCGAAGCCCTCGCGCCGGAACGCCGCGGAGTTCATCCACACGCTGTGCACGTCGGCGTTCACGAGGTAGGTCGGGACTTCGCCGGTCGTGGCATCCAACAGGGCGAGCGTCGGCTCGTCGGGCCACAGGCCGTCGCGGAACCCGACCCCGATGCGACGGTCGTCGCTCGCCGCGATGCCCGACATCAGTGTCGCTGCCTCGCGCGCCGATCCGACGCCGCCGAGCGCGACGCGGTCGGCCGTGAGCGCCCACTGCACGACGTGCACGTGATGATCCCAGAGTCCCGGGAGCAGCCATCCGCCGTCGCCGTCCACCACGTGCCCGCGCGGGCGCAGGTTGCCCGTGGGGGCGATGTCGAGGATGCGTCCACCGGCGAGCACGAGGTCGACGGGCTCGTCGGGCGTCGGCAGGAACTCGCGTCCGGGCCCTGCGACGCGCACGGCCCGGACGAAGTCGGCGTTCTCGCCGATCATGCGCGGCGCCGCGCGTCGGCGGCGCGCTGCATCTCGGCGGCCAGGGCCGGGTTCGCGGAGGGGCCGTCGGACAGCCCCGCGATGATCGTGTCGACGACCTCGGCGGGACGGTTCTGGCTGAGCTTCCGCTTGCCGACCACGCGCGTCGGGGTCAGGCGGAAACCGACCGTGCCCGCGGCGAGCCGATCGACGAACGCGGCGTCGTTGGGGGCGCGGTGGAGCCCGCGTCCGTCCTCCCCCTCGAACCGCTCCACCAACCGGTCGAGCACGCGCAGGTTCTCCTCCGGCGTGAGGATCTCCGGGATGCCACTGAGGTGCGCCGAGACGAAGTTCCAGGTCGGGACGGCGGGACCGTCGCCGTACCACCGGGGCGTGATGTACCCGTGCGGTCCCTGCACGACGACGAGCAGCTCGCCGTCGCCGAGTCCGAGGATCGCGTCGTCGGGCTTGCCGACGTGCCCCACGATCGTGAGGTCGTCGCGGTCGTCGTCGAGCAGCACGGCGTAGTGCGAAGCGACCAGACCGCCGGGAGTCGAGGAGACGAGCGTGACCCAGGGATTGTGCTCTATGAGTCGCCGGATCTCTCCGACGTCGGTCATCGCGAAGCTCGGGTTCTGCCGCATCGGATCAGCCTAGAACGCTCACGCCTGGCACCTCGGGCACCAGTACAGCTTTCGTCCCGCCGCTTCTTCGACGAGCACCGTCGTGCCGCACACGCGGCACGGGAGACCGGCGCGGTGGTACACCCAGTGCCGGTCGTCGCGGTGGGCCATCGCGCGACGGTAGGCCTCGGGATCGAGGTCGTCCATCGTCATCATCTGCCCGGTCTCGACGCCGATCGCCAGCAGCCGCACCCAGTCGCGCCACATCTCGCGGATCGTCTCTTCGGGGACGTCACGGCCGGGTGTGTGGGGGTTCTGCCGGGCGCGGAACAGGATCTCGGCGCGGTAGACGTTGCCGATGCCGCTGACGACCGCTTGATCCATCAGCAGCAGTCCGATCGCGGTGGGCTTTCGCCGTACCGTGGACACGAACCGCTCCTCGCCCTCGGCGACGTCGTCCACGAGGGGGTCCGGACCGAGCTTCGCGATGGTCGCGGCGACCTCGTCGGGGGTCTGCAGCTGACAGGCCGTGGGTCCGCGGAGATCCGCGCACGTCGACTCGGTGAGAAGGCGGAGCCGCACGGCACCGACCGCGGGCGGCGGCCACTCGGTCTGCTCCTCCAGCCCGGTCGTCTGTTCCGACATGCGGACGCGAGCGCGCCGCGGAGCACCGATCGAGGTGAGGGAGTTCTCGCCGGCGGCATCCATGATCTGCTCGTCGACGACCGTGCCCCGCTGATTCGTGTGCCCCATGCGACCGTTCGCGGAGGCGATGGTCGCATCGACCGCGACCTCCCCGGCGAAGTCCCAGGCGCCGTACATGCCGAGGTGGACCCGGAGCCAGACGTCGGGATCGAACCGGAGGAACATCTGCTTGCCGACGGCGCGCACCTCGAGGGCCTCGCGCCCGTCGATGACCGCCGCCCCCTCGGCGAACCGGCCTTGGGGACTGGATGCCGCGACGGTGCGCCCCACGATGTTGCGGTCGAACTGCCGGGCGATGCGATGGACGGAATGCCCTTCGGGCATCAGCCTGCCTCGGGGTCGAACGAGTCGCTCGCGTCGAGCACGTCGGGGCGTGGTGCGGCTTCGCGCGGGTCGGGCAGCAGGATGCCGTCCTGTTCGTACGCGGCGAGCTGCGCGATGCGCCGGGCGTGACGCTCCTCGCCCGAGAACGGCGTCGCGATGAAGCGGTCGATGAAGGACACGGCTTCGTCGAACGTGTGCTGACGCGCGCCGATCGCGATCACGTTGGCATCGTTGTGCTCTCGGGCGAGTTCGGCCGTGGCGATGCTCCAGACGAGTGCGGCTCGGATCCCCGGAACCTTGTTCGCGGCGATCTGCTCCCCGTTGCCCGAGCCGCCGAAGACCACACCGAGCGTCTCGACACCGTCGGCCTGGTCGCGGACGACCGCCTGGGCGGCACGGATGCAGAAGGCGGGGTAGTCGTCGAGCGGGTCGTACTCGATCGGACCGTGGTCGACGACCTCGTGCCCCTGGGAGGCGAGGTGGTGCTGCAACTGGGTGGAGAACTCGAGACCGGCGTGATCGGTGCCGATGTGAATGCGCATGCGCTCATCCTATTGAGGGCCGCGGACACGGCGGTCGGACGTGACGACGCCGCCCGCCCCGCGAGGGACGAGCGGCGTCGAAGGGTGTCAGGGACGGACGCCGGCGGCGACGGGCTTGAAGCCCGCGCGGACGTTCTCACAGCATCCGGGGCGGCAGACGTCGTACCAGGGACCGAGGTCGGTGAGGTGAGGTCGATCAGCCTTCGGAGTTCCCTTCAGGCGCTCCTCGACGAGGTCGACGAGTCCCGAGACGTACGCGGGGTCGACGCCCGGGGTGGGCGTGCGGACGGCCCGGATGCCGGCTTCCTCCGCCGCTTCCATCGCCTCGGTGTCGAGGTCCCACAGGACCTCCATGTGGTCGCTGACGAACCCGAGCGGCACGATGACGACGGCTTCCGCGCCGCGGCCCGGAAGCTCCGCGATGACGTCGTTCACGTCGGGCTCGAGCCACGGCTGCGTGGGCGGGCCCGAGCGCGACTGGTACACCAGCTCCCACTCGACGTCGGCGACGGCCGCGGCGACCTCGGCCATGACGAACGCGGCGACGGCCTTGTGCTGCGCCTCGTAGGCGCCGCCCTCGCCGAAGTCGACGTCGCGGGGGCCGGAGCGCTCCGCGTCGGCGGTGGGGATGGAGTGGGTGGAGAACAGGACCCGGATCTTCTCGGGCGCGATGCCGTCCGCGACGTACGCCGACACGGCATCCTTCACGCCCGAGACGAAGGTCGAGACGAAGCCGGGGTGGTCGAAGAACTGACGCACCTTGTCGATGGTGACCGTCTCGCCGAGACCGGTGGCCTCGAGAACGCGGGCGTAGTCCTCGCGGTACTGGCGGCAGCTCGAGAACGAGCTGTACGCGCTCGTCGCGATCGCCAGCAGCGTCGTGTCGCCGGCCTCGGCAGCCTCGGTGACCGCCTCCTCGAGGTACGGCGCCCAGTTGCGGTTGCCCCAGTACACCGGGAGGTTCAGGCCGCGGCGGGCGATCTCGGCCTCCAGCGCCGCCTTCAGCTCACGGTTGTGCTGATTGATGGGGCTCACGCCGCCGAAGTGGCGGTAGTGGTGTGCGACCTCTTCGAGGCGCTCATCGGGGATGCCGCGTCCGCGCGTGACGTTGCGGAGGAAGGGGATGACGTCGTCCTGCCCCTCGGGGCCGCCGAAGCCGGCGAGGAGGATCGCGTCGTACGCCACGGGCGTCTCGACCCACTTGGGTCCGGATGCCGCGGCGGGAGACGCGTAGAGGACGGTCTCGGGGGTGGGGTCCGTGTCGGTCGTGCTCACCCGGACATCCTCCCACCTGCGGGATCAGCCCGGCCGTGGGGTATCTCGACACTAGGCTTATACGGTTGTCGTCGGCGCCAGCAGTGCCATCCGCGACGATCCACCCACATCCTCGGGAGAACGCCAGTGCCAGGAGAGAACCTCACCCGCATCGAAGCGCAGGAGCGCCGCGCGATCATCGACACGCACCAGTACGACGTGCGTCTCGACCTCACGCGCGGCGACGAGGTCTTCGGTTCCGTGACGACCGTCCGCTTCGCCGCCACCGAGGGCGCGTCGACCTTCATCGACCTGATCGCGCGCACGGTGAACTCCGTGACCCTCAACGGTCGCGTCCTCGACCCGGCCGCGGTGTTCGCCGACTCGCGCATCGCACTCGACGAGCTCGAAGCCTCGAACGAGCTCGTCGTCGACGCCGACTGCGAGTACACCAACACCGGTGAGGGTCTCCACCGCTTCGTCGACCCCGTCGACGGCGAGGTGTACCTCTACTCGCAGTTCGAGGTGCCGGATTCTCGCCGCGTGTTCACGGTGTTCGAGCAGCCCGACCTCAAGGCCGAGTTCACCTTCACCGTGACCGCCCCCGCCGCGTGGAAGGTCGTCTCCAACTCCCCCACCCCCGAGCCGCGCGAGGTCGGCGACGGAGTGGCCGAGTGGAGCTTCCCCGCGACCCCCCGCATCTCGTCGTACATCACGGCTCTCATCGCCGGGCCCTACGAGTCGGTCTTCTCCGAGCTCACGAGCGCCGACGGCCGCGTCATCCCGCTCGGCGTGTACGCCCGCAAGAGCCTGTGGCAGTACCTGGATGCCGACTACGTCTTCGACAAGACGCGCCAGGGCTTCGCCTACTTCGAGGAGAAGTTCGGCTTCCCCTACCCGTTCGCGAAGTACGACCAGCTCTTCGTCCCCGAGTTCAACGCGGGAGCCATGGAGAACGCCGGCGCGGTCACGTTCACCGAGACGTACGTGTTCCGCAGCAAGGTCACGGATGCCGTGAAGGAGCGTCGCGTCGTGACGATCCTGCACGAGCTCGCGCACATGTGGTTCGGCGACCTCGTGACCATGAAGTGGTGGAACGACCTCTGGCTCAACGAGTCGTTCGCGGAATGGGCCTCGACGATCGCCACCGCCGAGGCCACCGAGTGGACGGCCGCCTGGACCACGTTCAACGCGATGGAGAAGACCTGGGCGTACCGCCAGGACCAGCTCCCCTCGACCCACCCGGTCGTCGCCGAGATCAACGACCTCGAAGACGTGCAGGTGAACTTCGACGGCATCACCTACGCCAAGGGCGGATCGGTGCTCAAGCAGCTCGCCGCCTGGGTCGGCATCGAGCAGTTCTTCGCGGGTGTCGCGGCGTACTTCCAGAAGCACCAGTGGTCGAACACCGAGGTCGGCGACCTGCTCGCCGAGCTCGAGACCACGAGCGGCCGCGACCTGGGCGACTGGGCGAAGAAGTGGCTCGAGACGGCCGGCGTCAACACGCTGTCGCCGCTCATCGAGCAGGACGACCACGGCTCGCTGACGCGCTTCGCGATCGTGCAGACCGCACCGTCGGACTACCCCACGATCCGCCCGCACCGTCTCGCCGTGGGCTTCTACTCCCTCAACGGCAAGGGAGCGCTGGAGCGCGTCCACCGCGTCGAGCTCGACGTCGACGGCGACCGCACCGAGGTGCCGCAGCTGCGCGGCGTCCGTCGTCCCGACCTCGTGCTCCTCAACGACGACGACCTCGCCTACGCGAAGATCCGCCTCGACGAGCGCTCGCTCGCGACCGCGATCGCGCACCTGAAGGACATCTCCGACCCGCTCGCGCGCTCGCTCGTCTGGGGCGCTGCGTGGGACCAGACCCGGGATGCCGAGGCCTCGGCGACCAACTACATCGACCTGGTCCTCCGCAACATCGGTTCCGAGACCGAGTCGACCACGGTCCGCACGACCCTGGCGCAGCTCCAGCTCGCGGCCAACAGCTACGTCGCTCCGGCGACCCGCGCGGCCGCGCGCGAGCGCGTCGCGGACGGGCTGTGGACGCTCGCCCAGGCCGCCGAGGCCGGCAGCGACAGCCAGCTGCAGTTCGTCACGGCGTTCGCCTCGGCCGCGGCGACCCCCGCGCACGTCGAGACCGTCCGGGCTCTGCGCGACGGCGAAACGGTCCTCGACGGTCTCGAGATCGACACCGACCTGTCGTGGCAGCTGCTGGTCGCTCTCGCCGCCGGCGGTGCGGTGACCTCGGCCGACATCGACGCGGCCCGCGAGGCCGACAACACGGCGAAGGGCGGCGAGTTCGCGGCCCAGGCCAAGGCCGCACTGCCGACCGTCCAGGCGAAGCAGGAGGCGTGGAGCTCGCTCATCGACCGGGCCGACGCGCCGAACACGATCGTCCGTTCCGCGGCGCTCGGGTTCACGCACCCGGCGACGGTCGACGTGCTCGCGGAGTTCGTGGGGCCGTACTTCGACATGCTGCTCCCCGTCTGGGAGAGCCGGAGTTACCAGATCGCGCAGTACCTGATCGTCGGGCTCTACCCGGCCGCTCTCGCGAACGCGCAGCTGCGGGATGCCACCCGCGCCTGGCTCTCCGCGCACAAGGACGCGGCCCCCGCGCTCCGTCGCCTCGTGAGCGAGAACCTCGCGGGCGTCGAGCGCGCGCTGGCCGTGCAGGAGCGCGACGCGCAGTAACGCACCGACCCTCCACGTACGCCCTCTCCCGCTCCGGTGGGAGAGGGCGTACGTCTTGCGATGTACGCGGATCACTCCCCCGGTGGACGCGCGGGAGAGGACCCGCTTCCTAGCGTGGAAGCATGATCGTCGCAGACCACCTCACCAAGCGTTACGGCACGCGCACCGCCGTGTCGGACGTCTCGTTCGTCGTCCCGCCGGGCCGCGTGACCGGCTTCCTCGGGCCCAACGGGGCCGGCAAGTCCACCACGATGCGCATGATCGTCGGGCTCGACCGCCCGACGTCGGGCAGCGTCACCGTCAACGGCGCTCCCTACGCGCATCTGTCCGCCCCGCTGTCGGAGGTCGGCGTGCTCCTCGACGCGAAAGCCGTGCACACCGGCCGCTCGGCCCGGAACCATCTCCGCGCCCTCGCCGCCACGCATGGTCTGCCGCGCCGCCGGGTCGACGAGGTGATCGAGATCACCGGTATCGGATCCGTCGCCGACAAGCGGGCCGGCGGGTTCTCGCTCGGCATGGGCCAGAGGCTCGGGATCGCCGCCGCGCTCCTCGGCGACCCGCACACGCTGATCCTGGACGAGCCGGTGAACGGGCTCGACCCCGAGGGCGTGCGGTGGGTGCGCGAGTTCGTCCGCCACATCGCCGCCGAGGGACGCACCGTTCTGCTCTCGAGCCACCTCATGAGCGAGATGGCGCTGACCGCCGACCACGTGATCGTCCTCGGCCGCGGACAGGTGCTCGCCGACGCTCCGATCGCCGATCTCGTGCGGTCCTGGACGTCGGAGACCGTCCTCGTGCGCTCGCCCGAGCTCTCGCGCCTCGTCGAGGTCCTGCGTCCCGAGGGCGCGTCGGCGACCGCGGTGGAGCCGGGCGCCGTGAGCGTCACCGGCGCCTCCGCCACCGACATCGGCGACCTCGCCGCCCGGTACGGCATCCCCCTGCACGAACTCACCCCGCGCCGTGGCTCGCTGGAAGACGCCTACCTGGCGCTCACCGACGACGCCGTCGAATACAAGACGAAGGAACTCGCATGACCTCGCTGGCTTCACCTCGCCGCGCCACGTTCACCGGTGCCGCGCAGGCGCCCACCTTCCTGCGGACGCTGCACAGCGAACTGCTCAAGCTCACGACCCTGCGGTCCACCTGGTGGTCGCTCGCGATCGCCGCCGTCCTCTCGATCGGCATCGCTTTCCTCTTCGTGACCAACGCGGACGGCGGATCACCGGTGTTCGGCGTCCTCATCTCGGCGCAGTTCACGATGCTCGTCGCCGGGATCCTCGGGGCGATCGCCATCACGGGCGAGTACGCGACCGGGATGATCCGCTCGACGCTCACCGCCACTCCGCGCCGCACACAGGTCGCGCTCGCGAAGGGCCTCGCGATCACGCTCGTCGTCGGAGCCGCGACCGCGATCACCTCGTTGATCTCCCTCGCCGTCACGGCGCCGCTGAGCTCGACCGCGATCGCGTGGGAGACCCCCACCGAGGCGGCCTTCCCCCTCCTGCTCGGCGTCGCCGCGATCGTGGCGTACGCCCTCATCGGCATGGGCTTCGGTCTCCTCATCCGCAACGGAGCCGGCGCCATCGCCGCCACCGTCGGGGTGCTGTTCGTCGCCCCGGTCGCCTTCAGCCTGCTGCAGCTCGGCGGACCGTCGCTGCAGTGGATCGCCGACCTCCGGGAGTATCTGCCGGTCTCCGCCGGAACCGAGCTGACGGCCATTCCCACCGGCGACATCCTGGTCCCCGCGCTCACGCTCGTCGGGTGGGTCGTCGTCCTCGTGGGGGCGGGAACCGTCCTCCTCCAGCGGCGCGACGCCTGAGCTGCGCACATATGACGGATGCCTCGATGCCCAGGCGGCACCGAGGCATCCGTCGTTAGCATGAACACGATGTCTGTTCTCGCCTCTGCACCTGAACCGTCCCCGACACCTTCGCCGCCCGCGACCATCGAACAGCTCGCCGACCCCTCGACGTGGGCGTGGATCGGTGCGCAGTTGCTCGGATTCGGTGGCGTCATCTTGCGGATCCTGGGGATCATCGTGGGTGTCGTCGTCGCCGCGTGGATACTGCGTGTCATCATCCGCCGCGTCGTCGATCGGATCGTCAACGGCGCGAAGAAGAATGCAAGGGTCGACGACACGCAGGCGCTCGACCGCTCGCCGCTCGCGGCCGTCCGCCTCGTCCAGCGCACACGGACGCTCGGCACGATCCTGCAGAACATCGTCAACGTCGTGCTGGTCATCGTCGCCCTGGTGTGGATCGCCGGGATCGTGGCTCCAAATGCCCTGGCATCCCTCACTCTCCTCACCGCGGCGGTCGGAGCCGGACTCGGCTTCGGCGCGCAGAACATCGTCAAGGACGTGCTGAACGGGATCTTCATCGTCGCGGAAGACCAGATCGGGATCGGCGACGTCGTCGACCTCGGCCTTGCGACGGGCATCGTGGAGTTCGTCAGCGTCCGCATCACCCATGTCCGCGATGTGAACGGCACCCTCTGGTACGTCCGCAACGGTGAGATCACCCGCATCGGCAACATGTCGCAGGGGTGGGCCCGGGTCATCATCGACCTCGCGGTGCCCGTCGACGCCGACATCGACGAGGTCGAGAAGGCGATGCTCGGCGCGGCCAAGGGGCTGGCGAAAGAGACGAAATGGCGTTCCCGCATCATCGAACAGCCCGAGATCTGGGGCCTCGAGTCGATCAGCGGTGACGCGTTGGTCATCCGACTCGTCATGAAGACCCGTTCGGGCGCGAAGGACGACGTCGCCCGCGAGCTGCGCGTGCGTCTCAAGCGCGCGATCGATGCGCTCGGCGTCACCCTCCCGCAGTTGAACTCCATCGTCCTCACCGGTGCCGAGGGGGCGCAGAGCGTGCGCGGCGCGCACCCCCCGAAGACCAAGCCCACTCCCGTCGCGACCGCCCCCGAGCGGCCGGTCTGGCGACCGCGTCGGAAGAAGCTCGCCGTGTCCGACACCGTGCTGGACGCGGATGCCGTGGCCGCCGAGATCGCGGCCGAGAAGGCACGCCCGAAGAAGCCCAAGACCGAAGAGACGTCGCCCTCCGCGGATGACGCCGGCGCCGACAGACCGACTCCCCCCGCCGTGCGGGCCGACGACGACGGAGCACCCGCGTGAGCGAACCGATCAGCTTCTACGATCAGGCCGGCGGGATGGACACGTTCCGTCGGCTCGTCGACGCGTTCTACCGCGGGGTCGCCGAGGACGAGGTGTTGAAGCCCATGTACCCTGAGGAAGATCTCGGTCCCGCGGCGGAGCGGTTGACGCTGTTCCTCGCCCAGTACTGGGGAGGACCGACGACGTACGGCGAGAAGCGCGGACACCCGCGCCTGCGGATGCGGCACATGCCGTTCCACGTCGATCCGGACGCCCGCGACCGCTGGCTGCGGCACATGCGCGCGGCCGTCGACGAGATCGCCCTGCCGCCGGCGCTGGAGGCGCCGCTGTGGGACTACCTGGAGCGCGCGGCTCACGCCATGGTCAACACCTTCGAACCGCGAGGGATCGGCCCGAGCGGCGATGGGCGCGCCCACACGGGCCTTCCGATCCGCGCGACCGGTCCCGCTGAGTCCGACATCGCCTGAGCCCCGCGGGGCCGGACTCAGCGCCCGAAGAAGTCTCCGAGCCCGGGGATCTCGAACCCTCCGAGACGGCCGCCGAAGCCGCTGACCTGCTCGCCGACCGTGTCCTGCACGCCGCCGACGGCGTCGCTCAGCGCCTCTGTGCCGGGGACCAACGACGTCAGGTCCGCTCCGGATGCCAGCGCCTCCAGGTCGACGCCCGCAGCCAGCCCCGTGAAGTCGGTGCCGGACTGCGCGGCCTGGGCGAGCAGCGGGCCGGCCACGGAGCTGACGACGGCCCCTCCCGCGACCGCGGCGAGGAGCCCCCCGGCGCCCACGACGCCCGCCCCGACCAGCCCTCCGGCGCCCGCACGGGCGAGAAGGCCCGACATCCGTCCCGGACGCCGGGCCTCCGCACGCCCAGCCGCGCGGGCGAGATCGCCGGACGCATCCGAGCGCGGTCGGTCGTGCGGTGCGAACTCGGCATCCATCCGCCGTCGCACCTCGGCGCGCTGCGCCGGCGTCAGCCGGTCGAACGACTCGCGATGCAGACGCTCCACCTGATCGGGGTCTGCCGTGCGCAGGAGGTAGTCGTAGCGGGCGATCGCAGCCCGATCCTCGGCGGTCAGGTCCGTCGGGCCGGCGGCGGGCGGCGCGGAGTGAGCGCCCGGCGCCGCGGTGGGCGAAGGCGGCGAGGACGGCGCGGGGGCGTCGCGACGCTCACCGGTCACCGCGTCTGCGGCCGTGCGGACCATATCGCGCCAGTCGCGGCCCCCGGACGATGAGCCCGAGGCCGAGCGGGACGAAGCCGCCTTGCCGGCGGCGCGGGTGGCGAGATCGAGAAGACGGGAGAGCTTGGCCATGGAGGCACCTTTCGACGGCGGCACGGAGCCGCGGCGTCAAGGTCTCTTCCGTTCCGGAGAACCGGCGCGCCCGGGGCCCAATCGTGGGCCCGTGATGACGGGGGCGCCGCTGAGGAATACTCCCCCTGCGTACCCTCACGGTAGTCGAAGGGCCTATGAGCCGCCTGAACTAAGCGCCGGTGGACCGCACCGGTGTGAGGCCGGAGCGCACCGGCCCGCGGACGAGCACGTGTCCGCGGGCGAGGGTCACCCGCGTCCAGGAACCGCTCGTGCGGACCACCGCCTCCTCACCGCCCGCGATGAATCCGAGCGCGAAGGCGGCGAACGCCGTGCCGAGCGGGAGTCCTCCCAGCGCCTCGTCGGGCTGCCCCCACACCTGGCCCCGGACGACGCGGACGACGTCCTCGCCCGCGTTCTCGGGAAGTGCGTCGGCCACGGCGGCGACACCGTACTGCGCGCGGGATGCCAGAACGGCGGCGTCGATGGCATCCTTCTGCTCCCATCCGCCGCGCGGTGGCGAGATCCCCGCCCAGGCGGGCGAGGTCGCGGTGTCGGGGAGCACGACGGCCTGCGCATCGTCGGGCGCCGGCAGAAGGGCGGCAGCCTCCACGACGAGGTCGCACTCGAGCTCCGGGTCGATCGCCGACACGCGAAGGCCCAGAACGGTGGGCGTGGCATCCAGGAGACCGCGAGGGGCGAGGGGGGCGGCCGTCGTCACCAAAACTCCGCCGTCGGCGCGGAGACGAACCGTCCCGTCACCGAGCCGGACGGCTCGGGAGGCGAACGTGAGCAGGTCGGCTGCCGCCTGCGGGTCGGGGAACATCAGGCGCGCGGACACCCGCCCTAAACTATCAAGCGACGCAGACTTCTGCGGCGGAACGGGAGTGAGCGTGACCGACGCCATCGACCCCGTCGCCTCACTGCTCGCGGTGCTCGATCTCCGCGACGCCGGCGCACGGACCACGGAAGACATCTTCACCGGGGTCTCGCAACCCATGCCGTTCGGGCGCGTCTACGGCGGCCAGGTGCTCGCGCAGTCGATCGTGGCCGCGTCGAGGACCCTCCCCCCGGAGCGCACCGTCCATTCCATGCACGGGTACTTCCTCCGGCCGGGTGACCCGGCCGACGGCATCACGTTCTCGGTGGACCGCATCCACGACGGTCGATCCTTCTCGACCCGCCGGACGCAGGCGTTCCAGGCGGGCGTTCCGATCTTCTCGATGATCGCGTCGTTCCAGGACGACGATCCGGGCCTCGAGCACGCCGAGCCGATGCCGGAGGGCATCCCCCGACCCGAGGATCTGCCGCCCCTCGACGCCGAGTCACTCCACCCCCTGAGCCGACGCGCCATCGCGGACAGCCCCGTCGAGGTCGTGCACGTCCCGTCGCCGGTGTACACCGCCGTGGAGGGCCCCCACGTGCCCCGCCAGGCGGTGTGGATGCGCACGCGGCGCGCGCTGCCCGACGATCCGGCGGTGCATCGCGCTGCGCTCGCGTATCTGAGCGACCTCACCATCCAGGAGCCGATCCTGCGCGGTCACGGCGTGCCGTGGAGCACACGCGGGTTGCGGGTCGCGAGTCTCGACCACGCGATGTGGTGGCACCGCCCGGGTCGGGTCGACGACTGGCTCCTGTACGTGCAGGAGTCACCCAACGCCCGCGGGGGGCGCGGCCTGTCGACCGGCCGCATCTACACGCGCGAAGGGAGCCTCCTGGCCAGTGTGGCGCAGGAGGTCATGGTGCGGGTCCCGAGCGAGTAAGGCGCCCGAGGACCGGGCGCGTGTCAGAGCCGGGCGAGCAGAGGCACGTCAGCGTCCGGCGGCGCGACGGCGGTATTCGATCGGATCACCGATGTACGGCGCCCACGCGTGGCGCTCCGTCTCGCTCCAGCGGATGGGGCGGCCGCTCGCGGTGTCGACGAGCACGACGACGGCCGTCGCGCGGGCGTACAGCACGGGCTCGGGCTGACCGGCCGGGCTGAAGACCTCGAAGCAGATGTCGGCGCTGGAGCCGCCCATCGCCCCGATCCACAGACGGACGTCCAGCGGTCGCTGGCTGTACGGCACGGGCCGGAGGTACTCGATCTCCTGGCGGGCGATGAGGGTCGCCCGCTCGCCGCCGCTCTCGAGGACGGACATGTCGAAGACGGCGGTGGGCAGCGCCTCGCCGTCGTCGTCGCCACGCCAGAACGCACGGAGACGTGCCTCCTCGAGGAGCTTGAGCATCGAGGTGTTGTTGACGTGCCCGAGCGCGTCGAGGTCGCCCCACCGGAGATGGATGGGGACGTGCAGCCGCGCGGGCCCGGCCGGAGCCGGACCCGCGGGCGTGGTCGAGTCAGTCACGCGTGAGCTTGCGGTAGGTCGAGCGCGACGGGTTCGCGGCGTCCGCCCCGAGACGTTCGATCTTGTTCGCTTCGTACGCCTCGAAGTTGCCCTCGAACCAGTGCCACTGGTCGGGGTGCTCCTCCGTGCCTTCGTAGGCGAGGATGTGCGTCGCGATCCGGTCCAGGAACCACCGGTCGTGGGTGATGACAACGGCGCAACCCGGGAACTCGAGCAGAGCGTTCTCGAGCGAGCTCAGCGTCTCGACGTCGAGGTCGTTGGTCGGCTCGTCGAGGAGCAGGAGGTTTCCCCCCTCCTTCAGCGTCAGCGCGAGGTTCAGACGGTTGCGCTCACCGCCGGAGAGGACCCCGGCCTTCTTCTGCTGGTCGGGTCCCTTGAACCCGAACTTCGACACGTACGCGCGCGACGGGATCTCGGTCTTCCCGACCGTGATGATGTCGAGGCCGTCCGACACGACCTCCCAGAGCGTCTTCTCGGGGTCGATGTTCGCGCGCGACTGGTCGACGTAGCTGATCTTGACGGTCTCACCCATCTTCAGCGTCCCGCCGTCGAGCGGCTCCAGACCGACGATCGTCTTGAACAGCGTCGTCTTTCCGACACCGTTGGGTCCGATCACACCGACGATGCCGTTGGGCGGCAGGTTGAAGCTCAGGTTGCTGATGAGCGAGCGATCGCCGAAGCGCTTCTCGAGCTTCTTGGCGTCGATCACGATGCTGCCGAGACGCGGGCCCGCGGGGATCTGGATCTCGTCGAAGTCGAGCTTCCGCGTGCGCTCCGCCTCGGCGGCCATCTCTTCGTAGCGGGCGAGGCGTGCCTTGGACTTGACCTGACGTCCCTTGGCGTTCGAGCGGACCCACTCGAGCTCTTCCTTCAGACGCTTCGCGAGCTTGGCATCCTTCTTGCCCTGGACGTCGAGGCGCTGGGCCTTCTTGTCGAGGTACGTGGAGTAGTTGCCCTCGTACGGGTACAGGTGCCCGCGGTCCACCTCGGCGATCCACTCCGCGACGTTGTCGAGGAAGTACCGGTCGTGGGTGATGGCGATGACGGCACCCTTGTACGCCTTCAGGTGCTGCTCGAGCCACAGCACGCTCTCGGCGTCGAGGTGGTTGGTGGGCTCGTCGAGCAGCAGAAGGTCGGGCTTCTGCAGCAGCAGCTTCGCGAGCGCGACGCGGCGACGCTCACCACCCGAGAGCGGGACGACACTGGCGTCGGCCGGCGGAGTGCGCAGGGCGTCCATGGCCTGCTCGAGCTGGGAGTCGAGGTCCCAGCCGTCGGCGGCGTCGATCTCTTCCTGGAGGGTGCCCATCTCGGCCAGCAGCGCGTCGAAGTCGGCGTCGGGGTCGGCCATGAGCGCCGAGATCTCGTTGAAGCGGTCGAGCTTCGGCTTGATGGCGACGCCGTCCTGGATGTTCTCCAGCACGGTCTTGGTGTCGTCGAGCTCGGGCTCCTGCATCAGGATGCCGACCGTGTACCCGGGGCTGAGCCGTGCTTCGCCGTTGGACGGATTGTCGAGACCGGCCATGATCTTCAGGATCGTGGACTTACCCGCGCCGTTCGGCCCGACCATGCCGATCTTGGCACCCGGCAGGAACGACATCGTGACGTCGTCGAGGATCAGCTTGTCGCCCACGGCCTTACGCGCGCGGACCATGGAGTAGATGTATTCAGCCATCGAGGACGTACCACCTTCGATCGGGGATGAGGGCCGCGCCCGCCCGGTTCGCCGACTCGATCTCGGCGGAGCACCCGGGTGCGCGGAAGTCCCCTCCAGCCTATCAACGCCGCCCGCGCCGCCGCCGTCGGACGCCGCGACGGGACCCGCTACCAGTCGATCGCGCGCGTCTGGCCGATCAGGCACCCACCGGTGGACAGCCCCGGCAGCACCGTGGCGACGGGGGCGCCGATCGAGGGTCCCACCTGTCCGACGAGGCACTCCTCGCCCCAGCGGACGGAGAACTCGATGCTCTCGGCCGGGTTGCCGATCGTCGTGTTGTCGGGCGTCAGCTGCATCGCCGCCTTGTCGAATCCGGCGGTGACGAGCGCATCGACGTAGGCGCGACCCGACACCTGCTCCGGCCCGTTCCATACCGTGCTCACGATCTGGGCGAACAGGGGCAGATTGTCGGCCGCCGAGCCTTCGGGCCTCAGCGACGGAGCCGCATCGGGCGCCGGTGCAGCCACGGCGGGCGACGACGCCGTCGGTGTCGTCGCCGGGCCGGAAGGGGCGGCGGGGGGCGTCGGCGTGCACCCCGCGAGCACGAGCACGGCTGCCGCCGCGACGACGGCGGCCGGTCGGGGGGTCAGGCGGATCACCCACCCGAGTCTACGTACCGGCCCGCCGCGGCCCGCCTGTCCATCAGAACGGCGTCGCGTCACCGACCTCCACCAGGGCCGGACTCGTCGAGTCGACGCGGGGCGGCTCGCCGGCGGGAGACGAATCGAGAGCGGCCGGCGACCCGCCCGGCACGGCCCACGCATCCTGACCGCCCGACGACGGTTCATCGTCGTGTTCTCCCGCGCCGGCGGAGGCGGTGTCGTCGCGTCGCGTGGATCGTCGGAACGCCGACACCCCCCACCTCAGATCGTGTCCGACGGCGTCCGCCGTGACGTCGGCGCTCACCCCGCGTTTCGCGTCCGTCTCCCACTCGCGAAGGCGGAGTCGACCGGCCACGAAGACGCGTTCTCCCTTCTGCAGCGACGCCAGTGCGTTCCTCCCGAGCTCGCCGAAGACGGAGACCGCGTAGTAGTTCGTATGGCCGTCGACCCACTGGCCGCGTTCCCGGTCGAACCGTCGTTCGCTCACGGCGAGGCGGAAGGCCGCGATCGGATCGCCGCCGCGGGTGGCCCGCTCTTCAGGGTCTCCGACGATGTTTCCGACGAGGGTGATGTGGTCGCTCATGGGTGTGTCCTCTCTGGGTTCGGGCTCCGGCATCCGCGTGCCCGACGGACGCCGGAGCCAAGGAAAGGATGACCGCGCGGAGGGGGCGTCCGAGAGGCTCGAAAGCCGTTCGGTGGACAAGTCCGGTGATCCGTCTGATGGGGAGGAGTACCGCACCGCCGATGTCGGAGGCCCGTCCTACCGTGGCGTCATGACCACCGCACTGTGGAACGACCTGGCCCCGGCCCCGCGCCCGGCCGGATGGGGAGCGGCGACTCACGTCGCCGCCGGTCTCTGGCGCATCGCAGACCCGCGTGGCGTCGTCGTGGGCCACGTACGTGCCATCGCCGCCGATGAGGGGTGGCGCTACGCGGCGGAGCGCTTTCACACGACGACGGGCCGCTTCCGTCGACTGGGCGAGTTCTGGTCGTCTGCCGACGCCCTCGAATGCCTGCGCTATGCGCGCTGAGGCGACGTCGCCGCGGCGCATCGACCCCGGCGGCGCAGCGCATGAGGCGCCGTGTGTCAGACCACGGTCGCGAGATCGTCGAGCGCCGCGCCCGCGGCCGTCCCGCGGACGTCGTCCCACGCCGTCCGCAAGATGCCGACGGCCCGCTCGAGGGTGTGCGGTGCGGCGGTGAAGGGGATGCGCAAGCGTCGGTCGTGTCCCCCTTCGACGGCGAATCGCGAGCCGGCCGACAGGAGGAGCCCGCGCGCCCGCGCACTCATCACGAGCGGCGTGCTGACCGGTTCTCCGAGACCGACCCAGAGCGACACACCGCCGTGCACGGTCGGGATCTCCCATTCGGGGAAGTGCTCCGTCAAGGCGCGGGTGAGCGCGTCGCGGCCGTCGCGCAGCAGGTCGGCGCGCTGCGCACTGATCTCATCGAGGCGGTGCAGCACCTTCGCCGCCACGGCCTGCTCGAACTCGGGGGTGCCCAGGTCGTGTACGGAGCGTCCACTCGCGAGGCGCCGGATGATGTCCGACTCCGCCCGGACCCATCCGACGCGCAAGCCGCCCCACACGGTCTTGCCGAGCGACCCGACCCGCAGGATCCGACCGAGATCGGGGAACGCGACGGGTGCGGTCGGTCGGTCGATGTCCAGCCCCGCGGTCGTCTCGTCGAGTACGAGGTAGGTCCCCGCGCGCTGCGCGCCGTCGACGAACGCCGCCACCTCCGCATCGCCCATGGTCCGACCGGTCGGGTTCTGGAACTCGGGCATGAGGTACGCCAGCGCGGGCAGGACCCGCGCGAAGGTCTGCGCCGCCCGGTCGAGATCCCACCCGTCGTCCGGGGAGACGGGAACGCCGACGAGGCGGGCGCCGGCGCCGCGGAAAGCGTCCGCGCCGTGCGGGTAGGTCGGCGTCTCGATCAGGACGCGGTCGGCACGCGACAGCAGCACCGAGGCGATGAGATGCAGCGCGCTCTGCGCCCCCGTCGTGACGAGGATCTGCTCGGGGTCGGTCGCAAGTCCACGATCGCGGTAGTGCTGCGCGATCTCCTCGCGCAGCCCCGGCTCCCCGACGACGTCGTAGCCGGTGCGGGCGACGAGTGCGGTGGCATCCTGAGCCACGTCGGTGATGACCGCCGGCAGACCGGGCCAGGCGGCGGGGCTGGCCTGCTGCAGGTCGATGACGCCGTCGCGCCGTTCGCCCGCGCCCGGGTCGTTGCGTCGCAGCGGCAGGGTGACGCTTCCACTCCCCCGCAGGCTCTCGATGTGACCGCTGTCGCGCAGGCTCCGATAGGTGGCGGCCACGGTGGTGCGGCTCAAGCCCAGGGCCGTGGCGAGCTCGCGCTCCGCCGGCAGCGTTGTGCGCGCGGCGATGCGGTTGTCGAGGCAGAGCAGGCGGATGCCGTCGGCCAGCGCTTCGTACGCGGGGCCGCGGCCGCGCCACCCACCGAGCGCTTCGGCGAGGGCACGCGCGGAGATGCGGGAGTCCATGAAGCCAGATTAGACGAATTGGATCGGTTGGAAAGGCCCAATCGCGTGATTGGATCTGTTCGTGACTTCCCGAATCCTTCGCCTGCTGATCGGCCTCGCCCTCTACGGTTTCGGCTGCGCCCTCACCATCGCCGCCGGCCTCGGCGTCGATCCGTGGACGGTGTTCGCCGAGGGACTCTCGCGTGCGACCGGGCTCGGAGTCGGTTGGATCACCAACATCGTCGGTCTCGGCGTGCTGCTCCTGTGGATTCCGCTCCGGCAGCGGCCCGGGATCGGAACGGTCGCCAACATCCTCCTGGTCGGGACCAGCATCCAGCTGTCCTTGACCTTCCTGCCGCATCCCGACGCGCTGATCTGGCAGGCACTGATGCTCGTGGCCGGGGTCGTCACCGTTGCCGCGGCATCCGGCCTGTACATCGGAGCGCATTTCGGCCCCGGGCCGCGCGACGGCCTGATGACGGGCATCCACGCGAGGTACGGCTGGCCGATCTGGGCCGCTCGGCTCGGCGTGGAGGGGACGGTTCTGGTCGCGGGGTGGCTGCTCGGCGGCACGGTCGGGATCGGGACGGTCGTGTTCGCGCTGGGGATCGGCCCCCTCGTCCACGTCGCCCTGCCCCTGTTGGCCGCTCCCGAGGCCCGGCCGCGTCCGCGCCGTCCCGCGCGGGTGTGAGTCGCGGCCGTGTCGCGGCGGCATCCTCGCCCCGCGACACGGCGACGAGCTCAGTGCTCGCGGAACTCGGGCCGCTCGCTCCCGGGCTTCAGGTGCGAATGGACCGCGTTCTTGGCGATCTCCATGGTCGGGTAGATCCCCAGTCGCTCGTCCCGGCCGGTCATGTGCACGGCGTAGCCCTCGGCATCCTTCTGGATGGTGCCGACCACACCGCCCGGACCGTAAGCGACCCACAGACGTCGTGTCGTCGTATCGGACATGGTGCTCCTTTCGTTCGGTCTGGCCGGAGCGTACGCCCGCGCGCCCACCCCCGCCAGGGGGTCGACCACGCCGAGGGCGGTCACCGATATCCTGGTGACGACCCCCAGTAGCTCAGTGGATAGAGCAGCGGCCTTCTAATCCGCCGGTCACACGTTCGAATCGTGTCTGGGGGACCGACTGCGCGTCTCACCCCCTCAGTAGGATGACGGGATGGTAAGCGCCTCTGAGAACGACCGGCTCGTCTGGATCGACTGCGAGATGACAGGACTCGACCTCGCGGTCGACGAGCTGGTGGAGATCGCGATCGTCGTGACCGATTTCGAGCTCAACGTCCTCGACCCCGGCTTCCAGGTCGTGATCAAGCCCGACGCTTCGGCGATGGAGAACATGGGCGAGTTCGTCACCGAGATGCACCGCTCCTCGGGTCTCCTGGACGAGATCCCGAACGGGGTGAGTCTCGCGGATGCCGAGTTCCAGGCGCTCGAGTACATCCAGCGCTTCGCGCCGCTCGAGGGGAAGGCACCCCTCGCGGGCAACACCATCGGCACGGACCGCATGTTCCTCGCGAAGTACATGCCCCGGGTCGACCGCTGGCTGCACTACCGCAACGTGGACGTGTCGAGCATCAAGGAGCTGTCGCGGCGCTGGTACCCGCGCGCCTACTTCAACGCGCCCGCCAAGAACGGCGGACACCGGGCGCTCGCCGACATCCTCGAGTCGATCCGTGAGCTGGCGTACTACCGCAAGGCGGTCTTCGTTCCGGAGCCGGGCCCCACGAGCGACGAGGCGAAGGGCGCCGCATCGTCGGTCGTTTCGTCGTTCGCGCGGGACGTATGACATAATCGTTCAGTTGTCCGCTGCGGCGGGCACATGGTGGCTATAGCTCAGTTGGTAGAGCACCGCGTTGTGGTCGCGGGGGTCGCGGGTTCAAGTCCCGTTAGCCACCCCAGTACACGAAGGCCCGCCTCCCCGGCGGGCCTTCGTCGTTCCGGCCCGCGTGTCGCGAGGGCTCATAGAATCGAACCGGTGAGCGGGTGGCATCCCCCTCAGGCGGCCGCAGACACGGGAGAAGCATGCACGACGAGGTGGAGGAGCACGCGCGGCTCGACCTCGACCGTGACGCGTTCGAGGCTCTCGTCGTCGACGAGCTGGACCGTCTCCCGGATGACATGGTCGAAGGGCTCGACAACGTCGTGTTCGTCGTCGAGGACCGCCCGGCGGACGGATCGCTCGACCTTCTCGGCCTCTACGACGGCTGGGCCCTGACCGAGCGCGAGCGCTACGGCGTGGGCGAGCTGCCCGACCGGATCATCGTCTATCGCGAGCCGCACCTCGCCGCGTGCGCCGACGAGGACGAACTCCGCGACGAGATCCACACGACGCTCGTCCACGAGATCGCCCACTTCTACGGAATCGATGACGCGCGCCTCCACGAACTCGGGTGGGCGTGATGGCCGGTACCGCCGCCCCCGACCTCGATGAGGTCACCGCGATCGACGTCGCTCCCCCGACGTCGTGGCAGACGGTCGTCTGGAACGACCCCGTCAACCTGATGAGCTACGTCGTCCACGTGTTCCGCACGTACTTCGGGTTCGACGCCGCCACCGCCCACCGATTGATGCTGGCGGTCCACCACGACGGACACGCCGTCGTCGCCCGCGGTCCTCGCGAGGTCATGGAAGCGCACGCGCACGCCATGCACGACTACGGCCTGTGGGCCACGGTCAGAGAGGAGCCGCGATGAACGACCGCATCGTCGTCCTCGAGGTCAGCGGCCTCGAGGCGCTCCACCTGGCGGGGATCGTCGGCCAGTTCCGCGACCTCATCGTCGACGCCGGACGCGAGGACGACCCTGCGGTGCTGCGGCTGCTCCCCGATGCGTATCCCGACGACGAATCCGCGAGCCGCGAGTTCCGTCGGCTCACCGGCGCCGACATGCTCGACCGGCGTGCGCAGGACGCCCGCACGGTCCTGGACACCCTGGGCATGGACGGCGGCGAGCTCGATCCCGCGAGCGACCCCGACACGACGATCACGGTGGCCCTCGGAGAGACCGAGGCGCGCGCCTGGATGAGGACCCTGTCCGCGGTCCGACTCGTGCTGGCCACACGCCTCGGCATCCAGGACGACGACGACCACCGCCCGGACGACGCGCGCTTCGGGATCTACGACTGGATCGGCTACCGACTGGACGGTCTGGTCGCGGCGCTCGACCGGAACCTCGAGGATCCTCCGCGCCGCTGACGGTTCACATGCGCGTCACGGGAGGAACACGACGACGGATGCCAGGGCCTGCGGCGCGTGGTCTGCCAGATGCGCGGCCTCCTGCGCGGCCCAGCGGTCCCAGTGCGGACGGTAGGTCTCGCCGTCGCGGTTCAGTGCCCGGTCCTTGCGCGGGCCGTCCGGGGCGTCGACCCACACCCGGACGTCGGCCAGTGCCGCCGCCGCCGGGGTGAGGATCCCCGCCCCTTCGACGACGAGGGGAAGCGAGGGATCGACGGCGTGCGCCTCCGCGCGCTCCCCCGTCTCCCAGTCCCATCGCTGCCACACACCGATCGTTCCCTTGGCGTGCGGGAGAAGGATCGACTCCCGGGCGTACTCGGCCCCCTCGGCCAGCCCGCCCCATCCCGGGTAGACGTCGTCCAGGGCGACGAGCTGCACACGACTTCGACCCGGCCAGGCGCTGACCAGCCGGCGTGCGAGCGAACTCTTGCCGGCGCCGCTGCGTCCGTCGATGAGCACGACCGGATTGGGCGCCCCGACCGCCGTCACCCGCGACGAAACCGCCCCGACCGCGGTGGTCAGAGCGTCGTCGAGGGGATCGGCGCTACTTCTTGAGGGCGCGGATGACACGGCTGAGCGCGCGACCGGCGACCCACACGAACGGGATGCCGACGGCGAGCAGAGACACGAGGTTCGGGTCGAACCGCAGATCGTCGCCGCGGCGGATGTACGCACCGAGCGGCAGGGTGTACCCGCCGCCACCGCCGCCGCCGTTGCCCTGCTCGTCCGACCCGCCGCCGAATCCGGCCCAGGTCAGTGCCACGGGGACGATGCGCACGCCGTCGACGTCCTGCTGCTCCCCGTAGGCGGACGTGACGCCGAAGCTGGTGGCCTGCTTGCCGAGTTCCAATGCGATGTTGGGCATGCACCCCACCGTACCCGCCGACCGTGGGCGCGCCCAGGGGCGTTGCGCACCGCGCGTCGCCGTGTCAGTGGTCGTACGACGGGCGCGGATTCGTGGGCAGCGCGCCGCCGCCGCGCGTGGGACCGAGCAGCGACCCTCGGGTGACCGCGCCGCGTCCGAACCGCGCGGTCGCGCCGTCGAGTGCTCCCTCCACGCGGCGCCACTCGGCGTCGTCGTCCCACAGCGTCGCGGCAGCGGACGTCGCGCGGAGCTTCTCGCCGCGCACCCCGACGAGCCGGACCGCCTGACGACGGTCGATCCCGTCGAACAGCTCGATCGCGGCATCCCCGATCCGCTGACCGACCGACGTGGGGTCGGGGAGCGTGCGCGAGCGACTCAGCGTCGTGAAGTCGCTGAAGCGGACTTTGATGGAGATCGTGGATGCCTCGAACTCCTGGCTCCGCAGACGGGCACCGACGCGGTCGGCGAGCCGTCGGAGCTCGACGTGCAGGGTCTGGGTGTCGGAGATGTCGGTGTGGAACGTCTCTTCGTGGCCGACGCTCTTCTCGGTGCGGGCGGTGTGCACCTCGCGGGCGTCGATGCCGCGCGCGAGATGCCAGATCCGCTCACCCATCGCCGGCCCGAGCACCCGTTCGAGCGCGGGCCGGGGCGTGTCGAGCACGTCGGAGATGAGACGGATGCCGCGCGACTCCAGCGCTTCGGCGGCTTTGGGTCCGACGCCCCAGAGCGCGCGGACCGAGCGCGGCCGCAGGAACGCGTCGGTGTCCGCCTCGGCGACGATCAGCAGACCGTCGGGTTTGGAGATCGTCGACGCCATCTTCGCGACGTGCTTGGTCGCGGCGACCCCCACGCTGCAGGTCAGCCCCGTCCGCTCCTCCACGCGCGCCCGCAGGTCGCGGGCGATCTTCCCGGGACTTCCCCAGAGCCGCCGTGCTCCGCGCACGTCGAGGAACGCCTCGTCGATCGACAGCGGCTCCACGAGCGGCGTGATCTCGTCGAAGATCGCCATGACCTGTCGCGACATCTCGGTGTATCGCGAGTACGGCGGATTCACGACGATCGCGTTCGGACACAGGCGCAGGGCGATCGCGACCGGCATCGCCGACTTCACGCCGTAACGCCGTGCCTCGTACGACGCGCTCGAGACCACACCGCGACCCTCGGACCCGCCGATGATGAGCGGCTTCCCGGCGAGCGACGGATCGTCGAGGACGGCCACCGACGCAAAGAACGCGTCCATGTCGACGTGCAGGATCCCCGCACCCGTGTCGTCGGCGTCGGGCGGCGAGACGATGCGCCCCGTGCCGTCTCCGCGTCCCATGGCATCCATTCTCCCCCGGGCCTCCGACATCGCGGCCGGACCGGCCCGCGGCGTCGTGCGCACCCTCAGCGATCCGCGCACCCTCCACGATCTGCGCACCCTCCGCGATCTGCGCAACCTCAGCCGGAACGCGCCGAGGCGGACTTACCCGAGGCGAATCACCGAAGTCGTGCCGCAGGGGGCCGCAGACATCCCCGAGACGACGGATGCCACGGCCCCCGGTCGCGAGGACCGGCGGGGCCGTGGCATCCACGGTGCTTACTGTGCGGCGGCGCGCTCCAGAACGAGCTCGCGCACGCGCGCGGCGTCGGCCTGGCCCTTCATCGCCTTCATCACGGCGCCGATGACGGCACCGGCGGCCTGGACCTTGCCGTCGCGGATCTTCGCCAGCACGTCGGGCTGCGCGGCCAGCGCCTCGTCGATCGCGGCGATGAGCGCGCCGTCGTCCGAGACGACCGCGAGACCGCGGGCGTCCACGACCTCCTGCGGCGTGCCCTCGCCCGCGATGACACCCTCGAGCACCTGGCGCGCGAGCTTGTCCGTCAGCGTGCCGGCGTCGACGAGCTGCTGCAGCGCCGCGACGTTCTCGGGGCTGACGAGCTCGGCCGGCTCGCGCTCCTCGGCGTTGGCGATGCGGCTGATCTCGCTGAGCCACCACTTGCGGGCGGCGGCGGGAGTCGCGCCGGCCGCGATCGTGGCCTCGACCTCGTCGAGCAGGCCCGCGTTCACGACGCCCTGGAAGTCGATGTCCGCGAAGCCCCAGTCGGCCTTGAGTCGGCGACGGCGGGCCGCGGGCGGCTCGGGCAGAGCAGCGCGCAGTTCCTCGATCAGCTCGGGCGCGGGGACCACCGGCAGCAGGTCGGGCTCGGGGAAGTAGCGGTAGTCGTCGGCATCCGACTTCGGGCGACCCGGCGACGTGCGCCCGGTGTCCTCGTGCCAGTGCCGCGTCTCCTGCGTGATCGTGCCGCCGGCGGCGAGGATCGCGGCCTGACGCTGGATCTCGTAGCGCACCGCGCGCTCGACCGACCGCATGGAGTTGACGTTCTTCGTCTCGGTGCGGGTGCCGAGCTTCTCCTGCCCGCGCGGGCGCAGCGAGACGTTCGCGTCGCAGCGGAGGTTTCCGCGTTCGAGCCTCGCCTCGGAGATGCCGAGCGCCCGCACGATGTCGCGGATCGTGGCGACGTACGCCTTCGCGAGCGCGGGGGCCGAGTGCTCCGCGCCGAAGATCGGCTTCGTGACGATCTCGACGAGCGGCACACCGGCTCGGTTGTAGTCGACGAGCGAGTATTCGGCGCCCTGGATGCGACCGGTCGACCCGCCCATGTGGGTGAGCTTGCCGGCATCCTCTTCCATGTGCGCGCGCTCGATCGGCACGGTGACGATCGTGCCGTCTTCGAGCTCGACCTCGACCGACCCCTCGAAGGCGATGGGCTCGTCGTACTGCGAGATCTGGTAGTTCTTGCCCAGGTCGGGGTAGAAGTAGTTCTTCCGCGCGAAGCGACTCGACGGAGCGATCGAGCAGCCGAGCGCGAGGCCCAGGCTGATCGACGAGCGGATCGCCTCGGCGTTCACGACCGGCAGTGCGCCCGGAAGGCCCATGTCGACGGGCGCGACGAGCGTGTTCGGCTCGGCGCCGTGATTCGCCTCGTTCGCGGGATTGGGCGCGGCGGAGAACATCTTCGTCGCGGTGTTCAACTCGACGTGGACCTCGAACCCGAGGACCGGCTCGAACAGCTCGAGGGCCTGGTCGAAGTCCATCAGCGCGTCTTTCGCCATCAGCGCGTCGCTCCGTTCGTGAGGGAGGGGGCTCGATCCAGGAGCGGACCGCCCCACTGGTCGACGAGCAGCGCCTCGAGCGCCGCACCGACGCGGTACAGGCGGGCGTCCTCGCGGGCGGGGGCGAGGAACTGGATGCCGACCGGCAGCCCATCCTCTTCGGCCAGGCCGCTCGGGATCGAGATCCCCGGGACGCCGGCGAGGTTCGCCGGGATGGTCGTGACGTCGTTGAGGTACATCTGCAGCGGATCGTCGAGCTTCTCGCCCAGGCGGAACGCCGTGGTCGGCGCCGACGGCGTCGCGATGACGTCGACGTCGGCGAACGCGGTGTCGAAGTCCTGCTGGATGAGCGTGCGGACCTTCTGCGCGCTGCCGTAGTAGGCGTCGTAGTACCCGGCCGACAGGGCGTAGGTGCCCAGGATGATGCGGCGCTTCACCTCGGGGCCGAACCCGGCGTCGCGCGTCGCGGCCATCACGTTCTCGACCGTCGGGGTGCCCTGCGGTGTGACGCGCAGGCCGAAGCGGACCGAGTCGAACTTGGCCAGGTTGCTGGATGCCTCGGCGGGGAGGATCAGGTAGTACGCAGCGACCCCGTACTCGAAGTGCGGGGCGCTGATCTCGACGATCTCCGCACCCTGGGCTTCCATCACGGCGAGCGATGCGCGGAACGAGTCCGACACGCCCTTCTGGAAGCCGCGGTCGTCGAGCTCGCGGATGACGCCGACTCGCAGGCCCTTCAGGACCTCGCCGGTCGCGCCCTCGCGGGCGGCGGCGGCGAACGAGGGCCACGCGTCGGAGAGCGAGGTCGAGTCGTGCGGGTCGTGCCCGCCGATGACGTCGTGCAGGAGACCGGCGTCGAGGACGGTGCGGGTCACGGGGCCGACCTGATCGAGGCTGGATGCCAGGGCGATCGCGCCGTAGCGGCTGACGCCGCCGTACGTCGGCTTCACCCCCACGGTGCCCGTCACGTGCGCGGGCTGGCGGATCGAGCCGCCGGTGTCGGAGCCGAGGGCGAGCGGCGCCTCGAACGCGGCGACGGCCGCGGCCGAACCTCCACCGGACCCGCCCGGGATCCGGTCGAGGTCCCAGGGGTTGCGGGTCGGACCGTAGGCGGAGAACTCGGTCGAGGACCCCATCGCGAACTCGTCCATGTTCGTCTTGCCGAGCGGCACGAGGCCCGCGGCGCGCGAACGCGCCACGACGGTCGCGTCGTAGGGCGACATGTACCCCTCGAGGATCTTCGATCCGCTCGTGGAGGGCATATCGGTCGTGACGAGCACGTCCTTGACGGCGAGGGGCACGCCGGCGAGTTCGCCGAGCGCTTCTCCGGCGGCACGGCGGCGGTCGATGTCGGCCGCGACCTCGAGGGCGTGGTCGCTGACGTGCAGGAAAGCGTGCACGTCGCCGTCGACGGCGGCGATGCGTTCGAGGTGCGCGCGCGTCGCGTCGACGCTGGACACCTCCTTCGCGGACAGCGCGGCGGCGAGGTCGGCGGCGCTCAGGCGCGTGAGGTCGCTCACTGCTCCTCCCCCAGGATCGCGGTCACGCGGAACCGGCCGTCGGCCTGGTCGGGCGCGTTCTGCAGCACCTGCTCACGGGTGAGCTGCTGCTGCACGACGTCGGGGCGGAACACGTTCTGCAGCGGGATCGGGTGGCTCGTCGCGACGACGTCGGGCGTTGCCACCTCGGACACCTTCGCGATGTTGTCGACGATGGCATCCAGCTGCCCGGTGAGGCTCTGGATCTCTTCGTCGCTCAACTCGATCCGAGCGAGCACACCGAGATGGCGCACGAGATCAGGGGTGATTTCAGACACCCGCCAAGTCTAGTTCGCGGGCACCGCGCGCCGAGACCGGCCCCGGCCTACGCTGGGACGGTGACGAGCTTCGACCCGCCTCGCCCCTGGACCGCCAGCTACGCCGCGGGGGTGCCCGAGGATCTCGACCCCCCGACGGGCTCACTCGTCGACATCCTCGACGCGTCCACGCGCGACTACCCCGACGCCCCCGCGCTGGAGTTCTTCGGGCGCACCACGTCGTACGCCGACCTGTCGGCCGAGGTCGCCCGTGCCGCCGCGGCCCTCGCCGCCCAGGGTGTGCGTGCCGGGGATCCCGTGGCGATCGTGCTGCCGAACTGCCCGCAGCACATCGTCGCGTTCTACGCGGTACTGCGGCTCGGGGCCGTGGTCGTGGAGCACAACCCGCTCTACACGGCCCGCGAGCTGCGTAAGCAGTTCGAGGACCACGGCGCGAAGCACGCCATCGTCTGGAGCAAGGTCGTGAAGACCGTGCAGGAGTTCCCGGCCGACCTGCGCGTGCGGACTCTCGTGTCCGTCGACGTGACCCAGGCGATGCCGCTGCGCACGCGGCTGGCGCTGCGCCTGCCCGTCGCGAAGGCGCGGGAGGCGCGGTCCGCGCTGACCGAGAAGACGACGGATGCCACGCCCTGGGCGCAGCTCCTCCGCCACGACCCGCTTCCGTCGGCGCACCCGCGCCCCGCCGCCGGCGATCTGGCGATCATCCAGTACACCAGCGGCACCACCGGCACGCCGAAGGGCGCGATGCTCACGCACGCGAACCTGCTCGCCAACGCGGCGCAGTCACGCGCGTGGGTGCCGTCGATCGTCCGTGGCGAGGGGTGCGTCGTGTACGCCGTGCTGCCGATGTTCCACGCCTACGGCCTCACGCTGTGTCTCACGTTCGCGATGTCGATGGGCGCGCGGCTCGTGCTGTTCCCCAAATTCGACCCCGATCTGGTCCTCGCGGTGACCAAGCGGCATCCCGCCACGTTCCTGCCGCTCGTCCCGCCCATCGCCGAGCGCCTTCTCGCCGCTGCCGAGGCGCAGGGCGTGTCCCTCGCCGGCACCGACATCGCGATCTCGGGCGCCATGGCCCTCCCCCACGAGCTCGTGGTCCCCTTCGAGAAGGCGACCGGCGGGTATCTCGTGGAGGGCTACGGCCTCAGCGAATGCTCCCCGGTGCTGATGGCTAATCCGGTGGCGGAGAACCGCGTGCCGGGCACCGTGGGGCTCCCGCTCCCCGGCACCGAATGCCGCGTCGTGGACCCCGACGACCCGCACACCGACGTCGAGCCCGGCGGCCGCGGGGAGCTCGTGGTCCGAGGACCGCAGGTGTTCTCGGGCTACTACGGCAAGCCCGAGGCGACCGAGGAGGTGTTCGTCGACGGCTGGTTCCGCACCGGCGACATCGTGACGATCGACGAGGGCGGGTTCGTCCGCATCGTGGACCGGATCAAGGAGCTCATCATCACGGGCGGCTTCAACGTCGCGCCGACCGAGGTCGAGAACGTCCTGCGACAGCACCCGTCGGTCGCCGACGTCGCCGTCGTGGGGCTCCCGAACGAGCACTCCGGCGAAGAGGTCGTCGCCGCGGTCGTCGTGGCGGACGGATGCCGGCTCGACGCGGAGGAGGTCACGGCGTTCGCGCGTGGCATCCTGACGCCGTACAAGGTGCCCCGCCGGATCGTGGTCGTCGACGAGCTGCCGAAGTCCCTGATCGGGAAGGTCCTGCGGCGTCAGGTGAAGGAACAGCTCCTCGCGGAGTGAGCTTCCAGCGGGGTGGTGGTGCGCGCTCAGCAATTACGTCACGTTCCTCGAGCAGATCACCGCCGACCCGAGCAAGGCCAGCGAACCCGGCACCCAGGTGACGGCCCTGCAGAACAGCTTCACCGCCGCCGCCACCGCCTGCCAGGGCTGATCGCCCGGAGAACGAGCGGGGGTGGGGCGATCAACGCCTCACCCCCGCTTCTCGTGGCGCGGCGGGCACGGCGGTTGCGGTCACGGGGCGTCGGCTGCGGGGGCGGGCTCGAGAGCGTCCGGCCCTTGCTCGACCAAGACGCGGAACTGCGCGGCATCCAGGATCCGGATGCCGAGCTCCTCCGCCTTCGCGAGCTTGGAGCCGGCGCCCGGACCGGCGGCGACGAAGTCGGTCTTCTTCGAGACGCTCGACGCCGCTTTGCCGCCCGCGGCGATGATCGCTTCCTGCGCGCCCTCGCGGGAGTATCCCTCGAGCGATCCCGTCGCGACCACGGTGAGGCCGGACAGGACACCGCCGGCCGCCGCCGCGGCCCCCGGGCCGGGATGACCGGGGATCGAGAAACGGACGCCCGCCGCCGCCCAGCGATCGACGATCTCCCGGTGCCAATCGACCTCGAACCAGTCGATGACCGCGTCGGCGATGATGCCGCCCACGCCCTCGACCGCGGCGAGTTCGTCGCGCGACGCCGCCCGGATGGCATCCAGCGATCCGAACCACTGCGCCAGAGCTCGAGCGGCGACCGGGCCCACGTGGCGGATGTTCAGTGAGACGAGCAGGCGCCAGAGGTCTTTCGACTTCGCCTTCTCGAGTTGGGCGATGAGCTTCAACGCCTGCTCGGACGGCAGGACCTCGCGGTGGTCCTTCCGGATACCTCGGCGCCGGCGTTCAGCGGGATCGAGGTCTTCGGAACCGGGCGGATACGTCGCCGGTCCCAGCTTCTGGAACGGGGCGCGGCGCACCTCGTCGCCCGTCTTCTCATCGACCTTGCGCTCCCCCGTCTCGGCGTCGCGCACGATGACCTCGATCGGGACGAGCTGTTCGACCGTGAGGTCGAAGAGCCCGGCCTCGGTGTCGAGCGGTGGCTCGGCGGGGATGTCGGGCTGCGTCAGCGCGGCCGCGGTGACCTCGCCGAGTGCTTCGATGTCGAGCGCGCCCCGCGAACCGATGTGCTCCACCCGCCCGCGCACCTGCGCGGGGCAGGACCGCGCGTTCGGGCAGCGGAGGTCGATGTCGCCCTCTTTCGCGGGGCGCAGCTCGGTCCCGCATTCTGGGCAGTCCTTCGGCATGACGAACGCGCGCTCGGTGCCGTCGCGCAGCTCGACCACGGGCCCGAGTACCTCGGGGATCACGTCACCCGCCTTGCGCAGCACCACGGTGTCGCCGATCAGCACGCCCTTGACCTTGACGACGTCCTGGTTGTGCAGGGTGGCCTGCCGCACCACGCTGCCCGCGACGCGGGCGGGCTCCATGACGGCGAACGGCGTCGCGCGTCCGGTGCGGCCGACCGACACGACGATGTCGAGGAGCTTCGTGTTCACCTGTTCGGGCGGGTACTTGTACGCGATCGCCCACCGCGGGGCGCGGCTGGTGGCACCGAGCTCGTCGTGCAGAGCCAGCTCGTCGATCTTCACGACGACCCCGTCGATCTCGTGCTCGACGTCGTGGCGATGCTCGCCGTAGTACGCGACGAAGTCGAGGACCCCGTCGACGCTCGGCTCGACCTTGCTGTACGGCGACGTCGGCAGCCCCCACGACGCCAACAGGTCGTAGATCTCGCTCTGCGCGGCGACCGGTGGGTCGGGCCACGCCCCGATGCCGTGGACGTACAGCGCGAGCGAGTCGATGCGTGCCAGGCCGGCCTCGAGCTCCAGCCCCGACTTCTTCTCGATCTGCTGGCGCAGTCCGCCGCTCGCGGCGTTGCGCGGGTTGGCGAACGCCGGGAAGCGTCGTGCCGCCGCCTGCTCGGCCTTCTCGAGGTCGAACGCCTTCGCGCCGCCGCGGCGGGCGGCGGCGCGCTCCCGCGCCTCGGCGACGGCGCGCTCCCGGTACTCGCCCTGCAGCCGGTTGAGGTTCTCGAACGCCGCGACCGGGATGAAGACCTCGCCCCGCACCTCGACCAGTGACGGGTGGCCGTCGCCCGAGAGCTGTCGCGGGATGCCGGCGACGCGCAACGCGTTGTCGGTCACGATCTCGCCCACGCGTCCGTCGCCGCGTGTCGCGGCCGAGGTGAGCACCCCGTCCTCGTAGCGCAGGCTGATCGCCAGACCGTCGATCTTGAGCTCGCTCAGCCAGTTGACCGGACGCCCGGCGGACGCCTGGGTCTTGACCGCCCACTCGCGCAGTTCCTCGGGCGAGAACACGTTGTCGAGGCTCAGCATCCGCTCGGCGTGCTCGATCGTGACGAGGTCGGTGGCCTCGGCGGCGCCCACCGACAGCGTCGGGCTGTCCTGCCCCTGCAACTCGGGGTACAGCCGCTCGATGGCCTCGAGCCGGTGCATCCAGCCGTCGTAGGTCGCGTCGTCGACGAGCTCGGCATCCCGCCCGTAGTACGCGTCACGCGCCCCGACGATCCGCTCGGTCAGATCGGCCGCTTCGGTGCGCGCTTCGTCGAGGGTGAGGTCGGGAAGCTGGTCGTGCTCGGTCACGGATCCAGCTTAGGCAGGGCCCCCGACATCCCCCGCGGGGTTGCGACGGCGCGCGCCCTGACGGGAGGAGATCACGCGAGGGGAGGACGGATGCCGGGGCCCCGGTCCTCCCCAGCCCGAATCCCCTCCGCTCCGCGACGCCGAAGGCGGCGACGGCGAGCGGCTCAGGCCTCGATGGGAACGGCCGACACCGTGCGCGCGATCGTGAACTGGCCGATCACGCGCGTCCCGTCGTAGAGCACCGCCGTCTGCCCGGGGGCGACACCGTCGAAGGGGTCGTCGGGGCGCACGGTGAGCACGCCGTCCGCGAGCGTCGCGATCGCGGGCACCGGCTCGGCGTGCGCGCGGATCTGGGCGTGGCAGGCGAAGGTCGTGTCCGCCGGCGCGCGCCCGGCCCACGTGAAGCGGTCGCCCGAGATCTCGGCGCACGCGAGCGCTTCCTTGGGTCCCACGACCACGGTGTTGTTCACAGGCCGCACCTCCAGCACGAAGCGCGGCTTGCCGTCGGACGCGGGCACGCCGAGCTGCAGTCCGCGTCGCTGGCCGACGGTGAAGGCGTGGGCGCCCTCGTGCCGTCCCACGACCGCGCCGGACCGATCGAGGATGTCGCCGGTCTCGGCACCGACGCGCTCGGCGAGCCAGCCGCGCGTGTCACCGTCGGGGATGAAACAGATGTCGTGGCTGTCGGGCTTCTGCGCGACCGACAGCCCGCGCTCTTCGGCCTCGGCACGGACGACGGCCTTGGACGGCGTGGAGCCCAGCGGGAAGTAGGTGTGCGCGAGCTGCGCCTCGGTCAGCACGCCCAGGACGTACGACTGGTCTTTCGCGGCGTCCGAGGCCCGGTGCAGCTCGCGCCCGTCGGGCGTGTCGATCAGCGTGGCGTAGTGGCCGGTGCACACGGCGTCGAAGCCGAGCTCGATGGCGCGCTCGAGGAGGGCGGCGAACTTGATCTTCTCGTTGCAGCGCATGCAGGGGTTGGGGGTGCGACCGGCGCGGTACTCGGACACGAAGTCCTCGATGACGTCGTCGCGGAACCGCTCCGAGAAATCCCACACGTAGAACGGGATGCCGAGCTTGTCCGCGGCGCGTCGCGCGTCCATGGCGTCCTCAATCGTGCAGCAGCCGCGGCTTCCGGCACGGAGCGTTCCGCCCGCGCGCGACAGGGCCAGGTGCACGCCGACCACGTCGTGCCCCGCCTCGACCGCGCGCGCCGCCGCCACGGCGGAGTCGACGCCACCGCTCATCGCCGCCAGAACTCGCATCGTCCCAGTCTACGAACCACCCGCTGAACGGGCGCCGGATGCCACGGCCCGCTCGTACGCGGACGGCAGGGCCGCCAGCACGGCATCCACGTCGTCGTCGGTGGAGGTGCGTCCGAGCGTCATCCGCAGGACCGAGCGCGCGGCGCGGTCGTCGAGTCCGAGGGCGAGCACGACGTGGGACGGTTCCGCCACCCCCGCCTGGCACGCCGAGCCGGTGGACACCGAGATCCCCGCCATGTCGAGCAGGAACAGCAGCGTCTCCCCCGCCGCCCCGGGGAAGAGCACGTGCGCGTTGCCGGGGAGCCGGTCGTCGGGGTCGCCGAGCAGACGCGCAGTCGGGACCGCCGCGAGGATGCCGCGCACGAGACGTCGGCGCAGCCCTTCGAGCCGCGCGGCCTCGCGTTCGCGCTCGGCCTCGGCCGCGACCGCGGCGGCGGCGAACGCGGCGGCCCCGGCCGCGTCCTGCGTGCCGGCGCGCAGGCCCCGCTGCTGACCGCCCCCGTGCTGCAGCGCCGTGAGGCGGGCGTGTCGTGAGATCACCGCCGCGCCGACGCCGACGGGACCGCCGACCTTGTGCGCCGAAACGGACAGCGCGACCAGACCGCCGGGATCGTTCCCGGATCCGCGCCAACCCGCGAAGTCGACCGTGATCTGGCCGAGCGCCGACACCGCGTCCAGGTGCAGCGGCACACCGGCGTCGGCGGCCGCGCGGGCGAGGCCCGCGGCGTCCTGCAGGGTTCCGACCTCGTTGTTGGCCACGAGCGCCGTCGCCAGGGCGGCGTCCGGGAGCGCGGAGACGAAGTCGGCGACGGGGATGCGACCGAGCGGGTCCACCCCCACCGGACGGACACGGGCGTGCTCCGCCCGCGCCAGCCAGGCCACGGTGTCGAGCGTCGCGTGGTGCTCGCCGTCGGGCAGGACCACCGTGTCGGCCGAATCCTCCCGCGACCACCACAGACCTTTGAGCGCGAGATTGATCGCCTCGGTGCCGCCGGACGTGAGCACGACCTCGATGGGCTGGCATCCGAGGACCTCCGCCACCCGCTCGCGCGCGTCTTCGAGCAGTCGCCGCGCCGCCTGCCCCGCGCCGTGGATGGACGACGGATTGCCCAGCACCTCGTGGGCGGCCAGCCACGCGTCGCGTGCCTCCGGTCGCAGCGGGGTGGTCGCGGCGTGGTCGAGATAGACCGACATGCACCCTCCCGCTTCGCGTCCGTGTCCTTCACTACCCTAGGACGCATGGTCCCACCCGAAGCGGCCCTGTCGCCCCGCCCTGCGCTCCTCGCTCCGTCTCTCGACGACCTCGGCGTGCGGCTCGGCGCCGACGGCGGGACACTGCGGGTCTGGTCCGGCAACGCCGACAGCATGCACCTGGTCGTTTTCGACGACGTCGACCTCGACTGGGCCGTCGAGACCGTCCCGATGACCGCCGTCGGGGGCGGGGTGTTCGAGGCCACGAGCCCGCTGCTGCGCCCCGGGGCGCGCTACGCCGTGCGGGCCGGGGGCCCGCACGGGCCCGGCAACACCTTCAACCCCGAGACGCTGCTCCTCGACCCCTACGCGCGCGGTCTGGTGTCGGGTGGCTACGGCGACTGGCGCGGTGTCGTCGTGGACGGCGGGTTCGACTGGGGCGGGGTGGCCAAGCCCCGCGTTCCGATGGATCGGACCGTCATCTACGAGGGGCACGTGAAGGGCCTCAGCAAGCGGCATCCACTCGTGCCTCCCGCGCTGCACGGCACCTACGCGGGACTGGCGCACCCCGCGATGATCGACCACTTCCTGTCCCTCGGCATCACGAGCGTCGAGTTGCTCCCGGTGCACGCGTTCGCGACCGAGCCGCGCCTGCTGCAGCTGGGGCTCACGAACTACTGGGGCTACAACTCCCTGAACTTCTTCTCGCCGCACGCCGCCTACGCCACCGCGGCGAGCCGCGCCGAGGGCCCGGAGGCGGTGCTGCGCGAGTTCAAGGGCATGGTGCGGCTGCTGCACGAGGCGGGCCTGGAGGTCCTCCTCGACGTCGTGTACAACCACACCGCGGAGGAGGGCCTCGGCGGACCGCGGACGAGCCTCCGCGGTCTCGACAACCGCGGCTACTACCGGCAGACCGACGAGGGCGCCTACATCGACGAGACCGGATGCGGGAACGCCGTGAACACGTCGACGGATGCCGCGGCCCGGCTCGTCCTGGACTCGCTGCGCTACTGGGCCGACGACGTGCAGATCGACGGCTTCCGGTTCGACCTCGCCGTCACCCTGGGCCGCGACGAGAACCATTCGTTCGATCCGGATCATCCGCTGCTGCGCGCGATCCGCGACGACGAGGTGCTGGCGGGGACCAAGCTCATCGCGGAGCCGTGGGACGTCGGCATGGGCGGCTGGCAGACCGGCAACTTCGGCGAAGGCTGGCACGAGTGGAACGACCGGTATCGCGACCGCGTGCGCAACTTCTGGTTGAGCGACGTCGACTATGCCCGACGTGCGAGCACGGCGCCCGTGGGGATCGGAGGCTTCGCGACGCGGCTGGCAGGGTCGTCGAACACGTTCTCCGAAGAGCGCGGACCGCTCGCGAGCGTCAACTTCGTCACGGCCCACGACGGCTTCACGCTGCGGGACCTCGTCTCGTACGACGTCAAGCACAACCTCGGGAACGGCGAGCAGAACCGTGACGGGGCCGACACGAACCGCTCGTACAACCATGGCGCGGAAGGCAAGACCGACGATGCGCGCATCCTCGCCACCCGTCGCAAGGCGATGCGCAACCTCCTCGGCACGCTGCTGCTGTCGGCGGGCGTGCCGATGATCACCGCGGGCGACGAGATGGGGCGCACGCAGCGCGGCAACAACAACGCGTACTGCCACGACTCGCCGCTGACGTGGCTGTCGTGGGACCTCGCCCCCTGGCAGCAGGAGCTCTTCGCGCACACGCAACGCCTCTTGGCCCTGCGCCGGGAGAACCCCGCCCTGCGCCCGGTGCGTTTCGCCCGCCTCGGCGAGCGGATCCCCTCCGCGTCGCTCATGGACTGGTTCGACGAGCACGGCGAGACGATGTCCAGCGACCGGTGGACCGATCCCTCCCACCGCACGCTGCAGTACCTCGCGACGTCGACACCCGAGAACGAAGAGCTCAATCGCATCCTGCTCGTCGTGCACGGCAACGAGAGCCCCGTCGAGGTGACTCTGCCGGTCCTGGCCGAGGACGTGCAGTACGTCTCCCTGTGGTCGAGCGCCGATGAGGCGCCCGCGGAGGACACTCCGCGCCTCGCGCCGGGCGAGGTCGTGCCGTTCGTCGGCACGTCGATGCGGCTGTTCCGCGTGGAGTCCGTGGACTGAGTCGCCCACGACGGACGGGATCGGTCTGTCAAGACCCGGGGCAAGGCCTGGGGGAACGTCGTCGGCCCACGGTAGGTTCGGACCGTGGCCACCACGACGACGACCCCCACGCCCGCTCACCACTGGCGCAGCGCCGCCTCGATCCCCGTCCGCCCCCTCAAACCGACACCCGCGAAGGGCGTGGTGACGCCGCGCATCCCGCTGGCGCTCCCCCATCCGCATGTGCCGGGGGGCCGTTTCCGTCCCTCGGCCTACGTCGGTGAGGCGGTGCCGTTCACCGTCACCGCGTTCCGCGAGGGGCACGACCGCATCGGTGTCCACGTCCGGCTCTTCTCCCCGTCAGGGGACGAATCGCTGCACCGGCTGTCGCCGCTGAACGACGGGTTCGACCGTTGGTCCACCCTCATCGCCCCGCTCGAGCAGGGGGTGTGGCGGTTCCGTTTCGAGGCCTTCGCCGACGAGTTCGCCACCTGGGAGCACGCCGCCGAGGTGAAGATCGCGGCCGGCGTCGACTCCGCGCTCATGCGCGAGATGGGGGCCCAGCTGTTCGATCGGGCCCGGGGCGAGAAGAAGCGTCCCGGCAGCGACAAAGACCTGCTCTACACCGCGGCCCGCACGCTGCGCGACCCCGATACGCACGACGACATCGCGCTGCAGGTCGTGCGCGACCCCGCGATCGCCGAGCTCTTCGCGCTGCGGCCGGTCATGGCGCTGGCATCGGCGGGTAAGGATGCCGAGCTGCTGGTCGAGCGCGAACGCGCCGGCGTGGGCGCATGGTACGAGTTCTTCCCGCGTTCCGAGGGTGCGACCCGCGCCGAGGACGGCTCCGTGATCAGCGGCACCTTCCGCACGGCCGTGGATCGCCTGCCCGGCGTCGCCGCGATGGGATTCGACGTCCTCTACCTCCCGCCGATCCATCCGATCGGTGAGCAGAACCGCAAGGGGCCCAACAACACTCTCGTGACGTCCCCCGGCGATCCGGGCTCCCCCTGGGCGATCGGTGGTCCGGCCGGCGGGCACGATGCCGTCCACCCCGACCTCGGCACGCTGGAGGACTTCCGCGCCTTCGTCGACGCCGCGCGCGACAACGGCATCGAGGTCGCCCTCGACCTCGCGCTGCAGGCGTCGCCGGATCACCCGTGGGTCGCCGAGCACCCCGAGTGGTTCACGACCCTCCCCGACGGTTCGATCGCGTACGCCGAGAACCCGCCGAAGAAGTACCAGGACATCTACCCCGTCAACTTCGACAAGGACCCGGATGGCATCCGCGCCGAGGTCCTGCGTATCGTGCGGCACTGGATCGCCCAGGGCGTGCGCATCTTCCGCGTCGACAACCCCCACACCAAGCCGCTGCAGTTCTGGGAGTGGCTGATCGCCACAGTGAGCGCCGAAGAGCCCGATGCGGTGTTCCTCGCCGAGGCGTTCACCCGACCCGCGCCGCTGCAGGGACTCGCGATGGCCGGCTTCCAACAGAGCTACACGTACTTCACGTGGCGGAACACCAAGGAGGAGCTCGAGGAGTTCTTCGACGGCTTGGCGCACGAGACAGCCGATTTCCTGCGACCCAACCTCTTCGTGAACACCCCCGACATCCTCACCGAGTACCTGCAGTTCGGTGGGCGACCGGCGTACAAGATCCGTGCCGCGCTGGCGGCGACCGCCGCGCCGACCTACGGCGTCTACGCGGGCTACGAGCTGTACGAGAACGTCGCGCGGCCGGGCTCCGAAGAGAACATCGACAACGAGAAGTACGAGTACAAGTTCCGTGACTGGGCCGGCGCCGAGTCCGCGGGCGATTCCCTCGCTCCGTATCTGCGGCGCCTCAACGGCATCCGTCGCGACCACCCGGCCCTGCGCCAGTTGCGCAACCTCCACGTCCAGTGGAGCGATGACGACGCGATCCTCGTCTATGCGAAGCACCTCGACGCGGCCCTGTCGCCCACGGGTGTGTCCGACACCGTCGTCGTCGTCGCGAACGTCGACCCGCACTCGACGCGCGAGACGACGGTGCACCTCGACACGACCCTCTGGGGCGTCGAACCCGGCACCCCGTACGAGGTCGAAGACCTCATCACCGGTGCGGTCTGGACCTGGGCCGATCACAACTTCGTGCGCCTGGACGCATTCGACGAACCCGTGCACATCCTGCACGTGAAGGAGTCACGATGACCGCTCTCCCTCCCGAACTCCTGGATGCCGTGGCCCACGGCGCCCACCACGATCCGCACAGCATCCTCGGCGCGCACGAGACGGCGGACGGCTGGGTGATCCGCACCCGTCGGCCGCTGGCGCGCGAGGTCGTGGCCGAGCTCGCGGACGGGGCGATCGTGGAACTCTCGCACTCGCGCGCGGGGATCTGGGAAGGTGTGCACACCGATGCGCCCGGTGCGTATCGCGTGCGCGCCACCTACGACGACGGCACGGACCACGTCGCGGACGATCCCTACCGGCATCTTCCCGCGGTCGGGGAGCTCGACCTCCACCTCATCTCGGAGGGGCGCCACGAGGAGCTGTGGCGCGTGCTCGGCGCGCACGTCCGGGAGCTGGACGGTTCGAGCGGCACGGCGTTCACGGTGTGGGCACCCGATGCCCGCGCGGTTCGTGTGATCGGCGACTTCAACGGGTGGGACGGCACCGGCAGCGCGCTGCGCTCGATGGGGGGCAGCGGCGTCTGGGAGCTCTTCGTCCCCGAGGTCGGTGTCGGCGCCCGCTACAAGTTCGAGATCCTCACGCGTTCGGGTGCGTGGATCCAGAAGGCCGACCCGATGGCGCGGCTCGCCGAGGTCCCGCCCGCGACGGCGTCGGTCGTGACGGCATCCACTTACCGATGGGCCGACGACGCGTGGCTCACGGAGCGGTCGCGGACGGCTCCCATCGACCGGCCCATGTCGATCTACGAGCTCCACCTCGGCTCGTGGCGCCCGGGGCTGTCGTACCGCGACGCCGCCGACGCGATCATCGACTACGTCGGCGCTCAGGGCTTCACGCACGTGGAGTTCCTGCCTCTCGCCGAGCATCCGTTCGGCGGATCGTGGGGATACCAGGTCTCGGGTTACTACGCCCCGACGAGCCGGTTCGGCGATCCCGACGACCTCCGCTACCTGATCGACCGCCTGCACCAGGCCGGTCTCGGCGTGATCATGGACTGGGTCCCCGGGCACTTCCCCAAGGACGAGTTCGCCCTCGCCCGGTTCGACGGCGAGCCGCTCTACGAGCACCCCGACCCGCGGCGCGGCGAGCACAAGGACTGGGGAACGCTGATCTTCGACTACGGCCGCAACGAGGTGCGCAACTTCCTCGTCGCGAACGCGCTGTACTGGTTCGAGGAGTTCCACGTCGACGGGCTCCGTGTGGATGCCGTGGCCTCCATGCTCTACCTGGACTACTCGCGCAACGATGGCGAGTGGGCACCGAACCAGTTCGGCGGACGGGAGAACCTCGAGGCCATCCGGTTCCTCCAGGAGGTCAACGCCACCGCGTACAAGAGGTACCCCGGCATCGCGATGATCGCCGAGGAATCGACGAGCTTCCCCGGCGTCACGGCGCCCACGGCGCACGCCGGGCTCGGCTTCGGTTTCAAGTGGAACATGGGCTGGATGAACGACTCGCTCCAGTACATCTCCCGCGACCCGATGTACCGCTCGCACCACGAGGGCGAGCTGTCGTTCTCGTTCGTCTACGCGTTCAGCGAGAACTTCATCCTGCCCATCAGTCACGACGAGGTCGTCCACGGGAAGGGGAGTCTCTTCGGCCGGATGCCGGGCGACCACTGGCAGAAGCTCGCCAACATGCGCGCGTTCCTGGCGTACATGTGGGGACACCCGGGTAAGCAACTCCTGTTCATGGGGCAGGAGTTCGGCCAGATGTCCGAGTGGTCGGAATCGCGGTCCCTCGACTGGTGGATGCTGGACCAACCCTCGCACGCGCAGTTGCACGCGTTCGTCGCCGAGCTCAACAGCGTCTACAAGGATCAGGCGGCCCTGTGGTCCCGCGATCACGATGGTGCCGCGTTCTCGCGACTGGGCGCGCCCGCCTGGAACCCGAACGTGCTCGCGTTCGCGCGCCGCGACCACCACGGCAACACCGTGGCCGTGGTGTGCAACTTCTCGGGCGTTCCGCTGGGCGACTTCCCCCTCGACCTGCCCGAGGCGGGCACGTGGACCGAGGTGCTCAACAGCGACGCCGAGGCGTTCGGCGGATCGGGCCAGGGCAACCTCGGCTCGGTCACCACCGACGCCCGCGGCAGTGCCGTGCTGACCCTCCCCCCGCTCGGCGTCCTCTGGCTGCACCACCGCGCCGGCTGAGCCCGCGAACGAGGAACGGCCCCGTCCGAAGACGGGGCCGTTCCTCATGGGATCAGAAGAGCAGGGATGCCAGTCGCGAACGCGCGCGGATGACGCGGGCGTCCTCGTCGCCGATGAGCCCGAAGAGCTCCAGGAGGCGCTCGCGTACGGGCGCGCGCTCGTCGGCGGGCAGCGCCGCGAAGAGGTCGAGCAGACGCGCGAAGGCGTCGTCGACGTGGCCTCCGGCGATGTCGAGGTCGGCAACGACGAACTGCGCCTCGATGTCCGTGGGGGCCGCAGCGGCCGCGGCGCGGGCCGCCTGCAGATCGACACCCTGGACTCGGTCGAGAAGACGCACCTGGCCGAGACCGGCGCGGGCGTCGGCGTCGCGGGGGTTCTCGGCGAGGGCCTGTTCGTATGCCGAGATGGCGCGAGGGTAGTCGCCCTCTTCGATGGCGGCGAACGCTTCGGCGTGCAGGGGCGGCAGGGGCTGCTCCTCCGGCTCGACGGGACCGGCTTCGGCGCCGTCGACCGGCACGGTGCCGGTCACGCCGTGCTGTGCCGCGAGTTGCAGGAGCTGGCCGAAGACCTCGCGGACCTGCTGCTCGGGTACGGCGCCGGTGAACAGCGGTACGGGCTGTCCGGCGACGAGCGCCACGACCATCGGGATCGACTGCGCGCGGAAGCCCTGCGCCAGCTGCGGGTTGGCGTCGACGTCGACCTTCGCGAGCACGACCTTGCCGGCGAGTTCCGCGACGACCTTCTCGAGGATCGGGCTGAGCTGCTTGCAGGGAGCGCACCACTCGGCCCACAGGTCGACGACCACCGGCACCGTGCGCGACAGCTCGAGGACCTGTCCGAACGAGGCGTCCGTGACGTCGAACACGAGCGACGGAGCCGTACCCGCCGAGGCGGCCGCAGCCGAACCGTCGGTGGGCGCCGCGGGAGGCTGGGGACGGTTGCGCAGCGACGACAGGTCGACGGCGCCGCGGAGGACGGAACCGGGGGTGGGAGTGCTCACGGAGACACCTTCGCTTCGAGGAGGCTGGAACGGTAGCCCAGCAGTCGGATCTTGTCGCTGGAACCCTGACTGGGCACGTAGAAGAAGATCTGGTCGGTGTAGGTCGTGGTGAACCCGGTCGCCGACTGGTCGACGCCGGTGAGGGCCTTCACCGCGGGGTTGTTGTCGAGCTTGATCACGGCATCCTTGTTGGTCGGCTTCGCCGTGTCGCTCTCGTAGACGTTGACCGCGACGATCGCGCCCGTGTCGAGCGTGGCGAGGGCGATCGGCTCGGCCGCGCCCGCGGTCGCCGAGAAGCTGATCTCCGCCGTGCCCTGACCGGTCTGGTTGAGCTCGTCGGTGCGGTTCTTCTTGTTCTCTTCGATCGCGGGGAGCAGCAGGTCGTTGGCCGTGTCGAACGCGGCCCACGACGTGCTGTTCTGCCCGTTGTTGATGAGGTCGGCGTAGGCCGTCGCCACCTGGTCGGGCTGCATCACCAGGAACGAGGAGTCCGGCGGGACCTGCGTCGCGCCGACGTAGGGGGCGGCGAGCTCGGGGAGATTGGTGGATGCCTCGAGGTTCCCGATGTACGACACGCGGTACTGCGACCACGGGTCGGCCTGCGTCATCATCATGATCGAGGTCGTCGGTGACGTGGCATCCGCGGACTCGACCACCGTCATCACCGTGCGCGGCCACGTGCCCGTCGTCTGCGGGAGGGTGATCTGCACGGGTTCGGCGGGGATGGCCGGAAGCGCGGGGCGATCGGGCAGCGCCGCGCGCAGGGTGTAGTTGGTCTTCCGCTCGGCCAGCGCCGGACCGGTCAGTCGTGTCTCGGCGGCCGTCGCGTCGAGAGCCGAGTCCGCCTGGGCCACCGTCGTCGCGATCCGCGACACGATCTTCGCGGCTTGATTCTCGGTGACCGCGGGCGGGAACTGCCCCTCGGGGACGATCACCGTCGGCGTCGGGCTCGGGCTGTCGCTCGCGACGAACTGCGGCCAGGCGTCGGCGGAGCACCCGGCGAAGAGCGCTGCCGAGATCCCCAGGGCGGGCACCGCGATCAGGGCCCGTCGCCCGGGTCCGAGCGCACCGCGACCACGACGCGACGGGGAGGAGCTGATGACGCCCTTGTCGGCCGCGTCGGCGTCGGCGATCGAGATCGGCTCGGTGACGGGCAGCGGCAGCCCCTTGCGTCGCGGACGGCGCGAGCGGCGCACATGACGGATGCCGAGCAGGTACAGCACGATCCCGGCCAGGAGAGCGACAGCTCCCCCGGCGATCAGCGGACCGGCCCAGGGGGTGGAGTTGTCGATCGGCCAGGTCACCGAGATGTCGGAGGGAGCGGGGGCCGTGCCGTCACTGGCGACGAGCACGCTCATGTCGGCCGGGAGCTGCAGGGTCGTGCTGAGCGACCCCGTCTGCTGATACTCGTCGAGCCACAGGTCCGACCCCACGGGCGTGCGCGCGGTGGTCGTCTCGGCTGCCGGTGCGGAGACCGACGCCGGCACGACCGCCGTCTGCACGGCATTCTCCTGGCCGAGGGTGACCGCGGTGTACGGGACGTCGGCGAGCCACGCCTGCATGTCGGACGTTCTCCCGTACGAGACGAACACCTCACCGTCTCCGGCGACGCGGAGCGCCTGAGCACCGGGGAGGCTGCCGAGGACAGAGCCGTCGATCAGGGTGTAGGCCGTCGACCCGTCGGTCTGGATCGATTCCGTCGCCTCCGAAGGTCCCTGGAAGACGGTGCGCTGGGCGATGCCCGCGCCGATCATGGCGGCGGCGATGACGAACGCCACCACGGCCCAGACGAATCTCACGCTACACACCATCCCCACCGGCGACTCGGGCGGCCACCGAAGAATCGACGTTTCAGACTAGCCGAGCCCGGCTGAAAGTTCGCGGCGAGGTGCGGCGGTCCCGACGAAGCGCCCCCGCTCAGTATCCTTTCGACACGGGCATGCTCGCCCGGCGGAGGCAGGAGTCGATCAGGATGAAGATCCACAATCCTTTCCGGGTCGCGATCCTCGCGACCCTCGGCGTCGGCGTCGGGCTCCTGGTGATCGTGAGCATCCAGAACCTCTCGACGATCCTCCTGTACGTGGGGACGGCGCTGTTCCTCTCTCTGGGTCTGGACCCGGTGGTCTCGTTCCTCGAGCGGCGGGGACTGCCGCGCTGGGCAGCGGTCCTCCTGACGATCCTCGGGGTCCTCGGCGTCTTCGCCGGCATCATCTTCATGGTCGTCCCGATCATCGTGAGTCAGATCACGCAGTTGATCGCACAGATCGAGGGTCTGCTGCAGCCGGGCAAGTGGAACGAGATCGTCACCGGCGTCGAGGACTGGGCCACCGCGAACTTCCCCTGGCTGCGTCTGGACGAAGTGTGGGCGGGCATCCAGCACTGGTTCTCGACGCTGGACGTCGGGTCCATCTCGACCATGGTGGGCAACAGCCTGCTCACCATCGGCGGCGCGGTCGCCGCCGGCCTCGGCGGCGCGTTCATCGTCCTCATCCTGACGATCTACTTCACGGCCTCCACGCCGTCGCTGAAGTCCGCGGTCTACCAGCTCGTCCCGGCATCCAAGCGTGCCCGCTTCATCGAGTTGTCCGAGAAGATCACCGACTCCGTCGGCTACTACGTCATGGGGCAGGTCAGCCTCGGCGTGATCAACGGCATCCTGAGCGCGATCTTCCTCTCGATCATCGGTGCGCCCTTCCCCGCGGTGCTCGCCGTGATCGCGTTCTTCTTCTCGCTCATCCCGCTGGTCGGAACGCTCACCGGATCGACGATCATCGTGCTGACCTGCCTCATCCCCGGCCTCGGCTCGCCTACGACGGCGGTCATCGCCGCGATCTACTACCTGATCTACATGCAGATCGAGGCGTACGTGATCTCACCGCGCATCATGAACCGCGCCGTGTCCGTGCCCGGGTCGGTCGTGGTCATCTCCGCGCTGGCCGGTGGCGCGTTGCTGAACCTGCTGGGTGCGCTGATCGCGATCCCCGTCGCCGCGAGCATCCTCATCATCTACCGCGAGGTCATCATCCCGCGCCAGAACGAGCGCTGAGCCTCAGCCGGCGACGGGACCGTCCCACTCCACCGGCAGCGGCAGGGCGTCGGGATTCACCGCCGCGACGATCTCGGTGAGCACACGACGCGTCTGCGTCTCACCGACCCACAGGTGCTTGCCGCCCTCGACCGCGATGAGGTGCGCGTGGGGAACGGACGCGAAACGCTCCCGTGCCTCGTCGGGGCGCAGGTAGTCGTCGAACTCCGGTACCAGGACGACCATGCGGCGATCGTCGCCCGCCCAGGCGGCGACCTCGTCCGCCGTCGCTCGGTGCAACGGCGGTGAGAGCAGGATGACGCCTTCGATGTCGTGGTCGCGGCCGTACTTCAGCGCGAGCTCCGTCCCGAACGACCAACCGACCAGCCACGGGCGCGGGAGGCCGCGCTCGCGCACGAAGTCCATCGCCGCCGCCACGTCGAACACCTCCGACGCACCCCCGTCGAACGTCCCCCCACTCGTCCCCCGCGGTGACGTGGTGCCGCGGGTGTTGAAGCGGAGGACCGCGAGATCGGCGAGCGCCGGCAGCCGCGCCGCCGCCTTGCGCAGGATGTGGGAGTCCATGAATCCACCCGCCGTCGGGAGCGGGTGCAGCGTCACCAGGGTGGCCACGGGATCGCGCCCCTCGGGGAGCGCCAGCTCGCCGACCAGAGTCAGATCGTCGACGGTGGTCAGCTCGACATCCTCGCGGCGGGCGGGGAGCAGCACGGGTCCGCGTATCTCCATCAGGCGATCCTCCAACAGGGCGTGTGCCAGTGGCGACGAGCGGCGAGATCCGCCGAGTCGCCCAGGACTCCATCGGCGCGCCACACCACGACGTGGGCGACACCCACCTCGACGGTGCGCCCGCATCCGGGGCAGACGTAGGTCTTCTGCGCCTGCGGCGCCGAGATCGGTTGGACGGTCCACTCGACACCGCGCTTGACCTCGACGCGCTTCCAGCCGGCGATCAGCCGATCGAGCGAGACGTCGGCGCGGTCGCTGGACGGACGCCGCTTCCGGGAACGGGGCACGCTCCCGTCACCACCAGTGGTTGCTGGTCCAGAACGCGTATGCGCCGGCCCAGCTGCCGTACCGGCCGACGGCGTAGCCGGTGGCCCACCGCAGGTTGTCGACCGGGTCGTATCCGTTGCCGGGCACCTTGCTGCACGGCAACGCCTGCACCAGTCCGCAGGCGCCGGACGAGCGGTTCGTCGCGTTCGGGTTCCAGCCGCTCTCGCGGCTGACGATGTAGTCGACGTAGCCCATGTCGTCGCCGGAGATTCCCGCGGCGGCCATCCACTCGGCCGGTGCGCCCCCGCCGGTGTAGAACAGCGGACCGGCACTGCTCGAGGCGTTCGACCCGGAGGAAGACGATTCTTTCGTGGGCGTCGGGGTCGGGGTGGGCTTGGGCGTGACGTAGACGTTGTAACTCGACCGGTCGAGGGTCGGCGTCTGCTTCTCTCCCCCGGTGGAGACCTGCTGCGCGTCGTCGAGCCCTTCGGCGTACAGCGTCACCGTGCGCGGCTCTTCGGCCTGGGCGCGGAGCATCGCGCCGCCCATCGGACCGACGTAGGCGCCGGTGAAGGCGAGGGCGGCGCAGGCGGCGAACACCGCGACGACACCGCGACGGCGGGACCAGTGCGGCCCGCGGCGGCCGGACGGAGCCGGATGGACCACGTCCGCCGAAGCGTGGGCGCGTCGGGCCACGCGCCGCGAGGACGCACGCGTGAGATCGGATCCGGAAGTCACAGTGCGTCCGATTCTACCGATCGGTTCGGTCGACGGCTACGCGAGGCTCAGCCGACCGCGAGCATGACCTCGACGACGGCGTCGAGCACCGCGTCGACCTGCGTCTCGCGGTACCCCCCGCGCTGCATGCGGAACGCTACGGAACGGACCTGTTCCGCCGTGATCGCGTCGCCCGTCGCGAGGTAGCGCGCGATGCGGTCGGCGACGATGTCGACCTCGTGGACGCTGTAGCCGTAATGAAGGAAGCCGACCCGGTCGAAGCGCTTTCCGCGCGGTCGTGCAAGGCGGTCCAGGACGACCTGCGCGGTGTCGCGCGTCTCTGCCACCCAGGCGCGAGCGCCGAGACGAGAGAGGGCGTACTCGCGCTCACGGGCGGCGAAGGCGTCCTCGACGCGTCCGAGCGCGGCATCCACCGGTCCGATGGCGTAACCGCCCCGTACGAGCGGGAAGGATGCCGAACGCACCTCGGCGGAGCGGAGGGCGCCGGGCTCGTCCGCCTCGAAGGCTTCCCGCGCCTTCTCGAGGAAGGCGTCGACGGCCCGCTTCTCGTATCCCCGCTTGCGGCGCGGAGCGTCGGGGAACGGGGCCGAGCGGTCGGTGCGGGTATCTGTCATGACGCTCCCAGGGGCGCGAGGAGGTAGTACATCGCCAGCGCTGCCGTGGCGGACGGCAGGATCGAGTCCAGGCGATCGAGCACGCCGCCGTGTCCTGGCAGCCACGAGCTCATGTCCTTGATGCCGAGATCGCGCTTGAGCATGGACTCGCCGAGGTCGCCCACGGTCGCTGTGGCGAGAACCACGGCCCCGAAGATGAGGCCGGTCCACCACGGGATCTGCAGCATGAACACGGCGAGCAGGACTCCCGCCGCGAGGGCGGCGACGCACGCACCGGCGAAACCCTCCCAGGTCTTCTTCGGGCTGATCCTCGGGGCCATCGGATGCCGCCCGCCGCGGCCGAAGGTCAGACCCGAGACGTAGGCGCCGGTGTCGGCCACGACCGCGAGCACCAGGAAGGCCAGGACCCACCACTCCCCACCGTCCTCGGCGAGCAGGATCATCGCCATGCTGGTGAGGAACGGCACGTACATCTGCACGAAGGCCGCGACGAGGACATCGGCGAGGACCTCGGTCCGCGCGCGTCCGTCATGCGCGTGGAGCTGCGCAGTGAGGCGCCAGACGACGACGAAGGCGACGGCCACGAGCGCGGCCACCCAGTGCAGCCACAGACCCGCCAGGAAACCGCTGGCCAGCAAGAGGACGCCCGCCGTCAGCTGCGGGACGACGTCGACGCGGCGCCCCGCCACCTGCAGGGCGCGCGAGAACTCCAGCACCGCCAGCACCATGGCACCGAGCGCGAAGAACGCGAAGAGCCACTTGACGAAGATCAGCGAAGCGACGACGACGACGCCGATGGCCACACCGATGAGGCTGGCCACGATCAGGTCGCGTCCGGTGCGCTGCTTGATGCGTTCGTTGGCCTGGTCGAACTCCGCCCGGGCATGGGCGATGTGCTGCTCGGCATCCGTCCGCATGGCGCGCAACTGCGACTCGATCGCGGTCACCGTCTCACCGGTGTGCGCTGCGCGCCGCGCCGGGTCGCTCCTCCGTCCGGAGGGCGGCTCGGCGGGCGCCGTCACGTCGTCGTCGGGGGCCTGGGGCATGGGTCAGACCTCGAGCAGCTCGGCCTCTTTGCGCTTGAGCGCCTCGTCGATCGCGTCGACATGCGCTCGGGTCACACCGTCGAGCTCCTTCTCGGCGCGGACGAGCTCGTCCTCTCCGACGTCGCTCTTGAGCGCATCGAGGTCGTCCTTGGCCTTACGGCGGAGGTTGCGCACCTGGACCTTCGCGTCCTCGCCCTTGCCGCGCACGATCTTGACGTACTCCTTGCGGCGATCCTCGGTCAGCTCGGGCATCGTGACGCGCACGATGTTGCCGTCGTTCGTCGGGTTGACGCCGAGGTTCGGCATGTCGCGGATCGCCTGCTCGATGGCCTTGAGCGCGGACTTGTCGTAGGGGTTCACCACGAGGGTGCGCGCCTCGGGGTTGTTCAGCGAAGCGAGCTGAGCGAGGGGCGTCGGAGAGCCGTAGTAGTCGACCAGGACCTTCTGGAACATCTGGGGGTTCGCGCGTCCGGTGCGGACGGTCGCGAAGTCCTCCTTCGCGGCCTCCACGGCGCGATCCATGCGCGCTCCGGCATCGGCGAGGACATCGGCGATCACGGTGACTCCATTCGTTGAAACTGGCTTCCCAGTCTAGTCGCGCGCGGGCCCGGCACCCGGGCCCGCGCCGCGCGTCACGAAGTGACGAGCGTACCGATGGTCTCGCCGAGGAGCGCGCGGGTGACGTTGCCCGCGGGCTCCATGCCGAACACCCGCATGTCCATGCCGTTGTCCATGCACAGGCTGAACGCCGTCGAGTCCACGACCTTGAGGCCCTTCTGCAGGGCGTCGTTGTAGGTGAGGTGGTCGAGCTTCGTGGCCGTCGCATCCACGCGGGGATCAGCGGTGTAGACGCCGTCGACGCCGTTCTTGGCGACCAGCACCTCGGACGCGCCGATCTCGAGGGCACGCTGCGCGGCGACGGTGTCGGTGGAGAAGTACGGCAGGCCGGCACCGGCGCCGAAGATGACGACGCGGCCCTTCTCCATGTGCCGCTGCGCGCGACGCGGGATGTAGGGCTCCGCGACCTGCGTCATCGAGATCGCGGACTGCACGCGCGTGGCGGCTCCGGCCTGCTCGAGGAAGTCCTGCAGCGCGAGCGCGTTCATCACGGTGCCGAGCATGCCCATGTAGTCGGCGCGGCCGCGGTCCATGCCGCGCTGGCTGAGCTCCGCGCCGCGGAAGAAGTTGCCACCGCCGACGACGATCGCGATCTCCACGCGATCCACCGCCTCGGCGATCTCTCGGGCGATCTGGCTGACGACGTCGGGGTTGACCCCGAGCTGTCCCCCGCCGAAGGCCTCACCGGACAGTTTGAGCAGAACGCGGCGGCGCCGGGTCGCTTCATCGATCACGTGTCATGTCCTCTCGTCTGGTTCAAACTATCTCCCCCGCGGACGCGACCGATACGCCACGCGCGCAGGGAAAAGGCCCGGGATGCCATGGCATCCCGGGCCTCGTCATCGGTGCTTACGCGCCGACCTTGAAGCGGGCGAAGTCGGTCAGGGTGAGACCGGCGTCGGACGCGACCTTCGCGACGGACAGCTTGTTGTCCTTCGCGTAGTCCTGGTCGAGGAGCGCGACCTGCTTGAAGAACGCGTTCACGCGACCCTCGACGATCTTCGGGAGCGCGGCCTCGGGCTTGCCCTCGTTGCGGGAGATCTCGGTGACGATCTCGCGCTCCTTCTCGACGTCGGCCTCGGGCACGGCGTCACGGGTGAGGTACGACGGGTTGGCGAAGGAGATGTGCTGCGCGATGGAGCGCGCCGTCTCCGCGTCGTCGCCGGTGTAGGCGAGGACGACGCCGACCTGCGGCGGCAGGTCCTTGCTGGTCTTGTGCAGGTAGACCTCGAACTTGTCGCCGCGGATGGTGCGGACGCGACGCAGCTCGACCTTCTCGCCGATGATGGCGGCCTCGTCCGAGATGAGCTGCTCGACGGTCTGACCGCCGGCGTCGGCGGCGAGGGCGGCCTCGACCGAGTCGGCACCGGCGGCGGCGGCCGCGGTGACGACCTTGTCGGCCAGCGCGATGAAGCGGTCGTTCTTCGCCACGAAGTCGGTCTCGCAGGCGAGCTCGAGCAGCGTCACGGCGCCGTCGGACTCGCGGGCGGTGACCAGGCCCTCGCTCGTGGAGCGGTCGGCGCGCTTCGCGTTGCCCTTCGCGCCCTTGAGGCGCAGGATCTCGACGGCCTTCTCGACGTCGCCGTCGGCCTCTTCGAGCGCCTTCTTGGTGTCGACCATGCCGGTGCCGAGCTGCTCGCGCAGGGCCTTGATGTCGGCGATCGTGAAGTTTGCCATGGTGTGGCGTCTCCTTGTCGTTGTGCGTTCTGATGTGAGACCGGCGGGGCCGTGCGCACCCCGAGGGATGCGGTCACGACCCCGCCGGATCGTAGCCTGTGCGGGTGACGCCGCGGTGTCGCGGCGGCGCGCTTACTTGCTGTCGGTGGCCTCGGCCTCGGCGACCTCAGCGGTCTCCTCGCCCGAAGCGGCGGCGACGGCCTCGTCGTGAGCCTCGGCGCCGGCGGCGTCGTCAGCGGACTCGGTCGCCGCCTCGACGGCCTCGGCACCGGTCTCGGCGGGGGTCTCGAGCAGCTCGCGCTCCCACTCGGCGAGGGGCTCGGCGGCCTCGTCCTCACCGGCGGGCTGGTGACGCTGGATCAGACCCTCGGCGGCGGCGTCGGCGATGATGCGCGTGAGCAGGCTCACCGAACGGATCGCGTCGTCGTTGCCGGGGATCGGGTACTGGAACTCGTCGGGGTCGGCGTTGGTGTCGAGGATGCCGATCACGGGGATGCCGAGCTTCTTGGCCTCGTCGATGGCGAGGTGCTCGCGCTTGGCGTCGACGACCCAGATCGCGGAGGGCGTCTTCTGCAGGTTGCGGATACCGCCCAGCGACTTGTGCAGCTTGTCGAGCTCGCGCTTCTTGAGCAGCAGCTCCTTCTTGGTGAAGCCACTCTCGGCCGGGTTCTCGTAGTCGAGCTCCTCGAGCTCCTTCATGCGAGCGAGGCGCTTGGAGACGGTCGAGAAGTTGGTGAGGAGGCCACCGAGCCAGCGCTGGTTGACGTAGGGCTGGCCGACGCGCGTCGCCTGCTCGGCGAGGACTTCCTGCGCCTGCTTCTTGGTGCCGACGAAGAGGATGGTGCCGCCGTGCGCGACGGTCTCCTTGACGAACTCGTACGCCTTGTCGATGTACGACAGCGACTGCTGGAGGTCGATGATGTGGATGCCGGAGCGCTCGGTCAGGATGAAGCGCTTGACCTTCGGGTTCCACCGGCGGGTCTGGTGTCCGAAGTGAACGCCGCTGTCGAGCAGCTGGCGGATGGTGACGACGGCCATGGTCGTACTCCTGTTCTGCGGCGCTCTCACGCCGTGGTTGTGGTTGTTCCGCGCCGGTCGATCGACCGGCGAGCCTGGTGCCCGGCGCACACCCGCCTTCCGCCGGAGCGGAGGACCATGGGGTGTGGATGCCGCGCGGTGCGCTGATCCGAGGACCAGTGCGGTGCGCTGTGGGCACGCGGAGTCATCCCGATACACGGGATGCGGTCTCCAGCATACAGGACGGCTCCTCCCCACGCCGTCCGGTACGCGCTTCCCCCACTGAACGTGCGATGCCGCACACGGCCCCGTCGTCCCGGCGGGCACGCTCGTCGCCATGAGGAGTCGTTTCGTCGCCGGTCTCTCCCTGCTGATCACGGTCGCCGTGGCCCTGGCACCCGCCCCGACCGCGATCGCCGCCGGAGCCGACCCGCTCGCGGGGCGTGACTGGCTGTGGCCTGTCACCGTCGTGCACGTCATGCGTCCGTTCGTGGCTCCGGCGAGCCCGTACGCCCCCGGGCACCGCGGCCTCGATCTCGGCGATGTCGAGCGCGTGCGCTCTCCCGCCGACGGGCGGGTCGCGTTCGCGGGCGCCGTCGCGGGGCGCCCCGTCGTCACCATCGACCACGGAGACGGACTCGTCACCACCTTCGAGCCGGTCACGACCGAACTCGACGCGGGGGCGGGCGTCGCCCGCGGCGACCCGGTCGGCGATGTCGCGCTCGGTGGGCACGTCGACGCGGGTGCGCTGCACTTCGGCGTGCGATGGAACGGCGAGTACGTCAACCCGCTGCGGCTCCTGGGCGGGGTACCGCGCGCGATCCTCCTGCCGTGCTGCTGAGCCGCGGTCGCTCCTGACCGACGGCGGAGGGTGTCAGCCGACGCTGTTGCCGCGCCCGTCGATGGTGCTGTCGCCGATGCCCCCGCGGGCGGTGATCACACTGTCCTGCCCACGGACGATGAGCGACCCGAGCGACCCTTCGACGGCGACCGCCGCACGATCGCCGCTGAGGTCGAGGCGACCGAGGGCGCCCGCGACGGTGAGCGACGTGTCGTTCCCCTGCACGGTGGCGTCGTCGACCGCCGCGGCCGTGACGCGGACGCGATCCCCCGACATCGTGAGAGCGCCGATCGTGGCGGTGCTCGCGTCGACGGTGAGCGCCGACCCCGAGACGGAGAGCTGCGCGCACGTCCCCTCGACGCGGACCGATCGCTCGGAGCCGTTCACCGTCGCGGAGCCTCCCTCGCCGCACGCGGTGACCGATGCGTCCCCCGGCGCGACGGATGCGATCGCCCCCGGGGCAGGACTCGTGAGCGATTCGTCGATCGGCGTGCCGCTCGAAGTCGGGCTCGCGCTCGGGACGGCGGATGCCCCGGATGCCGGGGGCAGACGGGTCACCACCGGTTGCGGCGCGAGGCCGCAGCCGACGAGCAGCGTCAGGGAGAGGACGACCCCTCCCGTCGCCCAGACGGGTCGAGCACGGTGCACCACGCCTCCACGCTACGACCGCGGGCGGTCCCGCGCCACGACGATGTGCGGCGTGTGCGCCGCTACGCGCGTGGGTGCGCGAGTCGGTAGGCCTCGCGCAGGCGTTCGCCGGACACGTGCGTGTAGATCTGGGTGGTGCCGAGGCTGGCGTGTCCGAGGATCTCCTGCACCGATCGCAGATCGGCGCCGCCGTCGAGAAGATGCGTCGCGGCCGAGTGGCGGAGCGCGTGCGGGCCGAGTGTCTCCGCGCCCACCGCCGGCGCGACGACCCGTGACACCAGCGCGTGCACGGCGCGAGGACCGAGTCGACCGCCCCGGGCTCCGACGAAGACGGCGGCGTCGGGGTCGTCCGCGCGCGCCCGCAGCACGGGGCGTGCCCGCACGAGGTAGGCCTCGAGGGCGTGGGCGGCCGGTGAGCCGTAGGGCACGACACGCTCTTTGTCGCCCTTGCCGCGCAGGCGCAGCGTGCGGCGCTCGTGGTCGACGTCGTCGACGTCGAGTCCGCAGATCTCCGACACGCGTGCGCCGGTGCCGTACAGCAGCTCGAGGAGCGCGTGGTCGCGCAGGGCCACCGGATCGCCCGCCTGCGTGGCCGCCTCCGCCTCCGACAGCAGCGCCTCCAGCGCGGATGCGGTGGCGACGGTGGGGAGCGTACGCCCACGTTTGGGCGCGACGAGACGCTGCGACGGGTCGACGTCGATGACGCCCTCCTCGCGGGCCCACGCCAGGAATCCCTTCACGGTCGAGGTGCGGCGCGCGGCCGTGGCCTTGCTGAGACCGGCCGCGGTGGCATCCCACTGCCATTCTCGGAGGGTCTCGATGTCGAGTTCGCGGACGTCGGGATCGCCGGAGGCCCGCGCGAGGTCGGCGAGGTCGGAGCGGTAGGCGCGCACCGTCGCCGGCGAGAGCCGCCGCACGCTGCCGAGGTGGGACAGGTACCCCTCGACCGCCTCCGAAATGCGCATGCGACAAGACTGCCTCCGACGCCCGCCGACCGCACTCGCGACGCGCGCGGGCCGCCCGAGTCGTCCTGTCGAGGCGAGGCGAACTCACCGCTCCTCACCTCTCGGGGACCGCGGATCGCCAGAGGCCGTCTTCTTCGCGGCGCACGTGTCCCTCGAGTTCGGCGAACCCCAGGAGGGTCCGGGTCTCTGACTCCGACAACCCCGCGCGCCGTGCGATCTCGCCGACACCGCGACCGATGCGCGGGGAGAGCGCGTCCCGCAATCGGCTGGAGTCGTCGGTGCGACCGGCCGCTCTCGGGGGCGACTCCCCCGCCGCACCGAGCATTTCCCGGACATCCGCCGCGGACGTCACGCAGACACCGTCGAATTCGCGGAGGACCCGGTGACTGCCCGCGGAGGCGGCGCTCGTCACGGGGCCGGGCACGGCACCGAGCGCACGCCCGAGCTGGGCGGCGTGGGCCGCGGTGTTGAGGGAACCGCTGCGATGGCCCGCCTCCACGACGACGACGGCATCCGCGAGCGACGCGATCAGCCGGTTGCGCGCCAGGAACCGCCACTTGGTCGGAGCCGCACCGCACGGCGTCTCGCTCACGACGGAACCGGATGCGGAGATGCGCGCCAGCAGACCCTCGTGTCCCCGCGGATAGGCCCGGTCCACGCCACCCGCGAGGAAGGCGATCGTCCGCCCGCCGCCGGAGAGCGCCGCCCGGTGGGCAGCACCGTCGATGCCGTACGCGGCTCCGGACACGATGGTCACCCCCGCGTCGGAGAGGTCGGCCGCCAAATCGGCGGCGACGGCCTCGCCATAGGGCGTCGCCGCGCGCGCACCGACGATCGCCACGGTCGGGGCGTCGCACAGCCGCCCCGGGTCACCTCGCACCCACAGGGCGTGCGGGGCGTGGACGGCGAGGTCGTCCAGCCGTACCGGCCACCGGGGATCCGCGGGGCCGACGAGCGTCGCCCCCGCCCGTCGGCCGGCGTCCAGCGCCTGACGCACCGCGCCGACATCCGCCCGTGGACGCCATCGCGCCCGGGCCGGGCTCCACTCGTCATCGTGATCGGCCAGCGCGAGCCGGAGTGCAGCCGCCGCGCCGAATCGGGAGATCAGGTCGCCCGCTGTTCCGTCGCCCGGCTCGGTGAGGACCGTCCACCACACCCGCGCGTAGGCGTCGACCATGTCGACGTCCGTCGGAACTCCCAGCCCTGCGAGCGCCGCGCCGGCCGCATCCGGACTCAGGTCGGGGATCTTCACGCGACACTCCCCTGCCGGAGGAACAGCGCGCGCCCCACGTCGTCCGGGTGGAGTCGATCGCGTCCGGCGATGTCGGCGACGGTCCAGGCGACGCGGAGGAGGCGGTCGTAGCCGCGCAGAGTGAGCGAGCCGCGACGGAGCGCGATGTCGAGCGGCCGCAGGACGTCGGCGTCGGGAGCTGCCGCGCCCCGCAACCACGTGCCCGGAACATCGGCGTTCCGACGCCACGGCGTCGCGGCCCAGCGCGCGGCCGCGCGATCGCGGGCACGGATGACCGTCTCGCGCGCCGCGGCAGTGGTGACGGCCGGGACAGCGTTCTCACGTCGGGCATTCGAGACCCGCTGCAGCCGCAGGTCGAGGTCGATGCGGTCGAGCAGCGGGCCCGAGAGACGTCGCGTGTAGCGCCGGATGGCCTGCGGGGCGCACTCGCAGACTCCGCCCGGGACGCCGTACTGCCCGCACGGACACGGGTTCGTCGCGATCACCAGTTGGAACCGCGCCGGGAAGGTCGCCGACACCCCGGACCGGTGCACCTGTATGACCCCGCTCTCCAACGGCTGCCGCAACGCGTCGAGCACCGATGCCGGGAACTCGCCCCCTTCGTCGAGGAACAGCACCCCCTCGCTGGCCCGGGCGATCGCCCCCGGACGCACGACGCCCGAGCCTCCCCCGATCAACGCCGCGGCGCTCGCACCGTGATGCGGGCTCTCGAAGGGCGGTGTTCGGCTCAGACGCGTGACGACCTCGCCCGAGAGGGAGCGTACGGATGCGACCGAGAGCGCGGCGTCGTCGTCCAGCTCGGGCAGGATGCCGGGAAGTCGGCGGGCCAGCATGGTCTTCCCAGCACCGGGAGGCCCGCTCATCAGGAGATGGTGCCCGCCGGCGGCGGCCACGATCAGAGCGTCCACTGCATCCGATTGTCCGAGGATGTCCGCGAGGTCGAGTGACTCCTCGCGCGCCGGCGGAGGATCCTCGGCCAGGACCGGCGGAAGGTCCGGCGCCTCGCTCGCACCGCCGTGCCAGCGCACGACCTCCGCCAGGCACGTCGCGGCACGCACCTCGATCCCCTCGACGAGCCCGGCCTCGGCGGCGTTGGCAGCGGGCACGACCACGCGCGACCGCCCCGCGCGGTGCGCCGCGAGCACCGACGGCAGCACTCCGGGGACCGGCCGCAGACGGCCGTCGAGGCCGAGCTCTCCGATGTGCACGGTGTCGGCGACGCGGGCGGCATCCATCATCCCCGTCGTCGCGAGGGCCGCGACGGCGATCGCGACGTCGAACGCCGAGCCCCGTTTCGGGAGGCTCGCCGGAGACAGGTTGACGGTCAATCGCCGCTTCGGGAGTTCGAGGCCGCGATTGGTGCAGGCGTTCCGCACCCGGCGTCCGGCCTCCCCCAGTGCTTTGTCGGGCAGCCCGATGATCGCGAACTCGGGTGTCTGGGGCGACAGATCGGCTTCGACCTCAACGAGATCACCGCGTACCCCGGTCAGTGCCACCGCCCACGTGCGTGCGACGGTCACAGCGCGTCCTCGAGGTGCTCGAGGCGGGCGGTGCGCGGATCGGAGCCGATGAGGGCGATCGCGTCGATACGCAGGCTCCGCCCCCGCGCCTCGTCGGGATGCACCGCGATCCAGGCCATGGCCAGACGCCACAGCCGACCGGCCTTGCGCCGATCGATCGCCTCGAACGGATGGCCGAAGGCCTCACTCGTGCGGCTCTTCACCTCGACCACGACGAGGGTGCCCGCCGTCTCGGCGATGATGTCGAGTTCGCCCTGCGGACACCGCCAGTTGCGGTCGAGGATACGGAAACCGTTCGCGGCCAGGTGGCGGGCGGCCCGTTCTTCACCGGCTCGCCCGAAGTCGTCTTTCGCTGCCATGCCCGAGAGCGTGGCATCCGGTCATCAGGCTCCGACGGGCCGGATCCGGGATCCGGGGACGGATCGGAAACAGGGGCGTCTGGGGAGGAACCGTCAGCTGTCGAGCGAGAGCTCTTCGGGCAGCTGGAAGTCGCGGCGCGAGAGTTCCTCGACGTTCACGTCCTTGAACGTCAGCACGCGCACCGACTTCACGAAGCGGTCGGCGCGGTAGATGTCCCAGACCCACACGTCGGTCATCGAGATCTCGAAGTAGAAATCGTGCTCGGTGTCGCGGCGGACGACGTTCACGTCGTTGGCGAGATAGAACCGGCGTTCGGTCTCGATCACGTACTGGAACTGCGAGACCACGTCGCGGTACTCGCGGTACAGGGCCAGCTCGAGTTCGCGGTCGTAGTCCTCGAAGACGTCGTCATCCATGGTTCTCCCATCCTAGGCGCGTTGCGCAGCGGCGCCGACCGTGCGACGGCGCGGAACCCACCTCGCTCGCGCGTCAGAACAGCGTCGGAGCCGGCGCGATCGCCCAGGAACGACGGTGGTGGACGCTCATGCCGTGCACACCGATGGCCTCGCGGTGGTCGAGGCTTGCGTAGCCTTTGTTGCGCGCCCATCCGTAGGCCGGCAGGTCTTCGTGCAGGCCGACCATCACCGCATCGCGGGCGACCTTGGCGAGGACGGATGCCGCGGCCGCGCTCGCGCAGTCCCGATCGGCCTTGATGATCGGCTTCACGCGCAGCCCGCTCTCCCCCGCCGGGGTGATGTAGTCGTGGTTGCCGTCGAGGATCACGAGCGCTTCCTCGGGGACGACGCCGTGGGCGCGTAGATCCGCGATCGCGCGGACGGCGGCGAGACCCAGGGCGCGGATGATCCCGATCTCGTCGATCTCGTCGGCACTGGCCCAGCCCACCGCGCTGTGCTGCACGAAGGCGGCGGCGCGTGCGGCGACATCGGGCCGACGTGCCTCGGGAACCAGCTTGGAGTCCCGCAGACCCGCGGGAACCCGCTTGCGGGACCGCGCGGGATCGATGACCGCCGCGCCGACCGCGACCGGGCCGGCGAGAGCACCGCGACCGACCTCGTCGCACGCGATGATCAGCGCGTGCTCCTTGAGCAGGCGCCGCTCGAGGGTGAGCGTGGGTTCGATCACGGCAGGCTGTCCGGCTGAGGGACCCCCGCGAACACCTCGTGATGGAAGTCGATCGCACCGAAGCGGTCGAACGGCCAGGTGATCAGGAAGGCGCGGCCCACGACGTTGTCGATCGGCACGAAGCCCTTCCCGGGCTGGTCCTGATTGAAACGGGAGTCCTTCGAGCTGTTGCGGTTGTCTCCGAGCACCCACAGCGAGCCCTGCGGAACCGTGATGTCGTAGGGCACCGGCGAGGGCGCTGCGGCCCCCGGCGCGAGCTTCACGTAGGGCTCGACCAGCGGCACGCCGTTCACCTCGGTCTGACCGAGCGCGTTGCAGCACACCACGTGATCGCCGGGGATTCCGATGACGCGTTTGATCAGGTGGTCGTCGCTGTCGGGCGCCGACAGGCCCACGAGCGACAGCACCCAGTCGGTCGCCTCCACGAGGGGCGGGCGTTGCTGCTTGACCGTCGCCGGCAGCCACCCGCCCGGGTCGCGGAACACCACGACGTCGCCGCGGGCGTAGTCGCCGAAGCGGGGGGTCAGCTCGTCGACGAGGATCCGGTCGTTCACGAGCAGTGTGTCGTTCATCGACGCGGACGGGATGTAGAACGACCGCACCACGAACGTCTTGACCAGGAACGACACCGCCAGGGCGATGAGCAGGATCACCACCACATCGCGCAGGAACGTCAGTGCTCCGCGGCGACGACGGGTGATCGGGGCCGGAGGGGATGCGGTTTCGTCGCTCATGTTGATCCTTCGCCGGGCTCACCGCACACCGGAAGACCGCTGGACAAGCCTCGCACATTCCGCCGCACCCGCCGAACGTCACACGGCTACGAACGTCTATGAATGCCCGGGGGCCGGCATCCCGATGCCGGTGAGCACGCGCGGAAACGACGAACGCCCCGCGACGGATCGCAGGGCGTTCGAGGAGGCGGACTCAGCGGTCGCGCTTCTCCTTGATCTTGGCCTTCTTGCCACGCAGGTTGCGCAGGTAGTAGAGCTTCGCGCGACGCACGTCACCACGGGTGACGACCTCGATGTGGTCGATCACGGGGCTGTGCACGGGGAAGGTGCGCTCGACACCGACCTGGAAGCTGACCTTGCGGACGCAGAAGGTCTCGCGCACACCGTCGCCCGAGCGGCCGATGACGACGCCCTGGAAGACCTGGATACGCGAGCGGTTGCCCTCGGTGATGTTGACGTGCACCTTGACGGTGTCACCGGGGCCGAAGACGGGGATGTCGGAGCGCAGCGAGGCCGCGTCGACGGAGTCGAGGATCTGCATGATCGTCACTTCCTGCGACCGCCACAGGTCGATCGCACGATAAAGGGGAAAAAGGAGTGGCGTACCCGAGGCCGCGGTTGCGGCGGACTCCCCTGAGGCAGAGTCTGTCAGGGCACAAACGCCCATTCTGCCATGGACGGAGACGCCGACCAAACCGGCTCAGGACGAGGCGGACTTCTCCGAGATGACGATGACCTCACCGGCGGCCTGCGGGCGCGGCCGCTCCTGCGTCGGCGGGATGTAGCCGGTGCCGTCGGAGGTGTGCAGAAGGGCCACCCCGGCGCGCGCCTCGTTCCACATCTGCGCCAACGACGACCACAACAGGACGAACGCGCCGACCACGCTCAGGACCAGCAGCGGGAAGAAGGTCCGCGAGTCGTAGAGTCCGAGCGCGATCACGACCACCTGCCACAGTCCGACGCCGACGACGTCGCGCCAGGACGCCGCCCGCTCGAGGCGGACCGAGCCCCGCCCGCGGACGATGAGCGCCACGAGGATCTGCGTCACGAAGACCGCGGGGGCCGCGATCAGCAACCAGAGCAGCGCCCAGCCGCTCCCGCCGCCGAACACGATCCATCCGACGAACAGCCACAGGGGCAGCAGGAAGGCGGCCGGGAAGAGCCAGCGGAGGAAGAGTCGGCGCAGCACCATGAACCGATGGTAGGGGCGGCAGTTGTGCGGTCGCTTTGAACCTCGACCGGACCGACGACCGACGCGGCCTCGGGCCGCCGTCTCCGCACGTCGCGAGCGGCGCACGGCGGCGATCGGAGAGAATGGAGGTTCGAGGAAAGGGAACCACCGATGATCGAACTGCGCACCCCGGCCGAGATCGACGCCATGCGCCCGGCCGGCCGATTCGTCGCGGAAGTCCTGGCGACGCTGCGCGATGAGACGAAGGTCGGAACCAACCTCCTGCACCTCGACCGTCGCGCGCACGACATGATCCGCGCAGCAGGTGCCGAGTCCTGCTACATCGACTACCACCCGTCGTTCGGGGCGAGCCCCTTCGGCAAGGTCCTCTGCACGTCGATCAACGACGCCGTGCTCCACGGACTCCCCCACGACTACGCGTTGCGCGACGGCGATCTCGTGTCGCTCGACTTCGCCGCGTCCGTCGACGGGTGGGTCGCCGACTCCGCGGTGTCGTTCGTCGTGGGCACCGCGCGCGATGAGGACCTCGCTCTCATCGACACCACGCAGCGCGCTCTGGCCGCCGCGATCGAGGCTGCCACGGTCGGCCACCGGATCGGCGACATCTCCGCCGCCGTCGCCGCCGTGGCCCACGCGGAAGGCCTCAGCATCAACACCGACTTCGGCGGGCACGGCGTGGGTCGCACGATGCACGGCGACCCGCACGTCGCCAACGACGGCAAGGCCGGACGGGGCTATCCGTTGCGCGCGGGTCTCGTCCTCGCGCTCGAACCGTGGTTCCTGCAGACGACCGATGAGCTCATCACCGACCCTGACGGGTGGACCCTCCGCAGCGCGGACGGTTCGCGCGGCTCCCACTCGGAGCACACGGTCGCGATCACGGCCGACGGGCCGATCGTCCTCACCGACCGGGGGTTCCTCGGCGTCGACTGACCGTGGCGCTCGTGGCATCCGACTGCGGATGCCACGGTCCACGCCTCGCCGGCGACAGCGCTGCGCGCCACGCCGGAGGGGCGTTCAGTCGGCGAGCAGATCCGGACGGCGCTGGCGGGTGCGCTCGATCTGCTGCTCACGCCGCCAAGAGGCGACGGCCCCGTGGTTGCCGCTCAGGAGGACCGGCGGCACCTCGTGACCGCGCCAGGACGCGGGCTTGGTGAAGGACGGGTATTCGAGCAGACCATCCTCGTGCGACTCCTCGACGAGGCTCTCCGGGTTGCCGACGACGCCGGGGATCAGGCGCCCGATCGCTTCGACCATCGCCATCACGGCGACCTCGCCGCCGTTCAACACGTAGTCACCGAGGCTGAGCAGTCGCACACGTCCGAGGCCGGCGGCGTAGTCGAAAACGCGCTCGTCGATGCCCTCGTAGCGACCGCATCCGAAGACGAGGTGCTGTTCCTCGGAGAGCTCCCGCGCGATCTTCTGCGTGAAGCGCTCCCCCGCCGGCGACGGGAACACGATCACCGGCGCCGCCTCCGCGTCCCGCGTGACGTCGTCGAGAGCCTCACCCCATGGCTCGGGCTTCATGACCATGCCCGCGCCACCGCCGTACGGCGTGTCATCGACCGTGCGGTGACGGTCGTGCGTGTAGTCGCGGAGATCGTGCACGCGCACGTCGAGCAGCCCGCTCTGGCGGGCCTTGCCCAGGAGCGACACCTCGAGGGCGTCGAAGATCGTCGGGAAGATCGAGACGACGTCGATGCGCACGTCAGTCCTCGCGGGAGTCGGCGACCTCGTCGGACTCGTCCGCACCGGACTCGTCCTGCGGGGTGTCGTCGTCGCCCGGGAGTTCCTCGAAGAGACCGGCGGGAGGAGTCACCACGACCCGACCGGCCTCGACGTCGACCTCGGGCACGATCGCGCTCACGAAGGGGACCAGGACGTCGGCGTCTTCGCCGCGACCCGTCGGACGCACGATCAGCAGGTCCTGCGCGGGGAAGTGATCGACGCGCACGACGCGCCCGATGACCTCACCGTCGCGCACCACATCGAGGCCGATGAGCTGGTGGTCGTACCAGGCGTCGTCTTCGGCGGGGGCGGTCTCGGCGTCCTGGTCGATCCACAGGATCGCCTTGACCAGGCCCTCTGCGGCCGTACGGTCGTCGACGCCTTCGAAGAAGGCGACCGGGTGGGAGTTCATCCAGCGGAATTCGCGGACCGTCAGCTCGCGGCCGTGCCACGGCGAGGATTCCGGCACCTGCAGGGTGAAGCTGTTCCCGGCGACGAAACGTCCCTCGGGGTCATCCGTGTAGAGCTCGAGCTTGAATGCGCCCTTCAGCCCGTGGGCCTTGACCAGGCGGCCCACACGGAGCTGGGTCTTGGCGGGCTGGGCGCCCGCGGTGTCGCCGGCCGACATCAGTCGTCGGCGACGTCGACGCGGACGCGCTGCCCGTCGGCGAGGGCCGTGATGAGCGTGCGCAGCGCCTTGGCGGTGCGACCGCCGCGCCCGATCACGCGACCCCGGTCATCGGGGTGCACGCGAACCTCCAGCACCTCGCCGCGGGGCGACGTGGCGGAACGGATGGTCACGGCGTCGGGGTGATCGACGATCCCCTTGACGACGTGCTCGAGCGCGGCGGACAGCACGGGACTTACTCTGCCGAAGTCTCGTCGGCAGCGGCTTCGGGCGCCTCGTCGGCGGCCGGAGCCTCGGCCTTCTTCTCGGCCTTGGGCTTGACGACCGACTTCTTCGCGGTGTCGGCCTCGAACGCGGCCTTGGGCTCGCGGACCTTGACGGTGGACTTCGCGTCCTTGTCGCCCTTGAACGTGCCCCAGTCGCCCGTGAGCTTGAGGATGGCACGGACCTGCTCGGTCGGCTGCGCGCCGACGCCGAGCCAGTACTGCGCGCGCTCGGAGTCGACCTCGATGAACGAGGGCTCCTCGGTCGGGTGGTACTTGCCGATCTCCTCGATCACACGACCGTCGCGCTTGGTGCGCGAGTCGGCGACGACGATGCGGTAGTAGGGCGCACGGATCTTGCCGAGACGCTTGAGACGGATCTTGACAGCCACGATTTCTCCTGTGGTGGGAAATGAACGAACCGGTCGCCTGGAGCGTGGGGTGCACACCCGGCGGAAGCTCAAAGAGGAGGACCGGCGCTGGATAGAGGGTCGAGCACCTGGTCCGACCCTCTATTCTGCCAGATGACACGGCGGGTCGCGAACCCGATGACGCCCGTGTCGTCGTGTCAGACTGACCGCATGACGCTCCCGTTCGCTCCGTCCACACGTTCCTCCGTGGGACTCGAATGGGAACTCATGCTCGCCGACCGCGAAACCGGCGATCTCGTGGCCCGCGCCCCCGAGGTCCTCGAGCTCGTCGAGGAGGCCACGGCGCTCGAGCGCTTCACCGTCACCGGTGAACTGCTGACGAACACGGTGGAGGTCACGAGCGGCGTCGGGCACACCGTCGCCGAGGCCGTCGATGACATCGCGGATGCCATCGGCGCCCTGCGCGAGCAGACCGAGCCCCGGGGCATCGAGCTGCTGTGCGCCGGCAGCCACCCCTTCGCCCAGTGGTACGAGCAGCAGGTCACGGACAAGACGAGGTACCACAAGCTCATCGAGCGGACCCAGTGGTGGGGCCGCAACATGATGATCTGGGGCATCCACGTCCACGTCGGCGTCGACGACGTGGACAAGGTCATCCCGATCGTGAACGCGCTGACGGTGTACCTGCCGCATCTGCAGGCCCTGTCGGCATCCAGTCCGTTCTGGGCGGGGGAACGCACCGGCTACGCGAGCAACCGGGCGCTGGTGTTCCAGCAGCTGCCCACCGCGGGCCTCCCCTGGCAGCTGAGCGACTGGGCCGAGTTCGAGCGCTACCTGGAAGACATGGTCCGAACGGGAGTGATGGCGGATGCCAGCGAGGTGCGGTGGGACATCCGTCCCGCGCCGCGCTGGGGAACCGTCGAGATCCGCGCGTGCGACGGCATGTCGACGCTTCCCGAGCTCGCCGCCGTCGCGGCTTTCGTGCAGACCCTCGTCGAGCACTTCTCGCGGATCCTCGACGAGGGCGGCGAGCTGCCCGGCATCCCGCCGTGGTACGCCCGTGAGAACAAGTGGCGCGCGGCCCGGTACGGACTCGACGCCCGCGTGATCGTCGATCGCGACGGCACGCAGTTGCCCGTGCGGGACCACCTGCGCACGACGATGGAGGAACTCGCCGAGATCGCGGTGGACCTGCACTGCGTCCGCGAGTTCGCGGGCCTGGAGACGATTCTGGCCACGGGCGGAAGCTCGGCGCGCCAGATCGCGGTGGCCGAAGCGGCCGACGGCGATCTGCGCGAGGTGGTGCAGCACCTCATCCGCGAGTTCCGCGGCGGGCCGACACTGCGCGAGCATCTCGCTGCGCTGCGGGTGTGACGGCACTCGCGAGGGCGGACTCATAGGTTCCCGCCCGTAGGATCTCGCCATGACCCGACGGCGCCGTGCCGCGATGCCTCTGCTGGCCGCCCTGGCCGGAGGCGCGCTCCTCACGCTCGTCGGCTGCACGCCTGATCCCGCGGATCCCGTGCAGGCACTGACCTTCCCCACGCCGACGCTCGCCCCGATCGTCGCGCCGACGGCATCGCCCGCGCCCCTGCGTGTGGTCACGCTGGGCGACTCGCTCATGTCGGGCGCAGGATTGCCGCTCGGCGAGGCGTGGCCTTTTCTCCTCGCCCAGCGCGAGGACGTCTCGCTGACCAACCTCGCCTGCGGCGGCATGGGGTTCGTGATCGCGGGCGAATGCGGCACGGCCTACGCCGGTTTCTCCCCCGCGATCGCCGCGCTGCAGCCCGAGCTGATCATCGTGCAGTCCTCGAGCAACGACTTCTGGCAGGACGCGGACGAGATCCGCACGGACACCGACGACACCATCGCCCAGCTCCACGACGCCGCGCCCGACGCGCGCATCGTCGGGCTCAGCACGATCTGGAACGACGATCCGGACGTCCCGGACGACACCGCCACGACCTCGGACGCGCTCCGTGACGCGGTCGACTCCGCCGGCGGGATCTTCGTCGACGTGGGGCAACCGCTGGTGGGTCATCCGGAGTGGCTCCAAGACGACGACGTGCACCCCACCGCGCGCGGGCAGCGTGCCATCGAGCAGACGGTGGTCTCGGCCCTGCAGGACGCGGGCGTCCTCCCCTGACGCCGGTGGGCCGTGCGGGCCCCCGGCTCAGCCCCGACCGAGCAGCTTCTGCAGTTCGGCCAGGTCTTCCTCGGTCGGCGCCTTCTGGCCCCCGAGGCCGAAGCCCGACCCGGCGGCGGGAGCGGCGGCGGCGATCCCGGCGTTCTCGGCGGCACGCTTGGCCGGGTTGCCCGACCGCGAGCCCTTCGCCTTCTGCTGCTTCCCCCGCTTCGACGACGCACCCGGCTTGCCGCCGATGGGTCCCATGCCGGGGATGTTGGGCACACCGCCCCGCGCGACCGTCTTCATCATCTTGGCGGCCTGCTCGAAGCGCTGCACGAGCTGGTTGACGTCGGTGACGGTCATGCCGGAACCGCGCGCGATGCGCAGGCGCCGCGAGCCGTTCAGGAGCTTGGGGTTGCGACGCTCGGCCACGGTCATCGAGCGGATGATCGCCTCGGTGCGGTCGATCTCGCGCTCGTCGAAGTCCTCGAGCTGCTGCTTCATGGATCCCATGCCCGGGAGCATCCCGAGCATCTTCTTCATGGAGCCCATCTTCTTCATCTGCTGCATCTGCTCGAGGAAGTCCTCGAGCGTGAAGGTCTCCGTCGCGAGCTTCTCTGCGACCTTCATCGCCTCGGCCTCGTCGAAGGCCTGCTGCGCCTGCTCGATCAGGGTGAGGATGTCACCGAGGTCGAGGATGCGGGATGCCATGCGGTCGGGGTGGAAAGGCTCGACGTCGTCGAGACCCTCGCCGGTGGACGCGAAGATGATCGGGCGTCCCGTGACCGACGCGACGGACAGCGCGGCTCCACCGCGGGCGTCACCGTCGAGCTTGGACAGCACGACGCCGGTGAAGTCGACGCCGTCCTGGAAGGCCTTCGCCGTGTTCACGGCATCCTGACCGATCATCGCGTCGATGACGAAGAGCACCTCGTCGGGCTGCGTGGCCGTGCGGATGTCGGCGGCCTGCTTCATCAGCTCCGCGTCGACACCGAGGCGTCCGGCGGTGTCGATGATGACGGTGTCGTACTGCTTCTGCTTCGCGTACTCGACGCCGTCGCGGGCGACCGTCACCGGGTCGCCCACACCGTTGCCGGGCTGGGGCGCGTAGATGGCGGCGCCGGCGCGCTCGGCGACGACCTGCAGCTGGTTGACGGCGTTGGGGCGCTGGAGGTCGCAGGCCACGAGGAGAGGCGTGTGTCCGTCCTTCTCGAGCATCTTCGCGAGCTTGCCCGCGAACGTGGTCTTTCCCGAACCCTGAAGCCCGGCGAGCATGATGACCGTCGGCGGATTCTTGGCGAACTGGAGGCGACGCTGCTGGCCGCCCAGGATGCCGATGAGCTCGTCGTTGACGATCTGCACGACCTGCTGGGCCGGGTTCAGCGCACGATTGACCTCGTCGCCGAGGGCCCGCTCGCGCACCGCTGCGGTGAACTCCTTGACGACCGGCAGGGCGACGTCGGCGTCGAGGAGGGCACGCCGGATCTCGCGGACCGTCCCGTCGACGTCGGCGGGGGTCAGCTGTCCCTTCTTGCGCAGATTGCGGAAGGTCTCTGTGAGCCGGTCGGAGAGGGTGCCGAAAGTCGCCATGATGGATCGAGTTTACGCGGCCCCGCTCCGGACCGCCGCCGCGGCCGAGCGGGTCGCCGCAGGATCGCCGTGATCCGACCGCGCGTGGAGCGTCCGGATCGTCGAGCAGACCGATACGGATGCCGACACCTCACGCCACGGAGAGCGCCTCCGCCAGGGTCTCGGTCAGTGAGCGGCCGGCGGTGTGGTCCGCCCACGCCCACACGCCGGCCAGCACGGCCGCCGCGGCCGCCCCGGCCCTCACCTGGGCGGCGAGCGGAGCCGTGCCGTCGCGCACCAGTCGCGCGGCCGCCTCCCGCTGCAGGCGGAACTGCCGGATCGCGCGGTCGCGGTCGAGTTCGGCGGAGATGCCCATCGCATCGGCATTCACGATCGCCAGTGCGAGGGCATCGGGTGCCAGGCCGTCGCCGATCGCGAGAAGGACCTCCGACACAGCACCGCCGTCGCGCAGATCCGCGATGGCCTCGTCGACGCGCGCGTCGAATCCCGACCAGAGCACGTCGCTCTTGGCGGAGAAGTAGTTGAAGAAGCTCGAACGGCTCACTCCGGCACGGCGCGTGATGTCCGACACCGACGTCGCATCGTACCCCTGCTCCAGGAAGAGCTCGCAGGCCGCCTCCGAAAGCACCTCGCGCGACGACGCGCGCGGGCGACCGGTGCGGGATTCGGTGGCCATGCCGACAGCCTATGGCGCGACGGTGTATGTATTCTTGGACGCAATCCAACAAACGGGAGCGCTGATGCTCGACATCCTTCGCGCGGGGCTCGCCCCCGACTACGTGCCCTACGCCGACGGCTGGGCGCTGCAACGCGCGGTCCACTCCGAGGTGCTCTCCGGTGCACGCCCCGACACACTGCTCCTGCTCGAGCACGAATCGGTGTACACCGCGGGCAAGCGCACCGAGGCCCACGAGCGACCCACCGACGGCACGCCGGTGATCGACGTGGACCGCGGCGGCAAGATCACCTGGCACGGTCCCGGTCAGCTCGTCGGGTACCCGATCGTCCGCCTTCCCGAGCCCCTCGACGTCGTCGCCCACGTGCGACGCCTGGAAGGACTCCTCATCTCTGCCCTCGCCGCGCACGGCGTCGAGGGCTTCCGCGTCGATGGACGCAGCGGCGTCTGGGTGCGACGCCCGCTGGGCGTCGACAAGGTCGCAGCGATCGGCGTGCGCGTCGAGAAAGGTGTCACCATGCACGGGTTCGCGGTCAACTGCGACAACTCCCTCGCGGGCTTCCGCGGCATCGTCCCCTGCGGGATCACGGATGCCGGTGTCACCACGGTGAGTGAGGTCCTCGGCGCCGAGGTCTCCCCCGCGGACATCGTCGAGGGCGTCGAGGCCGCCTTCCGGGCCGAGTACTCGGCGGTCGCCGCGTGAGCGCCTGCGGGACCGGCAGCGCCGGCGGCACGGCATCCACCGCCCCGAACGGACGGAAGCTGCTGCGCCTCGAGGTGCGCAACGCGCAGACCCCGATCGAGCGCAAACCCGAGTGGATCAAGACGAAAGCGCGCCTCGGGCCCGAATACACGGCGCTGCAGAACCTCGTGAAGACCGAGGAACTGCACACCGTGTGCCAGGAGGCCGGCTGCCCGAACATCTTCGAGTGCTGGGAGGACCGCGAGGCCACGTTCCTCATCGGCGGCTCGCAGTGCACGCGCCGCTGCGACTTCTGCCAGATCGACACCGGAAAGCCCGCCGACTACGACACCGACGAGCCGCGCCGCGTCGCGGAGAGCGTCACGCGGATGCAGCTGCGGTACGCGACCGTGACGGGCGTCGCGCGCGACGACCTGCCCGACGAGGGCGCGTGGCTGCACGCCGAGACGGTGCGGCGCATCCACGCCGAGAACCCCGGAACCGGCGTCGAGATCCTCGCGACCGACTTCTCGGGGAACCCCGCGCTGCTGGACGAGGTTTTCTCGTCGCGGCCGGAGGTCTTCGCCCACAACGTCGAGACGGTTCCACGCATCTTCAAGCGCATCCGGCCCGCGTTCCGCTACGAGCGGTCGCTCGGCGTGCTCACCGCCGCCCGCGACGCGGGCCTCATCACGAAGTCGAACCTCATCCTCGGCATGGGCGAGGAGCCCGAAGAGGTGGTGCAGGCCCTGCAGGATCTGCACGAGGCCGGAACCGACATCATCACGATCACGCAGTACCTCCGACCGACGCCGCGTCACCTGCCGGTGCAGCGCTGGGTCAAGCCCGCGGAGTTCGTCGAGTTCAAGGAAGAGGCCGAGCGCATCGGCTTCCTCGGCGTCCTGGCCGGTCCCCTCGTGCGGTCCTCCTACCGCGCGGGGCGCCTGTGGGCCCAGTCGATGGTGTCGAAGGGGCGCGAGATCCCGCCGCATCTCGGCCATCTCGCGAAGGACATCGCCGCCGCGGACGCCGGCTTCGCGCAGGCGGTGTGAGAGGGACGCGGGAGGTCAGTCGGCGCTGGTGACCGACTGCACCTGACCGTCCGAGGCGAGGTTCACCAGGAGCACATCATCGGTGGAGTCCGGGTCCAGGGCGTACTCCAAGACGGCGAAGGGGTCCGTGCCCCCGTGCTCGTCGGCGAGGATCGTCATGCTCATCAACTGCAGCGACTTGATGACGTCGATGTGCGTGTCGCCGGACGGGTCGGACAGCAGGTCGTCCAGCTCGTCCCCCAGCGTCGCCTGCTGCTGGAGGATGTACTCGGTCACCTCGCTCGTCCGGTCGTCGAGTTCATTGACCATCGCGTTGCGGGCGGCCAGATCGATCGTCTCGAGCGAGGAGATCATCGCCGCAGCGACGTCGAGCGCGTCGATCGACACGTCGTCCTGATCGGGAGCGGTGAGGTCGACGGTGACGCTCTGGTCGCCGAACTCGACGTTCTCCGACCAGAAGATCGACCCGTCGGGTCCCGACTCGAGGAGTCCGAAGAAGTCGTGCTCGATCGCCATTCCCCCATGAAACCAGCCCGACCCCCCTTGCGAAAGGCGACCCGCCCGAGCGGGTGAGGGCGATCGCGGATCAGTCGACGAGCGATGCGGCGAAAACATGGGGCGTGAAGCCCGTGAGATCGCCGATCCCCTCGCCCTGGCCGAGGAGCTTCACCGGGATGCCGGTGCGTTCCTGCACCGCGAGGACGAAGCCGCCCTTCGCCGAACCGTCGAGCTTCGTGAGGACGAGCCCCGTGACGCCGGCACTGTCCAGGAAGGCCTGGGCCTGCATCAGCCCGTTCTGCCCGGTCGTGGCATCCAGGACCAGCAGGACCTCGCTGATCGGGGCCTGCTTCTCGATCACGCGTTTGATCTTGCCGAGCTCGTCCATCAGGCCGCCCTTCGTGTGCAGACGGCCGGCGGTGTCGATGAGCACGATCTCGGTGCCCGTCTCCTTCGCGTGGGCGACGGTCTGGAACGCGACGGAGGCCGGATCCTGGCCCTCGTGCTGCGGACGCACGATCGTGGCGCCCCCGCGCTCGGCCCATGTGGCGAGCTGATCGACCGCGGCGGCGCGGAACGTGTCGGCGGCGCCCACGACCACGGTGCGGCCGTAGCGCTGCAGGAACTTGGCGAACTTGCCGATGGTCGTGGTCTTGCCGACGCCGTTGACCCCCACGACCAGCACGACGGCGGGACGCTCGGTCAGCCGGAGCGTGGTGTCGAACTTCGCGAAATGCTCTTCGAGGGTCTCCCGCAGCATCCGCTGCAGGTCGCGCGGGTCGGTCGTGCGGTAGCGCTCGACCTTCTCGCGGAGTTCGTCGACGAGACGCTCCGTGACGTCGGGACCGAAGTCGGCCGTCAGCAGAGCCGTCTCGAGGTCGTCCCACGTGGTCTCGTCGATGGTGGGTTTGACGAACAGTCCGCGCAGCGCGCGGCCGAGCGACCAGGAGTTCTCAGCCATTGCTTCAGCTTACGGGCGCAGGTTCCGCCGCCGCGCGGGCACGGTCGCCGACGCGCTGGCCGACCACCGCTGACACGCCGTCCTGGCGCATCGACACGCCGTAGAGCGCGTCGGCGATCTCCATCGTGCGCTTCTGATGCGTGATGACGATGAGCTGGCTGCTCGCGCGCAGCTTCTCGAACACCCCGAGCAGGCGACCGAGATTGGCGTCGTCGAGCGCCGCCTCGACCTCGTCCAGGATGTAGAACGGGCTCGGTCGCGCCGTGAAGATCGCCGTGAGGAACGCCACGGCCGCGAGCGACCGCTCGCCCCCCGACAGGAGCGAGAGCCGTTCGATCTTCTTCCCCACCGGACGCACGGCCACCTCGATGCCGGTGGTGAGCGGATTGTCCGGGTCCGTCAGCGAGATGCTGCCCGCCCCGCCCGGGAAGAGGATCGGGAAGATCTCGCCGAAGGCGGCGCGGGTGTCGTCGAAGGCGGCGACGAAGATGGTCTGCATCCGCTCGTCGAGGTCGGCGATGATCGTCTGCAGATCCGCGCGCGTCTGCTGCAGGTCGGCCAGCTGTTCGGTGAGGAAAGCGTGGCGTTGCTCGAGCGTGGCGAACTCCTCCAGTGCGAGCGGGTTCACCCGGCCGAGCTGGGCGAGCTTGCGCTCGGCATCCTGCAGCCGACGCTTCTGTGCCGCGCGGTCGAAGGGTTCGGTCGCGTCGCCGTCCAGCACGGGGATCGGCTGATCGGGGCCATATTCCGAAACGAGAATGTCCTCGTCGAGCGACAACTCGGACTGCACGCGTTCGAGCAGGCTCGTGACGTGAAGGCGTTTCTCGTGCATCTGCAGCTCGAGGCCGTGCACGCTCTCCGTGAGGCTCGCGAGTCTCTCGCGCACCGCGGTGTCCTCTGCCCGGGCGCGGGCGAGATCGGCGGTGACGGCCGATCGGGCGGATTCCGCGGCGGCGAGTTCGACGCGCGCCTGACTGACCGAGCGGTCGATCGAATCGAGAAGGGCCGGAAGTGCTCCGGCGACTTCGGCCGCGATCTCGCGCTGGCCCCGACGGATGACGGCGCGTCGTGCCGCCGCGGCGGCCGCGGAGCGCTCCCGCTCCCGCTGCTGTTCGAGCTGCACGATGCGCGCCTCGCCCGCCCGGACGCGTTCGCGCAGGGTCTCGATGTCGAGACGCGCCCGCATCTCGCCCTCGCGCGCCGACTCGAGTTCGGCGAGCATGCCCTCGCGAGCGGACGCGTCCAAGAGCGGACGCGGCACCTCGAGCGCTCGCGCGAGCGCCTCGTCGGCGAGGAGGGCCTTCGCCTCGGCATCGGCGACCGCGGCCTGCGCCTGCACGAGTCCGGCTTCGAGGCGTTCGCATTCGGCGACGGCCGCCTCGTGCCGCACCGTGACGCGGTTGAGCTTCTCCGCGTGCGCCGCGAGCGCCGCGTCGTGGGCGCGCAAGGTCGTCAACGCCTCCTTCGTGCGCGCGCGGACATCGGCGAGCTTCCCCTGGGCCTCGGCCAGGGCCTCCCGCAGCGAGTCGGCGATGACGGTGATCTCGGCGAGGCGGTCCGCTGCGGCATCACGCTCGGCGGCGAGTTCCAGGCGCGAACGTCCGCCGCCGGACCCGGCGCGGAGGGTTCGGGCCGTCATCACGGCGCCGTCGCGAGTCACCACGACGGTGTCCGCCGACGCGGATCCGAGAGCCGAGCGCACGGACTCCGCCGCCTCGAGGTCGTCCACGATGACCACGCCCGACAGGATGCCGCGCACCCCGGCCGGTGCGGACACGACATCGACCGCGCGGATGCCGCCCGGCACGGTCGCCTCGCGATCGGCGTCCGGAGCATCGGCGATCGCGATCTCGACCACGCCGAGGTCGCCCTCACGGGCAGCACGGGCCGCCGCGAAGGCGGCCGCACCGTCGTCCACGAGGAGCCCCTCGGCGAGCGATCCGAGCGCCGCGGCGATCGCCCCTTCGTACCCCGGGGTGACCTTCACCGCATCGCCGACGAGGCCCCGGATGCCGTCCACCCCGCCGGCGACGAGATCGGCGGCCGCATTGCGGACGTCGAGGGCGCGGCCGAGCGCCGTGGTCTGGGCGGTGAGGGAGTCGCGTTCGCGCTCGGCGGCGTGCAGACGTTCGCGCAGCCCCGCCACCTCGGACTCCGTGTCGTTCGTTTCACGCTGGGCGCGTTCGTACGCGGCCGCATGCTCGGCGGTCGACTCCTCGGGCGTCACGTCCGGGTCGAGAGCGGCGCGCGCCTCCTCGGCCTCGGCGAGGCGGTCGCGCGCGGCATCCAGTGCGCGCTGCTGGCGCTCGACGGCCCCCCGGACCGCGGCGAGGCCCGACGCCGCGGCCTCGGCGGAACCCCGGAGCGCCGTGATCCTCATGTCGTGCTCGGAGACGAGCGCGCTCTGCGCCGCGATGTCGGCGTCGAGCGCGTCGAGGTCGGCGCGCGCCCGCGCGACTCCGCGGGCGGCGTCGGCAGCGGCATCCTGGGCGTCTCCGAGGCCTCCCGCGATCTCGTCGATCTCGCTCCGGAGATCGTCGATCATCGACTGCGTCACCGTCGGCACCGCCGCGGCGGTGTCGCCGTCGTCGTCGGCGAGCAGCGTCAGACGCTGGCCGGCGAGCGTGTACAGGCCGCGGAGACGCTCCTGCACCTGCTCCAGCGAGAACGCGACGCGACGAGCGCGGTCCACCGCCTCGGAGCGCTGTTCCTCTTCCAGCCGCTCGACCTTCATCCGGATGCCGTCGGCCTGATCCTGCAGCATGAGCCGCTCGGTGTGACGCTCGCTCTCGGCTGCGGCGGCATCGGCCAGCTGGCGACGGAGCTGGACGAGTTCGTCGGCGAACAGACGTGCCTTCGCGTCACGGACGACGGCGGCGATGGTCGCCGCCTCGCGCGCGATCTCGGCCTGCTTGCCGAGGGGCTTCAACTGACGACGCAGCTCGCCCGCGAGGTCGCTCAGCCGTGTGAGATTCGTCTCCATCGCCTCGAGCTTGCGGACGGTCTTCTCTTTGCGACGGCGGTGCTTGAGGATCCCGGCGGCCTCTTCGATGAAGCCCCGCCGCTCCTCCGCCGAGGCCTGCAGGACCGTGTCCAAGCGCCCTTGGCCGATGATCACGTGCATCTCACGCCCGAGCCCGGAATCGCTGAGCAGCTCCTGCACGTCCAGCAGGCGGCACGTCTGACCGTTGATCGCGTACTCGCTCGCGCCGTTGCGGAAGAGCGTGCGGGCGATCGTCACCTCGCTGTACTCGATCGGCAGGGCGCCGTCGGTGTTGTCGATCGTCAGCTGCACCTCGGCGCGTCCGAGCGGACCGCGCGTGGAGGTACCGGCGAAGATGACGTCCTCCATCTTGCCGCCGCGGAGCGTCTTGGCACCCTGCTCCCCCATCACCCACGCGAGCGCGTCGACGACGTTGGACTTGCCCGACCCGTTCGGGCCGACGATGCAGGTCACGCCCGGCTCCAGCGCGAACGTCGTCGACTGCGCGAAGGACTTGAATCCCTTCAGCGTGACGCTCTTGAGGTGCATGCGGATGCGCCTTCCCGACCCGGTGGACTTCCGCCTCACGCTACCCGAAGGCCCGCGGAATCCCGCGGTGGCTGGCCGATCGAGCCCGCGCTCGACGCGCCCGAGGATCCCTCGTTTCTGGATCTTCGCTTGACATCCGCTGAACGCCTTCGCTAGCGTCGGGGGTCGCAACCGACTGAGAAAGGAGGTCACTCCCATGATTCGCAACACCACCGGCTTCTTCGCCACCGGCTTCACCGCCGTCCCCGTGCTGTCCGCACCCCTGCGCGGAGTGACCACCGCCGTCGGCATGCCTGTTCGTCAGGCGTAGCCGGGCCGCGTCGAGACGACTCTCCGTCTCCGCTCCCGCCGCACTCCCATCCGACCCTCGGATGCCGTGCGCCCGGGTCTCCGTGACCCTCCCGCCGCTGTCGTCTCTCGTCGGCCGCGGCCCTCAGCTCGTTCTTCCTCATCGGAGCCTCCGCATGAACACTTCGCTCACGCGCGCGCCGCAGCACACGGCATCCGCGTTGTCCCTTCCCACCGTCGAGACCTCGGCCGAGCGCCGTCTCGGTCTCCTCGACCGTCTCTCCCTCCGCCTCGGGCTGTGGCTGTTGACACGCGCTGCCGCGCGCGCCGACCAGCTCGCCCCCCGGACGGTGCGGGCGAACGTCTCCCACCGCGCCGCGCTCGAGCGAGCGCAGCGCGAGATCCACTGGCAGCGACAGGCGCTTCTCTCGCGCCCGCCGCTGTGACCCGGCGGGGCCGGCGCATCCGGCCCCGCCCCTCCCCTCTTCCCTCCCACCGAAAGTTCCGACATGAACGCCCTCCCGCCCGGCCTCGAGCTGCGCCCCCTGCACATCCCGGCATCCATCGACTCCCCGGATGCCGCCGACTTCCGCGAGATGTCCCGCGTGCGCAATCTCGTCTACCGGGAGATCGCGGGGCATGACGATCACGCCATGCCCGCCGACGAGCTCCTCGCCGTCTACCGTCCGACCGCGGCGCAGATCCGTCTCGTCTGGATCGCGCTGTGGGACGGTGAGGTCGTGGGACGCGTCGGCCTCGACCTCCCCCAGGAAGACGGCGCCCGCACCGGCTTCTGGCTCATCGAGCTGCGTCGCAGCGCCTGGGGGCGCGGCATCGGCCGCGCCGCGCACGACCTGATCGAGCGGACGGCGCGCGAGCACGGGCGCACCATCCTGCAGTCCTGGGCCGAGCATCCGGCCGTCGACGGACCGCAGCTCGACGCCCCGACCGGCTTCGGCCGCATCCCGCTCGACCGCAGCGCGCGCTTCTATCTCGCAGCCGGCTACACGCTCGAGCAGATCGTGCGTCAGAGCCGGCTCGAGCTGGCAGGGGCCGAGCCGCGTCTCCGCGCGCTCCTCACGGACGCGGAAGCGGCCGCGTCGGGATACCGCATCATCCAGTGGACGCTGCCCACGCCGCCCGAGTTCGTCGACGCCTTCGCCTACATGAAGTCCCGCATGATCACCGACGCCCCCTCCGCCGGTCTCGATCACGACGAGGAGGTGTGGGATGCCGCGCGGGTGGCCGACTGGGAGCGCAGCTACACCGACGCCGACCGGCACCTCCTGGTGACCGTCGCGCAGCACGTCGACTCCGGCGAACTCGCCGCGTTCAACGAGCTCGTCGTCGGCAAGGACCGCACGGCCGTCACCCACCAGGAGGACACGCTCGTGGTGGCCTCCCACCGGGGACACCGCCTGGGGATGCTGGTGAAGTGCGCCGGACTGCTCGCGTGGCGCGAGTCCGTCCCCGAGTCGCCGCGCGTGATGACCTACAACGCCGAGGAGAACCGCCCGATGCTCTCGATCAACGAGACAATCGGGTTCGCACCGCTCGCGTACGAGGGTGCGTGGCAGAAGGTGCTCGCCTGATCCCGCTCTCGGTCACACCGCCGAGACCGCAACCGCCTGACATCTCCACTGCAGCGTGCGGGGGAGATGTCAGGCGCGTGCAGTCTCGCGGCCTCGGGCGAGCTCGAAGGCCGCACCGACCGGGTCAGCGCACCCGCTGGCACCGCGGGCAGAAGTGGCTCGAGCGGTTCATGAAACTCACCCGCACGATCGGACGTCCGCACCGCGGGCACGGCTGCCCGGTGCGACCGTAGGCGTTGAGCGAGTGCGCGAAGTACCCCGCCTGGCCGTTGACGTTGACGTACTGCGCGTCGAAGCTCGTGCCGCCCTCGGCGAGAGCCTTCTCGAGAACCGCGCGGACCTCGGCCAGCAGCCGGTTCACCGAGCGGGTCGGGAGATCGGATGCCACGGACTCGGGGTGGATGCGCGCGGCCCACAGCGACTCGTCGGCGTAGATGTTGCCGATGCCGCTCGCGATCGTCTGGTCGAGCAGCACGCGCTTGATCCCCGACGACGTGCGCGCGAGACGAGCCCGGAAGCGCGCGTCGTCGAACGCCGGGTCGAGCGGGTCGCGGGCGATGTGGGCGACCTGCGTGGGGACGCGGGGAAGCGTCGAACCGCGGCCGCCGGCGGCGGCGTCGGGGGTGTCGACGAGGTCGTCGAGCGCAAGCGAGCCGAACGTCCGCTGGTCGGCGAACACCACCGACAGCGGCCCGTGCACCGGATGCTCGAGCTCGATGCGGATCCGCTCGTGCCGCTCCTCGGGCGCACCGGGCACGCGCAGCAGCATCTGCCCGCTCATGCCCAGGTGGGTCACGATCGCTTCGTCCGCACCCAGCGGCATCCACAGGAACTTGCCCCGACGGACGGCGCCCACGATCCGACGCCCGGTCAGTTCGGCCTCGAAGTGCTCCGGCGTGCCGGAGTGCCGCGTGAGCGCGCGGGCGTCGCGGACGTCGACCGACGCGATGAGCGCACCCGTCACCGCGGGTTCGAGACCGGCGCGGACGACCTCGACCTCGGGCAGCTCAGGCACGGGCGTCGAGCTCGCGCCACGCCGCGAGGGCGGCGGCCATCTCCGCCTGCTTCTTGCTCGAGCCGATCCCCTGGGTCACGACATCGCCCACCGTCACGGTCGCCGTGAACCGCCGATCATGGTCGGGACCGGTGGCCTCGACGCCGTAGACCGGGGCACTGAGCGACTGGCGCGCAGCGATCTCCTGCAGACTCGTCTTCGGGTCCATCGCGGCGCCGTACCGATCCGGATCGGCGAGCAACGGCTCGACCAGGCGCAGCACCAGACCGGTCGCCGCGTCCGGACCGGCCGACAGATAGGTCGCGCCGATGACCGCTTCCATCGTGTCGGCCAGGATCGAATCCTTGTCACGACCGCCCGTGAGGATCTCGCCGCGGCCAAGCCGCACGTGATCGCCCAGCCCGATGCCCCGCGCCACCTCGGCCAGGGCCACGGTCGACACGACGCTCGCGCGCCGCTTGGCGAGGCTGCCCTCATCGAGATCGGGATGCCGCGTGTACAGGCGGACGGTCACCGCCTGTCCGAGCACCGAGTCGCCGAGGAACTCGAGGCGCTCGTTGTGCGGGATGGCGCCGTTCTCGTAGGCGAACGAGCGATGGGTCAGCGCAAGAGAAAGAAGCTCGGGGTCGATGTCGACCCCGAGCTTCTCGATGAGCGCAGAGATTCGCGTCACCGGACGTTGATCAGACGTCGGCGACCTTGCGGCCCTTGTACTCGAGGAAGAGCTCGGTACCCTGCGAGTCGGTGACGACCTTCGCCTGGTGGGGGCGGCTGTAGACGACCTTGCCGTTCTCGATGGTCTTGACCAGCGCGGGGGCTTCGGCCTTCCACTGCGCGCGACGCGAGCGGGTGTTCGAGCGGGAGACCTTCCGCTTCGGGGGGTTACCTGCCATGACTAGCTCTTCTCTGTCTTGGGGGCGGCGCGGAGCGCATCGCCGTCGTCTGGGGTGTACTGCTGGAGCGCTGCCCACCGGGAATCGACGGGCGTCTGCTCCGTGTCGCCGGCGCTCTCCGTCAGCTTCTCACCCGTGACCGGGTCGAGCCCGAGGCAATCCGGCTGACACACCGGCTGGAACGGAAGCGACAGGACGATGGCATCCCGGACCAGATTTTCAAGATCCACGTGGTCGTCTTGAACTTCGAAGTCGTTCGCTTCATCCCCAGGATACGCGAAAAGTTCCTGGAACTCGACTTCGACAGGCTCGGTGATGTCGGTGAGGCACCGTCCGCAGACGCCGGAGGCCGTGGCGTAGACCGTTCCGGAGACCAGGATGCCCTCGTGGACGGACTCCAGGCGCACGTCGATCTCGAGCGGCTCGGCGGCGGGCACGGCGACGAGTCCCTCCCCCCACTTCTCGGGCGCGGGGATCTCGAGCTCGTGCTCGCGCATCTCGCCGGGATGGCGCACGATGTCGCGCACGGGGAGCTGGAAGGGTCCGGGTCGGTGGGTTCTCACGGTCGTCCATGCTACCCGGGCGCTCCTGGACGGAGGCCCGCGGTCGCGATCAGAGTCCGCGCGCGCCGGTGTCGAGGAAGCGGGCGACGGCCGCGGGCACATACGGCGAGACGTCGCCGCCGAGCGCCGCCACCTGTCGCACGAGCGAACTCGACACGAGGGCATGCGACGGGTCGGGCAGCAGGAACACGGTCTCGACGTGCGCGAGGTCTCTGTTCACGATCGCCATCGGGGTCTCGTACGCGACGTCGACCTGCGAACGGATGCCTTTGACCAGCACCTGCGCTCCCACGTCGGTCGCGTAGTCGACCAGCAGCCCCATGCTCCACGCCGCGACGACGACGTCGCCGTCGATGCCCTCTTCCTGGATGGACTGCTCCAGCAGCGCCTGACGCTGGGCGATCGGGAGCATCGCCTCTTTGCCCGGGTTGTGCACGACGAGCACGTGCAGCTGATCGAACAGACCGGCCGCGCGGCGGATCACGTCGAGGTGCCCCCGGGTCGGGGGGTCGAAGGAACCGGGTACGACGGCGATCCGCGGACTCATTCCGCCAGCCTATCCATCGTGTCCGCGCTCACGACTTGGCCAGCGCTGCACGTTCTTCCACACCGACGCGCCGTTCCAGCGCAGCCGCCAGACCCGGGTGTCGGACCAGCGCCGGGTCGTCGGCGAGGACCGTCTCGGCGACCGCCCGCGCTTCCACGATGAGCTCGGCGTCCGTCACGACGCGCAGGAGACGCAGAGACGACCGCACCCCGGACTGCGCGCCGCCCAGGACATCGCCCTCTCCGCGCAGCTCCAAGTCGACTTCGGCGAGCTCGAAACCGTCGAGCGTGCGGGCCACGGCCTCGACGCGCGAACGAGAGGACGTGCCGGGCGCCGCTTCCGTCACGAGCAGGCACAGGCCCGGCAGACCGCCGCGGCCGACGCGGCCGCGCAACTGGTGCAGCTGCGACACGCCGAAACGGTCGGCCTCCAGGATCACCATCGTCGAGGCGTTCGGCACGTCGACGCCCACCTCGATGACGGTCGTGGCGACCAGGACGTCGATGTCGCCGCGCGCGAACGCCTGCATCACGGCATCCTTCTCGTCGGCGTGCATCTTGCCGTGCAGGATCTCGACCCGGATGTCGGCGAAAGCCGGCAGTGCGTCGAGGAGGGCCTGCACCTGCACCACGCCCCATCGGGTGCGCGTATCGGCCGCGCCCTCGGCGGGTTCGTCTCCGACCTCGTCGGACGTGAGCTTCTCGGCGTCGATCGCGGCGCACACGACGAACACCTGGTGGGTCTTCGCGACCTCTTCGGCCACACGGTCCCAGACGCGGGCGAACCACCCCGGCTTCTCGGCGAGCGGTGCGACGAAAGTCTCGATGCCCGCGCGCCCGGCGGGCATGGTGCGGATCGTCGAGACGTCGAGATCGCCGAACACGGTCATCGCCACGGTTCGGGGAATGGGTGTCGCCGTCAGCACCAGCGTGTGCGGCGAGTCCCCCTTCGCGCGGAGCGCTTCGCGCTGGTCGACCCCGAACCGGTGCTGCTCGTCGACCACCACGAACCCGAGGTCGGCGAACGTGGTCGTCGAGCTGAGCAGAGCGTGCGTACCGACCACGATGCGGGCCTGACCGGATGCCACCCGCAGCGCGGCGCGCCGGCGCTCGGCGGCGGGGAGCTGAGCGGTGAGCAGCGTCGGCATCAGTTCGGGGGCGAGCTGCGGTCCCAGCATCTTCGCGATCGAGCGCACGTGCTGGGCGGCGAGGACCTCGGTCGGGGCGATGAGAGCCGACTGGCCCCCGGATTCGGCGACCTGCAGCATCGCCCGCAGCGCGACGAGGGTCTTCCCCGAACCGACCTCTCCCTGCACCAGTCGATTCATCGGCCAGTCGCCCACCAGATCGGCGGCGATCCGCGCGCCCACCGTCTCCTGATCCGGCGTGAGGGCGAACGGCAGCGCGGCGTCGAAACGCTCGAGCAGACCTCCGGGAGTCGCGGGCCGCTTCGTGGCCGACAGCGCGCGCACGAACTGGCGCTGCTGCAGCAGGGCGGTCTGGAGGACGAACGCCTCCTGCATGCGCAGGGTCTCGACCGCCGGCGGGATCTCGTCGTCGTGATGGGGACGGTGGATGTGCTCGAGCGCGGTCCGCGCGCCGACGAGGCCACGGCGTTCGCGCAGCTCATCGGGCAACGGGTCGTCGACGGCACCGAGACCGTCGAGGACCAGCGAGATCGTCTTCTGCACGAGCGGACTCGGGACCGTGCTGGTGGCCGGGTAGATCGGGATGGGGCGCTTCGCGTTCACCTCGGCTTCGGCGCGGGCCTCTTCGAGATCGTCGAACAGCGAGTAGTCGGGGTGGGTCAGCTGCGTCTGACGCCGATACTCCCCCACCTTCCCCGAGAAGATGCCGCGGCGACCGGGGGTCAGGTCTTTCAGACGCCACGACTGGTTGAAGAACGTCAGCGACAGCCGTCCGTCGCCGTCGCTGATGATGACCTCGAGCAGCGATCCCCGGCGGTTCTGCATGCGGCGCTCGGTCGCGCTGACCACCTCGGCCACGATCGTGACCGGCTCTCCGAGCGGCAACGACGCGATGGGCGTGAGCTCGCCGCGGCGGGCGTAGCGGCGCGGATAGTGCTCGAGGAGTTCGCCGACGGTCTTCATCCCGAAGGCACGCTCGAAAGCCGCGGCGGTCTTGCCACCCACGGCGCCGTCGAGTCGGGACGACAGCGAGAGACCGGGCATGCACCGAGTCTAGGCACGACCCCGGACACGCGGTTTGTAGGCTGAGACGGTGACCCGCATCATCTCCGGCCGCGCGGGCGGCACGGTTCTCGACGTCCCGCCGAAGGGCACGCGGCCCACGAGCGACCGCGTGCGCGAGTCGCTGTTCGGCGCCCTCGACTCCGCCGACCTCGTCGACGGCGCCCGTGTCCTCGACCTGTACGCGGGCTCCGGCGCCCTCGGACTCGAGAGCCTGAGCCGCGGTGCGGTCTCGGCCGACCTCGTCGAGCTCTCCGCACCCGCGGCCGCCCTCATCCGCAAGAACGCGGAGCGACTGCGTGCCGCGGGCGTGGCCGGCACGGCCCGGGTGCACCGCGCGAACGCCACGACATTCGTGGAGACCTCCACGTCGGAGTGGGACCTCGTGTTCCTCGACCCGCCGTACGACGTCTCGGACGCGGAGATCGCGCGGGTCCTCGCCGGGCTGGCCGCCCGTCTCAGCCCGGATGCCGCCGTCATCGTCGAGCGGGCGAAGCGTTCGCCCGCACCCGATTGGGCGGCCGCCGGCCTCGAGGCCGATCGCGACCGCACCTACGGCGACACGACCCTCTGGTGGGGCCGACCGCCCCGCTGACCCCGGCCCCGCTGACCCCGGCCCCGCTCGTGGGAGTCGCCGACACCGCGCTGTTCAGCCGCGGCCGGCGTCCCAGTCGCGGTAGGGGTCCCAGCCGGAGCGACCCGTCCACGCGCGGCCGTCGACCGTCACGGCGACCTCGCCGCGAGGCTCGACCGAACCGACGCGCCGCCCCGGGCCGACCGTCCCCGCGGGGAAGGTCACCAGGAACCCGTGGTCCTCTCCCCCGCCGAGCGACCGCGCGAGATCGTCGCCCAGCGCCTCCGCGTCGAAGTCGATCGTCACCCCGGACGCGTCGGCGAGGCGCTCGGCATCCAGGGCCAGTCCGTCGGAGACGTCCATCATCGCGGTCGCTCCGGCATCCGCCGCGCGCAGCGCGTCGGCGATCGGGGGCTGCGGGCGAAGCTGACGATCGAGCGCGTAGGCGTCTTCGGCGTCCAGCGCCGCGCGGCGCTCGGGATTCACGGGGATGGGGACTCCGTCGGCGTCGACGAAACGCGTGAACAGCACCTCGAGCCCGCGGCCCGCGACACCCAGCTCGCCGATCAGGTGCACGGCATCCCCGGCCCGCGCGCCGGACCGTCGCACCGGATCCCGCCCGTCCAGGCTTCCCAGCGCCGTCACCGCGATCGTCAGCGTGTCCGACACGGTGAGGTCGCCGCCCTCCACCGCACAGCCGGGGGCGAGCTCGGCGCACGCCTGCGCGAGCCCGTCGGCGAGCCCGCGCACGAACGAGAGCGGGGTGTCATCCGGCATCGCGAGGGCGACGAGCAGCGCGATGGGGCGCGCGCCCATCGCCGCGACGTCGGCGAGGTTGACCGCCGCCGCCTTGTACCCGAGGTCCGCGGCGGACGACCACGCCAGCCGGAAGTCCGGACCGTGCACGAGCGTGTCCGTCGTGGCGACCACGCGCCCGTCCGGAACGGCGAGCACCGCCGCGTCGTCGCCCGGGCCCACGGGCGCGGTCGAGGCGGGCAGGCGGTCCAGGATGCCGCGGAGCACCTGCCCCTCGGACAGCTCCCCCACGGTGGTCTCGGCGTCGGTCACCCTCCCACGCTATTAGCCTGGAGGGGTGCCCCGCTCCCGTCGTCCCCTCGCGCTCCTCGCCGTCCTCGCCCTCCTCCCGGGGCTCGCGGCGTGCACCACGACCGTGTCGATGGAGCCGGCCAAGGCGGCGAACGACCCGGCGTGCGCACAGATCACTGCGCGCCTGCCGAAGTCGATCTCCGGCCAGGACCGCCGCTGGACCGACGCCCAGGCGACCGGTGCCTACGGCAGCCCGGCCAGCATCCTGATCACCTGCGGCCTTGAGGCTCCCGGCCCGTCGACGCTCCCCTGCCGCACGTTCGACGGCGTCGACTGGCTCGTGGACGAGTCGCAGGCGACCGATCAGAAGTACACGCTGACGACGTTCGGGCATCAGCCGGCGATCCAGGTCTTCCTCAACGCCGCCACCGCGAGCAGCGCCGACATCGCGCGCGCGCTCGCGCCCCTGATCCGCGACCACCTGCCCGCGACCGGCCAGGTCTGCACCGCGCCCGCGGACGCGACACCCGCGCCGACTCCCACGCCCTGAGCGGGGCCGACGGCGCGGCGCGCTCAGTCGCGGGCGAGCGCGGCGTCCAGCAGGTCGCTGATGAGCTCCGGGTACGACAGCCCCGACGCGATCCAGCACGTCGGGAACATCGAGATCGGGGTGAACCCCGGCATCGTGTTCACCTCGTTCACGTAGAACTCGGTGCCGGTGTAGAAGAAGTCCACCCGGGCGAGGCCTTCGCCACCGAGGGCTTCGAAGGCCTGGGCGGCGATCCGCTGCATCTCGGAGAGCTCTCCGTCGCGCAGATCCGCCGGGCACACGAGGTCGACGCCGGGCGCATTCATGTACTTCGCCTCGAAGTCGTAGAACTCCCGACCCGTGACCACGATCTCACCCGCGACGCTGACCCGCACGGGACCCCCGTCACGGCCCGGCAGCACACCGCACTCGAGCTCGCGCCCGACGATGGCCTGCTCGACGAGCACGAGCCGGTCCTCCGCGAACGCGGTGTCGAGCGCGGCATCCAGGTCTTCCCAGCGCGACACCTTGGTCACGCCGACGCTCGAGCCCGCCTCGTTCGGCTTCACGAACACGGGCAGGTCGAGCGAGCGGATGCGACGCTCCCACAGGGCGCGATCGCGCGCGAGGTCGGCGCGCGTCACCGCGACCCAGGGCACGACCGGTACTCCCGCCGAGCGCAGCACCCGCTTGGTGACGTTCTTGTTCATGCCGATGGCCGACATCAGGACGCCGCCACCGGCGTACGGGATGCCGAGGAGCTCGAGAAGCCCCTGCACCGTCCCGTCCTCACCGAAGCGGCCGTGCAGGATCGGCAGCACGACGTCGACCTCGCCGAGCGAGCGTTCGCCGGAGGCATCCGTCACTGTCCACTCGCGCGCGAGCGTCGACTCCGGCAGCCGCACCCGCGTGCCGTTGTCGCGGACCTCGGGCAGCGCCTCGGGGCGCAGCGCGAACTTGTCGGGGTCGTCGTCCTCGAGCACGAAGGCGCCGTCACGGGTGATCCCGACGGGGATCACCCGGAAGCGCTCACGATCGATCGCGCGCAGCACCCCGCCCGCCGTGGCGGAACTGATCGAATGCTCGCTGGAGCGCCCGCCGAAGAGCACCACCACCGCCGGTCTGGTCATTCTGCGTCCTCTCGCCCTGCGGCTGGTCGTCGTCGGTCGTGAGATGGGGCGCGATGTCGCGCGGATCCATGGTGCCGTCCAGCACCATCTTCACCTGCTGCACGATGGGCATGTCGACGCCGACCTGCTTCGCGAGCTGCAGGACCGGGGCGACGGATGCCAATCCCTCGGCGGTCTGCTGCATCTGCTTGACGACGTCCTGGTAGCCGTAGCCCTGTCCGAGCAGGCGCCCGGCGGTGTTGTTGCGGCTGAGCGGCGACTGGCACGTCGCGATGAGATCGCCGAGCCCCGCGAGCCCCTGCAGGGTCTCGGGCTGAGCACCCTGCGCGACGGCGAAGTCGGTCATCTCGACCAGGCCGCGCGTGATGATCGACGCCTTGGTGTTCTCGCCGTAGCCGACGCCGTCGACGATGCCGATCGCGACGGCGATGAGGTTCTTCAGGACTCCGCCGAACTCGGTGCCGATCACGTCGGTGTTCACGAACGAGCGGAAGTACCGGTTGCGTGCACGGCGGGCGACCGCCTCGGCCGTCTCGGGGCTCAGCGAGCTGATCACCGCCGCGGTCGGCTGCTCCCGGGCGATCTCGAGGGCGAGGTTGGGACCGGATGCCACGGCGATGCGGGCCGGATCGCATTCGAGCACCTGCTCGATGACCTGGCTCATCCGCAGTCCCGTCGACTTCTCGACGCCCTTCATCAGGGACACCAGGGGCACATCCGTGCGTTCCACGAGCGGCTTGATCGCGGCGAGGTTCTCACGCAGCGACTGGCTCGGCACCGAGAGGTAGATCTGCTCGGCCCCGGTCAGCGCCTCGGCGAGGTCGGTCGTCGCGGTCATCGTGCGGGGCAGATTGATGCCCGACAGGTAGCGGCTGTTGCGCTTGGACTCCGTGATCTCGGCGGCCAGCTCGGGCCGGCGAGCCCACATGACGACGGAGGCGCCGCCGTCCGCGAGGATCTTGCCGAACGTCGTCCCCCAACTGCCGGCACCGACGACGGCGACCTTGGGCGCAGGCGTTTCGCTCTTACGACTCAAGGCGACCCGTCTCGTTCTGGCCGTGCTGCGACGGGTTCCAGCGTTCGGGCGGCGCCGGCAGGCCCCGCAGCCCCGAGAGCATCTCGGAGATCCGGGCCATGAGCGCATCGGTCGCGCGCGTCAGCGTCGCCGGTTGCGTCGCGGTCGCGCGGTAGTCGGCGACGTCCATCGCCGGACCGAACTCCACGATCACGTGCGAGCGGCGGGGGAAGCGGAGCTTGCCGTACCGCGGGAGGATCTGCTGCACGCCCCACTGCGCCATGGGGATGAGAGGCAGATCGCCCGCGAGGGCCAGTCGCACCGCACCCGTCTTCCCGCGCATCGGCCAGAGGTCGGGGTCGCGGGTCAGCGTCCCCTCGGCGTAGACGATGACGCCGCGCCCGTCCCGGGCGATCTGCTCGGCCGCCTTCATCGACTGGTTGGCGCTGGTCGAGCTGCGCGGCACCGGGACCATGCCGGTCGCCTTCAGCGCCGCACCGAGCACGGGCACCCGGAACAGGCTCTCCTTCGCCATGAACCGCGGTGCCCGGCCGAGCCGCCACACCGCCACGGCGACGATCACCGGATCGAACTCGGAGTTGTGATTGGGGGCCAGGACGTAGGCCCCCTCCTTCGGAAGGTTCTCGGCGCCGCGGATCTCGATCCGCGCGAACAGGCCCGTGAGGGGCACGATGATCGCCGCGAGGGGCCAGAAGGCGCTGGGCCGGCTCTTCTCCGGAGAGGCCGCCACGGCTCAGCCCACGACGTCGAAGTCGGCGTCGAGAGCGGTCAGCTTCTCGAGGAACTTCTCGTATCCGCGGCGGATGATCCCGATGTTGCGGACCGTCGACTCGCCCTCGGCCGCGAGAGCGGCGATCACGTAGCTGTACCCGCCGCGCAGATCCGGCACTTCGACATCGGCACCGTGGAGCGGTGTCGGGCCGTTGATCACGGCGGCCTGTTCGAGATCGCGGCGCGGAACGCGGCGGTCGGGGCTGTCCAGTCCCTTCGGGTGCACGACGATGTCCGCACCCATCTTGTTGAGCGCCTGCGTGAAGCCGAGACGGTTCTCGTACACGGTCTCGTGCACGGTCGAGGTGCCGTGAGCCTGCGTCAGGGCGACGATCAGCGGCTGCTGCCAGTCGGTCATGAACCCGGGGTGCACGTCGGTCTCGACCATGACCGGCTTGAGGTCGCCACCCCGACGGAACAGGATGCCGTCCTCGCGCACGTCGAACCAGCCGCCGGCCTTGCGGTACACGTTGAGGAACGTGAGCATGTCCTGCTGGCGGGCACCCTTGGCGAAGATCTCGCCGTCGGTGGCCAGAGCGGCGCACGCCCACGACGCCGCCTCGTTGCGGTCGAAGATCGCGCGATGGTCGTAGCCCACCAGGCGATCGACGCCCTCGATGAAGATCACGCGGTTCGGCTCGTACGAGATGATCGCGCCCATCTTCTGCAGCACGGCGATGAGATCCATGATCTCGGGCTCGATCGCGGCGTTGCGGAGTTCCGTGACGCCCTTCGCGCGGACGGCGGTCAGCAGCACCTGCTCGGTCGCACCCACGCTCGGGTACGGCAGCGTGATGTTCGCGCCGTGCAGACCGTTCGGGGCGGTGATGCGGATGCCCTCGTAGCTCTTGTCGACCACCGCGCCGAAGGCGCGGAGCGCGTCCATGTGGAAGTTGATCGGGCGATCGCCGATGCGGCATCCACCGAGGTCGGGGATGAGAGCCTCGCCCAGAAGGTGCAGCAGGGGTCCGCAGAATAGGATCGGGATGCGCGAGGCGCCCGCGTGGGCGTCGATCTCCTCGAAGTGCGCGGCGACCGCGCCCGAGGGGTCGAGGTGGAGAGTGCCCTCTTCCTCGCCCTCGGTCACGGTCACGCCGTGCACCTCGAGGAGCGAACGGACGACCTTGACGTCGCTGATCATCGGGACGTCGCGCAGCGTGCTCGTGGTGTCGCCCAGGAGGGCGGCCACCATCGCCTTCGTGACGAGGTTCTTGGCCCCCTTGACCTCGACCGTTCCGCGCAGCGGACGACCCCCGCGGATCGAGAGGGTCTCCGCCGCTTCCCAATCCGGTTGACCGGGGATGTGATCTCCGGATTCGGTGACGAGTGTGCTCATAGGGGGGTGGACCTCACTTCGTGGACGAGGGGCGACGGACCGGCCCGATCGGGCCGACCGGGCTTAGCGGACCGGGAGGGTCCGCGGCCGCCATGCCTCGCGGCGCGCCTCGAACTGCGCGATCTTGTCTTCGTCGCGCAGAGTGAGCCCGATGTCGTCGAGCCCTTCGAGAAGCCGCCACCTAGTGTAATCGTCGATCTCGAACGAGACTCGGAGGTCGCCGAGTGTGGCGGTTCGCGCCTCGAGGTCGACCGTCATCTCGACGCCCGGGTGCGCCTCGACCGCCGCCCAGATGCGCTCCACGTCGTCTTCGGTGATCACGCCCGTGACCAGGCCCTGCTTGCCCGAATTACCGCGGAAGATGTCGGCAAACTTCGGGCTCAGGACGACCTGGAACCCGTAATCGCGCAGCGCCCACACGGCGTGCTCGCGGCTGGATCCGGTTCCGAAGTCGGGGCCGGCGACGAGGATGGATGCCGAGCGGTAGGCATCCTGGTTCAGGACGAACTCGGGGTCCTGGCGCCAGTTGGCGAAGAGCGCGTCCTCGAAGCCCGTCTTGGTGACCCGCTTGAGGTACACGGCGGGGATGATCTGGTCGGTGTCGACCGCCGAGCGCTTCAGCGGGGCGACGATCCCGGTGTGCGTGGTGAACTTCTCCATGTCAGGCCTCCGCCCCGGTCGAAACGGTCTCCGCGGGAAGCGGCTCGAGGTCGGCGGGGCTGGACAGCGTTCCGCGCACGGCGGTGGCCGCGGCGACCAGCGGCGACACGAGGTGGGTGCGGCCGCCCTTGCCCTGGCGTCCCTCGAAGTTGCGGTTGGACGTCGACGCGCACCGCTCGCCCGGCGCGAGCTGGTCGGGGTTCATCCCGAGGCACATCGAGCATCCGGCGAAGCGCCATTCGGCACCGAAGGCCGTGAACACCTTGTCGAGTCCCTCGGCCTCGGCCTCGAGGCGCACGCGCGCCGAACCCGGCACGACCATGACACGGACGTTCTCGGCCTTGGTGCGCCCCTGGATGACGGACGCGAAGGCCCGGAGGTCTTCGATGCGGCTGTTGGTGCACGAGCCCATGAAGACGGCATCCACCGGGATGTCCTTCATGGGTGTACCCGCTGAGAGGTCCATGTACTCCAGCGCGCGCTCGGCGGCGGCGCGCTCGTTCGGGTCGGCGATCTCGGCCGGCGTCGGCACCACGTCGGAGAGCGACACGCCCTGGCCGGGGTTGGTGCCCCATGTGACGAAGGGCTCGAGCTCGTTCGCGTCGAGGAAGACCTCGGCGTCGTAGACCGCGCCCTCGTCGCTCGGCAGCGTGCGCCAGTACGCGACGGCGTCGTCCCAGTCCTGCCCCTGCGGGGCGTGCGGCTTGTCCTTCACGTACGCGAAGGTCGTCTCGTCGGGCGCGATCATGCCCGCGCGGGCTCCGGCCTCGATCGACATGTTGCACATCGTCATGCGCCCCTCCATCGAGAGGGAGCGGATCGCGCTGCCGCGGAATTCCAGCACGTAGCCCTGGCCGCCGTTCGCGCCGATCTTGGCGATGATGGCGAGGATGATGTCCTTCGCGGTCACGCCGGGCTTCAGCTCGCCCTCGACGGTGATGGCCATGGTCTTGAACGGCTTCAGGGGCAGCGTCTGCGTGGCCAGCACGTGCTCGACCTCGCTCGTGCCGATGCCGAACGCCATCGCGCCGAACGCACCGTGCGTCGAGGTGTGGCTGTCGCCGCAGACGACCGTGATGCCGGGCATCGTGAGACCCAGCTGCGGGCCGACGACGTGCACGATCCCCTGCTCCTTGTCGCCCAGCGAGTGGATGCGGACGCCGAACTCCTCGGCGTTGCGGCGCAGCGTCTCGATCTGCGTGCGGCTGGTGAGGTCGGCGATCGGCTTGTCGATGTCGAGCGTCGGGGTGTTGTGGTCCTCGGTCGCGATCGTGAGATCGAGGCGCCGCACGGGACGCCCCTCCGCACGCAGACCGTCGAAGGCCTGCGGGCTCGTCACCTCGTGCACCAGGTGCAGGTCGATGTAGATGAGGTCGGGCTGACCGTTCTCGCCCTTCACGACCAGGTGGTCGTCCCAGACCTTCTCGGCGAGGGTCCGGGGGCGATCGGGAACGTGGATGCCGTCGATCGATGTCGTGCTCATGAGACTTGCGTTTCTCCTCGGATGGGATGTGAGGCCCGCGACGAACTCCGCGACGAGAAAGGCCTAGAACAAGGTCTCGTCGCGGCCGCTAAGGAGGAGGCCGGCGATCCGCACCTCGCCACGATACCACCGGGCCGCGGGGCCCCTCCGCGTAACACGGCGCCGCACGGTTGGGCCGCGGGCGGGCCGCCGTGCGAGCCTGTCGCCACGTCGTTGGAAGGAGAGTGCCGGATGGGCGCGCAGGATGACACCGGGTTCTCGACCCGTCAGGTGCACGTGGGGGCGTCCGCCGCGCCCGCATCGCCGCGGGCCACGCCGATCTACCTGACCGCCGGATTCACGTTCTCCGACCTCGACGAGTCGGCCGCGCACTTCGCGACCGGCAGCGGCTTCGGGTACACGCGGACCGGCAACCCGACGGTGCAGGCGGTCGAGGAACGCCTCGCATCGTTGGAGGGCGGCGACCAGGCGATCCTGGTCTCCAGCGGCCAAGCAGCGGTCACGGTCGCGCTCCTCGGACTCCTGGATGCCGGCGACCACATCGTCGTGTCCGAGCACATCTACGAGGGCACGCGCGGTCTCCTCCTCGACAACTTCTCGCGACTCGGCATCCAGGCGACCTTCGTCGACACCTCGGATCCCGCCGCGTGGCGCGCGGCGATCACGCCGCGGACCAAGGCGCTCTTCGCCGAGACCCTCTCGAACGCCCGGAACGACGTGCTCGACGTCGCCGCGGTCGCGAAGATCGGTGCCGAGCGCGGCGTTCCGCTCGTCGTCGACAGCACCTTCACGACCCCGTACCTCCTGCGTCCGATCGAGCACGGCGCGGCGATCGTCGTGCACTCGGCGAGCAAGTTCCTCGCCGGCCAGGGCGCCGTGCTCGGCGGCGTCATCGTCGACGACGGACGCTTCGACGCCGTGGCATCCGGTCATCTCTTCCCCCACCTCGTGCAGACCGACCGCCTCGGCGGCGCGAGCTACGCCGAGAAGTACGGGCGTCGTGCCCGCGGGCAGTACCTCCGTGAGAGCGTCGCCCCGCGTTTCGGCCCGTCGCCGTCGCCGCTGAACGCCTTCCTCATCGGTCAGGGCGTCGAGACGCTGAGCCTGCGGGTCGAGCGGCAGTCCGCCAACGCGCTCGCGGTCGCCCAGTGGCTCGAGACCCGCCCCGAGGTCCAGCGCGTCGACTACGTCGGTCTCCCCTCGCACCCGCACCACGACATCGGTCGCCGGTACCTCGCACGCGGGAGCGGTTCGGTGTTCACCGTGACCCTCCGCGGCGGATTGGAAGCCGCGCGGCACCTCGTGCAGTCGGTGCGCCTCATCACGCACATGACCCACCTCGGCGACGTGCGCACGCTCGTGCTGCACCCGCAGAGCACGAGCCACTCCGCCCGGACCGTGGCCGAACGCGAACGCGCCGGGGTCTTCCCCGGGACGATCCGCCTCTCGATCGGCATCGAGGACGTCGACGACATCATCGCCGACCTCGCTCAGGCCCTCGAGGGCACGGCATCCGTCCCCCTCGACGGGTTCGAGGATGCCGACGACGTGCGCGAGGTCGTGAACGCGTGAGCCGGCTGCAGCACTTCGGCTGGTTCCTCGCGCGCGGATTCGGTCCGCACGGGTGGGGACACCCGTACCTCCGCTGGAATCACCGCTGGACCGAACCCGGCCTGTACCAGGACTCCGCGCGGACGCTCGAGCAGGCCGGATTCGACCTGCTGATCATCGAGGACGCGCCCTCGCTCGGCAGCGCCGAAACGATCGACCTGCGCGTGCGGCACGCGTTCGGCGGGCCCAAGCACGACCCGCTGCTGCTCGCGCCGTACCTCTTCGCCGCCACGCGGCATCTCGGGGTCGTCCCCACCGTCAACCCGGCGGCGTACCTGCCGTACACGGCCGCCCGCCAGTTCGCGACGCTGCAACACCTGAGCGGGCACCGGCTGGGTCTCAACGTCGTCACCGACACCGGCAGCGCACGGCACTTCTCCACCGGCCCGCAGCTCGGTCACGACGCCGCGTACGACCGGGCCGAGGAGTGGATCGACGGGCTGCGCTCCCTCTGGCGCAGCTGGGGCGACGGCGCGCTCGTCGAGGACGAAGAGTCCGGCGTCTACGCGGACGGGTCCCGACTGGATGCCGCGCAGCACCGCGGCGAGTACTTCGGCTTCGACGGCCCGCTCAACGCCGTACCGTTCACGGACGGCGAGCCCGCGATCGTCTCCCCCGGCGGCTCCGGGCGCGGTCTGGCCTTCGCCGGACGCAACTCCGATGTGCAGCTCGCGCTGGCCCCGCTCGACGAGCAGAGCATCCGCGCCTACCGCGGGCGCATCCACGCCGCGGCGGAGGCGGCGGGACGCGTCGCGAGCGACGTGAAGATCCTCTTCGCGATCCAGCCCGTGCTCGTGTCCTCGCCGGAGGAGGCGGACCGCCTGGTCGCGGCATCCGCGGATCCGGATGACGCGGCCCTGCTCGCCATCGCCCGCAAGCAGTCGAGCGATCTCGAGACCGACCTCACCGGCCTCGACCTGGACGCGCCCCTGGACCGGGCGATCTTCGGCGAGCACGTCTCGGAGGGCAGCATCCGTCGCCTGGTGGGGGCGCACGAGCCGGACGCACCCCTGCGGGCGATCCTCGCCGCGCACGCGCGCCTCGGGCGCCTGAACGACGGGTCCGGGTTCGTCGGCACGGCCCAGGAGTTCGCCGACCGCATCGAGGAGCTGGGCGACTGGGGCAACGACGGCGTCCTGCTGTGGGGCGACCTGCACCCGGTCACCGTGCACCGGCTGCTCGACGAGCTCGTACCGATCCTCCGACGCCGCGGCATCCTCCGCGAGGAGTACGTCGACGGCGGCCTGGGAGCGAATCTGCGCGCGTTCTGACCGGCCCGGCCCGGCGACGGGGCGGGTCAGTCCTTCGCGGCGGTCTTCGCCGGAATCGTCAGGCTGGCGACGGTCGCCACGACCATCGACAGCACGATCACGGCGAGCGACACCCACGTCGAGATCTCCGGCGCCCACTCGACCGGCTCGCCGCCGTTGAGGAACGGCAGCTCGTTCACGTGCAGCGCGTGCAGGATCAGCTTCACGCCGATGAACGCCAGGATGAACGCGATTCCGTAGTGCAGGAACCGCAGTCGCTCCAGCAGATCGCCGAGCAGGAAGTACAGCTGCCGCAGTCCCATCAGCGCGAACAGGTTCGCCGTGAAGACGATGAACGGGCTCTGCGTGATGCCGAAGATCGCCGGGATGGAGTCGATCGCGAACAGCAGGTCGGTCACACCGATCGCGGCGAACACGATGATCATCGGCGTGAACACGCGCTTTCCGTCGATGCGCGTCACGACCTTCTTCCCGTCGTACGCGTCGCTGATGGGGAGCACGCGACGCAGCATCCGGACGATCAGATTCTCTTTCTGGGCGTCGTCGTCGTGGTCGTCGCCCGGGAACGCCTGACGGATCGCGGTGTAGATGAGGAACGCGCCGAACAGGTAGAAGATCGGGCTGAAGTTCTCGATGATCGTCGCGCCGACGAGGATGAACGCACCGCGCAGCACGAGCGCGATGATGATCCCCACCATCAGCACCTCCTGCTGATAGCGGCGCGGAACCGCGAACTGACCCATGATCAGGACGAAGACGAAGAGGTTGTCGATCGACAGGCTGTATTCCGTGAGCCAACCGGCCACGAACTGCCCCGCGACCTCTCCCCCGGCCACGATCGCCAGCACCCCGGCGAACGCCAACGCCAGCACGACGTAGAACACGACCCACAGCGTCGATTCCTTCGGCGAGGGGATGTGGGGCCGGGCCAGGATGATGAGCAGATCCGCGGCGAGGATCAGGACGAGCACCACGAGGGTGACCGTCTGGAACACCGGGTCCAGCTGCAGCTCCATCAAAGGCCTTTCGTTCGGGGGAAACGCTGAAGTCTACCGACCGCCTCGTCGGCTCGGCATCCCGTCCGGAACCGGGTATGAGACGATCACGCGCCGGCGGACACCTCTGAGTGAGAGAGTGCTCGCACGGGCGCCCACACGAGGGAACGGATGCCATGACCGACGACGTGATCGACGACAGGGCGCTCGTCGCGCGCGCCGCCGGCGGGTCGGAGGACGCCTTCCGCTCGCTGTACCGCGCGTACGTGCGACCCGTGTACTGGATCGCGTTCGGGCTCGTCCACGACGAGAGCGACGCGGAGGACGTCGTGCAGGAGACGTTCGTCGTCGCCTGGCGGAAGATCCCGAAGCTGCGACTCGAGGGCGCGTCCCTGCTGCCGTGGCTCGCCACCGTCTGTCGACTCCAGGCGCAGAACCGGCTCCGGTCGCGGCGTCGGCACGGAGAGACGGCGGAACTGGACGAACGCATCCCCGCCCTCGTCGACGTCGAGAACCAGGTGGTCGAGGCCGAGACGGTCGGGGCCATCCTCGCCGCCGTCGACGGACTCGGCGATCTCGACCGCGAGATCTTCCGCTTGTGCGCGGCCGAGGGCTACGGCTACCAGGCCGCCGCCGAGACGCTCGGCGTCTCGCACGGGACGGTGCGCAACCGCCTCTCCCGCATCCGTTCCCGGGTGCGCGCCACCGCGATGGAGACGGAGACCTCATGACCACCCCCAGCCTTCCCCCCCTGCGCGCCGATCGCGTGGATGCCATCGAGGCCACCGTCTTCGCGCGGATCGCCGACGAGCGCGCCGCGCGCCGCCGCCGCCGACGGGGCGTGTGGACAGGTGTCGGCGCCGCGGCCGCCGTGGTCGTGGTCGCGGCCGTGGTCGGACCCGCGCTCACCACCTCCACCGGCACGTCGGGCTCGTCGATCTCGGGGGCGAGCCGGTCCGACGGCGGTGTGACCGAGCAGTTCGCCCCCGGATCCGAGGCGGGCGGCGCAGCCGACCCCGGCCAGGGTGCCGTGGACGGGTCGCGCGACTTCAGTGCGCCGGTCGCCCCCGGAGGCGTCACCGGTGACTCATCGAGCGGGGTGGCGGCGTCATCGGGCACCGCGGCCGATGCGGGTCGCGACATCGTCGCCACCGGTTCCGTCACCGTGGAGGTCGACGACGTGCGCGCGGCCCTCCAGCAGATCACGGATGCCGCCGGCTCGGCCGGCGGGTACGTCGAGTCCTCGCAGGTCGGGGGCGGGTACGGCGTGGTGCCTCTCGACGGGACAGCGGCACAGCCGGACGTCTCGTCCGGTTGGATCACCCTGCGGGTACCGGCCGACGCCCTGACCTCGGTCATGGACGGGCTCTCCGCGGTCGGCGAGGTCAGTGCGACGAGCGTCAACCGCTCCGACGTCACCGAGCAGACGGTCGACCTGCGTGCCCGCGTCGCCGCCGGCGAGGCGTCCGTTGCCCGCCTGACCGAACTCATGGCTCAGGCCGGGTCGGTGGCCGACCTCATCGCCGCCGAGTCCGCGCTGTCGGAGCGGCAGGCGCAACTCGACTCCGACCGGGCCGTGCTCACCTCGATCGAGTCGCAGGTGGCGATGTCGTCGCTGAGCGTGCAGGTGAACACGCGTTCGGTGACGGTGACCGCCGATCCGGCCGGCTTCGGCGACGGCCTGGTCGCCGGGTGGAACGGACTCATCGCGACGCTGAACGGGGTGGTGATCGGCCTGGGCTTCCTGCTCCCCTGGATCGCCGTCGCGGGCGTCGCGGTGCTGATCGTGTGGGGTGTCCGGCGCATCGTGCGGAAGCGTCGGGGGTCGCACGAAGCGTAGGCGCACGGCCCCGACTCCGCGGAGGGTCGGGGCCTCCGGGCGGTGGGTGCCCATCCGCTCCTCGTCCAGCCACGGCACCGGAACATGAGAAAAGCCCCGACCCTTCGGTCGAGGCTTTTCTCTGTTGGTGACCCCAGCGGGATTCGAACCCGCGTTACCGCCGTGAGAGGGCGGCGTACTAGGCCGCTATACGATGGGGCCGCGTCGCAACCGTTCAAGTATGCACTACGGATGCCGCGCACGACAAATCGGGCCGCGAATGACTCGCAGCCCGGGCGTGTCCCGCCCACCGTACCGTGCCGACCGCCGCGAGGGAAGCGCGAATACCCGGCCGACGCAGGACGTTCCCCCTGTGGCATCCCGATGACTCGCCGTCCAGCGCTTGCAGGGTCCCCCACCGCGGAGTTGACTCCCACACATGCAGGTCACCAAACGCGAACACGCCGCCCTCGTCCTCAGCGAGGCGGGACACACACTCGTCATCGACCCCGGCGTCTTCACCTCGCCGCTCGAGGAACTGACCGGGCTCGTCGGGGTCGTCATCACCCACGAACACGCGGACCACTGGACGCCCGAGCACCTGACACGGCTCCAGAAGGCCCACCCGGGTGTACCGGTCTACGGTCCCGAGGGCGTACGGAAAGCGGCGGCGGGATTCGACATCATCGCGGTCCATCCCGGGGACACGCTCGATCTCGGGCCGTTCCACCTGGAGTTCTTCGGTGGCACCCACGCGGTGATCCACGAATCGATCCCCGTCGTCGACAACGTGGGCGTGCTCGTCAACGATGCGTTCTTCTATCCCGGGGACTCATACACGGTGCCGCGCGGAGCGCACGTCGCCCTGCTCGCCGCACCCGTCGGGGCTCCGTGGCTGAAGATCTCGGAGGCGATCGACTACGTCCTCGCGGTCAAGCCCGCGCGCGCGTTCGCCACGCACGACATGACCCTGTCCGTCGCGGGCAAGCAGATGGGCGATGCGCGCCTGACCTGGGCGGTCGAGCAGAACGGCGGTTCCTTCGTCGACCTGGCACCCGGCGATTCGACCGAGGTCTGACTCCCGCACACAGACGAGAACACCGGATGCCACGACCCGTCGGGCCGTGGCATCCGGTGTTCTGTGTTCCGTCCCCCGCGATCAACGCGATCCGCGCCGAGACACGGTCTGTCGTCACGTTTCCCGTTGTGGATCGCGTTTATCGGTGAGAGGGAGCGGAGCGGAGCAGGACGTGCCTACTGCGCGTCGAGATCGGTCTCCAGGAGCGCGACGAGCTCGTCGAGCGCCTGCTCGGCGCCCTCCCCCTCGGCCTTGAGCGTCACGACCGTGCCGTGACCGGCCCCCAGGCCCATCAGCGAAAGGATGCTGCCGGCGTTGAGGTCGGGTCCGCCCTCGGCCGCGATGGTGACGGGCACCTTCTTCTCCTGCACGGCCTGCACGAAGAGCTTCGCGGGACGGGCGTGGAGGCCGGAGCTGCTGGCGATGGTCGCCTGACGTTCTGCCATGGTGATTCCTTTCGAACCGATGGGGCCTTAGGCCGCGACCGTGACCGCGGGAGCGGACTCGGAGACGGGGGCTTCTTCCTTGCGGGCACCGCCGACACGCTTGAGTGCGACGACGAGCAGCGCCGAAACGACCGTACCCACGATGATCGCGAGGGGGAAACCCCACACCGGATTGATCGCGAAGAGCACGAAGATTCCGCCGTGCGGGGCGTAGGACTGCACCCCGATCAGCATGCTCAGTCCACCGGTGATCGCGCCGCCGACCATCGAGGCCGGGATGACGCGCAGCGGGTCGGCCGCGGCGAACGGGATCGCGCCCTCGGAGATGAACGATGCGCCCAGCAGCCAGGCCGCGGCGCCGTTCTCCCGCTCGACCGGGGTGAAGCGTCCGCGGGCGAGGACCGTGGAGGCCAGCGCCATCGCGAGCGGCGGAACCATGCCCGCGGCCATGACCGCCGCCATGATGAGGTACGGCGCCGTGTTGGTCTGCGTCGCGGCGGCGAGGCCGGTCGTGGCGAAGACGTAGGCGACCTTGTTGACCGGACCGCCGAGGTCGAAGCACATCATGAGACCGAGGATCACGCCGAGCAGAACGGCGCCGGCACCGCTCGCGGCGAGCGACGTCAGCCCCTCGGTCAGGGCGGCCATGAGCGCGGCGATCGGACGGCCGAGGAACAGGATCATCAGGCCCGAGGCGAAGATCGAGCCGAGGAACGGGACGATCACCACCGGCATGAGTCCCCGCAGCCAGCGCGGGGCGTCGAAACGTCCGAGCCACCAGGCGATGAAGCCCGCGAGCAGACCGCCGATGATGCCGCCGATGAAGCCGGCGTTCATCAGGACCGCCACGGCACCGGCGACGAAGCCCGGCGCGATGCCCGGGCGGTCGGCGATCGCGTACGCGATGAAGCCCGCCAGCACGGCGACGATGAAGCCCATCGAGGTCGCACCGATCATGAAGGCGACCGACCCGAGGTACTGTCCGATCGGCCCCAGGGGCGACGTGATGCCCTCGGTGGGCAGGTCCCAGAGCGAGTTCTGGATGATGACGTTGGCCGCGTTCTTGGTGACCTCGTAGCCGCCGAGCAGGAAGCCCAGCGCGATCAGGAGGCCGCCGCCGGCGACGAACGGGATCATGTAGCTCACGCCGGTCAGCAGCCAGCGCTGGATGCGGCGGCCCACCGACTGCGGGACCGCGGGTGCGGCGGCCGAGGCGCCGGCGGCCGCACCGGCGACGCGTGCGGCATTCGGGTTGTCGACCGCGGCGACCGCCTCGGCGATGAGCTGCTTCGGCTGCTCGATGCCGCGCTTGACGCCGGCGCGCACGACCGGCTTGCCCGCGAAGCGCTGGGGCTCGCGCACGTCCACGTCGACGGCGAAGATCACGGCGTCGGCGTCGTCGATGACGCTCTGCGGCAGGGCCTTGTAGCCGCTGGAGCCCTGCGGCTCGACGATGAGCTCGACACCGTCGGTCTCGGCGCCGGCTGCCGTGAGGGCGTCCGCCGCCATGAACGTGTGGGCGATGCCCGTGGCGCAGGCGGTCACGGCGACGATCTTGGTGGTCTTGGTGGCCGTGGCGGCACGGTTCTCGGCGCGCGTGGCCGCGGGAGCGGCAGGCGCCTCGGGCGCCGGGGTGATGGCATCCGTGATGATCCGAACCGCGTCCGACGGCGTCGCCGCGGCGCGGAGACCACCGGTGAACTCGGGCTTCATGAGGCTCCGGGCGAGCTGCGACAGCACCGCGAGGTGCGCCTCGTCGGCGCCCGCGGGCGCGGCGATGAGGAACACGACGTCGGCGGGACCGTCGGGGGCGCCGAAGTCGACGCCCGGCGTCAGTCGGGCGAACGCGAGGGTCGGCTCGGTGACGGAGGCGCTGCGGGCGTGCGGGATGCCGATGCCCCCGGGGAGGCCGGTCTCGTCCTTCTGCTCGCGGGCCCACGCATCGTCGAAGAGTTCCTGCGCGCTGGTCGCGCGGCCCTGCGCGACGACACGCTCGGCCAGAGCACGGATGACCGACTGCTTGTCGGCCCCCAGGGGCGCGTCGAGGCTGACGAGCTCCGGTGTGATGATGTCGGACATTGTTCGGTGACCTTTCGTGGTCAGGATGTTGCGGTGGGGGTGGAGAAAACGGTCACGGCGATCGGCCCCGCGGGCAGATCGGCCGGTGTCGGGGCCTGTGTCCCCGGGAGGGTCGCCGCAGCCGCGCCGTAGGCGATGCTGCGGGCGAGGCGTTCGGGGGCCGTGGCCCCGTCGAGGTCGGCGAGCAGGTAGCCGGCGAGCGAGCTGTCGCCCGCCCCGACCGTGCTCGCGACCTGGATCTTCGGCGCGCGACCGCGCCACGCGCCGTCGCCGTCGAACAGCAGTGCGCCGTCGGCACCGAGGGTGACGAGAGCGGATGCCACCCGGCCGGGGACGAGGGCAGCGGCGCGCCGCGCGGCTTCGAGCAGGACGTCGGCGTCGGCCGTGGCATCCTCGCCGACGAGCTCGGCCAGCTCTTCGTGGTTCGGCTTGATCACGTCGGGCCGTGCGGACTCGACGACGGCCGCGAGAGCCGCCCCGGACGCGTCGACCGCGATGCGCGGAGCCGTGTCGCCCCACCGATCGCGCACGGCGGCGATGAGGTCCGCGTAGAAGGTCGTGGGCACGCCCGGCGGCAACGATCCGGCGAGGACGAGCCATGTGGCGTTCTCCGCGGCGGCGACGACACCCTCGGTGAGCGCGGCCGCCTCCGACGGCGAGAGCTCCGCACCGGGCAGGTTGAGCTTGGTCGTCTCGCCCTGCGGGTCGGTGATCGTGAGGTTCGCGCGCACCCGCCCCTCGACCGCGACGATGTCGAGATCGACGCCGGCGTCGTCCAGGAGCAGGCGATACGGGTCGTGCGCGTTGACGGGGACGACGGCACGGGTGGGCGCCCCGGCGGCGGACACGACGCGGGAGACGTTGACGCCCTTGCCGCCCGCGTCCTCACGCGAGGACGCGGCGCGCTGCACCTCGCCCGGCACGAGGGGGCCGGGCAGCTCGACCGCGCGGTCGGCCGACGGGTTGGCGGTGACGGTGACGATCATGCGACGCGCACCTCCGCATCGGCGTCGGCCAGGGCGTCCGCGAGCGGTTCGGGCGGTGTCCCGTCGGTGACGAGCACGTCGATCTCGTCGAGGCGCGCGAAGCGCACGAGCAGCTCCTCCCCGAACTTGGCGGTGTCGGCGACGACCACCACCCGTCGCGCGGCTCGGATGATCGCCGTCTTCACGGCCGCTTCCTCGGGATCGGGCGTGCTGAGACCGAATCCGGCACTGAGCCCGTTGGTGCCGACGAAGGCGATGTCGGGGCGGAGCTCGCCGATCGAGCGCACCGTGTGCGCCCCGACGGCGGCGGCGGTGACCCCGCGGACCTTGCCGCCGATCACGGTGAGCGAGACACGGTCGTCGCCCGCGAGCAGGTGGGCCGCTTCGAGGGAGTGCGTGACGATCTCGACCTCGCCCGAGCTGTCGCCGAGGACGAGCGGGAGTTCTGCGGCCACGGCCGCGGGGGTGGTCCCGGCGTCGATGAAGATCGAGCCGCGGAACCCGGGAGTGAGCAGACGCGCCGCCGCGGCACCGATGGCGCGCTTGGCGTCACCCTGGCGGAGGCGGCGTTCGGACAGCGAGACCTCGGTGGTGCTCGCACGGTCCGTACCGACGGCGCCGCCGTGGACGCGACGCAGGGCGCCGGTCTGCTCGAGACGGTCGAGGTCGCGACGAACGGTCTCTGTGGTGACGTCGAAACGGCGGGCGAGGTCGACGACGCTGACGCGTCCGATCTCGCGCAGTTCGCGCTCGATGAGCTGCTGGCGCTCCATTGCGTACACGGGATCCCCTTCGAAGATTCCCACACAGTACAACACGCACCCACATGAAGCAACACATTCGGGCAGGCGAAAACACAGACCGCGGTACGACCGAAGTCGCACCGCGGTCTGCGCGGAGCCGTGACTCAGGGAAGAGCGATGGCGGGATCGAGGAACCGATTGGTCGCCAGTTGCTCCGGCGTCAGCCCCGCCGGCACCGTCACGCCCTTCTCGGTCAGGATCGGGGTCACGATCGACTGCACGCGGGCCACCCGCGCCTCGTCGAAGGAGCCGAAGGTCCCGTCCGCCCCGTTGGCGGCGAGGCCGAGCGCCCGCTGCTGCGCGGTGGAGTTCTCGGCCTCCGCGGCCGGGTAGACCCAGCCGTTGTCGTACTGCTCCACCGCCGACACGATCAGTGCGTTGGTCGCGGCGGGGTCGGCGAAGTAGTCCACGCTCGCCTGCTGGACGACCGGGACGAGCTTCGAGAGGCAGTCCGCCTGCGTGTCGATGTCGGCGCTGCGCGCAGCCAGCGCCACCGCGTAGATCGGGTACCCCGTGTCGGCGACGAGCTGGTAGTCGAGAGCGCGACCCCACTCGGGGATCGCGTTCTCGTACACCCAGGGCTCGACCGTCGCGAAACCCTGCTGCGCGGCGGTTCCGTCGGCGGCGATGAAGGCGGCGGGCGTACCGTCGTACGACCCGTCGAGCTGGTCGGTGCGCAGGAGTCCCGAGCCGGTGAGGTAGTCCATGTACGTCGTGCCGTCGAAGTACCGGACCGTGGCATCCGTCTTGGCGAGGTCGGCGATGGAGTGCACGTCGGGGTAGGTCTTCGGGTCCCACATGATCGCCCACGGCGCCTTCTCGAAGGTCGACATCACCGCGGTCGTCGGGAGGGTGTCGGATGCCGCGATGGCGTCGTCGGTGTTCACCCAGCCGAGCAGGATGTCGGGGTCTGTGTACATCTGGGCCGGGACTCCCGAGAAGCCGATCGCGGGTCCGCCCGCGCGGATCTCGACGTTCACCCCGGTCCACTCCCCCTGGGACATGAGCGGCCCGGACACGCTCTTCTTCCCCGCGTCGATCCGGGCATCCGGGCCGAGAAGGGTGAACAGTCCGCCTTGCTCGGCCTGCGGGTTCCAGTCGGTCTGGATGACGACGGTCGCCGGGCAGACGCCGGACAGGTCGGTCGCTCCGATGGCGAGACCGGGAGCCGCCGCGGGAGCCGCGGCCCCGCCGGACGCGCAACCGGTCAGCGCGGCGGCCACGGCGGCGCCGACGGCGACAGCGGACAGGGGGCGTGAGAGTCGGGTCATGGTGTTCTCCTGTGGTCGGGTGGAGCTCAGAGGGAATCGATGTCGGTCGTGGGATCGCCGGTCAGGGTGAAGCGTTCGCGGGTGGTCGTGTAGAAGCTCGCCCCGAACCGAGCGACCGGGGCGTAATCGGTGAGCCGCACGCGCATCCGCGCGCGGTCGACGAGACCGGGGCGCGTGCGCAGGCGCTGGACGCGACCGAAGTAGATCTCGCGGCTCGGGATGTCCATGCGCGAGAACAGCACGCATTCGAGCGCGACGGGTGCCTCGGCGATCACGGGCGGACGGACGGATGCCGCGGGCACCGTGACGATCGCGCGGTGTGCGAGCTCGTCGATCTCGGGGGGATGCCGCACGCTCGTGGCATCCATCGCCTCCACCAGGGGCCGGTCGACGAGGTGGACGACGAACTCGCCGGTCGCGTCGATGTTCACCGCGGTGTCCTTGCGGGCGCCGCCGGGCAGGCGGTCGATGCTCACCATGACGAGCGGGGGGTCTTCCCCGACCATGGCGAACATCGAGAAGGGCGCGGCGTTGGGCACTCCGTCCGGGCCGAGCGTCGTCACCCAGGCGATGGGCCGCGGCACGATGAGCGAGGCCATCAGCTTGTACCGCTCGTACGGCGTCAGGGCGTCGAAGTCCTCGACGTCATGCATGGCTCTGCACCCACCAGCTGAGGACGATGTCACGCAGCGCGGCCTCGTCGTCGTCGCCGTATAGGTCGCGACGCGCGTGGGCGTGGAGCAGCGCGGTGTCCGCTTCGCCGAGCTCGATCGGGAGGCGGTCGACCGTGACCGGCGTGCGGGCGAAACGGGGCTCGTACGCGGCGTCCCTCTGCAGACTCCGTTCCGCACGGATCTCCGGCTGAGCGAAGTCCGCGGGCGTGCGCTGCGCGCGGTGCACCTGCAGCGGCGGCACGCGGTCGAGGTCGGACTCGGCGGCGTCGAACACGGTGACGTCGAGCGGCCGCAGCGAGTAGTTGCTCGTGCGGAAGATGTCGTTGCCGCAGACGTTCGGCACGGCGAGGACGTCCATGACGGCGAGCATCTCGACGAAGGCGGTCGCCGGCGTGTGCTGGTGGACCACCTCGATCGACCCGTCCACGTTGACGCGCGTGGCCATGAAGAGGTTGAACGAATCGTGCACGTCGTCGGGGGTCAGTCCGTACTCGCGCTGCGCCTCGGCCTGCATGTCGGCGCAGTTGGTGTGCTCGGCGAAGCCGAACATGGACTCGTACATCGCGGCACTGCAGCGCGGGAAGAGGGTGTCGTTCAGGCCCGCCGCATCGGAGAGGAGGAACATCATCGCCCGCTCCCGCGGAGGCGCCGACCACAGGAACGACCCCTCCCCCGGATGGATGCCGTGCAGCGTGCGCGTGCGACCGACGTGCATCGCCTCGCGATAGTCGTGCAGAGAGAAGACGTTCAGGTCGGCGCACTGATCGCCGTCGACCTGGGCCACGCGGAGGATCTGCCCGGCACGCACCTCGAACGCCTTGCCCGTTCCGGGCAGGAGCCGGTGCTCGGCTCGCACGACCCGCTCGGGCCCCGGCGTGAAGGCGATGTCGTCTCGCCAAGCGCGCACGACGCTCGCTGATCCCGGCAGTGATCGACGTGTCACCCCGCCCGCCGTCTCCCGAAGCGCGAGACTCACCAGGTCCGCCACCGTGCCCGCCTCACCGGCGAGGACGGATCGGTCGAGCAGCTCTCGCTGTTGGGCCGTCAAGGTCAGGTTCATGGGTCGCGCCTTTCTGTATACAGATACTGTTCTAGCTCGTATACAGGTCGCGGCGATTTCAGCCATGAGTCACGCACGTTTCGGCGGTGCCTACGCCGTAAGACGGGGTACAAAGACAGTCTTCGTATACAGTTTCGGCATGGTCGCGAGCACAGACGGCAGCAACGGGACACCCGCAGATCGCGCGGAGCGCGCGTACGCATCCGTCCGCGCGGCGGTGATCGAGGGCGCGCTCACGCCCGGAACGAAGCTGGGCGAAGAGGCCCTCGCCGCGCACTACGGCGTCAGTCGCACGCTGGTGCGCACCGTGCTCACACGCCTGGTGAACGACGGGCTCGTCGAGTCCCCGCACGGGCGATCGGCCGAGGTGGCGCAGCCCACCATCGAGGAGGCGCGGGACGCGTTCGTGGTGCGGCGCGCGCTCGAGCGCGAGGCCGTGCTGCGCGTCGCGGAGCGGTGGGACGACGGCATCCACGAGCGGCTCCGGGCTCACGCCCGCGCAGAGCGGGAGGCGTGGACGGAGCGCCGCAGCGCGGCATCCGCGCGGCTGGGCGGCGAGTTCCACATCCTGCTGGCCCGCGAGAGCGGGAACGCGCTCCTCCAGCGCTACATGTCGGAGGTGGTCTCACGGACCGCCCTGATCCTCACCATCTACGGGCGCGACATCGAACAGGGCGCCTCGATCGCCGAGCACGACGAACTCATCGCCCTCCTCGCCGCCGGCGACGGCGCCGCGGCTGCCGATCACGTCGCAGCGCACCTCGACGGCGTGGAGACGAAGGCGCTGCGCGCCGAGACGCCCGCGGGCGATCCGCTGCTGTCGGTGCTCGCGCGCTATTGACGGTCGCCTCAGGGCGCGACGACCGCGATCGTGAACGCGCGCACCGTGCCGTCCGGCGCCGTCAAGGTCGCCGCGGTCGTCCCGATCTTGCGCGCGATGAAGCCGGGCCGGAAGGTCGCTCCCTCATCGGAACCACCGGCGGAGAACTCGGCGATCGTCACGTCGGCGGTGGTTCCGTGCCACTGGTCCTCGGTGCCGTCGTCGACCGCGATGACGAGCGCGGTGCCGATGACCACGGCGACATCGGTGCCCTCGAGCTGACCGGGCGACACGATCGTGGGAGGAAGCGCCTGGGACCCGCCGTCGGGGCCCGCGCTCGCTGCCGCCGTCGGAGCCGCGGGGACGGCGGGCTCGGCGGGGGCCGTGCAGCCACTCGTGAGCAGTGCGACGGTGACGAGGACGATGACGACGGATGACGATCGGGTCACGCCAGACCTTCTCTCGGGACGGAGCGGGAATCGGATGCTATCGCGGCACGCCGCACATACACGATGTGGCGCGTCCGGCGCGCGCCTTTGCCACTCCGTCCCGCATCGGGAACCATCGGAGATTCAGACCTGGGGGGAAGGCCGAACGCATGTCCGATGAGCCGAACAACACGCCGGAGGGCTGGTACGCCGACCCCTGGGACCCGCGCCAGCTGAGGTATTGGGACGGCACGACGTGGACGGGGCACGTGCACCCGGCATCCACGGGCATATCCGTGCCAGCCGGCGTCACCTCCGCAGAAGCGTCCCTACCGACGTCTGCCGATGCAACGGCGATCCCCGCATCCGGCGAGCCCACACCGCGGCGCCGACGTCGGGGGCTCACAGCGGGACTCCTCGTCGGCGGCATCGCCGTCGTCACCGTCCTCGCGGTCGTCGCCGCCTTCGTCATCGTTCCCGCGGTGACCGGATCCAACGAACGCGTGTATGCCGACCGCTCGACGCTGTACGACTTCACCGAACCGCAACTGGGTCTGCCGCGCGACCACGAGTTCGAGTTCGACGCCGACTACGACTTCGACGCGGCCAACGCCGCCCACGAGGCGGAGAACCCCACCCCCGACCCCGACCGACGCCCCGAGGCGGATGCCCCGGACTGGGCGATCGAGGTGTACTACGACGCGGCGTTGACGAGGCCGGCCGAGTTCCGTGCCTACCAGGCCGATCCGGGCGGGAAGGTTCTGGTCAGCGGCGACGAATCGGGGAGAGCCTCCGCCGGGGCCGGGGATCGCCAGATCCAGGAGAGGGACGGTGATCTCGCCTTTCCGTGGGGCTTGCACGAGGAGTACTTCCTCGTGCGTCACCTCGAGAAGGACGGCACTCCGCGGGCGAAGCCGCTGGTCACCCGGTTCACCGTCGAGTCGACGCTCGCGACCCCCGACGTCACCTTCGGCTCCGGCGCCGAAGCCGGCAGCCTCACCATGTCGTGGGCGCCCGTCGACGGTGCCACCAGCTACCTGATCGTGACCAATGAGGTCGAGCGCGACGGGCAGGCCATCCAGAAGCTCGTGGCCGAAGTCAGAGAGACCGAGTGGTCGTCCGCGGGCCAGACCGAGAACAATCAATCGAATCGGGCCTCCTTCGTCACGGCCCAGAACCTGGGGCTCGAGGGCTTCAACTACCGCGCCCTCACGCAGGACCAGGTCGACGGCGGAGACACGCTCGACTCCGAGGAGGCCGCGCGCGTCGCGCAGTCGCTCGGCTCGGACATCGGGGTCATCGCGACCGACGGGACGCGCTACTCGTCCTATCAGGCGAACGATCTCGAACAGGTGGCGGGATGGATGCCGCTGGAGGTCGCCTTCAACGCCGCTTCCGCGCTCAAGAACTGGGGGTCAAGCGGGTTCATCGAGGGCATCGAGAACGTGCAGAAAGTCCTCCCGGTCACCTCGGTCGACGGGCGGACGCGGAGCACCGTCGCCTTCCTGGACGAGAATGCCGTGCTCGACTACGGCAACCGCTGGGTCATCGCCTTGCGCGGCCGGAACACGCTGTTGGGCGAATGGATCCCGATCACCAAGAACTCCACGCCCGACCCGGCCGCGGCCATCGCCCAGTTCAACGCTGCGGCACTCGCGGCCGCGCCGCCGACCGGGCAGCCGCGGTTCGAGTCGTTCGAGGTACCCGAGGACAGCGCTGACACCCCTGTCTCGGAGACACCCGACCTCGGCTACCCCGTCTACGGGAGCACCGAGTTCACGCGCTATCTCGGGGCGCATCTCATCGCGCAGACCAAGGTGATCGACATCTCGGCCTACGTCGACCAGCCCGGCGCGCCGGATCCGTACGACGCCGTCTACGAAGCGCGGTACCAGAACCCGTACGCGTTCAACATGAACTACGTCGGACTCCGCAACGGCGGGAAGTCGCTGCTGGTCACGTATTCGTTGCCCACCGACCAGGTGCGCACCCTGCAGGCGGAGATGAAGTCCAAGGTGGACAGCGTCGTCGGCGAGGTGACGAACGACGCGATGAGTCCCCGGGACAAGGTCGCCGCACTCAATGACTGGCTGATCTCCCACGCCGAATACGACGACGAGGCGTTCGCCGCCCTGCAGTCCTATGAGTTCGACGGGATACCCCCCGGATACGAGTCGGCGTGGAACGCCACCGGCACGCTCCTCGACGGCACCGGTGTCTGCGCGAGCTACGCCTACGCGTTCTCCGCCCTCGCCAACGCCGCGGGAGTGGAGACGGTCGTCGTGGCCGGCGACGTCCTCTCCGGCGGCCCGCACGCGTGGAACAAGGTGCGTGTCGACGACCAGTGGCTCGCGGTCGACACGACGTGGAACGACGGCGGCGATCCGACTCGATACCTCATGATCCGCGATTCCGACTTCACCGACGACTCCGCGAGGACGCAGTCCGAGTACTGGATGATCGATTCCGCCATCCCGGCGTACGCGACGCCCTGATCGCGTCCCCGTCCGAAGACGCCCCGCCGACCCGCGCGGGGCGTCTTCGGCGGTACATTGACGCCGTGTTGCGCACCCGGCGGCCTGACGGCGTGACGTGGACCACGATGGACGGGTGACGCGAACGCAGGAGAGCAGCACGCACTGGGGCACCTTCCAGGTCGAGATCTCGGACGACGGCCGCGAGGTCGTCGAGACGCGGCCCCACTCCGACGATCCGGACGCCGCCCCCGCCATCGCCGCGGTCGCGGAGGGTCTGCGCCATCCGTCTCGTGTCACCCGTCCCGCGATTCGCCGCCGCTGGCTCGAACGGGGCCCGGGTCCCGACCCGCTCCGCGGAACCCCCGACGACGAATACCTGGAGGTCGGGTGGGACGAAGCCCTCGACCTGCTCGCGCGCGAACTCGATCGGGTGCGCACCGTCCACGACAACCGCGGCATCTTCGGGGGCTCGTACGGATGGGGCAGCGCGGGGCGGTTCCACCACGCGCAGAGCCAGCTCCACCGGTTCCTCACCTCCATCGGCGGGTACACCCGGTCGATCAACGACTACAGTCGCGGCGCGAGTCTCGTGCTGCTCCCCCACCTCATCGGGCCGCGAGGGATGCGCGAACTACGCAACCGTCCGCCGTCGTGGAGGCACATCGCCGAGCACACCGACCTCATGATCGCGTTCGGCGGACTTCGCCGGTCCAACACCTGGGTGGTGCCGGGCGGCCACGACCGTCACGTGGGGACGCGCCTGGCGGGCGAGGCGGCCGCGTCGACGCGCATCGTCTCGGTGTCGTCCCAGCGGGACGACACCCTGGCCGAGTGGGATGCCGAGTGGGTCGGCATCCGGCCCGGAACCGACACGGCGGTGCTCCTGGCCCTCACCCACACGCTGGTGACGGAGGGGCTCGCCGACGAGGCGTTCCTCGCCACGCACACGGTCGGCGCCGACCGGGTCCGCGCCTACCTCCGTGGTGAGCCCGACGGCGTGGCGAAGACGCCGGAGTGGGCGGAAGCCGTGAGCGGGGTCCCGGCCGCGACGATCCGCGACCTCGCGCGCCGCGCGGCGGCCGGGCGGGCGCTGGTGAACGTGACCTATTCGCTGCAGCGTGCCGAACACGGAGAACAGGCGATCTTCGCGGCGGTGACGTTCGCCGCGTTCCTCGGACAGATCGGTCTTCCCGGCGGCGGCTTCACCCACGGCTACGGCTCGATGGGCGACTACGGAGTCGGCGTCGTGCCGGTCCCGCTGCCGACGTTCCCGCAGGGGCGGAACCCCGTCACGGACTTCATCCCCTGCGCCCGCATCAGCGACCTCCTCCTCCACGGGGGCGAGACGATTCCGTACGACGGGGGCACCCTGGAGCTGCCCGACATCCGACTCGTGTACTGGGCGGGCGGGAACCCGTTCCACCATCACCAGGATCTCCGGCGTCTGACCCGAGCCGTCGCCACGGTGGACACGCTCGTGGTGAACGAGTTCCACTGGACCCCGACGGCCCGTCACGCCGACATCGTGCTCCCCGCCGCGACCGGCCTCGAACGCGACGACCTCGCGGCCGGGGCGGGCGACACGCGCCTGCGCACGATGCCGCGCGCCGTCGCCACGGTGGGCGAGGCCCGCGAGGAGTTCTGGATCTACGACCAGCTGGCCCGGCGGTTGGATGCCGACTTCGCGGAGGGCCGCGACAGCCGGGCGTGGCTGGAGAAGATCTACGAGGACTGGCGCGAAAGACCGGACACGCCGGACGCGCCCCCGTTCGACGAGTTCTGGCGGAACGGCGGAACACCGCTCCCCCAGCACCACTACCGGGACGACGCGTTCACCGACTACCGTGCGGATCCCGTCGCACATCCCCTGGACACGCCCAGCGGTCGCATCGAGCTGTTCTCCACCACCCTCGACGCCTTCGGACTCGCCGACACCGCCGGACACGCGGTCTGGATCGACCCCGCCGAACCGCCCGGCTCCCCCTACGACCTGAAGCTGCTGTGCACCCAGCCCTCGCGCCGTCTGCACAGCCAGCTGGACATGGCCGCGCCCAGCCGCTCGACCAAGGTCGCCGACCGCGAACCGGTCCGACTGCACCCCTCCGACGCGGCCGCGCGCGGGCTGACCGACGGCGACGTCGCGCTGGTCCGCAGCGCGCAGGGCAGCCTGCTCGCGGGCGTCGTGACCACCGACGCGCTGCTGCCCGGAGTCGCGCAGATGCACACGGGAGCCTGGTACGACCCCAGCGCCCCGGAGATCGCCGACTGCGTGAACGGCAACGTCAACGTCCTGACGAAGGACGTCGGCACGTCGCAACTCACCCAGGCGTCGAGCGGCGCGCGGGTGGCCGTGAGCATCGCGCGGTACGACGGGGAGCTGCCGCCCGTCCGGGCGTACGAGGGGCCGCGGCTGGCGGCGCGCTGAGCGCGGGTCGGTGGATCAGCGTGTCAGCGTGTACACGAGCTGGAGCGATCCCCCGTCGGTGACGTTCACGGCGGCGGTGATGGTCAGCCCACCGGATGCCACGGCGGGGAGGCTCACCGTCGACGCCACGCCCTCATCGCGCGCCGCGGCGCCGACCTGGTCGCCGAACGTCGCGAGATCGGCATCCGACCAGCCCCACGCGCTCGCGCGCGCCCGGAGTTCCGTGGAGATCGCCGACCAGACGCTGCTGGACGCGGGCTCGACCGCGACGCCCGTGATGCCGTCCTGCCCGGTCGTGATGTCGAAGTGCGACACTCCACCGAAGGTGATGTCCTCGCCGCTCGGGCGGATGTCCAGAGCGAGCGGGACGAGCGTGTCGATCGCGGTGGTACCGGCGACGGGAAGACCGAGCTCGGTCGCGGCGGTTCCCGAAGCGAGGTCCACGGTCGCCCGCCCCTGCCGGTTGAAGTAGTCCTGACCCGCCTGATCGAAGCGGGACTGGCCGTCGGGCAGCTGCTGGTCCGCGGCGGCGACCGGCGACTCCTCGGTCCACCACGAGTTGTTCATGGCGTAGGCCCCCACGCCGATCGCCACGCAGATGACCGCGGCGATGGACAGCGTGATCCACGTGAGCAGCCGGTTCTTCCGCGCGGCGCGCGCGCTCGGCGAGTCGGTCCGTGGCCGGATGTCGGTGGAAGTCATGCTTCCTGCCTACCAAAGGTCGGGAGGAGGCTCCAGGGGCTCCCCGTGCGCCGGCGGAGAAGCAAGAAACCCCGGCTGTCCGCGGGAATGCGGCCTGACCGGGGCTTTCGTCTTGCTGGGGTACCTGGACTCGAACCAAGAACAACGGAACCAGAAACCGCCGTGTTGCCAATTACACCATACCCCAAGGCGCTGAACCGAAGTTCGTGCCGAGGATCAAGCTTACGTGACGTGGGGCCGTGCGCCAAACCGGCGCCCGCCCGCGCGCGTCGCGCGGCGCCGCACACCCGCTTCGGCGTCCAGGACACGCGGATGCCGCGGCGTGGCATCCGCGTGTCCTGGACGGTCAGCGACGGTGCGCCGCGGGTGTCAGCCCAGGTGCTGCACCAGAGCGTCGAGGCGACGGAGCGTCGCGGCCTTTCCGAGGAGTTCCATCGATTCGAACAGCGGGGGCGACACGCGACGGCCCGTCAGGGCGACGCGGGGCGGACCGTAGGCCACGCGGGGCTTCAGGCCGAGTTCGTCGACGAGCGCGGCGGACAGCGCCTCCTGGACCGCGGCGGCGGTGAACTCCGTCTCGGGGACGAGCTCGAGCGCACCGACGGATGCCACGAGCACTTCGCCCGCATTCGCCGGCAGGCCCTTGAGCGCGTCCTCGGCGTACGACACCTCGTCGACGAAGAGGAAGCCGAGCATCCCCGGCACCTCGCCGAGCAGCTGCACGCGCTCCTGCACGAGGGGCGCGGCGGCCGCGATGATCGCGCGGTGCTCCGCGGACGGCTCCTCGCCGATGTACCCCGCGGCAGCGAGGTAGGGCACGATGCGGGCGGCGAAGTCGTCGGCATCCAGCATCCGGATGTGGTCGCCGTTGATCGCCTCGGCCTTCTTCTGATCGAAGCGGGCCGGGTTGGGGTTCACGTCGCCGATGTCGAACGCCGCGATCATCTCGTCGAGCGAGAACACGTCGCGGTCGCTCGAGAGCGACCAGCCCAGCAGCGACAGGTAGTTCAGCAGCCCCTCGTGGATGAAGCCCTTCTCGCGCTGCAGGAACAGGTCGGCCTGCGGGTCGCGCTTGGACAGCTTCTTGTTGCCGGTCTCGCCCAACACGAGGGGCATGTGGCCGAAGCGCGGGATGAACGTCGTGACCCCGGCATCCACCAGAGCGGAGTACAGCGCGAGCTGACGCGCCGTCGACGGCATGAGGTCCTCACCACGGATGACGTGGGTGATGCCCATCAGGGCGTCGTCGACCGGATTCACGAAGGGGTACAGCGGCACTCCCCCGGCGCGCACGAGCACGAAGTCGGGGAACGAACCGGCGGGGAAGGTGACCTCGCCGCGGATCAGGTCAACGTAGCTGAGGTCGTGGTCGGGCACGCGCAGACGCCACGCCGGCTGACGTCCCTCGGCGCGGAAAGCCGCCTTCTGCTCATCGGTGAGATAGCGGTCGAAGTTGTCGTATCCGAGCTGCTTCGCGCGACCGTTGGCCTCGTTGCGGGCGTCGATCTCTTCGGCGGTGGAGTAGCTCTCGTACACCGCACCGGCGGCGATGAGCTTGTCGAGCACCTCGCGGTAGATCTCGTGGCGCTGCGACTGCCGGTACGGGGCGTGCGGACCGCCGACCTCGACGCCCTCGTCCCAGTCGATGTTCATCCAGCGCAGCGCCTCGAGGAGCTGCTGGTAGCTCTCCTCGCTGTCGCGGGCGGCATCCGTGTCTTCGATGCGGAAGACGAGCTTTCCACCGTTGTGGCGCGCGTAGGCCCAGTTGAACAGGACGGTGCGGATCAGACCGACGTGCGGCAGCCCCGTCGGGGAGGGGCAGAAGCGGACGCGGACATCGGCGCCGGTGGCGGTCGTGGTGCGGGGATCGGGTGTGGCAGACACCCCCCGATCCTACTCGGCGGCGCCCGCGCGGCCCGGGCGCCCCGGCGCCGGGTGCGGATGATCGACGAGCACTTCGTCGACGACGCTCAGGGCCGCGCCGACGGCCGGGACCCGGTCGGCTCCGCGTGCCGTGACGACGTGCAGCGTCCGCGCCTCGGACACCGGCAGGCGCGGCACCGCGATCCCCGCGACGAGCGGGAGGGATGCCACGGCCATCCCCGGCAGGATGGCGACGCCGACCCGCTGGGCGACGAGGTTCTCGACGGCGACGTAGTTGTCGGTCTCGAACGCGATGTCGGGGACGAAGCCGGCACGTCCGCACGCTTCGAGGAGGTGACCGCGGCACTGCGGGCATCCCGCGATCCAACGCTCCCCCGCGAGACGCGACAGATCCACCGGGTCGTCGCCCGCGACCGGATGATCGGAGGGGACGACGAGCACCGTGTCGTCGCCGCCGACCGCACGGACGCTCAGACCGCCCGCCGCGGACTCGAGCTGCTCGCGACGGTCGCCGGGGAAGCTGTAGATGAGGGCGATGTCGGCGCGATCCTCGCGGACCGCCGCGATCGCCTCGGGCGGCTCGGCCTCGACGAAGCTCAGCGCCACCCCGGGCCGACGAGCCGACAGTGCGGCGATCACCCGGGGCACGACTGTCGAGGATGCCGACGGGAAGGCGGCGATCCGCACGCGTCCCGCCCGCATGCCGCGCAGTTCCGCGAGGTCGCCGGCGGCGGCATCCAGCGCGGTCGTCACCGTCGCTGCGTGACGGGCGAGCACCCACCCGGCCTCCGTGAGCCGGACCCCGCGCCCCACGCGTTCCACGATCGGCAGGCCCGAGCGGCGCTCCAGCCGCCGCAGCTGCTGGCTCACCGCGGGCTGGCTGTAGCCGAGGGCGCGCGCCGCCGCCGTGATCGAACCGGTGTCGGCGATCGCCTTCACGACGCGGAGGACGTGCGCATCGAGCCCGTCGTCGTGGGGTGCATCGCTCATGCCAGAACATAATCATGGCGAATGCTTTTCATGCAAAACCTCCCGTAGTGCTATGTGCGATGCGCGGGCACGCTGGTCGCATGACCCTCGCGCCGCACTTCGCCGGAGGCCGCGACTACCTCGCCGCCTGCACACTCGGGCTTCCGCCCCGCGCGACGGTCGCCGCCGTGTCCGCCGACCTCCAGGCCGCGGCATCCGGGCGACCCGACGTCGCCGCTGCCACGCGGGCGGTAGAAGACGCCCGACGCTCCTACGCGCACCTCGTCCACGCGCCCGTGTCGGGTGTCGCGATCGCCGCGCAGACCTCGGTCGCCGTCTCGCTCATCGCCGCCGCCGTGCCCGACGGAGCGGAGGTGCTGTGCCCCGAAGGCGACTTCGCGTCGCTCGTGGCCCCGTTCGCGCACGCGGGTCGCGGCGTACGCCTGCGGTCCGTCCCTCTGAGCCGTCTCGCCGACGAGGTCACGGCCGAGACGTGGCTCGTGGCGTTCTCCCTCGTGCAATCCGCCACCGGCGAGGTCGCCGACGCCGCCGGGATCGCCGCCGCAGCGGCCCGGGCGGGCGCACGCACCCTGTGCGATCTGACGCAGGCGGCCGGGTGGTTGCCCGTGGATGCCACGCTCTTCGACGCCACGGTGTGCCACGCGTACAAGTGGCTGTGCGCTCCCCGCGGGGTCGGCTTCCTCACCCTGTCCCCGGCCCTCGCGCGTGAACTCCGTCCCGTGCACGCCGGCTGGTACTCGGGGGACGATCCGTGGGCGTCCTGCTACGGCGTGTCGGCGCCGCCGGCACCGGATGCACGACGCTTCGACGTCTCGCCGGCCTGGCAGGCGTTCGTCGGCGCCGCGCCCGCCCTCGCGCTGTTCGCCTCGGCCGATCCGACCGCCGTGCACGCGCACACGACGGGGCTCGCCGCGCGCTTCCGCGCGGGAATGGACCTGGACGAGCAGCCACGCCCCTCGGCCATCGTCACGTGGCCGGATGCCGAGGGCTGCGCGCTCGCGCGGCTCACGGCATCCGGAATGATCGCGTCGGGACGCGCGGGCCGCGCCCGGGTCGCCTTCCACGTCTTCAACGACGAGGACGACGTCGACCGTTCGCTCTCGGCCCTGCACGGCCGGCGCAGCGCGCCGCTCACCGTCGCGCTCTGACCGCCACGGCTCCGATGCACACGGCCGCGACGGGCACGAGCGCCCAGAGCGCGAGCCCGCCGTATCCCGCGACGTTGAGGATCACGCCCGCGAGGACGGACCCGGCGGCGGCGCACGCCGTCATCAGGGTGTCACTGCGTCCCTGACGCCGGGGACGGCCCGCGAGCGGAGTCGCCTCGGTCAGGAGCGCCGAGCCCGCGACCGTGGCCGCGCTCCAACCGAGACCCAGCAGCACCAGGGCGACGAGCACCCCCGCCTGCGACCACGGCAGCGTCGCCGCCACCGCCAACGCCGCAGCGAGCAGCACCTGCCCGAGAAGCACGACGGGGATCCGCCCCACACGGTCAGCGAGGATCCCGAAGACGGGCGACAGCCCGTACATCCCGAACACGTGCAGCGCGATCGTGACGCCGACGGCGAGGGTCACGGCATCCGGAGCGACGATGTGCGACAGATGCACGGGCGTCATCGCCATGACGGATGCCATCGTCACGTGCGACGCAGCCACGGCGAACATCGCGTAGCGGGCCAGTGCGGGCCGATCGGCCACGGCCTCCACGGTCGCGGCGCCCGCGCTCTCGCGGTCGCGTCTCTGTGCGAGAAGCAGCGGGTCGGGCCGCAGGACCAGCACGTACAGCGCGAGCGCGCACGCCTGGGCCGCGAACGAGAACAGGTACGCGCCGGTGAGACGTGGCATCCCGATGCCCGCCCCGAGCACCTCGCCCGGCGCCAGCAGCAGAGGACCGACGACACCGCCGACGGTGGTCGCCCAGACGACCGTCGCGAGGTCCCGCCCCCGCCGCTGAGGGCCGGCGAGATCCGTGGCGGCGAACCGTGCCTGCAACGTGCCGGCGTTACCGGCGCCGATGAGGGCGATCCCGACGAGCAACAGGGGTAACAGGCGCGAGGCGGCGGCGAGGATCACGACGGAGATTCCGACGAGTGCGGCGATGTTCCCCGCGCTCAACGCGAATCGACGGCCGCGCGCCGCCGCGAGGCGGGCGAGCGGGATCGCCGTGAGAGCCGCGCCCAGTGTCACCGCCGCGGTGGCGAAGCCGGACAACGCCTCCTGCCCCGACAGATCGGCGGCGAGCAGAGCGCCCAGCGACAGCGTCGACCCGAACGCGACACCCGTGAGCACCTGCCCGGATGCGAGGACCCGCACGGTCCGGCGCTGCACGAGCGCGATGTCGGGCGCCGCGCCCGACGTCGGCTCAGGCATCGCGCACGGTGTTGCGCAGCACCCCGATCCCGCTCACCTCGACCTCGACGGTGTCGCCGGCCTCGAACGGGCCGATCCCGGCGGGGGTCCCGGTCAGGATCAGGTCACCGGGCAACAGCGTGAACACCGACGACGCGTAGGCGATGAGATCGGGCACCGAGTGGATCATGTCCGACATCGGTCCGTTCTGCCGCACCTCGCCGTTGACGCGGGTCGTGATGATCGCGGCATCCGTGTCGAGCTCGGTCTCGATGACCGGCCCGACCGGGCAGAAGGTGTCGAAGCCCTTCGCGCGAGTCCACTGCCCGTCGGTCTTCTGCAGATCGCGGGCGGTGACGTCGTTGGCGACGGTGTAGCCGAAGACGTAGTCGGATGCCCGTTCGGCCGGGACGTTCTTCGCGATGCGGCCGATGACGACCGCGACCTCGCCCTCGTAGTCGGTCCGCGAGCTGAGCGCGGTCGGACGGACGATGACGTCGTCCGGACCGATCACCGAGGTGTTGGGCTTGAGGAACATGAGCGGCTCGGCGGGGGCTTCGCCGCCCATCTCGGCCGCGTGGTCGTGGTAGTTCTTGCCGATGCAGACGACCTTCGAGCGCGGAATGACCGGAGCCAGCAGCGTGACCTCGGACAGTGGGATCCGCTCCCCCGTCGTTTCGAACCCGGCGAACAGGGGGTCACCGGACAGGACGACCAGTTCGGCGTCGTCGACGATGCCGTAGCGGAGGGTTTCCTGGTAGCTGAAGCGAGCGATCTTCACCGTCTCAGCCTAACCGCGGCTCACCCGACACCCCGTCCGGCCCCGACGCCGCGTCTGCCTCCGCGCCGCGTCCAGCCCCGGCGCTGCTCGAGCATCTGGCGATAAACGGCATCCACGACGAAACACGCCGGGAGAGCCCGTTTCTCGTCGCCGATGCCGTTTATCGGTGGGGCGGAGCCCACAGGCACGGGTGCCCAACGGCGAAGGGGCCCCCTCGCGGGGACCCCTCCGAATGCGCAACGCCCTCAGGCGTCGAGGCGATACAGCCAGCCGTGCCGGTCTTCCGCGCGACCGTACTGGATGTCGGTCAGTTCCTGACGCAGCTCCAGGGCGAGCGTGCCGGTCGGCTGCTCGTCGATGAAGTCCTTGCCCTTGAGCACACCGATGGGGGTCACGACGGCGGCGGTACCGCACGCGAACACCTCGACGATGTCTCCGGATGCCACACCCTCGCGCCACTCGGTGAGCGACACGTTGCGTCCGACCACGTGGTGGCCACGGTCGCGGGCGAGCTGCAGCAGCGAGTCGCGCGTGATGCCCTCGAGGATGGAGTCGGACTGCGGCGTGACGATGGTGCCGTCCTTGTAGACGAACACGACGTTCATTCCGCCGAGCTCCTCGATGTTGCGGTCCTGGTCGAGGAAGACCACCTGATCGCACTCGTTCTCGTACGCCTCGGACTGGGGCAGGAGACTCGCGGCGTAGTTGCCGCCGGTCTTCGCCGCGCCCGTTCCGCCCTTGCCGGCGCGCGAGTAGTCCTCGCTCAGCCAGATCGACACCGGCTGTACGCCGCCCTTGAAGTACGCACCCGCGGGGCTCGCGATCAGGTAGTAGGCCACCTTGTGCGCCGGGCGGACACCCAGGAACGCCTCCTTCGCGAACATGAACGGACGCAGGTACAGGCTCTGGTTCTCACCAGAGGGCACCCAGTCGCCGTCGACCGCGATCAGCTCGCGCAGCGACTGCAGGAAGTACGGCACCGGCAGCTCGGGCAGAGCCAGACGGCGCGCCGAACGCTGCAGACGACGTCCGTTCTGATCGGGGCGGAACGTGTGCACCGAGCCGTCGGCGTGACGGTAGGCCTTGATGCCTTCGAAGATCTCCTGCCCGTAGTGGAGCACGGCCGCGGCGGGGTCGAGCGAGATCGGACCGTAGGGCGAGACGCGCGGCCGGTGCCATCCCCCGCGGACCGACCAGCAGACGTCGACCATGTGGTCGGTGAAGTGCTGCCCGAATCCCGGGCTGGCGAGGATCTCGGCGCGCTGCGCGGGGCTCTTGGCGGCGAGATTGCGGGTGACGGCGAACTCGAGCGGGTCGAGTCCGGTGTCGGGGTCGGTGTCGATGGTCGTCATGGTCTCTTTCACACGGTGTCGGGGGGCGCGGGCGGCGGCGCGTGCCGATCGGTCCAGGTTACGCCTGGACGCGGGCGGCGATGGCGTCGCCGATCTGCGCGGTGCTGCGCGGGGTGGCATCCCGGGTCGCGATGTCGTCTTCCACCGCGCGGGTGACGCGAGTGGCTTCGTCGGGGAGCCCGAGGTGATCGAGCAGAAGGGCGACGGAGAGGATCGCGGCCGTGGGATCGGCCTTCTGGGTGCCCGCGATATCGGGCGCCGATCCGTGGACGGGCTCGAACATCGAGGGGAACGCGCCGTCGGGGTTGATGTTGCCCGATGCGGCGAGGCCGATGCCACCGGTGACGGCGCCGGCCAGGTCGGTCAGGATGTCGCCGAAGAGGTTGTCGGTGACGATCACATCGAAGCGGCTCGGGTTCGTGACCAGGAAGATGGTGGCCGCGTCGACGTGCAGGTAGTCTACGTCGACCTCGGGGTGCTCCGACGCCACGGCGTCGACGATCCGCTTCCACATGCCACCGGCGTGCACCAGGACGTTCGTCTTGTGCACGAGCGTGAGCTTCTTCCGGCGACGCTGGGCGAGGTCGAACGCGTAGCGCACGACCCGCTCGATGCCGTAGGCGGTGTTCACGGACGTCTCGTTCGCGACCTCGTGCGGCGTGCCGCGCCGGATGGAGCCGCCGTTGCCGACGTACGGCCCCTCGGTGCCCTCGCGGACCACGACGAAGTCGATGTCGCCCGGGTTCGCGAGCGGACCGGTCGCTCCGGGGTACAGCTTCGAGGGGCGCAGGTTGACGTAGTGGTCGAGCTCGAAACGCAGCTTCAGCAGCAGGCCGCGTTCGATGTTCGCGTCTTTCAGGCGCGGGTCGCCGGGCACTCCCCCGACCGCGCCCAGGAGGATCGCGTCGTGCTCGGCGATCGCGGCGAGGTCCGCATCGGTGAGCGTGTCGCCCGTCTCGAGGTAACGGCCGGCGCCGAGGGAGAACGGCGTCTTCTCGAATTCCACACCGGATCCGGCGGTGACCGCGTCGAGGACCTTCACGGCCTCGGTGACGACCTCGGGACCGATGCCGTCACCGGGGATGACGGCCAGTTTGACGACGCGCGACATCGCACTCCTCAGCGCTCAGGGCGCATCACTTCGTCGACGCGCCGCGGGTTCCTCCCAGGGTAGTGGCAGCGATGAGGGCCGCCACGACGATCAGCCCGGCACCGATCAACGCCGTGACCACGACGCCGGAATCGAACGCGTGCGCGGCCGCGAGACGCAGCGATTCCGCCAGAGCGGCATCGTCCAGCGTGTGCGACACCGCCACCGCCCCGGCGAGGGTTTCGCGGGCCGCGTCGGCGGCAGCCTCGGGGAGTCCGGCCGGAAGCACGAGCTGCGCGCGGTAGAACGCGGCGAGGATGCCGCCGAGCACCGCCGTACCGAGCACGGCCCCCACTTCGTAGGCCGTCTCCGACACCGCGCTGGCCGCACCGGCCTTCGCCGGCGGGGCGCTGGACAGGATGAGCTCGTTCGACACGGTCTCGGCGGCACCGATGCCGATTCCGAGGAGACCGAAGGCGACGATGAGCAGCACGAGGTCACCGGTGGACGCCGCGACCAGGACGTACGCGACCACCGAGAAGCCCAGTGCCGCCGGGACGACGACCCGCGGCGCGAACCGCTGCGCCACCGGGACCACGGCGAGACCCGACACGATCATCAGCGCGAGCCCCGGCAGCAGCGCGAAGCCGGCCACCATCGGCGTGAGTCCGACGACCAGCTGCAGGTGCTGCGCCACGAAGTACAGGAAGCCCACGAGACCGACGACGCTGAGCAGGTTGACCAGGATCGCGCCGGAGAACGTGCCCCGACGGAACAGCGACATGTCGAGCATCGGGGTGGGCAGGGTACGCTGCCGCCGCACGAACAGCCACCCGAACACGACACCGATGACGAAGAGGGCACCGGTGGTCAGGGTCGGACCGTCGACGGCCAGCTTCTTGATGCCGTAGACGATCGGCACCATCGTCGCGAGCGACAGGAGGACGCTTACCGGGTCGAACCGGCCCGGAGCAGGATCGCGACTCTCGGGCACGAAGAACGGCGCCAGCACCAGCAGAGGCACGAGCACGGGCACGGCCATAAGGAAGACCGACCCCCACGTGAAGTGCTCGAGCAGGAAACCGCCCACGATCGGACCGAGAGCGGCACCCGCGGAGAACCCGGACGCCCACACCGCGATGGCGAGGCGTCGCTCGTCGCGGTCGCGGAAGATGCTGCGCAGCAGCGACAGGGTGGAGGGCATCAGCATCGCACCGAACACACCCATCAGAGCGCGTCCCGCGATCAGCAGCGCCGCGGTGGGCGCGAACGCGGAGAGCGCGGAGACGACCGCGAATCCGGTGGCGCCGATCAGGAGCATGCGCCGCCTGCCGAACCGGTCACCCAGCGTGCCCATGGTGACGAGGAGTCCGGCCAGAACGAGCGGGTAGACGTCGATGATCCAGAGCTGCTCGATGCTCGACGGCTGCAGCGACAGCGCGATCTCGGGCAGAGCGAAGCTCAGCACGGTGTTGTCGACCGACACGAGCAGCACGGGCAGCATGAGCACCGCCAACGCGAACCACCCGCGCCAGCCGGCGCGAGGAGCGTTGATCTCTTGAGTGGGCAACGACGAGGTGAGCATTCTTCCGAGTTCCGTTTCTAAACCGTCCAGCCGGTATAGTAACAGAATCGACACACCGCCCGCCATTACGATCTAAAGGCCATGAGCAGACCCCCACTCGCCCGCGAAGCCGTCCTCGACGCCTTCACCCGTATCCTCGTCGACGACGGCGAACGGGCGGCGACCATGGATGCCACGGCTCGCGCCGCCGGGGTCAGCAAGGGCGGACTTCTCTACCACTTCAACTCGAAGAGCGCACTGGAGGAAGCCCTCGTGCAGCGCCTCGAGACGCTCGCCCAGCAGGACGTCGACGAGATCGAGAACTCTCCGGAAGGCGTCGTGGCCGCGCACCTGCGCTCGTCGCAGAACACCGGTTCGCCCCTGGATGTGACCATCCTCGCGGTGTCGCGGTTGGCTCAGAACGGCAGCGACGCCGCATCGGCGAGTCTGCGCCGTGTCCGCGAACTCTGGGAAGACAGCCTGCGCGCCCACACCCGTGACGAGACCGCCCTGCAGATGGTCCTGCTCGTGAGCGACGGGCTCTACTTCAACGCCGTTCTCGACCTCAACGCGCTCCCCGGCCCCGCACTCGAGGGCACCGACCTCGACGCGCTCATCTCCGCGGTCGTCGCAGCGACCACCTGAGATCGGCGATCGCCCCGGCGCGGGACGCGGACGATCCCGGATGCCTCCAGCGCCACGCCCAGCAGGACTCCGGCCGCGCCGACGATCGCGAGGAATCCCCACCACCGGCCGCCCACGATCTCGGCGAGCCCGACGATGAGGAGGGCGGAGCCGATAGCCACCGACGCCAGCCGACCGACCAGGGAGAGCAGCATGGGTCGATGCTGACGACGAACGGGCCCGGCGGTCGCCGGGTCCCGCCGATTCCATCCTCCGCCGGACGGATCTCACCCGAAACCGCACAACCTGTGGCCTGAGGACGGGCCGTGGACGCCGCCGAAGGGACGACGGCCCGAAACGCAGGAGGAGGGGGCCGCTTCCGCGACCCCCTCCCCCGCACTTCGTTCGTGCGTCAGCTCTCGACGATCTCGATCTGACGGAACAGATCGGCGTTCACGGCTTCGCGCATCGCCGCGAGGATCTCATCGGGCACCGGGGAGTCGACCGTGAGCACGGACAGTGCACGGCCCGTGGCATCCGGTCGGGCGACCTGGAGGCCGGCGATGTTGATGCCCGCCTCGCCGAGCTTCTGACCGTAGATCGCGACGATGCCGGGACGGTCGGCATAGCGCATCACGATGTGGTGCGTCTCGATCGGAACCTCGATCTCGTAGCCGTTGATGCCCACGACCTTCGGCACCATGCGCGTGCCGGCGAGCGTACCGGCGACCTCGAGGGTCGATCCGTCCGCCAGAGTGCCGCGCAGGATCGTGATGTTGCGGTAGAGCGGGCTCTCCGACTCGACGACGAGTCGGGTCTCGACGCCGCGCTGCTCGGCGAAGAGCGGCGCGTTGACGTACGACACCGTCTCGCTGACGATGCGGCTGAAGATGCCCTTGAGAGCCGCGAGCCGGTACACGCTCACGTCGTACTCCGCGAGCTCGCCGCGCACCTCGATGTCGAGGCTCGACAGGGCGCTGTCGGCCAGACCGCTGAAGAACTGACCCAGCATCTCCACCAGGGCGATGCCCGGGCGCACGAACGGATCGATCGCGCCACCGGCGACGTTGACGGCATCCGGGACGAGGTCTCCCTCGAGGGCGAGCTTGACCGAACGCGCGACGGAGACGCCGGCCTTCTCCTGGGCCTCTTCGGTGCTGGCGCCGAGGTGGGGCGTGACGACCACGTTGGGCAGGTCGAGGAGCTTGCGCGCCGGACCGCCCTCGACCGGGGGCTCAGTCGAGAAGACGTCGAGGCCGGCTCCGGCGATCTCGCCCGAGGTGAGCGCGTCGTACAGCGCGTCCTCGTCGATCAGACCGCCGCGCGCGACGTTGATGACATAGGCCGACTTCTTCATGCGACGCAGCTGCTCGGTGCCGATCATCCCGGTCGTCTCGGGGGTCTTCGGCATGTGGATCGTGACGAAGTCGCTCTGGTCGAGGAGCTCGTCGAGCGAGACGAGCTGCACGCCGAGCTGCTGCGCGCGCGTCGCGGTGACGTACGGGTCATAGGCGATCACGCGCATGTCGAACGCCTGCAGCCGCGCCGCGATGAGGGCGCCGATGCGACCGAGGCCGATGATGCCGATCGTCTTCTCGAAGAGCTCGGTGCCGGTGAAGGAGCTGCGCTTCCACAGTCCCTGAGCGAGAGAGGCGTGGGCGGCGGGGATCCGACGCGCGAGGCTGAGCACGTGACCGACGGTCAGCTCCGCGGCGGAGATGATGTTCGACGTGGGTGCGTTGACGACCATCACACCGGCCGCGGTCGCCGACTTGATGTCGACGTTGTCGAGTCCGACGCCGGCGCGCGCGACCACCTTCAACGACGGCGCGGCGGCGAGGGCCTCCGCGTCGATCTGGGTGGCCGAGCGCACGAGCACCGCGTGCGCGTCGGCGAGGGCCGAGAGCAGCGCGGGGCGGTCGGTCCCGTCGACGTGGCGCACGTCGAAGTCGGGGCCGAGCGCGTCGATCGTGGCGGGAGAGAGTTCTTCGGCGATGAGCACGACGGGCTTCGTCACGGATGCGTCCTTCGAAACGGTGCTGGGGAGCGGCGCGCACCGCCGCGCATCGCCGGCGCGAACCGGGCGCGCGACCCGTGCGGGCCGTCTGCCAGCCTAGCGCTGCAACGGCAGGCGTCCGACCGCGTGACGCTCCGGCAGGCGCGACCCGCAGCCGCGCCGAAGGCGTCTGTCGGGCGATCCGCCGCCATCCGACGGGCGATCAGCCGCCGTACAACCCGTACGACGTCGCTCCGTACCCGACGATCGCCAGCCAGAACGCCGCGGACAGGGTGAGCCCGGCGAGCAGGGCCAGCGAGAACTCCCCCGCCTTGCGGCGCGCGCCGATCGCGAACGCGACACCGAAGGCCACCAGGGGGAACACGATCGGCAGGATGTAGACGAACCACCCCAGCCCGTTCAGGCCGAGGGCGCCGGTCGCCTGCTGCACGAGCAGCGCCACCGAGCTCCAGACGACGAAGGCGTACAGCAGGCCGAAGAGCCCGGCGATGGTCACGACGAGCCACGTCGGCAGGCGGCGGACGCGGGTGGTGGCGCTCATACGGAAGCTCCCAACGAGAGGAAGGGCCACGGAACGAGCAACAGGATGCCGAGGATGAGCAGCAGGAACCGCTGCCACGTGCGCCAGCCGCGCGTGAGCGCCAGGACGGTCACGAACCACACCGGCGGAGCAAGGGTCGCGGCAATGGTCAGCGTGAGCACCGTGACGTCGGGGATGGGGAGACCGAGGTCGCGCAGACGGAATCCGGCCACCAACCAGCCGACCGCGAAGAGCAGGAACGTCGCGGCGATCATCCCGATGCCGACGAGCCCGACATTGCCGAGCGGCGCCGAGTGTTCGGCATCCCCCGCATCCGTGGTCTCGGCGTCGGCTTCGGGCGCGGTTCCCGGATGCCGGGATGCCGGCGCCGCCGAGGTCGACAGCGGTTCCGGCTGGAGCGGTTCGGGCTCGGCCTCGGGCTGCAACGGCAAGGGCTCGGCTTCGGAGACCCGCTTCTCGCCCACATCGAGCGTCGGGTCGTCGTCACCGTCCCAGGAGAGGGCGTCGTCGTCGCGCGGTGTGCTCACGCCTCCACGCTAGCGCGGCACGCCCGTGGGGCGTCTATGCCCCGCCGCAACGGCGAACGCCCCGGAACCAGGACGGTTCCGGGGCGTTCGCGGCGGGGATCAGCGCGCGGCGGAACCCTCGACGTAGTCGGAGTCCTGCTGCTTCCAGGCGAACAGGCCGCGGAGCTCCTTGCCCGTGGCCTCGATCGGGTGCCCCTGCTCCTTCTCGCGGAGGGCGAGGAACTCGGGGGCGCCGTTGTCCTGGTCGGCGATGAAGCGCTGCGCGAACGCACCGGACTGGATGTCGGCGAGAACGGCCTTCATGTTCTCCTTGACGTCCGGCGAGATGACGCGGGGGCCGGAGACGTAGTCGCCGTACTCGGCCGTGTCGGAGATCGACCAGCGCTGCTTGGCGATGCCGCCCTCCCACATGAGGTCGACGATGAGCTTGAGCTCGTGCAGCACCTCGAAGTAGGCGATCTCGGGCTGGTAGCCGGCCTCGGTCAGCGTCTCGAAGCCGTACTGGACGAGGTGGCTCATACCACCGCACAGGACGGCCTGCTCGCCGAACAGGTCGGTCTCGGTCTCTTCGGTGAAGGTCGTCTTGATGACGCCGGCGCGGGTGCCGCCGATGGCCTTCGCGTACGAGAGGGCGGTGTCCCAGGCCGAGCCCGAGGCGTCGCGCTCGACGGCGATGATGTCGGGGATGCCGCGGCCGGCGACGTACTCGCGACGGACGGTGTGACCGGGCGCCTTAGGGGCGACGAGGATCACGTCGACGCCCTCGGGGGCGTCGATGTAGCCGAAGCGGATGTTGAAGCCGTGCGCGAAGGCGAGCGTCTTGCCCTCGGTGAGCTTGTCCTTGATGGAGTCGGCGTAGATCGAGCGCTGGTGCTGGTCGGGCGCCAGGATCATGATCAGGTCGGCCCAGTCGGTCGCGTCGGCGACGTTCTTCACCTCGAAGCCGTCCTCCTGCGCCTTCGCGGCCGACTTCGAACCGTCCTTGAGCGCGATGACGACCTCGACGCCGGAGTCGCGGAGGTTCTGCGCGTGGGCGTGACCCTGCGAGCCGTAGCCGACGATCGCGACCTTCTTGCCCTGGATGATCGAGAGGTCGGCGTCGTCGTCGTAGAAGATCTCTGCCATGGGGATGCTTTCTCCTTGGATACTGGTCCCGCGACGGGACCGGGGGTGTGTGAAAAGGGGTGAGAGGTTCAGCCGCGCAGGACGCGTTCGGTGATGCTCTTGCCACCACGGCCGACGGCGAGCAGGCCCGACTGCGCGAGCTCCTTCACGCCGAACGGCTCGATGGCCTTGAGGAAGGCGCTGACCTTGCCGGAGTCACCGGTGATCTCGATGACGAGGGCGTCGGGCGCGTAGTCGACCACCGACGCGCGGAAGAGGTTCACGACCTCGAGCACGTGGGAGCGGCTGGCGTTGTCGGCGCGGACCTTGACGAGCACGTGCTCGCGCTGCACCGAGCTGGCCGGGTCGAGCTCGACGATCTTGATGACGTTGATGAGCTTGTTGAGCTGCTTCGTCACCTGCTCGAGCGGCAGTCCCTCGACGTCGACGACGACCGTGATGCGGGACAGGCCCGGCACCTCGGTGACGCCCACGGCGAGCGACTCGATGTTGAAGCCGCGACGGGCGAACAGCCCCGCGACGCGGGTCAGCAGACCGGGCTTGTCCTCGACGAGGAGACTCAGAACGTGACGAGACATCTCAGTCCTCCTGCTCGGCGAAGGCGGGCGAGTGATCGCGGGCGTACTGGACGTAACTGTTGCTGACGCCCTGCGGGACCATCGGCCACACCATGGCATCCGCGCTCACGACGAAGTCGATGACGACCGGGCGGTCGTTGGTGTCGAGCGCGAGCTGGATGGCCGCGTCGATCTCGTCTTCCTTCTCGACCCGGATGGCGAGGCATCCGTAGGCTTCGGCGAGCTTGACGAAGTCCGGGATGCGACGCGTCCCGTGCCCCGTGTTCAGGTCGGTGTTGGAGTGACGCCCGTCGAAGAACAGCGTCTGCCACTGGCGCACCATCCCGAGGGACGAGTTGTTGATGATCGCGACCTTGATCGGGATGTCGTTGATGACGCAGGTCGCGAGCTCCTGGTTGGTCATCTGGAAGCAGCCGTCACCGTCGATCGCCCAGACGACGCGCTCGGGCTCGGCCACCTTGGCGCCCATCGCGGCGGGAACCGAGTACCCCATCGTTCCGGCACCGCCGGAGTTGAGCCACGCGTTGGGACGCTCGTACTTGATGAACTGCGCCGCCCACATCTGGTGCTGACCGACTCCCGCGGCGTAGATCGCCTCGGGCCCGGTCAGCTCACCGATCCGCTGGATCACGTGCTGCGGCGACAGGAGCCCGTCGGTGGTGGGCGTGTAGCCGAGGGGGAACTCCTCGCGGAGGCCGTTGAGGAAGGTCCACCACTCCGAGTAGTCCACGTCGGTCTCGGATGCCGCCTGCCGGAAGGCGGCATCCAGGTCGACGAGCACCTCCTTGAGGTCGCCCACGATCGGAACGTCCGCGGTGCGGATCTTCGAGATCTCAGCGGGGTCGATGTCGACGTGCACGACCTGCGCGTTCGGAGCGAAGAGCGCCGCCTTGCCGGTCACGCGGTCGTCGAAGCGGGCGCCCAGCGACACGATGAGGTCGCTGTCCTGGAGCGCCAGGACAGCGGGCACCGTGCCGTGCATGCCGGGCATCCCGAGGTGCTGGTCGTGCGAGTCGGGGAACGCCCCGCGCGCCATCAGCGTCGTCACCAGCGGGGCGCCGGTCGCCTCGGCGAACGTCTTGAGCTCGGCCGACGCCTTCGCGCGGATCACACCGCCCCCGACGTACAGCACGGGCTTCTTCGCGTTCGCGATCAACTGCGCCGCAGCCTGGATCTGCTTGCCGTGGGCCTTCGTGACGGGACGGTAGCCGGGCAGGTCGATCTTCGGCGGCCAGATGAACGGCGCCGAGTTCTGCTGCGCGTCCTTCGTGATGTCCACGAGCACCGGGCCGGGACGCCCGGTCGAGGCGATCTCGAACGCCGCGGCGATCGCGCCGGGGATCTCCTCGGCGGACTTCACCAGGAACGAGTGCTTCGTGATCGGCATCGTGATGCCGACGATGTCGGCCTCCTGGAAGGCATCCGTCCCCATGAGGGTTGAGAAGACCTGGCCGGTGATGCAGACCAGCGGCACCGAGTCCATGTAGGCGTCGGCGATCGCGGTGACGAGGTTGGTCGCACCGGGGCCGGACGTCGCGATGGCGACGCCGGTGCGACCGGAGGCTGCGGCGTACCCCTCGGCCGCGTGGCCGGCGCCCTGCTCGTGGCGCACGAGGATGTGGCGGACGTTCTCGTCGTCCATGAGCGGGTCGTAGACGGGCATGATCGCGCCGCCCGGCAGACCGAACACATCGGTCACGCCGAGCAGGTCGAGCGAACGGACGACCGCCTGGGCGCCCGTGAGCACGGGCGCCGGGGCGGTGCGAGCGGGGGGCCGGGGAACGGCCGTGGCGGATTCGGCGGACATGGTGGTACCTCGGAACCAGGTGGGGGTGAAAGGGGGACGGCCGTCAGCCCGTGACCGCGCCCTCCGCGGCGGAGTGCACGAGCTTGGAGTACTTGGCCAGAACGCCACGGGTATAGCGCGGGGGAAGCGGTTCCCAGCCTTCGCGGCGGGAACTCAGCTCGGCGTCATCGACGATCAAGTCGAGAGTGCGAGCGGCGATATCGACCCGTATCAGATCACCATCGCGCACGAAGGCGATAGGACCTGCGTCCACCGCTTCGGGAGCTATGTGGCCGATGCAGAGGCCGGTTGTGCCGCCTGAGAATCGACCGTCCGTCAAGAGTAGTACATCTTTTCCGAGCCCCGCGCCCTTGATGGCCGCGGTGATGGCGAGCATCTCCCGCATACCCGGGCCGCCCTTGGGGCCTTCGTAGCGGATCACGATGACGTCGCCGGCGTTGATCTCGCCGGCCTCGAGGGCATCCATGGCGCCGCGCTCGCGCTCGAACACCCGCGCGGGTCCCTCGAACACCGAGGCGTCGAAGCCCGCGGTCTTCACGACCGCGCCTTCCGGAGCGAGCGATCCGTGCAGCACCGTGATGCCGCCGGTGGCGTGGATCGGGTCGTCGAAGCGGTGGATGACGTTGCCGTCCACCGGGTCGGGGTTCAGGTCGGCGAGGTTCTCGGCCAGCGTCTTACCCGTGACGGTGAGCGCGTCGCCGTGCAGGAGGCCCTCGTCGAGCATCGCCTTCATGATGACCGGGATGCCGCCGTGACGGTCGACGTCGTTCATGACGTACTTGCCGAACGGCTTCATGTCGGCGACGTGCGGCACCTTGTCGCCGATGCGGTTGAAGTCGTGCAGCGACAGCTCGACCTCGGCCTCGTTGGCGATGGCCAGCAGGTGGAGCACGACATTGGTCGAGCCACCGAGGGCCATGGCCAGCGCGATGGCGTTCTCGAACGCCTCTTTCGTGAGGATGTCGCGCGTCGTGATGCCCTGACGCAGCAGGTTCACCACGGCCTCGCCCGAGCGGTGGGCGAAGTAGTCGCGACGGCGGTCGGCCGACGGCGGGGCGGCCGAGCCGGGGAGGCTGAGACCGAGCGCCTCGGCGACGGAGGCCATCGTGTTGGCGGTGTACATGCCGCCGCACGCGCCTTCGCCCGGCGCGATCGCGCACTCGATGCGCTTGAGGTCGGCCTCGCTCATCTTGCCCGCGAGGCACGCGCCCACGGCCTCGAACGAGTCGATGATCGTGACGTCCTTCTCGGTGCCGTCGCTGAGCTTGACCCAGCCCGGCGCGATCGAGCCCGCGTAGAGGAAGACGCTGGAGAGGTCGAGACGGGCGGATGCCATGAGCATGCCGGGGATCGACTTGTCGCAACCGGCGAGCAGCACCGAGCCGTCGAGACGCTCGGCCATCATGACGGTCTCGACCGAGTCGGCGATGACCTCGCGCGAGACGAGCGAGAAGTGCATTCCCTCGTGCCCCATCGAGATGCCGTCCGAGACGGAGATGGTGCCGAACTGCAGCGGGTAGCCGCCGCCGGCGTGCACCCCCTCTTTCGCGCCCTGCGCCAGACGGTCGAGGCTCAGGTTGCAGGGAGTGATCTCGTTCCAGCTGGAGGCGATGCCGATCTGGGGCTTGTCCCAGTCCTCGTCGCCCATGCCGACGGCACGGAGCATGCCTCGGGACGTGGTGGCTTCGATGCCGTCGGTGACGACGCGACTGCGGGGCTTGATGTCGAACTCACCGGTGTTCGGATTCTGCGGAGCGGGCATTCTCGCAGTCTATTGCGCGTGGACGACACGCTGATGCGCGACCGCCTCCAGCACGTCGACGAGCCCGTCGATGTCGGCGACCTTGAGGGCCGCGACGGTGTCGCCGGTACCGACGTGGATGCCGAGATCCCCGGTCGCGAGGGCGCCGAGGGCGTCCTCGTCCGTGACGTCGTCGCCGGCGAAGATCACCGCGGTCGCCCCGGTCCGCTCGCGCAGACGTGCGACGGCGGAGTCCTTGCCCTCGTGGCGGAAGGCGAACTCGAGGATGTCGTGGCCGGTGCGCCGCCGCCAGTCCGGGGCCTCCTCGGCGACGAGGCGGTCGGCGAGACCACGCGCCTCCTCGGTCGCCTCGGCATCCGCCCGCCGCGTGTGCACGCCCACGCCGAACTCCTTCGGCTCGATCCACACGCCCTCGAGGTGGCCGACGCCATCGGAGATCGTCGCCTGGAGGCGGTCGCGCAGCGCGAGGTCGTCGGCATCGTCGGCCGCCGCCTCCTCCCCCGCGCCCGGCGTCCAGAACTGCGCCCCGTGCGACGCGGCGAGCCAGACGGGCGACGCGTCATCGTGCTCGGCGATCTCGCGGAGATGCCCGAGCGAACGCCCCGACACGAGGGCGACGACCGTGTCCGGCAGCGCCGCCAGGGCATCGACGGCGGCGCGGGCGCGCGGGGTCATGCGGGCGGTCATCGGGTCGTCGACGAGAGGCGCGAGGGTTCCGTCGAAGTCGAGCGCGACGAGCAGGACGGGGGTCGTCGAGACCGCCTCGAGCGCGGCGTCGGCGGCGGTCACGAGGCATCCCGAGGCTCGTCGACGGACGCGTCCACCTCGGCGGCCGCCGAGGCGCTCGATGCGCGGTCGTGGAACGCCGAGAGGGCTTCGAGGAACTCGCGCGACCAGTCTTCGACGTCGTGGTCGCGGACGCGCTTGCGCAGGGCGCGCATGCGGCGCCCCTGCTCGGCGGAGGGCATCTCCAGCGCCCGCACGATCGTGTCCTTGAGTCCGTCGATGTCGTGCGGATTGATCAGCAGTGCGCTGCCCATCTCGTCCGCCGCACCGGCGAACTCGCTGAGCACCAGGACACCGCGGTTGTCGATGCGACTCGCGACATACTCCTTGGCGACGAGGTTCATGCCGTCGCGGAGCGCCGTGACGAGCATCACGTCGGCGGCGAGGTACAGCGCGACCATCTCCTCGCGGGGATACGACTGGTGGAGGTACCGGATCGCGGTGTGCGTGGTGCTGTCGTGGTCGCCGTTGATGCGTCCGACCGTCATCTCGATCTCGTCGCGCAACTGCACGTAGGCGTCGACGCGCTCGCGACTCGGGCTCGCGACCTGCACCAGAGTGGCATCCTCGACCGTGGCGCGTCCGTCCTCGAGGATCTCGCCCCAGGCCTTGAGACGGTGGCGGATGCCCTTGGTGTAGTCCAGGCGATCGACGCCCAGCAGGATCTTGCGCGGGTTGCCCAGACCTTCGCGGATCTCGCGTGCCCGCTGCTGGATCTCGGGGCGCTGCGCCATCTCGACGTACGACTCCGCGTCGATCGAGATCGGGAACGCCTTGGCCAGCGCGACGCGCGTGCCGCCCTCGCCGTCCGGCACCGAGATCCCGCTCGCCTTGGTCTCGTACCGCAGCTGACGCCGGACGGCGCGCGCGAAGTTGCCGGCATCCGCCACGCGCTGGAATCCGATGACGTCCGCGCCGAGAAGACCCTCGAGCACCTGCTTGCGCCACGGCAGCTGCGAGTACAGGCCGTAGGCGGGGAACGGGATGTGGTGGAAGTAGCCGATCGTGAGGTCGGGCCGGAGCTCGCGCAGCATCTTCGGCACGAGCTGCAGCTGATAGTCCTGGACCCACACGATCGCCTCGTCGGCGGCGGCCGCGGCCGCCGCCTCGGCGAAGCGTCGGTTCACGCGGACGTAGGCGTCCCACCACGCCCGCTTGTAGGTGGGCTCGGCGATCACGTCGTGGTACAGCGGCCAGATCGTGTCGTTGGAGAAGCCCTCGTAGTAGTGCTGCACGTCGGCCGCCGACAGCTCGACCGGCACCAGGTGCGTCCCGTCGAAGTCGAAGGGCTCGAGGGTCACGTCGGGCTGACCGGCCCATCCGACCCACGCTCCCTCGGCGCGGCGCATGACCGGTTCGAGGGCGGTGACGAGACCGCCGGGCGAGCGCCGCCATCCCTCCCCGTCGGGGGTGCGATCCACCGGCAGACGATTGGCGACGACGACGAAATCGGCCTGGGGCACAGGTCCTCCTCGGTAGCTTGCTCTCAGGCTAACAGTGGGGTGAAGGCGTTCCCCGAGGCGGCCGGAATGCGCTACTCACCGCGCGGGGCCCCCACCGACCCGCGAGAAACGGCGTCTGCGGCGAGACATGGGGCGGCGGCGCGTTTCTCGCCGCAGATGCCGTTTCTCGCTGAGAGGGCGGGGAGGGCTGGGCATCTGTCAAGGCGACCGCACGTGGCGGGCGCACATCGCTAGGTTGGGGGCATGCGTCAGTACATCTTCGGAACGGGTCTCCTCAGCGCCATCACCGGCGGCGTCACGCTCCTGCGCGGTCTCCGCGAACACGAGGAGTTCACGTGGCGCACGGCACTGGCGTGGCTGAGCTGGGGCATCACGCTCGCCCTCGCGATCGGCGCGGTCGTCGACACCCGGCGAGCCCGGCGCGGACGCAACGTCGCCGGCGACTCGCCCGTCGCCCGCAAGCAGCAGAAGCTGCTGAAGAAGCGCCTGGCCCGCTGACGACACGACGGATGCCGCGACCCCGGGGTCGCGGCATCCGTGTGTCCGGGCCGGGTCAGCGCGTGAGGATCAGCGCATCCCCCTGGCCGCCCCCACCGCACAGGGCGACCGCGGCGGTGCCGCTCCCCCGGCGCACCAGCTCGTGCACCGCGTGCACGACGAGGCGGTTGCCGGAGGCGCCGATCGGGTGACCGATCGCGATGCCGCCGCCATGCGGGTTCACGACGTCGTCGGCGAGTCCGAGCTCGGCCTGCGATCGCGCGACCACGGCGCCGAAGGCCTCGTTGATCTCGACGTGATCCAGAGCGGATGCCACGATCCCCTGCTTCTCGAGGGCGCGGGCGATCGCGCGGGCCGGCTGGGCGTGCAGCGAGTTGTCGGGACCGGCGACCTGTCCCGCGGCACCGACGACCGCGAGGACGTCCCAGCCGTGCTCGTCCGCGACCGTGCGCGTGGTGAGGACCACGGCGGACGCCCCGTCGGAGATCTGCGAGGCGTTGCCGGCCGTGATGGAGCCACCCTCCGCGAAGGCGGGTCGGAGTTTCGCGAGCGTCTCGACGGTCGTCTCGGGTCGGATCCCCTCGTCGGACGCGACGACCACCGGCTCGCCTCGGCGCTGCGGGATCGAGACCGGCACGATCTCGGCCTCGAACACACCCGCCTCCTGCGCGGCGGCGGCACGCTGGTGCGACCGGGCGGCGACGGCATCCTGAGCTTCCCGGGTGACGTCGTACCGGGCGTTCGCGCGCTCGGTCGAGGCACCCATGCTCTCGCGGTCGTACGCGTCGGTGAGGCCGTCGTACGCCATGTGGTCGAGGACCTCGATCGAGCCGTAGGCGTAGCCCTCGCGCGAGTTCATCATCAGGTGCGGCGCGCGCGTCATCGACTCCATGCCCGCGGCCACCACGACGGTCGCGTCGCCGAGCCGGAGCATCCGGGCCGCGTCGATGATCGCGGTGAGCCCCGAGAGACAGACCTTGTTGACGGTCGCGGCGTGCACGTCCCACCCGATGCCGGCGGCGATCGCGGCCTGGCGGGCGGCGTTCTGTCCCGCACCGGCCTGCAGCACCTGACCGACGAGCACGGCGTCCACGGCGTCGGCGGGGATGCCGCCCCGCTCGAGCGCGCCCGAGATCGCGGCGGCACCGAGCTGCACGGCGGTCAGTGGCGCGAGCTGTCCCTTCAGGCGCCCCTGCGGGGTGCGGGCGGCGGCGACGATGACGACATCGGTGGCGGAGGTCATGCGATCTGCTCCTCGGGGATGCGGACGGTGAGCGGGGGTTCGGTGGCGGCGACGACCTCGTCGACCGTGACACCGGGAGCGGTTTCGACGAGCACGAGCCCGTCGGGGGTGACGTCGATGACGGCGAGGTCGGTGATGATGCGGTCGACCACACCGCGACCGGTCAGCGGGAGCGAGCACGCGTCGACGATCTTCGGCGAGCCGTCGCGGGCGACGTGCTCCATCAGCACGATGACGCGCGCCGCTCCGTGCACGAGGTCCATCGCGCCGCCCGGACCCTTGACCATCTTGCCGGGGATCATCCAGTTCGCCAGGTCCCCGGATGCCGAGACCTGCATGGCCCCGAGGATCGCCGCGTCGATCTTCCCCCCGCGGATCATGCCGAAGCTCAGCGCGGAGTCGAAGAACGCGGCCCCCGGGAGGGTCGTGACCGTCTCCTTCCCGGCGTTGATGAGGTCGGCATCCACCGCGTCCTCCGTCGGGTAGGGCCCGACGCCGAGAATGCCGTTCTCGGACTGCAGCACGACCGTGACCCCGTCGGGCACGTGGTTGGGGACGAGGGTCGGAAGACCGATGCCGAGGTTGACGTACGAACCGTCGGCGAGTTCGCGGGCCGCACGCGCGGCCATCTCGATGCGGGTGAGGGCCATGTCAGCGGGCTCCTTCGGTGACGGTGCGCTTCTCGATGCGCTTCTCGATGTCGGGACCGACCTCGACGAGGCGGTGGACGAAGACGCCGGGCAGGTGCACGTCGTCGGGGTCGATCTCGCCCGGCTCGACGAGGTGCTCGACCTGCGCGATGCACACGCGTCCGGCCATCGCGGCGAGCGGGTTGAAGGCGCGCGCGGCCTTGCGGAAGACGAGGTTGCCGTGCCGGTCGCCCTTCCAGGCGTGGACGAGCGAGAAGTCGGTGCGGATCGCCTCCTCGAGGACGAACTCGCGCGGTTCGCCCCCGACGTCGAAGGTGCGGACGTCCTTGACCGGGGATGCCAGGGCGACACCGCCCGCCCCGTCGTACCGCTGCGGCAGGCCGCCCTCGGCCACCTGGGTCCCTACGCCGGTCTGCGTGTAGAACGCGGCGATGCCCGAGCCGCCGGCGCGCAGCTTCTCGGCGAGCGTGCCCTGGGGCGTCAGCTCGAGCTCGAGCTCGCCGGAGAGGAACTGCCGCTCGAACTCCTTGTTCTCGCCGACGTACGACGAGGTCATCTTGCGGATGCGTCCGGCCCCGAGCAGGATGCCGAGCCCCCAATCGTCGACGCCGCAGTTGTTCGACACGACCGAGAGGTCGCGCGTGCCCTGCGCGAGCAGCGCCTCGATGAGGGCGATGGGGTTTCCGGAGAGGCCGAAGCCGCCGACCGCGAGCGACGCTCCGTCGGGGATGTCGGCGACGGCGTCGCTCGCCGAGTGCCAGGTCTTGTCGATCACGCGGACTCCTTCGTGCTGGATCGGTGTTGTCATCCTGCGCCCGCCTTACGCCCGCGGTCGCGGTCCGTCTTGCCATGTGGATGCCAGCCCGCGTAGCGTCCACATCGTGGACACGGCCGCGACCTCCCCCGCACGCTCCGCCGTCCCCGGCACCCAGGCGATCGCCCGCGCCGCGCATCTTCTACGGCTCGTGACGGCCGCCGGAACCGAGGGGGCCGCGGTGCTCGACCTCGCCCGCCAGGCCGATCTCACCCGCCCCACCGCGCATCGGCTGCTGTCGGCGCTCCGACAGGAAGGGCTCGTCGACCGCGACGAGGAGAGCGGCCGCTGGCTGCCCGGCCCCGAGCTGTACCTGATGGGCACGGTTGCGGCCTCCCGGTTCGACGTGACCGCGCTCGCCCGCGACATCGTGCGCTCGCTCGCGGTGCGCACCGAGGAGAGCGCGTTCCTGTCCGTGCGCCGGGGCGACGAGACCGTGTGCCTCGTGCGCGAGGACGGCAGCTTCCCGATCCGCTCGTTCGTGCTCTCGGAGGGCGTGCGGTTCCCGCTCGGGGTGGCATCCGCGGGCCTCGCGATCCTCGCGTTCCTGCCGCCCGACGAGGTCGACGCCTACCTCGGACGCCACGCCGACCTCTCCGACCGCTGGGGCGCGGCGCATTCCCCCGCGCGCCTGCGCACCCGCGTGGCGGAGACGAGGGCGCGCGGCTACGCCCTGAACCCCGGGCTCATCGTCGAGGGGAGCTGGGGCATCGGGGCAGCGGTGTTCACGCGCACCGGCGAGCCGCAGTGGGCCCTGAGCCTCACCGGAGTGGAGTTCCGCTTCGGCGGCGAACGTCTCGCGGAGCTCGGCCGCATCCTGCTCGCGCACGCGCATCAGCTGTCGACGCGCATCGCCGGACGGTAAATAAATACCCTAGGTATATATCAGGGGTATGCTTTGGTGAATGACCCGCGACGATGATCTCCAGAGACTGATCCTCGCGGTGCACGCCCTCGCGCGCATCGCAGCCCTCGACACGCAGAACGACGCACCCGCCGCACAGTGGCGCACGCTGAAGCTGCTGCGCGAGCACGGCCCGCAGCGGGTGGGCGACCTCGCGACCCTGAGTCGCGTCTCGCAGCCCGGCATGACCCGGCTCGTGCACCAGATGGAATCCGCGGGGCTCGTGGCCCGCGGCGTCCACGCCGACGACTCACGGGTGAGCGTCGTGTCGGCCACCGAGGAGGGCCTGCGCGAACTCGACCGCTGGCTTGCGGCGCTGAGCGCCGCCCTGGCCCCGCACGTCGCCGACCTCACGGATGCCGAGTGGGATGCCGTCCGCACCAGCGCCGACGCCCTCGCCCTCCGCGTCGGCATGCAGCCGGAGCTCGCCCGATGAGCGGCGCCACCACCCCCAGCATCTGGAAGCAGCCGGCGCAGGTGTGGGCCGTCGCGTTCGCCTGTGTCGTGGCCTTCATGGGCATCGGCCTCGTCGATCCGATCCTCCCGGCCATCGCCGAGTCGCTGCAGGCGTCGCCCGTGGAGACCGAGCTGCTGTTCACCAGCTACCTCGTCGTGACCGGCCTCGCGATGCTCGTCACGAGCTGGATCTCCAGCCGGATCGGCGCAAAGGCGACGCTCCTCGTCGGGCTCGCGCTCATCGTGGTGTTCGCCCTCCTCTGCGCCCTCAGCGGCAGCGTCGACGCCGTCATCGGCTTCCGCGCCGGGTGGGGCCTGGGCAATGCGCTGTTCATCTCCACGGCGCTCGCGACGATCGTCGGCGCCGCCTCCGGCGGCAGCTCGGCCGCGATCATCCTGTACGAGGCCGCCCTGGGTCTCGGCATCGCGGTCGGCCCGCTCCTCGGCGGCATCCTCGGCGAGGCGAGCTGGCGCGGTCCGTTCTTCGGTGTCGTCGTGCTCATGGCGATCGCGTTCGTCGCGGTCGCGGTGCTGCTGCGCGGCCCCTCTCCGGCCCGCACGCCGATCCCGTTCAGCGCGCCGTTCCGCGCGCTCGGCCGCCCGGCCCTGGCGATCCTCGCCGCGACCGCGCTGTTCTACAACATCGGCTTCTTCACGCTGCTGGCGTTCTCGCCCTTCCCGCTCGGGTTCGGGGCGATGGGCATCGGGCTGACGTTCTTCGGGTGGGGCGTGGCGCTCGCGATCACGAGCGTCTGGGTCGCCCCGATCCTGCTGCGACGGATGCGGCTGACCTCCGTGCTGCTGCTGGCGCTGCCGCTGCTGGCCGTCGTCCTTCTCGTCGCGGCGTTCGTCGTGGACTCCCCGGCCGGCCTGGTGGCGTGCATCGTCGCGGGCGGTCTCGTGCTGGGCGTCGTCAACACCGCGTTGACCGAGGCCGTCATGGAGGCCACCGACCTGCCGCGTTCGGTCGCGTCGTCGGCCTACTCCGCGGTGCGCTTCCTCGGCGGCGCGGTGGCTCCGCCCCTCGCGGCCTTCCTGTGGCACGCAGCGGGAGCCGGCGTGCCGTACCTGGTGGCCGCGGCCTCGGTGGTCATCGCCGCCGCCTGCATCCTGTTCGGCCGCGGGACGCTCGCGCACGTCGACCGGGCGCACCCGACCGCCGCCGACGAAGGCGCCGCGGTGCTGGTGGGCGACGCCGCCTGACGACCCCTCGCACAGTGACGCGCCCGGCGCTGACGGAAACGTCAGGCCGGGCGCGTCGCGTTGAACGACGATCGAGAGTCAGCGGCGGTCGGGGCGGCGTCGGAGCGCGACCGTGACCAGCCCACCGACGAGCAGCATCACGGCGCCGATCCCGATGGCGGTCGCGACCGAGGGCGTTCCCGTCGAAGCGAGGCCGGCGTGAGACGACGGGGCGGGCGATGCGGTGGCGGCCGCGACCGGGGTCGCCGTCGGCGATGTCGTCGGCGCGGGCGTCGCGGTCGGTTCGCCGGTCGGCACCGGAGTCGGCGTGGGAGTCGGAGTCACGGTCGCCGTGGGCGTGGGCGTGGGCGTAGGGGTCGGCGTCGGATCGGGCTCCGCGAACAGCGCACGGACGGCGTCGGCCGCGTGGCCGGCCGCGAACGCCGCGCCGGAGGCGTTGGGGTGCAGGGCGCCGATCTTGACGCCCCCGAACGGCAGGCCGCTCACCGGGATGCTGTCGGGCGACAGCGTGAGGGTGATGCCGTTGACGTACGAGTCGGCGGGGGTGCACGGGCTGTGCGCCACGGAGTCGGCCAGGAGCGAGACGTAGGTCGCACCCGCCGCCTGAGTGGCCGCAGCCATGGCGTCGTCGAGGTACGCCTGGGTGTCGTGCAGCAGCGCGACGTCGACGTCGGTGTACGGGTAGGCGTTCGTCCGGAACCCGAGTCCCTGGAAGAGGCCGGAGTAGCAGCCTCCGCTCGGCGTATGGGCCGCGTCGGGCGCGAGTGCGGGGTAGCCGATCACCACGATCTCGGCCCGCGGTGCGCGCGCATGGATCGCGGCGATGGCCGACTGGAGCGCCGGGGCGACCGTCTGGTCGATCTGCGTCTCGAGGGTGTTGACGGGGCCCGCGGGCGTGTCGACGACGAACTGCTCCCGGCACGTCGCGTGCGTCTGCCCGTCGACGCTGCCGGCCACCGGACCGGCCGCGGAGAGGGCGACGCACATCTGACCGATGTTCCAGAAGCCCAGGTCGTTTCCGCCGATGGTGAGGGTCACCAGGTCGGTGGTGGCATCCAGGGAATCCGACTGCGCCGGAGCGGTTCCACCGGCCACGGTCTGCGGGGTGTCCACGACGTTGGCGATCACCGCGCCGCCGCACGAGCGGTCGGTGAGGGCGAACCCGAACTGCGCCGCGAGGAGGTGCGGGTAGTTCTGATCGGACTGATCGCAGCCCTGCGCGGGCTGGGTCGATGAGAGTGGCAGCCCCCACGCCGCGGCGTACGAATCGCCCAGGGCGACATAGGAGCGGCCGGTCAGATCGGGGACGGCGGCGACGGCCGGGTTGCCGGCGACGAGGAACGCCGAGAGGGCGATGGCGGCCAGAGCGGCACCGGAGACGAAGAGACGACGCATTCGGCCGACGGTAGGCCGTCACCGCGTCGCCGAGCCCGGATCCGGCCTCCGGCCCGGCGAAGTTCACCCGCGCGACGGGCGACGGAGCACCCGCGTGTCGCCCGGGGTCAGGCGATCCGAGCGGCTTCGCACGCGGCCGCGGACACCGCGCGCGCTCCCTCCACCGACATCACGATCGAGTAGTGGTCGGTCCCGGCGGCGCGTCGTGCGTCGCGCAGACCCGGAACGTCGCGCCGCACTCGCGCGAGGTCGGGATAGAGCGGCGGAACCTCGCCCCGCAGTCCGCGTTCGGCGGCGAGCAGCACCGTCGGGCGAGGCATCCGAGCGAGGGCACGGGCGATGTCGGCGCCGGTGTTCTGATCGAGCGAGTCGGCCTCGACGGTCTCGATCGTCGTGGCGGGCCGCCACCCGTCGTCCGCCCCGACCAGGTCGTAGGCGAAGTACGCGTCGAGCAGGGGGTCCTCGCGTCCGACGAACGCGGGATGACTCCGCCAGAAGTCCCGGTAGGCGACGGCATCCGGGAACCTCATCTCCAAACGTGCCGCCGTGGGCCCGAGAACGTGTCGCACCGCCTCGCGGGGCGGCATCCCGTCGGGGAGGTCGAGGGGCAGGCCTCCGTCGACGAGCACCACCGCTGCCGCGCGCTCGGGGTACCTGTCGGCGAAGACCGCGGACACGAAAGCGCCCATGGAGTGACCGACGACGAGTGCCTGCTCGACGCCCACGGCGTCCAGGACCTTCGCCAGGTCGTCGGCGTGCGCGGCCATGCCGAACGGTCCGCCCACGTCGGCGCTGCGCCCCCGCCCGCGGAGATCCGGGGCGATCAGACGCACCCCGGGGGCCTCGCGCGCGAGCCAGGCCCACGCGGGATGCGCGGCTGTGACCCCGTGCACGAGCAGCCACGGGAGGCCGTCGGCATCCGGATGCCACTCCCCCACGCGGAGCGCCCCTCGGGCGACCGCGACGTCGAACGTGCGGTCGGTCACGGCTCGGCCCGAACGGCCCGCTCGAGGCTCGCCCACAGTTGCGTGAACCGCGCGTTCCACGGGGTGGCGAACACCCCGGCCTGCCAGCGACGGCGCACGTCGTCGAGGTCGACCCATTCCGCGTCGAGCACTTCCTCGGGGTCGACCACGACGGACGGTTCTTCGTCGAGTCGAACGGTCCACAGGTCGAACAGGGCACGCTCCTCGACCACCCGCCCCACCAGCACGAGTTCATCCGGAAGGACGGAGATCCCCACTTCTTCGTCGAGCTCCCGTGCGGCGCCGCGTCGACTCGACTCCCCGCGCAGCGCGCTGCCGGCGGGGAACTCCCACGCGAGCGGGTAGTCCTTTCCCTCGGCCCTCCGGCTCACGAGAACCCGACCGGTGGATGCCACCACGCACACGGACGCCACGATATGGAACGACCCGGCCGGCACCGGCCCGTCGCCCCGCCGGTGGAGGGTGCCGGTGGGGGTTCCCTGGACGTCGGTGACGTCCCACATCTCGTCGTCGGCCATGCCGCCATCCTCGCGCGGCGGCGACGGAATCGCGAGACGCGTGGCCCACGGAAACGGAAAAGGCCCCCACCCGTGAGGGTGAGGGCCCGGTGGTGCACCCCCTGGGACTCGAACCCAAGTGACGCCCGGACCAGGGCGCCTCTCCCGCGTGATTACGCATAAGTGAGGGGGTCTGAGGGCATTCGAACAGGGGCGAAAGGGTGCGGCATGTGGGCAAAATGTGGGCAGCTCAGACGGCGTGACGACGACGCTGCTCGGCCGCTCCGGCATCCCGTCGACGGCGCAATCTCCGCACGAGCATGGGCCGCAGCTCGAGCGCTTCACGTGTGTCGATCACTCGATTGAGGATCTGGAAGTAGCGCGCGGGTGGGATGCCAAAGCGGGCTCGGATCGCCTCGTCCTTCCGACCTGACCAGCGCGGCCACTGCTCCTCGAAGTCGAGCAGCTCCGTCGTCATGATGCTCGTCATGTGGACAGTCTGCGCGCGGCCTCCGACATCCCGGGTACGCTCCCCCGCGTGACCCTGCCGCCTCCGATCGCGTGCCCGCGCTGCGGGACTGCGATCGCCGCTACGTGGTGTCGCGTCTGCCGGGTGCACGTCATCCCCGTGTCGGGGGAATGACGTAGCCTGTTGCCCTCTCGGCCGGAGGAAGGATCCGGCGACCCGTGGGAACGAACAGACGCTACGCGGATGCGGTCGACCGGCGCATGAACGATCGTGCGCTCGTCACGATCGCGCGAGACGGTGAGCTGCAGACCCTTACCCCCATGGAGCTGCGACTCGACGAGGTGCCGCTGACGATCGACCCGAAGCCTCGACGCAAGGTGAAGGCGTGGGTGCGGTTCGGGACCGTGCCCGTCCAGGTCGACGCCCTCGCCGCGCGGTGGACACCAGACGCCGTCGGCATCATCTTCCACGTCGAGGAGACCGAGTACCGGTGTTGGGTGTGGGTCGGTGCCGTCGATGAACAGCCCCTATGACGGTCGAGGTGGATCGGGGCTCTCGTCGAGCAGGTCGTACAGCGTCGTCTCCAACACAACCGTCGCGATGTCGAATTCGAGCGCTGCCGGCGCAGAGACCCGGTTCGCCATCACCTCGACCTGCGCGGCTGGGTAGAGGCGCTCGAGATCTATCGCCTGGGTCACAAGTTGTCTCTCAAGCGCAGGCCACTTCGCCTCTTTGAGCGCCTCAGATATTTCCTCGAGCGGCACTCCGTCGAGGATGCGCCGGACCTTCTCGATTCGGTCGCCAACCGTCCCCGCGCCCAGCTGCGCCGTGACCCCGCCATTGGTGAGTTGAGTGAGGAGTCTCCGCCGAATCGTCCGCCACTGAGCGAGGAGCTCGCGGCGTCGGTCGCGGGTCTCTCGGCGGCGATCCAGCCGCCAGACCGCGCCAGCAACGATCCCACCCGTGACGGTGCCCACGATGAGGTCGGGGACGAATGTGCTCCAGTCCATGTGGGAACCGTAGTGCCCTAGCCGATCATCCCGGTGGGTTCCCGCTCGGGCCACCACTGGTCGTAGTAGTCACGGAGGGCGGCCCGGTAGTAGGCGAGCGCGCGTTGACATACCTGCGCGGGAGTGAGCCTCTTCAAGGAGTCGGGCCAGGACGCTGGGATCGGAGCGAAACGGGCGTAGAACTGACTCGTCGCTAGTGTGCCCGGTAGCGGGTCGAGCGGTTCGCGGCGTTCCTCCGGGCTGCCAGCGTCGTCGACCCACCAGATTCCATCGTTGTTCATCTGCACCTGATCGCCGCGGATCCATCTCGGTGGATAGAAGTCCGCGGTGTTCAGTTCGGTGAGGAGGAAGGAGAACTTGAGCGGGCTCATCGCCCGGTGCACGAAATCGTCTCGTGCGTTGTCGAACCAGACGACGAGCGGGTCGGTGTCGATCTCACGACGCCGCCGCTTCTTCCATGCTTCAAACTCCTCCGCGCGCGCCGCGCCCTCTGATTGCCTGAGCCGAGACTTGGTGATCGCATCCATCGCGTATCGAGCTGTTGCCACCGCGTTGAGCACTTCGTGAACGCGTCTGCGGACATGTCTCGGGGTAGGCGGGATGAGCGGGGAATTGAGGTCGTTGAGCGCCTCGCGAGCGTCGTCAAGGACATCCAGCACGCCCTGGATATCGAGGTACGTTGGCCTGCCGGATCCTCTCGCCATGCGCACATCGTAAGCGCCCACAACGACGAAACGCCCCCGGCGTCCCTCACTGGGAGGGGCGTCGGGGGCGTCGTCGATGGTGGAGCGAACTTGCGGACGGCGGCTCAGGCGGTGGCGAGGGCCGGGTAGTAGCTGACGCGGCTGTTCTCGACAGCGTCGCGGTCGGCGTTCGAAACGGCCGAGGTGAACACGATGAGCTCGGCCCACTTGCCGCCCCAGAACTGCGAGACGTTGCCGCCGGAGATCTGCCCGTTGAGCAGCAGCGTGTCGATGGTGGAGGTGCCGGAGCGGGTGTAGGCGACGTCGGCGAGGCTGGTGCGGTTCACGCGCTTGCGGACGACGCTGCCGGTGTCGATGAACGTCAGCAGCCGCGGGGTGCCGGAGACGAACGCCGCCGGTGCTTCCGCGGTGGTGCCGACGGGCAGGTAGGACGCGGCCGCGTTGTCGCGGCCGAGCTGCGAGACGCTGCCGCCCGTGATGTGCTGGGCGGGCACGTACCGGGCCGAACCCCCGCCGCGGGCTTCGTGGAACACCGCCCGTCCGCTCGTCGAGGACGCGGTCGCCTCGACCACGGCGAAGAACGATGCCGCTCCCGCAGCGAAGGCGCCGGGAGCGACGGCCGACATGTAGTCGTCGACGTTGTCCATCGCGGCGGCCTGGCGTCCGTTGATGGTGACCTGCACGCCGCCCTGCACGAGTGCGAACTGCGCGGCCGCGGTCGGCTGCTGGAAGTGGCGCCCGTTGCCGGTCTGGTCGTAGGCGGTGCGCAGCAGCCCCGACCCGGATCCCGCGAACGCGAGTCCCTGCCCGACCGTGTAGCAGTCCAGCTCGGTGTTGTCGGAGGATCGTCGCATGCGGAACAGGGGGCCGGTGTAGGTGGGCGACAGGTACGAGAACCCGTAGAGCGCCGCCGGGGTCGCGGTGAGCCCGGGGATGCCGGGAACCACGAGCTTCTCCATCAGGGCGAGGTCGCCGGCGGAGATGGTCGCGGCGCCGGCTTCGATGTACTGGATGCGGCTCACAGTGTGTATCCCTTCTGGATGACGAGCTGCCCGACCTTCACGCCAATCGCGGCGTAGACCTGAGCGGTGAAGTGGGTGGTGTCGCCGGGCAGGTACAGGCGGGTGGGGATGCGGTCGTCGGCGATGTCGGCGATGTCCGTCGAATCCGGGGTCATCCCGAGCACCGTGAGGAGCTCGTCGCGCATCCACGCGTGCATGTCGAAGTACGTCCCACCGGTCGAGACGTCCCCGTAGGTGGCGAGACTGGCAGCGTTCGCGGCCAGGCGCGCGGCGCGACGGGTCGCCCCGGTCCCAGACGCGGAGATCCCCTCGTCGGTGCGGCCGGTGATCCCGAGGATCAGTGACCGCTTCTCCGTCGACTCGATCCCCGCGACCATCATCGTGATGTCCTCCGCCAGGCGGCTGGTATCGGACTGGGTGACGTTGTTCCGCCCGACCCAGATCACCCGGGTCCGCTTCCCGACCCGGCCCTTCCATGCCGAGGTGAACGGGCTGGTCGCCCGGATCGCCTTCGCCGTGGTGAGCCCGGGGTGGCGGAACTCGATCCCTGCCCCACCGGACTTGAACACCAGCTGCCCATCGACGCGGGTGCCGTCATCGGTGATCACCGACCCGGGCACGATCCAGTCGTAGGTGCTGGACGAGTACGTCCAGGTCCGCGACGTCGGTCCCATCGCGGACACGGCGGTGACACCGGTCGCGGAGAGCTGGTTTGAGGGGAAGGTGAGGTACCCGGTGAGGTCGCCGGAGATGAGCGCCTGGTGGTGGGAGAGCTGCCCGAACATCGCCAGGCTGAGCCCCGGCATCCCGGTCGTCGCAGGCAGCGAGTTCTCCGGCCAGGTGGTGCCGGAGGAGTACGTCAGCGAGTCGCCGAGGTTCAGTGTCGCCTTCTCCGGCAGAACCGGGCTCGCCACGACCGCAGGCCCGCCGCCAGACAGACCGAACGCGTACACGCGGCCGGTGCGGCGGACGCCAAGGAAGATCGCCCCCGTGGTCGGGTCGGCCACCGCCCACAGCCAGTTCTCGTCACGGATCACCTTCACCGTGCGGTCACCGAGAGTGCCGTAGTCGGTGAGGGTGTCCTCCCGCAGCCACGCCTTTGTCTTCCCGCGGTCGTCGATGCCGAGCAGGATCGCCAGCGTCGTCGGGTCGACCACCCCATGCGACCACCCCGCCGCGCGGATGACCTGCAGCACGCGCGGATCCGGGCCGGTGAGGACGTCCTCCGCCGCGAGCGCGGTGCCCACGGCCGCGGCGGCCGCGGTGATGACCGTGCCGTCCGACGCGATGATGTCTGCCGCGATCGGAGCGACGCGCTCGTCGACCGCGTCGCGTGCTTCGGTGTCCTGCCGGATCGCGAGCGCCATCGACGCCGGGGTGGCGACCAGCAGCCGCCCAATCGGGACCATCTGTCCTGCCATCAGTTCACCCCTTCCGGTGCCCACACGAGCGCGCCGTCTTCGGTCTGGTCGTTGATGTCGATCCACACGATCCCCCCGACGGGCGGGGGCCCGATGCCGACGAGGATCGTTCCCGGCGGGAACACGCCGATGAGGTCGGTGATGAGGCCGCCCTCACCCGGAGCGATGAGGAAGGGCCACTCGGCGGTGCCGAATCGCCACTGGTCAGGATCGGGCCCGTCGGGGTTGAGCAGCCACCGCATGCGCGGCTGGTACAGCAGCCCGGGTTGGGACTCCACCTCGACGGTGAATGCGCCGGTGGACGTGTTGAGGGTCGCTTTCGCTTCCACCCCGACCAGCAGCGCGGACCCGCCAAACCCGTGCGCGCGAGGCACGAAGAACAGCTCGGGTGCGCGGTTGGCGGGGATGGGCTGGCCTTGGTGGTCCCACGCGTTGCCGGTGATCTGGACGAGCGCCACGGGTGGCTCCTCTCTGCCTCACCCCTAGAGGGTGATGGCGGCAGGGTGATGACCCCGATGACGTCGGGGTGACGAGGGTGGAGCTGAGGGGATGGGGGCGGCGGCTTGTCCGGGGTGCGAACGGCCGCCGCGCAGGACGACTACTTCGGCGAAGCGAAGAGGATCCGGCCCTCGTCGTCGGTGACGACGCGTGCGGTGGGGGAACTCAGCGCCGCGTCGACCTCCTCCTGACTCGGGGGCTGGTACCCGGCGCGTTTGGTCGGGTCAGCGGGGAGGGTCTCGAGGATGAGGCGCACGAGCGACGTCAGCGCGGCCAGCGCAGCCGCCTGCAGGACGAACGCCCAGTCGACGTCGGTGATGAGCGTCGCGCCCACGAAACCGGCGACGAGGGACTGCGCGAACGTCTTCACGACGCGCTCGACGGCGGCGAGCCACCAGGGCAGATTCACGCCTTCGACTTCGGGGAGTCCGGCGAGGCTGGTCGCCAGCGACGCCACGTAGCCGAGCGCGGCAGCGAGGGCGACGGTGAGCCACGGGACCGCGTTGAGGGTCGCGGCGCCGAGGTAGGGCAGCGCGATCGCGAGGGCGGTGTAGGCGGCGCGCAGCGCGGCATCCTTCCACCAGATCGGGTTCGACAGGTTCGAGAGCATGGGGTGTCCTTCCGGGACGGTGAAGACCCCGGCCGACGCCGAGGTCAGTTGGTGAGTCCCTCCGGCCACGGGGGTGACGGGGGCTTCTTGCCCTGGTCGATGTGGTCGCGGAGGGTATGGATGTAGTCGTCGCGGATCCGCTCGCGCTTCAACGACGCATCGAGCCGGGCCTCGACCTTCTCGGCGCGGGCGAGCGCGTCCTTGACCTGCTCCTGCAGCTGGTCGATGAGCGCGTTCTCCCGTGCCCCTCCGCGATTCAGCAGCGCCACGATCACCGCAGCGGCTGCGGCGATCAGGCCGACCACGAGAGACGGGATCGAGCTGGCGAGCGTCGACCACGCCTCAGCCGGCACGAGATCGCCTCGTGTGCCAGATCGACAGGATCGCGATGATGATCGCGGGACCGAGGTAGGTCGTTGCGGTCAGCCACTCCCGGGACTCTCGCCCGTAGGCCAGAGACTCGCCCCACCCGATCAGGTAGGCGAAGCCCCACGCGGTCATCATCCCGGTCAGAGCGCCCCACGCGATCGCGTCGCGGGGCTGGAACGCGAGCACCAGGCAGATCAGCCCGGCGATCACCCAGAGCCCGGCCCACGTCTCAAGAGTGAACGGCGGGCTCGCGATCATCTCCAGGCCGCGTGGGAGCACGTCCGGCTTCGACCCGAGCGGAAGGTAGGCGATGCCGCGGGCGACGCAGTATGCGCCTGCGACGAGCAGTGCCGCACCGCGGGCTCCGTTCAGTCGGAGTCGCATTCCTCAGGCCTTGGCGGCGTCGTAGATCTTCTGCAGCCGGTCGGCGTACCGGTACTCGCTCGGCTTCGGAAGCCGACCGTTGAGATCCTCAGCGACCCACGCGAAGTCCATGAGCGCCAGCCACCAGCGGAGATTGTCGTCGTTGAACTGTCGCTCGCCAGCGGCGATGCGCTGGTCGGTGGAGAGCGCGTCGGCGATGGGCGCGGCCGGCCAGGCGCCGGTGTTGCCGAACGCGGTGAGGCGGAAGCCGTGCAGGTTGGCGTGGGCGGTGATGCCGTAGCCGGGGATCATCGTGTAGCTGACGCCCGTGGACTCGCGGCGGAAGTTGATCGGCATGTCGTCCTCCTTGGACTGTGCGGGCATCGCGGTTGTGCTGGGGTTGATGGTGATCGCCGCGAACGCGGGGACCGTGAACGGGTCGAAGTCGCCGATGTGCCACAGCTCGCGCGGCGTGACGAAGTCGACGGTGAAGCCGACGAGACGACACAGCGCCACGAACCGAGCCCACGCGAGGGACTCGTTCCCGGGCGCGAGGTCGCGCCAGTTGTAGACGTCGATCGCCGCGCAGTCGCGCCCGTTGAAGGTGAGGCCGTGCGAAGACGTCCCCGGCACCGCCGCCCAGATGCCCAGCTCCTCTCGGTACTGGACCTGGATGTCGAGCGGGCGGTATCCGTTCCAGCCGGGCGTGATGACCAGCCAGACGCGGTATTTCTCCCACGCGAGCCGCTGCATCTCCCGCCAACGGGCGCAGGTCCCGGCCGGGAGGTATTGCTGATCGCCGACCTTGATCAGATCGCTGAGCGGCGCCTTGCCGTTCTCGTAGCGCGCCATACGCTCGCTCCTTTCAATTTGTCCACATGCGCTAGACAGAGTGTGTCTATGTCGAGTAGACTGATTGCATGGTCAGTGAGCAGCCCACCCGCAAGGTCGTCAAGCAGATGCGCGACGCTGGATGGGTGCCGCTGCGCACCGTCGGGTCGCACACGACCTGGCAGTCCCCGACCGGAGCAACGTTCACGCTCCCCGACGGGCACAGGACCATCAGCCCCGGCGTCTACCGGCAGCTGCTGAAAGCACTCGGCGAGAAGTGAGGAAGGGAACCATGACCAGCTACACCGCCACCGCGACCCGCGAGGGAACGTGGTGGATGATCCGAATTCCGGAGATCGACGGGCTCACCCAGGCCCGCAGGCTCGACCAGGCAGGCGAAATGGCACGCGAGTACATCGCCGCATCTCAGGACGTTCCCCTCGAGGACGTTAAGGTGACCGTGACCGTGAAGAGCGTCGCCGGCATCGACGTGATGGCAGAGAAGCAGGCGATCGACAATGCCCGCTACCAGGCATCCGTCGCTGAGCGCGAGGCGACAGAGCGGGCCGTGACTCTCGCAAAGCGACTCTCAGCGAGCAAGCTCACCGTCCGCGAGATCGGCACCGTGATGGGCATCTCTCATCAGCGCGCCGATCAGCTCCTCAAACGATGAGTAGGGTGAGCGACATGAAGCGTGGAATCATCGCCGCGGGGGCGGTCGCGATGCTGCTGCTCACCGGGTGCACCGCTACGAATCAGGCCGCGAGCAACGACACGGGCTCATCCGCCGCACCCGTAGCTTCCGAGGCGCCGCTGGTCGCCGAGACGCCCACCGCGGCCGCAGACGGCGGCGAGACCGCGTTCCTTACTGAGGTGCGCGCGAAGCTTCGGCCCGACAACGTGATTCCGAACGCCACCGACGAACAACTCCTCGCCGCGGGCCATCTGGCTTGCGAGAGACTTGCCGAGAGCCAGAGCGGCGAGCAGGTCTCTGTCATCGATGGGGAAAAGCCCGACCAGGGCGGTTACTACCGCGACAGCATCCAGATCCTGAACGCTGCCGCGTCCACGCTCTGCTAGCCGGCGACAACCCGACGCACGTCGCCTGCCGCGTTGATATAGAGGGAGCCGACGGGGCTGTCGTCGGGAGTGAGGCTCTTGGCAATCGGCACGAGATTTGCGAGATTCACCTGTCCATCGACGACGAGGGACTGCGCGATTCGGGCCGAGCCGTTCACCCGGAGCTGCGGCGTGTTGAACACGATGGCGAGCAGCGAAGATATGAAGCCCTCGGCTGCGCCTGAGATTCGCACCGGTCCGACCTGGATGTAGCCGCCGGTCGCGACGTCGAAAGAGCCCGTCAGGTTGACGTGTCCGGAGATCTCACCGTTCCCGGTGATCGACCAGCCGTTGCCGTTCAGCTTCATGACACCGTTGATGTCCATGTCGCCGACCTGCGTGACCTTGCCGGTGACGGTGTAGTTCCCGGTGATCTCCCCCGACCCCGTCAGCTTCCACGGGCCGCTGACCTGGAATGTTCCGGTGACGGTGGTGGGCCCGCTGACGCCGAAGGTTCCGGTGACGTTCGTGGTTCCGTCGACCTGCAGGGTGCCGACGATCTCGACACGGCCGCCCGAGTCCACGCGGAGCAGCCCTCCGATGAAGCGCATCCGCCCCGACGTGATCGAGGAGTTTTCCAGCCACGAGCCGGATTCGAGCTTGCGGAGCCGGTAGAAGATGTCCTTGATCCACGCGGTCACGTCGTTGAGGCTGGTCGCCATCACTGCACCTCCGGTTGGATGACGCGGCCCGAGTCGCCGGAGACCTTCACGACGCGCACATGGTGCTCGCCGTCGGGGATGACGGGGTCGCCGTACACCTCGATTTCGAGCGTGCGCCCGGGCGTGACGAGTTCCGGGCCCCACCCGTCGCCCGCGGTGTAAGAGCCGATGTCCCACTGGATGACGGCGCCTACGTTCGCCGCGTAATAGGTGTCGGTGGCCTGCTGCAGCTCGTTGCCGATCAGGTCGGGGAAGCTCTTCCGGGTGTCGCGGATAGGGATGCCGACGGTCCCTCCGGCGCTCGCGCGATGCTGATCTTCGCCGGTCCCGGCGCCGATGCCCTCTACTCCGGTGACCTGGTTGGCGCCATCGACGCGGTAGCGGATCCCAGCGAGTGGGGACTGCTCGGCTTCGAGGTGGAAGTGGGTTCGGCCCGCGTCGATTGGTGCGCCAACGAGCGTGCGGAAGCGGACGCCGCCGGACTCCGTCGGGTAGGGCGCGAAGTAGATCTCGCAGCCCGTGCGGTCGCGGATCTCCTTCAGGACATCCCCGATGAGCGTGCCCTTCCAGAACACCCACTCTCCCGAGAAGCCCCCGCCGCCGTCGGCGGGGAGATCGATCGGGAGCTGCCACTGGGCGTTCCACTGCATCATCCGGGCGACCGCGGCGCGCACCGCGCCGGACGCCGACTTGTTCGTGATCGACAGCTTCGAGTACTTGTCCGCGCCGACACCGTCGATGAGCCGCCAGTCGGCGAAATCGAATACGTCGACCGCGGCGACTGTGACCGCGCCCTTGTCGCGGTCGTAGTCGAAGCTGTCGATCTTGTGCGCGCACATCACGACGTCGCCGGCGTGCGCACCGCCGTTCTCTCCCCACCAACGGACCAGCATCCGCGCGTTCGGATTGAACAGCCACCGGATGTTACCCGTGCCCCACGTCTGCTCGCTGAGCACGACGGTCAACGAGCTCTCCCCGTCGCCGGACAGGCTCGCCGAGAACGGCGCGTCAGCGGTCACCGAGAGCCGCTCGATTGGATTCCCGGTTGCCATGTCGTGCACCCAGAACGACCACTCAGCGACCATGGCGGCCTCCTTCCGGTCAGACGTAGGTGTCGGCGAGGAGGACCCGGCCGGGCGCGGAGAGCGTGTGCTCCCACTGGGTGCCGTTCGGGACCGCCCAGATTCGCCCGCGTCCGACGCCCGGCATCCAGACCCCGTTGCGGGTCACGCGGCCCGTGCGCATGTCCAGACGGTGTGTGCCGCCTGCCGTCGCGCCGGTGACCGTGAACGTCCCGGCGGGGGAAGTGACGCTCCATGCAGCCGGCGCGGAGGGGATCTCGATGGTTGGCGTCGCCGGGAAGTTCCCGCGTGACGGGACGAGCACTGCGCCGCCTCCTGCGCCGACGACGAACGGTTTCGCGTCGACCGCGTACTTCCTCGGGTCAGCCGCGACTAGTTGTGCCGCCATCGACCCGCGGAGCATCCCGCCCGCGCGTCGCTGCAGATCGACACCCTCGGCCGAGATCACGCGCACGAGCGACGTGAGTTGCTGCCCCAGGTGGTCGACGACGAGCCAGAACCGAAGGCCCGTCGCGCCCCACCCGTTCACCTGATCGCACCACTGCTGCAGCTCGAACTCGGATCGCGCCAGGATCACGCCCGGGTCGATCGTGATCACCCGAGCGGGGAGGCGAACCGGGACATCGAACTCGCCATCGGACACGGCACGCGCCATCGCCTCGCGGCGACGAGAGGGAAGACCCTGCCAGCCCTGCAGGCCGTCACGACCTACGAACAGCCCCGTCTCCGCCGACGGGGAGGGCGCGCCACGAATGACGAGCCCTCCCCCGCGGACCTCGAGCGCGCTCATGTGCCCGCCCTTCTCGCCACACCCGCCAGCGCCTGGCCGGCGGCCACGACAGCGACCTCCGGGTCCATCTCGGCGAAGTTGTTGTTCTGGGTGATCTGGGCTGGCGCCGACCCGCTGCCGTTCCCGCCGCTCGCGGATCCGTCTGCGGTGATGGTGGAAGAGACGGTGCCGATCATCGCCTGCATGCGTGCGGCTTCCGCCTGCGCGGCGGCCGCCATCGCTGCCGACGCCCGCGCGACGTCGCCCTGCCCGTCCCCGATACCACCGGCCATCTGACCGGCGATCGCGGCGCCGCCGGAGCGGAGCGCGTACCAGCCCGACCCCGACAGGGGACCGCGCTTGGCTGGGGAGTGCGGGAAGAAGTCGCCGACGAAGTCCATGAGGCCGCCGAGGGCGTCCCCGACCTGACCGAACATCGACCCGATGCCATCGATCAGCGATTGGATGATCGCCTTCCCGGCATCCAGCAACGCGGGACCGAGCGCGAGGATCGCGTCGACCATCGCCGGACCCATGTCGGTGAGCGTCTGCTTCAGCTGAGGCAGCATCTCCGGGATCGCGGTCACGAGCGCCTTGAACAGCTCGATCCCGGCGTTGAGCAGCGTCGGGATGAGGCTGATCAAGGTGGTGATGATCTGCGGCAGCATGCCTACGATCGCGACGAGCAGCTGCGGGATCACTGTCAGCAGCCCGAGGACGAGCTGCAGGAACAGCTGGATGACCGTCTCGAGGAGCATCGGGATCATCCCGATGATCGTCGTCAGCAGCGTCGGCAGCAGTCCCACGAGGGTCGTTAGGAGTTGCGGGATGACCTGCACGAGCCCGAGTACCAGCTGCAGGAACAGCTGGATCGCGGTCGTGAGCAGAGTCGGCAGCATCCCGAGCAGGGCCGAGAGGATCGCCGGGAGCGCCCCGATGATCGTGGTCAGCAGGACCGGGATCACCCGGATGACGGCCTGCACGAGCCCGAGGAATAGCTGCATCGCCCCGGTGACGAGGGTCGGCAGCATCCCGACGAGCGCGGTGATCAGCCCCGTGACGAGGTCGACGATGCCGGAGACGACGACCGGGAGCGCCGCGATCAGTCCGGCTGCGAGGGCGGACACGAGCTGCAGTCCTCCGGCGACGATCATCGGGAGGTTCGAGACGAGCGCGGTGATGAGGCCCTGCACGAGCTGCAGCGCCCCGGACACGAGGACCGGGACGGCACTGACGATTCCGAGCACGAGCAGCTGCACGAGCTGCACCGCGGCGGTGAACAGGGCGGGTGCCTGGGCGAGGATCCCCTGCACCAGCTGAGGAACGAACGTGACGATCTGCGCGACGAGCCCGGGCAGGGCGTTCACGACCGACATCACGACGCTGGTCAGCGAGGTGACGAGGTCGGCGGCGTTCCCGCCGGTGAGCGCGAAGCCCGCCAGTGCTGCGGCGACGATCCCGACGGGGCCTCCCAGGAGCCCCAGGGCGCCCGTGAGGCCGGGAATGAGGGTCGTCAGCAGCGGGATGCGGGACAGGAGCGCGCCCAGTCCCCCCGCGCCGAGCGCCACGAACGCACCGGCGAGCGGCGCAACGATCCCCTGCATCCCGGCCAGGGCGCCGGAGAAGATCGACGCGCCCTCACCGATCCGGGTGAGGAAGCCGGTGATGCCGTCGAGCGCGGGGCCGAGCACCTTCAGCAGCACGCCGCCGAAGGCCTTCGCACGCTCCTCAATGGGGGCGAGCGCGGAGGTCGCGGCCTGGATCAGCGGGCCGATCTTGCCGTAGATGGGCTGCAGCGCGTTCGCGCCGATCCGACCGAGCGAGGCGAGGAAGTTCTTCGCCGCCCCGGGGACGGTCTTGCCCATTTCGTCAGCGACGGTGCCGGCGGCCTTGGTCGCGGCCTTCGAGAAGGTCTCGAAGTCGACCTTGCCGTCGGAGGCCATCTTGAAGACCTCGCCGGCGGTGACACCCATCTGGTCGGCGAGCGCCTGGTAGATGGGGATGCCGCGGTCGGCGAGCTGCGCGATGACGTCGTTCTGGACGCCGTTGGCCTGGGTCGCGGCCTTGTTGAAGATCGACCCCATCTCCTCCATGGAGATGCCCGCGGCTGACGCGTTGTTCGCGATCGACTTGAGGTGACCCTGGAGGGCCTCGCCCGGCTTGATGCCGGCGGCGACCGCGGATGCCGCGACCGTGGCGGCTTCCCCGAGTCCGAACGACGTGCCCCGCACGGACGCGAGGGCGTCGCCCATGATCGTCTGGACCGTGCCGGCGTCGTTACCGAGACCGGTGAGCTTCGCGCGGGCGGTGTCGATCGCGTTCAGCCGGGCGAAGCCCTTCGCGAACGACAGCCCGATGCCGGCGGCAGCGATGGAGACGGCGCCGGTAGCCGCGGACTGGATGCCGGAACCGAGCGCCGACCCTGCGGAGCGTGCCGCGCTTGAGGCGGCTGAGACGACCGGGCGGAACGCGGCGGCCGCGGCAGAGCCGAGCCCGGACAGACCGGACCGGAATGCACCGACGAGCTGCGTCGCGGCGGGACCGCCGAACGCCGCGATCTTGGTGAACGCTGCGCGAACCTGCGTGGTGACGGGGCTCAGGTAGGACGACACCCGAGTGCCGAGGCGCACGAACGGCGATGCGAGCAGCGTCCCCGCCGCGACCGCGTACTGCGTGTACGGCGCGAGTGCTCCGCGAACGGTCGAACCGACACTCGACACCCACGCCCGCGTCAGCCCCGCAGCCTTCGCGAGCTGCCCACCGATCATCGTCGCGAGGGACGTGAACGCGGACGCCGCCTGCTGGGCGCCAGCGCGCGCCAGACGCCCGAGGTACGTGAACCCTGTCACGTCCAGCAGGGCGCGAGTGAGGCCGCCCAGCGAGCCGGTGACGCCGCTGAAGGCGGACTGCGCGGCACGCGCGTCGGTGAAGCCCGAACGGAAGTTCGCGAGCATCTGGCGGATGCCGCCGGACGCTGCCACCGACGTCGCCGCGACGCCGGCCTGTGCGCCGCGGAGGTTCTCCTGCGCAGCGCGCAGGCGCGCGGTCGCGGCAGCGACGGCCTCCGTGGAGGTCGCGGAGGTCCGACGAACGGATGCCAGCCGCTCCTCCGCAGCGACCGCCTGCGAGGACTCAGCGCCCGACTTGGCGATTGCCTCCTGCAGACGAGCCTCGGCGATGCGAACGCGACCGGCGTCATCCTGCTGCCGCAGCCGCGCCTTCGACAGCGCGGCGGATGCCGACGCGACGTCGCGGGTCAGACCGGCGACTTCTCCCGCGGCCATCCCCGCCGCCGCGGATGCGACGGACGACTTCAGGTCCTGGCCGAGGCTGCGGCCGAGCTTGCGGCCGATGCCGCGGAACCCGTCCTCCGTCGCCTTCGCTCCTGCCAGACCGGCGGAGGTCGCTTCACGGGCGACCGTCGAGCGGAATCCCCGCATGGTGGGGACGACTGCGAAGTGGCCGGAGCCGAGCTCGTCGGACATGCCACCTCCCCAGGGTCAGCTGAAGACGAAGTCCGCCTCGAGCGCGGATTCGGCCGCAGCGATCTCATCGGGCGTGGCCGCCGACTGCTCTTTCGGCAGCTTCATCGACCAGGGCATGACCGCCATCGCGGCATCCCGCTTCGGGATCTGCGCGACCATGGTCAGCAGCTCCGGCATGGATGCCGGGTACGCCCACCCCGCAAGTTCGGCGCCGAGCGCCGTCGACGGATCCGCCGCGGCGCGCTTGACGAGGACGCACGCCTCGCCCCAGCTCACGGCGTCACCCAGGTCCGAGAGCCCGATCCCGCAGGACGAGCGAAGCGTCCACGCGGCGGCGGAGCGGTGCTCTCGGATGATCTGGACGACGCTCAGGATTCCGGGAGCTTCGCCCCCGCGATGCGCTGGAAGACCTGCGAGAACTTCGTCGCCATGGCGATCGTCTCCGGCAGGTTGTGTCGGGTGAACTCGTCGCGCGCCTCCGGGCCGCCCCACTGCTCGAGCATGAGCTTCACCTGGTCGACGGGATCCGCGGCCTTCTCGCTGAGCGCGTCGAGTTCGTCGAGAGAGATGTTCAGCGGCAACTTCACCTTGACGCCGTCTTCGAAGCGGCCGATGAAGTTCTTGCCGACGATGATGTACTTGATCTTCGGCGCGAGCGCGTCGATCGCCTTCTGCTCGTCCTCCTCGGTCCAGGCGTCGAAGTCGAGGCTGTCGAGGTCGATGTCGTCGAGGTCGGTGACTTCCGCCGCGGGGGCGGGCTTGCTGGCGGCACGTGTGGCCATGTGATGTTCTCCTATCGGGGTTCTCGGGTTCGGGCGAAGGCTGGCCGGGTGACCCGATAGCACCCGGCCAGCCGGTCTGTCACGCGACGGTGACCGAGGGGCTGGAGCCGCCGGTCAGCGCCTTCGACGCGAGCGCGAGCACCGCGGCCGTCGGCAGCGTCACCGTGTACGGGCCCGTGCCGCTCGCGGTGATCCCGGAGATGCCGGTCACTCCCGCGAGGCCGTTGAGCGCGTTCGAGACCGCCGAAGCGGACGCGTCGAACGCGATCGGCGGCGTGTTCACACCGTTCAGCGACAGCGTGAAGGTGCCGCCCGTGGGGGTGCCCGTGATGGTCACCGCCCAGCCGGTCTTCGCAGTCGCGGACGTGGGCTGGATGAGCCAGTCGCGGTAGAACCCGCCTACCGTCTCGTCCCAGATCCACTCGAAGGTCACGGCGCGGCCGTTCACTTCGCCGCGGGTCTCCTGGTCGGTCTCGACGGCGGAGATGCGCGCGAGGCCGTTGCGCACACGGGTCGCACCGTTCTTGTACTTCGTGACGACCAGAAGCGGGAACACCGTGTCGGGGGTGAGCCCGGACACCACGATCATCCCGTTCGCGTCGGGCGTCTTGCCCGTGGTGAGGCGGCGCACGCGCTGGTCGAACTGCGCGAGGTTGATCTGGATGGTCGGCTGGTCGTCGCCGGCAAGCTTCTTGCCGCGCTGGAAGAACTCGATCGCGTCGCCCGCGTCGCCGCCTTCCTGGGGGCCGCCGTCGACCTTGAACAGGCCGACCTTCTCGTACCCGGCCGGGACCGCGATGGGCAGCGTCGCGCCCTGCAGCGACGTCAGGTACGTCGGCTCCCCCGTGAGCTGCACGGCCGCGAACCCGGTGATGGGGACGCCAACCGCGCCGAGGTCGTCGCCATCGGCATCTGCTGTCATTTCTCCTCCTTCAAAGGAAGGGCCGCCCCACCCTGGGACGGCCGCATGGGGTTGGCGTCGGCGGTCAGGTGCCGACGACCGTGTACTGAGCGGTCTGATACCGCCGAGCCACGTCGAGCGCCTCGGGAACGGAGTACGGGCCGTTGAACCCGTCCCGCTCGACCGAGGCGATAGGACTGTTGGGTGCGGTGACGATCTCCTCGTCCGCGAGGACTGAGGACAGCCACCGCGCGACGTCGTTGACCGGTTTCGGGAACGCCTTCGACCCGCCGAGCACAGTGGCGCCCACAGAGCGGTCGAACGTCGTCAGGTCTTTGCGAGGCCCGGAGTCGTCGCGCAGGACGATCAGCGGCCGCTCCATCTCGACGGTGAGGTCGTCCGGCTCCACGTTGTCGACGTCGACGTCCACATCCTCGGAGGCCGCGACGCTGCGCACGTACTCGGTGAGCCAGAGCTCGAAGTCGGGCGGGGTGACCCTAGCCACGGCGACGCAGGCCCTTCATCGCGCGGACGACGATGCCGCGCTGGGACTCCAGGAGGAGCGTCTTGGAGTCGTGGCCCACGATTCGCCACACGGTGCGGTAGCGGGACTTCCGAGACTCGAGACGGAAGCCTTGTTTGTAGTCGCCGCTGTCTTCGGGGGCGGAGGCGATGATGGCGGCGAGCCCCTGCTCTGCGATCTTCCGTGTCGCCTCGATGACCTGCGGCGACTCCAGGATGCGATCCATGACCGGCTGGTTGAACCGGATGTCAGCGTCTCGGCGGGCCATGCGCGCCTCCTTCCGTCAGCCGACGTATCGGGTCAAAGGGATCTCCCGCGGCGGCGTCCAACCGGTCCACGGGTTGGAGTCGGCCGCGGGCGGGATGCCGTCGATCGTGTAGACGTCGGCGCCGACGCGGATCCGGTCGCCCTTGCGAACGTCGAAGTCGCCGGCGCAGAACAGGGACTTGGATTCGGCGGCCTGCTCCCGGGCGGCGTCGCCGAGCCGCGAGGTCGACGTCTGCGCGACGAACGCTCCCGGGATCGGGAGCACCTCGGGGTCGTCCCAATTCGCCGCGACGGACTTGCTCGGGTTGTACGGGCTCGCGACGCGCTTTGCACGGAGGCGCTCCACTGTGCGGCCGTGAGGGAAGCTCACGAGTACGTCTCCGGCCACAGGCGCGACACCGGGCGCTCGAGCGGGAAGCTCCCGCGAGGCAGCCCGGTCGGCGCCGACGCCGTGCAGAGGGACCGCAGCCCGGCGCGGTCCTGGGCGCTCCATGTCTCGGCGTCCCAGTACGCCACGCGCGCTGAGCCGATCGACTGGTCCTTCACACGCCGCGACCCGGGCGCGGGGGCCTCTGCGGCCACACCGCGAAGGATCGCGAGCGCATCCTTCTTCTCCTCCGAGTCGTTCTCGAACGAGTCGATGCAGGGGGCGATGGAGCGTGCCGCGACGATGATGCGGCGCGCCGCGTCCTCGTCCACTCCGGGGAAGTCCTCGGGTGTGATCATCTCCACCGCCCCCTCTCGGGCTCAGGCTCCGCCTGCGCCGTCGGTCTCTTCGACCTCGTCGTCCTTCTCGATCAGATCGATCTTGAGGAGACGCTTGATCTCCTCGTCCTCGACCGTGGTGGGCAGCCGGCGGCCGCGGCGGAAGTACGCCTCGCCGCCCTGGGCGCCCTGCACCTTGACGACGATCTGCGCCGCCTTGACCTTGTAGCGCGTCTTGGCAGCCATCAGAGCCCCGTTCCCGTGATCGTGTAGCCAGCCGTCGGATCGACGACGACGGGCACCGTGATGCGGCGAGCCCGCAGCAGGTAGCCGTCCGTCTTGTCCTCACGGATGGTCTTCGTCTCGATGCCGTTGCCGGCGTCGCCGTAGCCCGGGCTCGAGTTCTTCTCGTCGGCCATGCCACCGAGCTCCGTCGTGTCCAAGATGAGCGGCGCGGCCGTCGGCGTGTGCGGCGACCGCAGCCACCGCAGATCCAGCACCGTCGGCCACTGGCCGGTGATCAGCGGGTTCGCCGCCTCACGAGGCAGCAGGCCCGCGTCGAGGAACGTCGCCATCACGTTCGCCCACTGCGTCGGCTTCAGCACGATCGTGTCGAGGGTGTGACCCTCTCCCGACTCCTCCGCCTGCGCCTTAGCCAGCTCGATGCTCAGGCCGATGTTCTTCGCCGTCGACCACGCACCGGACGACTGGGTCTGCGTGACCTTCGACGCGATCACACCGAGCGCGCTCGAGTCGACCGCGCGCACCATCCGGTTGATGAGCTGGTTGAAGGCCTTGTTCACGACGTCGATGCCGCGCCGCTTGATGGAAGCGTCGAGGATGGGGATGTCGCGACCGAGGTTCTCGACGGCGGCGCCGGCGAGCGGTCCGGTCTGTGCCTGCGATCGCGGGTACTCGCCGCCGGGCGCGACGACCTCGGGGTCGTCGTCGATCTCGATCGGCTCGCCGTTCTCGTACAGGATCGCGCCACCGCTGGTGGTGTAGCGACCGACGAGGAGCGCGTCCGCGATGAACTTCTGGGCCGCGATGCTGCGGATGCGGCGCGCGAACAGGGTCTGCGACGAGAGGATCGCGTGGATCTGCTCCGTCGTGAGGTCCTCGGTTCCGGCGACCGCCGGGACCGGGTAAGTGAGGGATGTCATTCCGCTCGGTCTCCTTGTCTCAGTCCAGAGCGATCTGGATCAGCTGGTCCGCGGCGGTCGCCGTGGAGATGGCCAGGCCCAGGCCGGTCTCGCCGGCACCGACGGTGGCGACCTTCCCGGCGGCGGCGGCCTTGACGCGGTCACCGGCCGCGATGGCGGCCGACGCGACGAGCTTCTGCACGCCCCCGCGCAGGACGAGCACGTCGCCTCCGGTCTTCGTGTCAGTGGCTGCGGCGCCGAAGACCTTCGCGCTGCCCGCGCCGGCGTGCGCGACGCGGCGAGGGCCGGTGATCTCGACGAGGCGGCCGCCGATGACATCGGCCGTCGTCTCGCACGTGATCTTGTCGCCCGGCTCGAACATGTGGATGTGGCTGGTCATGGCTCAGGCCCCCTTCTTGTCCTCGCCCCACGCGGAGGCGTAGAGCGCGTCGTCGGCGCTGGTGAGGGCGTCGACCTTGCCGATCTCGGTCGTGTTGACCGTTCCCGGGGCGAGCGACGAGATGAGCGCGGTCGCCTTGTTCTCGTCGGCGTCGAGCATCGCCCGGAAGTGCGAGTGCGACGCCGAGGTGATGCGTCCCTCGCGGAGCGCGGTGTCGATGATGCCGTCGCGGCGGGACTTGTCCTGCGCGGCGCGCAGCTCGGTGACGGCGCGAGCGCTGTTCTGCAGGTCCGCGAGGACGGTCGCGTCGATCGCGACGGTCCCCTCGGGCAGAGCGGCGGCGGCGGCCGTCGTGGTGGGGGTCTCGGGCTGCTCCGCGAGCGCCTCGTCGAGGGCTGCGAGCAGCGTCTCGTCGGTGGCGGCAGCATCGGTCACGCCGAGCCGCTCGCGAAGGCCAGCCGTCAGATCGCTGTAGGCCACAGCGTTCTCCTTTCGGTTGGGTTCACCCGGCTCGGACGAGTCGGGAGTCTGCTGGACGACGACGGGCACCGCAGCGCGCGCCCGCATCGCCATGTCGTATCGGGCGCGAGGAGTGATGCCGGCGTTCGCCTCGGGGTTCGGCGCGTCCGACCACTCGTCAGCGAGTCCCGCCTCGACGGCCTCCTGCGCCGTGTACCAGGACTCCGCCTGCATCTGCTCCCGCCAGTGCTCACGGGTCTTGCCCGCCCGAGCGGTGTAGATGTCGGCGTAGGAGTCGGAGAGCTTGTGCAGGATCCCAGCCGTGTCCTCCATGGCTGAGGCAGGGCCCCAGCATCCGCCGGAGGCATCGTGGATCATCAGCATCGAACCGCGGGCCATGGTGATCTTGTCGCCGGCCATCGCGATTGCGGATGCCGCGGAGGCGGCCAGGCCGTCGACCGTGACCTCCACCCGCGCGCGGTGACGACGGAGTGCGTTCATGATCGTGATGCCGTCCCAGGCCGCGCCACCGGGCGAGTTCAGGTGCAGGTTGATCGTGTCGACGTCGAGTGCGTCGATCTGCTCAGCGAAGCTTCGCGCTCCGACGCCGCCGCCGTACCAGCGTTCGCCGATCTCGTCGTAGATGTGGACGTCGGCGGACGTCGGCTCGCCGTCGTCGGCGGCCTTCGCCTCGATCCGAAACCACCCGCGGGAATCCTTGCTCATGCGGCCTCCTTAGCCAGGTCAGTCGGCGTGCTCGTGGTGGTCGACTCGACGGGGAGGCCCCACCGGTCGCGCACGTACGCCTTCAGGTGGTCGTCCACGACGAGCGCGCCGCACTCGATGAGCGCCTTCAGCACCTCGGCGGTGACCTGCTGTCGCTCACCGATCGGCGCCGGGACCAGCCGAGGCGCAGGCTCCTCCGGCCCCCAGTTGAGGTCGACGAGGTCTTCGATGACGTGCTGGTTGAACACGTCCGCCAGGAACTCGGCGATCGTGTTGAGCGAGTCCGTGAAGAATCCGCCGAGCACGTCGCTGAGCGCGTAGGAGCCCTTCGAGCTGTCGCCGCCGAGGTTGAGGAAGTGTGCGAGCACCGCGCGAGCGATCTGCTCGTCGTAGTACCGGATCGCCTTGTCGAGGTTGGGCAGCTGCCCCTCGACGCCGACGAACTTGAAGCTTCCGCCGGACCCGACGGCCAGGCCCGCCTCGTCGCCGGCGCGGGCAGCCTTGACCAGCTCCTCGCCGCGCTTGATCTGCTCGTCCATCCAGGCGAGCGCCTTGTCGGCGTCCATGCCCTCGGGCCATGCGGGCGCCTCGAACACGGGGATGCCGAGCCCGTTGCGCTCGGCCGTGAGCGCCTGGATGCGGAGGATGCGGTCCTTCAGCAGCGCCATCTTGTAGGCGGCGCGCAGCAGCGACTCACCGACCCAGTTGCCGCCCTCGCGCTCGTTGATGTACGCGACGAGGGCGCTCACCGGAATCGGCTTCCCGATCCCGTACTGCTCGATCGATTCGAGGCCGCCATCACGCGCGACGTTGATCTTCTCGATGGTCCGCGGGGGCCGCCATGCGAGCTTGGCGAGGGTGTCTCGACGCGCCGCGTCGACGGCGTAGACCTGTTCGAAGTAGGAGTGCCCGTAGACCAGGCACAGCATCGCCAGCCGCAGATGCTCCTTGAACGAGAACCGGCCCTTGAGTCGGCGGGGCGACGCGTTCGCCTTGCCCTTGACCGGCACACCGATGTTCCGGCTGACGAAGTCGGTGACCTCGTCCCGGCAGCCTGTGCCGTCGAGCGCCCAATCGGTGCGGATCACGGGGAGCGTGACCGCGCGGATGACCGACTTCACCTGTGGGTCTTCGCGCCGCATCCGATCGAACACGTCGATCGACTTCGGCCACATCATGTCCGGGTTCGTCTCGTGGGTCTCCTCCACGATGGACGACCAGCCGATGATCCCCCACGGGCTGACCTGATAGCCCTTCTCGGTCACGTCGGCCTCCTAGAACTGGATCGTGCGCAGGCTCGGCTCGCGGCTCTCCGTGCTCGTAGCTCGGATCACCCGCGGCGCGGGCGGCGGCGGTGCGGTCTGCTTGGGCGGCGGAGGCGTCAACATCTCCAGGCCGTAGAGGGCCTCGCTCTCGGCGATGAGCCCCGAGATGTCGACCGGCTTCGACCGGCGCCGCGACCACGCCTTGTTGTCGGCGTAATCCATGACGACGCCACCCTCGACGGCCGTGTCAATGTCCGGCTGCTCGATGATCAGCAGCTGCCGGTCACGGACGCGATCGCGCATGCGCGCGGTGGCGTGCGCGAACTGCCCGCCGTCGAGCGCGTGCACGATCAGTCCGGCCTCTTCGAGCAGCGGCGCGAACTCAGCGGCGCGGCATCCGCGGCTCTGTACGACCACCTCACGGTGACCGGACTTCTCCGCCAGCTCGATCATGAACCTCGGCACCCACAGCATCCCCGTGCGCTTCACGCGGGTGGTGACGAACGGGCGGCCATCGGTGGTGAGTACTGCGGCCGCGAGCCACGTCATGTCGTCCTCGCTGGTGTCCAGCGCCCACACGGTGCGCGAGCCGCGCGCGATGCTGATCTCCGAGGGGAGCACTCGGCGCGGACGCCAGTCCCGCGGGGAGATGTACGACTGGACCTGCGAGGTCACCCACTGGCACAGCACCTCGGTGCGGTACGACGCCTCGAGCATGTCGCGGGCATCCTGGAGGCACATCTCGACGGTGATCTCGCCGTACCCGATGCTCGGATTGGCCTGCAGGATCGCGTCGATGTCGTCAAGCCGGCATCCGTCGGGCGCCGACCACTCGAATAGAGCCGACGTCGGCGCGGCGAGCTCGCCGTTGGCGTACGCCTCCAGCTCGTCGATGCCTCGCGACAGCCAGTCCTCGATCTCGGCGATGCGCGTCTCGCGCTGCTTGCGGAGCACGACGGAACGGACATCGCCCGCGTTGGAGATGCCCCAGAGCTGGGAGTTGAACACCGCCTTGGTCGTCTGTGCGACGGAGTCCCACGCGTCCCACGTCTGCTGCTCGCGCATCTCATCCATGAGCACACGGGCCGCCGACTTGCCGCGGCCGCCCTTTCGAGATGCCGCGCGGACCTCGTAGTGGGCGCCGTTGCGGAGGTAGATGCCGGGCTGGCCGTTCTTCCGCTGGAGCTTCTGCACGGCCTTCGCGAGCGAGGGGACGTGGCCCTCGTTCTCGGCGTCACACCAGCGCCCGGTGAGGTTCCAGACGTCCTGCGCGGTGTCGAGGTTCTGGGCGGTGCCGAGCACCTTGAACCGAAACGGCGGCAGGCGCTCCTCGAAGCGGTCAGCGTCGACGAACAGCCACCACGCCGCAAGTACTGCGGCCAGCAGGCTCTTCCCGTTCTGGCGAGCCACCAGGACGATGACGCGGCGGAACCGGAAAGTGCCGTCCGGGTTCAGCTCGAGCGCGTGGATGAGGAGCCACTTCTGCCACGGGTACAGCGCGACGCGGAGGAACACGAGCGCGAACTCGATCACCTCGAATCCGAGCGACGTCTCCGGGGTGAGCGGGCGCAGCGGCCGTGTCCACAGGCGGGGCTCCTCGCTGCCGCGCAGGTCGGAGTAATCAGCCAGCGTTTCCGCGGTTGCGGCTCTTCCAGTCGTCGAGGTCAACCGGCTCCCCCTTCGAAGGCTCGACCGCGCCCTCCGTGCTGGGGGCCGGGACCGAGGCGTTCAGAGCGGCGCGAGCGGCCGGCGTCGCCCCCAGCTCGCGGAGCCCGTTCCACAGGTGCGGGAGCAGGTACATCGCCTTCGTCGCTTCGAGCGACGTGCCGTTCGCCACGGCGTGGTCGATCTGGCGGGCCACCTGGCGGCAGGAAGCGATGAGCGCCTCATCGGCGGCCGTGGTCGTGATCTCCGCGAGCGTCTTCTCCAAGGCGTCCGTGATCGCGTCCTTGACGCGCGTGGGCTCGCCCAGCAGGCGCTGGCGCTCCTGCATCAGCTTCACGACACGATCGGTTGCCGCCGCGTCACCGTTCAGGGCCTTCTGCCAGTGCGCGCGGTGCAGCGCGTCGATCCGCTCGAGGTCGACGATGCGCGCGGCCGTCTGATCGAGCGCGACGGTGGATGCCTCGATCGCCTTCCGCACCGCGGTCTTCGCCTGCGCGACGGTGCAGGAGAGCTGCACGGCGATCTGCTCGTACGGCACCGCCGCGCGGAACAGCGCGAACGCCTTCTTCTGGTCAGGCGCCGGCATCCGGCACCCCGGTGAAGTCGACGGGCACGCCCTCACGGACGGGCGTCATGCCGGTGTGCTCCTGGAAGCGTCGGCAGATGACGTCGGCGTAGGTCGGGTCCAGCTCGACGAGGAACGCCTTCCGGCCGAGCCGGTGGGCGGCGATGAGCGTGGAGCCGGATCCGCCGAAGCCGTCGATGACCCACGCGCCCGGGGCGCATGAGTTCTTCAGCATGGCCTCGACGAGCTCGACCGGCTTCATGGTCGGGTGGACCGCGGAGCGGGACGGCCGTGCGATGTCGAACACGGTCGACGATCGGTTGTCGCCGTGCCAGTGGTCGCCGCCGCGGCCGAGCCGCCCTGATCCGTCGGCGGTGAAGCCGTACACGATCGGCTCGAAGTCGCGAGGCGCCGCGTCACCGACGACGCCCTCGGCGATCGGCTCGGACTGGTAGTGGTAGTCGGCGCGTGAGAGCACGAACCGGTCCTTCACCCACATCAGCGTCTGCCGGTACCGGATGCCGAGACGCTCCATCGCCGTCTGCAGGGGGATGCGGAGCACATCGGAGTGGGCGACGTAGATCGGGGCGCCGGGGCGGCACACGGCCACGTCACCACGGCGCGGGTTCCGATGGAACAGCGACAGCTCCCCCACACCGAACTGCACGACTTCCAGGCGGCGCAACGTCGACTCGTCCACCCGATCACCGTCCTTCCGAGGTCTCGTGCGCGTGCGCGCGTGCGATGGGGGTGCCCCTCACACCCGGGGAGAGAGGAAGCGACCGGGCGGGAGGTGGTCCGTGGGGTGGGGGGTCGTGGATTTTTTGGGGGGTTGGGGTCAGGCGCGGATGATCTCGGCGTGCTGGGAGGCTGCGAGGTTGGCGTACAGGGACGTCCAGGCGTCGGTGCCTCGGAGCAGGGGGTCGACGGCTTCGTCGAGGTAGACGATGTCGGCACTCACGCCGCGGGCTCCCTGGCGGTAGGAGCGGATGGTGATCTCTCCCCCGGTGGTGGGGTAGCTGATGCTCTCCGCGCCGTTGGCTCGGCGGACGACGACGTCTACGTCCTGGGGGATGGCTTGGGCGATCTCTTCGAGCGCTTCTCGTGAGGTCTGTACGTCTCGGGTGATGACGATGATTCGCTTCCCCGCGATCGCGTCGGCGTTGATCCCTGCGGCTGCGTAGCGGTTCATCGGGTGACCCGTGCCCAGATGGCCAGCATCCTGTCGCGGGCGATGAGTCGGCGTCGCGCGGCGCGCTCTGCGGCGGACATGGCGCCCCGTTCGAGGTTCTTGTGAGCCTCTCGTAGCCAGGTATCCGCGGCTGCATCGCGGCGGCGGATGAGCCAGCGAGTGATCATGAGAACCACGCATCCCCTGCAGGGCCGTCGAGTTGCATCACCTGGATGGCGGTCTCTTTGGTCGCGTGCTCGTCACACAGCACGGCGAGGGCGTACCCGTCGCCTTCGACCTCGAACATGCGCTGCGCGGGCGCCGTGCAGCCCTTGAGCATGCAGCTCGTCCAGCGTGCGCGGCCGTGCTCTCGCACCCTGTCGCGCTGGTACTGACCGAAGCACTCGCGCGCCTCGGCCTCGGTGGCGTGGGGGGCGTGGTGGGCGCAGTAGCCGACGGGGCGGCGCCCGTTGACGACCATGTGGAAGCCGGAGTGGTCGGTGCGCTCCAGGACGGTGCGACGGTTCATGGGTGTCTCCTCAGTCGTCGAGGTCGTCGCCCATCTCCAGGCGAGCAAGATGGCGTTCGGCGCGCTCCGCGTCGAGCTGGTGGAATGCGCCGTGGTGAGTGGCCGCGCGGCGTCGGTCGTACGCGAGCTGCTCGGCGTCGCGCAGCTCGTCCCATCTGGATCCGGTCACAGGGGTCACCACCAGTCGGGGACGAGCTCGCCGAGCCCTCCCCCGTCGATCAGGCCGTCGCTCTTCACCTGGTTGCAGAGCTTGTGGCTGTGCCGGAAGTTGTCCCAGTCCTCCTGTAGCTCGGGATGTGTCTTGACCGGGTAGTAGTGGTCGAGGTTGTGCGACTCGGGAGTCGTGCCTGGCGCGGCGTCGTAGTCGATCCGGGCCTTGCAGATGTGGCAGTCAGCTGCGGGGTCGCCCTCGGCGTCGAGCTGCTTCCCCTCGTCGAAGAAGCGCTGGCGCAGCTCGTGCATGCGGCGGGTGTTCTTCCGCGCCGCGACGACGCCGGGGCCGAGAACGGCCGTCTCCGAGTACTCGTCCATCCCACCTCCCAGATGTGAGGGGCGCCGGCGCCGTGGTCGGCCCATCGGCGCCCCTCAGGGATGGCGCAGGTGCCCCTCGCCCGAGGTCGGGGCGTCATGGGGGTCCTTCGCGGCAGGCAGCTTCGCGTTCACGCCGGTCAGACACCGGCCGGGAGGAGTGCGGGGGCGAGCGACACCGATGCGCGCGCCTGCCGCGTGGCCTCGAACTCCCGGCCGGTGGATCAGATGGCGACGTTGTCGCCGAGGTTCGTGGTGATGTGGTGCCCGTCGACGTCGATCACGACGCCCTCGAGCGGATACCCGTCACGGTCGTACCGGAGGATGTCGCCCACGCGGATCTCGATGGCGTCGGCGACGTCGACGACGCGCGGGGTGGTCGTGTCGATCCACTCGACCGCAGCGCGGGCCTCCTGCGCGAGGCTGGGCCCGTCCGGGTGGGGTGACGTGTCGAGCACGTCGGCGAGTTGGGTGAGGCCCGCACGGTCTCGCTGCTCCTGCAGGCGGGCGATGTTGGCCCGGTTGACGGAGGCGAAGGTGCCATGTCGGTGCCCGTGGGTAGGCTCCACGGCAGCCCTCCGATCGATGGGAGTCGATGGTGGGTCAGACCCCGATCGGCGTTGGCGCGCTGGTCGGGGTCGTCTTCGTTCGGGGTATGGCGAAGGCCCCGGAGCGGGTGTGCTCGGCGGGGCCTTTCGGGCGTGGTGTCCGTGTCAGACACCTTGCTAACCATGAATGTAGGGTCCGAAACCACTCGGGTGTCAACTTCACTCCGAAACTGATTCTGGGGAGGCGTGTGCGGCTGCCTGCGCGGCTTTCTTCGCGCGGAGTCGGTAGCGGTGGGCGGGGTCGTTCCGCATCCTGTCGCGCCACCAGGCGAGCAGGATGTCTTCCTCGACGACGCGGACGCGCTGCCCATCCCGCACGGCCCAGCTCATGACCATGCCGCGCGCCCGCCAGTACTCGATGCAACGCTTCGTGCGGTGCACGCGCTTGGCGGCCTCGCGGTAGGTGAGAGTGCTCATGGGTCAGCCGTTCACCAGTCGGTCGACGCGGTTCAGTGGGATGCCTGTCAGCTCGGCGATCCGCTCAAGCGACACCCCGTGCCGGGCGGCGATGCTGACGTAGTAGGTCTCGGTGACGATGGTCGGATTCGGGTCGGTGCGGAGGATCCGCAGGTAGTTCTCGGCGATGAAGATTCGCTGCTGTGTCGGCATTCCTGACCTCCTTTCGGGTCATGGAGATAGTTACTCGTACCCCTGACAGCTACGCAAACGATCCTGTGGATAACTCTGTGGAGAACGTGTGGGAAACGCCGCCTCAGGTGTGCATAAGCGCTGTGGATAACTCTGTGGTCGGTGGAAAGTTCGAAACTACAGCCGCGTAATTCCGCGGCCACCGCGGTCCACAGGCATGTGAAGGGATTCAGGGTGAAGCATCAGGTGAATCCTGCGTGCTTTGTGTACAAGTCAGGGGATAAATTCGACGTACTCCTCGACCGCAACGCTGCGTTGAGATCGGCTGCGCGGGCGGCCTCGCAGTCCTTGCAGACCACCTCTGCCCAGTCGGAGGTCACCTTCGACTTCGACGCGTTGCGCCCGCAGTAGCCCTTGCCTGGCACCCCGCCAGGAGCACATACGCGTGCGGCATCCGTCGTCGAGGCGAAGGGAACGACGTGCCCGCGTCGCTCCTTCGCGATCGGCCCATCGCTCATGCCCCCGCCGGCCGGTGGTGGCAGCTCTGGCAGGCCTTCACGAGCACGGCCCCGTCAGGGCCGTCCGTCCAGTCGACGGTCACGGCGTCCTCGCCGCACAGCTCGCACGACTCGGGGCGAGCGCGTCGAACGGTCCCGGTCTCAAGGCGCGTGTGCGCTCGGCGGATGAGACGGAACAGCTCGCCCTCCGCGGCGGCGAGGTCGGGCCATGCGAGGAGGTGGTCTACCCATGCCGCCATCCACTCGTTCGCGATGAACGCCCACCGGCGAGCGGTGTCGACATCGTCCGGCAGCGACGCCGGCAGCGCCGGGGCTTCGACGCCGAGGCGCGACGATGCCACCGTGAGGTAGGCGCGCAGAGAGTGCCAGACCGCGGCCGCGTACTTGGACTCGGGTCCGTCGACGACCGGCATGTTGTCGATGAAGCCGCCCCCGGACACGCGCTCGCGCAGCTGTGCGGCGCGCAGCATCTGTGGTGCCATGGCGACCGTCCCGACGGCCTGCACGACGTTCGGGAGCTGGTCGACGTGCCAGAGGTATTGCGCCTTCCACTCCTGGTAGCCGCGCTCCGCTGCCTCGTCCTCGGTGAGCAGTCCTTCGACGTCGTTCACGCGACGGCCCCCTTCCGGCGCTTCGGCGCCAACTCAACGTGCAGAGCGAACAGCTCCGCGTCCCGACGGATGTACTGAAACTGCGTCCGCCACTCGGCGACCTCGGCAGGATCCGCGCGGCTCGTGGTCCGGATCGTGTCCACGCAGACGCCCAGGTCCTCCGCAATCCACGAAGCTGGCACCCCCTCTGCACGCAGGAGGACGATGCGCTCGCGCTCGGCGTCCGTGAGCGGCTGGCCCTTCATGCTGCGAGCGCCAGGGTCGAGCGGACGTCGTAGCCGAGGGACTCGACGCATGCGGCGATGATGTCCCGTGCTGCGTTCGGGGTGACGGCGTTCCCGGCCATGCGGACCTGCTCTCTCTTGTTGCCGAGCAGGACGTACGCCGACGAGAACGCCATGCCGCGCTTGATCTCGTCCGGCTCGAGCATGCGGAACTCGGCGTCGTACACGAGCTGCCAGATCTCGTCGTCCGTGAGCGTCAGCTCCGCGGCGGGGACCTGCTGGGCGTCGATGAGCGACTGGTGCCCGCCCGTGGTAAGCGTGCGGAGCGGCTCGTGCGCCGACGTCGTCTGCCAGCCCGTGCGGAGCATCGTCTTCTCGGCGAGCTCCTCCATCCCGAGCGACTTTCGGTCGCCGATCCGGATGCCGCGCTTCGACCAGTCGATGATGGTGTCGGCGCCGGCGACCGCGGGGAACACCTCGGTGTTGCAGGAGATCTCGGGGCAGCGAAGCGTGTACTGCGCGCCGTAGGTCTTCATCGGCGAGCCCTTCGGCTTGAACACCTGGGCCGAGCGGATCAGCCCGTGTTCAGGGCAGACGGCCTCGGGCCGGATCCAGGAGTCGAAGTCGGGGCGCCGGTTCCCCGACTTCCAGAACACGATGTACACGCGGTCGCGGGATTGCGGGGCGGCAGGCCCGGCGCCCGCGGCGTGCATGCTGTTCAGCCAGATGACCTCGTGGAGGTAGTTGAGGTCGTGCATCGCGCGGAGCCACGAGGCCCACTGGACGCCCTTCACGACGCGGGGCACGTTCTCGACGATGACGATCTCGTAGCCGTGGTGCGCGGTGAAGCGCGGCACGTCCCACATCCCCATCCGGGACCGGTCGGCGGCCTCGTTCGGGAGCGAATCGCCAAAGAAGTCCCACGCGAGCTGCCCGTCGGGGAGCTTCTCCCCGCGGGCCTGCGACCAGTAGGTGCACTCGGGCGAGAACCAGCCGATGGTGGTCCGCGGGTAGCGGGCGGGGTCGGCCTTGTTGATGTCGGCCTTGTCGTGATCCGTCTCCGGGTGGTTCGTGTTGTGCGTCTCGATAGCCAGAGGCCAGTGATTCACTGCCATGACGACGCGGACGCCGACGCCGATGGCGCCCGTCGTTGAGCCGCCCGCGCCGCAGTAGTAGTCCGACATCGTGACGTCGCTCGTGGTTCTCTGCATCAGCATCAGGCGGCCTGCCATTCGGTGTCGAGGAGGTCGAACAGGGTAGGGACGTCCCGCTGGTTGTCGTGCTCGGTGAGGTAGACGACCGAGTCAGCGACGGAGACGGGATTCAGCTCCGAGCCGAACCCGCGCCGGTCCTGCTTCACCGCTTCCAGCACCGTCGAACCGAGGCCCGAGAACGGGTCACCCACCAGCTCGCCCGGGTTGGAGTACATCCGGATCAGGCGGCGAGGGATATCGAGCGGGAACGGGCAGATGTGCGCCTCAACCTCCCTCGCGCGCTGGCGGCTGTTCAGCGTGTGGATCCGGAGGATGTCCGTCCACACGTCGTCGCGCCACGAGCCCGGCATGAGCGACGCGAACGTGCCGGGGAGCGCGCGGGCCGCGGCGAGACGGTCAGCGAGTGCGACGTGCGCGTCATAGTCGTAGACCGTGTTCGACAGCTGCTTCGCGAACAGCTTCGACCGGGTTCCGACGTCGAGCGCGGCGAGCTCGTCGCTCGAGAGGAGCCGGTTGCCGCCCGTACGCCAGTCCGCGGCCGCGTCGATCTGCCACTGCCCGACCGTGTAGTCGGCCTTGCTCTTCGTGATCGGAGTGTCCGCATAGGAGCTCCGCCGGTCGGTCTGCGGCTTGTGGAACAGCAGCACGTACTCTGGCGACCCGACGCCCATTTTCGAGTGGTCCTTGGCCATCTCGGAGTAGGTCAGGCGGTAGGTCTGGTTGTTCTCGCGCACGACGTCGGTCGTGACCGTGATCATCCCGTAGTAGTCGAACCCGTGCCCGGTGTAGTGGGCGATCGCTTCGGCGTGGAGGGTGTCGACGGTGTACACACCGGCCTTGGTGACGGAGCCGTACAGCTGCCAGTCCTTGACGTGGATGGCCATGATCCGGCCGGGCATGAGCGCGCGGTAGAGCGATGGCGTGAGGTAGTCCATCTGCCACCAGAACCGGGCGTTGTCGTCGGAGTGGCCGAAGTCGGCATAGTTGGGCGAGTACTCGTACTTACCCGCGAACGGGATCGATGAGCAGATGAACCCCATGGACTCTGGGGCGACCTGGTCGCGCCACTCGATCACCGAGTCGTTCAGCGCGATCGTCCACGCTTCCCCGTGGTGCACTTCTCGCTCGACGCCCATCGCGCGGGTGAGAGCGTCCGAGATCGCGGTCGCGGACAGTCCGAACTCGCGTAGTACTTCCGACATCGTGTCGACGAGACGGTCGTTCTCCGCCCACTTCCCCTGCAGGTTGTCGCGGACAGCTGCTTCGGTCTCGGCATAGATCAGGTGCACGTCGCACGCGCGGGTCTGCCCGAACCGGTGGATGCGGTGCACCGCTTGGACCGTCTCCTCGAACTTCTGGGTGATGCCGACGAACACGGCCGTCGAGCACTGCTGGAGGTTGAGGCCGCGGCCGAGCATCATCGGCTTCCCGATGAGCGCGTACGTCTCGCCGGCGAGCCACGCCCGCAGGCGTTCCTCGACCTGCTCGTCGGTGAGGGACCCGTGGATAGACGAGTAGGTGAGGCCCTCAGCGTCGAGCGCGCGCTCGAGCGCGGTCTGTTCGTCGTTCAGGTGGCACCAGAGGAGGATCTGGCTCGGCAGCGGGCGCCCGAAGTGCTCGCGCACGATGGACATGGCGCGCGTGACGCGCTCCGGGAGCGTGCGCCGCTTCTCGCGTGCCGCGTCGATCGACGACATCGCGCCGCCGACACCGAAGGTGGCCTGCCCGTCCTTCTCGACCTGTCCGGTCGAGATGTCGACGGTCACCTCGTCCCAGTGCACGCGGAGCTCGGGGAGCGCGTAGCCGGCGTCGGAGTAGCCGAGGTCGGAGGGTCGCTGGATGAAGCATGCCCAGGTGTTCAGCCACAGCCAGAACTCGCGCTGCTTGTGGGGGTGCAGGCGCAGGTTGTTCGCGTCGGACGAGTCGCGCTTGAAGAACCGGGTGAGGGCCTGGCCGGTGTCCATGATGCCGAGGAAGTCGGCGTAGTGGATCAGCTCCTTGTGACGGTTCGGGGACGGGGTGGCCGTCGCGACGAATCGGAACGGGACGACCGCAAAGGCGGGCCCGAGCTTCTGGTAGGTCTCGGAGTCAAATGAGCGGAGTACTGCGGCCTCGTCGAGCGACACCGCGACGAACAGGCTCGGATCGATCTTCTCGTCCCGGACGGACTCGTAGTTCGTGACGTAGAGACCCGACCACGTGGGGTCGACCTCGGCCGTGGTGCGGACGAACCGCACCTCGACGTCGAGCAGCTCGCGGCCATCGCGCACGATGTCGAAGCGGACGCCTAGCGGTGCGACGATCAGCCCGCGGCGGACGAGCCGACCGAACGCGTCATGGGTGCCGTGGTCGGTGGCGTGCTCCACGATGAGGCGGAGTACTTCGAGCTGCATGACGGACTTGCCGAGCCCGTAGCGGGCGAAGATCGCGCGCCGGCCGCCCTCGACTGCCCAGTGCACGATGGCGGCCTGGTGCGGCTGGTAGAGCGGGTGCTCGGGCTGGAAGATCGGCGACAGCGCGTCGTCGGGGACGGTGAAGCCGTAGGACCGGTCGAAGCGGACCTTCTCCCGCAGGAACGAGTCGTAGTCGCGGCCGTCGTTGCCCGTGTTCAGAGTGAGGAGGGCGTTCATGTCTGCTCCACGTGGTGGTCGGACCGCCAGAGGTCGATGACCTCTCCGATCTCGGTGGGAAGGAACCCGGGGACGGCCCGGGCGCCGTACTCGGTGATGGGGGCGGATGCCAGACCGAGACGTCGGAAGTACTCCAGGTCTTCGGCGGCATCCGGTGCGGTGATGTCGCGTTCGATGAACGGGACGTTCGCGGTGGTGAGCGCTGCCTTGACCGCTGTGCACGGACCGCACGCGGGCTTCGTCCACACGATGACGTCGGTCACGACCGGTCCTCCAGGTCTTCGTCGCGTACCCGCGTCTCGTCGTAGACGGTGGCGCTGCACGACTTCGGGAACCGGCAGCACCGCGGGTCGTACTCACCGGATGCCGCTTCGGGCCATGCTTCGACGCACGGGCGGAGCCGCCGCGGTCGCTGGTCCACGTCGAACCCGTGCTCGGTGGCTCTCTCCGCTCGCTGCACGACCGATTCCCCGGCCGCCTTCTCGGCTTCCGTGGCGGAGTCGATGAGTTGCTGAGCGAGCGCACGCGCCGTCTCGGGGGTCATGCGCGTGCGGCCGTCAGCATCGGGGAACGTGAGGAGTTCCACCTCCCCGTCATCCGTCCAGTCGGCCTCCGCGATCGGAACCGTCTTCCGCTCCTGCAAGATGCTCATCACTGCTCCCACCCGAGGGCGGCGCGCACCTCAGCACGCCGCGCGTTCTTCTCCTCGACCGCGGCCTGCGTGACCGGGTTCGTGTACGTCTTCTCGTCGTGCCGCAGCACGGCCGCTGGCAGCGCAAGGGCGGTGAGCTGGTTCGACAACCGGAGTTGCGCGGTGAGGTCGTCGATCGCCTCCACCTGGGTGCGGCGAAGCTTCGGGCTCGACACGCCGGATCCGCCCTTCGGTGCCGGCATCAGAACGGCTCCCCAGAGTTCTGGGGCGTCGTCCATCCGCCACCCGCAGGCTGCTGCGCGGGCGCCTCGCGGACCACCGTCCCGACCGTGCGAGCGCGCACGATGATCTTGCGGACCTGCTTTCCTTCACGGTTCTCGTACGACGCGTCGCGCTCCTCGCCCTCGACGATCACGACCGTCCCGCGAGCGAGCTGCGCGATCGCATCCGGCGCCTGCCACGACTCGACGTCGTGCCAGATCGTGAACTCGTCCTCCCACTGGTTCGTGTCGCGGTTGTAGCGGCGCTTTGTCTCGGCGACGCTGAACGTCGCGACGTGCTTCCCGCCGGCGGCGCGGACCTCGGGTACTCCCCCGAGTCGCCCGACGATCGTCTTCACTGCCATGCCTGATTCCCTTCGTTGACGTCGACGAGCGTCGACGGTGACCATTGGCGCGACACGACGCGGGAGAAGGTGCCCTCCCACGTCAGCGACACGCGCCCGTTCTGCCCCTGCCTGTTCTTGGCGATGTCGACGTCGAGCCGACTCGGGGAGTTCTTCTCGTCGCGGTGCAGCAGGATCACGGCATCCGCGTCCTGCTCGATCGCGCCGGACTCGCGTAGGTCCGCGAGCGTGGGCCGGTTCGACTTCCGCGCGGTCGACCCACGGTTCAGCTGCGACAGGGCGATGACCGGGACACCGAGGGACTGCGCCAGCAGCTTCAGCGACCGCGAGAACCCGGCCACCTCGATCTGGCGGGACTCGACCCGCTCGCCCGACGTGAGAAGCTGCAGGTAGTCCACGACGACGCCGGCGAGACGCTGACCCTTCGGGGCGCGGCGAGCGACCGACCGCGCGAACGCGCGCACCTGGGTGATCGTCGAGACCTCGTCCGACGTCGACACGAACAGCGGCGTCTCCGCGATCTGCGAGCGCACCATCGCGAGGTTCTGCCACGACGCCTTCGACACCTCGTGATTCACGAGCGAGTGCAGCGACACCTGCGCGAGCTGAGACACCCAGCGCGACATGAGGTCGTCCCTCGACATCTCGAGCGAGCAGAACGCGACGGGCCCTTCCTTCGCGAGACGCAGCGCCGCCTGAAGTCCGACGATCGACTTGCCCTGCCCGGGGCGCGCGCCGACGACGTACAGGCCGCCCGCGCGGAGCCCGCCGAGGTGGTTGTTGATCTCCCACCACGGGGTCGGCACGTACCGAGGCTTCTGCTCCAGACCCTCGACGTAGAAGTTCAGGTAGTCGCCGAACTTGCGGACGTCGACGGAGGCGTTCGCGCCGATCCTGTCGACCTTCTCGCGAGCCATCTCGACCGCGTCGAGCGCGCCGATGCCGGTGTTCGCGGCGAGGTGCGCGATGTTCGCACCGACCTCGAGCAGCCGCCGGCGGATCGCGTGCTGGTGGACGATGTCGCCGTAGTACGCGCCGTTCGCGGCCGTCGCCACGTTCGACGTCAGCTCGTGCACGTACGCGGCATCCAGCGTCGCCTGCAGGTCTCCGGCACGGAGCAGGTCGTCCACGACGGCAACGACATCCGTGGGCGCACCGGCTTCATACAGGCGGCGGATTGAGGCGAACACCGTCTCGTGCTTCGGCTCGTACATGTCGCCCGGCTCGACCACCGACAGCACGTCGTCGAGCACCGAGGTCGACAGCATCGCTGAGCCCAGCACGGCACGCTCCGCCGCGAGGTCGTACGGGACGAGGACGTCACTCACCGGGCACCTCCACGCCCAGCTCGCGGAGGACGCGGGCAGGACGCTCACCGGCCTCCACGCGCGCCTGGAACTGCTCGGCGTCCACACCGTGCGCACGGAGCCATGCCGGGCCGTCAGCGAGGCGCACGCCGTCGCCGGGAGCCATGTCCGCCGTGATGACCAGAACATCGGCGGGCATCAGCATCTGTACGTTGCCGCGGTAGTGGATCCGCACCGCGTCGATCGCCGCGCCCAGCGGCACGTCGGCGAGGACGATGGACCACTCGATCGCCATCCGCGCGAGATCCTCCGGCGCGCGCCGGAACCGGCCGTCGAGCAGCGCGGCCTTCGTCAGCAGCACGTTCGCCTCCTGCGCGTTCACGCTGCAGCTCGCAGAGGAATCGGGGCACCGCTGCCGCCGTCGTCGCCGCGAGGCTTGTGCCGCGGGCAGAAGTCGGCTCCCCCGGTGCTGCCGCCGAGGTACCAGCCGTTCGCGATGAACACGGCGGACCGACTTCCGCAGGAGTCACCGTCGGGGAACACGAAGTCGCACGCGACCATCTCGAACCGGCTCATGCGCCGACCGCCAGACGATCGTGCTTGGCGAGCAGCTCGGCAGCGCGCCTGCCGGCATCGACCGCGCCCAGGCGCTCCTGGCGAGGCTCCGGCAGCTCGTCATCCCAGCCGGCGCGATTCAGCCACGTCGCCGGGTACGGGATGAACTGCTTCTCGGGGATGCCCGGGTTGTCTCGGTACGCGATCGCGGCCGCCAGGATCCGCTCGCCCTCGACGACGACCGTGACCTTGTCCCACGCGCGCTGAGCGTCCGGCTTCGCAACCTTCCTGGGCCACACCGCCCAGAAGTCCTCGAAGGACACCATCGCCCGCAGCTCGATCGCCGTTTCTTCTGGATGGTGTTCTTCCAGATGTTCTTCTATAGGACTGGTGTTCTTATAGGGTGCGGATTTTCCGCTAGCGGTTGATCCGCCAGCGGTTGACCCGTTAGCGGTGAATCCGTCAGCGGTGCCACCGTGGGCGGAAAATCCGTCACCGGTCGCAGGGTCGTGCAGCTCGTACTCCACCTCGCCGAAGCGGCCCCGCTGCCCGCGGCTCTGTGAGACGACCAGGTAGCCGTGGTCCTTCAGCTCGACGAGCGCGGACTTGATCGCGTCGCGGCCCTCGATGCCGGCATCCTGAAGACCCGACACTGACACGTGCCAGCCGACCCGGTGCGACATGATCTCGACCAGCAGGCCGCGCGCCTTCCGCGACAACCGCTCGTCCCGCGCCCACGCATTGGGGACCTGGGTGAACTGCCCCTCGAACTCGAGGTGCGTGCGCCTCACGCCCATGACTTGCTCTCCACTTCGATTGCTCGGCCGCTCTCCGTGAGCAGCCACCACGTTCCGTCGTTCCTCTGGACGCGCACCCGCGTCGGGTCGAACTCCGAACCCCGCCCGAGCCGCGAGATCAGGACGCCCCGCTCGAGCGCTTCATCCCGCTCGTCCTCCGCCCAGCCGTGGCATCCGGTCGTCCCGGATCCGCAGAGCGTCAGCGCGTTCGCAGCGGATGCGAACTCCTCCTGACCGCGGCCCTTCACCCCGCCGCGGCCGCGCGGCTTCCGGTGGTGCATCGACCACCCGATGCCGCGGTCCTCGAACCGCAGGCCACGGCGGCAGAGGAAGCACGCCGCGCCATCCCGGTCGAAGAACACCCGCCGCACCGTGGTTGCCGTGAACTCGCCCGCGGCCATCACGCGCCCCCGCCGTAGCCCTGAGCGGATGCCCGGTCGACGGCGCGGGAGTCCGCGCGGTCGGTGCGGTGGTTGTCGAGCGCGGCGTCGAGCGCGTCGAGGAACTTCCGCATCGCCCGCTCGCGCTGCTCCGCCACCAGGTACGTCAGTTTCAGCTCGTAGGCGTCACGCTCGGCCATCGCCTGGGCCAGACCCAGAGAAACCTTCTTGCCCTCGAGCGCGGCGCTCTCGGTGATCTCGACGACCTTCACCGCGATCGCGTTCTCGTAGTCGGCCTTCGCGGTGCCGTACACCTTGCCGGCGTCCCGAAGCTCCCACACGAAGTCGAACCGGAGCGCCACGATCCGCTGCCCGTACGTCGCGCCCTGCCCAAGACGGCGGACCGTTTCGGAGAGCTTCAGATGCAGCGCGTCGGTGGGGTCCACCTCCAGGCCAATCAGATCGCGGAGTACTTCGGCGGGCGTGCTCATCGGTCGAACGCCCCCACCGCGACCACGCGCACGCGCTCGCTGTCACGGAACTCGTGCACCACCTCGGCGCCCTGCCCGTTCCGGACCTCGACGTACACGTGCCCGGGCACGCCGTTCGCGCGCGTCGTGAGCACGAGCAGGTCCTGACCCGCCAGGCGCACGGTGTCGCCCGGCTCCACAGAGGACGCGGGCACCACGCCCGGCACCTCGAACCCCGGCTTCACGAACCCCGGAATGCGGCGGTAGTCCGGCCCCAGGATCGCGCCGTCCTCCGTGCGCACGAGCGGCGTGCCGACGAGCATCACGGCTGCACCTCGGCCGTGGGCCAGTCGTGCACGGGCACACCCGCCGTCTCGTCCACGACCTCGGCATCGACGACGTCTTCGGCCTTCTCCGGCAGCCGGTCACGCAACTCCCACAGGTAGGCGCCGAGCGCGCGGCCGTCGCCGATCATGACGTCCAGGTCACCGGCCTCCTGCGCGGCCACGAAGATCGGACGCAGCTCCTCACGAGAGCGCGCGGCGTTCGCCTGCGCGAGCCAGTCCTGCGACGGCATCCGCGCCTCCGGCTGAGCCGGAGCGGTGTGCGGCGCGACCTGCGGGGTCGAGTCAGCCTGGCTCTGCTGCTCCACCGGCGCCGGCTTGTCGGCCTGCGCCATTTCCTCGGACGAGTACAGCCCGGACAGGTCCTGGGGGAACGCCTTGCGGAGCGCGAGCATCTCGGCGCACTTCGCCAGCATCAGCGGGCCCATCTTCCGCCACATCTCGGTGACGTCGCCGTTGTACGTGCGCTGCACGTACGCGTCCCACAGTGCGATCGCGTAGAGCGCGTCCCGGAACCCACGGCGGTACACGCCGACACGGGCGGCCTTCGGCGGATCGTCGGCGAGCCAGACCTGCGTCCAGGTGATGCCGTCAGCGGTGAACTCGGGCGTCGTCTGACCCTCGTACTGACCCGACCGCTCCGCGACCAGGCGGGCACCGTCGATGCTGATCTGGATCTGCCACTTCAGCTGACCCTTCGACTTCCGCGCGATCGAGTAGATCTGACGCGCGATCGGATCCAGACCGGTGCGCGCGCAGTGCTGAAGGAACGCCGCCACGACGGGACGCTCGGCGAGCGTCTTCGTCCCCGACTGCGAGTCCGTGTGCACCAGGCCCGCGGCCTCGACGAGCGCGCGCTCCTCCGGGCTCCAGGTGCTGTTGTCGCTGCTCTTCGGCAGCGTCGCGAGAGCGCTCATGCCGCCTCTCCCTTCGTCTTGACTTCGGTGACCGTCAAGCTCGGCTTGGTCGGCACCAGCTCGTCGGTCGTGGTCGTGTAAGCGCCCAGGCACTTCGCCCAGGCGTCTTCGAGCACCGCGAGATCCGCGCGGCCCTTCTCGACGGCCGCCCAGACATCGGGCAGCTCCGCCTTCGCGGTGGTCTCGTCGACGTGCGTCTGCGGAACGGTCGCGGTGCCAGCGGGAACCCAGGTGACCTGCGCCGCCGACGACCGCTGCGACAGCTCCTCACGCCCCGCGAGCTCGGCCTGCAGCGCCTTCCACGCCGTCTCCTTCTTGCGTTTCCCTGCGGCCTCCTCGCGGCGTCCAGCGAGGACATCGAGCGCGAGCACGTCCAGAACGGGATCGACCACCGGCGCGGTGACGTTCCCGGCGTCGACCTCGGCGCGCTTCTTGTCGAGCGCGCTGAAGAATCGGCGAGCGAACGCGGCCAACCGCTTCGCGAGGGCCTCGTCGAACTCGATCCAGTGCTCGAACCGTCGGCCGGCCTCGAAGCCCGTCTCCGGAGTGCCGAGGCGTTCCTCCCAGATGAACAGGCAGCGGCGCGCGCCGGTGACGACCATCGCCCACGTCATCTGCTCGAGGTAGCCGGTGCGCTCGAACGTCGGCGTCCCCGGCGTCAGGTCGTGCCCCGACGTCTTGTACTCACCGAGCAGCAGCTCACCGTCGAACGTCGCACCGACACCGTCCGGGGAAGCCAGCCACCGGCGGTTCTCGGCGTGGTGGAACACGCGCGACTCGGCGAGGATCCCGCGCCGCTCGGCGGCGGCCGCGAGGAACGGTTCGCGCAGCTTCCCCCACTCGGTGTAGGCGTTGCCGTTGAACGTGTCCTCCTTGAGCCCGAGCTTCAGGTCGACGAGCTCGCCCTGGCGCTTCTTGCCGACGGCCAGGCCAGCGATCTCGGTCGCTGTGAGGCCAGTGAGGCGTTCGGCGAGCCACGCTGCACGGTCCTGGTCGGATGCTCCGGCGCGGCGCATGAGCTCAGCGACGGCGGGCGGAACGAATGTCGTGGTGGTCACGTCAGGCCTCCCGCGTCCAGAAGTCCGGGTCGCTGTCCGGCCCGAGGCCGTGGCCAGCGTCGTCCGGCGGGAACTCGGCGACCATCGCGTCGAACGAATCGAACTGCGGCACGTCCGGGTAGTTCCGCGCCACGACGCGGCGGACGCCGAGCCCGATATCCGACGGGACGTGCAGCGCGACGATGCGCGCCTTCTCGGCACGGAACCCGCGGGTGCCGATGACCGTCTCGCCGTAAGCCTCGACGACAGCCATCACGCGGCCGGGCTCGTAGTAGTCGTTCGATCCCTCGTAGTAGCCGTAGAACCCGTGAGGGCACTCGGCGAGCGAGTGCGGCGGACGCGAGGACTCACGCAGGCGTCCCGGCTCCCGGCCCGAGAGGAACGCGAGGGGGTCGGGCCGCTGCATGCAGCGCGCCACGTTCTCCCCCGGCCGCCACACCGTCGCGAACGCCACACCGACGCGGCGACCCAGCTTGTCGACGTCGAACGACCGAGTCCCGGTCACGACCCCGGCCGCGAAATCCCGAGTCCGACCATCGAACTCGCCCGCGGGACGGACACTGGGCTTGGACACCTGAGGCACGCTCGCTGTCACGTTCGTGGTCGGCCCGAGCAGAGCACGCCGAAGTACCTCCTCGCGGGCCCGCAGGTAGTAGTTGGGGTTCGAGCCGCCAAAGATCCCGCCGCCGCCGCTCACGCCGGCACCGGCTCTTCCACGGGCGCCTCGACCGGCGCGGGTGCCGTCGCCGGCGCCTCCACCGGCTCCAGCTCGATGTGCTTCAAGGGCTTTCCGATATCGCCCATTGGTGTTCCTCTTTCGGTAGATGACGTGCAATGCGATGGATGTGGAGAGGGCGACGGCCGCGATGAGCGCGGTCGCCCAACCGGGACGCCCGAAGGCGAAGAAGCCGACCGACAGGAGGGCCTCTACGGCAGCGACAGCGGCCATGTAGCGGGCCCACCAGCGGAGTCGACTCATCAGTCGTCGGCGTCCGGGATGTCGAGCGCGTCCTGACCGGTGCGCTTCTTGTACGCCGCGTCGCGGAGCTTCAGCGCAGCGGTCGCGGCCTTGTCATCCCAGAGCGGCTCGAGGTGCTTCATCGCGACGACCGGCCACTCCTCCCCCGCGCGTCGCTTCTCCATCACCTCGTCCACGGAGAACGTGACGACGGCGACGATCTGGTCGCCCGGCGCCATCTCGATGAGCTGCTCCTCGACGCCGAACAGGCCGTTCGCCTGCTCCGCCGGGACGCCGCGCTTGAACGCGGTCGGCTTGAGTTCCATATCTGTCTGCTCCTTGTTCGGTGTTTCAGGCGGCGCGGGCGGCGTGCTCGCGACGGATGTTCTCGGCCTGTGTGACGGGCTCGAGGTGGTCGGGGTTGACGCAGCGGGTGTTGCGGCAGAGGTGGTCGATCTGGAAGCCGTCCGGGATCGGACCGACCTGCTCCTCGTAGGCCCAGCGGTGGGTCTGGACGTTGCGCCCGTCGAGGCGGAAGAGGCCGTAGCCAGTACGGAGCGATCCGGTCCACTCCCAGCAGTCGGCCTTCACAACCCGTGCCCAGAAGCGCTCGCTGACCGTGGCGGACGCCGGCGCACGGTGGTTCACGCTGTGCAGCGGATCGCCGTGGCGGCGATAGCGGTCCCAGTGCAAGGTGCACCAGCCGCGAGCCCGCGACGGGCGGTCGCAGTCGTCGATCGCGCACGGCGCCTTCATGCTGCTGTTCCTTCCTCGACGACGGGTGCCGTCTGGTTGACCGACGGCACGAGGACCGTGACGCCGGAGATCGGGGTGATGGTCACGTGCACGCCAGGCGCGGCGCCGTAGACCTTGGAGGTGTGGGCTTCGACGACGCGCGAGTCGTCGGGCCAGACGTTCCCGGCTTCGGTGATGCCGTCGAACACCGCGCGCAGGAGCTTGTCGAGGTCCGGTTTGACGGTCGGCAGGTCACGCTTCACGGAGGGCGGCTTGGGCAGGACGAAGGCGGCATCGACGCGGCACGCGCCGTCGACCGGGTCACGGAAGGCGAAGACTCCGAACGCCACGCGGGCGACCTGCTGGCGCCACGGGTGCAGAAGTGTCTTGTTGTCGTCGACGATCTGCACGAGCGTCGAGTTCTTCGGCGAGAAACCCTTCTTCGAGCCCTGCGGGATCGGGACACCGGGGACGAAGAACGTCGTCGGGGTCATGCCGACGCCTCCGGCCAGAAGCGACGACCAGCGGTGATCGCCGCAGCGTGCCGTCCGAACAGACCGTGCTCGGCCGTCTCGAACTTGACCCCACCGAAGACACCGTTCGGGTCAGGCAACGTGACCGCAGCGCACTCGTGACCGTCGATCGTGAGCAGCCAGCCCTCGCCAGGCTCAGCGTCGCGCCAGGGCTTCGGCTCGGGGTGAGCATCGAAGTACTCGGCAGCGACGTCGAAGAACAGGCCTCCCGCGTGGTCCGAGCCCACGAGGCGACCGTCACGAGTCAGGATGTGTGACTTGCCACCGCTCTCGTTGACCACGATGCAGAGATCCCGCTCGATCGCGTCCGGGTACACGACGAAGTAGTCGTACTGGGTCGATCGCCAGCGGCCGAGGCGGGCATCATCCTCAGTCCGGAAGAACTCCCGCAGCGCGTCCATGTCCGCGTCCGACAGATGCGAGTAGTCGCGGAGCGAGTCCTCGCCCTCGTCGTCGATGATGTGGAAGCCTCCCGGGCGGTCCACGATCTGGAATCCGTTGGATGCGGTGAAGTCGTTCACGCGGTCATCACCACGGCGATGACCAGCTCGGCCACGGCGACCGCACCGAGCACGGATGCCAGCACGATCAGCCACCGCGGGACGGTGCGCTCAGGCGAGTACTCGAGCGGGGCGTGGGCGATGACGACGCGGCGGGCACGGTACGGGCGGCGCCGAAGCGACTTCGGGGCGCGCAGAAGAAGACGGTTCACGGGTGCTCCTGAGAGAGGTGATGAGGTGTGCGGTTGGCGGGGGCCGCCGGGGATGCGAACGGCGACCGTCGCCGGCATCAGTGGTGGGGGCAGCACCCCCGGCGGAAGATCAGGGGTACGTGTTGTCGAGCGCGTCCAGCTCGGCGTCGAGGCGCTCACACTCGGCGTCAATAGCTGGCGGGCCGAACCAGACATCGCGGGAGAAGGCGCCGCACGTCCAGAAGACAACGAGGACGAGAAGGGCGGCCGCGGCGAGCATCTCCCACGAGCGGACGCCGTTGGCGAATGCTGCCATCACCAGGAGGAAAAGGACGAGGGAGATCCAACGTAGGAAGCTCACGACTTCACCTCCCGAATCGTCACCGTGCAAGCGGAATACCTTTGGGCGATCGACCGAGCTATCGCCTTCGCGTCGGTCTTGTACGCGACTGCCGCGACGACGGTCACGCCGGAGTCCCCGGCGGTCCTCACCGTGATCTCGAACTGCAGCGCTGGGCGGTTATCGGGATGATTCATGACTGCTCCCGAGTGGAGTGACGCGCCGATCGGACCCATGCGTCGACGTCGGCTGCGGAGTAGATGATGACCTTCCCGCGCTTACCGGTCGGCTTGAAGTAGGCCGGGCCCTTACCGGTGCGGCGCAGTTCCGCGAGGTTCTCGACGGTGAGGCCGGGCACGCGGGCGGCGACGTCGGCGGGTCCAAGCCAGACGACGTCGACTCCCTTCACGACGGGGCGGATCGGCGTGACCACAGCAGCAGTGCTCACGACGCCACCGCCACAGGCTCGGGTGCCGTGACCTCGGATGCCTCGACGAGGACCGGCTCCGTGACCTCACCGAACGCAAGCCCGAAGGCCTGCATGATTCCGAGCACGGTGCGCAGCGAGGGCTCTTCGCCCGCCTTCAGCCGCGCCAGCGTCGCCCGGGTGATGCCAATGGTGCGAGCGAACGCATCGTCGCTTCGGATGCCCGCGTTGTGCTTCAACCGATCGAGCAGCTCGGGACGGATTCTCACCGTCGTACCAAGTGGTTCAGTCATGAAACGATGGAAACATAGGTGAGACACATCGTCAACAGGAATGGAACAATTGGTTTGACAGTGAGACTTAGGTGTCTCACACTTGAGACATGCCTACTCCCCACGAATGGCTCAAGGCCATCGGAGCAACCGAGTCCCTTCGCGACATAGCGAGCCGCTCGGGTATCAGCCACGCCACGCTTTCGCGTCAGATCACGAACGGACGGTTTTTGATCGAGACATCGCTTGAACTTGCTCGCGCGTACGACGCGTCCCCCATTGCCGCCCTCGTTGCCAATGGACACCTCACCGAGGAGGAGGCGGGAATCAGCGGTATCGATGTCGCCCTCTCCACGGCGACTGATGAGCAGATCGTTCTAGAAGTAGGGAGAAGGCTTGGCGTGTCGGGCTCGATCCTCTTCGATGCGCCCATCAGCCAGGCCGTCGAGATGGCTGGCAACGTCGTCGGGCATGGTCGGTTCCCCGGTGATGTCGGAAGCTCGACGCAAGATGAGGACTCGGACGAGCCGTCCGTGAAGCAGCCGCCAGCGAAGAGGCGGACGGCTGCAAGGAAGGGAGCCCGCAAGGCCGATGAGGCACCGTACGCGGACTGAGCGGGAAGGGGGGCGACCGTTGAAGTATCTGCTGAGGTACGCAGCGAGCGTGGGCATCACCGTTCACGCGGCTCACCTTGAGGATGGGGTCCTCGGTGAGTGGTACGAGGAGGAACGCGAGATCTACGTCGACCTGAAGCTGACGCCCGACGAGGTGGTCTTCACGATCGCGCACGAGCTGGGTCACGCGCACAACGGCGACCGGTGCGAAGGTGTCCCCGAGGTCGAGGAACGCGCCGACGTGTTCGCCACTCAACTCCTCATCGAGCCCGCGCGCTATGCAGAGTTGGAACGAGAGGGCCTCCATCATCACGACATCGCCGAAGAGCTCGGCGTGTCCGACAGCGCACTCGAGCTGTGGCTGCGGTCGACGATCGTGAGACTTCGCGGCGTGACCTACGCGCGAGCGCGGATGGGCGTCGGCCAGTGGCTCTACCGAGAGCGGACCGCATGATGCTCCACGCAGCGCTGTGCGCTCGCCTCGCGCCCTCGGAGGCGGTGACGGTCAGTGGGTCGTAGGTCACCGGGCATCGAGCCGTACGAGACGAAGCAGGGCACGAGATACCGGGTCCGCTATCGCAAGCCCGACAAGCAGCAGACGGACAAGCGCGGCTTCAAGACTGTGAAGGACGCCGAGCTGTATCTCGCTGCGATCAAGGTGTCGAAGGCGACCGGCGACTACATCGACCCGTCGAAGGCGACAATCACCGTCGGCGCGCTGCATCAGCGGTGGCTCGACGGCAAGAAGGTGCTCAAGCCGTCCGCGTACGACGCGCTCCCCCGCGCGTGGAAGAACCAGGTGGAACCCACATGGGGCAAGCGTGAGATCGGGTCGATCGAGAAGTCTGAGGTGCAGGCGTGGGTGGCCGGCATCTACGCCGAGCGTTCCGCCTCCACCACGTTGCGCGCGCTCGGCGTCCTCGCGGGGATCCTCGACATGGCGATCGACGACGGACGCATCAAGCGCAACCCCGCGCGCGGGCTCACGAACCGGCCCCGCAAGCCGAAGAAGAAGCCCGGCCGCGTCTACCTCACGCACCCGCAGCTCGAGCTGCTCGCGCGATGCTCGAAGCGCCCGACGATGGTCCGCCTACTCGGGGTCACGGGCCTGCGGTGGGGCGAGGCGGCCGCGCTCATGGTCCGCGGCCACGACGAGATCCGTCGACGGTTGCACGCCGAACTGAACGCGCCGACCGTGAACGGCAAGGTCATGATCGGGCCCTTGAAGTCGTGGGAGGACCGCTGGGTCCCGTATCCGGCGTATCTCCAGCCGGAGGTGAAGGCTCTGTGTCTCGCGCGACGGCCAGACGACCTTCTGTTCCCGGACGACGTCGGCGGCCACCAGCGGCGACCCGACCACGGCACCGGATGGTTCGAGGGCGCCGTCAAGCGCGCCCAGGCGATTGACCCGCACTTCCCGCGCATTACCGTCCACGACCTACGGCACACGGCAGCGAGCCTCGCCGTGTCGGCAGGCGCGAACGTGAAGGCGCTCCAGCGGATGCTCGGGCACGCGTCGGCCGCGGAGACGTTGGACACGTACGCGGATCTGTTCGACGACGACCTCGAATCGGTCGCGATGAAGCTCGGTGTCGCGCGCGCGGCCGCAGGCTTCAGCGACGAGTGGGAGCGGAAGTTGGCCGGCCCCGCGGCGTGACCGGGTGTGCGGTGTGGGCAAAACGTGGGCACGAGCACTCCCCCGGGAACGACAAAAAGCCCCGCGATCCCAGTGTTTGACCGGTATCGCGGGGCTTGTTCGTGTGGTGCACCCCCTGGGACTCGAACCCAGAACCCACTGATTAAGAGTCAGTTGCTCTGCCGATTGAGCTAGAGGTGCGTTCCGTTCGGCCCGGAAAACGCGTTCCGAACCGAGGGATTACGTTACCAGGGGTGACGCGACCTCACCAAATCGACCCAGGCACGCCGTCTATCCTGGACGCGTGTCCCCCATCGATGAGCCGCTCTCGACCGCCGCGACCTCCGACTCGTCCCTGAGCAATGACCTGGCGCTGGCGTTGCGTCTCGCCGACGCGGCCGACGCGGTCGCCATGGCGCGATTCGACGCGACCGACCTGCGGATCGACACCAAACCCGACCGCACCCACGTCACCGAGGCCGATCTCGCCACCGAACGCGCGATCCGCGAGATCCTGGATGCCGAGCGCCCCGACGACGCCATCCTCGGCGAGGAGTACGGCGTGTCCGGCGAGACGTCACGCCGGTGGGTCATCGACCCGATCGACGGCACCCACAACTACATGCGCGGCATCCCCGTGTGGGCGACCCTGATCGCGCTGAACGTCGACGGCGTGCCGCAGGTCGGAGTGGTGAGCCAGCCCGCCCTCGGACGCCGGTGGTGGGCGTCGACCGGTCGCGGCGCGTGGACCAACGGCCGCGACGGCGAGCCCCGTCGCATCCATGTCTCGGCGGTCGACGACATCGCGCAGTCGAGCATCAGTTTCCAGAGCATCGAGCAGTGGGACGACGTCGACCTCGTGCCGACGCTCGAGCGCCTGGCGCGTGCCGTGTGGCGCGACCGCGGCTACGGCGATGCCCTGCCCTACATGTGGCTGGCCGAGGGACGCCTCGAGCTCGTCGCGGAGTTCGGCGTGAAGGAGTACGACATCGCCGCGATCGCGCCCATCGTGCGCGAGGCCGGTGGACGCTTCTCGGCGTTCGACGGCACGGACCGTCTCGACGCGGAATCCTCGCTCGCGACCAACGGCGTGCTCCATGACGACTTCCTCGCGCTCCTGCACCACGAGGACGCCCCGTGATGCGCCGCACTGTCGTCGCAGCGTCGGCCGCACTCCTGTCGGCTCTCGTGCTCACCGCGTGCGCCCCGACCGCCGCCGCACCGGCCACTCCTTCGGCGGCAGCGACGGGCGACACCGCCGCCTCCCCGACCACGTCCCCGACGGACGCTCCGGATGCCGACACCCCCGACCCGACGTGCGAGACGATCATCCTCTCGTCGACCGCCGCCGACTTCGAGAGCATCGGATGGAAGCCGCAGAGCGAGCCGTTCCGGGTCGGAGCGACGGAGGTGCCCGACGGCATCCTGTGCAAGTGGAGCGACGGCTCCGTCACGGCAGGCACGGTTCAGATGTTCGGGTGGGCGCCGATCGACGCCGCCGCCGCCGAGAAGGCCGAGGGCGACCTCGTCGCTTCCGGATGGAAGCGTGAAGAGGGCGCCGGCGACGAGGTCTACATCACCGAGAACCCCGACTGGCTCGCCGGGCGCGGTGCCGACGGCTACGGCATCACCTACCTCTTCGGCGACGGCTGGGTGAAGGTCGCCGACACGAAGCAGAGCCTCGTGCTCATCGACTGGCCGCCTGCTCAGCGGTAGGGATTGACGGCGTCGACGGATCCGGATGCCGCGTGCCCCTGGTCCCACGCGTCGCCCCGCGCCTCGCGCTCACGCCAGAGGCCGTCGAGCTGCAGGATCCGCTGCGACAGCGCGACCCAGTCGCTCCATCCGCCGACCGGCGCCGAGGAGCCGTCGGAGCCGACGGCGCGCCACCGCGCACCCTCGGCATCCGGGTCGAGCTGGAACGGGCCGACGTCGATGCGCTGGGTACGGGGATCGGACATGCTCCGACGGTAGGTCGCGAGCGCGGTGGCCGGCAAGCCGGTCGCGTAGGCTCGGTCGTCGTGGCTATCGGCGCGACCATTCACACGTTCACGGTGCAGCTCTCGGACGTCGATCGCGGCGTGTACGACGAACTGCAGCTCCGGGTCGCCCGGCATCCCTCCGAGACCGACCCCTACATGCTCACCCGCGTGCTCGCGTACTGCCTCGAGTACGAGGACGGCATCGCCTTCAGCGAGGGCGTCTCCGCGACCGACGAACCCGCCGTGATGGTGCGCGACCTGACCGGCGCCCTCGTGGCCTGGATCGAGGTCGGAGCGCCGGATGCCGCCCGCCTCCACACCGGCAGCATGAAGGCCGAGCGGGTCGCGGTCTACACCCACCGCGACCCCGAGAAAGTCGCCGCACCCTGGGCGGGCAAGCGGATCCACCGCGGCGACGAGGTCCTGCTGCATTCGTTCGATGCGGGGTTCGTCGAGAAGATGGCGGCGGCGATCGAGCGCCGGAACACCGCGACCCTCACGCGCACCGAGGGCCGTGTGTACCTCGAACTCAACGACGCCTCGGGCGAGAGCGACGTGCACACGCGCCCCGCGGCATAGAGAAACCCCCGCCCGCGAGATGCGGGCGAGGGTTTCTCCGGTGACGATGGTTCGTGGAGCTGGGGGGAATCGAACCCCCGTCCAACGCTGGGTCTCCGCGTTTTCTCCGGGCGCAGTCTGTGCAGACGTTCTGCTCGGCCCCGACCTTTGTCACAGACACCTAAGTCGACAGGCCCAGTCCGGGAAGAGTCCCGCGTGACGTCCGGACGCCATCACGCAGCAAGACCCCTAAATGACGCCAGGATCCGTGGCGGGGTCACACACGGTCTGACGGACTATCGGGCTCGCTTAGGCAGCGAGGGCGAAGTCAGTGCGCTTAGCATCGGCACTTATTGTTTTGCAGGGAGCGTTTACGAGATAACCCCACATCCTCGGCCCGCTTCTCGCGGGTTCGCAGGCGCTGTCGAAACCGATCAGCCCCGGGAACTCCGTGAAGGAGCGACCATCGTCACACTGTTGACTTGCCAATCGGATGCCGAAACACCCGAGCATCTCAGTCTACAACGGATGCGCACCCTGGGCCATTCCGCACCACTCCCCTAGGCTCGCCGCATGAGTCAGGTCACCATCACCGTGCGGGGCGAGAGCGAAACGCGCGTCCGCGCCGAGGAAGCGGCGGTGCGCGTCACCGTGTCCACGGACGGACCCTCGCGGGGTCCCGTGGTGGAACGGGCGCAGGAGCGGGCGGCATCCGTTCAGGACGGGCTGGTCGCGCACCTGCGCTCCGGCGAAGTGTCGGAGTGGTCGAGCGCCCGCGTGTCGGTGTGGTCCGACCGTCCGTGGAACAACGAGGGCGTGCAGCTGCCGCTGGTGCACCACGCCAGCGTCGAGCTGTCGGCGACCTTCACCGACGCCGGCGCGCTGTCGTGGTGGCTCGGCGACGTCGCAGAGTCCGACGACGTGCAGGTCACGGCGGTGGACTGGCGTCTCGCGCGCGACACCCGTGTCGCGGTCGAGCGCAGGGTGGCCGCCGCCGCCGTCCAGGTCGCCGTGGACCGGGCCGCCGCCTACGCGGAGGCGTTGGGGCTGGCATCCGTCACCGCCGTCGAGATCGCGGACGCCGGACTGCTGGAATCCCGGCCGGAGGGTGCGGCACCGCGGATGATGTTCGCCAAGGCCGACACCGGCCCGTCGTTCAGCCTGCAGCCGCCCGAGCTCGTCGTGAGCGCCACCGTCGAGGGGCGCTTCCTCGCCGAGTGAGGGTCACTCCCCCAGGCGGTTCTTCGTCCGCATGGCGCGTTCGGCCTCGCGCTTGTCTTCGCGCTCGCGGATCGTCTGACGCTTCTCGTACTCGCGCTTGCCCTTGGCGACCGCGATCTCGACCTTCGCACGACCGTCCAGGAAGTACAGACGCAGCGGAACGAGCGTGTACCCGCCCGCGGCCACCGCGTGCGACAGCTTGACGATCTCGTCCTTGTGCAGCAGGAGCTTGCGCGTGCGCTTGGCCGAGTGGTTCGTCCAGTGCCCCTGCGAATACTCCGGGATGTGGACGGCGTCGAGGTAGGCCTGACCGCCGTCGATGTAGGCGTAACCGTCGGTGAGGTTCGCGCGCCCCTGGCGCAGCGACTTCACCTCGGTGCCCGTCAGAACCAGGCCGGCTTCGTACGTCTTCTCGATCGCGTAGTCGTGACGCGCCTTCTTGTTCGACGCGATGAGCTTCTCACCCTGCTCACGAGGCATGGTGCCACCTCCTCATGATTCCGGGCACACAGAGCCTGTCAGTCTACGCGATCAGGCACGCAGCCAGCGGCGGATCGCGAAGCTCGCGCTCAGAGCCGCCAACAGCACGCCCAGGACGATGATCACCGGCACCACGATCGCGACGTCCGACAGTCCCACCCACGACGTGATGAACGAGATCCGATCACGCAGGTACTGATTGACTCCGACCTCGACGATGCCCCAGACGGCGACGCTCGCGAGCGCCGAACCGATCAGCGCGGCCAGCACGCCCTCGAGGACGAACGGGGTCTGGATGAACCTGTTCGACGCGCCCACGAGGCGCATGATGCCCAGTTCCCGTCGGCGGGCGAAGGCCGACAGACGGATCGTGGTCGCGATCAGCAGCACCGCGGCGATGAGCATCAGACCGGCGATACCGACGGCGACATAGGTCGCGACCGTCAGCGTCTGGAACAGCGGCTCCAGGTACTGCATCTGGTCGGTGACCTCCTCGACGCCCGCTTGGTTGCTGAACGCCTCGGCGATCACGTCCGACTGGCTCTGATCGACCAGGTTGATGCTGAAGGTGGCGTTGAACTGATCGGCCGTGACGACGTCCGCGATGTCGGCGGACAGCAGACCCTTCGCGTTCTCGAACGCCTGATCGCTGGTCTGGAAGGTGAAGTTGCGGATCAGCGGGGCCAGTGAAGGTCCCTCGAGCGTCGCCTGCACCTGGTCGATCTGTTCCTGGCTGGCCGCCTCGCCCGCGGCGCAGGACGGCTTGTCGGAGACCGTGGAGCACATGAAGACGGCGACCTGAGCGCGATCGGCCCAGTACGACTGCATCTTGCCGATCTGCATCTGCATGAGCATGGCCGCGCCGACGAACGTGAGGGAGACGAACGTGACCAGGATGACGGAGATGACCATCGAGGCGTTGCGACGCAGGCCGGAGAACGCCTCCGAGAGGATGAGACCGAATCTCATGAGGTGGGTCCCACTTCGTCGTCGCGATCGTTCTTGTCGGCGAGGCCGAGGCGGTCGGCGAGGCCGAGCGCATCGACGTCGGGCGTCGTGACGGGCACCGATCGCGTGTGCGTCGGGGGCTCGGGTGCCGCTTCGGACGCCGTCGCGGCGCGCTCCGCCTCGACGCGCCGGGCTTCCTCGAGGTTCAGCGGCTCGACGGCACCGGTGATGTGCGCGACCTCGCGCTGCACCTCGAGGACGGCCGTCAGGGCGGCGACCGCCGCCGCGCCCTTCTCGACCTCGGGGGCGAGTCGGGGCAGTCCGGACGTGTCGCCGTAGCCGCCGCGCCGCTCGTCACGGACCATCTCGCCGTTGCGGAGCTCGATCACGCGGCGCTGCATCTGGTCGACGAAGCCGGCCTCGTGCGTGGCCATGACCACGGTCGTGCCGCCGGCGTTGATGCGAGCCAGGAGCTGCATGATGTCGATGGACGTGGCGGGATCCAGGTTTCCGGTCGGCTCGTCGGCGAGCAGCACCTGGGGGCGGTTCACGAGGGCGCGCGCGATCGCGACGCGCTGCTGCTCACCGCCGGACAGCTCGTGCGGCAGACGCTTCTCCTTGCCGTCCAGGCCGACGAGCGCGAGCACCTCGGGCACGGCCTGCTGGATGAAGCCGCGGGAGGCCCCGGTGACCTGCAGCGTGAAGGCGACGTTCTGGTGGACCGTCTTGTTGGGCAGCAGACGGAAGTCCTGGAACACCGAACCGATGTGACGCCGGAAATAGGGCACCTTCCGGTTCGACAGCGTGCGCAGGTCGCGCCCGAGGACGACGACCCTCCCCTCGCTGGGTGTCTCGGCCCGCAGGATGAGCTGCAGGCACGACGACTTCCCGGAGCCGGAGGCTCCCACGAGGAAGACGAACTCTCCGCGCTGCACCTCGAAGTCGACGGCGTTCAACGCCGGTCTCGTGGTGCCGCGATACCGCTTGGTGACGTTCTCGAACCGGATCATGGCTCGACGAGCCTAAGCGCGCGGCCCGCCCAGTCCGACAGGACGCGCCGGGTCGCGAAACCGCGAGAGTCCTATGGATGCCACGCCCGTGGCATCCCTCACTCAGTCGTCGTCGTCCTTGCGCTTGCGCCAGCGGATGCCGGCCGCGATGAGGCCGTCCAGGTCGCCGTCGAAGACGACCGCGGGGTTGCCGACCTCGTATCCGGTGCGGAGGTCTTTCACCAGCTGCTGGCCGTAGAGGAAGTAGGAGCGCATCTGGTCGCCCCAGCTCGCGGTGATGGTGCCCGCGAGCTCCTTCTTCTTGGCCGCCTCTTCTTCGCGCTTGAGCAGCAGCAGGCGGGTCTGCAGGACGCGCATGGCGGCAGCGCGGTTCTGGATCTGCGACTTCTCGTTCTGCATCGAGACGACGAGCCCGGTTGGGATGTGCGTGATGCGCACAGCCGAGTCGGTCGTGTTCACCGACTGGCCGCCGGGACCCGACGAGCGGAACACGTCGACGCGGATGTCGCCCTCGGGGACCTCGACCTCGACGGCCTCCTCCATCACGGGGATGACCTCGACGGCGGCGAAGCTGGTCTGACGCTTGTCGGCGCCGCCGAACGGGCTGATGCGCGCGAGGCGGTGGGTACCGGCCTCGACCGACAGCGTGCCGTAGGCGTAGGGGACGTCGATCTCGAACGTGGCCGACTTGATCCCCGCGCCCTCGGCGTAGGAGGTGTCCATGACCTTCACGGGGTACTTGTGGCGCTCGGCCCACCGCAGGTACATGCGCAGGAGCATCTCGGCGAAGTCGGTCGCATCGTCGCCGCCCGCGCCGGAGCGGATCGTGACGACCGCGGATCGCGCGTCGTACTCGCCGTCGAGGAGGGTCTGCACCTCGAGCTGGCCGATCACGTCGCGCAGCGAGGCGAGTTCTTTGCGCGCCTCGTCGGCGGACTCCTCGTCCTCCATCTCGTTGGCGAGCTCGACGAGCACCTCGAGGTCGTCGAGACGCTGCTCGATCTCGGTGATGCGCTTGAGTTCGGCCTGACGGTGGCTGAGGCGGCTGGTGACCTTCTGGGCGTTGTCGACGTCGTCCCAGAGGTCGGGAGCGCCCGCCTCTTCGTTCAGGCGTTCGATGTCGGCGGTGAGTGCGTCGACGTCGACCACGGCCTGAATATCGGCGAAGGTCGAGCGCAGCGCCTGGATGTCGGCGGCAAGGTCCAGTTCGAGCATGACACTCCAGCCTATCGTGGAGACGATGACGAGCGACTCCCCCCGCGATGTGCTGGTCCGCTTCGCACCGATGATCTACGGCCCCACGCTCCTCTTCGCCCTCGGCGAGGGGGCCGTGATCCCGTTGATCCCGGTGATCGCCAGCCGTCTGGGCGCGGACGTCGCCCTCGCGGCGCTCATCGCGGCCGCGCTGGTGGTCGGCCAGCTGTGCGGCAACATCCCGGCGGGGTGGGCGGTGGCGCGGTTCGGAGAGCGCCTCACCATGGGCGCCGCGGGCATCGTCATCCTCGGCGGGCTCGTCGGCGTGGTGTTCGCGAACTCGCTCGCCGTGTTCGCGGCAGCGGTGTTCCTGATCGGATTCTGCGCGGCATCCTTCGCCCTCGCCCGACATTCGTTCATGACGACGCGGGTTCCGCTGCATTTCCGCGCACGGGCACTGTCGCTCCTGGGCGGCACGTTCCGCCTCGGCATGTTCGTCGGCCCGTTCATCTCCGCCGCCCTCCTCGGGATCTTCGGCGACGAGTCGGCTTCGATCGCGTTCTTCGCCGTGTGCCAGGTCGCGACGATCCTGCTGGTCTTCCTCGGCCCGGATCCGGAGCGCGCGATCGCCGCGCCGCTCACGGGAGCCCCCCGAGCGGTGGATGCCGAGGACACCGGCGAACCCGTGACCGGCTCGATCCCCGCGGTGGAGCGAACGGGCGTGTTCCGCACGATGTGGAGGTTCCGGGGGGTGCTCGCACGTCTGGGGCTGGCCGCGGCCTCGCTCTCGGCCGTCCGCTCGGCCCGCCAGGTCGTGCTGCCCCTGTGGGGCGTCTCCCTGGGCCTGGACGCCTCGACGATCGCCGTGGTCGTGGGCGTCTCCGGCGCGATCGACTTCGCCCTGTTCTACGCCAGCGGCCAGGTCATGGACCGATTCGGCCGCCTCTGGGCCGCGCTCCCGGCGATGATCCTCATGGGCGCGGGGTTCTTCGCGCTGTCCGTCACCCACGAGTTGGACAGCGCCTCGATGTGGTTCGCGATGTTCGCGGCCGTGCTCGGCGTCGGCAACGGTCTCTCCAGCGGCATCCTGCTCACCCTCGGCGCCGACATCGCCCCGCCGACCGATCCGGCGGCCTTCCTCGGATCGTGGCGCACGCTCACCGACGGCGGCGGCGCGATCGCCCCGGTCCTCATCTCGCTCGTGACCGCAGCGATCTCGCTTCCCGTCGCCGTCGCGGCGATGGGCGTGATCGCCGTCGCGGGGGCCGTCGGCTTCGTCCGCTGGGTGCCACGGTACGTGCCGCGCACGCCCTGATCGCGCTCCGCGGATGTTTCCGAGCCGTAAACATTCCTGCATCTGTTGTTCATCGACGGAAATTGTGGTCACAATCGTGACCACTGCCGCCTTCTCAGGGCGTCAGGAGTCATTCCCCCCTGGATGATGCGGGCGCAGGTGCCCGCGGAGAGGTGCAATAACGTGCCCAGAAACACCCTGTCGACCCCTCCCCCGCGCGCGAGACGCGCGACCTGCCTGATCGCCGCCGGCGCACTCGTCGGCGGTTCCCTCCTGATCGCTCCGGCGGCCACGGCGGCGCCGGACGACGGGCCCGAGACGCTCGGGCTGACCGGTGCGGACGTCATGACCCACCTGACCGAACTCGCGGAGATCACCGAGTCGTACGCCGACCGGGACTACCGCGCGTTCTACGCCCCCGGGTACACCGCCGCCGCGGAGTACGCGGAGCAGGTCCTGGCGGACACCGGTGCCTTCACCGTCACGCGTCAGGAGTTCGAGCAGCCGTACTCGACCTTCGGCGACGTGCGCCTGACCGTCGACGGCACCGCGTACGAGGGGTCGCACTTCGACCTGTCGGAGGGCACCGACGCCCCGTACACGGCGCCGTTGGCGCAGCCGACCGCCGACGACGAGGGTCTGCGGCTCGGGTGCGCCGCCGACGACTTCGCCGAGGTTCCCGACGGCGCGATCGTGCTCGTGCAGCGCGGCGTGTGCACCTTCGAGGAGAAGATCGGCTTCGCCTCCGGCGCCGGAGCGGGCGCGGTGTTCGTCTACAACAACGCTCGTCCCGTCGAAGAGGGTGTGGGCCCCGACGACCAGCTCACGAACGTCGGGTCCGGCGACCGGAACGAAGCCAACGCCCCCGCCGCCACCCTGCCGCAGGCCTCGGGCGAGACCCTCGCGGCCCTCATCGACGCCGCCCCCGAGGACGCCCCGGTGGAGGGGACGGCCGAGATCGTCAAGGAGTTCCTCGTCGGCAAGACCTTCAACGTCATCGCCGACAGCATCGCCGGCGACCCCGAGGACACCATCGTCATCGGAGCCCACCTCGACGGAGTCCCGGAAGGTCCCGGCGTGAACGACAACGCCTCCGGCTCGGCGGCGATCCTCGCTCTCGCCGAGAAGATCGCGGCATCCGACGTGCCCAACGACAAGCGGATTCGCCTCGCGCTCTGGAGCGCCGAAGAGGTCGGTCTCGTCGGTTCGACCCACTACGTCGACGACCTCGTGGCCAACGACCCGGCCGAACTCGCCCGCATCTCGGCGTATCTGAACTACGACATGATCGGGTCGGAGAACTTCACGGTCGGGGTGTACGACGCGAACCGCTCGACGTACCCCGCCCCCGACGTGGACATCCCCGCCGGATCCGCCGAGCTGGAGAAGGTCTACACCGACTACTTCGACGGCGTCGACCAGCCCTGGGTCGACAGCGAGTACTCGGGACGCTCCGACTATCAGGCCTTCATCGACAACGGCATCCCCGCGGGCGGACTGTTCTCGGGTGCGGACGATCTGAAGACCCCCGAGCAGGCCGCGCTCTTCGGCGGGGAGGCGGGAGTCATCATGGATCGCAACTACCACACGGCCGATGACACGCTCGCCAACGTCAGCCGGGAGTCGATCGACATCTTCGCCCCCGCCATCGGCAACGCCACCGCGGTCCTCGCGTGGAACGCGGTCGAGCCGTCGCCCGAGCCCACCGATCCCGGAGCGGAACCGTCACCCGAGCCGAGCGTCTCGACGAGCCCGTCACCGACCGCGACGGCTGCACCCGCGGCGACCTCGGGTCCGCGCGGATCCCTCGCGAACACCGGCTCCGAGGTCGAGGGCTCCCCGCTGCCGCTCATCGGCGTCGGCATGCTCGCCGTGGGTGTCGTCATCGCGGTGGGAACGATCGTCCACCGTCGTCGCGCACAGAGCGACGACGCCGCGTAATACCGGATACACGGGCGGGGTCGTGCACGACGGTGCGCGACCCCGTCGCCGTGTCGGGCTCGCACGAGTACGACCCGATTTGCCGTCGGAACCCGTCACGCTCGACGATGTTGCCCGGATGCACACCGATCGACGGAGGGATGCCGTGATGAAGGACGTCGACCGTGGCTCGCTCGCCGTCTCCGCGGCGCTGGCCTCCGTCGCGGGATTCGTCGACGCGATCGGCTTCCTCGATACCGGCGGTCTGTTCGTGTCGTTCATGAGCGGCAACTCCACCCAGGCGGCGGTCGAGGTGGTCGGTCCGGGCCCGCTGATCGCGCTCGCGTCCGTCGGCATCATCGCCGCATTCGTCGCCGGTGTGACCGCCGGCGGCGTCGCCACCACGCTCGTGTCGCGACCGCGGCCCTGGATCGTCGGCGGAGCGGCGGTCGTCGTGGGCTCGGCCGCGCTGCTCGCCCTCGGCGGGTCCGCGACCCTGTGGCGGGCCGGTCTCCTCGCCGCCGCGATGGGGGCGTTGAACACGCTCTTCCTCGCCGACGGCCGTGCACGCGTGGCGATCACCTACAGCACCGGAACACTGGTGAGCCTCGGTCTCGCGCTCGCATCGCTCGTCACCGGCGGTTCCCGGACGGCGTGGCGACGTCCGCTGCTCCTCTGGGCTGCCCTCGTGACCGGCGCCGTCGTCGGCGCGCTGGCCCACCGGGCCGGCAGCACGGTCGCCCTCGCGCTCGCGAGCGCGGCGCTGGGCGCCTGCGCGCTCATCCTCGCCCGTCAGCCGAGGTGACTCCCCGCGGAGTCCTCCCCGGCCTCGCCCGAATCAGTGAGAACGGTCAGCCATCGGCGTCCGTGACCCGGATGAGCACCTTTCCCGTCTCGCCCGCCTCGACGGCGTCATGCGCCGCGGCCGTCTGATCCAGCGCGAACGACGTCAGCGGCAGTCCCGCGGATTCGCCCACGGGCAGCACCCCGTCGGCGACGGCGGCCGAGACGTCCTCCGCGGCAGCGAGCAGGGCGTCCTCACCGACGGTGTAGAGCAGCAGGCCCTGCCAGCGCACATTCTTCGCGAAGCTCTCGCGGACCGCCGCGGTGAAGGTTCCGCCACCGTTGTCGGCGTAGTACCCGATCGAACCGTGGTTGGCCACGACCTCGACATCGAGGGCGGCGTTCTCGGCGATCGCCACCTCGACGATGTGGTCCACGCCCTGCGGGGCGAGATCGCGGATCGCATCGGCCAGCCCATCGTCCGGATAGCGCAGAACGTGGTGCGCACCGGCCGCGCGGGCGAGCGTCACCTTCTCGGCGCTGCTGACCGTCGCGATCACGGTCGCCCCCGCCCAGACCGCGAGCTGGATCGCCGCGTGGCCCACGGCTCCAGCGCCGCCCTGCACGAGGACGAACCTGCCGTCGAGGGCTCCGGGTGTCAGCCGCGCGGGCCCGAACTCGTGAACGGTCAGGGCGCGGTGCGCCGTCATCGCGGGAACACCGAGGCTCGCTCCGAGTTCGAACGACGCCCCGTCGGCGAGCGGCACCGCGCGCGCCGCGGGGACGACGGAGTACTCGGCGGCGGTCCCGGTCGGACGCTGATGCGCGGCCAGGTAGATCCACACGCGGTCACCGACGGCGAGACTCTCGACGCCCTCGCCCACGGCATCCACTGTTCCCGCGCCGTCCTGGTTCGGGGTGACCTCGTCGGCGACGAGCGGACGTCCGACCGTGGCGCGCGCCTTCCAATCGGTCGGATTCACGCCGGACACTGCGACGCGCACCCGCACCTCACCCGGACCGGGTTCGGGGATCTCCCGATCGACGAGCGAGAGGACGGACGAGTCGCCGGGCGTGGAGTAGACGATGGCCTTCATACGAAAGGTCAAGGGCGCCGGGCGCGTCGGCATTCCCGCGACACGCGCCCGCGGCCGGCGCAGAGCCGCCGCAGTTGACGGCGGCTTCACATGGAGCGTGGGACCCGCAGCCCTAGAATGAGTCAATTCGCGGGAGTGGTGAAACCGGCAGACACGCAGGATTTAGGTTCCTGTGCCTTCGGGCGTGGGGGTTCAAGTCCCCCCTTCCGCACGGACATCCCTTCCACGACACCGTTTCTCCTGACCCGACGGGACCGATGTGATCCACTCCGCAGGCCTGCTCCCCTGGCTGGACCCGGCCGCCATCATCACCAACTCCCAGCCGTGGGCGCTCCTGGTGGTGTGCTTCATCATCTTCGCCGAGACGGGCCTCCTGATCGGCTTCCTCCTTCCCGGCGACACGCTTCTGATCATGGCCGGGCTGCTCTCGCACTCGACTCCCGCGGCGCCCGACGGGGTGTTCGGCATCAACGCGTGGTGGGTGGCGCTGGCCATCGGTTTCGCCGCGTTCGTCGGCGGCGAAGTCGGCTACTTCATCGGCCATAAGGCGGGCCCCTCGATCTTCGAGCGCAAAGACTCCGGCGTCTTCAGCCGGAAGAACGTGGAGCGCACGAACGCGTTCTTCGAGCGCTTCGGGGGCATCACCGTGATCCTCGCCCGATTCGTTCCGGTCGTGCGCACCTTCGCCCCCATCGCCGCCGGCGTGGGGCACATGCCGTGGCGCAAGTACTCGCTCTACAACCTCATCGGGGCGATCATCTGGGGCATCGGCCTGACGATGCTGGGCTACGCCGTGGGGTACATCCCGTTCGTGCGCGACATCGTGACCGAGTACATCGACGTCATCCTGCTCGCCGCCGTCGCGGGGACGGCGATCTTCATCGCGGTGCACTACTTCCGCGAGCGGGCTGCAGCCAAGCGCGAGGCGGCCGCGGGCGTGCCCACCGATTCGGCATCCCTCGTCCTCGACCCCGAGACGCTCGAGGACGGCGACCACCGCGCTCGCTGATCGCGGCGGTCACGACGCCTTCGACGCGTTCTTCTTCGACTCCGCCTTCTTCTTCGGCGCGGGTTCCTCCGACTTCCCGGCGCGAGCCGCGCGCGTGCGCTCGACGCTCGCGCGGAGGGCCTCCATCAGATCGATGACCTCGCCGCCGTCGTCGTCGGCATCCTGTTCTCCGAAGGTGGCGGCGGTGTCGATGGCGTCCCCCTGCTCGAGCTTGGCGTCGATGAGCGTCCGGAGCTCGCGCTGGTACTCGTCGCCGAATTCGTCGGGGTCGAAGTCCTTCGAGAAGCTCTCGACGAGGGAGGCCGACATCTCCAGCTCCTTCGCCGAGATGCGGACGTCCTCGTCGAGCGAGGGGAACTCCGCCGCTCTCACCTCGTCGGCCCACAGCAGCGTCTGCAGCACGAGGATGTCGCCGCGGGTGCGCAGCGCCGCGAGCCGCGTCTTCTGCCGCAGCGAGAACCGCACGATCGCGGTGCGGTCGGTCTGCTCGAGCGTCTTCCGCAGCAGGACGTAGGCCTTCGGCGACGACGAATCCGGCTCGAGGTAGTACGCCTTGTCGAGCGTGAGCAGGTCGACCTGGTCGCTTGGGACGAACTCGACCACCTCGATCTCGCGGCTGCGCTCGCTCGGAAGCGACGCGAGGTCGTCCTTGGTCAGCACCACCGTCTGCTCGCCGTCGTCGTACGCGCGGTCGATGTCCTGGTAGGGCACGACCTCTCCGTCGACCTCGCAGATGCGCTGGTAGCGGATGCGTCCGCCGTCCTTGTTGTGCACCTGGTGGAGCGGCACGTCGTGGTCCTCGGTGGCGGAGTACACCTTGACGGGCACGTTGACGAGGCCGAAGGTCAGCGCGCCCTTCCAGATCGATCGCATGCGTCCAGTGAACACCCCCGGCACCCCGGATGCCGAGACCCTTGCGCCGGGTCCCTCACCCGCTGACCCCTGTCCCGCTCTCCGGAACAGTTCGGGTAGTTGCAGGTCGGCGGCGCCCCCCGACACCGGATCACCCCTCAGATCCGGAGCGCGGCACGCGGGTGCGGCGCAAGCCCCACGGTATCCACCCCCTCCGCCGCTCTACGCTGGGGCGATGGCGGAGCAGACGGTGCGCATCGACGGCCGTCGGCTGCGGCTGTCCAACCTCGACAAGGTGCTGTACCCCGAGACGGGGACCACCAAGGGCGAGGTCATCGACTACTACAGCCGCATCGCCCCCCGCCTGCTCCCCCACGTCCGTGGCCGTCCGGTGACGCGAAAGCGCTGGCCCGACGGGGTGGGGACGGCGAGCGAGCCCGGTGAGCCGTTCTTCGCGAAGGCGCTGGAGCCCGGAGCTCCGGACTGGATGCCACGGCATCCCATCGATCATTCGTCGGGTGCGAAGGACTATCCGCTGGTCGAGGACGTCCCGGCGCTGGTGTACCTCGCCCAGGTGGCGAGCCTCGAGCTGCACGTGCCGCAGTGGCGCTTCGACGGCGCCGGGGTCCGACAGAATCCCGACCGCATCGTCCTGGACCTGGACCCCGGGCCCGGCGTCGGACTCGCGGAGTGCGCCGAGGTCGCCCGATGGGCGCGGGCGATCCTGCTCGACATCGGCCTCGACCCGCAGCCGGTCACCAGTGGGAGCAAAGGCATCCATCTCTACGCGCACCTCGACGGGACGCAGACCAGCGACGCGGTCAGCGCGGTCGCGAAGGAACTGGCCCGGGCGATCGAGGCCGATCACCCCGACCTCGTCGTGAGCCAGATGTCCAAGGCCGCGCGCCCCGGCAGGGTGTTCATCGACTGGAGCCAGAACAACGGCTCGAAGACGACCATCGCGCCGTACTCGCTGCGCGGCCGTGCCGAGCCGACCGTCGCCGCCCCGCGCACGTGGGAGGAGCTCGACGACCCGGGCCTGCGCCACCTGCTCTTCGCCGAGGTGCTCGAGCGTTCCGGCGATCCGCTGGCGGCGGTCGACCCCGTCGACGGCCCCCTTCGCGCGTACATCGCCAAGCGCACGGCCGGTCGCACCCCTGAGCCGGTGCCGGACGCCCCGCACGCCGCGGCCGCGAACGGCGGACTCCCCCGCTTCGTGATCCAGGAGCACCACGCCTCGCGGCTGCACTGGGACCTGCGTCTCGAGCGCGACGGCGTGCTGGTCAGCTGGGCGGTCCCCAAGGGCGTCCCGGCGACGACGGGGAGGAACAGCCTCGCCGTGATGACCGAAGACCACCCGATGCAGTACCTCGACTTCGCGGGCGAGATCCCCCGCGGACAGTACGGCGCCGGAACGATGACCGTCTGGGACACCGGTACCTATGAGCTCGAGAAGTGGCGCGACGACGAGGTCATCGCGACTCTGACCGGTGGCCCCGACGGCCCGCTCGGACGCGTCCGCCTCGCGCTCATCCGCACCGAGGGCTCCGGCGAGAAGTCGCAGTGGCTGCTCCACCGGATGAAGACGGATGCCGACGGCCGCCCGCAGAGCGAAGGGGAGGTCGTCGTGCCCGCCGCTCCCCCTGCCGCCGACCTGCGCCCCATGCTCGCCACCGCCTCCACAGCGGGTCTGGCCCGCGCGGCGGCCGAACGCTGGGGGCGAGCGTGGGTCGAGATGAAGTGGGACGGCATCCGCGGCGTCGGCATCTGGGACGGGGAGCGCCTGCGCCTGCGGTCGCGCAACGGAAACGACCTCACCGCCGCCTACCCCGAGCTCACCTCCGTCGACCTCGGCCTGGGGTCGGCACCCGCCGTGATCGACGGCGAGATCGTCGCCCTCGACGTGCACGGGCGTCCGAGCTTTCCGCTGCTGCAGAAGCGCATGAACCTCGCCCAGGCGCGCGACATCGCGCAGGAGGCCGCCCGGACCCCGGTCCACCTGTACGTGTTCGACGTGCTCGAGGTCGGCGGACGCGACGTCACGGGACTCCCCCTCGCGGAGCGCCACGAGATCCTCGAGCGCCTCGCTGCCGACGCGACGCCCGTCGTCGTGGTGCCCCCGGTGTTCGACGATGTCGAGGCGGCACTGGCGGCGAGCGGGCGATTCGGGCTCGAGGGCATCGTCGTGAAGGACCCGCACGCCCCGTACCGGCGGGGTCAGCGCTCCGACCGCTGGCTCAAGGTCAAGCACTCGCGCACGCAGGAGGTCGTCATCGGCGGCATCCGGCCCGGGAAGGGCAACCGCGCGGGCACGATCGGCTCGCTCCTGGTCGGCGTGCCGTCGGCGGACGGCCTGCAGTACGCGGGGCGCGTGGGCTCGGGCTTCGGCGAGCAGACGCTCGCGCGCCTGTCCGCGCTGCTGGAACCCCTCCGGGCGGATGCCGATCCGTTCGTGGGCGTCCCCGCCGCCGACGCGCGCGACGCACGATGGGTGCGCCCTGAGCTGGTGGGCGAGGTGGAGTTCGCCGAGTTCACGCCCGGCGGCATCCTGCGCCAGGCGCGCTGGCGGGGGCTGCGGCCCGACAAGGACCCGGCCGAGGTCGTCCGCGAGGACTGAGTGTCAGGCGTGCTGCGCGTCGTGCTCGACGTGACCGGCGGGTTCGAGCTGGAACGTCGAGTGCTCGACGTCGAAGTGGTCGGCGAGGCACGTCTGGAGGGATGCCAGGATCCGCGACGCCCGACCGTCGGTCAGGGCCGCCTCCTCCACGACGACGTGGGCGCTGAACACCGGCGCTCCGCGCGTGAGCTGCCACACGTGGACGTCGTGCACGTCGACGACGCCGTCGGCCCCGCGCAGGTGCTCGCGGATCTCGGCCACGTGCACGCCCGTCGGTGCGGACTCGGTCAGCACCGCCATGACCTCGCGCAGGAGCCCGATGGCCCGCGGGACGATCATCACCGCGATGAACAGCGAGGCGATGGCATCCGCCTGCACGAACCCGGTCGCGACGATGACGATGGCCGCGACGATCACCGCCGCGGATCCGATCAGGTCGCCGAGCACCTCGAGGTACGCACCGCGCACGTTGATGCTGCGCTTCTGCGCGCGGCCCAGCAGCCACATCGACACGGCGTTCGCGAGCAGCCCCACGACGGCGACCACGAGCATCAGACCGCCCTGCACCTCGGCCTCGGCGGGGGCGAGCAGCCGCTGCACGGCTTCGAACGCGACCCACAGGCTCAGGACGATGAGCACGATGCCGTTCACGAGCGCCCCGAGCACCTCGGCACGTTGGTACCCGAACGTGCGGCGGTCGTCGGCGGGGCGCGCCGCGATCGCCGTCGCGATGAGCGCGACGACCAGCGCCGCGGCATCGGTGAACATGTGCGCGGCGTCGGCCAGCAGTGCGAGCGAGCCGGTGAGGATCGCGCCGACGACCTGCACGATCATCACGGTCGCCGTGAGGCTCAGGGCGACCGCGAGCAGCCGTCGGTGTCCGGCATCGCGGATGCCGCCGGCGGGCGCGTGATCGTGCATGCATCCAGGCTAGAGCCGGGTCCCCGGGTGCAGAGGCGTTTCGGGCTAGTCGGGAATGAGAGCGGTTTTCGCTCTCGGCGCGAGTGTCAGAGCGTCTGCAGCAGCGGCACGAGGCTGCGGAACGCCCGCGCCCGGTGCGACTGGGCGTTCTTCTCCTCCGCCGACCATTCGCCGACCGTTCGCTCCGCGTCGGCATCCTGTCCGTCCGGAATGAAGATCGGGTCGTAGCCGAAGCCGCCGGGGCCGGCGGGCGCCGTCGCGAGTCGGCCGGGCCAGCGACCCTCGACCGTGTCCTCGGTGCCGTCGGGGCGCACCAGCGCGATCACCGACACGAACTGCGCCGTGCGGTGCGGGTCGGCCACATCGGACAGCTGGTCGAGGAGCAGCTCGAGGTTGACCGCGGCATCCTTCTTGTGTCCCGCCCAGTAGGCCGAGAAGACGCCGGGCGAACCGCCCAGCACGTCCACCGCGACGCCGGAGTCATCGGCCAGGGCCGGAAGCCCCGTGTGCGCCGCAGCCGCGCGGGCCTTGATGAGGGCGTTGGCGGCGAAGGTCACGCCGTCCTCGACCGGCTCGGGGCCGTCGTACCCGACGACCTCGAGGTCGGGACGGGTGGCGGCGACGATCGCCTGGAACTCCTCGACCTTGTGCGGGTTGTGCGTGGCCAGGACGACGCGGGCCACGTCAGTCCTCCAGCGCCGCGGACTGCAGGTCGCGCAGCTGCGCGCAGCCGTTCACGCCGAGCTCCAGCAGCTGGTCGAGCTCGCGCTTGTCGAAGGGCGCGCCCTCGGCGGTGCCCTGCACCTCGACGAAGAGGCCGCGGCCGGTGACGACGACGTTCATGTCGGTCTCGGCGCGGACGTCCTCGACGTAGGCCAGGTCGAGCATGGGGGTGCCGTCGATGATGCCGACCGACACGGCGGACACCGAGTCGACGAGCACCTCGGACCGCTGCGCGATGAACTTCTTCTCGCGACCCCAGGCGATGGCATCCGCGAGGGCGACGTACGCGCCCGTGATCGCCGCGGTGCGGGTGCCGCCGTCGGCCTGCAGCACGTCGCAGTCGATCACGATCGTGTTCTCGCCGAGCGCCTTCGTGTCGACGACGGCCCGCAGGGCGCGGCCGATCAGACGCGAGATCTCGTGCGTGCGGCCACCGACCTTGCCCTTGATGCTCTCGCGGTCGTTGCGGCTGTTCGTCGCGCGCGGGAGCATCGCGTACTCGGCCGTGACCCAGCCCTTGCCCTTGCCGGTGAGCCAGCGCGGCACGCCGTTCGTGAACGAGGCGGTGCACAGCACCTTCGTGCCGCCGAACGTGATGAGCGCGGAGCCCTCGGCGTGCGCGGACCACCCCCGCTCGATCGTCACGGGGCGCAGCTGGTCGTCGGTCCGGCCGTCTTTGCGGGTCATGGGTCCTCCTCAGGACGGAATGGATGCCACGCCTCAGCGCGGCAGGTCGATGGCGCCGGTCTGCACCAGCTGCACGTCGCGGATCTCGCGACCCATCAGGCGGTGCGCGAGGCGCACGAACTCGTCGGCCGAGGCGCCCGTGGCCTCGTAACGGTGGGTGGGGACGGCATCCGGCCCCGCCAGCAGGTCACCGGACACGAGCTGGCGGTACACGTCCTTCGCGGTCTCGCTGTCGCTCGAGACCAGGCTCACCTCGGGGCCCATCACATAGCTGATGGCGCCCTCCAGGAACGGGTAGTGCGTGCACCCGAGGACGAGCGTGTCGACACCGGCGCGGCGGAGCGGCGCGAGGTACTCCTCGGCGACCGCGAGCACCTCGGGCGAGTCGGTGACCCCCGCCTCGACGAACTCGACGAACCGCGGTGCCGCCTCGGCGAAGACGGTGAGACGCTCGTTGACCTCGAGCATGTCCTGGTAGGCGCGGGAGCCGATCGTGCCCACGGTGCCGATCACACCGATCCGACCGTTGCGGGTCGTCGACATCGCCGTGCGCACCGCCGGGCCGATGACCTCGACCACGGGAACGTCGTAACGCTCGCGGGCGTCGCGGAGCATGGCGGCGGATGCCGTGTTGCAGGCGATCACGAGCATCTTCACGCCCTGCTCGACCAGCGTGTCCAGCACCTCGAGCGCGTACCGCCGGACGTCGGCGATCGGCTTCGGCCCGTAGGGCGAGCGCGCGGTGTCGCCGATGTAGAGGATCGACTCCCGCGGCAGCTGCGCCGAGACCGCGCGGGCGACGGTGAGACCACCGACTCCGGAGTCGAAGATGCCGATCGGCGCGTCGTTCATAGGCATCCAGCCTACCCGGCGGCCGCTGCGCGGCCGGGTGGGACAGCTCGGCGTTCCGGACTCCGGAGAATCCCGCCGATCCGCGGATCGGCGTCGGCGACGGCATGCGTCTCGAGCGGAAAGTCCGGAGTCCGGCACGGCAGCCGGCCGTGTCAAGCGCGATCGCGGGCCCAGGGAAGGCGGCGCGGCCGCAATAGGCTGGCGCGATGACCCGCAGTACGGCCCTCCTCACCGACCGCTACGAACTCACCATGCTCGATGCGGGACTCCGTGACGGCACCGCGCACCGCCGCTGCGTGTTCGAGGTCTTCGGTCGACGCCTCTCCGGTGGCCGACGCTTCGGCGTCGTGGCCGGAACCGGGCGACTGCTCGACGCGATCCGCGACTTCCGCTTCGGCGACGACGAGCTCCGTTACCTGCGCGACAACCGGATCGTGGATGCCGGCACCCTCGACTACCTCGAGGGGTACCGCTTCACGGGCTCGATCACGGGCTACCGCGAGGGCGAGGTCTACTTCCCGGGTTCGCCGCTGCTCACGATCGAGGGGACGTTCGCCGAGGCCGTGATCCTCGAGACGCTCGCCCTGAGCGTGCTGAACTTCGACTCCGCGGTGGCGACCGCGGCCGCGCGGATGAGCGTCGCCGCGGGCGACCGCCCGCTCGCCGAGATGGGGTCGCGTCGAGCCGGCGAGGAGTCCGCCGTCGCGGCAGCCCGCGCCGCCTACATCGCCGGGTTCTCGGCCACGAGCAATCTCGAGGCGGGCCGCCGCTGGGGCGTCCCGACCATGGGCACCGCAGCCCACGCCTGGACGCTGCTGCACGACAGCGAGGAGGACGCGTTCCGGTCGCAGATCGACGCGCTCGGTGCCGGAACGACGCTGCTCATCGACACGTATGACATCGCCGAGGGCGTTCGGACGGCGGTGCGCGTGGCCGGCACGGAGCTGGGTGGAGTGCGCATCGACTCCGGAGACCTCCCGATCGTCGCCGGGGAGGTGCGCACGCTCCTCGACGAGCTCGGTGCCACCGGGACGCGCATCACCGTCACGAGCGATCTCGACGAGTTCGCCATCGCCGCCCTCGCCGCCGCACCCGTCGACAGCTACGGCGTCGGCACATCGGTCGTGACGGGATCGGGCACACCGACGGCGGGACTGGTCTTCAAACTGGTGGCGCGCGCCGCGGCGGACGGCTCGTGGGTCCCGGTCGCGAAGGCCTCGGCTCAGAAGGCCTCGCACGGGGGCCGTAAAGCCGCGTTCCGCACGCTCGACGCCGGAACGGCCACGTCGGAGCTGATCGTCGTGAGCGAGGGCTTCGAAGAACTCGCGACGGCCGCCGAGCACCCCGACGCCCGGGCGCTCCAGGTCCCGCTCGTCGTGGCCGGCGAACCCGACACCGCGGCCCTCGGGCCGGAGGGAGTGAGAGCGGCGCGCGTCCACCATGCCCGCGTGCGCGAGGAACTGCCCGTACGCGCGCTCGCACTGAGCCGCTCCGAGCCGGCACTGCCCACCGAGTACGCGGAAGCCTGAGCTCACGGCCGACGCGTCGAGGGCGAAAGCCCCGACGACTCGGGTGAGATTCTCCGGCCGGCCGATGAGGGCCGCCGCGACGGTGCCTAGCGTGGAAACCCCGCCCTGCTCCTCCGGGCTCGTGAGCGCCCAGCGTTCGGGCGGTTCACGCACCGAACGGAGAGTTCCATGCCCGACGATGCTCGGTCGCCCGGCGGGCACGACACCAGCCGCCGCGCCGTCCTTTCCACCGCGGCCTGGGTCGCACCGGCGATCGCGGCGACGTTCGTGCCCGCCGTGGCGCTGTCCGCCACGTCCGTACCGATCTCGAAGCTGCGGATCGGCGATGACTGGACGGTGACCGACGGCGGGAAGTACGACCCCGTCACGAACACCGTCCGCGGACCCCTCGCGATCTACGCCTCCGCCCACTACGACCAGAACATCACGTGGTGGCCGACGCGAGACCCGGAACCCGCGATGGTGCAGTACACCATCGAGATCGTGCCCCCGTCACCGGCCGTGCCCACGACCCTGGCGGGCCTGTTCACGATCGCGCTCGGCGGATACGCGCAGAACCTGAACTGGTACCCCGACGAGAACACCTACCCGATCGCCGCGGGAACCTACTCGGTCACGCTCACGATCTACGGCAGTGACGGCTCGACCTCGCAGACCACGACCCTCACCCTCACCTGAGGGGCAGGGAGGTCACGTGTTGAGGGATTCGTAGATCTCTTTGCACTGGGGGCACACCGGGAACTTCTCGGGATCGCGACCCGGGGTCCACTTCTTTCCGCACAGTGCACGCACGGGCTTGCCCGTGAGAGCCGACTCGAGGATCTTGTCCTTCTTGACGTAGTGCGAGAAGCGCTCGTGATCACCCGGCTCGATGTTCTCCTCGCGGATGAGCTCTTCGAGCTCGCGATCCAGGGTCGCGAGACCCCCGCTGTCCGGTCGGTCGAGAGGCGTGCTCATGGTCTGCCAGTGTAGCCGCGGACCACGGGGCGCGGACGGTTCTGCCGCTCCAGCCCCGCGGAAGGCGGAGCTGGAGCGCCGCCTCAGGTGGCTTCGGCGAACTCCATGAGCCGCGTTCCCCGCCGCTCGAACTGCGCCGCTCCGGCTGCGACCCCGACCACGAACACGACCACCCCGACACCGAGCCCCGCCCACAGTGCCGCGAAAGCGTCGGCGGTGTCGGATGCCACGGCCTGCCAGGCGAACCAGATCGAGGGGCTCGCCGCCACCACGGCGCCCACCATGACGAGCCCCTGCGACAGGACACCGCCCGAGCCGGTGCGCTGCGGCTGCTGGAAAGGACTGTCGCCCGGGCGGGACACGGCGTACGGAGCGACGACGGAGGCGACGCTCGACAGCCCCAGCCCCGAGAGGAGGAGGGCCGCGCAGACCCCCACGAGGGCGGGCGCGAAGGCCCACCGACCGTGCACGGCGATGGCGAGCGGGATCGCGACCGCCAGCAGCGGGAGGGCGATCAGCACGACCGGGACGAGGCGACCGATCCGGTCCGGAAGACCACGGACACCACTGGCGATGTGCATCCAGAGCGCCGTGGAGTCGTACGCCAGATCGTTGTGCGGAAGCCACCCGAGGAAGAGGGCGATGATCGGCGCGGGGAGCAGGACGGCGTACTCGATCGGCACACCGGCCACGATGAGAGGGAGCGTCGTGAGCACCGCGGCGATCGGAACCACCACCACGTTGACCACGTACCGGCGGTCCCGGAACCAGTACGACAGGCTCCGCGCGGCGACGGCGCCCCCGGGCGTGCCGGGGAGCAGCGCGAACCACCCCAGGCCTGCGCGCTCGCGGACCGTGAACGGGCGAGGCGTCGTCGTCAGCAGCACGCGAACGAGGACGAACCACGCAGCGGCCAAGAGGGCCAGGGTCGCGAGCGACACGACGACACTCGCCGCGGCCGCGCCGGGGGTCGGAGCGAGTGCGATGTTCCACGCCGCCCCGATCGGCGTCCACCCGAGCACCTCGGCCGCCGACACCAACTGCGACGGAACCGCTCCGCGCCACTCGAGTGAGCCGAGGAAGATCCCCACGGGCACGACCACGACGAGGACCGCGACGAGGTAGACGCCGAGCAGTTCGCGGGATTGGCGGGGGCGGCGCACCAGTGCGCCGAGGGCGAGACTCACTCGGGCCAAGAGCACGCAAGTGGCCACGCCGAGGACGATCGACACGACCGCGGCGCCGACGGGAGCGCCTTGCGCGGTCCAGGCCACGGCGAGGGAGACGGCCAGGACGACCACCACGATCACGGGCACGCTGAAGAACCCCGCCAACAGCAGCGCCGCCGCGAGCGGGCGCGGCTCGGGGCCGACGACGGCGAAGCGGCGCGGATCGAGCGGATCGACGGATGCCGTGACCGGCGGGGCGATGGCGAAGCCCAGGGTGACCGCTGATCCGGCGAGCACCGTCACCACCGCGGTGGTCAGACGGTCGGAATCGGCCAGGGCGACCACGTTGACGGCGGCGAAGACCGTGCCGACGACGAGGACCAACAGACCGACGGCGCGCCGCAGCACGTGATCCCGGTCGCCCCGGAGGGCGCCGAGCATCATGGCAAGCCTCAGGCGGAGAACGTGTGCAACCACTCGAGGCCCTCCACGTCGCCCAACCCGCCGGAGAGCTCGAGGAAACGCTGCTCGAGCGTCGACTCGCCGCGGACCTCATCGACGGTGCCCTCGGCGAGCACCTGTCCCGACACGATGACGGCGACACGCGAGCACACGCGCTCCACCAGTTCCATGCCGTGACTCGACAGGATCACGGTGCCGCCGTGATCGACGTAGGCGCGCAGGATGTCGAGGATGACCCCGCTGGAGACCGGATCGACGGCCTCGAAGGGTTCGTCGAGCACGAGCAGACGCGGCGAATGGATCATCGCCCCCGCCAGCATGACCTTCTTCGTCATTCCCGCCGAGTAGTCCGATACCGGACGGCCGAGCGCCTCGACGAGGTCGAAGGCGCGCGCCAGATCGGCGGCCCGACTCTCGACCACCGGCGAGGGCAGACCGCGCAGCGCACCGTAGTACGACAGGAGCTGGCGACCGGTGAGGCGGTCGAAGGTGCGCAGCCGGTCCGGGAGCACACCGATCAGCTTCTTGGCCGCGCGCGGGTGGCGCTTCGCGTCGACGCCGTTGATCTCGACCGTGCCGCCGTTGGAACGCAGAAGACCGGCGATGATCGAGAGCGTCGTCGTCTTGCCCGCGCCGTTCGGCCCGACGAGCCCATAGAACGATCCCGCGGGAACGGTCAGGTCGACACCGTCGACCGCACGCAGCTCGCCGAACGTCTTGGTGACGTTGCGCAGGCTCAGAGCCGGGACGTCACTCGCGACGGCCTGTTCGCCCGCGGCGTCGGGGGCCGCTGCGGCGCCGGCGACCTCCGCCGCGGACGCGTCCGGAGTCTCGGCCGACCCCGTCGCGGTGACGTCAGCCTCGAGCGGATCGGTGCCCTGTTCGGGCACCGGCGACGGCTCCGGCGCGATGTCGGCGGGCGTCGGATCGTCCGTCGATGCTTCGTCGGCGGCGATCTCCTCAGCGAGGAGGGACTCCCCCGTGCCGGGCTCGTCCCCCGCCGGCTCCGCACCGGCCTCGGGCTCGTCGGCAACCAGCACCGGCTCCTGAGCCGCGGGCACCGGATCCTCGACCACCTGCTCCTCGGCCACGGGCTCCACGACCATGGGCTCCGGGTCGGCCACGGGCTCCACGACCACGGGCTCCGGGTCGGCCACGGGCTCCACGACCACGGGCTCCTGGTCGGCCACGGGCTCCTCGGCCACGGGCTCCACGGCCGCGGGCTCCGGATCGACCGCCGGCTCCTCAGACACGGGCTCGATGGGGGTCGCATTCTCATCCGATGGGATGACGTCCCCGGGGGAAGGCTCTTCGAGAGCCGTATCGGTATCGACCGCCGACTCGACGGCCGGTGGTTCCTCGACGACCTTCGGCTCCTCGACGGCGACGTCCGCCGGCGTGGGGTCGGCGACGGCGGGCGACGCGCTCACGGGGGGCAGAGGGGGCCTCGGCGGCACGACGAGGTCGGTCGGCAGCGGCGGCGGCGGGCCCGGATCGACCACCGGGCTCGCCTCATCCGGCACGGCCGGCTTCTTCCGGGGAGCGGCCGGCTTCTTCGCCGCCGGCGTGCGGGGCGTCGCGGGTTTCTTCGCCGCCGGCGTGCGCGGCGTCGCGGGTTTCTTCGCCGCCGGCGTGCGGGGCGTCGCGGGTTTCTTCGCCGCCGGCGTGCGCGGCGTCGCCGGCTTCTTCGCCGCCGGCGTGCGCGGGCTGCGGGGCGCAGCTCCGGTGGAGGCGTTGCGTGCCGACGACGTTCGCGGCGTCGACTTCTTCACCTCCGGCGTGTCGTCCTCGGCCGCGGCATCCGAATCCGCCGTCGCACGCGGTGAAGCGGCGGCGGGACGCCGGGGCGTGCGCGGGCGAGGCGGGGGCGTGGGAGAGGCGTCGACGCTCGCCGCATCGTCCTCCGACCCAGCGGAGGCGGACTCAGGGGGCTGCGGCAGCGACGCTGTCATCGCTCCAAACTATCAACCCCCTCGGACACCCACCCGCGGGGTTGCCCGCGGAGCGCACACGGACAGGTCATCACGAAAGGACAACGACGAGCGCGTATTGTCCACCTTCCCAGGCCCTCTGGCTAGCATGAATCCGACACGAAGGCGTGACTTTCCGGTGAACCGGAAACGACAACTCATCCCCCAGGAGCCTGCCTTGACCCTTCACATCGTCATTCTCGCTGCGGGCATGGGCTCGCGTTTGGGGAGGAGCCTCCCCAAACCGCTGACCGTGCTCGCCGACGGCCGCAGCATCATGCAGCAGCAGCACGACAACATCCGCGCGAACTTCGGCCGCACCGCCCGCATCACCACGGTCGTCGGCTATCGCGCGGAGACCATCGTCGACGCGTTCCCGCGAGTCGACTACGTCTACAACGACCGCTACGACCTGACCAACACGTCGAAGAGCCTGCTCCGCGCCCTGACGGTGACAGGGCGCGGCGGTGTGCTGTGGATGAACGGCGACGTCGTTTTCGACCCCGATGTGCTCGGCCGCGCGGCGGCGCTGATCGAGTCCGACCAGTCGTTCGTCACCGTGAACACCGCCAAGGTCAGCGACGAAGAGGTCAAGTACACCGTCGACGCCGAAGGCTTCGTCACCGAGCTCTCGAAGAGCGTCCGCGGTGGACTCGGCGAAGCCGTCGGCATCAACTACGTCTCGTCCCGCGACCGGAAGACCCTCCAGCGCCACCTCCAGCGGGTCGACGATCAGGATTACTTCGAACGCGGAATCGAACTCGCCATCGCCGAGGACGGCATGCGCGTCGAACCCCTCGACATCTCCGACCTGTACGCCGTCGAGGTCGACTTCGCCGAGGATCTGGAACGCGCGAACCTGTTCGTCTGATCGGCGGCGCACGTCAAGGCCCGGCGGGCACCGGCGCGTCGGGGCAGGATGGAGACATGGCCGAGAAGGTGCATCGCATCCATTCCCTGCCCGACGACGCGCCCTGGAACGGAGGGCTGCCGCCGGCGGGCTCGGACGAGCATCCACGCACGATCCGGATGCTCGATCGCGTGCTGTCCGTGCAGCGCCCCGCGGTTCTCGCACACCTGCGGAGCGTCCGGCTGCGGCATCCCGACGCGTCTCCGCAGGAGATCCTGCGGATTCTCGAGCGTCGCTATCTCGCCGCCGTGACCACGGGCGGCGCGGCCGTCGGCGCGACAGCAGTCGTCCCCGGGATCGGCACCGGCGTCACGCTCGCACTGAGCGGCGTCGAGACGGTCGGGTTCCTGGAGGCCACGGCCCTGTTCGCGCAGTCGGTCGCGGAGGTGCACGGGGTCGCGGTCGAAGACCCCGATCGCGCGCGCGCCCTCGTCCTCACCCTGATGCTCGGCAAGGAGGGAACAGACCTCGTCGCCCAGCTCGCGGCGCAGGCGGCGGGTCGCGGGACGACCCGCTCCGGTTACTGGGGAGAACTCGTCACGAAGACGCTGCCCCGCGCCGCCGTCGGACCGCTGGTGGACCGGCTCAAGACCACGTTCGCCCGCCAGTTCGCCGCCCGCGGCGGAGCGTCCTGGCTCGGCAAGGCCCTCCCGTTCGGTGTCGGGGCTGTGGTGGGCGGCGCCGGCAACAACATCCTCGGCCGTCGCGTGCTCGTCACCTCGCGGCGGGCATTCGGGGCCGCTCCCCCGACCCTCCCCCGCGACCTCGAACCGCGGCCCGGCGCCGACCGACTGGAGCGTCGTGCCGTCGGCGGCGTGCAGCGTGTCGGGGGCGCGATCGCGGGCGCCGTCGGATCCGCGGGCCGGCGAACGGGGTCGGTCGCCCGCAGGGCCCTCCCCCGTCGCACGGACCGGAAGGGCGATGCACCGCCGTCGGAGAAGCCCTGACGTCTTGTCATCGACGGGGCGCGGGCGCAAGACCCGGGCGAACCTCGCCGGATCGCGTTAGCCTCGCCGCATGGGCGACCTTCTCGATCTCCTGACCGTGTGGATGCCGCGACAGCGCTGGTACGGCACGAAGGGGCGCGATCCACGCCTGACCCTCGTCGCCGACGCGGAGTCGGTGATCCCCGCGACCCGGGTTCTCCTCGTCCGCGACGACGCCGTGTCGCCCGCGGCGGTCTACCAGGTGCCGGTGTCCCTGCGCGACCCGGAGACGGTGCTCCCGGGCAGTCTCATCGGACCCGCGGACGACGGACGGGTGTGGGCGGATGCCGTGACCGACCCCGCGTTCACCGACCTGCTGTTCCAGCTGGTCACGGTCGGCGGGGCCGGATCCACCGCGCCGTCGAAGATCGTCGGCATTCCCCTGGCCGCGGGGTCTGCGAGTCCCGCCACCGACGTGCCGGCCCGTGTGTTGAGCGGGGAGCAGTCGAACACCTCGATCATCTTCCGCCCGGTCGGCGCGGCCCCGGTCATCTGCAAGCTCTTCCGGCAGGTCAACGACGGCGTGAACCCGGACGTCGAGCTGCAATCCGCGCTGGCCGCCCGCGGCGCCGCGTTCGTGCCCGCCGCGATCGGCGAGATCCGGGGCGAGTGGACCACGGCGACGGGGGACGAGGTCACGGGCTCGCTCGCATTCGCGCAGGAGTTCTTCGAGGGGGTCGAGGACGCGTGGCGCGTGGCTCTCCTGGCCGCCACCGCCGGCGACGATTTCACCGCACCGGCCCGCGCGCTGGGCGGGAGCGTCGCGCGCATGCACGTGGCATTGGCCGACATCTTCCCCACGGTGGCCCCCGACGACCAGGTCCGTTCCCGTGTCGCCGCCGCCTGGGAGCGACGTCTGACCACCGCCCTGGCGGAGGTTCCCGTGCTCGCCCCTCACGCTCAGCGCGTCCGGGAGGTGTACGCCGACGCCGTCGCTGCGCCATGGCCGCCCCTCCAGCGCGTGCACGGCGATCTGCACCTGGGGCAGGTGCTGCACACCCCCGCGAATGGCTGGGTGCTGCTCGACTTCGAAGGAGAGCCGCTCCGCCCGATCGCGGAACGCCGCAGCCCCGACCTCGCCGTGCGGGACGTCGCCGGCATGCTGCGCTCGTTCGACTACGTGTCCGGCGCGGTGTCCGACGACGACGCGGCGGTGCGCGCGTGGGTCATCGCCGCACAGGAGGCGTTCCTGACCGGGTACGTCGAGACGATCGGCGCCGACCGGACGGCCCCGGACGCGCTCCTGGCCGCCTTCGAGCTCGACAAGGCCGTCTACGAGGCGATCTACGAGACGCGCAACCGTCCCGACTGGATCGGCATCCCTCTCGCCGCCATCGGCCGCCTGGCCCCGCTCACCCCCTGACCGGACCCCGCCCGACGGAGGCCGTCCCGCCCGCGGGGATCAGGCGGGGACGCCCGCGTCCCAGCTCTCCCAGCGGTCCATGAGCGTGCGGACCGCGGCGTGGAAGCGTTCGGTCGACGCACCGGGAGCGGTGTCGCCGAAGTAGTACCGCACCCAGTGGTCCAGGCGCGCGACCGCGTCGGGGTCGCCGAGCACCCGATCGGTCCGCGCGACGATGTCGTCGGCGGAATCGGCATCCAGCCACTCGGCATCCGCGAGATACCCGGTGTCGTCGACGAGCGCCTCGGGGTCGACGGGCCGGCTGATCAGCAGGGGCTTGCCTGCGGCGAGCCGGTCGTACACCATCGCCGAGATGTCGACCACGGCGAGGTCGGCGGCCGCGAGCTGCCAGCCGAGGTCGGGCCCGGTGTCGTGGACGTGCTGCGCTGCGGGGTCCGCGGCATTGGCGGCGGCGAGGGCCGCGACGATGCGTGCGTTCGCGTCGCCGTAGGCCGGGTCGACCACTCCGGACCGGGGATGGGGGCGGTAGATCACCCGATGACGTCCCGCGGCGAGGAGTGCGCCGACGAGCGCTTCGCCGTGCGTGACGATCGAGCCGTAGTGGGCCGCAGGTCGGTCGCCCTCCCACGTGGGGGCGTACAGCACGACCCGGCGGTCGTCGGGTGTGTACGGGAGGTCGCCCGAGTAGTGATCGGCCTGCGGGCGGCCGATGGAGAAGGTCCGGCGGTCGAGGTCGTAGTCCCACAGGGTGCGGGACAAGCGCGCCCGGGCGGCCTCGCCGGCGACGAACGCGTAGTCGTAGGCGGTGAACTGGTTCGTCGTCATGTACATCTTGTCGGACTCGCCGTGGTTGATGAACACGTGCCAGCGGCGCCCGTACCGGAACATCTGGAAGTTGCGGGTGTTCTGGTTGACGTAGAAGACGATCCGGATGTCCTGCTCGTCGAGCACCTGCTCGACATCCCGCACCGTCGGGGCGTAGGCGACCGGGAGGGCGTCGTCGCGGAGGAGCGCGTCCGCGCCGCGGATGGCGCGGGCGATCACGACGACCGGCCACTCGCGCGCGAGCTCCTGCAGCGGCGCGTACCACTGGCGGATCTGGTACATGTTCACGGGACCGTCGGCGAAGTACACCGCGATGCGGAAGCGGTTCCGGGGCAGGGGCCCGCGTTCGGCGAGCGCGCGGCGCAGGTCGGTGCGGGCACGGCGGGTGGCCAGGGCCTTGCGGAGGAGCCCGACGGCGAGACGGGCGTCGCGGGCGAGGGGCATCGTTCCAGGGTACCGGCCAGGTCGGCGTGAAACGATGGAGTGATGCACCTCGCGACCCCCGGCCGCCGAGACGCGCCCGTTCCCCCCGACGACGCCGGCGTGAGCTTCGTCATGCCCGTCCTCAACGAAGAGCGGTACCTGCGTCGCGCGGTGGCATCGACGTTGTCCCAGGACGTTCCGGGCCCGGTCGAGCTCGTGCTGGCGCTCGGGCCGTCGACGGATGCCAGTGGCGAGATCGCCCGGGACATCGCCGCCGAGGACCCCCGGGTCGTGCTGGTGGACAATCCCGCCGCCGACATCCCGGTCGGACTGAACCTCGCGATCCGCGCGAGCCGTTTTCCGACGATCGTGCGCGTGGACGCGCACTCCGAGCTCCGCCCCGGATACGCACGACGCGCCCTCGCAACGCTCCGGCGGACCCGCGCGGCGAACGTCGGCGGGGTGATGCGGGCGGACGGGCGATCTCCGTTCCAGCGGGCGGTCGCGCGTGCCTACAACTCGCCCGTCGGGCTCGGCGGCGGCGCCTACCACGGGGGCACCGAGGAGGGGCCGGCCGAGTCAGCGTATCTCGGAGTGTTCCGGCGCCGCGTGCTGGAGGAGGTGGGCGGGTTCGACGAGTCCCTCCGCCGCGGTGAGGACTGGGAGCTCAATCTGAGGATCCGTCGTGCCGGCTACAGAGTGTGGTTCGATCCGGCCCTGTCGGTGGTCTACTGGCCGCGGGAGAGCTGGACGCGGCTCGTGCGGCAGTTCCGCGCGACGGGAGCCTGGCGCGGCGAGCTGGTCCGGCGGTACGGTCGCCGCAACTCGCTGCGGTTCTTCGCTCCCCCGGTGCTCGTCGTCTCGGCCGCGCTGTCGCTCGCGGTCGCGGTGCTGCAGGTCCTCGGCGTCGTCCGCTCCCCTGCGACACACGTCGTGCACGGGCCCGTCGCCGCGTACGCGACGCTCGTCGCGGTGGTCGCGCTGGGGCGCGGCGGAGGTCAGGGCTGGCGCGACCGGATGTGGACGGCGGCCGTCCTGCCGTCGATGCACCTCCCCTGGGGAACCGGGTTCCTGTGGGGCGTCGTGCGCGGGGCGCGCGACACCGTCGACACCTCGCGGCTCGACGGCCGCAACACCCCGCTGCCCTGAGCACGCGGCATCCGTCTCACTCCCGGTCGACGAATCCCTGGTCGAGCAGCCGCGCGACGACCCGCTCGCCGGCCCGACCGTCCTCACGGGCGACGAACACCCGCTGGAACCTTTCGTAGCGTTCGCGGAAGATCGTCGTGTCGACCTCGGCGATGGCGCGTTCGAGCTCATGCTGCGAACGGACGACCGGTCCCGGTGCCGCATCCAGAAGGTCGAAGTAGAACCCCCGCACCTCGCCGCGGTAGTGCTCGAGGTCGGGGACGAGGAAGTACATCGGCCTGCCGGTGATGGCGAAGTCGAACATCACGGACGAATAGTCGGTGATGAGGGCGTCGGATGCCGCGAGGAGGCGGGCCGTGTCCGGGTACCCGGTGACGTCGATCACGCGGGGTCCGCGGGCGTCCTCGCCGGGGTGCAGCGTGCGGGTGTGTCCTCGGACCAGGACGACGGCGTCGGTTGCGCGGGCCAGGGCCGCCGGATCGAGGAAGTCGACCATGGCCGTCCGATCGTCGCGCCAGGTCGGCGCGTAGAGCAGGACGCGCTCCTCCGCACCGATCCCCAGGGCACGGCGCGTGACGACCCCGTCGTCGCCCTGCAGCACGTCGTTGCGCGGGTACCCCTCGACCCAGACGGGGCGCCGCCCGAACGCGTACGCGCGGGAGAGCACGCGCGCGGCATAGGGGCTCTGCGCCAGCAGCACGTCCCAGCGCCGGCTCTCGCGAAGGACGGCCAGGACTCGACGCGGGTCGAAGCCGGGACGGTGCAGAGCGAGCCGTTTGAGCGGTGTGCCGTGCCAGGTCTGCAGCACCCGCTGGCCGGCCTTGCGGACGAACTTGCGTCGGAGCCAGTCGTTGACGACGAGAAGCCGCGCCGCCGCCCGGGCACGCCACCATTCGGGGCTGCCCTCCACGACGGCGACGGCTCCCTCGGGCACCTGCACCGACAGGTCGACGACACTCCAGTAGCGCGTGACCCCGGGGGCGGCGCGCGCGAGCTCGCGGTCGATGGCGAGCGGGTTGCAGCCCGCCGTGCGTCCGTAGAAGCTCTCGAAGAACACCGCGTTCTCCAGCGGGTGCCGCGACGTCGCGTACCGCCGTTCGAGCGCCGCCTGGCCTTCGCCGGAGTCGTACGCGGGGTCGACGGGGGGTCCGACCCGCAGCCGCGAGCCATCCCACTCCGCCCGGAGGCTGGGAAGCTGCGTCAGCGGCAGGGAGGCCGCGGGGGGTGCCGCATCCGTCGCCTCACCCGGGTCGATGTGCAGGCGGTAGTCGCCCGTGGGCAGCGGCAGCTCGGGCCCGCCCCACCGTGCGGCACGCAGCGGGATCTCCGCGCGCCAGGTGCGCCCGCGCCCGTGCAGGCGCCCCGTGACCCGGGCACGCGCCCCCTCCAGCGTCACGCCCGCCGGCCGCGGTCCCGTCCCCGTGAGTTCGAGCAGGGCGCGCCCGTCCTGCAGGGCGAATCGCACATCGGTCATGCGGTGGTCCTCCTCGGGCGCGCCGCGGGGCGACGGGGGGTCAGCCGGGCGCGGATCGCACGATGGACGCGCTCGGCGTTGCGTCCGTCGTGGTGGGCGTGGACGACGGCGCTCAATCGACGCGAGGCGTCCCGGGCGTCGGCCGGGTCGTCCAGGACGCCGTCGACCCGCGCGAGCGCGCTCTCCCAGGTTCGCGCCGGCTCGTCCCCGGCCACGTCGCGGTAGCGGCCGTAGAGTCCCCGACGGGCCGTGTACGCCTCCAGGTCGGGGGCGAAGAACACCACCGGGAGCGGCACGAGTCCGGCGTCGAACGCGAGCGATGAGTAATCCGTGACCAGCGCGTCGAACGCCGGCAGCAGTGGGGTGACGTCGGCGACGAGGTCGCTGCCCAGCATCCGCACGCGGCTCCCGGAGAGACGGTACTCCCCCTCCCCGAGCGGGTGGGGCCGCACGATCAGCACGGCATCGTGACGTTCGAGCACCGCGTCGATGCGGTCCTGGTCCGACGGCGTGGGGATCGCCGGGTCGCGATCGCCGTCGCGCCAGGTCGGGGCGTAGAGCACGAAGCGCCGATCGCCGGGATCGACTCCCAGCGCGACGGCCAGCGCCGCGCGCGCGTCGCGGCGGCGCTGGTCGGCGGTGCCGAGCGAGAGCACGTCGACCCGAGGCTCGCCGGTCACGGGCACCCGCGCGTCCTCGAGGCCGAACGCGGTCTCGAGCCGCCCGCGGACGAGATGGGACGAGGCGGGGAGCAGCGAGATCTGGCGCATCGTCCGCCGGTACAGCAGCGCGAGGAGCTTCGTGACGGCGCGGGACCGCGGCAGCAGCGCGCTGCGGGTCGTCTCGGGGGAATCCAAGCCGATGCGCTTGAGCGGGATCCCGTGCCACAGCTGCACGATGAACGCCCCCGCCACCGCGTAACGGTTGACGTCGCCGAACCCGTGGGTCACCACGATCACTCGCGCCCGGGCGGTCGCCCAGAGGCCGCGCAGCGAGTCGCGCCGGAGGGAGGGGATGCCGAGCCGCTCGGCCTCTCGGCCCTGCTCCTCGTCGGCGACGAGCCAGGTCGCCTGCTCGCCCGCCGCATGTGCGACCCGCCAGAGGGCGAGAGCGCCGTCGGCCACGCCGACCGCGCAGCCGAACACCCAGCGCTGCCGCGAGCGCGGCACCACCGCCGTCAGCAGCCGTCCCGCGAGGTACAGCGGGATGCGCCGGAGTTTTCGCGCATTTCCCGCACCGAACGAGAAAGACGCCACCCCGCGAGCCTATCGCGGGGTGGCGTCTGGAGCGGGAGGCTCAACTCGTGGGCATCGAGCCCAGGGTCACCTCGGCGGTCGACTGCTTGCCGTTGCGGAGGTAGGTCACCTTGGCCTGCGAACCCGCGGCGAGCGCGCGCACCTGGGCGGTGAGGTCGACGGAGCTCGTGACCGGGATGCCGTTGAACTCCGTGATGACATCGCCCTTCTGCAGACCACCGGCCTGAGCGGCGCCGCCCGCGGTGACGTCCGCGACGTAGGCGCCGGTCGTCGTCGAGCCCTGGACCGACGCGGCATCCTGCACGCTCGCGCCGAGCAGACCGTGCGAGGCCGAGCCGTTCTCGATGATCTCCTGGGAGACGCGCTGGGCGATGTCGGACGGGATCGAGAAGCCGACGCCGATGTTGCCCGACTGTCCGCTCGAGGACGACCCGCCGGCGCTCGCGATGGCGACGTTGATGCCGATGAGCTTGCCCTCGTCGTCGACCAGCGCGCCGCCGGAGTTGCCGGGGTTGATCGCGGCGTCGGTCTGGATGACCGCGATCTTGATCGTCTGGGTCGTCTGGGACCCCTGCTGACCCTGACCGAAGTCGAAGAAGAACGGGCTCTCGCCGCCCTGCTGGCCGCCCTGGCTGCCCTGTCCGCCCTGACTCGAGTCGGATCCGTCGCTCGGTGCCGCCGACGAGGCGACCTCGATCGACCGGTTCAGAGCACTGACGATGCCGGTGGTCACCGTGTTCGGCAGGCCGAGCGGGGCACCGATCGCGATGGTCGCGTCACCGACGTTGAGCTTCGAGGAGTCGCCCCATTCGACCGGGGTCAGGCCGGAGGCGTTCTCCAGTTTGATCACCGCGAGGTCGTAGGTGGGGTCGGTGCCGACGAGCTTGGCCTTGTAGACGCGGCCGTCTGCACTGGTGACGGAGAGTGTGGCATCCCCCGTCTGGCCGTCGAGCGTCACGACGTGCGTGTTGGTGAGCACGTACCCGTCCGCGCTCAGGATGACACCGGAACCGGTGCCGCCCGACGAGCCGGCGCTCGCGCTGATGGTGACGACGCTGGGGACGACCTTCGCCGCGACCGCGGAAGTGGCGTTGACCTTGCCCGGGTCGTTGACGGTGATGGCGGTGGGGCCCGAGGCGGTGGCACCGTCGGAGCCGCCCCACAGGGCGAGGCCCGCGTAGGTGCCGCCGAGACCGGCGCCTCCACCGACGAGTGCGGCGGCGATCAGGAGCGCGGCGATCTTGCTGCCGGACCCCTTCTTGCGCGGCTTGGTCGCTCCGGACTCGGGGAGGGTCAGCGTCGGGTGGGTGCCGTAGGCCCCCGTCGCCGCCGGCCCGAAGGCCTGGCCGGTGGGGGTGGTCGCGCCGCTCGGCGCGGAGGCGTACCCGGGTGCGGGGTGCTGCGGGGTGCCGTAGTGCGGCGTCGCCCCACCGGGCTGCGATGCGCTCGGCGCCTGCGCGGGCTGACCGGCGGCGGGGCTCTGCGCGGGCGGCGGCCACGCGGCGGCGGCGTCGGCCGGAGAGCGGGTCGGTACCGGCGGCGCCGCCGGGGTGGTCTCCTCACCGGGCGCGACGGGAGTCGCGGCGGCGGGGGTGGTCTCGTGCGACGCGGGGACCGCGCCCTGCGCGGCGGCGTCGCTGGTGGGGCGGTTGTCCTCGGGACGATCGTCCGTGGTGTCGCTCATGTGATGCTCCTTCTTCCAGGCGAGATCAACCATGACCCCGGAGCCTGTGCGGTTCCTATGACACGGATGAGTCGGGTCTATCAGAGTCGCAGGAACGGAATGCGAGGTCATGCGGGGTCCTCCACGGTGCCCGCTCGGCTACGGTGAGAGGGTTTCGGCGCGGTGTTCCCCGTCCCCTCTCCCTGAAGGCTTCCGCATCATGCACGACCTCCCCGGCGCCTGGCGCCGCACCGCACTTGGCGCGGGCCTCATCGCCCCCGACGGCACTTCGGTCCCCACGATCTTCGCCGAGATGACGTCGCTGGCCGCCTCGACCGGCGCCCTCAACCTCGGCCAGGGCTTCCCCGACGAGGACGGTCCGGAAGCGGTGCTCGAGGCCGCGCGCCGCGCGATCGCGAACGGCGTCAACCAGTACGCTCCCGGGCGCGGGTTCCCCGACCTGTTGGCGGCGATCGCGGAGCACCAGCGGCGCTTCTACGGGGTCGAACTGGACCCCGCCCGGCAGGTGCTCGTGACCGTCGGGGCGACGGAGGCTCTGTCCTCCACGCTCCTGGCGCTCATCGACGGTCCCGACGACGAGGTCGTCGTCTTCGAGCCCTACTACGACTCCTACGCCGCGTGCGTGGCTCTGGCCGGAGCACGGCTCGTGCCGGTGCCTCTGCGCTGGCCCGACTTCCAACCCGACCTGGAGATGCTGGCATCCGCGGTGTCGGACCGCACGCGTGTGATCCTCGTGAACGACCCGCACAACCCGACCGGCACCGTCTTCTCGCGGGAGGTGCTCGAAGAGGTGGTCCGTCTCGCCCACCGGCATGACGCGATCATCGTGACCGACGAGGTCTACGAGCACCTCGTGTTCGATGGTCCGCACGTGCCCCTCTCCACCCTGCCGGGCGCGGCGGAGCGCACGCTGTCGATCTCCTCCGCCGGCAAGACCTTCTCGCTCACGGGATGGAAGACCGGGTGGGTGACCGGTCCCGCCGAGCTCGTCTCCGCAGTACTCGCCGTCAAGCAGTTCCTGACCTACGTCGGAGGGTCGCCGTTCCAGCCGGCGATCGCGGCGGGGCTGCGCCTCCCCGATGCCTTCTTCGCCTCGGTGGCAGGCGAGATGAAGGCCAAGGCCGACCTCCTGGGCACGGGGCTGCGTGCCGCCGGCTTCGACGTCGGCACTCCGGGGGGTTCCTACTTCACGGTCGTGGATGCCGCTCCCCTCGGCGCGACCGACGCCGACGCGTTCTGCCGTGAGCTGCCGGAGCGGGCGGGGGTCGTCGGCATCCCGCTCACGGCTTTCGCGTCTCCGGGCCGCCGCGCCGACTACGCGACGCTGGTGCGCTTCGCCGCGTGCAAGCGCGTCGAGGTGTTGACCGACGCCGTCCAGCGGCTCTCGGCGCTGTCGCGGGGCTGACCAACCTCCGGACCGTGCGGCGGACTTCGACGGCGACACGCGGGCCCCACGCGTCGGACGCCGGCGTGTCGGCGGGAAACTCCGCGGGACGGTACGGCGAAGCCGCGGGCGTCAGCGCGGAGTGACGCGGAACCGCCGGAGCTCGAGCGCCGGGTTCACACGACGCACCCGGGCGATCGCACCGGGATCGATGTGTGCGACGGCGACATCGGTCGCCGTGCCGATCGACGCGAGGGCGACACCCTGCGGATCGATCACGGCCGAGTGGCCGACTCCGAGGGGCGGCGGGTGGTCCGCTCCGGCGACGAAGAAGGTGTTCTCGATCGCCCGTGCGGTGAGCAGCGTCGTCCAGTGATGTTCCTTGAGAGGGCCGCGCACCCACTCCGCGGGGACGAGCGCGACGTCCACGCCCGCGTCGGCGAGGGTGCGCGAGACCTCGGGGAATCGCAGGTCGTAGCAGGTCATGAGACCGAACCGCAGGCCATCGACCTCGAACGTCTCGGGTGGGGCGATGTCTCCGGGCGCCACCCAGTCCGACTCCCGCTGGCCGAACGCGTCGTACAGGTGCAGTTTGCGATAGACGGCCTGGATGCCGGCTCCCCCGACGGCCACGACGGCGTTGCGCACACGACGGCCGTCGTCGGCCCGCTCCACGAGCCCCGCGACGAGCACGACGCCGAGGTCGGCGGCGAGGGCCTGGAGTGCGCTCGTGAACGGTCCGCCGAGATCCTCGGCGTTCTCGGAGAGCGAGGCGTCGAAGGGGTCGACGAAGTAACTGGAGTACTCGGGGAAGACGATCACCCGTGCCCCCCGGGCGGCAGCCGTGCGGGCGAGGTCGCCGATGGCATCCAGATTGGTCTGCTTCGACGCGGCCGGGGCGAACTGCGCCACCGCCACTCCCACGCTGTCGTGCGTCATCCGCGTCCCTTCTCGTCGACGGAGCGGTTCTGACCGCCGGAACGGATCTCACCGCCCGCCCGGCGGAGGAGCGCCGGACCCACGACCCACAGTACGAGGATCACGACGGCGAGCACGACAACGGCGACCACGGTGGCCTCGGAACCGATCACCACGTCGAACACGAACGCGACCACGCCCGTCAACAGCGTCGCGACCGCGATGAGCGCGGCGATGAGGGCGCGGTGCCCGAACCGCACGACGATCGGCTTCACGCCACGGTGGAAGACCGCGCGGTGCAGGGCGACCGGTGCGAGGGCGAGGATCGCGGTCAGAGCCGAGAGGCCCACGAGCACGAGGTAGCCCGTGCGCTGCGCTCCGTCGAGTTCGACGAACGCCGGTTGGAAGGCCAGTGCGAGAAGGAATCCGGTGAGGATCTGCGTGCCCGTCTGCAGCACGCGCAGCTCCTGCAGGATGTCCGCCCAGTTGCGGTCGGCACGCTGCGACGCGCTCTCCGGGCGACCGTCGCGCACGTCGTCGCGCGGGTCATCGGTGGGGGTCAGCATCCCCGCATCATGGCGCGTCGGAGGGGCCGAGATCAACGCCGATTGGACAGGCCTCGAATCCCCTGCTAGGTTTATCTCTTGTGCCGCGGGGTGGAGCAGCTCGGTAGCTCGCTGGGCTCATAACCCAGAGGTCGCAGGTTCAAATCCTGTCCCCGCAACAAATGAAGGCCCCGAATCTCCGGATTCGGGGCCTTCGCCTTTCTCCGGACGCGGCCCCTCCGCACCGACGAGAGCGGCTCCTGCAGACGTCTCTCGGCGGGCGCGGTCGTCCACAGATCAGCACAAGACCCTGCGTTCCGAACGAGCGTCTGCTTAGCATGGAGCGCATGGGCGGGCAGTATTCGATCGATGTGGCGGGTTTCCTCTCGACCACCGACACGGTGGCGACGGCGCTCGAATCGCTGGAGCAATCGGTGACGGGGGCGCTCTCCGACCTCGACCGGACCGTGGGCATCGTCGCGGCCGACCCCGGCCTCACCTCTGCGTTGAACGACGCAACAGACGAACGGCGACGGACCGGCCCGCGAGCGGTCCAGCACGGCGGCGCCGTCGTGACCGCGGCCGGTCGGGTCGCCCTCGCGTATGTGCAGGCCGACGACGACATGGCATCCACGGCGTCCGGTGCGGAAGCGTCGGTCGCACTCCCCCACACGCCGGGGCTGGGCCGACGAGAGGCGCTGGCGCAGTGACGCTCGTGACTCTCGCGGATGTCCCCGCGGTGGACATCGACCCCTCGGCGCTCTCCTCCGCAGCGGAGTCGCTGCGCACGCACGCCGATGCCACCACGGACTCCGCCGAGCGGATCACGACGACCTGGAACACTCTGCCCGCCAGCTACGACGCGCCCGAGGCGGGAGAGCTGCTCGCCCGGATGTCCGTCGTCCCGCGGGCTGTCGACGATTTCGCCGACGCCACGAGGCGCATCGCCGCGATCATGGCCCAGCTCGCCGACCAACTCGCGCTGGCGCGCGCCCAGGAGACGTCCCTGCGGGCCGAGGTCGCGAGCTTCCGCCACGCCGTCCGCGGATTCCGGGCCTCGTCGAGCGACATGGGTCTCGGGAGCAGCGCCGACACGTGGGGGCCTGGTCAGTTCCTCCGCAACCAGGAACTGATCAGCGAGTGCCTGTCGCTGCGCACCCTCCGAGACACCGCGATCGACGAGGCGCGTGGCGACCTGGCATCCATCGGGCAACCCGACGTCGTCCTGCCCGTCACCGGAGTCGTCGGCGCGTCGCCGTCCGCCCCCGCGTGGGCGGCCGAGTACGACGCGGTGGCAGACGGTATCGGCTTCGCCATCCTCGAAAGGCTCAGCGCGGGAACCGCCGACGACGCCCGCGCTCTGCTTGCGGCCCACGACGACTGGCGCCGGCTGTTCGCGACGAATCCCCCGGATGCCGCGGCGGTCAACTCCTGGTGGACACAGCTCGCCGCCTCGAATCCCGGCGCTCTCGACGCTCTGATCGTGGGCGCCTCCGTGATCGTGGGGTCGCTCGGAGGTGTCCCTCCGGCGAGCCGCGTGGCGGCGAACGCCGTCAACGCCCAGAACCGGATCCCGGCGATCGAAGCCGCGATCCAGCGGATGCGGGACGCCGGCCGGGGCGGTGAGGTCGCCTCCCTTCGCGCTGAGCGGCTCGCGGCGATCGACCGCTTGGAGAAGCAGTTGGACTACCTGCACCGGGCCGTCAGCGGTGACGTGCAGCTGTACCTCTACGAACCGGATTCGCAGAGCATCATCGAGATGATCGGGACTCTCGATGGAAACACGACGGACGTGATCACGTACGTGCCTGGCACGTACACAAGCGTGCACAGCTTCTACGGCGACCAGGTACAGCAGGTTGGACGCTGGCTCGAGGCAAACGATCCACGCATTGTCACTTTCGTGTGGAAAGAGGGATTGTTCCCCGGCGAGGATGTAGCGTCCGGAGGAATGAATCCGGCGCGGATCCTCGAGGCCAACGACGCGGGGGTTGCCCTGGACAAAGGCCGCCTCGTCGCCGACTTCCAGCATGAGATCCTCTCGTCGTCGCCGGAGGTGGCGTCCGCCCAACAGGACGGGATGGGCCATTCCTGGGGGCTCGCGGGGATCACCTCATCGGAGGTGGCCGGGGCGAAGTACTCGCAGGTGCACTCTTTGGCTGGCGCAGGGATGCCGTCGAGCTGGACTCCGAGTCCCGATTCGGAATACTTCCACTGGGGCTACACGGACGCACTCTCGATCGCCCAGGAGACCGGCGCCGTGTGGGACGGACGCATCCCAGCGAACGATTCCTCATTCACGTCCCACATTTTCGGGCGCCAGGGAGACTTCAGTTTGTACCTCCCCAGCGGATCGCCCCCCGGCACTGCGGTGATCTCGCCCCAGCCGCCGCCCTCCATCCCCATGACCACGCGTCCGATCGAAAACCACAATCTCATCGCCAGCGACAGCATCGAGAATCGTGAAGTGCTGCGTGACATCCTCAAGGAGCTTCGTCAATGAGCATCAGGGTCTGGGCGAGCGCATTCATTCTCACCGCAGGCGTACTCGGTCTCAGCGCTTGCGGTACGCAATCAGGAGGAGAAGTCGTGGACGAATCCCTCACACTCCAAGAGGCGAAGACGACAGCCATGAACATGGAAACCGAGCTGGCTGCGATGGTTCCTGGCGATGTTGTGGCTTCCATCGACCAACGGCAGACTGGCGTCCTGATGTCCTGCGAGGGGGATCGCGCATATCAGTGGACCGGTCAAACACAAATTGCGTACAGAACGCCCGAAGCGATCGACCCCAATGCCCTCGTGAACGAGATCGTCGCTGCGTACCACGACCGTCCAGGATTCACTGCGAAGTCGGCACCATTTCCGGACGGGCAACCCGGAGCGCACGTGATCGGAGAGCATGGTGCCGGGTATCTCGTGAACGAGAATGTGGATCGAACGGGAATCGAGATCCTGTCCTTCTCACCCTGTTTCGTCCTGCCGGACGGAATGTCGCCCAGCAAGCAGTACTGAGCGACGGGGGCCGCGGCCCCCCGGGCAATCTGACCACAGAGACACGGACGATCCTCGTAAAGCGACAGCTCCTCACAGCACTCGTCTTCCTCTGCGCTCTCGCAGCAGCCCTCACCGCCTGTGGCGCGACGACCGCGGACGCATCCCTGACGCTCGAGGACGCGAAAGCGGCCGCGATGCACATGGAGGGGGAGTTGGCCGCCATGGTGCCGGCCGATGTCGTGGCACCCATCGATCAAGACCAGACGGGTGTGCTGATGTCGTGCAGCGGCGGCCGAAGGGGTATCTGGTCCCGCTCTTCGTCGACAAGACCTTCGTGCAGATCCTGTCCTTCTCCCCTTGCTTCGTCCTGCCTGACGGGATACGCCGAGCGCCGACTACTGACCGGCATCCCCCTTCCGATTCCGGCGCCCTCCCGTCAACCCGGCTGTCTGAGCGGGTCGAGACCGATTGACTGGGTCCATGCCCCGTCACTCGCGCGACCCCTCCCTCCGCTCCGTGGACGACCGACGCGGCGGCGAGACGGGCGAGCGGCGATGAGCGATGTCGAGATGACCCGCATCCCGGCGGGGAGCGTGCTGCGCGGAGACCAGCGCGGCGAAGACCGACGCGTGATCACGGTCGAGGCCTTCGACATCGGCGTGTACCCGGTGACGGAGGAGCAGATGGCGGAGATCCTCGGGATCACGGCGCAGAACCCGCGCCGCCCCGCCGTGCAGGTCAGCTGGCTGCGCGCCGTACGGTTCTGCAACGCGCTGAGCGAGTGGGAGGGCCGCGACCCCGTCTACGCGTATGACGGCGAGGTCGTCGAGTGGGACACCGAGGCCGACGGCTTCCGGCTGCCGACCGAGGATGAATGGGAGTACGCCTGCCGCGCGGGATCCACGGGATCGACGTACGGACCGATCGCGGAGATCGCCTGGACAGCGGGCGACGGACTGCGCGGACCGGTCGAGGTCGGCGGGCGCCTGCCGAACCTGCACGGACTGTTCGACATCCTCGGCAACGTGTCGGAGTGGTGCTGGGATCTGTTCTCACCCGAGACGAGCGACGCGCGCGCGTTCCGCGGCGGCGGGTGGAGCGACGCCCGTGCCGTCGTGCGGGCCTCCGCTCGTCGCGGAGCGAATCCGCGCGCGGTGTTCGACGACGTCGGACTGCGCGTCGCGCGCGGAGCCCTCAATCGGAGGCGCTGACGGCCTCGCTCAACCCGTCGACGAACTCGGCGATCATCGTCAACTGCTCGTCGGAGTACGTGTCGGCCACGGCCATCATCGCCGCCAGGTGCGCGCCGAAGTGTCGGAAGAACTCCGTACGCGACTTCGGCGTGAGCACCACGACGCGGGCCCGGCCGTCGGACGGGTGGGGGCGTCGCTCCAGGTGCCCGGATGCCGCGAGTCGGTCGAGGAGCTTCGTCGTGGACGCCGTCGAGATCCGGAGGTGGGATGCCACGTCGTGCGGGCTCACCATCTCGCCGCGCTGCTCACGGATGATCAGCATCCGCAATGTCGCGAGGTCGCTGGCGTTCATGTCCATGTCGCCCTTCATCCCGCTGTTCATGCGGTCGAGAGCGTCGCTGAGCGCGCGGACCGACTCCATCGCACGGACCACACCGGGCCTGCTAGCACGAAAAGCGTCGACGGCGGACACGGTGGACACCTCCGTTTCGCTCTGGGTATAGTCGGCTGACATCGCTAGCTAAACTAGCAAACAGGAGGCACGATGAGCGAGACCGAGTATGTCGTCCTTCTTGACGACTGGGGCAACGAGATCGGAACCGCGCCGAAGGCCAGTGTGCACGGCACCGATACCGCCCTTCACCTCGCGTTCTCCTGCCACGTCGTCAACGCCGCGGGTCAGGTGCTCGTGACGCGTCGCGCGCTCGACAAGAAGACCTGGCCGGGTGTCTGGACGAATTCGTTCTGCGGCCACCCCGCCCCCGCCGAGCCCGTCCTGCAGGCGGTCCACCGCCGTGCCGCCTTCGAGGTCGGGCTCACGATCTCCGACGTCGAGCTCGCTCTCCCGCTCTTCCGCTACCGCGCCGTCGACGCCAGCGGCATCGTCGAGCACGAGATCTGCCCGGTGTACGTCGCGCGCACCGACGAGGAACCCCGCCTGAACCCGTCCGAGGTCGCCGAGTCGCGGTGGGTCGACCCCGCCGATCTCGCCGCCGCTCTCGAGGCCACACCCTGGGCCTTCAGCCCCTGGCTCGTGCTCCAGGCGCAGCAGCTGCACCTGTTCTCGCCACCACCGGCCATCCGGGCAGCCTCATGATCGCGCTGTCGACGACCCCGACGGCCCGCGCCGCCATCGACGACGCGGTCGACACCGTTCTCATCCGGCTCGCCCGCCGTCTGCGCGACCACGGCGACGGCGCCCGCGCTCTGGCATCCGCGATCGCCCGATCGGCTCAGGGGGGCAAGAGGTTCCGTCCGTTGCTCGTCGTCGCCGCGTTCGACACGTTGCGGGGCGACGAGGGCGACCGCGCTGCGGTGTACCAGGTGGCTGCGGCCTTCGAGCTCCTGCACACCGCCTTCGTCATCCACGACGACGTCATCGACCACGATGTCGAGCGTCGCGGCGTCGCGAATGTGGGCGGCGAGTTCCGCGCCCGCGGGACCGAGCGCGGCGCGGACGCCGCCGGCGCGGCCCTCCTCGGAGACGCCGCGGGCATCCTGGCCGGAGATCTTCTGCTCCACGAGGCCGGACGCCTCGTGGCGCTGGCGGACCTGCCGACCGGTGTGCGCGGGGAACTCCTTCGACTCCTCGAGGACGCGGTCCTGGTGTCGGCGGCCGGAGAGCTCGCCGACGTCGAGAACGCCGTGTCCGCTCGTGACGTGGATGCCGAGACCATCCTCCGTACGACGCACGACAAGACCGCCGTGTACTCGTTCTCGGCCCCCCTCGAGGCGGGGGCCGTGCTCGCGGGCGCCGATGCCCCCCTGCGGGCCGCGTTGGCGCGCTTCGGCCAGCGTCTGGGTCTGGCGTACCAGCTCGTCGACGATCTCATCGGCGCCTTCGGTTCTTCCGAGGTCTCCGGCAAAGACGAGGGCTGCGACCTTCGCGAGGCCAAGAAGACGCACCTCATCGTCCTGGCCCGTGAGACCGAGTCGTGGCCCGCGGTGAGCGACGCCCTCGCGCAGGCGCACACGGGTCCGGTCGCGATCCGGGCAGCCCAGCGCGCGCTCAGCGAGTCCGGAGCGCGCAGCAGGCTGGAAGACCTCGTGCGCGAGACGCTCGACGAAGCGCGCGCGATCGTCACGGCATCCACCCTCCCGGAAGAATGCCGCACGATGCTGCACGACCTGGTCGACGCCGTCGAGGGACGCGTCCCGTGAGCGCGACCGCGACCGGACTGGAGCTCTACTCGCGGACGGCCGACGACGCCGCCGCGGCGGTGATCAACAGGTACTCGACCTCGTTCGCCCTGGCCTGTCGACTGCTCGGTCCCCGGCCGAGGCCGCACGTGCGGAACATCTACGCGCTCGTCCGTGTCGCCGACGAGATCGTGGACGGACCCGCGCACGACGCCGGCCTCTCCCCCGCGCAGGAGCGGGCCACGCTCGATGCGTTGGAGAGCGAGGTGCGGGATGCCATCGCCTCCGGCTTCAGCGCGAACCTCGTCGTCCATGCCTTCGCGCGGACCGCGCGCGAGTGCGGCATCGGCGACGATCTCATCGCCCCGTTCTTCGCCTCCATGCGCACCGACCTCGACACCGCCGCCCACGACGACGCATCGCACGACGCCTACGTCTACGGCTCGGCGGAGGTCGTGGGGCTGATGTGCCTCCAGGTGTTCCTCAACGCCGGGATGTCGGCACCGGCACGCCCCGCCGCCGATCTCGTCGACGGGGCCCGGCGACTGGGAGCGGCGTTCCAGGACGTGAACTTCCTGCGCGATCTCGACGACGACGCCGAGCGGCTCGGCCGGGACTATCTCGACGGAGCGGCCGGTGACGAGCGTCGCGCCGAGGTCCTCGATCGCATCGACGCAGACCTCGCCGCGGCCGCGGCGACCGTCCCGTTCCTCCCCCCGGACTGCCGTCGAGCGGTCACGGCCGCACACGATCTCTTCGCGGAACTCTCGCGGCGCCTGCGCGCCGCACCCGCGGGCGCACCGCGCGTCCGTGTCCCCGACGGCGTCAAGGCGACCCTCGCCGTCCGCGCCTTCCTCGGACGCCCACCGAAAGGGGCCCACGTATGACCTCGCAGCGCATCGTCGTCGTCGGAGGAGGAATCGCCGGCCTCGGCACCGCGGCACTCCTGGCCGATCGGGGACACGACGTGCACCTGTTCGAAGGTCGAGACCAGCTCGGCGGTCGTGCCGGTTCGTGGGAGAGCGACGGGTTCCGGTTCGACACGGGCCCGAGCTGGTACCTCATGCCCGAGGTGTTCGACCATTTCTTCCGTCTGCTCGGCACGAGCGCCGCGGAACAGCTCGACCTCGTGCGGCTCGACCCGGCGTACCGCGTGTACGGTCCCCCCGGTAAGGGCGATCCGATCGACGTGGTCTCCGGCCGGGAGGCCGTCCGGGCGCTGTTCGAGCAGCACGAGCCCGGCTCGGGCGACAAGGTCGAGGCGTACCTGGACTCCGCGAAGGACGCCTACGAGCTGTCCACGTCCAAGTTCCTGTACGACACGTACTCGTCAACCCAGGGACTCCGCGACCCCGCTCTCGTGAAGCGGCTCCCCACGCTCATCCCCCTCCTCACGCAGACCCTGTGGAAGCGGGTCACGCGTGACTTCTCCAACCCTCGACTGCAGCAGATCCTGGCCTACCCCTCGGTCTTCCTGGGCGGGTCGCCGTTCGAGGTTCCGAGCCTGTACCACCTGATGAGCCACCTCGATCTGGGCGACGGCGTGCTGTACCCGCGCGGCGGCTTCACCGAGATCATCGCGGCGATCGAGCGCCTCGCCCGCGAGCGCGGCGTGCAGATCGAGACCGGCGTCCCCGTCGAGGCGATCATCACCGACGACGGCATTGCCCGCGGCGTGCGCCTGGCCGACGGTCGGATCGTGCCGGCGGATGCCGTGGTCTCGGGCGCCGACCTCCACCACACCGAGACGCAGCTCCTCGAAGACGGCGATCGGCAGTACCCCGAGAAGTGGTGGAAGGACCGCGTGCCGAGCCCCGGCGCGCTGCTGCTGCTGCTCGGCGTCAAGGGCGAACTTCCCCAGCTCACCCATCACACGCTGCTCTTCACGGACGACTGGCACACCAACTTCGACGCGATCTTCGGCGAGAACAAGCGCATCCCCGATCCGGCATCCATCTACGTCTGCCGCCCGAGCGCCTCGGACGACACGGTCGCGCCCGAGGGGTACGAGAACCTCTTCGTCCTGGTCCCGGTCCCCGCCGACCCGGTCAGCGGCCGCGGGGGCGTCGACGGCGCCGGTGACCCGCGGATCGAAGCCGCCGCGGATCGTGTCATCGCGCAGATCGGCGAGTGGGCCGGCATCCCGGACTTCGCCGAACGCATCGTCGTGCGCAAGACCATCGCGCCCGAGGACTTCGCGACCGACCTGCACGCCTGGCACGGGAACTCGCTCGGCCTCGCGCACACGCTCGGCCAGAGTGCGATCTTCCGGCCGAAGAACCGCTCGCGGAAGGTCTCGAACCTCTACTACGCGGGAACCTCGGTGCTGCCGGGCATCGGCCTTCCGATGTGCCTGATCTCGGCTGAGCTCGTGGTGAAGCGTATGGCGGATGACCGCACCGCGGGTCCTCTGAACGAGCCGGCGCGCGCGGCGGTCTGAGATGCCCGGGATCTACCTGGGCGCGATCCTGTTCTCGCTGGCGGGCATGATCGCCGTGGACCTGAAGTTCGATCTCGCACTGCGCCGGGCACCCGGTCGCACGGCACTCGCGGTCGGGCTCGGCACGGTGTTCTTCCTCGCGTGGGATGCCGTCGGCATCCTGTCCGGCGTGTTCGTGAAGGGCCACAGCCCCCTCTTCGTCGGCATCGACCTCGCCCCGCACCTGCCGCTCGAAGAGGTGTTCTTCCTGCTGTTCCTCAGCTACCTCGCGATGGTGCTCTGGACGGTGTTCGAACGCCTGCAGGCGCGACGGGACGCCGGGCGACGGGCGCGCAGCGGGGTCGAGGAGACCCCGTCGTGACGTATCCGCTGATCCTGATCCCCTTCGTCGTCATCACCGCCGTGATGACACTGCTGAGTGCACGTCGACCCGACTTCGCGCGCCGCATGCGCGCGTCCGGCTGGACGGCGCTCGCGCTCGCCGCCCTGACCGCCGTCTTCGACAACCTGATGATCGCCGTCGGCCTGTTCTCCTACCCTCCGGAGCACCTCAGCGGGCTGCGGATCGGGCTCGCCCCCCTCGAGGACTTCGCGTACCCCATCTGCGCGGCGTTCCTCGTGCCGGCGCTCTTCACGCTCGCCCCCGCTCGGAGGGAAACCGCATGACCATGCCCGCACTGACCCCAGGACGCGTCCTCCGAGAGCTGTTCGTCTCGTCGCGACCGGTGAGCTGGATCAACACCGCGTTCCCGTTCGCGGCCGCGTACGTGCTCACCACCCGCCAGGCGGATGCCACTCTCGTCGTCGGCATCCTGTTCTTCCTCGTGCCCTACAACCTCACGATGTACGGGGTCAACGACGTCTTCGACTACGAATCCGATCTCCGCAACCCCCGCAAGGGCGGCACGCACGGCGCGGTGCTCGCCAAACGCATGCACCCCATCACCCTGTGGGCCTCGGCGATGTCGTGCCTGCCGTTCGTGGTGTTCCTCGTCATCGTCGGGTCGCCGCTGTCCTGGCTCGTCCTGGCGCTGAGCCTGTTCTTCGTGGTGTTCTACTCCGCTCCCCCGCTGCGACTCAAAGAACGCCCGTTCGCGGACTCGATGACCAGCAGCATCCACTTCTTCTCCCCCGCCGTGTACGGTCTGGTCCTCGCCGGCGCGACGTGGACGTGGCAGCTCGTGGCCGTGATCGTCGCCTTCGCGCTGTGGGGCATCGCCTCGCACGCCTTCGGCGCCGTGCAGGACGTCGAGGCCGACCGCGCCGCCGACATCTCGTCGATCGCGACCGCCCGCGGAGCGAGATGGACCGTGCGCTTCGCGCTCGCGGCGTACGCGCTCGCCGGAGTGGTGATGCTGCTCACCGCTTGGCCCGGCCCGCTCGCGGCGCTGCTCGTGATCCCCTATCTCGTGGTGTGCTGGCCGTACCGCAACGTCACGGATGCCACGTCGGACACCGCCACGGCGGGCTGGAACCGCTTCCTCTGGCTCAACCAGATCGCGGGCTTCGGCACGACACTGCTGCTCATCTGGTGGTGGTTCCTGAGCGCCTGAGCCGACGGCGGTTCAGGTCCGGGACGCAATGGCATCCCCAGTGTCCCCGACACACGGATGCCGTCCCTCCTCGTCCGCGTGTTCCGGACACCGAACGGGATGGATGCCGCTCACACGGCGTTCCTTCGCGCCGGGCGGGGGCAGCGCGGGGCCGCCCGGCGCAGGACGTGAGAGAGGCCGGCTCCCCGAAGGGAACCGGCCTCTCTCACGTGCGCGGGATCAGCCGCCGGGCGTCGGGCTCGGCGTCGGCGTCGCGGTTCCGCCCTGCGCCTGATCCTCGAGCTCGATGAGACGCTGGACCGCCGCGTTGAGGCGGGCGTCCTGCGTGGCGAACTCGGCGAGGTTGCCCGCGGTCAGGGCGGCCTGCTTCGCCTGCAGAGCGGCCTGCGCCTCGGCCAACGCCGCCGCGTAGTCGCCCGCCGGAGCCGTCGGGGTCGTCGAGGTTCCGTCCCCGCCCGTGCCCGTCTGGTCGGTCGGCGTGACGGACTCGTCGCCCGTGGCCGCACCGGAATCACCGCCGAACAGCGAGTCGAGCGCTTCGCTCAGGGTGTTCTCAAACGCGATCTTGTTACCGAACGCGACCAGCACGCGACGCAGCTGCGGCAGCTGCGTGCCGCCGGAGGACTGGACGAACACGGGCTGCACGTAGAGCAGACCGCCACCGACGGGGAGCGTCAGCAGGTTGCCGTTGAGCACCTGCGACTGGCCCTGCTTCAGGATGTTGATCTGCGACGACACCGTCGTGTCCGAGTCGAAGGTGTTCTGCACCTGACCGGGGCCGGGCACGGGCGTCTCCGCGTCGATCACGAGCATGCGCAATCGGCCGTAGTCGGAACGTTTCGCGCCCTTCTCGTTGCCGGCATCCGAGTCGACCGCCAGATATCCGGTCAGGACGTTGCGCGCCTGTCCCTGCGATGCCGGGATGAAGCTCGTGAACATCGAGTACGACGGGGCGTCCTGACTCGGCATCTTCATCGTCAGGTAGTACGGCGGCTGCAGCTCGTTGGCATTCTGCGGGTCGTTGGGCGTCGTCCACCGGTTGTCCTGCTGGAAGAAGGATCGGGCGTCATCGACGTGGTAGACGCCCAGCATGGAGCGCTGGACCTTCAGGAGGTCGGTCGGGTACCGCACGTGACTCATCAGGTCGGCCGACATCTCGCTCCACGGCTGGAGGCTCGTGGGGTAGATCTTCTGCCACGCCTGCAGGATGGGGTCCTGGTCGTCCCACGCGTACAGCGTCACCTTGCCGTCATACGCGTCGACCGTGGCCTTGACCGAGTTGCGGATGTAGTTGATGTTGTCGAGCGAGTACGTCGGCGACGGGGTGTTCGAGTCGGCGATGGCGCGGGACAGCGACACGCTCGACGAGTACGGGTAGTTCGCGCTCGTGGTGTAGCCGTCGATGACCCACTTGATACGACCGTCGACCACCGTCGGGTACGGGTCGCTGTCGAGGGTCAGGTACGGCGCGACCTTCTGGACGCGCTCCTTCGGGTTGCGGTCGTAGAGGATCTGGGAGTCCTGGTTGACGTAGTCCGAGAAGAGGATCTGCTCCGACTGGAACTTCAGCGCGTAGATCAGGCGGTTGAAGACGTTGCCGACGCTCGGGCCGCCGTCTCCGCGGAACGTCGTTCGGGTCTCCGTGCCACCGTCGGCGCCGATCGGGTAGTCGAGCTCGATGTCCTCGCCACCCTCGGGTCCGCCCACGATCGAGTACGGCGGCGACTGCTCGCCGAAGTACACGCGCGGTTCGTAGTTGAGGTCGGTGAGGAAGCCGGTCCCGGGGATGGCCTGTTCGAGGAACACCGGGTCGCCGTCGTCCGTGCGCTCGTTGCCCGCCGCCGCGACCATGCCGTAGCCGTGCGTGTAGACGAGCGTGGTGTTCTGCCACGACGCCGCGTCGCCGAGCTGTCCGATGTTCAGCTCGCGCAGCGACACGACGGCATCCTGCGTCTGACCGTTGATCGTGTAGCGGTCGACGTCGAGCGGGTTGTTGAACTGGTAGTACGCGCGGTACTGCTGCAGCTGGCGGACCGTCGGGCCGATGATCGCCGGGTCCATGATGCGCAGCTGGGCCGTGGAAGAGGCGTCGTTGCGCAGCTGGCCGGCCTCGGCGGTCGTCGCGGCGGCGAAGTTCTCCTTCTCGATGCCGTCGATGCCGTACGCGGCCTTCGTGCTGTCGATGTTGCGCTGGTAGTACTGGCTCTCGAGCGCGAGCTGGTTCGGGCGCACCTGGAACGTCGTGACCGCCCACGGGATGGCGGCGCCGACGACGATCGCCGAGACCACGAGCAGCGCGGTCGCGATGAGGGGGTACCGCCAGCGTCCAATCACCGCGGTCACGAAGAACGCGAGCGCGACGATGACGGCCGCGATCGCGAGGATCGTCTGCCCGGGGATGACGGCGTTCACGCCGACGTACCCCGGACCGGTGATGCGGTCCTCCTGGTTGACGAGCGTCGTGTAGCGGTCCAGCCACAGGCTGCCGCCCTGCAGGAGCAGGTACAGACCCGCGAGGACCGCGAGCTGGATGCGCGCCGCCTTGGAGATGCGCAGCTCGCGCTGGCCCACGCGGACCGAGCCGTAGAGGTAGGACACCACGGCGGTGAGCAGGAGGCACACGAGCACGACGGCCGACGCGAAGCCGAGGACCGTGGTGTAGAAGGGCAGCCCGAACAGGTAGAAGCCGGTGTCCAGACCGAACTGCGGGTCGGTGGTCGAGGTGGCCACGCCGTTGAACCAGAGCCAGGTCGTCTCCCACTGCGCGGAGGCGGCGAAGCCGGCGAAGAACCCGAAGAAGATGGGGATGCCCCACATCGCGAGGCGGCGGAGCGGCTCCACGACCTCCTGGTAGCGATCGAGCTGCGAGCTCAGACGCGCGTAGACGGGACGAAGGCGGTAAGCGAGCTGGATGACGCCCCACACCGGGATCGCCATGGCGAGGAACCCGATGACGAACATCACCGTCCGCGCGATCCACTGGGTGGTGAGCACCTCGGTGAAACCGAGCTGCGAGAACCACAGCCAGTCGGAGTAGAGGTTGGCGAAGACGAAAAACGCCACGACCAGGGCGGCGATGACCGCCAGCGAGATCGAGATGATCCGTCGTGAACGGTTCGGGGGCGTGGCCTGGTTCGGCGCTGAGGTCGTGGTCACGCGTCCATCCTAGGCGGCCGCCTCTGAGGGTGAGCCGTGGATACTACGATCCCGAGGCGGGTGTCCCGTCGCACGTCGGCAGGGCGTCGAGGTCGCCCCCGTCACGGATGGTCTCGAGGGCCGTGAGGGAGTCCTGCAGCGTCGACACGGAGAACACCCGGATGCCGTCGGGCACATGCCCCACCACTTCGTTGCAGTTCGACTGCGGGGCCAGGAACCAGGTGGCGCCGGCGTTGCGGGCGCCGTAGAGCTTCTGGCGGATGCCTCCGATGCCGCCCACGTTCCCGTCGGCGTCGATGGTGCCGGTCCCGGCGATGTGCTGGCCTCCGGTCAGATCGCCCGTCGACATCTTGTCGATGATGCCGAGCGCGAACATCATGCCCGCGCTCGGTCCGCCGACGTTGTTGATCTGGATCTTCACGTCCACGGGCAGGTCGAAGTTGAGGGTCAAGCCGACGCCGAGGAGCCACTGCTGCTGGCCGTCGACGTCTGTGAGTCGCGGGGTGACCGACACCGAGCTCTGCGCCCCGTCGCGCTCGATACCGAGCTCCACCGGGGCACCTCCCCCGGCCTGCACGGCCGATCGGATGTCCGCCACGCTCGCCACGGGTGCACCGTCGAGGGCGGTGATGACATCACCGAGTCGGAGCACACCCGCCGACGCCCCCGAGTCGTCGATGGTGCCGACGACCACGTCCTGCGGCACGGTGTACCCGAGCTGGCGGAGGGCCGCGGCCGAGGCCTCCAGCTGCGAGTCGCTCATCAGCGCGGCGTTCTCGGTGTTGCGCTGCTCGGTCGACTGGCCCGACGGGAAGATGCGGTCCAACGGCACGACGGCGCGCGAGGGGTCGAACCACGCCTGCGCGAGCTCGATCCAGCTCGGGGTGCGCTCGCGATTGCCGTTGATCTGGACCGTGAGCAGATCGAGCTGCCCCGCCGAGGGCGTGTCCTTCTCGTCGGGCACGGTGATCAAGGGCACCTCGTTCCCGTCCGCGTCCGGCGACGTCCCCAGCGTGTTGAGGACGGGCCCCGGCTGCTGGATCACGTACGGCGACGGCAGGAACGACAGCACGAGCAGCACGAGCGTGGCCACGACCAACGACCATGCGCCGAACACCGTCGATCGGCTCCAGCGCCGCCGAGGGGCGGGCACGACGGAGACGTTCTCGTCGAACAGGGTCACGGGTCCCACCTTTGCCGGATCGTTCGCGCGCGGCGTAAGCGGCGAGGGGCCGAGCCGAGGGAAGCGAGGAATCGTGCGACTAGCGTAGATGCCGTTCCCCTTGACCCGGCTGAAAGGCGGCTGAAGTGGCAGACGACGACCGGAACCCCGAAGAGGAGTTCCAGGAGCTCCTGCGGCGCCTGATGTCGGGCGACACCTCTGGCCTGGACGCCGCGGAGCTCTCGCGTCTGTCCGGGATGCAGATCGACCCGGCCATGATGCAGGCGGTCATGAACCAGTTGCAGGGCGCGTTCTCCCAGACACAGGACGGCATCGACTGGAGCCTGGCCGAGCGTCAGGCGCTGCACATCGCGAACCAGGACGGTCTGGGGGTGACCGCGGGCGAGCGCACCGACCTCGATCACGCGTTCTCGCTCGCCGCCCTCTGGCTCGGCGAGGCCACCACGATCGGCGACCTCCCGCGCCCGCCGAAGGCCGTGACCCGCGGCGCGTGGGTGTCCGCCACACTGCCGGTCTGGCAGGAACTGGCCGAGCCGGTGGCCACCAGCATCGCCGACGCGCTCACCGACGCGCTCGGGCAGCAGGCGCCCGACGACATGCAGGATCTGATCGCCGGAGCGGGCCGCCTCATGCGCACCGTGGGCGGCTCCCTGTTCGCGACCCAGCTCGGTCACGTCGTCGGACGCCTCTCCACCGAAGTCGTCGGCGGCGGCGATGTCGGCATCCCGGTCATGCCCGACGGAGACGCGGCGATCCTGCCGCAGAACTTCGCCGACTTCGGGCGCGACCTCGAGATCCCCGACGACCAGCTGGCGCTGTACCTCGCGACGCGCGAGCTGGCGCACGCCCGTCTGTTCCGCCACGCCCGCTGGCTGCGCCTGCACGTCATCTCACAGGTGCGGGAGTTCGCCCACGGCATCCGGGTCGACACCGACGCTCTGGAGGAACTGGCGTCGCGGTTCGACCCGTCACAGCCTGAGGAGCTGCGCAGCGCCCTGGAGAGCGGCGCGCTCCTCCCTCAGCGGTCCGAGGAGCAGACGGCCGCACTCACGCGGCTCGAGAACCTGCTCGCGACCATCGAGGGCTGGGTCGACGTGGTCACGGAGGACGCGACCTCGCGGCTCCCCTCGGCGGTTCGGATCGCAGAGGCCGTGCGCCGTCGCCGTGCCGTCGGAGGCCCCGCCGAGCAGGCCTTGGGTTCGCTCGTCGGGCTCGAGCTGCGACCGCGTCGCATGCGCGAAGCCGCGGCGATGTGGCGCGCGGTCACCGACGCCGTCGGCGTGGCGGGGCGCGATGCGCTGTGGGACTACCCCGACCTCATGCCGACCGCCGAGGACATCGACGACCCGGCGGGTCTCGTGGCACGACTGACCGCCGCGTCGCGCGGTGAGGCCGCGCCGTCGGACGCCATGGACGATGCGCTCGCGCAGCTCATCGCCGAGGAGACGGCGGCCGCGTCCGGCGAGGACGAGACCGAGGCCCCGGGTCGCGGCGAGGGCGACGACGACGCGACGCCCGACGACCAGCGCCCGGTCTGATCCCTCCTCCCCAGGGGCCCCACGTGACGGCGGCCCTGGGGACAACCCTTCCGGCGCCCCGGGACCGCGTCATCATCGGGGCATGATCCGACTCGACCCCTCTGCTCCCCCGCTCTGGCGCCACGACGGCACCGTGCAGTTCGGCTTCCCCGCACGGGCGCAGCTGTCGCGCCGTGACCGGTGGACGGATGCCGCCCTGACCGCGCTCGAGGCCGGGACGACGCGCTCGGCGCTCCGCGCGCTGGTGCGTCTGCACGGCGGGCGTGATCGCGACGCCGACGATCTCGTGTCGCATCTCTCCTCGGCGCTGGTCCACCGGCGCCGGACGGCGCCGCTCATCGTCCAGGTGGCCGACGATCTGCCCGCCGCGGCGGTGCGCGCGGTCCTGGCCGCCCTCCCGGCCCGCACGCCGCGCATCGACTGGGCGGGTCCCGCCACGCATCGTGTGCCCGCCGGCTCCCGGGTGCTGCTGCTGGCCGCCCACCGGGTGGATCCGCGGCGGGCGGTCGACCTGATGCGCCACGACATCGTGCACCTGCCGCTGGTCCTCGACGGCTCCGCCGCGACCATCGGCCCCGTGATCGCGCCGGGAACGACGGCGTGTCTGAGCTGCCTGGACGCCACGCTCCGCGACGAGGACCCCGCGTGGCCCCTCATCGCCGCGCAGCTGCTCGCGCGCCCCAGACCCGACGTCGACGTCGCGCTCGCCGCCGAGGCGGGCCGGGCGGCGCGACACGTGCTCAGCGGTCCGATCGGCCCCGTGTCGCGGTCCCTGCACCTGCGCGTCGACTCGCTCCAGCGGGCCTGGCGAACGCATCGGCCGAGCGCAGACTGCCGCTGCCGATCTCTCGGAGGAATCGCGACGGCGACCGCTCCGATCGCCCTCGCCCGCGCGACCAGCTCACCGACAACGTTCGCGCGGCTCGCGTGACACCGACGTACGCGAGCCGCCGCTCCTCGTCCACAGCCTCGAAGGTCTGGGCGTATGAGATCGGGAGAAGCCCTTCGCTCACCCCGACGAGGTGGACGTGATCCCACTCCAGACCCTTGGCCGCGTGGAGAGTCGCGAGCGTGACCGTCCGAGTGGCCGGCTCGTGCTGATCCTTGGCGCGTGCCTGAAGATCGTCGGTGAACGCGCGCAGATCCGTTCCCTCCGGGGCCTCTTCCGCCAGTCGCAGAAGCGCCGCACGCGCCTCCCACGCATCGCGGAGCGCTCCGCCCGCGGCGGGCGGCTCATCGGTGAGGCCGACGCTGCGCAGCACATCGCGCACGGTGGCGAGGAACCCCGTGTCCAGCGGCGCGACCGACGCGGCGCGCAACGCCATCAGCGCTTGACGCACCTCGGGCAGATCGAAGAACTTCCGACCGCCGAGCACCGTCGCGGCCAGCGACTGCTTCGCCAGGGCGCTCAGCAGGACCGCCGACTGCGCGTGCGACCGGTACAGCACCGCGATGTCGCGCGGGTCGGTTCCCCCACGGACGGCCGCGGCGATGGCCGCGGCGACGCCTTCGGCCTCCGCTTCCTCGTCATCGAACGCACGCACCGTCGGCACCGGCGCCTCGTGCGACGCGGGAGAATCCTGCGGCGCGGCGGCGACGAGTTCGAGGGCACCCGGCCGACCCCGCATGAGGTCGTTCGCGACGGCGAGCACGGCTGCCGTGGAGCGGTAGTTGCGTTCGAGACGTACGACCCGCGCATCCTCGTGCGTGCGGTCGAACTCGAGGAGGTATCGCGCATCGGCTCCGGTGAACGAGTAAATCGTCTGGCTGGCGTCCCCGACCACGCAGAGGTCGCGCCGATCGCCGAGCCAGAGCTCGAGCAGGCGGTTCTGCAGCGGCGACACATCCTGGTACTCGTCCACCGTGAAGTGGCGGTACTGCTCCCGCACGGCCGCCGCGACCCGTGGCTCGGCCTCGATCATGCCCGCGCACGTCAGCAGGACGTCCTCGAAGTCCATCTGCCGACGCTCGTCCTTGAGCTTCTCGTACGCGCGCTGCAGAGCGACGACCTGATCGACGGTGAGCCGTCCGACGCCGCTCGGCCGCTCGGCCGCATACTGCTCGATCGAGCGCATCGTGACCTTCCGCCACTCGATCTCGCCCGCGACGTCGCGCAGGGTCGCGGTGTCGGGAGCGAGTCCGACGCCGTCGGCGGCGTGGGCGAGCATCCGGACCTTGTTGTCGATGATGGTCGGGGCCTGGTCGCCGGCGAGCGTCGGCCAGAAGAAGTTCACCTGCGCCAACGCGGCCGCGTGGAACGTGCGCGCCGACACCCCCGTGACTCCGAGCGCGCGCAGTCGCCCGCGCATCTCCCCCGCCGCCTTGGCCGTGAACGTGACCGCCATCACTCGCTGCGGGGAGTAGGCCCCGGTGTCGACGCCGTGCGCGATACGCCGCGTGATGACCCGCGTCTTGCCCGTGCCGGCGCCGGCCAGGACGCAGACCGGCCCCCGCAGCACCCGCGCCGCCTCGAGCTGGTGCTCGTCGAGCCCGCTCAGGGGATCGACGCTCATTCGATCCCCCGGTACCACTCGTCGATCAGCCGATGGGCGATGGATGCCGCTCCAGGGAGCTGCACGGCCGTCTCGCCGCGCAACGCCGCGCCGATCTCCGCCCGATCGAACCACCGCACCTCGACGATCTCCTCCCCGTCGGGGCGGGCCTCGTCGTCGCGGACGGCGCGTGCCCGGAACCCGAGCATGAGGGAACGGGGGTACGGCCACACCTGCGAACCGCGATACCGGATCGCCTCGAGGCGGACTCCGGATTCCTCCCACACCTCGCGGGACACGGTGGTCTCCAACGACTCTCCGGCCTCGGCGAACCCGGCGAAGCACGAATACCTGCTGCCGCCCCACGCCGCGTTGGCGCCGAGGAGCACCCGGTCGGGATCGTCGGCGGACGACACGAGCACGATGACCGCCGGGTCGGTGCGCGGGAAGTGCTCGCGGCCGCAGTGGGGGCAGTGTCGCGACCATCCGGCCTGGCGAAGGATCGTGCGCGTGCCGCAGGCCGGGCAGAAGCCCGCATCGCGCAGCCAACCCGAAAGGGCGACGGCCGTCCCGAGGATCTCCGCTTCATCGGCGGGCAGGTCACCTCCGACCGAGCGGAGCGGCGCCCACCGGGCACCGGCGGCCGCGGCCGCGGCCGGTTCCTCCTCGACGACCGCCAGCAGCAGCGCGGCGCCGTCGGCCGACCGCCCGAGGAACGCCCACTCGCGCACCGAGGGCAGATCCGCCACTCCCAGAAGCAGGAGGCGCTCGTCCGCGACAGGGGCTGCATCGCCGAGAACGGCCAGGACCCTCGTGTCGGATGCCGCCCGGATCGTGCCGATGAGGTCGTCGGCATCGCGCTCCGCCCCGGCACGGTCGAGTGCTCCACCGGGCCAGGGACCGGGAACCGCGGGAACGGGCAGCAGCATCGAACACCTCTCTCAAGGGCGTGGCGAGGGGGGATCGGGCGAGCGACCGACCTACCCTGGGGGCATGGCACGCTCGCCCCTCACTCTAGCCGCGTCCGCGACGGCGGCCCTGCCCGGTATCGGCGTGACGGGCGTCGCTTCGCTCACCGAGAACTCCGCCGGGCGCTTCGATTCGGCGCTCCTCTCGCTCGCCGACGGACGCAGCGTCGTCGTGCGGATGCCGTCGAGCGCGGAGACGGCAGCCGACCTCGCCGCCGAGTCCCGCGCCTTGCACGCCCTGACGTCGGGAGTCCGTGCGCTCCTGCCCTTCGCCGCGCCCGAGGTCATCGGTGAGAACGGCTCCGGTGAGAACCGCGTCCTGGTCGTGGACGTCGTCGACGGGTACCGCATCGATCCGGGCGAACTGCCGAAGGGCCCGGGCTACGCGCCCGCCATCGGCGGCGCGCTCGCGGCCGTCCACGCCCTTCCCGTCTCCGTCGTCCGCACCGACGGGCTGCCGGTCCGCGCGCCCGAGCAGGTCCGCGACGACGTCGAGCGACTCCTCGACCGCGCCGACGCGACCGGCAGAGTGCCCGACGGCCTGATGATGCGGTGGCGGCGCGCCCTCCACGAATCCGATTTGTGGCGATTCGAATCCGCCGTCGTGCTCGGCGGCGCCACCAGCGCCTCGATCCTCCTCGTCGACGACCCTGACGGGGTACCGCAGGTCAGCGGCATCCTCGACTGGTCGGGACTCAGTGTCGGCGACCCCGCCGTGGACCTCCGCTGGCTCGCCTCCGCCCCCACCGCGATCGACGATGTGTACGACGGATACGCGGCCTCGGGTGAGCGCTCCCCCGACCCGCTCCTGCGCGAGCGGGCCCGCCTCTACGCCGAACTGGAGTTCGCGAAGTGGCTCGTGCACGGGCACGACGCCGGCGAGTCCGAGGTCGTCGCCGACGCCGTCGCCCTGCTCGAGGCGCTCGCCGACGGGGTGCGCGGCGATCACATCGTCGCGTCGAGCCGGTCGGACATCGACGAGGCGCTCGCCCTGGTGGAGAAGGTCCCCCCGACGGCCGCCACCGCCGTGGACACGTCGATGCAGACCGACGCCTACGACCCCGAGGCCCTCTCGCTGTATCTGTCGGCCGAACGCGACCGGGAGGCGGCTGCCGCCGCGCTCGCGGATGCCCGGTCGCGAGAAGCGCGCGGCATCGAGACGGAGTTCGGCGTGAGCGACGGCTCGGAGGAACCGGGCCCGACCGCGCCGATCGACCTGGACGGGTGGACGCCGACCGCGTCGCCGGGGACCGCCACCGGACCGTCGACCCCTCCCGACGACGACGTGCTCGCAGCGCCGTCGACGGGCGAGCCGACGGATGACACCAACCTTCACGACGCCGTCGACGACGAAGAGGATGCCGCGCGCGCCAGCCGCGCCGCACTCCGCCGATGGGGCGTCGACCGCGACGAGGCCTGAGCGCGACCGTCGGTCGCTTCGGCGCGCCGCGCCACCTCTACTCGGAGCGCGGCCTCTCAGCCGCGCAGCACCAACTCGTCGCCGACGTAGAAGAGCGTGACGTCGATACGGTCGAACGGGACACCGTGCTTGGCGTGGTACGCCTCGCGGTACAGCTCGAGCTGCAGCATGCGCGAGCGGCGTTCGGCCTCGGTCGTCGGCGGTCGACCGGTCTTCCAGTCGACGATCTCGTAGCGATCCCCTCGGCGGTAGACGGCATCCAGCTTGCAGATGACGACGTGCGGACGTCCGTCGAGCCGCGTCGTCACGAAGTCGATCTCCGTCTCGACCTCGAGCGGCTGCAGCCCCGCCCACTCCGATCTCTCGAAGATCTCCCTCAGCCGCTGCAGCTCCTCCGTGTCGGCTGCCGACGCCCCCTCGTCATCGTCGTCCCAGAGGCCGGTGTCATCGAGTCCCGCACCGGCACCGACGAGGCCGGATCGTTTTTCGACCCACGCGTGGAACAGGGTCCCCAGCCGGGTCTGGCGGTACGGCCGTTCCGGCAACGGTCGACGCAGCTCCTCCACAGCGGCGCCGTAGTCGGCGACGAAATCCTTGAACCTCGACGCCGGGATGCGCGTGGGGGCGGGCGCGTGCGTCGGACGCAGACGGTCGGCTCTCTCGGCCAGAAGGAGTTCGAGGTCGGGGTCAGGATCGGACGGAGGGCGCGCACGGGCGGCGTTCACGTCATCGACGGCCGCGGTCACCGCGGTTCTGCGTGCACCGAGCGGGTCGAGGGGCCAGTGCATCAGCCGCCGCTCACCGTCGTACGGATCGTCGCCAGGGTCGCCGACGGCGAGAACCAGGCCGAGCGCGCCGGTCGCCTCCTCGAGGAACACGCTCGGTGTGCGCGGGCGCTTCGTGCCCGACCAGCTCGATCCGGACAGGAGCAGGTGGTCGCGGGCACGGGTGAACGCGACGTACGCGAGGCGACGATCCTCGTCGAGCTGCCGCGCCCGGTTCGCCTCGACGAACGCCTCGATGGCCGCTTTCAGGTCTTGCTGGGTCTCCGCGCCCCGCCACCCCAGGGCGGGCAGCCAGGCGGAATCGCCGCGGAACTCCGACGGAAGGATGCCGAAGCCCAACCAGCCCTTGGTGTCGCGGGCGAGCGAGGGGAGCTCGTCGGTGACGAGGCGCACGACCGCGACGGCGTCCCACTCCAAGCCCTTCGACCCGTGGATCGTGAGCAGTTGGACGACGTCGTCCTCGGGGGGCTCGGTGCGCGGCGCGAACTCATCCGCCTGCTCGGCGTGGTCGAGCCAGGCGAGCAGGCTCGTCACCGATCCGGACTCGTCCGCGGCGAGGAAGCCGCGGATCTCGTCGACGAAGGCGCGGAGCTGTGCCGAGGCGATCCGGACCGGTCCGCGCGACTCGTTCGCCGCCAGCTCGATGTCGAGCCGCAACTCCGCCTCGATGAGGCGGATGAGCTCGGGAATGGGTGCGCCGATGGTGCGGCGGAGGCCCGCGAAAACCGCGCCGGCCTCCCGGAGACGTGCACGTCCCTCTTCGGTGAAGTCGGCGAGCCACCCGTGACCGTCGGTTTGTCGCGCGACGAAGTCGAGTGCATCGACGAGGGAGGCACGATCGGCCCCCGGGGTCGAGCGCAGGCGCTCCACCACCTCCGGCGCGAGCGGCTGCAGCGAGACGTCGTGGGTCGCGAGTCGGCGTGCGAGCTGGGCCAGGGCGCGAAGGTCGGCGAGACCGATCGACCAGCGCGGGCCCGACAGCAGTCGGATGAGCGCCGACCCCGCCTCGGGGTCGCTGATGACACGCAGCGCGGAGACGACGTCGACGACCTCGGGGGTGGTCAACAGTCCCCCGAGCCCGAGGATACGGTGCGGGATGCCCCGCCGTCCGAGGGCGTCGCCGAAGCGGACCATGTGTTTCTTGCTGCGGAACAGCACGGCACCGGTCGTCGTGCGATCCTGTGCGGCGCGCGCCGCGCGCACTCCGGCGAACCATGCGGCGACACGGTCGGCCTCACTGTCGAGGTCACGCTCGAAGATCGCTTCCACCCGACCGTCGGGGGCACCCGGGCGGGAGAGGAGCTCCTCGACGGCGACGGGCGACCGGCTCGCGAGCGGCGCGAGAACGGCGTTCGCCGCCGTCAGCACGCGCGCACTGTTCCGCCAGCTCGTGCGCAGCGAGAAAGTCCGGCATCCCCCGCTCGGCACGAACGCGGCCGGGAACCCGCCGAGGTTTCCGGCGCTCGCGCCGCGCCACGCGTAGATGGCTTGATGGGGATCGCCGACCGCCATGACCCCCGTCCCGCCGAACAGGGTCGAGAGCAGATCGGTCTGCACGACCGACGTGTCCTGATACTCATCGAGCAGGATGACGCGGAACCGCGACCGCAGTTCCTCGACGACCGGCGGGTGCTCGCGCACGATCCGCAGGGCGCCGGCGACCTGGTCGGCGAAGTCCATGACGCCCAGCCGCGCCTTCTCCCAGTCATAGGCCGAGGCCAGTTCGGCCAGCAGTCCCAGAGCCGAGACCCGGGATGCCGCATCCGCGACGTCTTTGTACACGCCGACGCGGGAGGACGTGGACGGCCGCTCCACGATGCGACCGAATTCGGACGGGAACGCGGCGAGCCGCTCGAGATCGACGAGGTTGTCCACGCTGTCCCGGGCGATGCGGAGAGCCGCGTCGATCAGCGTGCGCGGGGACTCCTGCCGCTCCTCCAGCCGCGGGTCGTCCGAGGTGAAGACGACCCGGCGCATGAGGAGCCACGCCGCGGATTCCGACAGCACGGCCGCCTCGGAATCGCGGCCGATGCGGAGGCCGTGCTCGCGCACGATCGAGTCGGCGAAGCTGTTGTAGGTGGACACCGTCGGGCGGTGCAGCAGCTGGTCGTCGTCGCCCGTGGCTTCTTCGTCGACACCGCATTCGCGGGCGAGGTCGTCGAGCACCCGCCGCCGCTCCGCGTCGCCGCGAGCGCCGTCGACCTTGGCCAGCTCGGCGAATATCGCGAGGCGCCCCTCGGCGTGCAGGGCGGCCAGTCGAGGCAGCAATCCCCGCGCCTCGAACTCGGACAGCCGGTGGAGTCGCCGGTGGATGCGCTCGGCGAGTTCTCCGGCAGCCTTGCGGGTGAAGGTGAGCCCCAGCACCTCATCGCGGCGGACGAGCCCGTTGGCCACGAGCCAGACCACGCGTCCCGCCATGGTCTCGGTCTTGCCGCTTCCCGCACCCGCGACCACGAGCGCCGGCGCAAGCGGCGCTTCGATCACCGACGTCTGTTCCGCGGTCGGAGGGAACTGGCCGAGCGCGGCCGCGATCGTCGCAGCGGACAACAGCGCGGTCACGAAGCACTCACCGCCGACACGGTGTGGATACGACACAGACCGAACGAGAACTCGTCGCGGCAGTGCACCTCGTACGGGGCGGCGAAGCGGTGGCCGCGCATGACTCCGACCGCGTGCTGCACGCGCTCGACGAAGTGAGCGCGAGCGTCGTCGTCGAACGGCGGCTGATGCGGCTCGGCGTAGTCCTTCGTCGCGGCGGTCGGACGCAGCACGAGCAGCTTCGCCCCACCGGCCGGCATCCCGGCCACCTGCTCGATGGCGCCGGACGAGAACGCGAGCTGATAGGCCGCCAGCTGCGGGTTGTCGGCGACTTTCGCGTCGGTCTGGGGTTCGCTCTTCCCCGTTTTGAGGTCGACGATCACGACCTCCCCGCGGGGCGTGATCTCCACTCGGTCGATGTCGCCGCTGAGGACCGCTCCGTGCTCCCCCGCATCGGCGATCGGGATCGCGACCTCGAAGTGACGCTCGGCGCCGACGAGCCGGCCACCCGCATCATCGAACCGACGCAGATAGAGAGCGAGCCGTCGGATGAGCTCGCGAGCCCGGACGCGTTCCGCCCGCTCGCGCCAGGCGGCGTCGAAGACGAGTTCGCCCCACCGCTGTTCGACCACGTCCCACAGGGCCTGTTCCGAACCGTCCGTCGCGGTCTCGAGGGCGGCGTGGATGATCGTGCCGACGCCCGCGGTCGTCCCGCTCCGGTCGCCGCCGAGGTCGCCGATGACCCAATCCAGCTCGCACTGCTCGAGGGCATGCAGCCGTGACGGCGAGACGCGGACGTCTTCGCGTTCCAGGTCGCGCAACGGCGCCGTGGAGCTCGGAGCGGCCACCCCGTACCACTGCTCGGGCGCGGCGCCCGCGACTTCGGCGGCCGCCAGCAACGCGAGCTGCCCCGCCGCGTGGCTCCGTTCCCGGATCGGCGAGCGAGGCGACGTCAGCGTGCGGCGGTGACGCGCCACCAGACCGCGGAGCGAGAGCGGGTGCTCGGGCACGGATGCCGCGGGCTCCGGTGTCGGCAGCATCTCGAAGAGCACGCTCGGCCCGGTGTCGTCGTCGTCGACCGCGGTCACGATGAGGCGCGTATGCGCGCGCGACAGTGCGCGCACGAACAGACGCAGCTCGTCGTGCATCGCCGACCGACGACGGTCGAGCATCCCCGGGGCGGGAAGATCGGGGAAGTGCACCGCGTCGGCGAGGCGCCAGGTCTCGAGAAGCCCGCCGCGCAGCCGCGTGTTCGGCCACACCCCCTCTTGGACACCGGCGATGACGACCGTGTCGAACGCGGTTCCCGCGGCCGCCGCCGGCGTGAGCACGCGCACGGTGTCGATGACCGCGGGCTGCTCGATCCGGTCTTCCGCGACGTCGCTGTCGAGGACCGACCGCAGGAAGACGGCCGCTTCGCCGTCGGGTTCTCGCTCGGTGAAACGCTTCGCGGCCTGGAAGAGCGCCACGATCGCGTCGAGGTCGCGATCGGCCTGCTCCGCGAGCGGCCCGTGCCCGCGCGAGGCCTCGCGCCACGGACGGGAGAGACCGCTGCGCTCCCACGCGGTCCACAGCAGCTCGTGCGCGGTGGCACGCTGCGCGGCCTGGGCCCGCAGCGCCGCGAGCGTCTCGCCCACTCGGATCGCGCGACGGGCCTCGCGGGTGTCGATCGTGGCGAACTCGAGCGGATACCGAAGACCCGACATGAGCAGTTCGGCCGCGGAGCGCGTCCCCCCGGCGGCCAGCTCCTCCTGCCGCAGTGCGGCACGGAGACGCCGGAGCTCGATCGGGTCGAGACCGCCGTAGGTGCCGAGGAGCGTGTCGAGGACGGCATCCGGGGTCCAGCTCTCGGGGTCGCGCATGCCGAGTTCGACCAGCGCGACGAGGTCGCGCACGGTGCGCTGGGCACCGAGCGCCAGACCGGGCCCGCTCGCGCGCGCCGGCACTTCGCGCGCGCCGAGCTCGGCCTCGAGGGCGGCGACCTGACGAGAGTCGTGGGCGATGACCGCGCAGGAACTCCACGGCACACCGTCGAGGACGTGCCGTTCGCGCAGCAGGCGGGCGATCGCGTCCGCCTCTTCGGCGGGAGAGCGCAACAGGTAGGTGCGAACCGACCCCTCCGCGGCGGCACCGGACGGCGCGCGACGGTGGGCGACCACCCCGGCCGCGCCGATGCGCGCCGCGACACTGCGCACGAGGTCGATCTGCTCGGCGGTTCCGCGATGGGGCTCGCCCAGGGCCGTGAGGGTTCCGAGCTCGGCCGCGAGCCGTGCGAAGTTCTCGGGCGTCGCACCGCGGAACGCTCCCGATCCCACGTCGGGGTCACCGAACGCGACGACGCCCATCCCCCGCGCCCGGCAGGCCCGCAGGAGATCGACGGCGCCGGAGGTGAGTTCCTGCGCATCGTCGACGAGGATGCAGCGGATCGAGCCGAAGCGGCCGAGGAGCTCGCGGTCGATCGCGGCGGCATCGAGGACGGCGACGGCTTCCCGCGCCAGATCGGCGGCGTCACGATGAGCCCCGCGCATCTGCGCGCGCACCGCACGGTACTCGGCCGCGAAGGAGCCGACCGCCGCCCACACCGGGATGGCGTGCTGCGCCGCCAGGTCGGACAGATCGTCCGGCCCGATCCCGAGGTCGGTGCATTCGGCCAGGAACGCGCGCAGGTCACCACGGAAGCCCCGGGTTCCGCGGATCGCCGGCCCGAGCCACTCGGGCCACCGCGAACGGCCTTCGGCCTCGTCGATGGCGTCACCGTCGAGGAGTTCGCGGATGATCTGGTCTTCGTCGCCGCCGGTCAGCAGCTGCGGCGGCTCGGCCCCGCGCCGGACCTCGGCACCGCGGACGAGCTGGAACGCGAAGGAGGCCACGGATCGCGCGACCGCCCCCGCCGTCGCCCGCCCGACCGCGAGGGCGAGACGATCGCGCAGGGCCGTCGCCGCCGGGCGTGTCGGTGTGAGCACGAGGAGGTGATCGGGGTCGACGCCGCGGGCGACGAGGGCGCGCACGCGGGCGAGCAGGGTCGACGTCTTCCCCGAGCCCGGAGCGCCGACGACCGCGCCGCCGGCCTCGGGCGCCCAGTCGACGACGACGCGCTGTTCGGGATCGAGTTCCGCCTCGTCGAGCGGCCGCGCGGACCACCGGTCATCGGGCACCTGCAGGATGACACCCGCGCCGACCGTCGGGGCTTCCCGACCCCTTCGGGCGAGAGTGGCGGCATCCGGATCCTGCATGTCATCCACGCTAGCCGCGGCCTCCGACACCGACCCCGCGACCCGCCCCGTTCGCCGTCCGCGAAGCCGGGCCGCGGGCGGGGAACGCCCCTCCGCACGTGTCGTAGAGTCGGATCATCGCGCCGGGTGGACCGAGTTTCCCGGGCGGAAAGGGAGCATCGTGGACATCCGCATCGGCATCACCAACACCGGCCGCGAGCTGAACTTCGAGACCGGAGAGTCCTCGGATGCCGTGAAGTCGGCGATCGCCGCAGCGCTCGACCAGTCCGCCAGCCACGTCACCTTCACCGACGTCAAGGGCAACTCCTACATCGTCCCGACCGCGAACCTCGCGTTCGTCGAGCTCGGCACGGAGGAAGCCCGCCGGGTCGGATTCGTCGCCTGACCCTCCGCCCGTGCAGATCCTCCTCGCGCTGATCTTCGGCGCCGTCGTCGGCCTCGCCGCGCACTTCGTGCTGCCGCACCGCGAGGTGCGCGGGGTGGCCCTCGCGCCCGTGACGGGCGCGGCAGCCGCGGGAGTGTCGTGGACCCTCCTCACGTGGGTGGGGATCGGGTTCGACTCGCCGGTCCCGTGGATCGTCTCGATCGTCGCGCCCGCGGTCGCAACCCTCGTCCTGCTTCCGATCGTGTCACGCGTGCGCCTCCACGCGGACGCCGACCTCCGGGCCCGCAGCGGCATCTGACCGCCACGGCCCTCGTCGTTTCGCGGACTCGCGACCGCGGCGCCGAGCGCCGGCGGGCGACCGATTCGCGCCGTGTGGGCGAGCACGGCCGAGGTGATCAGGCCGCGAGGCCCATGGCATCCATTCGGCGGGCGTGTGCGCCCATCAACTCCGTGAACACGGGCTCGACCTTCGCCTCTTCGTCGCGGTCGAGTCGCGGGTGCGCGAGCGCGGCACGCGCGACGAGCAGCGTGTCACCGACGAGACGCCGACCCCACAGCGCCAGCAACCAGCGCCATTCCTCGTCGCTGGCGATCGTCGCCCCGAGGATCTCGACGATGGCCTGGCGATCGTCGTCGGCCTGAAGGATGCGCGCCACGCGACGGCCGGTGTCGCCGTAGCTCGAGGAGAGCGCGAGGTAGAAGTCGTCGAGCATCCCCGCGGTGATGTGCACCGACAACATCGTCTCCTGGGGACGCACGCCGTGCGTGTTGCGACGGAAGGCATCCAGAGATTCGCGGAACGGGAGCATCAGCTGCGTCGGGTCGGCGCCGCGCTCGCGGATGAGCGCGACGATCTCCTGGTGCTTGATGAGCGCCGCCCCGGCGGCGCGGGAGAGCGACTCCTTCTCGGCGAGCTCGGGCGTGGACGCGATCAACTCGCTCAGCGTCTCGAAGAAACCGAGCTGCAGGTAGGCCGCCTGACCGAGGAACGTATCGATCTCGGGGGCGAGCTCGGCGAAGTCCACGCGCATCGCGTCGCCGAGGTCTCCGCGCGAGCGCAACTGCAGCGTGCGACCGACCGGCCTGCGACGACGGAACCACTCGAACACGCTGTACAGCCTAGGCGTCGGACCCCCGAAACATGCGCCGGGTAGAGTGGACTCGCCCCGGCGACGGATCGGGGCCCCGCGCCTGTGGACGAGTGGAGGGCGTGGATCCGACTCCCCAGGCGGTCTCTCACCGCCGGAACAGGCACGCTCATGACGACTTTCGCCGACCTCGGCGTCGATCAGGACATCGTCGATGCCCTGGCATCCAAGGGCATCGTCGATGCCTTCCCGATCCAGGAACAGACCATCCCCCTCGGCCTCCCGGGCCAGGACATCATCGGCCAGGCCAAGACCGGAACGGGCAAGACGTTCGGATTCGGCATCCCCGTGGTCCAGCGCCTCGGTCAGAACCCCGAGCCGGGCGTCAAGGCACTCATCGTGGTCCCCACCCGCGAGCTCGCCGTCCAGGTCTACGAAGACATGGACATGCTGACGCAGAACCGAGCGACCAGCGTCGTCGCGATCTACGGCGGCAAGGCGTACGAGGGGCAGATCGACCAGCTGAAGGCCGGCGCGCAGATCGTCGTCGGAACGCCCGGTCGTCTGATCGATCTCGCCAACCAGCGTCTCCTGGACCTCTCGAACGCGACCGAGGTCGTGCTCGACGAGGCCGACAAGATGCTCGACCTCGGGTTCCTCGCCGACATCGAGAAGATCTTCTCGAAGGTGCCGCCCGTGCGCCACACGCAGCTCTTCTCGGCGACCATGCCCGGCCCCATCGTCGCGCTCGCCCGCCGCTTCATGTCGAACCCCATCCACATGCGCGCCAACGACCCCGATGAAGGTCTCACGCAGGCGAACATCAAGCACCTCGTCTACCGGGCGCACTCGCTCGACAAGGACGAGGTCATCGCCCGCATCCTGCAGGCCGAGGGCCGCGGCAAGAGCGTCATCTTCACGCGCACCAAGCGCGCGGCGCAGAAGCTCGTCGACGAGCTGAACGACCGCGGATTCAACGCCGCCGCCGTGCACGGCGACATGAGCCAGGAGTCGCGTGAGCGCTCGATGGCCGCGTTCAAGGCCGGCAAGCGCGACGTGCTCATCGCGACCGACGTCGCCGCGCGCGGCATCGACGTCAACGACGTCACCCACGTGATCAACCACACCATCCCCGACGACGAGAAGACCTACCTGCACCGCGCGGGTCGCACGGGCCGTGCCGGTAAGACCGGTATCGCCGTGACCTTCGTCGACTGGGACGACCTGCACAAGTGGGCGCTCATCAACCGCGCGCTGGAGTTCGGTCAGCCCGAGCCCATCGAGACGTACTCGTCGAGCCCGCACCTCTACACCGACCTCGACATCCCCGAGGGCACCAAGGGCCGTCTCGTGACCGCGCCGAAGGCGGTCCAGGCCCCGAAGGCCGACAAGACCGCGACGACGGAGGGATCGGAGGCCGCCGGCGACGGCGCCCCGCGTCGCCGCCGTCGCCGCCGCGGTGGATCCGGTGCCGGCGAGCAGGGCGCCGAGACGTCTGCTCCCCGTGCCGAGGGTGCGGGGACGCACGACGGTGGCGGCAACGAGCACCACGACGGCAACGCGGCTCCGCGCCGTCGCCGTCGCCGCCGCAGCGGAGGTTCGGGCGCGAACGCCGCACCCGTCGCCTGAGCATCGACTGTCCCGACGGCGCCGTCCCTCACGGGGGACGGCGCCGTCGCGTTCAGGGGAAGACGGGCGCCGAGCCGGTTCCGGCCGCGATCAGTCGTGCGACCATCACGTCGTCGGTGGTGTTCTCGCCGGGGATGTTGGGCTTCCCGAGACCGTGGTAATCGCTGGACCCGGTCACGATGAGGTCGCGCTCCTCCGCGAGTCGCGCGAGGGTGGCGGTGGCATCCGGAAGGTTCTCGCGGTGACGCAGCTCGAACCCCGCCAGACCCGCCGCGAGCATCGACTGGAGGACGGGACGAGGCAGGAGCGCGCGGCCGGCGGGGTGAGCGACGATCGGCACACCACCCGCACCGACGACCAACTCGACCGCGGTGACGGGGTCGGGCGCGTACAGCGAGACGTAGTACTCGTTCCGCGGGTGGAGGATGCTCGCGAACGCCTCGGTGCGATCGGTGACGATCCCCCGCGCGATCAGGGCATCGGCGATGTGCGGACGACCGACCGTCGCGCCGTCCTCGGTCTGGGCGACGATGTCGTCCCAGTCGATGTCGAAGTCGCGCGAGATGCGCTCGGCCATGATCTGCGCGCGGTCCAGGCGCGACGAGCGGATCCGGTCCGTCATGGCGCGGAGATCGTCGTCGTCCGGATCGATCAGGTACGCCAGGAGGTGGACGCTGCGCCACTCGTGCTGAGCCGACAGCTCCATGCCGGGCAGGAAGGTCATGCCGAGCGAGGACGCAGCCTCCGCGGCCTCCGCCCACCCCGACGTGGTGTCGTGATCGGTGAGCGCGGCGGTCCGGAGCCCGTGGCGGTGCGCCGCCGCCATGACCAGGGCGGGTGATTCGGTGCCGTCCGAGTGCGTCGAGTGGAGGTGAAGGTCACTCGGTCCTTCGAATCGTCGATCGCGCTCCACCCTCCGAGCGTACCGCCCGGACGCGCGCGACCGCGGCTCGCGTGGAGCCGCCGGAGAGGCCGCATCCGCCGATCTCCCAGGCGTCTCGCCTACGGTCGAGTGCGTGCGTCGTCTGTTCGGAATCGTGTTCGCGCTCGTCTGCGCCGTCGCGGCCGTGGCGCTCACCTGGCCGACCCTTTTCGGCCTCGAGCGGACGTTCCCGCTCGCCCAGGTCATCGCGTTCCGCGTGCCCATCGCCGCCGGATTCGTCGCGGCGGCCGCGCTGGCGCTGCTGTTCGCGCTCATCCGCCCCCTGCGCGCACTGGCTCTCACGCTCGCGCTGATCTTCGTCGTGGCGGCCGGCGTGAACGGCGCGACGGTGCTGCAGCGCGGGACGGGCACCGACGGGCTGCCCGAGAAGACCGACACCAGTCTGCGCGTCATGACGTGGAACACCGCGGGTTCCGCCACCTCCGCCGATTCCATCGCGCAGTTCGCGGTCGGGATGAAGGCCGACGTCGTCACCCTCCCCGAGACGACGATCGAGACCGGCACCCGTGTCGCCGAGCTCATGCGCGACATGGGACAGCCGATGTGGGCGCACCACGCCGAGTACGGCGAGTACGGCATCACCGGGTGGGATGCCACCTCCACGACGGTGCTGATCCGGCCGGAGCTCGGCGACTACAGCGTCATCGAATCCTCGCTCGACGGGTCGAGCAACACCTCGACGGTCCCGAGCGCCGTCGCGATGCCGGTGTCCGGGAACGGCCCGATCATCGTCGCCGCCCACGCCGTCGCGCCTCGCCAGGAGTACATGACGCAGTGGCGGTCCGATCTCCAGTGGCTCGCCGATCAGTGTGCGACCGACAACGTGATCCTCGCGGGCGACTTCAACGCGACACTCGACCACATGACCGGGCTGGGCGTCGGCGGCGGCACGCTGGGACGCTGCCGGGATGCGGCCTCGGAGAGCGGCAACGGCGGGATCGGCACGTGGCCGACGGATTTCCCCGCCCTGGTGGGGGCACCCATCGATCACGTGATGGCCACCCCCGACTGGACGGTCACCGGGTCCGTGGTGATGCGCACGCTCGACGGCTCCGGCAGCGACCACCGCCCCATCGTGGTGCAGTTGGAGCGCACGGCGGGCTGACGGTGCGATCGTCCCCCGGCGGTGCGAGACTGGGGTGATGGACTCCCCCGCCGACCGCGACACGATCGCCCCCGCAGAGCACAAGCCCGCCGAGACCACGACGAACCGGAAGGCGCCGTTCCCGCGCGGGTTCCTCGACACCATCTCCACCGGCTGGGCCGAGCGCCCCGAGACGGTTCCGCCGACGCGCGAGCAGGCGGCGTGGGCCGCGCGCCGCCGTGAGCGGGTGTCGGCGGCGTTCCCGGGTGAGCGTCTGGTCGTGCCCGCCGGCTCGCTGAAGCAGCGCAGCAACGACACGGACTACCCGTTCCGCGCCCACTCCGCGTTCGCTCATCTCACCGGATGGGCGTCGGATGCCGAGCCCGACTCGGTTCTCGTGTTCGAGCCCAACGGGAGCGGCCACGAGGCCGTCCTGTACTTCCGCGAGCGCGCCGATCGCACCACCCCCGAGTTCTACGCGGATGCCACGATCGGCGAGTTCTGGATCGGGCCGCGGCCCGCGCTCGCCGGTGTCGCCGCCGACCTCGGACTCCGAACGGCGCACGTGGACTCCTTCGTCGCCGCCGACGACGACCGTGTGGTGGGCATCGACGACGAGCTCACGCGCTTCGTGTCGGAACTGCGGCTCGTCAAGGACGAGTACGAGCTCGCGCAGCTCGCCCTCGCCGTCGAGGTGACGGCATCCGGGTTCGACGACATCGTCGCCGAGCTCCCCCGCATCATCGAGCACCCGCGGGGTGAGCGCGTCGTCGAGGGCGTGTTCCACCGACGGGCGCGGGCCGACGGCAACGCGGTCGGATACGACACGATCGCCGCGTCCGGTCCCCACGCCTGCTACCTGCACTGGACCCGCAACGACGGCGCCGTCGTGCGCGGCGACCTCATCCTCATCGACGCGGGTGTGGAGGTCGACAGCCTCTACACCGCCGACATCACGCGGACCCTTCCCGTCTCGGGTCGGTTCACCGAGGTGCAGCGCCGCGTGTACGAGGCCGTGCGCGAAGCGGCCGACGCCGCGTTCGCCATCGCCCGCCCGGGCGTTCCGTTCCGCCGCGTGCACGAGGCCGCGATGCAGGTGATCGCCGCCCGCGTCGCCGAGTGGGGTCTGCTCCCCGTGTCGGCGGAAGAGGCGCTGGATGCCGACCGCGGCGGCCAGCACCGTCGCTACATGGTCCACGGCACGAGCCACCACCTCGGCATCGACGTGCACGACTGCGCGCAGGCGCGCCGTGAGATGTACTACGACGGTCTGCTCGAGCCGGGCATGGTCTTCACGATCGAGCCGGGTCTGTACTTCCAGATCGATGACCTCACCGTGCCCGAGGAGTACCGCGGCATCGGGGTGCGCATCGAGGACGACATCGTGATGACCCACGACGGTCCGGTGAACCTGTCCGCGGGGATCCCCCGGACCGCGGACGAGGTCGAGGAGTGGATCGCGCGGCTCGCGCGATGACGTTCACCCCACCCGCGTCGTTCGCGACGCGGCCGACGCTGCGCGGATCCTTCGGCATGTCGGCATCCACGCACTGGACGGCCACGGCCACCGCGCAGTCGGTGCTGGAGCGCGGCGGGAACGCATTCGATGCGGCCGTCGCGGCCGCGTTCGTCCTGCACGTCGTGGAACCGCATCTGAACGGCCCCGGCGGCGACCTCGTCGCCCTGGTGCGCCCGGCGGATGCCGTCGAACCGTTCGTTCTGATGGGACAGGGGCCGGCGCCCGCGGGCGCGTCCGTGGAGGCGTTCCACCGACTCGGCCTCGACCTCGTCCCCGGGGCGGGCGGTCTCGCCGCCGCCGTGCCGGGCGCGGTGGACGCGTGGCTGCTCCTCCTCCGCGACCACGGCACCTGGGAGCTCGCCGACGTCCTGGACTACGCCAGGGGGTACGCCCGCGACGGGCACCCGCTCGTGGCCGGCGCCGCCGTGACGATCGGCCGGGTGGCCGATCTGTTCCGCGACCACTGGACGACGTCGGCCGACCTGTGGATGCCGACCGGCTCGGCGCCCGCGCCGAACACGGTCGTGCGCAATCCGGCGTACGCCGCCGTTCTCGGGGAGCTCGTCGGCGCCGGGTCGTCCGCGGAGAGCCGCCGGGAGCGGATCGACGCCGCCCGGCGCGAGTGGATGGCCACGGTGCTCCCGCGCGCTGCGGAGTTCCTTCGCACGCCGCACCGCCACTCGGACGGGCGCGACCACGCCGGCGTCCTCGACGCCGCGGACGTCTCCGAATGGCGTGCGGGCGTCGAACCCGCCGTGTCGACCTCTTTCCGGGGCTGGCAGGTCTACAAGGCCGGCGTGTGGACGCAGGGTCCGGCGATGCTCCAGGTGCTGCGGATGCTCGAGCCCCTCGCCGACGCCCGACTCGACCCCTCGACCGGTGCGGGCGCGCACACCCTCCTCGAAGCGGAGAAACTCGCCTACGCCGACCGCGATGCCTGGTTCGGCGACACGGAAGCCGCGGCCGAGATCGACGCGCTGCTCGCCGACGAGTACATCGCGGAGCGCGCCGCGCTGATCGACGCGACGGCGAGCGCCGATCTCCGTCCCGGGTCGCCCGACGGACGCCCGCCTGAGCTGCCGCCGCTCCGAACGGATGCCGGGGTCACCAGCGCCGGTACCGGCGAACCCACCGTCGACCGCCGAGGCCAGACGCGCGGAGACACCTGTCACCTCGACGTGATCGACCGCCGGGGCAACGTCGTCTCGGCCACCCCGTCCGGCGGATGGCTGCAGTCCTCTCCCGCGGTCCCCGAGCTCGGGTTCTGTCTGGGCACACGGCTGCAGGCCACATGGTTGCTGCCCGGGCATCCGGCATCCCTGGTTCCGGGCCGGCGTCCGCGCACGACGCTCACGCCGACCCTGCTGACGCGCGACCGCGAGGTCGTCGCCATCGGGTCGCCGGGCGGCGATCAGCAGGACCACTGGCAGCTGCCGGTGCTCTTGCGCATGCTCGTCGGCGGGTACGAGCCTCAACAGGCCATCGACGCCCCGACGCTGCACACCACGGCTCTCCTCGACTCGTTCTGGCCGCGCACGTGGACTCCGTCCGGCGCCGTCGTGGAGGACCGCATCGGCGACGAGGTCGTCGCGGACCTCGAACGCCGCGGACACGTCGTCCGCCGAGCGGGCGACTGGGCCCTCGGACGGGTCAGCGCCGTCGGGCGCGACGCCTCGGGTCTGCTGTGGGCCGCGGCGAACCCGCGCGGGATGCAGGGATACGCCGCCGGACGGTGACCCGGTTCTCCACAGGGTGAAAACACGCCCGGGCGCGTTTGCCTACGATCCCGCGCATGTCGTATTCGGTGGATCCCCCGCACCTGATCGGTCTCGGCGAGCGGATGCGACGCTCGCTCGACGACCTGGACGAGGTCGCCCGCGGGCTGCAGAGGGCCGCGGATTCCGCGGCCCTCGCGCTCGTGCGCGCACTTCCCGCTCATGGCGCGCTCGTCGAGCTGACCGCCGGCCGTGTCGACCTGGCACATCGGATCGTCGCGCGCGGCCGAGCGGTGCTCTCGGCGCTTCAGACCGTCGTACTCGCGTACCTCACCGCCGATGAAGATATGGTCGAGGCGGCCGAGGTCGCGGCATCGCACGCCGCTGCAGCGACGAATCCGTTCGATCCGATCGTCTTCGGACGGCGACGTCTGTGAGCGCCGCGATCACGATTCCCGATCCCCCGGCGGAGCCGCAACGCCTGCGCGAGAACGCGGCTCGCCTGCGGACGACGGCGGAACGGTATGAATTCCTGGTCACGCGGGCGCTGTTCGCCTGGAGTCTGCTGCCCGAGGGCTACCGCGCCCCGGAAGCGGACATCCTGCACGCCGCGCTCGCCACGACGCATCCGGCCGCGGAGGAGATCGCCGACGGTCTCGCCGCGGCGGGGCGTGCGCTGGAGCAGTTCGCGGACGAGATCGACGACCTCGCGCGCCGCGGCGCCCTCCTCGCCGACCGATGGGATGCCGGTCCGCCGACGGATCTCTGGGACGAGAGCGTCGGCGGACCGGCGGCGGAGCTGAACGAACGCCGCCGCGACGAGTGGCTCAGCGGCCTCTCCCGTGAAGCCGCGGGCCTCGACGAGGCATACGACGACGCGAGCCGCCGGTGCGCCCATGCGCTCCGCGCGATACCGGACGTCGCCTGGACGTCATTGGCCGCATGGAGCGGTCCCGAGAGTTCAGAGCCCGTGCGCTCCTTCTCGGATGCCGCGGGCCTCGCGCTGCTGGAACGGCTGTCCGCAGAGCCCGATCACGCGCGGCTGCTCGCGGAGCATCCCGAATGGGCGGGCATCATCCGCGGCACCGACCCCGCTCGGATCGCCGAGTGGTGGTCGCGCCTCGATCGAGGTACGGCCGACGCTCTCGTGACGCACGCGCCCGGACTGGTCGGCAACCTCGACGGGGTGGCGATCGCCGACCGTGTCGAGGCGAACCGTGGTCGCGCGAGCGAGTATCTGCGCGAGTTGCGGTCGCAACGACAGGCTCTCGAGGCGCTGCGCGCCCCTCGTTCCCGAGCGAACGCACTCGACGTACGGGATCGCCGAGCGGAACGCGCACGCCTCGACCGCGAGATCGCGTACTTCGACGCCGTCGCGAACGGCACCACGCAGCTCTACGCCTGGGATGGGGAGCACGGCTCATTGATCGAGATGGCGGGCGACCCGTCCACGGCGACGGCGGCGCTCTTCGTCGTCCCGGGCACGAACACCGACGCCGAGGCGTTCATGTCCGAGCAGCGGCTGACGCGATTCGCCGACTGGCAGGTGAAATCGGGGGGTGGCTCCGTGCTCGCCTTCACCGTGATGACCGGGCCGATGCCGCAGCTCGACATCGGCATTCTGAGAACCGGTCCGCAGTGGAACTCGATGGCCGAGGACTGCGGCCGGGCCTACGGACGATTCATCCAGGGGATGGATGCCGTGCGCCCCGACCTCTGGACGATGAGCTACGAGCACTCGTACGGCGGTGCCGTCGGCAGCGAGGCGGAGAAGCACGGCGGCGTGGTCGACACACGGTTCCTCGCGGCGAGCGTCGGGGCGATCGGCCCCTACGAGCCTCATCCCGACACCACGTACTTCGCGGCGCAAGCGCCCGACGACATCAACCGGTACTACGCCGGTGTCGGCTTCGGACCGGTGGGTTTCAGCGTGGCGCCCGAGTCGTTCCCCGGCGTGCATGTCGTCGACACGGGAATCCCCGGGTTCGATCCTTTCGCCGTGACCGCCACAGCCGTCACCGGCCAGCCGTTCTATCTCCCCCGCATCATCGACCAGAGCGTCGATCACCACAGCGCGCTGATGAGCGACGACGAGTCGATCAATGGAAAGGTTCTGAATCAGGTGAAGCAGACACTAGCTCTCGGCGGCGGGAACGCATGAAGCGACGAGCAGTCTTTCTCGCAGTCTCTCTCAGCGTCGTTCTCTTGATGGCCGGCTGTGCGCAACGACCGACTTACTCAGAGGTTCGGCAAGAAACACTCGACGCGCTCCAGCAAGTAGTCGATCTCCTCCCCGAGCCTGGCCGGATCGAACGTACGCCCGAGTTCGAGCCCTATGGATGCGACGACAAACTTCTACTGCACTCCAGGGGCGGCGGGGCGTTCTACACGGGTCAATGGAAAGTAGCGGTGCCCGACAGCTTCGACGTGGAGGCATTCCTTCAGCAGCTGCCCGATCTCCTCGGAGCCGGTTGGACGAGAGAGGAACTCGGAGTGCCGACCCAACGGGCATTCGTCTACCTGGTGCGCGATTCGCCCCGAATGACACTCTCTGCGGAGCAGTCCACCCTCGACGAAGGAAAAGCAGTCGAGCTCCTTGCGATATCTCGCTGCGGCGTCGAGGACACCTCCAGCGAGTCACCGCCCCGCTAGCGGCCGCCTAGCCCCGCCACGAACTCCCCCACGACCCCGGCCAGCCCCGCACCGATCTCCTCGGCGGGCCGACGCGCGCCCTTCACCTCGAAGGAGTGATTCGCGCCCTCGATCCAGTGGACACGGGCGTCCCGGCACGTTGCGACGACCGCGTCGAACTGCTCCCGCGGGGCGATGAACGGGTCGTTCTCCCCCTCCACGAACAGCTGCGGAGCAGAGATCGCGGGAAGATGGTCCGCCCGCGGCTTATCCGGTCGTCCCGGCGGGTGCAGCGGGTAGCCCAGGTAGACGAGCGCCCGGGGCGTGATCTCTCGCTCGGCGGCCGCGACCGAGGCCATGCGACCGCCGTACGATTTGCCCGCCGCGGCGAACGACCCGACCCCCTGCTCCGACAGCCACCCCTGCACGGCCGCCCACGTGGCGACGGCCTGAGCGGCGGGGCCGGGCATGCGTCGTCCCGCCTCGACGTACGGGAAGACGAACCGGAGCACGGAGACACCGCCCTCCACGAGGGCCGCCGCGAGCCCCTCCAAGAACGGGTGCGTCATGCCGGCGCCGGCACCGTGCGCCAACGCGACCGTCGTCTGCGCACCCGCGACGTCGGCCCACAGTCCCGACACCTCGGACTCGCCCGCCGGGAGCGCGACGGGGATCCGAACGGGACGCGCGGTCACCGGTCGTCGCGCGACGGGTTCGACTCGGGCGCCCCGTCGGAGCCGGGCTGCGACTCCGCGGGCGGCGTCGCCGAAGCGCTCTGCGGGGTCACGCGCTCCCCGTACCGCGGGGGCTCGTCGTCGACCGGACGCGACGGAGCGGGCGGACGCGGCGGCACCGCAGGACCCGCGGCGCCGGGGTTCTGCACCCGCTCGCCGTACAGCGGCGGAGCCGTGTCGGCCGGTGCGGCCGGACGCGCCACGACGGTGCGGGACGCGCCGACGGGTCCGAGGATGCCACGCGCCTTCGCGAGGCTCGGAGCGGCGACGCACACGTCGTAGTGGTCGGCGGTCACCTGCATGACGGACGCGAAGTCGCGTCGACGACGCACGATCGAGTACGTGCCGAGGCTCAGGAGCATGCCGAGTGCCATACCGACCAGCAGCACGCCGAGGAACGCCGAGATCTGCGCCGTGGGCGTGCCGAGCACGAAGATGAACGCGAACAGCAGGCCCAGCATCAGACCGTTCAGGGCTCCCGAACGCGCCGCCGTGGCGTAACCGAGACGGCCGGTGATGCGCTCGATCGAGCGGAGCCCGGATCCGACGATCGCGATGTCGCGCGCGGGGACCTCGCCCGCGATGAGCGAGGAGACCGCCTTCTGCGCCTTCTCGTACGTCGGGAACGACGCGACCTTCTCGCCGACCTCGTCCCGACCCGCTCCCATCTGCCCCGCGAACATGCTCATTTCCCCATCTTGTCACGCGGCCCCGCCGCCACGGTCGGCTCCCCCGAGGGTTCGCGGACTACGCTGGGACGGTGAGCACGCAAAGGGTTTTCGTCGCCCGCTTGGCGGGCTGCACGGTGTTCGATCCCGCGGGAGACCGCCTCGGGAAAGTGCGCGACGTCGTGGTGATCTACCGCGCGTCGGATGCGCCGCGCGTCGTGGGCCTCGTCGTCGAGATCCCCGGCCGACGACATGTGTTCGTGTCCATCGGGCGCGTCACCTCCATCCAGGCCGGTCAGGTCATCACGACCGGCCTCATCAACGTCCGCCGCTTCCAGCAGCGCGGCGGCGAGGTGCGGGTCATGGCCGAGATGCTCGGCCGCCGCGTCCACCTGGTCGACGGCTCCGGCGACGCCGTGATCGAAGACGTCGCGATCGAACGCAATCGTCTCGGCGAGTGGGACGTGGGACAGCTGTTCCTGCGCCGCCCGCGCACGAGCGCGTCCCCGTTCGCGAAGGGGGCGACGACGTTCGCCGCCTGGAGCGCGGTGCGCGAGAACCAGACCCCCGGAGAAGCCCAGTCCGCCGAGCAGCTCGTCGCGACGTACTCCGAGCTGAAGCCCGCCGACCTCGCCAACACGCTTCTCGACCTGCCCGAGGAGCGCCTCATCGAGGTGGCCGAGGAGCTCAGCGACGACCGCCTCGCCGACGCCCTCGAAGAGATGCCCGAGGACGAGCAGGTGCACATCCTCGAGCAGCTCGGCGACGAACGCGCCGCCGACATCCTGGATGCCATGGAGCCCGACGACGCGGCCGACCTCCTCGGCCAGCTCCCCGAGTCGCGTTCCGAGCAGCTCCTCGAGCTGATGGAGCCCGAAGAGGCCGACGACGTCCGCGCCCTGCTGCAGTACGGCCCCGACACCGCCGGTGGCCTGATGACGCCCGAGCCGATCGTGCTGTCGGCGGATGCCACGGTGGCCGAGGCCCTCGCGCTGATCCGTCGTCACGAGCTGCACCCCGCGCTCGCGGCATCCGTGTTCATCACCCTCCCGCCGTACGAGACGCCCACGGGCCGGCTGCTGGGGACCGTGCACTTCCAACGCATGCTCCGCTACCCCCCGCACGAGCGTCTCGGCGCGATCATCGACGACACCCTCGAGCCCGTGCCCGCGGACGCCTCGGCGGCCGAGGTCGCGCGCCTGCTGGCGAGCTACAACCTGGTCTCGCTGCCCGTCGTCGATCAGGCGCACCGTCTCGTCGGCTGCGTCAGCGTCGACGACGTGCTCGACTATCTGCTGCCCGACGACTGGCGCACGCACGACAGCGATGATCCGAAACCCAAGGCGACGATCAGACCGACCGCGACCGCGAGTATCCCCCAGATCACGACCCACACCCCGAGGAGGCGCTGATGGCACGTGCACAACGACAGACCGCCCTCGACGCCCCGCGCGGGCGCACCGGCATGCTCGCCCCCCGCGCGCCGCAGCCCTCACGCGACCGCTTCGGCCGCTTCACGGAGTGGGTGGCGCGCGCGATGGGAACCCCGACGTTCCTCCTCTCGCTGACGCTGTTCTGCGTCGTGTGGATGGGGTGGAACTCCCTCATGCCCGACGAGCTGCGCTTCGACTCCGCCGCCATCGGGTTCACCGCATTGACCCTCGTGCTGTCGCTGCAGGCGTCGTACGCGGCTCCGCTGATCCTGCTCGCCCAGAACCGGCAGGACGACCGCGACCGGGTGCAGATCGAGCAGGATCGTCAGCGCGCCGAGCGCAACCTCGCGGACACGGAGTACCTGGCCCGCGAGATCGTGGCCCTGCGCATGGCCGTGCGCGATCTGACCGACGAGGTCATCACGAAGGAGAGCCTGCGCGCCGAGCTCAAGGCGGCGCTGGAACGTCTCGACGACCACGACGCCGCCGAGACGAAGTCGGCGACGTCGTGAGCGAGGCGGTCGCCGACCGCGTGCGCACCGCGGTGGCCGCCGTCACCGACCCGGAGTTGCGTCGCCCGATCGGCGAGCTCGACATGGTGCGCGACATCGCTGTGCGCGACGGCGTCGCCGAGGTCGGTATCGCTCTGACGATCGTCGGATGCCCCGCCGCCGACCGGATCGAACGCGACGTCCGGGCCGCGGCGGCGTCTGTGGCGGGAGTCTCGTCGGTCGAGGTGGCCGTCGGGGTGATGTCGCCCGACGAGCGTCGTGCGCTGACGGAACGCCTCCGGGGCGGCCGCGCGAAGCGCGAGATGCCGTTCGGACCCGATTCGCTCACCCGTGTCATCGCCGTGACCAGCGGCAAGGGGGGCGTGGGCAAGTCGACGCTCACCGCGAATCTCGCCGTCGCCCTCGCCGCTCGTGGTCTGCGGGTGGGACTCGTGGATGCCGATGTCCACGGCTTCTCCATCCCGGGCCTACTGGGCCTCGTCGACGCCGATGGGCTGCCCCCGGCGCCCACCCGCCTCGATGACCTGATCCTCCCGCCGGTGGCGTACGGCGTGAAGGTGATCTCGATCGGGATGTTCCTGCGCCGTCCGGGCGAGGAGGCCGCCGGCGCGGTCGCGTGGCGCGGCCCCATGCTCCACCGGACCGTCCAGCAGTTCCTGACGGACGTGTACTTCGGCGACCTCGATGTGCTCCTGCTCGACATGCCGCCGGGCACCGGCGATGTCGCGATCTCGGTCGGACAACTCCTCCCCCACGCGGACGTCCTGGTCGTGACGACCCCGCAGGCCGCCGCCGCCGACGTGGCCGTGCGGTCGGGTGTCGTGGCGCGCCAGACGGGTCAGACGCCCATCGGCGTCATCGAGAACATGGCCGCGATGGCCCTGCCCGACGGGACTCTGCTCGACCTGTTCGGCTCGGGCGGCGGCGAAGCGGTCGCCCGCGCGCTGTCGAACGAGGGTCACGACGTGCCACTGCTGGCATCCGTCCCGCTGAGTCCCGCGCTCAGGACCGGCGGCGACGACGGCCGCCCCGTCGTGATCTCCCAGCCGGACGACCCCGCCTCGATCGCCATCGACGCGGCGGCGGCGGCTCTCGCGGTGCGCCCGCGGGGGTTGTCGGGACGCTCGCTGCCGCTGCGCCTCGGCTAAGGATCAGGTGGCTTCGTCGTCGAACGGCGGAGTCTCACCCGGGACGAAGATCGGGGCGACGGCCGGCTTGTCGGATGCCGCCTGCGTCGCGAGCGCGGCGGCGCCGGCGGCGCGCATCGTCGCCGTCGGAGTGTCTTCGAGGAGCGCCTCACGGATGATGCGGCGGGGGTCGTACTGCCGCGGGTCGAGCTTGCGCCAGTCGACGTCGTCGAACTCGGGACCCATCTCGTCGCGCATGCGCGTCTTGGCGCCCTGCATCGCCTCGCGCGCACGCTTGCTCAGGCGAGCCAGCGACTCCGCATACTTCGGGAGACGCTCCGGTCCGATGATGAGTGCGGCGATCACACCGATCAGCAGAAGCTTCTCGATCGTGAGCCCGAAGAACATGAGTTCAGATTACCCGCCGCGCCTCGGCCGTCCGCACCACCCACCCGTCTAGCCTGAGCGGGGAGGTCCACGTGAGCGGTTACGAGGCGAACGAGCGGTTCGTGCAGGAGTCGACGGTCGAGCCGGAGCACATCGCCCGCGCGCGGGCGCACGCGCTCGAGCTCGGAGCGGCGCCGATCAGCCCCGCCGTCGGCGCGCAGATCGCCGTGCTCGCCGCGGCATCCCGAGCCCTCAACGTCGTCGAGGTCGGCACGGGCGGAGGCGTCTCGGGCCTCTGGCTCCTCCACGGCTCGCCGCGCGCGACGCTCACCACGATCGACAGCGAACCGGAGCACCTCGGGGCCGCCCGCGCGGCCTTCGCCGAGGCCCGGATTCCCGCGGCTCGCGCCCGGTTCATCACCGGCCGCGCCGCCGACGTCCTCCCGCGTATGAACGAGGCGTCCTACGACATCGTCCTCATCGACGCCGACGCCGAGGGAGTCATCGAGTACGTCGAGCACGGCCTGCGTCTGGTGCGTGCCGGGGGCACGGTCCTCGTCCCGCGCGTGCTCGCCGGCGGGTCAGTGGCCGACCCCGTCCGCCGCGATGCCGTCACGACCGCGTACCGCTCGCTGATCCAGGAGGTGCAGACCTCCCCCGCCGTCTTCGGCGCCCTGTCGACCACCGGCGAGGGACTCCTCCAACTGACGACGGTCACCCCGATCACCTGAGAGGCGTGATCGCCTCACCCCTCCACCGACGACGAAGGCCGGCCCCCGCGGGGACCGGCCTTCGTCGAAGATGCGTCAGGCTGCGCCGACGACACCGCCGAGAACGTCGTACAGTTCTTTGGCCTCGGCGTCGTTGACGGACACCACCAGGCGCCCGCCGCCTTCGAGCGGAACACGCACGATGATGAGCCGGCCCTCCTTCACGGCCTCCATCGGTCCGTCACCGGTACGCGGCTTCATGGCTGCCATCGCGGCCCCCTTTTCGTCGTTGGTCTACGGACTAGTTTAGTCGGTCCTCGGAGTACCCCGAGTTGCCGCGCCTCTCGCGGTGGCGTCACGCGAGGTCACGGGATCTGCCAGTACGTGTTCCCCAGGCCGTACATGTTGTAGATCCACCACCACTGACCGAGCAGCGCGGCCGCCAGCACGGCGACGCGCCAGGTGCGCGAAGGGGGGACGGCCAGCGCTCCCCACAGCGGCGAGATCGGCACGAGAAGCCGGAAGACACTCGACTGCGGGAAGAACACCAGCAGCAGATAGATGAGATAGCTCGCCGACCAGAGGCGCAGCTCGACACCCAGACGCTTCACCTGCGGGGCGAACAGCAGCACCGCAGCGGTTCCGAGCACGAGGAGCACGAGCGCCACGTACCCGGCCACCGGGCCCAGGCCCCACTGCGTGAACCAGAATCCGGCCGCCTGGATCCACCCGTCGACGGGGATGAAGCCCCCGGCGCTGTCGGCGATCCAGTTGCGCCGCCAGGCGAGCTCGGTGGCGAGGTACGCCCCGGAATCGCCCGTCACGACGGCTGCGATGAACTGCCAGGCGAACCCGACCACGACCGCCACGCCGGCGACCCCGACGAGGTGCGCGACGTCGCGCAGCGGCAGCGGCTCCGCTCGACGTCGCAAGAACCGGTGAAGGCCGTACAGCCCGAGGAAGAGCGCGAAGGCCAGGATGCCGGGACGCGTGAACCCCATCACGGGGACGAGGAGATACAGCCACACCCAGCGACGCCGCTGCACGCAACGCAGAGCGAGGAAGAGCAGGAAGAGGAAGAGCGACTCGGCGTATCCGACCTGGAACATCGCGGCGAGCGGTCCGCAGGCGAAGAACGCGACCGCCCACATCGCGGCCGATCCGCCGATGCGCTCCCGCAGCAGTCCGTCGAGGACGACGCTCGCGCCGAAGCCCGAGAGCAGCGAGATGACGACCGCGCCCGCGGCCCACGAGCCGAGGATCGTCCCGAGGCCCGCGGCCAGATACGGGAACACCGGCAGGAAGGCCCACGCGTTCTCGGCGACGCCGCCCTGCGCGGTCAGGGGAAGCTCGGCCGGGTATCCGTTGACGGCCGCGAACCAGTACCACTGGGCATCCCAGCCGAGCGCCAGCTCGCCGAGGGAGGGCGCGACCCCGTACCGGGACCCGGGCCCCGACAGCGCCGCGGCGAGCAGGAAGAAACCGGTCGTCACCAGACGGGCCGCGATGTAGACGACCGCGATCCTCGCCACCACGGGCCAGCCCTGCCAGGAGCGCGCCCGGGCAGGGGTCGCGGTCTCCGTGCTCACGATCCGGTCAGCCAGGACCGCAGCCCGCGCTCGACGGACTCGATCTGCGCGAGCGGGACGCGTTCCTCGTCGTGGTGCGCGAGGTGCGGGTCGCCGGGACCGTAGTTGACGGCCGGGATGCCGAGAGCCGAGAACCGCGCGACATCGGTCCAGCCGTACTTCGGCTGGGGGGTGGCGCCGACGGCGGCGACGAAGTCCCGGGCGAGGGCGGCATCCAATCCGGGGCGAGCTCCCTCGGCGACGTCGACGATCTCGATGTCGAATCCGGTGAACACGTCGCGCACCACCCGCTCGGCGGCGGCCGCGTCGCGGCTGGGGGCGAAGCGGTAGTTGACCTCCACCTCGCACGCGTCGGGGATGACGTTGCCGGCCACACCGCCGCTGATGCGCACCGCGTTCAGACCTTCTCGGTAGACGAGGCCCTCGACCTCGATCTCCCGGGCACGGTACTCCGCGAGACGTGTCAGGATCGGGGCGGCCTTGTGGATCGCATTCTCGCCGATCCACGAGCGGGCGCTGTGCGCGCGGACGCCGGCGGTCCGGACGAGCGCCCGCAGCGTGCCGTTGCAGCCGCCCTCGACCTCTCCGTTGCTCGGCTCGCCGAGGATCGCGAAGTCGCCCACGAAGAGGTCGGGACGGTTGCGGGCGAGTCGGCCGAGGCCGTTGAGCGACGAGTCGACCTCTTCGTGGTCGTACCACATCCACGTGATGTCGACAGGAGGGGAGGTCAGCTCGACGGCCAGCTTGAGCTGTACGGCGACGCCCGCCTTCATGTCGACCGTGCCGCGCCCCCAGAGGAAGGGCTCCCCGTCGATCTCGCGGTTCTGCACCGGCAGGTTGTCGTTGATCGGAACCGTGTCGATGTGGCCGGCGATCACGACCCGGCGGTCGCGTCCGAGATTCGTGCGGGCGACGATCGTGTCGCCGTCGCGGATCACCTCGAGGTGAGGGTGTCCGGAGACCGCCGCCTCGATGGCATCCGCGAGCGAGGTCTCGTCGCCGGAGACGCTGGGGATGTCGCAGATCGCCCGGGTGATCTCGACGGAGGACGCGGTCAGGTCGAGCGTGGGCATGCGTCCGATCCTACCCAGGGCGCCCCGCTAGCCTGTCGGAGTGACGAACGAACGACTGATCACCGGTACCGGCCTCTCCACCATCGCAGCGGACGGGACGGTGTTGGACGCGTGGTTCCCCGCTCCCGCGCTCGGCACGACCGACGCCGGCGCGGACCACGCCCTCGCCGACCTCGCGGGCCCCGACGATCGCCGCGCCGTGCACGTGGAGGTCGTCACGGTGACGATCGACGCGGATGCCGCGCCGGCCTCGACCGTGGACGCGTACCTCCGGCTGCAGGCCCTGTCGCACCGGCTCGTCCGCCCGAACGAGATCTCGCTCGACGGCATCTTCGCGCACCTGCCCAATGTCGCGTGGACCACCGCCGGCCCGATGCACCCCGACGACGCGACGCGCCTGCGTCCCGCGCTGCTGCGCCATGGCATCCAGATCCAGGGCCTCGACAAGTTCCCGCGCCTGCTCGACTACGTCACGCCCGCCGGTGTCCGCATCGCCGACGCGTCCCGCGTCCGTCTGGGCGCCTACCTCTCCCCCGGCACGACGGTCATGCACGAGGGCTTCGTGAACTTCAACGCCGGGACCCTCGGGTCCTCGATGATCGAGGGCCGCGTCTCGCAGGGCGTGGTGATCGGCGACGGGACCGACATCGGCGGGGGCGCGTCCATCATGGGGACGCTGTCCGGCGGTGGCACGCACCGCGTCTCGATCGGCGCGCGGACGCTCCTCGGTGCCAACGCCGGGATCGGGATCTCGCTGGGCGACGACTGCGTCGTGGAGGCCGGGTTGTACGTCACCGCGGGCACGAAGGTGCGCGTCGGCGACGAGACCGTCAAGGCCGGGGAGCTGTCGGGCCGCGACGGCATCCTGTTCCGCCGCAACTCGCTGACGGGCGCCGTCGAGGCCTCGGCGCGTGCCGGTGTCGGCGTCATGCTCAACGCCGCGCTGCACGCCTGACCTGCCCTCGATAAACGCTCTCCCCGGCGAGACACGGCGCCTCGTGGCGTGTCTCGCCGGGGAGGGCGTTTCTCGCGTGCGGTGTGGCCGTCGCGCACGCGCGGACGGGCGCCGCAGCGAAACGCCCCGCCCCTCGCGAGAGGGGCGGGGCGTGTGCGCTCGGATCAGACGGCGCCGGGGTAGTCGCGCTGCGCGGCCCCCGTGTACAGCTGCTGCGGACGGCCGATCTTCGTCTGCGGGTCGGTGATCGCCTCGCGCCACTGCGCCAGCCACCCGGGGAGACGCCCGATGGCGAAGAGCACCGTGAACATGCGCGTCGGGAAACCCATCGCCTTGTAGATGACGCCGGTGTAGAAGTCGACGTTCGGGTAGAGGCGACGCTCCTTGAAGTAGTCGTCCTCGAGGGCGATCTGCTCGAGCTCCTTGGCGAGGTCGAGCAGCGGGTCGCTCACGCCGAGAGCCTCGAGCACCTCGTCCGCGGCACCCTTCACGAGCTTCGCGCGCGGGTCGTAGTTCTTGTAGACGCGGTGCCCGAAGCCCATGAGCTTCACGCCGTCTTCCTTGTTCTTCACGCGCTCGACGAACCGCTCGACGCTCTCGCCCGAGTCGCGGATGCGTCCGAGCATCTGCAGCACGGCCTCGTTCGCTCCGCCGTGCAGCGGGCCGGAGAGCGCCTGGATGCCGGCCGAGATCGACGCGAATTGGTTGGCTCCCGTGGAGCCCACCAGACGAACGGTCGACGTCGAGGCGTTCTGCTCGTGGTCGGCGTGCAGCATGAGCAGGAGGTCGAGGGCCTTCGTCATGACCGGGTTGACCTGATAGATCTCGCTCAGCACGCCGAAGTTCAGCTTGAGGAAGTTGTCGACGAAGCTCAGCGAGTTGTCGGGGTACAGGAACGCCTGGCCGATGCTCTTCTTGTGCGCGTACGCCGCGATCACGGGGAGCTTGGCGAGCATGCGCACCGTGTTCAGCTCGACGTGCTCGGGGTTGTGCGGGTCGGACTCGGACTCGTAGTAGGTCGAGAGCGCCGCGGTCGCGGCCGAGAGCACCGACATCGGGTGCGCGGTCGGAGGAAGCGACGAGAAGAAGCGCTTCAGGTCTTCGTGCAGGAGCGTGTGACGGCGGATGCGCTCGTCGAACTCCGCCAGCTCGGATGCCGAGGGCAGCTCGCCGTAGATGAGGAGCCACGCGACCTCGAGATAGGTGCTGTGCTGCGCCAGCTGCTCGATCGGGTACCCGCGGTAGCGCAGGATTCCCTGGTCACCGTCGATGAAGGTGATGTTCGACTTGGTCGAAGCGGTGTTGACGAAGCCGTAGTCGAGCGTGGTGTGACCGGTCTGCCGGGTCAGTGACGCGACGTCGATGCTCGGGATCCCGTCGGTGCCCCGGAGGACCGGGAATTCGGCGGTGGTGCCCCCCACCGAGAGGGTGGCCTTGTCGTGCTCGATACCCGCGTCGCTCACCGCGCCTCCTTGCGATTTCTGGTCGCCCTTGTCGTCCGGACCGTGGTCCGCGGCCGGGATCCGACTGTGCGATTCCCGACACGGCACCCGGCGGAGGGTGGTCCGCTCGAAGTGCCCCTACAGCCTATCGGGGCCGACGACGTACAGATGACATCGCCAAAGGATGCCCCCTCCCGATGGAGGGATCCTCCTGTCCTCGCGCCTCAGGGCGCCAGGCGCTCGGCCGCGGCGGCGATGCGCTCGTCCGTGGCCGTCAGCGAGAAGCGGACGTGCTGGGGGAAATGCGTGCCGTAGAAGTGCCCGGGACCGACCAGGATGCCGAGATCGGCGAGGCGTCCGACGCTGTCCCACGCATCCCGCCCTTCGGTCGCCCACAGGTACAGACCGCCCTCGCTGCGGTCGACGCGGAACCCGGCGGCCTCGACCGCGGGCTTCAGCACCGCGCGGCGGCGGGCGTAGCGCTCGCGCTGCTCCGCGACGTGCGCGTCGTCGCCGAGCGCGACCGTCATGGCGCGCTGCACCGGAGCGGGCGGCATGAGCCCGAGGTGCTTGCGACCGGTCAGCAGACGGGCCACGACCTCGGGGTCGCCGGCGAGGAACGCCGCGCGATATCCCGCGAGGTTCGACTGCTTGCTGAGGGAGTAGACCGAGAGCACACCGGAGAGGTCGTCACCCACGACCGCCGGATCCAGCACGCTCGGGACGCCCGCCGTGTCCCAGGGAGCGTCCCAGCCGAGCTCGGCGTAGCACTCGTCGGAGGCCAGCACCGCACCGAGGGCTCGAGCCCGGGTCACGGCATCCGCGAGTTCGTCCGTCGACAGCACGCGGCCGTCGGGGTTCCCCGGCGAATTGATCCACACCAGGCGGGTGTTCTCGGGCCATTCGGCGGGATCGTCGGATGCCACGGCATCCGCGCCCACGAGACGGGCGCCGACCTCGTAGGTCGGGTAGGCCGCCCGGGGGTGGACGACGGCGTCCCCGGGACCGATCCCGAGGAGCAGCGGCAGCAGGGCGACGAGTTCTTTCGACCCCACGGTGGGCAGCACGTGCGCGGGTGTGAGACCGGGGACGCCGCGGCGCCGGGCGTACCAGTCCACGATCGCCTCACGCAGCGCGGGAGTCCCCATCGTCTGGGGATAGGCGTGCGCGTCGGTCGCCGCCGCGAGCGCCTCGGCCACGACGGCCGGAGTCGGGTCGACGGGCGAACCGATCGAGAGGTCGACGATGCCGGCGGGATGACGGCGGGCGCGCTCCGCGTACGGAGCGACCGCGTCCCAGGGGTAGTCGGCGAGATCGGCGACGCCCACGGGTCAGTGGCTCTGCGGGGGGAGCGCCGAGATCACCGGGTGATCCTTGGCGATCACACCGACCTTGGCCGCACCGCCGGGGGAACCGATGTCGTCGAAGAACTCGACATTGGCCTTGTAGTAGTCCGACCACTCTTCGGGGAGGTCGTCCTCGTAGTAGATCGCCTCGACGGGGCAGACGGGCTCGCACGCACCGCAGTCGACGCATTCGTCGGGGTGGATGTAGAGCGACCGCTCACCCTCGTAGATGCAGTCGACGGGACACTCGTCGATGCACGCGCGATCCTTGACATCGACACACGGGAGGGCGATCACGTAAGTCACCCGCTCAGTCTACGCGTGACGGCGACGGGGACCGGGCCGCGCGCCGGTGTCCTATGATCCGTCGGCGGGCTCGGGGCGCATCTTCGACAGGTCGGGGAAGAAGGCCACCAGGGCGAGCAGGATCGGTCCGACGAAGGTCCAGGCGATCGCGATCCATTCGGTGTCGGGTGTGGCGGCGGCCACGATCGCGGAGCCGCCCGGGCCGACCTGCGAGAACAGGTACGTCGCGGCGATGATCCCGAGTCCGCCCGCGATGGCGTTGACCCGGTCCTGCGTCAGCGTGCGCAGGGCGATGAGGAGTCCCGCGCATCCCACGATCCCGAGGATGAGCCCGACCGGGACGAACCCGAGACGGAAGGCATGTCCGACGGTGGCCGCGGTCCCGTAGAAGGCACCGACGACGAACGCGACGATCCACCCGATGACGCGAACGATCCCTGAACCCACGACGTCAGTCTAGGCGCGGGTTCATGTGGCCCAGCCGAGCGCGCGCAGCAGCGCTGCGGTCACGGCCGCGGCGGCGACCACGACGAGGAACGGCGCCCGGCGCCACAGCAGCACGGCCGCCACCCCGACCGCGGGGAGCCGCGCGTCGACGACGATCGCGGGCCCGGCTCCCAGAGCCTGCACGACGACGAGCGCCGAGAGCAGCGCGACCGTGAGCAGGTCGGCGATACGGGCGGGGCGCGGGGCGTCGAGCCACCCCTGCGGCAGCAGATAGCCCGCCGCTTTGAGCCCGAGACAGAGCACGGATGCCGCGAGCACCGCGGTCCACAGGGTCATGGCATCCCCCTCTCGTCGGCGTTCGGCGTTGCACGGGGACGCGGGTCGAACCACCCCAGCGCGACGGCGACACCCGCCGCGGCGATGACGGGGATGCCGGGCATCACCCACGGTGTGAGCAGCGCGGCGCCGGCCGCCGCGCCGACTGCGACGGCGAGGGGCTGACGCCCCCGCAGGCGCGGCCACAGAAGGGCGAGGAAGGCGGCGGCCGCCGCGGCATCCAATCCCCACGCGCGCGGATCGCCCAGGACGTCGCCGAGGAGCGCACCGGCGAGCGTCGTGACGTTCCAGCCGATCCAGATCGCGATCCCCGTGACCCAGAATCCGGTGCGGCGCGCCGCGGCCGTCGACTGCGCCAGCGACACGGCCACCGATTCGTCGATCGTGAACGGGGTCGCGAGGGAACGGCGCACGCGGCCCGGCCCGATCACGGGCGACATCCGAATCGCGTAGGCCGCGTTCCGCACGCCCAACAGACCCGCCGACGCGATCGCCGCCGGGGCGGCCGCGAGTCCCCCGGCGGCGATCACACCGACGAAGGCGAACTGCGAGCCCCCGGTGAACATCACGAGGCTCAGCACGCACGTCTGCCACACGTCGAGACCGGATGCCACGGAGAGCGCGCCGAACGAGATGCCGTAGGCGCTGGTCGCCACCGCCACGGCGAGCCCCTGACGGACGGCCGGCTCCTGAATCGTTCGACGTAATGAACGCATGGTCAGATCTTCGAACGATGGGCGCTCGTTCGTCAAGTCGAACGATCGGCGAGCATAATGAACGCATGAGCGACCTCGGCGACCGCATCGCGACGACCCTGCGCCGCGAACGCGAGCGGCGCGACCTCAGCGTGTCCGAGCTGGCGCGTCGCGCCGGGGTGGCGAAGGCCACGGTGTCGCAGCTCGAGAACGGCGGGGGCAACCCCAGCGTCGAGACCCTCTGGGCCCTGGCGTCGGCGTTGGAGGTGCCGTTCGCGGTGCTGGTGGACGAGGGCGTCCGCTCCCCCACGCTCATCCGCGCGGGAGAAGGCACGGCCGCCGTCCCCGCGAGTTCCGCCGACTACCTCGCGGTGCTGCTGTCGGCGAGCCCGCCGCACGCGCGTCGCGACATCTACGTGCTGAGCGCGGAGCCGGGGAGCCCCCGCGTGTCCGACCCCCACCCGCGCGGGACGGTCGAGCACGTGGTGCTCGTCACCGGGCGGGGGCGTATCGGCCCGGTCGACGCGCCCTACGATCTCTCGCCCGGCGACTACCTCTCCTACCCCGGCGACGCCCCGCACGTGTTCGAGGCCCTCACCCCCGGTATGAGCGCGGTCTGCATCGTCGAGTCGCACTGACCGCGCAGCCCCCGCGAGCGCCCCGCAACGGTGCATCGAGTGTCCAGGACACGCCGTTCGCGAGGGCGCCGATACGGCGTGTCCTGGACACTCACCCGGGGGTCACGACGTCGAGGACGCGGGGAGCGACCCCGCCACCACCCGCCCGCGGCGCACGACGGCGACGACGGCGTCGGCGCGGAGCGCCGCGGCGTCCTCCCACGGGCGGCCTCGGACGACCACCAGGTCGGCGGCGAAGCCCTCGGCGACGCGGCCGAGGTCGGCGTCGCGCCCGATCGCCTTCGCCGCCCGCGAGGTCGCAGCCTGCAGCACCCGTTCGGCATCCCACCCGAGAACCCGGGCCATCGCCCGCATCTCGTCCCACTGGTCGGAGAAGTCGACGTGGAAGCCGTTGGCATCCGTTCCGAGGACGAACTCCACCCCCGCGGCGGCGGCGGAACGGAACGCGACATCGCGACCGGCGACGAGCTCCCGAGCGATCTCGCGCTGCGCGGGCGCGGCGGGGGCCGTGCCGTCGGCGATCCGGTCGTTGATGAGGAGTGTGGGAGCCACCGTGGTCCCGGCCACGACGATGTCATCGGTGAGCGAGGCGGTGAGCTTGGTCGCGTGCTCGATCGAGTCGACGCCGTGCGCGAGGGCCCGACGGATGCCGTCCTCGGTGTGGGCGTGCGCCGCCACCCGCAGGCCGAGCGCGTGCGCCTCGTCGACCACGGCCGCGAGCTCCGCATCCGTGTAGTTGCGCCACGACGCCTTGTCGCCGACCGACAGCACGCCACCGCTCACCGGCACCTTGATGCCGTCCGCCCCGGAGCGCGCCCAGCGCCGCACGAGGGCCCGGCACGCATCGGGACCGTCGGCGACGGGTTTGCGCTCCACCACCGCCGGCGGGATGAAGAGGTCGCCGTGCCCGCCCGTCATGTTCACGAGGCCGTGCGCGAGCACCCGCGGTCCCTCGACGATGCCCGATTCGAGCGCCCGCGCGAGCGAGAACTGGACGTCATCGGCCGCGAGATCGCGCACGGTCGTGACGCCGACCGACAGCGCGCGGCGGGCGTGCGCGAGGCCGTGCAGCACCTGCTCCTCGGGGCGGGTGATGAGCGGCCAGGCCAGGAAGTCCGCGGGGGTGTCGGACGCGTTGCCGATGAGATGCACGTGCGTGTCGATGAGGCCCGGGAGCACGGTGTACTCCGCGGTCCCGTCGGGCTCGATCACGTCCACCGCGTCGATGCATCCGGCGGGCGTGCCGTCGCTCCACCGCACGGTGCCGACACCGAGGTGGGAGACACCGTCCCAGACGTGGACACGGGACAGGTGGGGGTGGATCACAGAAGTCACCTCGAGGAGTTGCGGCGGGGGAAGAACTGACCGAGCGCGCGCGGCGGACGCATGCGCGTGCCCGCGACCACGAGCACCGCGAGGGTCACCAGGTACGGAGCGGCGGACGCGAGAGCGCTCGGCAGGGGGATGAACAGGGCGGCGACCAGGAGCACCACGCCCAGGACGAGGCTCGGCACCGCGGCGCGCACACCGAGTCCCCGGCGCAACCGCAGCGCGGCGAGGACCAGGAAGACCGCACCGAGCACGAACAGCATCGCCGTGAACGTCTCGGGCCGACCGAGACCGACGGCGTCGCTGAAACCGAACAGCGCCGACCCCGCGAACACCCCTCCCGGCATCCAGTTGCCGAAGATCAGCGTGGCGAGACCGATGAAACCGCGACCGGCGACCTGGTTCTCGACGTAGCCCTGCGAGATCAGCACGAGGTAGCCGCCGGCGAAGCCGGCCATGCCGCTGCCGACGAGGACCGCGAGGTACCGCGTCCGGTGCACGTGACCGCCCAGAGCCTGCAGCGCCGCGGGCTCCTCGCCGGCGGCGCGCATGCGCAGACCGAACCGCGTCCGCCACAGCACGAGGGCGGTCAGCGGGATGAGCGCGAGCCCGATGATCGCGGCCACGGACACATCGCGCGTCAATCCTCCGAGGATGCCGGCGATCTGGGACACGACCGGGATGCCACCCGCCTCGAGGTCGCGGAGCGGATCAGGGGTCCCGAACCCGCCGGAGAGGAACGGCAGACTCACGCGTGGGACGTTGCCGTCGATGCGCGGCGACCGCGCGACGCTTCCCCCGTCGATCCCGCTGAACACGATGTCGGAGAGGAAGCGGGCCAGGGCCGCCGCGAGCACGTTGATGGCGACACCGACGACGAGCTGGTTGAGACCCAGCTCGAGACAGAGCACCGCCATGAGCAGCCCGAGGACGAGCCCGCCGAGGATGCCGCCGACGAGGGCGAGCCACGGCCCCCCGAACCATCCGAACAGGCCGGCACCCCACGTGCCGCCGATCATCATGCCCTCGAGGCCGACGTTGATGACGCCGGCCCGCTCGGAGTACAGGGCACCGATCGCGACGACGGCGATGGGGACCGTCAGACGCAGCGCCGATCCCCACGTCGAGGACGAGGCGATGCCGGGCGCGTCGCAGACCCACGAGGCGATGAGGATCAGCCCGAAGCCCAGGAGGATCCACGACACGACCGCGCGAGCGCGCACACGCCGCGCGTCGGTCGGCCGCGGGGCGGGTGGGACAGTGGTGACAGCGCTCATACCGCCGACGCCTCCTTCGTTCGTCCGGCGCGCGCACGCCGGATCGCGGCGATGAGCGCGAGGCGGCGCTCGCCGTTCTCGACGACCCAGTAGCCGAGCGCCGAGCTGAGCAGGACGACGGCGAGGAAGAGCGTGCCGACCTCCGTGGGGAGCTTCACGATGCCGAGGACCTGCGCGCTGCGTTCGACGAACGCCAGCACGAGCGCGCCGATCGCCGTACCGATCGGATGCGAGCGGCCCAGCAGCGCCGCCGCGAGACCCGTGAACATCAGATCGGTGGGGAGCGTGCCGTCGAGGCGGTGCGCGGTGCCCAGGACGTGCGGCAGACCCACGAGTCCGGCGATGGCGCCGGAGGCCAGGAGCGAGGTGACGATGCGGCGCTTGACCGAGATGCCGGCGGACTCCGCGGCATCCGGCGACAGGTTCGCCACGGTCACGGTGTAGCCCCAGACCGTCCGGTCGTGGAGCAGGAAGAACCCGATGCCGAGGAGCACGGCCAACGGCAGGAAGCCGGAGATCTGCACGCGACCCCCGAGGTCCAGCAGCACGGGCATGGACCCGTCGGGTCCGATCGGCGCCGAACCGGTGTTCTGCCCGCCGCCGGAGCGGAAGACGTCCGCCAGTAGCACCGCGACGACCGTGGTGGCGATCGCGTTCATCAGGATCGAGGTGATGACTTCGTTGACACCCCGGTACACCTTCAGCAGCGCCGGCACGAGCGCCCAGAGCGCCCCGGCCGCCATGCTCGCCAGCAAGGTGATGGGCAGCGTGAGCCAGAGCGGCAGCGGGAGCGAGGCGGCGACCACCGCCCCGACGAGCGCCGCGATGCGGTACTGCCCGTCGACGCCGATGTTGAACAGTCCCATGCGCAGCGAGAACGCCGCCGCGATGCCCGCGAAATAGAGCGGGATGGCGTTGTTGACGGTGGATGCCAGGGACTCGGGGGTCGTGCCGTAGTCCCACATCACCTCGAAGGCGGAGGACGCGGAGTAGCCCGCGACGGTGAGGAACACCGCCGTGACGACGAGGGCGAGGACGATCGCGATGACGGGACCCGCGACGGTCGTGAGGATGCGACGGATCATGCGGCGGCCTCTCCCCCGCGCGCGCCGGTCATGTACTCGCCGATCGTGCCGACGTCCGCTCCGCGCGCGTCGATCTCGGCGACGATGCGGCCGCGGTGCAGCACCAGGACCCGATCCGACAGCGCCAGGATCTCGTCGAGGTCGGCGGAGACGAGCAGGGTCGCGAGCCCTCGGTCGCGCGCGGCGACGAGTTCGCTCCAGATCGCGGCCTGCGCGCCGATGTCGACGCCGCGGGTCGGGTGGGCCGCGAGGAGCAGACGCGGCTCGCGGAGGAGCTCGCGCCCGACGATGAACTTCTGCTGGTTGCCGCCGGACAGCGCCGACGCGCGGGTGGACGGGTCGCCGCCGCGGACGTCGTACGCCGCGATGATCTCGGCCGCGGCGCGCGCCGCCTCCCCGCGACGGAACCACGGACCGCGCCGGACCGGCGGGAGCTGCTGGTAGCCGAGCACGGCGTTCTCGCGGAGCGCCAGCGGAAGCACGATGCCGTCACGGTGACGGTCTTCGGAGATGTACCCCATGCCGCGTGCGCGGCGGTCCACCGTGCTGAGCGCGGTGACGTCGTCACCGTCGAGGAGCACGGTGCCCGTGGCATCCGCCCGTCCGATGAGGGCCGCGAGGAGCTCGGACTGGCCGTTCCCCTCGACGCCGGCGATGCCGACGATCTCGCCCGCGTGGACACGCAGATCGACGTCGGCGAGCGGTGCGACCTGGTCGTCGCCGCGCACTCCGAGGCCACGGGTCTCGAGGACGACGCGGTCGGATGCGGGCTGTTCGCGCGGCGCGACGACGGGCATCTCGGCCTTGACCATGAGACGGGCGAGCTGCGGGGCGGTGGTCTCGGCGGGGACCGCGGTGCCGACGACCCGACCCGCGCGGATCACGGTGATGTCGTCGGCGAAGGACAGCACCTCGTCGAGCTTGTGGGAGATGAAGATCACGGCAGCACCGGCTGCGGTGAACGCCCGCATGGCGGCGAAGAGCGCCTCGGCCTCGGCCGGGACGAGCACCGCGGTCGGTTCGTCGAGGATGATGATGCGCGCATCGCGGTAGAGCACCTTGAGGATCTCGACGCGCTGACGCATGCCGACCCCGAGGGTCTCGACCTCGGCGTCGACGGTGACAGGGAACCCGGTGCGGTCGGCGAGTTCGGTGACCTCGCGGCGCGCCCGGGCGGAGTCGATCAAGACCGGCCCCCCGGGCTCGCCGGCGAGCACGATGTTCTCCCAGACGCGGAGCCCGGGAGCGAGCAGGAAGTGCTGGTGCACGATGCCGATGCCGGCCGCCTGCGCGTCCCGCGGAGAGCGGAAGACCGTCGCGCGGCCGTCGATCTCGATCGTCCCCTCGTCGGGGCTCTCCTCACCGGAGAGGATCTTCATGAGCGTCGACTTGCCCGCGCCGTTCTCACCCACCACCGCGTGGACGCTGCCCGCGCGGACCGTGAGATCGATGCGGTCGTTCGCGACGAACGTCCCGAATCGCTTCACGATTCCGCTCAGGCGCACCAGCACCTCCTGCCCGTCGGTCATCACAGCGCCGTCGGGACCGTGATCTTGCCGTCGATGATGTCCTGCTTGATGGATGCCATCTGGTCGGCGAACGCGTCGAGGAAGCCACCCGAGGTCGAGTAGCCGACGCCGTCGTTGGACAGGTCGTAGCGGACCTCACCGGACTTGAGCGTGCCGTCGAGGAACTCGCCGATCGAGGTCTTCACCGCGACGTCGACGTTCTTGATCGCCGAGGTCAGGATGTACGGCTTGATGGAGTCCGCGACCGTCTGGTACACGTCGGCGTCGACACCGATAGCCCAGTTCTTCTTGTCCGAGGTGGAGCTGGCGGCGGCCTCCTCGTAGACGCCCTGGCCCGAGCCGCCGGCGGCGGTGTACACGACGTCCGCGCCACCGGCGTACATCGACGCGGCCGCCTCCTTGCCCTTGGTGGGGTCGGAGAAGCCGGTGAAGTCGCCGAGCGGGGCGAGGTAGGTCTTGTCGACGACGATCGACGGGTCGATCGAGTGCACGCCCGCCTCGTAGCCGGTGTAGAAGTTCTGGATGCTGGGCTGGTCCACGCCGCCCACGAACCCGACGTGCTTGCTCTTCGACGTCAGCGCAGCGGCGACACCCACGAGGTACGAGGACTGCTCGGCGGCGAACGAGATGGTCGTCACGTTGTCGATGACGGTACCGGCGTCGGCATCCACCTGGACGAACGCGGTGTCGGGGTGCGCGGTCTCCGACATGGGCTGCTGCCACTGGAAGCCGATGCCGATCGCGAGGGCCGCGTTCTGCGACAGGGCGAGGTCGACGCGGTCCTGGTAGTCGTCGGTGTTGGGGCTCGAGAGCTCGAGCGGGGTGAAGTCGTACTCGCCCTCCGCCTCGGTGAAGCCCTTGTAGGCGCTGTCCATGAACGAGAAGTCGCCCGTCGTGCCGTACAGGAGGGCGACGGTGGGGCCGCTCGAAGACGCGCTGGCCGAGCCGGTGTCGGCGGTCTTGCCGCCGCAGCCGGTGAGGGCGAGGGCGGCGACGGTGAGCACGCCACCCATCGTCATGAGGGATCGGGGGAGGGGGCGAGGCATGGGGACTCCTTCGGGTGGGGTGCGGGGTCGAAATGTAATCGATTGCAAGATGGTCGGACTGAGTCGGGGGAACGCGACCGAGAGCCACCCTAGTCACGCTTGTCTTCTCGCGCGATTTCGACTGTGTTGCGTTCACGTTTCCCGCCTTCCGTGACGCAATCGATTGCGTAGCATGACGGTGTGAGCGATCTGGACCCGGGCGACGACCGCGCCACTCTGTCCGACGTGGCTGCGGAGGCCGGCGTCTCCACCGCGACGGCGTCCCGCGCCCTGTCGGGCTCCCGTCCCGTGTCACCGGAGACGCTCAAGCGCATCCGCGCGGCCGCCGCGCGCCTCGGCTACCGCCACAACGCGGTCGCGAGCGCGCTGCGCTCGAGCCGGACGCAGAGCGTCGGGCTCGTGCTCCCCCGATACGCCACGGTGTTCCTCTCCGCGCTCATCGAATCGGTGACGGAGAACCTCGACGCGCAGGGCATCGGCGCGCTGCTGCGCTACGTCGCCCCCGACGGCGCCGACCACGACGACCGCGTCGCCGACCTCCTCGACCGCCGCGTCGACGGCCTGATCGTGTGCCCGCCGACGATCGAGGCGAGCGGCCACGCGCAGCGCATGTCGCACGGACTCCCCCTCGTGCAGGTGGGCCGCTTCCTCGACCCGCAGACCCCGAGCGCCGTGAGCCTCGACGAAGCGGCATCCGCTGCGGTCCTCGCCGACCACCTGGCCCGCACCGGGACGCGCACCGTCACCGTCATCGGACTCGACCCCGACTCCCCCGCCGACGCCCGGCGCATCGCGTCGGTGTCCGAAGCCTGCGCTGCTGCCGGTCCCGCCGTGACCTCGGTGGTCTATCGGGGCAGCGACCTGCTCGCCGGCGTGACGTCGGCCGAAGGCCTGTGGGACCGTGTCGAACGCGACGAGGCGCTCGTGTGCGCGAACGACGACGTCGCAACCGGCGTGCTCACGGTGCTCCGCGCGCGGGGCGTGCGCGTTCCCGACGACGTGCAGATCGCGAGCCTGCTGCAGCTCTACCCCGACGCGCAGGGCATGCCGCTCACCTCCCTCCGTCACCCGTGGCACGAGATGGGGGCCGAAGCCGTGGAGATGCTCGAACTCGCGCGTCGCACCCGCGTCGCCGCCCGCCGCCGCACCAGCCTTCCCGCCGAGCTCGTGCCCGGAGCCAGCACCCGGACCCCTGAGGAGTGAACGTGACCGATCCCGTCGACCTCGTCGTGCGGCACGCCCGCGTCGTGACCGAGACCCGCCGCCCGTCCGTCGGCTACCCCGACCTCCCTCGCGACGACACCGCCGCCCGCGGCGGCATCCAGGAGTTCCCCGGGCACAGCATCGGGGTGAGGGACGGAGTCATCGCGTGGATCCTCCCCGACGACGACGTCGACCCGATAGCGATCGCCGGCGCCGAGGTCGTCGACGCGACGGGCCACGTCGCCATCCCGGGCCTGTTGAACAGTCACACGCACACGCCGATGGTCATGTTCCGCGGCGCGGCCTCCGACGTTCCGACCGACGAGTGGTTCAACCAGCACGTGTGGCCGATGGAGGTCAACCTCACCGACCATGACATCCGCCTCGGAGCGCGCATCGCGATCGGCGAGTTGCTGCTGTCCGGCGTCACCTCGTTCGCCGACCACTACTTCGGCATGGACACGATCGCCGAGGAGGTCGAGGCCGCCGGCATCCGCGCTCTCCTCGCGTCGACCTTCTTCTCCTCCGAGGGCGCGGCCGGGCGTGAGCGCAGCGTCGCCTTCGCCCGCGACGCGAACGGCGCGGCCGGCGGACGCATCACCACGGCCCTGGGACCCCACGCCCCGTACACGGTCGACGACGACGATCTTCGTCGGACGGCACAGGATGCCGAGCGCCTCGGCGTCCGCATCCACATCCACGCCGCCGAGAACCTCACGCAGACGGCCTCCAGCCTCAGCCGTCGTGGGCGCTCGCCCATCGGCATCCTGCACGACACCGGCATCCTCGAAGCCGGCACGATCATCGCGCACGGGGCGGGCATCGTGCCCGAAGACGTCGCACTGCTGCAGCCGTACGCCGACCGCATCGGTGTCGCGTCCTGCACCAAGACGTATCTGCTGCACGCGCAGGAAGGGACCACGCCGCTGCGTCTCCTCCACGACGCCGGCATCAACGTGGGCATCGGCACGGACGGCGCCGCCGGCAGCATCACGCTCGACGTCCTCGAGAACATGCGGCTCCTCGGCATGATCGAGAAGTTCACGTCGAAGGATGCCACCTGGGCGACGTCCGCCCATCTCCTCGATCTCGCGACCCGGCAGAACGCCGAGGTCTTCGGGCTCGCGGATCGCGTGGGCACCCTGCGCCCGGGGCTCCGCGCAGACATCGTGCTCATCGACTTCCGTGCGCCGCACCTGCAGCCCGTGCACGACGTCGCGCACTCCCTCGCGCTGTCCGCTCACCAGGGCGACGTGTCGACCGTGATCGTGGACGGTCGCATCGTCGTGCGGGATCGGCAGCTTCTGACGATCGACATCGACGCGGCCGTCGACGAACTGTCCGAGCGGCTCCCCGCCCTCACCGACCGCTCGCACGGACGGCGCGTGCAGGACTACGCGCCCTGAGCCTCAGCCCGCGAGGAACCGCTCCACCTCGACGGACGCCGCGGCGATGACCGCGGCGAACAGCGTCTCACCCTTCGCGGCTGTCGCCGGTCGGGGGTCGCCGAACACGGCGTTCTCGCCGATCTCGTGCAGCCGCACGGGCCGCGTGCCGAAGTCGACGGGGAATTCGGGATACTGCGGCTGCGCCCGGTCGGGGTGCACGAGGTCGGGAGCGACGGCGAGCACCATCGAGGTCTCGATCTCCTCGCCGTGGTTCATCCCCGGCACGGCGGGCGCGGACTCGCGCACGGCGTCCGCCGCCTCCGCGAGCCCGGGATGATCGAGGACCAGGACCCGGATGCCATCCGCCGCGAGATCGCGCGCGGCGGCGGCGAGCGGCAGTCGGTTGCCGAAGTCGCCGTTGACGACGACGACGCGGTCGAGACCGGATGCCACGGCTCCGCGGGCGAGGTCGATCGCAAGAAGTCGCACCGTCTCGGGCGAGAGCGAGATCGTGCCCGGCCACCCGGAGGTGGCCCACGTCTCGCCGTACGCCACGGAGGGCAGCAACGCCCCGTCGTGCCGATCCGCCAGCTCACGCGCCACCCGCTCGGCGACGACCGTGTCGGTGCTCAGCGGCAGGTGCGCGCCGTGCGCCTCGAGCGCGCCGATCGCGACGACGGCGAGGCGCCGGCCGGACGCCACGAAGTCGCGGACTTCATCGGACGTGGCGCCGGCCAGCTCGAGCATCAGGCGTTGGCGTCCTGGCGCTTCGCACGCGAGGCGGCGCGGCCGCGCTCGGTCGCATCCAGCACGACCTTGCGGATGCGCACCTTCTCGGGCGTGACCTCGACGCATTCGTCGTCGCGGGCGAACTCCAGCGACTCCTCCAGCGTGAGGACGCGCGGAGGCGTCATCGACTCGAAGGAGTCCGAGGTCGACGAACGCATGTTCGTCAGCTTCTTCTCCTTGGTGATGTTCACGTCCATGTCGTCGGCGCGCGAGTTCTCGCCGATGACCATGCCCTCGTACACCTCTTCGGTCGGCTGCACGAAGAAGCTCATGCGCTCCTGCAGGGCGATCATCGCGAACGGCGTGACGACACCCATGCGGTCGGCGACGATCGAGCCGTTCTGACGGGTCGTGATGGAGCCGGCCCAGTCGTCGTAGCCGTGGGAGATCGCGTTGGCGATGCCGGTACCGCGCGTGATCGTGAGGAATTCGCTGCGGAAGCCGATGAGACCGCGGGACGGGACGACGAACTCCATGCGCACCCAGCCGGTGCCGTGGTTGGTCATGTTGTCCATGCGGCCCTTGCGCGCGGCCATGAGCTGCGTGATCGCGCCGAGGTGCTCTTCCGGGGCGTCGATGGTGAGGTGCTCGTACGGCTCCTTGAGCTTTCCGTCCTCGCCGCGCTTGGTGACGACCTGGGGCTTGCCGACGGTGAGCTCGAAGCCCTCGCGCCGCATGTTCTCGACGAGGATCGCAAGCGCCAGCTCGCCGCGGCCCTGCACCTCCCAGGCATCCGGGCGTCCGATGTCGACGACCTTGAGCGAGACGTTGCCGATGAGTTCGCGGTCCAGGCGGTCCTTGACCATGCGGGCGGTCAGCTTGTGGCCCTTGACCTTGCCCATGAGGGGCGAGGTGTTGGTGCCGATCGTCATCGAGATCGCGGGGTCGTCGACCGTGATGGCCGGCAGCGCGCGCACGTCCTCGGGGTCGGCGATGGTCTCACCGATCGTGATGTCGGGGAAACCGGCGATCGCGACGATGTCACCGGGGCCGGCGTCGTCGGCCGGGTAGCGCTCGAGCGCGCGGGTCTTCAGCAGCTCGGTGATCCGGGCGTTGCTGGTGGTGCCGTCGGAACGGACCCAGGCGACCGTCTGGCCCTTCTTCAGCGTGCCGTTGAACACGCGCAGCAGGGCGAGGCGACCGAGGAACGGGCTCGAGTCGAGGTTGGTGACCCAGGCCTGCAGCGGAGCCTCGTCGTCGTACGACGGCGCCGGAACGTGCTCGAGGATCGCACCGAACAGCGGCTCGAGGTCGTCGTTGTCGGGCAGCGCGCCGTTGTCGGGACGGTTCAGGGATGCTGCTCCCGCGCGGCCCGAGGCGTACACGACGGGCACGTCGAGCAGCGCGTCGACGTCGAGATCGGGGACGTCGTCGACGAGGTCGGACGCCAGGCCCAGCAGCAGGTCGTGCGCCTCTTCCTCGACCTCGGCGATCCGCGCGTCGGGGCGGTCGGTCTTGTTGACCAGCAGGATGACGGGGAGCTTGGCCTCGAGCGCCTTGCGCAGCACGAAGCGGGTCTGCGGGAGCGGACCCTCGGACGCGTCGACGAGCAGCACGACGCCGTCGACCATCGACAGGCCGCGCTCGACCTCGCCGCCGAAGTCGGCGTGACCGGGGGTGTCGATGACGTTGATCGTCACCGGGGAGTCGGCGTGGACGCCGTTGTACGTGATCGCCGTGTTCTTGGCGAGGATCGTGATGCCCTTCTCGCGCTCGAGATCGTTCGAGTCCATCGCGCGCTCTTCGACGTGCGCGTGGTCGCCGAACGAGCCGGTCTGGCGGAGCATGGCGTCGACGAGGGTCGTCTTGCCGTGGTCGACGTGCGCGACGATCGCGACGTTACGGAGGTCAGGACGAAGGGCGTGCGCCATGGAGGGTCTCCAGGAAAATTCGGGGTGGCGCCCGGAATCGGGCCACCCCAGTCTACCGGGCGCCCGCCGAACTCCCGGCAGTGGACGCGAAAGGGGCGGCATCCCCTCAGGAATGCCGCCCCTCGAGACGCCGGGTCAGGACGCCGGGGTGTTCTTCAGCAGCTCGTGCCGCAGCTCGCGACGGGCCGCCTGCACCTCGACGTCGGGCACCGGGATGGCCGCGATGAGGCGCTGCGTGTACGGCTCCTTCGGAGCGCGCAGGATCTGATCGCGCGTGCCCTGCTCGGCGATCTTGCCGCGGTTGAGGACGACGATGCGGTCCGCCATGGCATCCACCACGGCCAGGTCGTGGCTGATGAACAGGCAGGCGAACCGGTGCTCCTGCTGCAGCTCGCTGAGCAGCTCGAGCACGCGCGCCTGCACCGACACGTCCAGTGCGCTCGTGGGCTCGTCGGCGACGAGCAGACGCGGCTGGAGCGAGAGCGCGCGGGCGATGCCGACACGCTGCTTCTGACCGCCGGAGAGCTCGTGCGGGTAGCGGTTGCGGTAGCTGCGCGGGAGGCGCACCTCGTCGAGGAGCTTCTCGACGCGGGCGTCGAGGGCCGCACCCTTCGCCTCGCCGGCGAGGAAGAGCGGCTCCCCGATCGATTCGCCGATCGGCAGGCGCGGGTTCAGCGACGACGACGGGTCCTGGAACACGATGCCGACGCGGCGGCGCAGCGACTTGATGAGCTTGCGGGAGCCGCTGGAGATGTCGACGCCGTCGACGATCAGGCGCCCGTCGGCGATCGGCTGGAGCCCGATCGCCGCGCGACCGATGGTCGACTTGCCCGAACCGGACTCGCCGACCAGGCCCACGATCTCGCCCTCGGCGATGCCGAGCGTGACGTCGTCGACGGCACGGAAAGCGGCGACCCGGCCCTTCTTGCCGTACTCGATCGACACGTTCTCGAGCGAGAGCACGGGATGTGCGATCTCCGGCGCCTCGGCGGCCAGACGGAGCGTCTCGGTACGGGCCGGCCCGCTGGCCACGGCCGCGGCCAGCGACTCGACGACGTCGACGGTGGCCTCTCCCTCGAGCGTCTCGCCCAGACGGGGGACGGATGCCAGCAGCTCCTTCGTGTAGGCGTCCTGCGGATCGCCGAGCACCCGCGCGGCGGGACCCTGCTCGACGACCTCGCCCGCCTTCATCACGACGATCCAGTCGGCGAGGTCCGCCACGACACCCATGTCGTGCGTGATCAGCAGCACCGCGGAGTCGAGGCGGTCGCGGAGGTCGCGGATCAGGTCGAGGATCTCGGCCTGCACCGTGACGTCGAGGGCCGTGGTCGGCTCGTCGGCGATGAGGAGGGCGGGCTCCAGGCTGATCGACTGCGCGATCATCGCGCGCTGGCGCTGACCGCCCGACAGCTGGTGGGGGTACGACGCGAACGCCTTCTGCGGGTCGGGCAGCCCGACCATGTCCAACAGCTCCAGCGCCCGCGACTTCGCCTCGGACGGCGCCATCGTCGTGTGCGCGCGCAGCGCCTCGATGATCTGCGATCCCACCGTCAGCACCGGGTTCAGCGCCGTCATCGGCTCCTGGAAGATCGCCGCGACCTCGGGGCCGCGCAGCTGGCGCATCTGGTTCGTGCTGAGCGTGGTGACCTCGCGGCCGTTGACCTTGATGCTTCCGCGCACCCGGCTGTTCCGCGGCAGCAGATCGAGCACCGCCATCGAGCTCACGCTCTTGCCCGACCCGGACTCGCCGACGACGGCGACGACCTGACCGCGAGCGATGGAGTAGGTGAGGTTCTTCGCCGCGGGGACCCAGACGTCGTCCACCGCGAAGTCGACGCTGACGTCGGTCATCTCGAGCGCAGGAACGCCCGTGTTCTCGGTCGTGCTCATGAGGCTGTCCTCTCCGTCCCGCACAGCGGGAGTGAGTGATCGGGGAATGGAAGAATCGGGGGATGCCACGCCAGACGTTCCGTTCGACGTTCACCCGCATCCTGTGCGGCATCCTGTGGGCCTTGATCGCCGTGGTCGCGATCGGCCTGCTGGCCGTTCCCGCGGCGACCGTGTCGCCCGTCCTGGTCATCGTCGGCGCGCTCGGTTGCGCCGCGCTGGTCTACGGCATCCTGTGGTCGCCCGCGGTCACCATCGACGACGACGGCGTCCGGGTCGACAACATCGCGCTCGCGTACGAGGTGCCGTGGGCCGCGCTCATCCACGTCGACACCCGCTACTCGCTCCAGCTGCACACGCCGGGCCGACGCATCGGCGTGACCGCCGCACCCGCGCCCGGTGCCACCGGCTCGCTGCGCGCCGCGCGGGCGCACCGCCGGAGCGAGGGCGTGACCTCCCCCGGCACGCGTCCGGGAGAGCTGCCCACGACCGACTCCGGCCGGGCGGCGGCGCTGGTGCGCGACCGCTGGCACGCCCTGCGCGATGCCGGCCGTGTCGAGGCCGGCATCGCCGAGACGGTTCCCGTGCGCGTCCGCCCGCGAGTCGACAACCTTCTGCTGCTGGCCGCGGGGGCGGTCGGCGTCGTGCTGGCGATCGTCCTGGGCTGACATCGCGAGGATGCCCGTCGTCATGACGAGGGCGTCTCCGGGTGCGTGCGTCCCTCGATGCTGGCGGGAGCGGTGGTCGACGGGGCGGCCTGCTCCTTCGTGCGGCGCAGCGAGAACCGCTTCTGGCGAGGATCGAACGCGTCCCGCAGGCCGTCGCCGACGAAGTTCACCAGGACGGCGAGCAGCACGATGAACACGGCCGGCCACCAGAACAGCCAGGGCCGCGTCTGGAACGCCGACTGGTTGTCGGAGATGATGAGGCCGAGCGACACGTCCGGCGGGCGCACGCCGAGCTGCAGGTAGCTCAGCGCCGTCTCGAGGAGGATGGCGGAGGCGGCCAGCAGCGTCGCCGCCACGATGACCACGCCGATCGCGTTCGGCAGGATGTGCTTGAAGATGATGCGGGCGTCGCTGGCGCCGGCCACACGGGCGGCCTCGACGAACTCGCGCTCGCGCAGCGACAGGAACTCGGCTCGCACGAGGCGGGCGATCGTCGTCCACGAGACCATCGCGAGGAAGAACGCCAGCGGGATCACACCGAGGCCACCGGTCGCACGGCCGACGACGGCACCGATCACGATGATCGGGATGACGATGAACACGTCCGTGATGCGCATGAGGACCGCGTCGATCCACCCGCGGTAGTAGCCGGCGAGGGCGCCGATGACGGTGCCGACGGCGGTTCCCACGACGCTGATGATGATCATCACCAGGATGGAGTTCTGGATGCCGCGCATCGTCATCGCGAAATAGTCGATGCCGATGCGATCCTGACCGAACGGGTGCTCCCCGAACGAGAACGGCCACAGCGTGAGCGTCGGCGCTCCGCCGTCGTTCTGCGGGTTGAGCGAGGTGTAGTCGTGCTTCCACCACCCCGGGATCGGCCCGAGGCCGATCGCCGAGATCGAGAAGATCGCGAGGAGCACGAACAGGATGCCGGAGACGACGGCGACCTTGTTCGAGAGGAAACGCCGCAGGATGAGGCGTCCCTGGCTGACGCCGACGGTGTGGCGCTCGTCGGCCGGCGGCGGCGCATCGACGTGGGCGGGCTCGGGGAGCATCTGGGTCATCGGGAGACCTCCGGGATTCGGACGGCGGCGATCATGCGACCACTCGCACGCGGGGGTCGAGCGTGGCGTAGGCGAGATCGGCCAGGAAGTTGAAGACGATCGCCGTGATGGCGATGACGAGGAAGTACCCCATGACGGGGTTCACGTCCACGCGCTGGATCGACGTGACGAACAACGCCCCCATGCCCGAGATCGCGAACACCCGCTCGGTGATGACGGCACCACCCAGGAGCGCGCCGACATCGGTCGCGACGAGCGTCACGATCGGGATCAGCATGTTCCGTAGGCCGTGGCGCAGGATGACGGTCCGCTCGGGCAGACCCTTGGCCCGTGCCGTGCGGATGTAGTCCTGGTTCATCACCTCGAGCATTCCGGCACGCGCGTAGCGTGTGTACCCGGCGAACGAGATCAGCAGCAGGGAGATCGTCGGCAGCAACAGATGGGTGAACGTGTCGATGCCGGTGATCCACATGTCACCGCTGAATCCCGGGGTGGCGGCGCCCACTGTGGCGATCGGCCGGCCGTTGATGCGCGGGTTGTTCACGTACTGCGGCCACGACTGCATGTAGCGGTCCAGCACGACGAGCGCGCCGGAGAGGAAGGCCACGAGAGCGCCGATACGCGCGACCATGCCGCGGTCCGGAGCACCGAGGACGTAGCCCGAGATGAGCCCGACGGCCACCGCGACGACGCCCAGGATGATGATCGTCGCGAAGGTCGAGATGTCGAACAGGCCCTGCAGGGCGAAGTAGCAGACGTAGGCGATCGCACCGTTGAGGGCCGCGACGACGAGCGCCCGGCGATTCTGCAGACCCGCGATGAGCGCGGTCGTGATCACGACGATGCCGGCGATCAGCAGCAGGAGGCCGACCGGGCCGAGGCCCGGGTTGCGGAACCAGTCGGTCAGGTTGAAGTACACCAGCAGCGCGACGGTCGCGAGGCCCGCGGAACCCGCGACGATGAGCCGTCGACGGGCGTCTCCCCCGATCATGGCCTGCCAGACGACGGCCATGACCACGCCCAGCACGACGATGAGCCAGACCGGGATGGCGGTCGTGGACTCCAGGAAGTTGTTGAAGCCCAGTGCCAGGAACTCCTTCAGGAGCACGGCGACGAGGAACGACGGGAGCGAGAAGAGGAAGAAGCTCAGCAGGGTGATCCCGAAGTCGAACCCGCTGTACTGACGGAGAGCGGAGACGACGCCGACCACGATGCCCAGGACGATGGCCAGCACGAACGACGCTGTGACGAGCTGGAGGGTCGATCCGATCGCGGTCGGAAGAATGTCGAGGACGGCGGCGTTCGAGATCGTGAGACCGAGGTTGCACGTACCGGCGAACGGGATGAGGCAGCCGGCGGCGCCTCCGAGCCAGAGGAAGTAACGCAGGGGAACGGGGACGTTCAGGTCGAGGGCCGCGACACGCGCGGCGATGAGCTGATCGCGGTTGGCGGCGGAGCTGTCGCGCAGGTCCTGCAGGGGGTCGCCGGAGTTGGCGGCCAGCACGTACATGATGAACGACGCAGCCAGGAGGACCAGGATCGAGACGGCGATGCGCCTGAGGATGAATCCGACCATCGCGGGAGGACTTCTTTCGATCGGGTGACGGACGCCTGTAGGCGCCCAGGAAAGGATAGTCGCGCGTGCGCGGGGGTGGGGCGCACCGCGCGCAGACGAAGTGAGGCGCCGGAGCCGAGCGACTCCGGCGCCTCACGAGGGATCAGCGGGTCATCAACCCGCCAGCGTCCACTCCTGCGCGTTCCACACGATGCCCGTCTGGCCGCCGAAGTAGTCGACGCCCGTGATGGACCCGTTGTCAGCGAAGAGACCGGGCGACTGGAACAGCGGCAGACCGTAGAAGTCCTTCGCCGTCTCTGCGTCGATCTTCACCTTGATGTCGGCGAGCTCGGCCGGGTCGAGCGACACCTGGCTCTCGTCGACGAGGGTGTCGACGGTGGCGTTGCTGTAGTTGTTGTAGTTTCCGCCGCCGCCGCTCTTGAAGATCTGCGGGAGAGCCGCGTTACCGGCACCGGGCGAGACCCATCCGAAGATGGAGACGTCGTAGCTGCCGCTGCCCAGGAGCGAGCTCCAGTCGGGCGAACCGGCGTCCACGATGTTGAATCCGGCCTGCTGCGCCGACTGCTGGATGGCGCGGAAGCTGTCGACACGGTTGGGGTTGTTGGTGTTGTAGAGGATGCGGACCGTCGGGGTCGCACCGGCGAGCAGCGCCTTCGCGCCCTCGATGTCCGGCTCGGTGAACTTGTCGTAGCCGCTGGCCGCGACGGCGGTGGTGTACTGGTCACCGTCGGTCGGCAGGAAGATCTGCGAGTTCAGCACCTCGGCGTCCGGGTTGACCGGCTTGACGATCGAGTCGAGGATCTGCTGACGCGGGATCGTCTTGAGGAACGCCTCGCGGACGTTCGCGTCGGCGAACACGCCGGCGAAGCTCAGGTCGACGTGGTCGTAGGCGAGCTGGCTGCCGGAGTGAACCTTCGCGTTGGCGTTCTCGAGCGCCGTCAGCGTGTCGGCGGAGGCCTGCGGCTGGATGGCCTGCACCTCGCCGTTCTGGAGGGCCGTGACCTGCGCGTTGGCGTCGCCGATGAAGCGGATGATCAGCTGGTCGTACTTGGGCGACATGCTGCCCTTGTAGTTGGGGTTCTTGCCCAGCGTGATGCTCTGCTCGGGGGTGAAGTCGGTCACGATGAACGGACCGCTCGCCACGAGGAGGCTCTGGTCGGTCGGCATGGCCGTGACGTCGTAGCCCGTGTTCCAGAAGTCCGCCGCGGCCTTCAGCGTCGCGTTGGGGGCGACCGGGGCGTCGGGGTTGCCCTTGGGGGTGTCCTTCAGGAGCTGGATGAAGTCGGCCTCGGAGACGCCGGCCTTCTCGGCGAGCACGTGGGCGGGCTTGCCGATGGGGTTGACGAGCTCGTAGTCGACGAAGGGCTTCGAGTAGACGAGGGTCATCGACATGTTGTCGTCGCTGATCGTCGGGAACGCCGTGGTGTCCAGGCCCGCGGTGGAGCCGGCGAGCGTGAAGTACTGGGTGCCGCCGTTGGTGACCTCGCCCGAGGCGGGGTCGAGCTTGGCGTCGTCGTAGTAGCCCGAGTTGATAGCCCAGTTGACGAGCATGTCGTCGGCGTTGATGGGCTCGCCGTCGGACCAGGTGAGGCCCTCGTTGATCGTGTACTTCACCGTGAGCGGGTCGTCGGAGACCTTCTCGTAGGTGCCGAAGTCGGTGTTGTCGAGGACGCTGAAGTCCTTGTCGAGGCGCTGGAAGCCGCCGAGACCGAGGCCACCGCTGACACCGGTGAGGTAGCCCACCATGCCGTTGGTGTCCAGGTTCGCCTCGGGGGTGTCGCCGTTGAACGAGGTGAACGCGTTGGTCGTGGCGATGGTGATGGTGCCACCGCTGCTCGCGCCCGCGTCGGGCGTGGCGGTGGTGGTGCAGCCGGCGAGCGCGAGCGCCGCAACGGCGACACCTGCTCCCGCCGCCAGGGCGCGCGTGCGCCGAGTCTTTTCAGACACTTTGCCTCCTGTGCAAGGTTTGACGGCACCCCGAACTGCCGGGACAGCGGGGGGCCGTGGATACGGAAACGATAGGTAAACGCTCTGCGTTGGTCAAAACTCCTGGGGAAACCGTTACATACCTTTAATTCGAAGCCCGCTGCATGTGGCAATCTGACAACATGCCGCGCACCCTGGGCGTATCCGATCCCGGAATCGAACAAGACGCCTTCCGCCGTCGAAGGCTCCCGTGGGAGATCGTGCTCGTCCTCCTGGTGAGCGTCGGTCAATCGGCGATCTACTCCGTCGTCTCGTTCATCCGCGCCGCGACTCGGGCGCCGATCTCGCAGCAGCAGACGCAGTTGAACCCGTCGCGCAGCGACGAGCCGTTCTGGGACGCGGTCTACCAGTTCCTCGGCATCTTCTTCTCGCTCGCGCTGGTCGCCCTGGCCGTCTACCTGCTGTGGGAGCCCGCGGACAACGCCCTCCGCCGCATCGGTCTGGACTTCCGTCGGTTCGGTTCGGACGTCCTGCGGGGCCTCGCGCTCGTCGCCCTCATCGGGGTTCCCGGTATCGGGGTCTACGCGGTCGGCCGTCTCCTCGGCCAGAGCATCACCGTGGTGCCGGCGCCGCTGGACTCGTCGTGGTGGGTGATCGTCCTGCTGGTCCTGGCGGCTCTGCGCGCGGGACTGACGGAGGAGGTGATCTTCCTCGGCTACCTCTTCGACCGTCTGCGGCGCCTCGGGTGGTCCTGGACGGGGATCATCGTGTCGACCGCGCTCCTCCGCGGCAGCTATCACCTCTACCAGGGCTGGCCTTCGGCTCTGGGCAACGTCGTCATGGGGTTGGTCTTCGGCTGGTGCTACCGACGTTGGGGACGCGTCATGCCGCTCGTGGTGGCCCACACTCTCATCGACGTGATCGCGTTCGTCGGATATCCGCTCGCCGCCGCCTGGTGGCCGGGCGTGTTCGCGCCGCCGTCGCCGTCCCCGAGCCCGTCGGCGTGAGCGTTGCTCGCGGGCTCAGGGAGCCGGCGGCGTCCAGGTCCAGAACGACGGTGGGATGCCGTTCGGTTCCGACGTGTAGGTGACTCCCCCGACGCCCTTCCCGACCGCGACGGCTCCCGTGCGCTCCAGCAGCGGCACTCCGGCGTAGGCGTCGAACAGGGCTCGATCGATCTCCTTCGCGGCGGCGAGCACATCGACGGGATCGGTGTCGCGGGTCATCTTGTCGAAGGTCTTCTCGGCCTCGACGGTCGTGACGCCTTCGGCCAGGCGGTCTCGCGCCGAGCGATAGAGGCTCTCGTCCTCGCCGACCCAGGCGAGGGTGGCATCCGGGGTCTCGGTCGTGGTCGCTGCGCGTACCGCGATACCCGCCTCGGCGCCCATCGCCACCATCTGGGAGAACACCGTCGCGGAGACGGGATCGGATGCGTCGTAGGCGACACGGAGCACGGCCGGCCGGTCGTCCAACGCGGCGCGTGCCGCTCCGGCGTCGCTCCCCGTCCCCGGGGCTCCGTTCCCCGACGTGAGCTCCCGATACGTCGGCCCCGTCGCCGGCGAGGAGAGGAAAGACTGCAGCGGCCGCGCGTCGGGGCGGACCTCGCCCAGCGCCTCCTTCACGATGGCATCCCGATCCAGCGACAGGCTGATCGCCTGGCGCAGCGCGTCCGGCGTGGCGTCGGCGAACCGGATCTGGAGTGTCTGCGCCGTCGGACCGGTCGTCACGGTCACGCCGGCGTCGGCGAGGGTCTTGAGGTCGGTCGCATCCGGATCGCCGATGTTGGCCACGTCGACCTCGCCGGCGGCGACCGCAGCGACCTGCGCCGCCTGGTCGGGGAAGAACCGGATCGTCACGCCTTCGAGAGCCGGGTAGTGGCCGCCCTGGTAGTCATCGCGGCGCGCGAGCGAGATGGACGTCGTCGTGGCTTCACCGATCGTCCACGGGCCGGATGCCACGGCGGCAGCCGGATCCAGGGCGCCTCCGGTGGCGTCGAACCCGGTGTTCCACGCGGCGGCGGCGGCGGCCAGCACCGGGTTGGGTGCGACGGGTGCGGACGGATCGCCCTCGGGTGTGGTCAGGATCGCCGTCATGAGGTCTCGCACCGTCACTCCGGCCTTCGCCGCGACGACGTGCACCGGCCGGTCGAGCAGCCACTGGCGGTTCCAGTCGGCGAACGGCTCGTCGTAGGTGAGGGTCAGGGTGTCGGCGGCGCGGTCCAAGGTGGGACGTGACGTCCGGGCATTCGGGTCCGGCAGACTCGCCGTCTCGAAGTAGCACGTTCCGGAGACGACCGCTCCGGCCTCGTCGTAGGTCGCATCGTCGAAGTAGTGCGACGACACAGCCCACCCGAACATGAGGTCGTCGAGAGTGATCGGCGTACCGTCCGACCAGACGCGGTCGGGGAAGAGCTCGTAGCTGACGGTGAGCGGATCGCCTTCGATGCGTGTGATCCGTCCGAGCCCGTCGTTGGGGATGACCTGCAGGTCGCCGTCGAGCGTGCCGAGGTGCTCGTCGATGAGGGCGGCGATCGCGCGGTTGGCGGCCGTGTCGCCGTGGGCGGTCTCGGAGTTGAAGCTCGTGGGAGTGCCGACCACGCCGATCGTGAGCGTCGTCCGGGCGGGAGGCTGCTCCTCAGGGGCGGGTTCCGGCGCCGAGCACCCGGCCAGCGCGACGGCGGCGGCCACGCCGAGGATCCCCAACCGGCCGAGGCGGCGTCGCGATGTCATCGAGGTCTGCTGGTACTGCCCGAGGTGCACAGGGGCACCCTACCCAATCGACCCTGAGGGTTCCCCTGGGCCGCCGCGCCCGGCCGCCATACGGGTGGGTCGGGTCCCGGGAACCGCCCCGCCACGCCGGCGGGCCGGGTCCCGGGAACCGCGAGACTGCACGCGCGTGACATCTCCACTGCAGGCTGCAGTGGAGATGTCACGCGGATGCAGTCTCGGCGACGGGCGGGGCGGGCGGACCCTTCCTCCACACGCGGACGGAGTGAGCCCGGGCCTGTGGACAGCACCGAGAGGTGGATGTGGATGCCACAGCCTGGGGTCGTGACATCGATACCGAGCGCGACGCCGATCCCGCTTCTGCGGGCGACCGAACTGACCCACTCGACGCGAAGCATCCGCCGGGGCGAGATGGTGCCCGTGCTCCGCGGGGTGTACGCGGCGGCGAGCGACTGGCATCCGCTCCCTCGCTGGGAACGCGATCTCGCTCGAGTGCACGCGCACCTCCTCCGGCATCCCGACGCTGTGCTCTGTCTCGAGTCCGCGGCCCTCGTGTGGGGACTTCCGGTGGTGGGGCAGATCGACGCCGTTCACGTGCTCGCGAGCGATACGGCGACATCGCGTCGCGTCAGCGGCGTTCGTGTCCACACGAGCGCCCACTCCGACCGTGTCGTCGAGGAGCGGGGCGGCATCCTGCTCACTTCACCGGCCGACACCTGTATCGATATCGCGCGGCTCCGTCATCCGGCTGCTGGTCTCGTCACGGCGGATGCCGCGATCCGCCGGGGCTCAGCCGCCGCGGCGGCGCTGGGGGCACTCAACGAGGACCGCGCTTCCGCTCGAGGTCGCCGCCAGGCGCGCTGGGCGCTCGCACGCGCCGACGGCGCAGCCGAGTCCGCGTTGGAGTCGGTGAGCCGTGCGGCGGCGGAGTGGTGGGGCTTCCCCGCCCCCGAATTGCAGCGCTGGATCGGTTCGTCGGACGACGACGGCGACCGCACGGACATGTGGTGGCCGGACATCCGAGTGGCGGGCGAGGCCGACGGGCACCTCAAGTACGACGGCCGATTCGGCGATCCGGGGGCGGCCCTGCGTGCGCGCGAGGAACGGGACCGTCGATTGCGCCGCCACGGCGCGAGAACGGTCGCGCACTGGTCATGGGCCGACGTCGCCGAGCCGTCGGGTCTCCGCGACATCCTGCTGTCCGCCGGCCTCACGCCGAACTCCGTGCCCGACCTCCATCGGCTGTCGGGACTCGGACGCCTCTTGCGTGCCGAGGGCTGACGCAGCACGATGATCCGCTCCTCCCGACCGCGAGACTGCACTCGCCTGACATCTCCACTCCAGCGTGCAGTGGAGATGTCGGCGGGATGCAGTCTCGCGGTCCGGCGACCTCGCGATCCGGTGCCCTCGCGATGGGCCGCCGCGCCCGGCCGGCGGGCCGGGTCCCGGGCCGACCTACGCGAACGCCTCCGGAGGCGGGCAGGAGCACACGAGGTTCCGGTCGCCGTAGGCCTGATCGATCCGGCGCACCGGCGGCCAGTACTTCCCGCGCACCAGCGAGCGCTGCGGGTACACCGCCGTCTCCCGGGGGTAGGCGTGCGGCCACTCGTTCGCGACCGCCGCCTCCGCGGTGTGCGGGGCGTTCACGAGCGGGTTGTCGTCGACGGGCCACTCCCCCGCGGCGACCGCGAGGGCCTCGTTCTTGATCGCGATCATGGCATCCACGAATCGGTCGAGCTCGGCGAGGTCTTCGCTCTCGGTCGGCTCGACCATCAAGGTTCCGGCGACGGGGAACGACATCGTCGGGGCGTGGAACCCGTAGTCGATGAGGCGCTTGGCGACGTCGTCGACGGTGATGCCGGTCTGTTCCTTCAGCGGACGCAGGTCGAGGATGCACTCGTGCGCGACGAGACCGCCCTCGCCCGCGTACAGCACTGGGTAGTGCGCGCGCAGGCGCGCGGCGATGTAGTTCGCCGAGAGCACGGCCGCCGCGGTCGCCTGTCGCAGCCCCTCCGCGCCCATCATCCGCACGTACGCCCAGGAGATGGGCAGGATGCCGGCCGAGCCGTACGGGGCGGCCGACACGGGCCCGCCGTCGAACACGCCGCCCGCGTGATCCGCCCGCTGTGCGAACGGGTGCGACGGCAGGAAGGGCGCGAGGTGCGCCTTCGCGGCCACCGGCCCCACTCCCGGGCCTCCCCCGCCGTGCGGGATCGCGAACGTCTTGTGGAGGTTCAGGTGCGACACGTCGCCGCCGAGGTCGCCGAAGCGGGCGAACCCGAGGAGGGCGTTGAGGTTCGCCCCGTCGACGTACACCTGGCCGCCGGCGTCGTGCACGGCCTGGGTGATCTCGAGCACGTCGTGCTCGTAGACCCCGTGGGTCGACGGGTAGGTGATCATCAGGGCGGCCAGTTCGGCGGCGTGCTGGGCGATCTTCGCCCGCAGATCGTCGAGGTCCACGTTGCCGGCCTCGTCGCACGCGACGACGACGACGCGCATGCCGGCGAGGATCGCCGAGGCCGCGTTCGTCCCGTGCGCCGACGACGGGATGAGGCACACGGTCCGCTCGACGTCACCGTTCGCGTGGTGGTAGCCGCGGATCGCGAGGAGACCCGCGAGTTCGCCCTGCGAGCCGGCGTTCGGCTGCAGCGACACGGCGTCGTACCCGGTCACCTCGGCGAGCCACCGTTCGAGCTGCTCGATCATCGAGAGGTACCCGTGCACATCGGCCTCGGGCGCGAACGGGTGGACGCGCGAGAACTCCGGCCACGACACCGCCGCCATCTCGGTCGCGGCGTTCAGCTTCATCGTGCACGAGCCGAGCGGGATCATGCCGCGGTCGAGCGCGTAGTCGCGGTCGGCGAGCGTCTTGAGGTACCGCATCATCGCCGTCTCGCTGCGGTGCGCGTGGAAGACGGGGTGCGTCAGATAGGCGTCCTCGCGGTGCAGTCGTTCGGGGACCCCGCGCAGCGCCTCCCCCGCGGGCAGTTCCTCGGCGGGAAGCCCGAAGGATGCCACGATCGCGGCGACATCGGCATCCGTCGTGGTCTCGTCGACCGAGACGCCCACGGTGGCGTCGTCGACCCACAGCAGCTGATAGCCCCGCTCGCGGGCACGGTCCACGACGTCCTGCGCGCGCCCCGGGACGTGCACGCGCACCGTGTCGAAGAACGCGTCCGCCGCGAGGTGCAGGTCGTACGCGATCAGAGCGGATGCCAGGGAGTCGGCGGTCCGCGCGACGCGCGTCGCGATCGCGCGCAGGCCATCCGGCCCGTGGTAGACCGCGTACATCGCGGCCATCACGGCCAGGAGCACCTGCGCGGTGCAGATGTTCGAGGTGGCCTTCTCGCGGCGGATGTGCTGTTCGCGCGTCTGCAGCGACAGGCGGTACGCGGGGTTGCCGGCGGCATCCACCGACACGCCCACCAGACGCCCGGGCAGCTGGCGCTCGAGGCCCGCGCGCACGGCCATGTATCCGGCGTGCGGACCGCCGAAGCCGAGCGGCACACCGAAGCGCTGCGTCGTGCCCACCGCGACGTCCGCGCCGAGGGTGCCGGGCGAGCGCAGGAGCGTGAGGGCCAGCAGATCGGCCGCGGCGACGACGAGACCGCCGTGGCGGTGGACGGCGGACGCGACGTCGGAGAAGTCCCACACGCGGCCGGTGGCGCCGGGGTACTGCACGAAGGCGCCGAAGCTCTCGGGGATCTCCCCGTCGTACGACGTCTCGACCAGCTCGATGCCCACGGCGGCGGCACGGTGCGCCAGAAGCGCCTTGGTCTGCGGCAGGGCATCGGCGTCGACGAGGAAGACGTCGGTCTTCGCCTTGGACGCACGCCGGGCGACGAGCATTCCCTCGACGACCGCGGTGGACTCGTCGAGCATCGACGCGTTCGCCGTGGCGAGCCCCGTGAGGTCGGTGACCATGGTCTGGAAGTTGATGAGCGCCTCGAGGCGCCCCTGTGAGATCTCAGGCTGGTACGGCGTGTAGGCGGTGTACCACGAGGGGTTCTCCAGCACGTTCCGCTGGATCACCGAGGGCGTGAACGTGTCGTAGTAGCCCAGGCCGATCATCGGGCGCGCCGAGCGGTTCGCCGAGGCCAGTTCCCGCAGTTCGGCCAGCGCCTCGGCCTCGGTGGCGGCGGGCGGAAGCTCGCTCGTCTCGCGGGGCCGGACGTGGATGGATGCCGGAACGGCGGTCTGCACGAGCTGTTCGACGCTGTCGTACCCGACGACCTCGAGCATGCGCGCACGGTCGTGGGCGCCGATGCCGATGTGGCGATCGGTGAACGCGGCGGGGGCCGTGGCATCCGTCCGGGGGGCTGTGGTCAGGCTCATGCGGTGAGGTCCTCGTATGCGGCTCGATCGAGCAGGTCGCCGGGCAGGTCGCCGTCGAGGCGGATCTTGATGAGCCAGCCGTCTCCGAACGGGTCGGCGTTGACGAGAGAGGGGTCGTCGACGACGGCGTCGTTGACCTCGACGACGGTGCCGTTCAGCGGCGCGTAGAGCTCGCCCACCGACTTGGTCGATTCGATCTCGCCGCACACGTCGCCGGCGGCGACGGCGGCATCGGTGGCGGGGAGCTCGACGAACACCACGTCACCGAGCTTCTCGGCCGCGAAGTCGGTGATCCCGACGGTCGCGACCTCGCCGTCGACGGCGATCCATTCGTGCTCGGAGGTGTAGCGGAGTGCGGTCAGGTCGGTCATGCGTTCCTCCGGTAGAAGGGAAGGGCGGTGACGGTCGCGGGAATGCGTGTACCGCGGACGTCGATGGTCAGGGTGGTGCCGGGTTCGGCCGCGGCCGGGGAGACGTAGGCCATGGCCACCGGGTGGCCGAGGGTGGGGCTGAGGGCCCCGCTGGTGATCTCGCCGACGACGTCGTCGCCGTGGAGGACCGTGTAACCGGCACGGCCGGCGCGTCTGCCCTCCGAGACGAGACCGACGAGCACCGGGGCGTCCGCGGGGGCCGCGGAGAGGCCGTCCTGACCGACGAACGCGGGCTTGTCCGCGGCGACGACACGGCCGAGCCCCGCCTGCGCCGGAACCACGTCGAGCGACAGCTCGTGACCGTAGAGGGGCATCCCGGCCTCGAGCCGGAGGGTGTCGCGGGCGGCGAGGCCGCACGGGATCAGACCCGCCGGGGGCCCGGCCTCCAGGACGGCGTCCCACAGGTCGGCGGCACGATCCACGGGCACGAGCAGTTCGTACCCGTCCTCGCCGGTGTACCCGGTGCGCGCGACGAAGAGCGAGTCCCCGTCGAAGGTCCCCTCGGTGAAGGCGTAGTAGCCGAGTTCGTCCAGCGGCGTGCCCAAAATCGTGACCGCGGGAACGGATTCGAGGATGCCACGGGCGCGCGGCCCCTGCAGGGCGATGAGGGCGACGCGGTCGGTGACGTCCTTCACCGTCGGGTATCCGTCCGCGGATGCCGGTGCGGCCGGCCAGGTTTCGCGCGCCCGCGCGAACGCGGCGGCGACCGCGTCGCGGTTGCCCGCGTTCGCGATGACGAGGTAGTACTGCTCGCCCGTGCGGTAGACGATCACGTCGTCGACGATGCCGCCGGATTCCGCGAGCACGAGCGAGTACTTGGCCTTCCCGATCCTCATCGTCGAGACGCGGCCGGCGAGCGCGTAGTCCAGGAACTCCGCAGCGTGACCGTCGTGGACCCAGAATTCGGCCATGTGCGAGATGTCGAACAGGCCGGCGGCCTCGCGGACGGCACGGTGCTCGGCGAGGTCCGAGATGTACCGCACGGGCATGTTCCAGCCGCCGAAGTCGGTGAACGAGGCCCCGAGGGTCTCGTGTCGATCGTGCAGCGGGGACGAGCGCGGTGGAGCGGGGGTGTCGGTCATGAGTTCTGCCGTTCGCAAGGACGGTCAGGCGCCGGTCGACGCCTGAGAACTCCCCCTCTGTCATGAACCTGAGAGTTTCGCCCGGGCGTCGCGGGGACGCGGGCTTTCACCGTCGGCGGACCCGGCCGGTTGCACCCGGGTCTCTTTCCAGAGTGGCCCGATCGACGCGGTACGCGTACCTGAGAGATTGGCGGGGAGGCTTGCTCCTTCGGTGCCCGGCTGCGTTCGCCGGAGCTCTCCCGCATCGATCATGGGGCCGGTGTGGACTTGTGGGCGCCAGCATATCCGAGGGGACGCACCTCCACAGCCCGTCGGCGCGTCACCGCGTCGTGCAACTCCCGGATGCCACGGGGGCGGAGAGCGATCCGAGCTGTGCGATCACGGGCGCGAGCTCGGCGGGGGTCATGGCGTAGCCGACGTCGTCGTCGGTCTCGGACCGGGCGAACACCACGCCCGCGACCTCGCCCGCGGGCGTGAGCAGGGGCCCGCCGGAGTTCCCCGGCCGCACCACGGCTCCCAGCGCGTAGATCTCGCGGGGAGCGGACTGGTCGCCGTAGATGTCGGGGACCGGCACCGTGCCCTCGGAGAGCACCGTGGCGTTCCCGGAGGTGAAGGGCCCGCCGTAGGGGTAGCCCTGCACGACCGCCGCCGACCCGACGGAGAGGGCGGGAACGACCGGGAGGGCAGTGGCATCCAGTCCGTCGACGGCGATGACGGCGAGGTCGTCCATGGGGTCGAAGTACACCACGCGCCCTTCCTTCGCCGCCTGCCCGGGGAGCTCGACGAGCGGCGCGTCGACACCGGCGACGACGTGCGCGTTGGTGACGACGCGGTCGTCGGCGACGACGAAGCCCGATCCGCTCGCGGTGATGCCGCACGCGTAGGCGGTGCCGGTGATGCGCGCGACCGACTGCGCGGCCTGCGTGAGGGCCGGGTCGTCGAGCGCCACGGCGGGGGCGCTCGGCACGGAACCGATCTGGATGAGCTCGCCGAGGCGCGGGATGCCGTCGGCGAACACCGTGCCGCGGAGTTCGGCGAGAGCGGCGCGCACCGGATCGGGGGTCAGGCGGTCGATCGTGCGCACGACGTTCGACGAGGCCAGCGCGGCAGAGACGACGGGGACACCGGCGGTGGTGAGGGTGCCGGCGAAGAACGACAGCGCCAGGGCGGCCGCGGCGAGGTTGACGACTCCGCCGAGGATGCGCTCGGGCACGCGCAGCTTGATGCGGTCGACGCCCCGACGCAGGGCGTTGCCCACGGCGGTGCCGAGCGCCGCGCCCAGCAGGAGCAGCAGCACTCCCGCGGCGACGATCGCGGCGCCGCGCCACATCGGGTCGGTCACCCATTGCCCGACGTACGGGATCAGCCAGAACGCCGCGATACCACCGAGGGCGAGCCCCGCGAAGAAGCCGATCGTGGCGAGGAATCCGCGCGCGATGCCCACGATGAGCGCGAGCGCGAGGAGCACGATCAACACGATGTCGACGAGCGGCATCCGCACCTCCAGAGTCGAGCGCCAGGGTACGCGGCAGCGCTGGGAGAGTCCCGTTTTGCCCTTCGTGTCACGATGACACTAAGATCGGCCACGGAGATATGGTCACGATGACACGAACCCCCGAGCCCGAGTCCCGCGACGCCGATGTGCGTGTCGCGGTGTCCACGGTGATCTTCAGCGTCCGCCGCGACGCCGACGACGAGCCGGTGCTCTCGCTTCCCCTCGTCCGGCGGACACGCGACCCCTACGACGGCCGGTGGGCGCTCCCCGGCGGGTGGCTCGACCCGGCCGAGAGCCTGGACTCCGCGGCATCCCGGACCCTGGAGGAGACGACGGGGCTCACACCGAGCTACCTGGAGCAGCTCTACGCGTTCGGGGCCGTGGACCGCTCCCCCACACGAGTCGTGTCGATCGTGTACTGGGCGCTGCTGCGCTCCGACGAGGTCGACGCGCAAGTGGCCGCCCACGCGCGCGAGGGCGACGCCCCCGAGAACGTCGAGTGGTTCGATGCGACCGCGCTGCCCGCGCTCGCCTTCGACCACAACCACATCGTCGACTACACACTGTGGCGCCTGCGCAACAAGGTCGGCTACAGCCGCATCGCGCACGGACTCCTGCCGGACGAGTTCACCCTCGCCGATCTGCGCGAGGTCACCGAGACGATCATCGGGCGACGGCTCGACCCGGCGAACTTCCGACGCCAGGTCGACACCTCCGACACCCTGATCCCGACCGAGCGCTTCCGCACCGGAAGCCACCGCCCCGCCCGCCTGTACCGCTACAACCGTGACGTGGAGCTCGCCGACCGCGGGCCTCTCACGTCCCGTCACTGATCGGACCGCCCATGAGCACGACACCCCTCACCCTGCAGCCTCGCCCCGAGATCGACCCCTCCGTCGATCACGTCATCCAGGCGATCGTCTCGGGCGCGTCGACCGACGCCACCTGCACTACCGACCTGGCGGTGGGCCCGTGGGACTTCGACACGCGGCCCGGCTACGGTCCCGGCTCGTCGATGGGCGACGTCATCCCCACCGGCGCGCCGCGGCAGGGCGAACTCCCGCGCGAGTACCGCGAGGCGACCGACGACGAGCTCGACGCGCGCATCCGCGCCGCCAAGCAGACCCTGGGCGACCGGGTCGTCGTGCTCGGCCACTTCTATCAGCGCGAAGAGGTCGTGCGGCACGCCGACTACGTGGGCGACTCGTTCCAGCTCGCCAACGCGGCGAAGGACCGCCCCGAGGCCGAGGCGATCGTCTTCTGCGGCGTGCACTTCATGGCCGAGACCGCCGACCTGCTCTCACGCCCCGAGCAGGCGGTGATCCTGCCGAACCTGGCCGCCGGGTGCTCCATGGCGGACATGGCCGACATCGATCAGGTCGAGGAGTGCTGGGAGCAGCTGGAAGACGTCCTCGGCGACCTGGAGACCCCGGATGCCGAGGGCCTGCTGCCCGTGATCCCCGTCACGTACATGAACTCCAGCGCCGCCATCAAGGGCTTCGTCGGGCGCCACGGCGGGATCGTCTGCACCTCCTCCAACGCGCGCACCGTGCTGGAGTGGGCCTTCGCGCGGGGGCGGCGCGTGCTCTTCTTCCCCGACCAGCACCTCGGCCGCAACACCGCGAAGGCGATGGGCGTGCCGCTGGAGCAGATGCCGATGTGGAACCCGCGCCGTCCGCTCGGCGGCTCCACAGCGGAGCAGCTCGAGGACAGCCGCGTGATCCTCTGGCACGGGTTCTGCTCGGTGCACCGCCGGTTCAGTGTCGACCAGATCGACAAGGCCCGGGCCGAGCACCCCGGCGTCCGCGTGATCGTCCACCCCGAATGCCCCATGGACGTGGTGGATGCCGCCGACGAGGCCGGGTCCACCGACATCATCCGCAAGGCGATCGCCGCGGCCACGGAACCCACCACTTTCGCGATCGGCACCGAGATCAACCTCGTGCAGCGCCTGGCCGCCCAGTACCCGCAGCACGAGATCTTCTGCCTCGACCCGGTCGTGTGCCCCTGCTCGACCATGTACCGCATCCACCCCGGATACCTCGCCTGGGTGCTGGAGTCGCTCGTCGCCGGCTCCGTCGTCAACCGCATCACGGTGCCCGCCGACGTCGCCGAGCCCGCCACCTTCGCCCTCGAGCGCATGCTCGCGGCCAAGCCGAACGGCGCCGTGAAATGACCGATGTCGTCGTCGTCGGCAGCGGCATCGCCGGTCTCACCGCGGCTCTGCACGCGGCGGAGAAGGGATGCCACGTCACCGTCGTGACCAAGGGGGCCGTGGCCGACACCAACACCCGCTGGGCGCAGGGCGGGGTGGCGGCGGTCACCGCCGAGGACGACACGGTCGACTCGCACATCGCCGACACCCTCACCGCGGGGGGAGGGCTGAACGATCCCGTGGCCGTGCGGACCCTGGTGACCGAGGGGCCCGACCGCATCGCCGAGCTCGTCCGGCGCGGAGTCGCCTTCGACCGCGCCGCGGACGGCGACTTCGCCCGGGGTCTCGAAGCGGCCCACGCCCGCCCACGGGTGCTGCACGCCGGAGGGGATGCCACGGGCGCGGCGATCCAGGCGGCGCTCGGCTCCGCTGTCCGCGCGAGTGCCGTGGACGTCCGAGAGCACACGCTGCTGCGCGACCTCGTGGTCGAGGCCGGCCGCGTCGTGGGGATCGACGTCGAAACGGACGGCCACCGGCGACGCCTGCGCGCCGACGCGGTGATCCTGGCGACGGGCGGCGCCGGCCAGCTGTACGCCCACACCACCAACCCCGCCTCGGCGACCGGCGACGGCATCGCCGCGGCCGTGCGCGCGGGGGCGGCCGTCGCCGACCTCGAGTTCGTGCAGTTCCACCCCACGGCCCTCGCCGTCGGCGCGCCGTTCCTCGTCTCCGAGGCGGTGCGCGGCGACGGCGCGACCCTGATCGACGATGCCGGACGTCGATTCGCCTTCGACGCCCACCCCGACGGCGAGCTGGCGCCGCGCGACGTGGTCGCCCGCGCCAACGCCGACGCCATGGCCCGGCAGGACGGTCGTCCGGTGCGACTGGATGCCACGTCCATCGGGGCCGAACGCCTCGCGCAGCGGTTCCCGACGATCGACGCCGCCGTCCGCGCCCGCGGCCTCGACTGGTCGCGCGAACCGATCCCGGTCACCCCCGCGGCGCACTACCTCATGGGCGGAGTCGTCACCGATCTCGACGGACGCACCACGGTGCCCGGACTGTACGCGGTCGGTGAGACCGCCCGCACCGGTGTGCACGGCGCGAACCGGCTGGCATCCAACTCGCTCCTCGAGGGCGCCGTCTTCGGCGCCCGTGCCGGAGACGCCGCGGCGACCGACACCGCGTGGCCGCGGATCGCGGCACCCGCGCCGATCCCGCTCCCGCTCGTCGCGGCGGCGACGAACGCCCCGGCATTCTCCCGCACCGCGCTGCAGGAGCTCATGTGGGAGCACGCCGGACTGGTCCGCGACGAGGCCGGACTCCGACGCGCGGCCGGCGTCCTCGCCGCCTGGGCCGCCGATCCACGGCCCCGACCCGTCGAGGACGCAGCACTGCTGCTCGTCGCGCAGCACGTCGTCGCCGCATCCCTCGCGCGCACCGACTCGGTCGGCGCCCACTTCCGCTCCGACGACTCCCCCGCCGTGGCATCCCTTCCCGCTCCGGAGGCCCTCGCATGCTGACCCGTGCCACCATCGACCGCGTCGTCACCGCCGCGCTGGAGGAAGACGCCCCCTGGGGCGATCTCACCAGCGAGACCCTCATCCCCGCGGACGCGACCGCCCGCGCCGAGCTCATCGCCCGTGAGATCGGCGTCTTCAGCGGAGCCGCCGTGTTCCGGGCGGCGTTCACGCTGACCGATCCGACGATCGACGTCGACATCCGTGTCGCCGACGGCGTCGAGTTCGTCCCCGGCGAAGTGCTCGCGGTGGTGACCGGCCCCGCGCGGGCGGTGCTGACCGCCGAGCGGATCGGACTCAACTTCGTGCAGCGCATGTCGGGCATCGCCACGCTCACGAGCAGGTACGTCGCCGCCGTCGCCCACACGGGGGCGCGGATCGTGGACACCCGCAAGACCACGCCGGGGCTGCGCGCGATCGAACGGCAGGCCGTGCGGGACGGCGGTGGACACAACCACCGTTTCTCGCTGTCGGATGCCGTGATGGCGAAGGACAACCACCTCGCGGTGCTCGCCGCCAGCGGCCTGCCGCTCACCCAGGCGCTCGAAAGCGCGATCGCGAGACTCCCGCACACCACGCACGTCGAGGTCGAGGTCGACCGTCTGGATCAGATCGACGCCGTCCTGGCCGCGGGGGTCGACACGATCATGCTCGACAACTTCTCGCTCGACGACCTGCGTGCCGGCGTCGAGAAGATCGCGGGGAGCGTCGTCGTCGAGGCATCCGGCGGGGTGACCCTCGACACGGTGCGCGCGATCGCCGAGACCGGCGTCGACGTCATCTCCGTCGGGGCGCTCACCCACTCCGCGCCTGCTCTCGACCTCGGCCTCGACATCCGCATCCGCACGGCGTGAACCTCTACCTCGACAACGCCGCGACGACCCCGGTCCGCCCCGAGGTCGTCGAGGCGATGGCGCCGTACCTCACCCGGTGGTTCGGCAACCCGTCGAGCCACCACGAGGTCGGTGAGGCCGCGGCATCCGCTCTCGAGGCCGCCCGCGCGCGCGTGGCGGCGATCCTCGGGATGCGGTCGGGTGACATCGTGTTCACCTCGGGCGGCACCGAGTCGAACAACACCGCGATCAAGGGGCTCGTGCTCGGCTCCGGGAAGAAGCACCTCGTCACGACGGCGATCGAGCACGAGTCGGTGCTCGCCTCGGCCGACTACCTGGCGCGTCTGCACGGCGTGGACGTCACGTATGCGCCCGTCGACGGGACCGGCACGCTCTCGCCCGGCGCCCTCGCCGACGCACTCCGCGACGACACGGCGCTGGTGAGCGTCGGATACGCCAACAACGAGGTCGGGACCGTCCAGGATGCCGCCGCCCTCGCCGCCGTCGCCCACGCCCGGGGGGTTCCGCTGCACCTCGACGCCGTCCAAGCGGCCGGATGGCTGCCCCTCGCGGGGCTCGGCGCGGACGCGATCACCATCGCGGGACACAAGGTCGGCGCGCCGAAGGGCACCGGCATCCTCGCGGTCCGCGGGCGACTCCCCCTCGAGCCGTTGCTGCACGGGGGCGGTCAGGAGCGCGGCCGGAGATCGGGGACCCCCGACGTCGCCGGCGCTGTGGCCGTCGCGACCGCACTGGCGCTGGCCGAAGCCGAACGGGCGGCGGACGCCGCCGCGGCGGCCCGGTATCGCGACGCGTTCATCGCCGGAGTGCTCGCGGGCGTGCCCGGGGCACGTCTCACCGGCCACCCGGAACGGCGTCTCCCCGCCACGGCCAGCTTCGTGTTCCCCGGCGTGAACGGGGAGACCGTGCTGCTCGAGCTCGAGCGCCGGGGGATCGTGTCGTCGAGCGGCTCGGCGTGTGCCGCGGGCAGCGAAGAGGCGTCGCACGTCCTGCTCGCCCTGGGTGTCGACCCCGACGACGCCCGCACCGCCGTGCGGTTCACCTTCCCGCACCGCATGACGCAGAATCTCGACGCCGTGGCAACCGCCGTCGCCGAGGCGGTGACCGCCGTAGGATCACGCGGGTGAGTTCCCCCGCGATCACCGTGATCGTCCCCGGCCGCGATGTGGCCGCGTTCGCCGGTGAAGCCCTGCGATCGCTGCAGACGCAGACCCTCGACAGCTGGAGAGCCGTCCTCGTCGACGACGGCTCCACGGACGACACCCGCCGGCTGTTCGCCGACGCGGCCGCGGCCGACCCCCGCTTCGTGCTCGTCGAACACGACGAACCGCGCGGGCTCGGCGCCGCCCGCAACAGCGGCCTCGACCTCGTCGACACGCCCTACACCGCGTTCCTCGACGCCGACGACCGCCTCCGCCCGCACGCGCTCGAGCGGCTCCGGCAGACGCTGGAGACGACGGGCAGCGACTTCGTCGTGGGCGCCTACGTCCGACTGCGGCCGGATGCCGACGGCCCGGGCTACACCGCGGGCGACGTGCAACCGTGGGTGGCGGCGGCCACCGATCCCGCCCGCGAGGGAACGACGCTCGCGCAGCACCCCGCGGCATCCGGGAACATCGTGGCGTGGTCCAAGCTGAGCCGCACCGACTTCTGGCACGCCCACGCGCTGCGCTTCCCCGAGGGCCGGTACTACGAGGACCAGGTCGTCGCGCAACGCATGTACACCCTCGCGACGGCGTTCGACGTCGTCCCCGACGTCGTGATCGAGTGGCGGGAGCGCCGGGACCGCAGTTCCATCACGCAGCGCCTGAGCGAGGTCGACGTGCTGCGCGACTACCTGGAGGCGCTCGGCGAGGGCATCGTCGTCCTCCGGGCGGCCGGCGCCGAGGACGCCGTCGTCGAGCGCGGGCGCCTCATCCGCAGCCTCGACCTCCCGCCGCTGGTGCGGATCGCCGAAACGCATCCGGACCCGGTATACCGGATCGCGCTCGAGGCGTTCCTCGAGACGCTGCCGGAGTAGCCGACGCCCGGCACCCCGCGGGTGTCCACGACACGCCGCATCGAGTGCAGCGCTGACGGCGTGTTCTGGACACTCGGCAGCGGCCGCGCCGCCGACCTACTCCGGCGGCCGGTCGCCGCGGCGGGAGGCCAGGGCGGGACGCGCGAGATCGACGCTGTCGCGCTCCTCCTCCGTGAGCACGAACGACGCGGCCAGCTGCTCGGCGGCGAGTCCGGCGTAGAGCCCTCCGGCGGCGAGGAGTTCGGCGTGGGTGCCCGACTCGACAATGCGTCCGGCGTCCACGACGTGGATCCGGTCGGCGCCGATGACCGTCGACAGGCGGTGCGCGATCGACAGCGTGGTGCGCCCGTGTGCGGCGGTTTCCAGGGCCTCCTGGACGATGCGCTCCGACACGGTGTCCAGGGCGCTCGTCGCCTCATCGAGCAGCAGCACCGGCGGGTCTTTCAGCAGCACACGGGCGATCGCGATGCGCTGCTTCTCGCCGCCCGAGAGGCGATAGCCGCGCTCGCCCACGATCGTGTCGTACCCGTCCTCGAATCCGGCGATGACGTGGTGGATGTTCGCCGCGCGGCACGCCGCCTCGATGTCGGCATCCGTGGCCTCGGGCTTCGCGTACCGCAGGTTCTCGCGGACCGAGGCGTGGAAGAGGTACGTCTCCTGCGAGACGATGCCGATGTCGTCGATGATCGACGCGCGTTCGAGCGAGCGGACATCGGCCCCCGAGAACATCACCGCTCCCCCGCTCGCCTCGTACATGCGCGGCGTGAGGTAGAGGATGGTCGTCTTGCCCGCACCCGACGGGCCGACGAACGCGACGTGCTGACCCGGCTCCACGACGAACGAGACGCCGCCGAGGGTGGGGCGCGCCTGCTCCGGCGCATCGGGGTAACGGAACACGACGTCGCGGAACTCGATGCGACCGACGGGACCGGGCGCCGCCGACACTGGGATGGCGCCCGGCGCGTCGGCGATCGCGGGCTTCAGATCGAGGTACTCGAAGATGCGCGCGAACAGCGCCGACGAGGTCTGCACATCGAGGGCGACGCGCATGAGCCCCATCAGCGGCATCAGCAATCTCGCCTGCACGGTCGTGAAGGCGACGATCGTTCCCGCCGTGAGCGTGCCCGCGCCGGCGCCCACCAGGATCCCCGCGACGAGGTAGATGATCGCGGGGACGCTCGCCATGATCACCTGGACGACCGCGAAGAACCGCTGTCCGCTCATCGCCTGACGCACCTGGAGGCGGACCTGGTTGGCGTTCTCGGCGTCGTACCGGGCCGACTCGGTGCGCTGCCGGTTGAACGACTTCGACAGCAGGATGCCGGACACGCTCAGGGTCTCCTGCGTGATCGCCGACAGCTCGGAGAGCGACTCCTGCGTCTGGGCGGCGATCCGCGCCCGCACCTGTCCGACGCGGCGCTGCACGAGGACCAGGACGGGCATGATGACCACGGCGATCAGCGTCAGGCGCCAGTCGATGAGGATCATCGCCACGAGCGAGGCCACCACCGTCACCGAGTTGCCGAGGATGCTGGTGACGGTGTTGGTGAGCACACCGGACACGCCCCCGACATCGTTCTGCAGACGCGACTGGATGACACCGGTCTTGGTCCGCGTGAAGAAACCGAGCTCCATGGCCTGGAGATGGTCGAACAGTCGCACGCGCAGATCGCCCGTGACCCGGTTGCCGACCGTCGCGGTGAACCACGTCTGCGCGACCCCGAGGCCGCCCGAGAGGAGGAAGAGGCCGATCATCGCCGCGACGAGGACGGCGAGGAGCCCAAGGTCAACGGGTGAGCCGTCGACGGGGAACAGCGCGTCGTCGAAGATGCGCTGCACCAGCAGCGGAGGGATGACGGCCACGGCGGCGCCGAGCACGACGAGGATCACCGTCACGGCGATGCGGCGGCGGTAGGGGCGGAACAGGGAGGCCACCCGGCGTCCGAGATCGGGTACGCGGGGCGCCTCGGCGTTCCGCTGCCGCTGCGTCTCCGCGTACACACCGCGGAACATTCCTCCGCCCATGCCGCCCATGCTCATGCGCGTCAGCCTACGTCCGCCCACGGACACCCGGACGCATGAGCCGATGTCCCAGGTCCTCGATAGACTCCCCCCACACCGCTCGAGACCCGCCCCGCCGACCGACCGGGAATACGAGGCCGCGCTCGGCGGTTTCTCCGCACGTCCGTCGCCTTCCGTGACGCCACGACGCCCTCCCTGGATTGGATCTCGCCATGGCCGCCACCACCGGAACCCCCACCGCTGCCCCGACGACCGCGTCGGGAGTGACCTCCGAACAGAACCGCGTCATCTGGCTGCTGCTCGTGGCGGCGTTCGTGGCGATCCTCAACGAGACCACGATGAACGTGGCGATTCCGCACCTCATCCGCGACCTCAGCATCACGGCGGTCGCGGCCCAGTGGTTGACGACGGCGTTCATGCTGACGATGGCGGTGGTCATCCCCGTCACCGGCTTCCTGCTCCAGCGCTACACCACGCGCCAGATCTTCATCACGGCGATGACGCTCTTCTCGCTCGGCACGCTCGTGGCGTTCCTCTCCCCGGGGTTCGAACTGCTCGTCACCGCGCGGGTCATCCAGGCGTCGGGCACGGCGATGATGATGCCGCTGCTCATGACGACCCTCATGACGATCGTCCCGCCGCAGCACCGCGGGCGCATGATGGGCCGTGTCAGCATCGTGATGGCGCTCGCTCCGGCGATAGGCCCGACCATGTCGGGCGTCGTCCTCGACTCGCTGGGCTGGCACTGGATCTTCGGGATCGTCCTCCCCATCGCCCTGATCTCGCTCTTCGTCGGTGCCCGCTGGATCCGGAACCTCGGCGAGACCCGAGAGGCTCCGATCGACGTCCTCTCGGTCGTCCTTTCGGCGCTCGGTTTCGGCGGCGTGGTCTTCGGCCTCAGCCAGATCGGCGGCGGCCACGGCGGTTCGACGGATGCCGGCGGTGCCGGTGCCACCGCGACGGTGACGCTCGTCGCCTCGTTCGCCATCGGCGTCGTCGCCCTGGCGCTGTTCGGATGGCGGCAGGTGCGCCTGCAGCGCACGGATGCCGCACTGCTCGATCTGCGCGTGTTCCGCTCGCTCAACTTCACGCTCTCGGTCGTGCAGCTCGGGGTGATGTCACTCGCGTTCTTCGGGGCGATCACGCTCGTACCGCTCTACCTGCAGAACGTCCTCGGCCGCACCGCGCTCGAGACGGGCCTCGCGGTTCTGCCCGGGTCTCTCGCGATGGGCCTCGCGGGTCCGCTCATCGGCCGCATCTACGACCGCCGCGGCACGCAGATCCTGCTGATCCCCGGCGCGGTCATCACGAGCGTCGTGCTGTGGTTCTACGCGACCGTGGGCACCGACACGTCGTTCGTGCTGCTCGTCGTGGCGCAGACCGTGCTGTCGATCGGGCTCGCCCTGTCGTTCACGCCGCTGTTCACGGCATCCCTCGGCTCGCTCGAGCCTCGCTTCTACTCGTACGGTTCCGCGGTCGTCGGCACCGTTCAGCAGGTCGCGGGCGCAGCGGGCATCGCACTGCTCGTCACACTGATGTCGAGCGTCTCGACCGCAGCCGGCGGCGGGGTCGAGGGTGACGCTGCGGGCGCTCGGACGGCGTTCATGGTCGCGGCGATCGTCTCGCTGCCGCTCATCGTCGGCGCGTTTCTGATCCGCAAGCCCGCCGATCAGATCGACGGGGCTCCGATGCCGGCGCACTGATCGGCGCCGGGGACTCCACGTCCCGTCGGGGCCGCGGTCAGTTCAGCGAGCAGGAACCGCCGCCGCAGCAGCGGGAGGCAGCGGGGGCGTCGTCGTCGGCCGGGGGCGTCAGCAACGCGATCAGCGGCTTCGACGGCGTCTCGGTTTCAGGGGTGGTCTCACCGGACATCCCTCCATGCTACGCCCGCGCGCGCCCGAACGGGCCGCGGTCTCCCCCGCGTTCCGCTAGCCCGGGCACTCGGCATGCGCAACCCCCGCCCGCGACCTCAGGACCCTTCCTAGCGTGGTGGCATCCCCGCCCCCATCGAGAGGAGTCCCCATGACGGACCTCACCGGAAAGCGCATCGCCTTCCTGCTCACCGACGGTTTCGAAGACAGCGAGCTCACGAGTCCGTGGGACGCGGTCACGTCCGCCGGTGCCGAGGCGGTGCTCGTGTCCCCCGCCGAAGGCACGGTCACGGGCGAGAAGGGCCACGAGCAGAAGATCGACCTGCCCGTCGGATCCGCCACGGCCGACGACTTCGACGCGCTGGTCCTCCCCGGCGGCGTGCAGAACGCGGACGACATCCGCATCGTGAAGGACGCCGTGCATTTCACCCGTGCGTTCTTCGACCAGCACAAGCCGGTCGCCGTCATCTGCCACGGCGGATGGATCCTCACCGAGGCCGACGTTCTCCCGGGCCGCACGCTCACCAGCTACCCGACGCTGCAGACGGACCTGCGCAACGCCGGAGCCACGTGGGTCGACGAAGAGGTCCACGTCGACCAGGGCCTCGTCTCGAGCCGCAACCCCGACGACCTGCCCGCGTTCAACGCGAAGCTGATCGAAGAGGTCGCCGAGGGGAAGCACGCCGGCTAGACGGCCTGAACGTCGCACTCTCGTGGGGTCTCGGGCTGCGGCCCGGGGGCCCCGCTCCGTTCAGGCCGGTGATGCCTGACACGACGGGCACCACTGGCCACCGCCGTGTGTGCCGGGGATGTCCTCGATCACTCCGTCGCCGTCCGGGCAGGGCTCGCCGGTACGGCCGTGCACGCGCATCGCGGCGACCTTCGCCGCCTTCTGCTGCGCGATCGGCACGTTCCGCCGAGCGGTGACCGCCTCGTCGAGCACCTCGCGCAGCGCCGCGTGCAGACGGGTCACTTCGTCTTCGCTGAGGGACGCGGCGTGCGCCGAGGGCGAGAGCCGGGCGACGAAGAGGATCTCGTCCGAGTAGGCGTTGCCGATGCCCGCGAGGGACTCCTGCTCCTGCAGCAGCGCCTTCAGCTGTTTCCGGCGCGTCCCGAGTGCGTGGGCGAGGTCCTCCCGCGAGAACGCCGGGTCGGCGGCATCCGGTCCGAGCTTGGCCACGGCGGGCACGTCGAGCGGATCGGCGACGACATGCAGCTGCACGGACAGCCAGCCGCCCGCGTCGATGATGCCGAGCACACCGTCGTCGAAGGTCACGCTCGCGATCAGGGCCGCCCCTTCGGGCGGAGCGGATGCCACGTCGCCCTCGCTCCACGTCGCCCAGCCGGCGCGACCGAATCCGATCGCGAGGTGGGCTCCGTCCAGATCGACGTCGATGTGCTTCCCGTAGCGGGAGACACCGGTCACCGACCGACCGACAAGCTGCTCGAGGGGGCGGGCCCGCGTCTTCAGCGCGCGGAACTCCGCCAGCTCCGCGGCGACGACGACACGTCCGGTGAGGCGCTCACGCAGGAACAGCGTGAGCGCCTCGACCTCGGGAGCCTCGGGCACGGTCGTGCGCCCCTCAGGCTCCCGGCTCGGATGCGGTCGGTGCCGTCGCCGGGGCCGGCGGAGCCGGCTCCGGCTCGACCGGCCGCCGCGACGCGTCGGCGAAGGCGTCGGCCACGGCGCGCCCCTGGATGATCGCGGTCAGGTCGATTCCGGTCGCCGCGCGCACCGCCTCGAACGACGAGCGGAGGCCCGCCGCAGACTCCGCGGCGAGGTGGCCGCTGGCCCCTTCGCCGCCGAGCACCGTGACGTTGCCGACGCGGTCGTAGCCCTTCGCGAACTCGGCCATCATCGGGACGAGGGCCTCGAGCGCGCGCTGCGCGAGCAGGGCCTCCTGGTTGTGCGAGAGCGCTTCCGCCTCCGCGCGGATCGCCTCGGCCCGGGCCTCACCGGCCAGACGCACGGACTGCGCGTCGGCTTCGGCGCGGACGCGGACGGCGGCCGCCTCCTGCTCGGCGATCTGCGCCCGCGCTTCGGCGGCCTTGATCTGGGCGTACGCCTCGGCGTCGGCTTCCTTCTGTCGCTGGTACAGGTCGGCGTCGGCGACGCGGGCGACCTCGGATTCCAGGCGCGCCTGGGTGTTCTGCGCCTCCTGCTGCAGCACCGCCTGGCGGCGCTCGGCGCGCGTCAGCGCCTCGGCCTGCTCGGCTTCGGCGTTCGCCCGTCCGACCTCGGCCTTCGCCGCGGCGCTGTTCTTGTCGAGCGCGGTCTGCTCGATGAGGTTCGCCTCATCGGTGGCGATCTGCCGCGCACGGATCTCGCGCACCGCGTTGATGCGGGCGACCTCGGCCTCGCGCTTGACGCGCTCGACCTCGGTGGCGCCGAGGGCCGCGATGTAGCCGTTGCCGTCGGTGACGCCCTGGATCTGGAACGAGTCGAGGATCAGTCCCTGCGACGACAGGTCGGCCTTGATGCCCTCGGCGATCTGGTCCGAGAGACGCTGCCGGTCGCGCATGAGCTCCTCGACCGTCAGCGTCGCGACGACGCCGCGCAGGGCGCCCTCGAGCTGCTCGGTCGTGAACTGCTCGATCGCCTTGTCCTGCGACGCGAAGCGCTCGGCCGCGCGGCGCACCGATTCCGGGTCGGAACCGATCTTCACCAGGGCGACGCCGCTGACGTTCACCGTGACGCCGTTCGACGACTGCGCCGTCGGCTCCATCTTGATCTGGCGCGCGCGCAGCGAGATCATCTCGCCGCGCTGGGTCAGGGGGTTCACGATCGCGCCGCCACCGGTGATGACGGTGATGCGCGAGGAGTTGCCGTCGGCGGCCCTCTGGCGCTTACCGACGATGACCAGGGCTTCGTCCGCCTTGGCGACGCGGTACCACCCGCGAATGAGCCCGGCGATGATCAGGATGACGACGATGACGACGACGAGCGCGATGACGACGACGAGACCGATCGCCCCGAGGGCGGCGATTTCCATACTTCTCCTTCGATGGGCGCCGCCCGAGGCGACGCGGGGGGAATTCCCTCCAACCTATCGGGGGGCTCTCCGACGCTGTCCACCCCCTGTGCACACGACGGTCGTCCCCGCATGCCCCCGAGGGCGCGTACCGTTGAGAGTGAGGCGGCCCGAACCGCCGAAGAAGGGTCCCCCATGAAGATCGTCTCGTCCGCGGATTGGCGGGATGCCATCGCCTTCGACGTCCCCGTCGTCGTCGCCGATGTCGTCCCCGGTGAGCCCACCCGCTGCGTCGGGTGCGGAGCCGACGGTGAGCTGCTCGAGCGCACCGAGCTGTGGGCGGTCAAGCACCGCCATCCGAAGCACCACGGCGGGTTCGTCCGTTTCTACTGCGACGCGCACAAGCCGGCGCCCGCGCCCGCGCCGGCGGCTCCGATCGAGCTGAAGAAGACGCGCGCGTCGGCCCCACGGGCCGAGCGACGCCCCTCCTCGCCGAAGGCCACCCCGGTCACCGACCGCCCCACGCGAGCGATGTGCCCCGACTGCTTCGTCGAGGTCTCGGCCGGCGGCGACTGCGGCATGTGCGGCGCGCAGGTCGTCTGATCCGCGCAGAACGACGCCGCCCCGGTCGCGAGACCGGGGCGGCGTCGTTTCCTCTCAGCGCGCGGAGATCGTCCAGCCGACCTCGTGGCTGTCGCCCGGGGCGACGGCGATGAGGCCGGTGGCGAAGGCGTAGGCATCGTCGTTGAACGCGTCGGGCGCGCACGTCATGGGCTCGACGGCGAGTCCGGCACGGTGGCCGGGGGTTCCGGGCCCGGCCGGCAGATCGGCGGTGTGGATCTGGACCCACGGGCAGCCCGCGTCCCACGTCATCGCCACGCCGGTCCCGGACGGGTCGCTGAGCGTGACCGTCGCCCGGCCGTCGGCATCCCGGATCAGGTCGGTGTAGGCGTGGTCGATCTCGACGGCACCGAGAACGCGGGTCTCGCGGAAGTCGAAGCGCTCGGCGTCGACGGTGACGGACGCCACGGCCACGGGGGCGAGGCGGTCCGGCGTGACCTCGAGCACGGTGCCGGCCGGGAGGTGGAGGGCCCACGAGTCCAGGGCACCGGAACCCGCGACGAGGTAGGGGTGCGGGCCGGTCCCCCACGGAGCCGGGGTGTCCGAGAGATTGGTCGCACGGACCGTCTGCGTCAGACCGTCGGCGTTCAGCCGGTAGGTCGTCGACACCTCGACCCACCAGGGGTAGCCGACCTGTGCGGGAACGGTCGCGCTCAGCGTGACCGACGCCTCGTCGACCTGCACGACCGACCAGTCCGCCCAGCCGAGCAGACCGTGCAGAGCGTGCCCGCGGTTCGGTTCGGTGAGGGCGAGACGGTGCTCCTCGCCACCGAAACGGTAGACACCGTCGACGACGCGGTTGGGCCAGGGCGCGAGAGTCGCACCGCGGAAGGCGGGACGTACTTCGTCGGTCGCGAACGGCACGACGAGGTCGCGCCCCTCATGGGTCAGGGAACGGAGGGAAGCGCCCACGCTCGCGATCGCGGCTTCGTAGCCGTGGGCGCGGAGGACGACGGGGGTTCCGGACACGGCGGTGGTCACGGACACGGCGACATCGGTCATCCGGCCATTATCCCGATCTCGGAGCACGGAAACGACGAACGCCCCGACCGGAAGGGTCGGGGCGTTCGCAGGACGGTTTATTTGAAGGCGTCCTTGACGTTCTCTCCGGCCTTCTTGACGTGGGCTTCGGTCTGCTCGGCCTTGCCCTCCGCCTCGAGGCGCTCGTTGTCGGTGGTCTTGCCCCAGGCTTCCTTCGCCTTGCCGGCGACGTCTTCTGCGGCGTTCTTGATCTTGTCGTCGAGTCCCATGTCGACTCCTTCCGCTCGGTGGGCCGGTAGTACCGGAATGACGCCACGCTAGGCGCGTCCCCTGGGTCGATCCGGGGGGTTGATATTCCGCACGTTGTGGGGAAGCGAGCCCGACGGGTTAGGTTCGACGCGGGGGGGGTACAGATGGGGCAGCCACCGGAACGCGTCGACGAACTGAGTCGATTCGCCGATCTCCTGGACGACGCGCCGGCGGCATCCGGATCCGGGCGGGCAGGTCGGATCGCGCTCCTCGTCGTGCTCATCACGATGCTCGTCGCCGCTCTCGGCACCGGGGGTTACGTGTGGTGGGCATCCGCGGCGCCCCTGCCCGCCCCCACGTTGGCGACCCAGCCACCCCCGGTCACCGCAGGCGCGGCCGCGGCCGTCCGCCTGCCCTCGACGGGGGCGATGCGCGTGAGCGTGGTCGGCGGCGAGCAGTACCTCGGCGCGGACGACGATGGCGCCTGGGCCGCCGCCGGAGGCGACGACCCACGACCCATCGCCAGCGTCGCGAAGCTCATCACCGCTCTCGTCGTCTTGGACCGGCATCCCCTCGACGGACCGAACGACCCGGGGCCGACCGTGGCGTTCACGGAGGCGGACACCGACCTCTACGACGAGTTCTACGTGAGGGGAGCGACGATCGCGAAGATGCCCGATCGGACGACGCTGTCCCTCCACGACGCGCTCGCCACGATGCTGCTCCCCTCGGCGAGCAACTATGCCGTCGCCCTCGCGCGCTGGGGCTACGGCTCCGAGGGCGCCTACGTCGACGCGGCGAACGCGTGGCTGGAGGCGAACGGCCTCACCTCGACCCGGATCGTGGATGCCACGGGCCTCGACGATCGCAACACGTCGACGCCGCGCGATCTCGTCGCGCTCGGCAAGATCGCCGAGTCCCACGCCGCGCTGGCCGCGATCGTGGCGCTCCCCTCGATCTCGTTGCCGGACGGACCGGGCTTCGTGACGAACACGAACGACCTCCTAGGCACCGCCGGAGTGCGCGGCCTCAAGACCGGCAACCTCGGTGAGGGCACGTTCAACCTGCTGTTCAGCTCGCTGCTCGACGTGGGGGTGGAGGCACCGCTGCAGATCACCGGGGTGCGGCTCGGCGGCGAGACGCACGACTCGACGGATCAGGACGTCGCGGCGTTCTTGAAGAGCGTGCAGGACGGGTTCCACGACGTCCCGGTCGCGTCCCCCGGTGAGGACCTCGGCACCATCACGACCGCGTGGGGCGCGGAGGCGCGTGTCGTCCTCACCGGCACTGTGGCGATCCGGACCTGGTCCGACACACCGGTCACCCCCTCCGTCGCGATCGTGACCCCGCAGACCTGGGCCGACGGCGAGACGGTCGGAACCGTCACCTGGACCGCGGGCCCGCACACCGCGTCCTCGGACCTGAAGATCGTGGGGAATCTGGAACCTCCCACGCTGTGGTGGCGGCTCACCCATCCGGGACAGCTCGGGGGCTGATCAGCGCGCGAGGGCTCTGTAGCGGCGTGACCGGTCTCCCCCGCTCAGGCGCGAACCGCGTACGGCTGGTAGATGGTGAACGAGCGCTGCGCTCTGTTCTTCCGCACCGAAAGCCAGGCCAAGGGTCGACGCGTGGTCGCCTCCGACACCGTTCCGTCGTCGAGCGTGACCCGCACGGAGGATCGTCCGAGCGCATATCTTTCTTCCACGCTCCCCTCCACCACGGCGCGCATGACGCGCATGATCGTGCTGACGTCGGTCTCGTCGTACGACATCTCCCATCGACAGCCGCCCGCGCCGACCAGCAGGATCACGAACTGCTCCGCCACGATGGTTATGGGACAGGCCGCGGGGTTCACCGGCTGAATGTCGACGATGATGCTCGGGACGTCCGTCGACCTGTGCTCACGGACCGTCGCCATCCCGTTCGTGAGGGACTTGACGCGTCGGACGAGTCCGGCGACCGCAGACACGACATGATCGGGCACCGCGGGGGAACTCACGCTCGCCCTCCCGATACGTCGAGCGCCGTCGCGACCCCTCCGCGCATCGCGAGCGCGGCGGCCAGGGTCACCCCGAGCAGCACCGTCAGGTACACGATGAAGCCGATGCTTCCGCCGCTGGCGTGGTACACCAGCGGCGCGGTGCCACCGAAGAGCGAGTTCGCGACCGCGTAGCCGAAGCCGACTCCGAGGGCGCGGACATGCGCGGGGAAGACCTCCGCCTTGGCGATGCCGTTGACGGAGAGATAGCAGGTGAGTATCGCGAACGCGAGGACGAGGATGCCGAAGACCGTCGGGGCCGTCGTCTCCCGCGCAGCAGTCGACACGAGCACGCCCGCGCCGAGGACCCCCGCCGCACCGAAGGCGACGAGGAGGGGCTTCCGGCCGATGCGGTCGCTCAGCGCTCCGCCGGCCGGTTGGAGGAGCATGAGCACGACGAAGGTCGCGAAGACCACCCCCGTGACCGCGAGCTCAGCGGGCGCGCCACCCACGGCGAAAGCGGTCTCGCGGAAGAGCGAGGGAACCGTGACCGTCGCGGTGTAGAACGCCGCGCTCCCTCCGGCCGTGAGGAGCATCACCCACACGAGCGGACGCCAGGACGAGCGGAGCAGCTCCGCCATCGTCGAGGGCGGGGTCGAGGTCGCTGCGACCGCGGTGGATGCCGAGCGGCGGCGACCGCGCGCCCACCACAGCGATGCGAGACCCGCCGCGCCGCCGGCCGCGAACGCGACCCGCCAGCCCCACTGCGACACCGACGTGCGATCGCCGACGAGCAGGAGCACCAGGAGAAGACCCTGAGCCAGCACCAGACCGCCGACGATCGTCGCGCCTTGGAAGGAGGCGAAGAATCCCCGATGTCCGCGCGTCCCCGACTCCGAGAGCAGCACGGTGGCTGCGGCGTACTCGCCTCCGGCGGCGATCCCCTGCACGATGCTCACGACCACGAGGATCACGGCCGCCCAGGCGCCGACGACCCGCTCGGTCGGGGCGATCGCGAGCGCGAGCGATCCGGCGGACATCAGGGCGACCGCGGCCACGAGGGCTGCCATCCTGCCTCGCGTGTCGGCGAACCGGCCGAAGAGCCACGAACCGACGGGCCGCACGACGAACGTCACCGCGAAGAGCGCGTACACGTAGATCAGCGAGTCCCGCGACTCGGCGTCGAAGAACTCGGTGCGGAAGTACGGGGCGAAGATCGCGTAGACGTACAGGTTGAACCACTGCACGAGGTTGGGCACGGATCCGGCGAGGATCGCTCGCGCCCGGCTGCGGCGGTCGGGACGCGGTCCGGGCACGACCGCGGGAGTGGAGGACACGCGCTGACTTTAGCGAGTGAGAGCCACTCGCCCTCGCCCGGCGCCGATTCGCGTGTCCCGAGCCGATCTGATCCGTCAGATGACGGCGCCGCGGAGCCCGTCGATCGGGCGCTCGTCCCACGTCTCGAACGGATCATCGCCGACCTCCGCCATGAGCGCCGGCCGCGCGTCCGCCGCGGCCTGCTCCGACGCCCATACTGCGATTCCGACCAGACGACCGCTCCCGTCGTCGACGACACCGGTCCATTCGAGGCCGGGCTGTTCGCGCGCGACCCGGCTGTATCGCTGCATCGAGTCGATGACGGCAGCCCGGTACTCGGGCTTCGGCGAGTGGACGGAGACGACGGCGAAGGTCATGCCCGATGGTGGCACCGGCTGAGTGGGCTGCGCCAGGGGCATCGCAGGGTACGGCCTCAGCGATCGCTGGTACTACATCCTGCAGCACCTGGCGGGAGATCGATATGGCAGTCACCGCAAGCGCGACGCGACGGCCTCATCGAACGTGAGCCAACTGTCGCTCGCCTGTACTGCTGAGCGGTCGGAGGACTCCTGTGCTGGCAGACACAGGGCCGCGAGACGCTCCGCCGCATCAATCTGCTCATCGCCGAGATCGGAGCTTGACCCGGTTCTCCGGACACCAATCTTGAGGCGATGATTCGTCTCGGAAGGACTCCGTGAGATGCCTGCTGCCCACCCGCCGGAGATCCGGCGTCGCTCTCTCGATCTCGTCGCGCGGGGCGACCCTGTCGGTCAGACCGCCCGTGATCTCGCGATCAGCGACTCGAGTCTTCGCAACTGGATGAACCGCGACGCGATCGATTCCGGCTGCAAGGCTGACGTGACGTCCGATGAACACAACAAGCTTGTCGAGGCGCGCCGGCGAATCCGTGTGCTGGAGATTGAGAACGAGATCCTCAAGCGCTCGTCGGCGTACTTCGCCCGGGACGACTTGCTCTCAAAATAGGGTTCCGGCTGGTCCAAGGGCTCGCCGCCGACGGGATCCCCGTCGCGGTGGCCTGGCGGTTCATGTACATCTCACGGTCGGGGTACTACGACTGGGTCAGCCGGCCGCCGTCGGCGCGACCGGTCGCGGACGCAGAACTGATAAAGATAATCCGTCGTACTCACGCCGAATCAATGGAGACATATCCCCGCGGGTGCTCGCAGACCTGCGACTCGGGCTCGGCGTCCACGGCGGCAAGAAGCATGTCGGCCGGCTCATGCGCCTGGGCGGGTTGAGCGGGGTGTCACACCGGCGCAAACGCCGAGGTTGGAAGCCTGACACCATGACACATGGGGATCTGGTGAAGCGGCAGTTCACCGCTACCGCGCAAAACCGGCTGTGGTTCTGCGACATCACGCGACACCGCGCGAAAGACGGCTGGGTGTGCTGCGCTGCCGTCATTGACGCCTGGAATCTAGGCAAGAAGATCCAGCGCATCAGCCGCCAGGAGCGCGGCGCGCTGCACACGGAACTCTGCCCAGTCATCGTCGAACATGGAGTCTGGGAGGATCTGACTCCGTACAATCGCCGCCGAATCAGCGGGCATTTTCGCGCGGTAGGCCGACGGAGCAGAGTCCGAGATTTCCCTGTTTTCAGCCCGCGTGAGGAATGCGTAATTGACTAGGTCGCTGATCCGGTCGGCTACGGGCTCGATGCCTCCCGCGAGGTACGCGCGAGGGTAGCAGTGGTGAAACTCACTACGGTTCGGCTCAGACAGCACAGTGTCTAGATCGATCAAAGAACCGCTGGCGAAAGAACGCGGGTTGTGTTGCGCAAGCTGGAGCACGAATGCGCGCGTGGCGACAGTCGATAGATTGAACTTGCGAGAGAGATAGTAGTCGTCCTCGATGTAGACCCCTGTTGACCCCAGCGTGGACACCTCACCCTTGCGGAGCTTCGCGGCTTCCTCGACGTCTGAGCGAACGTTTCTCAGGGGGTTGCCACTGTAACGGTGCCCGAAGGATGTGCGCCAGAACCACCGCAGCAGTACCTGTCGATCGGCGTCGCTGACGGATTTGTGTTGATCGTGCGCGAAGTAGGCGGCCAGCGGTATGAGTAGCGCCGAGTACGGCAGGAACTTGATATTGATGACCCGCAGGTTGATACGCAAGAAGTCGATAGCCAACTTCAAGGCAGAGCGAATTCGCTCGAACTCGGAGCGCATATCAGCGCCGTTGATATCGATCAGCGATGTCGGCGACGGGTCATTCTTGAGAATCGCAGCGCAGCATCGCATCATCAGCTCGCTGTCACTTCCGACGCCGTGAAAGCCAAAGGCTTCGAGCTCATCCCCGAGTTCGGCGAACTTTTTCTGCAGGTCGAATTCCTCGCTCCACGTCCACGCCGTGAGCAGCTGGAAGATGTTCAGCTCGATGCCCATGCGGTTGACGCGCTCGAACACGATCGCGACTCGCGTGCGGTCGTCAGTCTCGAACGTCTGGACGGGAATCAGCGTCCCCTTGAACTTGTCTTGCACACCTGCAATCTCACGCTTGCGGTCGTCGACGAGCGCAGAGTAACTATCCGCGAACACCACCGGGTCGAAGAATGATCGCAGGGGGAAATGGCGTGTGGGGTCAACATCCGACGCCGCGAGGGCAATGAATTGCGACTCCTGCGCGTCTGCAACAGCCTCGAAGTCGTAGTAGATCGGCAGCCAGACTTCGGGGTCTTCGTCGGGTGCGGACACGGACGTTTGGAAGGTTCTGAAAATCGATGTAATCCGCTGCTGCCCGTCCAGCACATAGTCCAGTGGATATCCCTTGGTGGGCTCGGGTAGCACGAAGCCGCCCAACGCCTTCTCTGTGAGGAGTCGCTCGCTGCTGCGCCACATAAGAACGGTCCCGTAGGGATAGCCCTTGAAGATCGTGTCCATCAGCAGGGCGACGCGCTGCGGGTCCCACACATAACCGCGCTGGAAGCCTGGGATCCGTACCTGTCCGCTGAGCACACGCTCAATCAGGGTGTTGATCTGCATCGATTCGCTCACATCCCCTCCTGGGGAGATCCTATTGGGGCGAAGAAAGCCCTCTAGTCAACGCCACCCCGCCGATGCGTGCCTCCGCCTGCGCGGCTACTAGCGATCAGGGAGCGTACAGAGCAGGTGAACCGGGCGATGTGCCCTGTCTGCCGGCGCCCCGTCAGTCCAGCTACGCACCAGCCCACATGACGTCACAACCGCGCCGTCAGCATCCCGGAAGGCACGATCGCGCGCATGACGGCATTCTGCACGTCGAGCCGTGGAGCGCACGCACTATTCGAAACGCCCCCGCCGCCGTCCTATAACGGAGATCGATGGCTAGAGCCACGTCCGGCGCCGAAGTCCTCACCTCAATGGCCACTCGACGTGGGGGGCCTCCGCCGAACGACAGACAGCCAAAGCGCGACCGCACCGACCAGCATGCAGAGACCGTTCTCCGCCAACATGACCAGGACCGTGGGGCTCACCTCGCCGTTGCCGCGCGCAAGAACGAGGGTCATCGACAGCGCACTCAGGACGAGGAGAGTCACCCCTCCGGCCAGAGACAACGGCGCCTGCCCCCGACGGAAGAGCAGTCGGATGCTGACGGCGAGGAGAGTGAGCAGGATGACCCCGGCACACGCGGCAACGAGGAAGGCGGCATCATCCTCGGTGATCGGCACACTGCGACCACGGCTGGAGCCGGTGCTGCCGACGAACATCCCGATGGTCGCGGACGGGAGAATCCAGGACGCGAGGTCGAAGATCGGATCTCCGCGTCGAACGGGAGGCTTGTTCACCGCACGCCAACGCCGCCGCGAGGATCCCTCCGGGATCGGACCCCCGGACAGCGCTGGCTCCGAGCTTCCGCGGGCTTCCTGCTGCCCTGCCCCCTCCATAAGAGACAAGCTACCGCGGGCTCGCTCCGCCGCGACGGAGGAGCGAGCCCGCTCAGTTGGTGAAGCGGAACTCCACACGCACGCGACGCCGACCAACACGAGCTATCCGAATCTGCTGCCCCGCCCGGCTCCAGCCCTCGTCGTGAGGGGCACCCGGCGTGGCTCACTCGCGTCACTGGTACCATATCCTGTACCACCTGGCGGGAGATCGACATGGCAATCACCACGAGCGAGGCGCGACGTGACCTTTTCGGCCTCATCGAGCGTGTCAATCTGGATCACTCCGAGATCGAGATCACGTCGAAGCGTGGTTCCGCCGTCCTCATGTCGAAAGACGAGTACGACTCCCTCGTGGAAACGAGCTATCTCCTGCGCTCCCCCGAGAATGCCCGCCGACTGTTGAATGCCCTGGACAGTGCTCGATCCGGCGACGTCCAAGAACGTGGCCTGATCGAGCCGTGAGCCATCTCTCGCTCGCCTGGACTGCTGAGGGGTGGGAGGACTACCTGTACTGGCAGACGCAGGACCGCAAGACGCTCCGACGCATAAATCTGCTCATCGCTGACATCCTGCGTGACGATCCGTTCGAGGGGATCGGCAAGCCAGAGCCGCTGAAACACGCGCTGGCGGGCGCCTGGTCACGCCGCATCGACGAGGCCAATCGCCTGGTCTACGTCACCGATGAGACGCACGCGATCGTGCTTCAAGCGCGGTACCACTACTGACTCGGATACGACTCCGCGCCGAGGTTCGCTCAGTTGTTGAAGCGGAACTCCACCACGTCGCCGTCCTGCATGACGTAGTCCTCGCCCTCGAGCCGCGCCTTGCCCTTCGCGCGGGCCTCGGCGACCGAGCCGAGCGCGACGAGGTCGGCGAACGAAATGACCTCGGCCTTGATGAAGCCCTTCTCGAAGAGCGCGTAGACGTACAGGTTGAACCACTGTGCGAAGTTGGGCACGGATCCGGCGAGGATCGCTCGAGCACGACCGCAGCGGTCGAGTTGCCGCTCGAGTGCGACCGCGGGCGTAAAGTGCACGCGCCGACTTTAGTGAACGGCGTGCGGGGCGCGGCGGGTGCGTGCGCAGACACGCAGCTACTCGGCGACCTCAGGTCGCGTCGTCGTGGTCGTCGGGGGATCGCGCTCCGCTCGAGACACATCGATTCGCTCCTCACCCCGCGTCGAGCCGCGGGGACGTCGAAGAGCGAGCGGCACCGTGAAGACAGCGATGACCGCGCAGAGCGCCAGCGCGACGAACATCGTCCAGAGAGCTGAGGAGAGTACGCCCTCAGCGCGTGCGATGACGACGGTCGTCGAAACCACGGTCAGACCGACGCCGAAGATCACACCGCCCCACGAGAGGGGCGCATCAGCCCGAGTGAAAGGGAGACGAATCGCGATACTCAACAAAGCCACCGAGAAGAGGGCCGCGCTCACTGCGATCACGACCGCGGACTCTTCGGGCGTGATCCTGGACGCGCCCTTGCCGCCGAAGGCGCCGGAAGCCATTCCTGCACATGCGGCCGCCAGAAGGTACGCGGCGATGACGAAGACGGGATCGCCACGACGGAACGCCGTGAAGAATCCATGCCGCCAATGCCGGACGACCGGTCGGTGTTCCTCGCGCCAGCGGCGTCGGGTCGGCGGCGCGCTGTCGTCGGTCACAGAACCATTCTGGCGAATCCGCCGGACCGGACCGGGACCCGCTCAGTTGTTGAAGCGGAACTCCACCACGTCGCCGTCCTGCATGACGTAGTCCTTGCCCTCGAGGCGCGCCTTGCCCTTCGCACGGGCCTCGGCCACCGAGCCGAGCGCGACGAGGTCGGCGAACGAGATGACCTCGGCCTTGATGAAACCCTTCTCGAAGTCGGTGTGGATCACACCGGCCGCCTGCGGGGCCTTCGCGCCCTGCGGGATCGTCCACGCGCGCGCTTCCTTGGGACCCGCCGTCAGGTAGGTCTGCAGACCGAGCGTGGCGAAGCCGACGCGGGCGAGCTGGTCGAGGCCCGACTCGTCCTGACCCGTGGATGCCAGCAGCTCGGCGGCATCCTCGGGGTCGAGGTCGATCAGCTCGGACTCGATCTTGGCATCCAGGAAGACCGCCTTCGCGGGGGCGACGAGCGCGGCGAGCTCGTCCTTGCGCCCCTGGTCGGTGAGGACGGACTCGTCGACGTTGAAGACGAAGATGAAGGGCTTCGCGGTGAGCAGACCCAGCTCGCGGATCGGCGAGAGGTCGAGACCGGATGCCGAGAGCAGCTGCCCGCGCTGGAGCGCGTCCTGCGCGGCCTTCGCGGCCTCGAGAACAGAGGGGTCGAGCTTCTTGCCCTTGATCTCCTTCTCGTAGCGCGGAATCGCCTTCTCGAGCGTCTGGAGGTCGGCGAGCTGCAGCTCGGCGTTGATCGTCTCCATGTCGCTCGCGGGGTTGACCTGCCCGTCGACGTGAACCACGTCGTCGTCGGCGAATCCGCGGACGACCTGGGCGATGGCATCCGCTTCCCGGATGTTCGCGAGGAACTGGTTACCGAGACCCTCGCCCTCGCTCGCGCCGCGGACGATGCCGGCGATGTCGACGAACGACACGACCGCGGGCACGAGGCGCTCGGAGCCGAAGACGTCGGCGAGCTGCTGCAGGCGCGCATCGGGAAGGTTCACGACCCCGACGTTCGGCTCGATCGTCGCGAACGGGTAGTTCGCCGCGAGCACGTCGTTCTTGGTCAGGGCGTTGAAGAGGGTCGACTTTCCGACGTTGGGAAGGCCGACGATTCCGATGGTAAGAGCCACGGGAGTCCAGGTTACCCGGCTCGCAGCACCCGCACGGCGTCAGGGGCGCCGGGCACGGAACGCGTGAGTGATGTAGGGAAGGTCGACCGCTCCCCCGTCGGCGAGTCCGGGGACGGATGCCACGACCCCGTCGACCGCGGCATCGATGCGCGCACGCTCGTCGGGGCTCGCCGTGATGACGTCGCTGCGCGAGAACACGAGGTCGCGCAGCTGCGGGAGCGCGATCGGTCGGCTCCACTCCCACGACCGGTGCTCGAGATCGACCAGCGGTTCGGCGACCCGTGGGCCGCCATCCGCGATGAGCCGTTCGCCGTGCGAGGCACCCATGGCGCCGGTGAGACGCCGCACCCACTCGACGCGGTCGTCGCGGATGTTCCAGATCAGGCCGAGAACGCCGCCCGCGCGCAGCACGCGGCCGACTTCGCGCGAGCCCGCGTCCGGCTCGACCCAGTGCCAGGCCTGCCCCATCACCACGGCGTCGAGGCCGGAGTCCGGCAGCGGCAGATCCTCGGCGGTGCCGGCGAACGTCGGGATGCCGCGGACGTTGTCCCGCAGCGACGCGAGCATCGTGGCATCCGGGTCGATCGCGACGACGTCGGCGCCGAGCTCGACCACGGCACGCGTGAGCTTTCCGGTCCCGGCTCCCACGTCCGCGACACGCAGGGCCCGACCCTGCTCGCGGACCGGCGCGAGCAGCCACTCCACCGCGGCGGAGGGATAGCCCGGACGGCCCGATTCGTAGGCAGCGGCGGCCCGCCCGAACGACGTCGACTTCCGGCTCTCCGTCATGCTCCGAGCCTAGGCCGGGTGTTCGGGGCGAACCATCCCCCGGAGTCCGCGCCCGCCGCGCCGAATCCGGATGCCACGACACGGCGTGTCGCGCACGATCTCCGACGCACGGCCCGCGGAGAAACCCGGCGCGCCTCCCTCGCACCGCCGCGCTCGCGACGGAGGGTGGAGACGTGGCACTGGATTTCACCGCGATCGACTTCGAGACGGCGAACTCCAGCGGTGCGTCCGCATGCGCGGTGGGTCTGGCCCGCGTCCGCGGCGGTCGCGTGGTCGCCACCGCCGCGTGGCTCATCAAGCCGCCCGCGGGGCACGACGATTTCGCTCCGATCAACGTCGGCATCCACGGCATCCGGTCCGCGGATGTCGTGAACGCACCGGACTGGTCCACGCAGCTGGAACGTCTCACCGCGTTCGCCGGGGCCGACGTGCTGGTCGCGCACAACGCCGGCTTCGACATGTCGGTGCTGCGCAGAGCCTGCGCGGTGACGGGCGACGAGTGCCCTCCGTACCGCTACGTCTGCAGCGTGCAGATGTCACGGAAGACGTACACCCTCGACTCCTACCGACTCCCCCTCGTCGCCGCCGAGGCCGGTTGCTCACCCTTCGCGCACCACGACGCCCTCGCCGACGCCGTCGCGTGCGCCGAGATCACGATCGACTGCGCGCGCCGCGCCGGCGTCGACGACGTGCACGCGCTCGCCGCCCACCTGGGTGTCCGCGTGTCGCAGATCGCGGCCGAGCCGCGGCTCGAACGCGCCGTCGCCTGAGTTCCGTCGCGCTTCCGGGCGATGTCGGACCTCTCCGGCACACTGAGCACATGGATGCCATCGCCCTGATCCTCGCGATCCTCGCCCTCGCCGTGGGGGCCGCCGCCGGCTGGTTCGTCGGCACCGCCCGGGCCACGTCCCGCGCCGCGGCCGAGCGCGTCGACCTGACCGCTCGCGTGGCCGCCGCCGACGCCGCGCGCGCCGGACTCGAGGCTCAGCTCGAGCACCAGAGCGCGCTGTACCGCGACCTCGTCGGGCAGACGCGCGCAGACCAGGCCGCCCGCGAAGAGCGAGAGCGGCGCGAGCAGACCGTGCTGCGCGCGCTCGACCCCGTACGCGAGACCCTCGACACCATGCAGCGCAAGGTCGACGGCCTCGAGCGCGATCGCGTCGAGCAGTACTCGGCGCTCGGCGAACAGCTGCGACTCTCCCGCGAAGCCGACGAAGCGCTCCGGGCCACGACCGAGGCGCTGGCGTCCGCGATGCGCTCCGGCAGCACGCGCGGCGTGTGGGGCGAGACTCAGCTGCGCCGGGTCGTCGAAGCCGCGGGTCTCACGCGGCACGTCGACTTCGACGTGCAGTCCTCGATCACCTCCGACGCCGGAGCGGGGCGGCCCGACATGGTCGTCCGGCTTCCCGGGGGAAAAGCCCTGGCGGTGGATGCCAAGGTCCCCCTCGACGCGTTCCTGCAGGCCAGCGCCATCGCGGTGACCGCCGCGGGCGACGAAGGAGTCCGGCGGTCCGCCCTCCTGTCCAAGCACGCCAAGGCCGTGCGCGCCCACGTCGACGCGCTCGCGCGGAAGACGTATTGGGCCGGGCTCACCACCAGCCCCGAGTTCGTCATCTGCTTCCTGCCGAGCGAGTCGCTGCTCTCGGCGGCTCTCGACGACGACCCCACGCTGCTCGAGTACGCCTTCGCCCGCCGCGTCGCGCTCGCCTCGCCGGTGAACCTGTGGGCCGTGCTGAAGACCGTGGCTTTCACGTGGACCCAGCAGGACGTGTCCGACGAGGCCCGCACGCTCTTCGCCCTCGGCACCGAGTTGTACGACCGGATCGGGGTGCTCGCCGGACACGCGGGCGACCTGCGACGTGCGCTGGAGCGGACGGTCGACAGCTACAACAGGTTCGCGGGTTCTCTCGAGTCGCGGGTGCTCGTCTCGGCGCGGAAGTTCCCCGGGATCGATGAGACGAAGCTCGATGCCGTGGTCGCGCCCACCGCGCTCGAGTCCTCACCGCGACGTTGGACCGCGCCCGAACTCCTCGAGATCTCCGACGACGGGGCGTCTCCGCGGGAGGAGGACACCTCCGCCGGCGGAGTCACGTACGCGGATCTCGGCGACGTCCGTGCGCGCGCCGGAGTCGCTCAGGATGACGGTGGGGCGTCGCTCAAGAGCCGCCGGGAACCCAGCTGAGCAGGCTCACCACAGCTGCGGAAACGGCCACGAAGGCACCGACCATCCACCACGCGCTGATCTCGTGGCCCTCGGCGCGACGCTTGCGGAGCAGGACGTCGGGGCGACGAGCGGGGTCGACGGCGCTGGCGATCACCGCCTGCGCACCTGTCTGAGGCGCGGTCGGGTTCGTCGTAGCTGCCATGAAGCGATCCCCCTTCGGGTCTCGGAAGAACACAGCGTCGCCGTTGACACTGCTGTCGATTCTGCCAGAGGCCTCCGGGAGAAGGAGTCACGCTTGCGCAACGACACGCCCGGCTGTAGCTGCACGCTCGACAGCTCCCGTGTGCGTTGTCGCTTGCCGGCGCCGCGAAACAGCATCGGCCTGACATCCCCATTGCATCCTGCAGTGGACTTGTCGGTCGGATGCAGTCTCGCGGTCGCGCGGCGGCCGGCGCCGCCCGCCCGCGAGACCCGCGGCGCGAACGCCCGCTCCGCGTCAGCGCGTCAGAGCCACTTCGACGTCAGGTGCTCCGACGAGATCCGGCGGAGCGTGCCCGAGGCGCCGCGCAAGACCACGCTCTCGGTGTAGATGAAGTCGCCGTCGCGACGCACACCCTGCACCAGCTGCCCATCGGTCACACCGGTCGCGACGAAGATCGTGTTCTTGCCCCGCACGAGGTCGTCGGCCTCGTAGACCTCGCCGTCGACCTTCAGCCCGGCGTCGAGACCCTTCTGCTTCTCGGCGTCGTCGCGCGGGGCGAGGACACCCTGGATGTGCCCGCCGAGGGCCTTGATCGCGCACGCGGTGACGATTCCCTCGGGACTTCCGCCGATCCCCACGCACATGTCCGTCCGGGCGTTGTGGCGCGCGGCGTTGATGCCGCCGGCGACGTCGCCGTCGCTCATGAGACGCGTGCCGGCACCCGCCTCGCGGATGTCCGCGATCAGCTGCTCGTGGCGCGGGCGGTTCAGCACCGACACGACGATCTCGTCCACCGGCTTCCCCAGCGCCTTCGCCAGCAGGCGGATGTTCTCGCCGATGGGGAGGCGGATGTCGACCACTCCGACGCCGGCGGGACCGGTGACGAGCTTGTCCATGTAGAAGACGCTGGACGCGTCGAGCATCGAACCGTGGTCGGAGACCGCGATGACCGACAGAGCGTTCTGACGCCCCGCGGCCGTCAGCGACGTGCCGTCGATCGGGTCGACGGCTACGTCGCACCGGGGGCCTTTGCCGTTGCCGACCCGCTCGCCGTTGTAGAGCATCGGCGCGTTGTCCTTCTCGCCCTCGCCGATGACGATCGTGCCGTCGAAATTGACGGTGCTGAAGAACGCCCGCATCGCGTCGACGGCCGCGCCGTCGGCGGCCTCCTTGGCTCCACGACCGATGAACGGAACGGCGCGGATGGACGCCGCCTCCGTCGCCCTCACCAGCTCGAGAGCCAGGTTCCGATCGGGATGCAGGGGACTCATGTCGGACGTCAGGCTCACCATGTGGCCCACTGTAGCCAGCGACGTCGTGACAATCGGCGGATTTCTCCGTTGCGCGGACGAAGGAATCGCGATTCTTAACAGAAGAGGAGAACCAGCCCGTTCCTCGCCCGCCGACCCCGTCACGATCGGGCGCCTTCGCTAGAGTGACGGTTGTCCCAGTCACGACCAAGGAGCTTCTCCATGCCCGTCGCCACACCTGAGCAGTACGCCGAGATGCTGGACCGCGCCAAGGCCGGCAGCTTCGCGTACCCCGCGATCAACGTCTCGAGCTCGCAGACCATCAACTCCGTGCTCCAGGGCCTGACCGAGGCCGGCTCGGACGGCATCCTGCAGGTCACCACCGGCGGCGCCGACTACTTCGCCGGCCACACCGTCAAGGCCCGCGCGACCGGCGCGCTCGCGTTCGCCAAGTACGTCACCGAGGTCGCCAAGAACTACCCAATCACGGTCGCTCTGCACACCGACCACTGCCCGAAGGATGCGCTGCCCGGCTTCGTGATCCCGCTCCTCGAGGCATCCGAGGAAGAGGTCAAGGCCGGCCGCAACCCGATCTTCCAGTCGCACATGTGGGACGGCTCCGCCGTTCCGCTCGACGAGAACATCGACATCGCGGCCGAGCTCCTCCCCCGCCTCAAGAACATCAACGCGATCCTCGAGATCGAGGTCGGTGTCGTCGGCGGCGAAGAGGACGGCGTCGCGCACGAGGGCTCCAACGACGCCCTGTACACGACGGTCGCCGACGTCACCAAGGCCGTCGAGCGTCTCGGCCTCGGCGAGAACGGCCGCTACATCTCCGCGCTGACGTTCGGCAACGTGCACGGCGTGTACAAGCCGGGCGGCGTGAAGCTCCGCCCCGAGCTGCTGGGCGAGATCCAGGAGGGCATCGCCGCGAAGTTCGGTACCGGCCCCAAGCCGCTCGACCTCGTCTTCCACGGCGGCAGCGGATCCACCGACGAGGAGATCGCGCTGGCCGTCTCGAACGGCGTCGTGAAGATGAACATCGACACGGACACGCAGTACGCCTTCACGCGTTCCATCGCGGGCTACATGTTCTCCAACTACGACGGCGTCCTGAAGGTCGACGGCGAGGTCGGCAACAAGAAGCAGTACGACCCCCGCGCGTGGGGCAAGGTCGCCGAGTCGGCGATGGCTGTGCGCGTCGTCGAGGCGACGAAGCAGCTCGGCTCCTTCGGCAAGTCGCAGGGCTGACCCGCATCCCGCGCACGAACGCCCCGGCTCCGGCCGGGGCGTTCGTGCGTTCCCACCCCTCGCTGACTTCGGGGAAATGTCCGGCGAGCGAGGCGCGGGGCGAACGTTCGCCCGAAGTCAGCGATGACGACGCAGCCGCGAGAACGGCTGACCTACGACCGGTACAGCTCCAGCACCGTGGGCGCGTCCGAGGGCGACGACAGGATCTCGACCGGGTCGCCGGCGCGCACGTCCCCGGCCCGGCGGACGCGCAGGTAGGCGCCGAGGCGCCCCTCATCCGAGAACCGCTTCACCCAACCGCGTGAGGCCGCGCCGCCGACCCAGCGGGCGAAGGTCGCGCAGGGCGTCCGGGGCATCGTGACCTCCAGCTGCACGGTCTCGCCGATGCGCCAGACTTCACCGATCCGCGCGCCGTTGACGTCGACACCGTCGAGCCGCAGGTTCTCGCCGAACCAGCCGGGAGCGAGCTCGCGTCCGAGTTCGCCCTCCCAGAACTCGGCGTCGTCCTGCGCATACGCGTAGACCGCCTTGTCGGGGCCGCCGTGGTGCTTGCGGCTCGCCTGCACATCGGCACGCACGCCCAACCGGCCGATCCGGACCGCCCCGTCGAGCGCGCGCTTGTCGATCGCGGTGACGCCCACCGACCCGGAGTCGGGACGCAGGGCATGGACGGCGCAGACGGCGACGAGGCTCGGCATCCCTCGATGCTACGGGCTGGAGAAGTCCCGCCGCATGACCACGCGATCGCCGTCGACGGTCCGGATCTCGATGGAGTCGATCCGGGATGCCGACACGTCGGTGCCCGCGCTCAGCTCGGTGGTCGAGCCGGGGCCCGCACGCCAGGTGGAGAGCATCGTCGTCGCCCCCGAGTCGTCCGTGACGGCGAGAGCGTACGGCCAACCGCCGGGCGGCGCGTCGAGGACTTCACCGGTGTACTGGCAGACGAGGTCGATCCGGGTGCCCCACTCGACCGGCGTCAGCTTCACCGACGCCTCCAACGGCGCACCGGCGACGTCGTTCAGCGCGTAGACCGTGCCGCCCGCGTCGGTCGGGGCGCTGGTGAGGGCCAGCACGCTCGGCACCGCGATGATCAGCAGTGCCGCCGCTGCGGCACCGGCCCACACGGCGACGACGCGCCGTCGGCGACGCCGCGCGGTGCGGACGATCCGCCCCCGGAGCGCCGGATCGGGAGACGTCGGCGCGGCGCGGAGCTGTGCGTCGGCGCCGTCGATCGCTCGGGCGCGCTCGGGCGACAGGCGCGACAGGAGCCCGGCCGTGGGGGCGAGCTCGGCCACGGCGGCCCGACAGAGCGGGCACTCGTCGAGGTGACGTTCGTACTCGCCGCGGTCCGCGGCCGGTAGCGCACCCAACACGTACGCACCGTCCCAGGTGGCGAACCTCTCGTGCTCGGAGGTCATCGCGTCACCCCTCTCTCCTGCAGGGCGAGCCGGAGCGCGCGCACGGCGTAGTGCAGACGCGACTTGACCGTCCCGACCGGGATTCCCAGTTCTTCCGCCGCCTGTGCGACGCTCCGACCGCCGTAGTACGCCGAGACGATGACCGCGCGGTGATCGGGAGTCAGGGTGGCCAGCGCCTCCTCCACGAGCAGGGCGTCGAACATCGCATCCGTGTCGTCCCCGCCCGCGGTCTCGGGAAGCTCGTCGACGGGCTGTTCATGGCGCCGTCGGGCGCTGCGCGCGTCGTCGATGACGATGTTGCGGGCGACGGTGAACATCCACGACCGCAGCCGCGAGGGGTCGTCCGCCATGACGCGCGGCGTCCGCCAGGCGCGCAGCAGGGTCTCCTGCACGACGTCGTCCGCGCCCGCATGGTCGCCCGTGAGGCTCACGACGTACCGCCAGACGGGCGCGGCGTGCGCGTCGTACAGCGCGGTCAGTTGCGCGTGGTCGTCTCGCATCGCGGCATCCCTCCTGTTCTCCTCACGGTGAACACGGGATGCCGGGCCGCGCGGTTCAGTTCGCGAACGCGCCCGTGAGAGCCGAGAGGAACGCGGGGTCGGCCGTCAGGGCGATGGTGATGCAGACGCCCGTGACGAGCGTGGTCGCCACGAAGCCGACGAGCGGCACCCAGAACGCGATCCGACCCCGGCGCAGTCGCCGCCAGGTGAGCGCGGCCGTGAGCAGGTAGCCGATCGCATACACGACGGATGCCACCGCACCCCAGACGTAGCCGGTGGACAGGGCCGTGTAGGTGGCGTCCACGCCGAGGATCTGGGCGGCGCGCTCGGCGTAGCCGGGGAAGTCCAGGAGCTGGGTGATGGTGGAGATCACCGAGATCAGGCCGTACACGAGCAGGACGAACGTGGCGACGCGGTCGGCGAGCGGGCCGCGCGCGCGGTTCGCGGCCGGTGCCGCTTCGGCGGCCGGCTCGGGCGCCGGTGCCACGCCCGCTTCGAGCGCCTCGGTCACCTCCGGACGCTGGATGCGCGCACGCTGCTCCTCGGGTGAGGCGTACTCGCCGTATTGCGGACGCGGGCGGGCGTCGTCGTCGCTCACGCGCGGCCTCGGCCGCCGAGCGCCCGCTGGTCGCGCTTGCCCGACGAGTCCTGACGCAGCTCCTTGGGCAGGGAGAACATGAGGTCCTCCTCGGCGGTGCGCACCTCTTCGACGTTGCGGTAGCCGGCGCCGGCGAGCTCCTGGAGCACCTCGGTGACGAGGACCTCGGGCACCGAGGCACCGCTGGTGACACCCACGGTCTCGACGCCGTCGAGCCATTCCTGACGCACTTCGTCGACGTAGTCGACGCGGTAGGCGGCCTTGGCGCCGTGCTCGAGCGCGACCTCCACGAGGCGCACGCTGTTCGACGAGTTGGCCGAGCCCACGACGATCACCAGGTCCGCGTCGCGCGCGACCTTCTTGATCGCGACCTGGCGGTTCTGGGTCGCGTAGCAGATGTCGTCGGACGGCGGATCCTGCAGCTCGGGGAACCGCAGACGCAGACGGCGCACGGTCTCCATCGTCTCGTCGACCGAGAGCGTGGTCTGCGACAGCCACACGACCTTCGACGGGTCGCGCACCTCGACGGTGTCGGCGTGCTCGGGCGAGTTCACGACGGTGACGTGCTCGGGGGCCTCGCCCGCCGTGCCCTCGACCTCTTCGTGGCCCTCGTGGCCGATCAGCAGGATCTCGAAGTCGTCACGCGCGAAGCGCACCGCCTCGCGGTGCACCTTGGTGACCAGGGGGCAGGTGGCGTCGATCGCCTGGAGATGCCGATCGGACGCCGCCGACACGACCGCCGGCGAGACGCCGTGGGCGCTGAAGACGACGTGCGAACCATCGGGGACCTCGTCGACCTCTTCGACGAAGATCGCGCCCTGCTTCTCGAGCTCGGTCACGACATGGATGTTGTGCACGATCTGCTTGCGCACGTACACCGGCGCGCCATAGCGTTCGAGCGCCTTCTCGACGGCGATGACGGCACGGTCGACGCCGGCGCAGTAACCGCGCGGGGCTGCCAACAGCACCTTCTTCTGTCCGTGGACGGGGATATCCTGGAGCCGCCCGCGTCGACCCGGTATCCGGGGAACGGGCAGGTGGACGGCAGGTGTGCTCACCCCTCGATTCTACGGGGGCGCCCCTGGGCGACGGCCGAACCGCCCACCACCGACCCCCTGAGAGAGCATGACCTCCTTCCGACCCGATGCCGTCGAGGGCCAGGCGCCCCCGGCCGACTCCGTGCACCCGCGCGATTCGAAGAACGAGGCGCCCACGTCGGTGTCGCGACTGAACGACACGATCCGCGGGTTCATCGAGCGCTGGGGATCCGTGTGGGTCGAAGGCGAGATCACCTCCTTCAACCGCCGTGGCGGCAACGTCTTCGGGCGTCTGAAAGACCTCGGGACCGACTCCACCGTCGCCTTCCGCATCTGGTCGAGCACGCTGGCACGATTGCCCAAAGACCTGCAGGTCGGCGATCACGTCGTGGCGTGCGTCAAGGCGGACTACTTCCCCCGCACGGGCGATTTCTCGTTCGCGGTGTCGGCGATGCGGCACGTGGGGCTGGGCGAACAGCTCGAACGTCTGGAGCGGCTGCGCACGCAGTTGCGGTCCGAGGGGCTGTTCGACCCCGCGCGGAAGAAGACGCTGCCGTTCCTCCCCCACTGCATCGGTCTGATCACGGGCGAGAACTCGGATGCCGAGAAGGACGTGCACCGCAACGCCGAGTTGCGCTGGCCGCAGGTGCGGTTCCGCACGCGGTACGCCGCCGTGCAGGGCGATCGCTGCGTCCCCGAGACCCTCGCGGCGTTGGCGGCACTGGACGCCGACCCCGAGGTGGACGTCATCGTCATCGCGCGGGGCGGCGGGGATCCGCAGACGCTCCTCGGTTTCAGCGACGAGCGACTGGTGCGCGCGGTGGCGGCGGCATCCACCCCGATCGTCAGCGCCATCGGCCACGAGAACGACCGCCCGCTGCTGGACGACGTCGCCGACGTGCGGGCCTCCACTCCGACCGACGCCGCCAAGCGCGTGGTGCCCGACGTGAGCGAGCAGCGCGCGCTCGTCGCGCAGCTGCGTGCGCGGCTGACGGGTCGCCTCACGCAACGCGTCCTGCACGACATCGCGCAGCTCGAACAGCTGCGGTCGCGTCCGGTGCTGCGGACACCGCACTCGATGCTCACCTCCCGCGCTCAGGACGTCTGGATGCTGGCCACGCGCGGTCGCGACATCGTCGACCGACGCCTGCAGGGCGAGGAACGGCGCACGCGCGAACTCCGCGCGGCGCTCCGGGCTCTCTCACCGGAGGCGACCCTGGCGCGCGGATACGCGATCGCGCAGATCGAGGGCGGCGGCATCGTGCGCGACGCGACCCAGGCGCCCGCGGGCTCGCGCGTCGTGGTCACCGTCGCCGACGGCGCCTTCGGCGCCTCCTCCACAGGCCCGGTCGCCGGCTCCGAGTCCCCCGCGGGCGGCGGTGCCTCCGCCGGTCGCGCCTAAGATGGATGCCATGACCGCGACGCCTTCCGGCCCCTCCGCCGACGTGGCGTCCCTGTCTTTCGAGCAAGCCCGAGACGAACTCGTCCGCGTGGTCGCCGAGCTCGAGCAGGGCGCTCCGACCCTGGAGGAGTCCCTCGCCCTCTGGGAGCGCGGCGAACAGCTCTCCGCCCGGTGCGAGGAATGGCTGCTGGGCGCCAAGCGGCGACTGGACGCTGCCCGCGGCGAAGGTGAGGAGTCCTGATGGCCCGCATCGTCGCCGAGCTCGGGCGCCCCGAGACACCGGAGGAGACCGCGGCCCGCAAGGCCGAGTCCTCTCGCCGTTATCGCTCCAGCAAGACGTTCCGCAATCTCGTCGCGGCCCTCCTCGTCACGGTCGCGGTCGTCCTCGTCGTGGTCGCCGCGGTTCCGCGCGGCGAGCTCGCCCCGCGCCCGCAGCCCGACGTCGCAGCGCTCGCCGCCGACCTCTCCGACGAGATCGGTCGCCCCGCACTGTCGCCGTCGCTCCCCGACGGATGGCGTGTCAACCAGGCGACGACCGAGGGCCAGGGCGGCACCGAGGCATGGACCATGGTGTACGTCCGGTCGGGCGAGTCGGGGTTCGTGCGCGTCGCGCAGGGGCTCGACACCGGCGAGGAATGGGTCGCTCAGGTCCTCGGCGGAGCGCGCAGCACCGAGACCGTCGCGATCGACGGCGTCGACTGGAACGTGTACCGCCCCAGCGACCCCGAGCGCGCCGGCAACATCACCTACGCCCTGTCGACCCCCGCCGGTCCCGATCAGGTGCTGATCTACGGCGACGCCAGCCCCGAGACGACCGCGATCGCCGCGGCATCCGTCACCGCCCAGATTCGAGAACTGAGAGAGGCCCCGTGAGCGAGCGCATGACCCCCCGTGCCGTGTGGAATCAGATGCTCGAGGGCAACCGTCGCTTCGTCTCGGGCGCCCCCGCCCACCCGCGCCAGGACGTCGAGCGCCGCACGGAGCTCGCGAGCTCGCAGCACCCCACCGCCGCGCTCTTCGGCTGCTCCGACTCGCGCCTCGCGGCCGAGATCATCTTCGACCAGGGCCTGGGCGATCTGTTCGTCGTCCGCAACGCCGGCCAGGTCATCTCCGACTCCGTGATCGGCAGCCTCGAGTACGCCGTCGGGGTCCTGGAGGTCCCCCTCATCGTGGTGCTCGCGCACGACGCGTGCGGCGCCGTCGGTGCCGCCATCGACAGCACCGGCATCGACGCCCCGACCCTTCCGCCCTACATCTGGCGGCAGATCGCCCCCATCGTGCCGGCCGTGCGCCGGGTGCAGCGCGAAGAGGCCGCCGAAGGACGCGCGGCCGAGCGGGTCGACGCCGAGCTGGTGGGTCGCGAGCACCTCCGCCACACCGTCGCCGACCTGCTGCGCGCCTCCGAGCTCATCGCCGAAGCCGTCGCCGAGGGCCGGGTCGCGGTGGTGGGCGCCAATTACCGCCTCGACGACGGGGAAGCCGTCTCCGTCGTGAGCGTGGGCGACGTGGACGACTCCCGCGCCGCCTGACACCGCACGAAACGATCTGGAGGAACGACGACGTGACCGACATCGAGTACCGCATCGAACACGACACCATGGGTGAGGTGCGGGTGCCCAAGGACGCCCTCTACGCCGCGCAGACGCAGCGCGCGGTGGAGAACTTCCCCATCTCGGGTTCGGGGCTGGAGTCGACGCAGATCGCCGCACTCGCCCGCATCAAGAAGGCGGCCGCGCTGGCGAACAAAGAGCTCGGCACGCTCGACCCTCGCGTCGCCGACGCGATCGCCCGGGCGGCGGACGAGGTCATCACCGGTACGTACGACGCGCACTTCCCCGTCGACACCTACCAGACCGGTAGCGGCACGTCGTCGAACATGAACATGAACGAGGTCCTGGCGACCCTCGCCACCGGGATCCTCGGCGAGACCGTCCACCCCAACGACCACGTCAACGCGTCGCAGTCCTCCAACGACGTCTTCCCCACCTCGGTCCACATCGCGGTCACGCAGGCCCTCATCGACGACCTCATCCCGGCGCTCGACCACCTCTCGGTCGCGCTGGAGTCCAAGGCCGAGGAATGGAAGGGCATCGTCAAGTCCGGCCGCACCCACCTCATGGATGCCACTCCGGTCACGCTCGGCCAGGAGTTCGGCGGCTACGCCCGTCAGATGCGCCTCGGTATCGAGCGCGTGCAGGCCGTCCTCCCCCGCGTCGGCGAGGTCCCCCTCGGCGGGACGGCCGTCGGCACCGGCATCAACACGCCGCTGGGCTTCCCCCAGAAGGTCATCGAGCTGCTCGCCGCCGAGACCGAGCTGCCCATCACCGAAGCCAAGGACCACTTCGAGGCGCAGGCGAACCGCGACGGCCTCGTCGAGGCGTCCGGGGCGCTGCGCACGATCGCGGTCTCGCTCACCAAGATCAACAACGACATCCGTTGGATGGGTTCGGGTCCGAACACGGGCCTCGGCGAGCTGCACATCCCCGACCTCCAGCCGGGTTCCTCGATCATGCCCGGCAAGGTGAACCCGGTCGTCCCCGAGGCCACCCTGATGGTCTGCGCGCGCGTCATCGGGAACGACGCCACCGTCGCCTGGGCGGGCGCCTCGGGTTCGTTCGAGCTCAACGTCGCGATCCCCGTCATGGGCACGGCTCTGCTGGAATCGATCCGTCTGCTGTCCAACGCCATGCGCGTGCTCGCCGACAAGACGATCGACGGCCTCGAGGCCAACGTCGCCCGGGCCGAAGCGTTCGCCGGGATGTCCCCGTCCATCGTCACGCCCCTCAACAAGGTCATCGGCTACGAGGCCGCCGCGAAGATCGCCAAGCACTCGGTGGCCAAGGGCATCACGGTCCGCGAGGCCGTCATCGACCTCGGCTACGTCGAGCGCGGCGAGATCACCGAAGAGGTGCTCGACGCCAAGCTCGACCTGCTCTCGATGACGCACCCGGGCTGAGCCGCAACGCAACGACGCCGAGGAACGCCATAATCAGAGGATGATCCGCCGCACGAGACCCGTCTCGGCACGCGTGCGGCTCCTCACGGCGATCCTCGGCGTCGTGCTGCTCGGGCTCATCATCGCCGGTGGCGTCACGTTCTTCGTGCAGAGCGAGCGCGTGCTCGCCAACGCGCAGCGGCAGCTCGACGGCTTCGTCTCTACCGTTTCGGCCAGTGGACAGGACGCGGCCGATCTGGTCGCCGCGGCCGTGCCCGGACGGACGGACGGCACCCTGGCGATCAGCGGGGTCGCGGTGCTGGCCACGACACCGGCCCCGCCGGGCCTGCCGCTGGCCGGCGACGCCGCCTTCCTCGACGGGTTGCGCGCCGCACTCGACCGCGGCGAGCTGCGCGGCCGCCTCGACACGGCCGCGGGTCCCGTGCTCTACGCCGCCGTCGTCGACGGCGACGCAGCGGTCGTCCAGGCGATCTCGATCGACCAGCGCATGGAGCTGGTGACCCTGTCGACCATGACCTACGCGATCACGGGCGCGGGCGTGCTGCTCGCCGTCGGCGTGGCCGGATGGTTCGTCACGGGGCGCCTCTTCTCGCCGCTGCGGAAGCTCCGCGACACGACCGACGCGATCACCATCGCCGATCTCGGGGTGCGCGTGTCCGCGGACGGCAATGACGAGATCGCCGATCTGACGGCATCCGTGAACTCGATGCTCGATCGCCTGTCCATGTCGGTCGCCGCCCAGCGGCAGCTCCTCGACGACGTGCGGCACGAATTGAAGACCCCCATCACGATCGTCCGCGGCCACCTCGAGACCATGAACCCCGCCGACCCCGATGACGTCGTGGAGACGCGCGATCTCGGCATCTCCGAGCTCGACCGGCTGTCGCGCCTGGTCGACGACATCGATGCCCTCGCCGATGTCGAGGCCGGTTCCCTGTCCGCGGGGGTCGTCGACGTCAGCGCGCTCACCGACCGGGTCGGCGAGCTCGTGGCGGCCATCCCCGAGCACACGTGGACCATCGAAGCGCGCGGCCGCGGCCGCATCGTCGGAGACCACGACCGGCTGGTGCAGGCGTGGCTGCAGCTCGCCGACAACGCCGCGAAGTACACCCCGGCCGGGAGCCCGATCGAGATCGGCAGCTCCGACGACGGCGCGGTGGCGAATCTGTGGGTCCGCGACCACGGCCCCGGCATCCCTCCCGCAGCCCGTCACCGGGTGTTCCGCCGATTCGACCGCGTGTCGACGCGGCGTGGCGTCGACGGATCCGGTCTGGGCCTGTCGATCGTGGATGCCATCGTGAGAGCGCACGACGGCCGCTGCACCATCGCCGACACTCCCGGCGGGGGCGCGACGCTGACCCTTCACGTGCCGCTCGGCGGTTCCCACGCACCCACCGACCTTCCGACACCGGTCCGCGCCGGCGACGTCGTTCTGCAGAGAGAGGCCACCGGATGACCCGCATCCTCATCGCCGAAGACGAGGAGCGCATCTCTGCGTTCGTGGCGAAGGGACTGGAGTCGGCCGGCTACCAGACCGTCATCGTGGACGACGGAGCCGAGGCTCTCGACACCGCGCTCGGGGGCGACATCGACCTCGTGCTGCTGGACGTGGGGCTTCCGACCATCGACGGCTTCGAAGTGCTACGGAGCCTCCGCGGGCAGGGATCGCCGATCCCGGTCATCATGCTCACGGCCCGCACCAGCACCCGGGACACCGTCGACGGACTCGACGCGGGCGCCAACGACTACGTCGCGAAGCCGTTCAAGTTCGACGAGCTGCTCGCCCGCGTGCGGTCGCGTCTGCGCGAGCCGGTGTCGGTCGGGTCGATCACGATCGCGCACGGCGACGTGTCGCTCGACGTCCTCACCCGCCGGGCCTCCATCGGTGCGCGGGAGATCGATCTGAGCGCGCGGGAGTTCGCCCTGACGGAGGAGTTCCTCCGCCACGCCGGGCAGGTGCTGAGTCGCGAACAGCTGCTCAGCCGCGTCTGGGGACTCGACTTCGACCCCGGGTCCAACGTGGTCGACGTGTACGTCCGCTACCTCCGCGCCAAGTTCGGCGCGGGCCGCATCGTCACCGTGCGCGGTGCCGGCTATCGCTGGCAATAGCCGCCGAAAACCCAAAAACCCCCGATTGGGGGGAAACCGGGGGGATGGGGAGGCGATCCGCGGTGGTCTGCCGACGTACCCGAAACGTCGGTGACCTGCACGGCGAACCGTTCTCTTTTCATTTATTGGGGGGAACCGCCGAGGCGGTGACGAGGTCTCCCTCGCCGTTGAGACAACTCTGACGGTCCCCCGTGAGAATGCGAGGAGGTGCAGATGAGAAACCTCTCATGTCGCGCCCGCCGCCCGCGAGAAGGGGCGGGGATGCCTGGCATCCCCGCCCCTTCTTCTCACCGGGTCACGACAGTTCGCCGGCCTCCAGCAACTCCGTCACGAGCGCGGCGATCGCCGACCTCTCCGAACGGGTCAGGGTGACGTGGCCGAAGAGCGCGTGGCCCTTCAGCGTTTCGATGACCGAGGCCACGCCGTCATGACGACCGACCCGCAGGTTGTCGCGCTGGCCGACGTCGTGCGTCAGCACGACACGCGAATTCTGGCCGATACGGCTCAGGACCGTCAGCAGCACGTTGCGTTCGAGCGACTGGGCCTCGTCGACGATCACGAACGCGTCGTGCAGCGAACGACCACGGATGTGGGTGAGCGGCAGAACCTCGAGCATGCCGCGGGCCAGCACCTCTTCGAGCACGTTGCCCGACACCACCGAGCCGAGCGTGTCGAACACCGCCTGTCCCCACGGGCCCATCTTCTCGGCCTGATCGCCGGGAAGATAACCGAGCTCCTGCCCGCCGACGGCGAACAGCGGGCGGAAGACGATGATCTTCTTCTGCTGCTGGCGCTCCAGGACGGCTTCGAGCGCGGCGCACAGCGCGAGCGCCGACTTGCCGGTGCCGGCACGTCCGCCGAGCGAGACGATCCCCACCTCGGGATCGAGCAGCAGATCCAGGGCGATGCGCTGCTCGGCCGAACGCCCGTGAAGACCGAACGCGTCGCGGTCGCCCCGGACGAGCTGGAACTCTCCGTCTCCGGTGACCCGACCCAGAGCCGAGCCCCGCTCGGAATGGATGATGAGGCCCGTGTTGACGGGGAGCCCGCGGACGTCGTCGCTGGCGGCGACCTCGGACTCGTACAGGTCGCTGAGGTCGTCGCCGGAGACGTCGATCGAGGCGATCCCGGTCCAGCCCGAGTCCATCGCCTGCTCCGCGAGGTACTCCTCCGCCGAGAGGCCCAGCGACGACGCCTTGACGCGCATCGGCAGATCCTTCGACACCACCGTGACCTCGGCGCCGTCGCGCGCGATGTTCATCGCGACGGCGAGGATGCGGCTGTCGTTGTCGCCTAGGCGCATACCGGACGGCAGCACGGAGGGATCGGTGTTGTTCAGCTCGACGCGGAGCGTGCCGTCCGTGCCGACCGGGACCGGGAAGTCGAGCCGACCGTGCTCGATGCGCAGCTCGTCGAGGTGGCGCAGCGCTTGCCGCGCGAAGTAGCCGATCTCGGGATCGTGGCGCTTGCCCTCCAGCTCGGTGATCACCACGACGGGGATCACGACCGAGTGCTCGGCGAAGCGGAAGAACGCCCGCGGGTCGCTCAACAAGACGGAGGTGTCCAGAACGTACGTGCGCAGAGCCTGATCGGCCGAGGCATCCGATTCCGAAACACTGCTGTCGACGACGTTCCGCTGGTCGTACGGTGCTCGTGCAGTCACAACCCACTCCCGACCCGGGTGTCTCACCCGGCTGTCACGAGTCGACCTGTGGGTCACGAGTCGCGATCCGAAGGCCGACTCGACCGGGCTCCGTGCCCGATGACCTCACCGTAAAGCCTTCCGCGGGGCCGTGGGGTCGCGAACACGCCCGGAAAAATGACGAGTGCGTTAACGCTGACGCGCGACTACTGCCCGAACCGACGGTCGCGGGCGGAGAAGTCGCGGATGGCACGGAGGAAGTCCACCTCGCGGAGGTCGGGGCCGAGCGCCTCGACGAAGTAGAACTCCGAGTGCGCCGACTGCCACAGGAGGAAGTCGCTCAAGCGCTGCTCCCCCGAGGTGCGGATGACGAGGTCGGGGTCGGCCTGACCGCCGGTGTACAGGTGCTCACCGATCTGCTCGGGCGTGAGGCTCGCCGCCAGTTCCTCGAGCGACCCCCCTTGGCGATCGTGCTGCGCGATGATGCTGCGCACCGCGTCGACGATCTCGCTGCGCCCGCCGTAGCCGACGGCGAGGTTGACGTGGAGACCGGTGTGCGAGCGCGTCCGCTCGGTGACCTCGTGCAGCACGTCCGCGAGCGCCGGGGGCAGGCCGTCGGCGCGCCCCACGTGCTGCACCCGCCAGTCGGGTTCGTGCGACAGCTCGCGAGCGAGTTCGGCGATGATCTCGATGAGGTCGTCGAGCTCGCGGGAGTCGCGCTTGCGCAGGTTGTCGTTGGACAGCAGGTAGAGCGAGACGACCCGGATGCCGAGGTCATCGCACCAGCGGAGGAACTCGTGCATCTTGGCGGCCCCGGCCCGATGCCCGTGCGCGGCGCTGTCGAACCCGAGCTGCCGGGCCCAGCGACGATTGCCGTCGATCATCATCGCCACGTGATGCGGGACGGTGGCGGGCATCTGCCGGCGCAGGCGCTGGATGTACAGCCGGTAGAGGGGACCCCGCCCCTCGTTCCTCCACACGCGCGCCACCCGCCTACGCTATCGCGTCACGACCACTCGGGCGGGATGAGTGACGGGCTCTCCACGGGCTCTCCACAGACCCCGCCATGTGCCCGGTCGGGTATGCGGTGCGACGTAGGCTCGGAGGGTGACATCTTCTGCGGCAGGCGACGGACCCGACATGCCCCAGCTCCCCCTTCTGGAGGCGAACGCCGTCGGCGCGCAAGCGGACATCAAGCCGACATGGCGCGGTTGGATTCACGCGGGAACCTTCCCCGTGGCGATCGCCGCGGGCATCGTGCTCATCGTGCTCGCCCACGGCGCCCCGGCGAAGTGGGCGTCCGCGGTCTTCATGGCGACGTCCATGCTGCTGTTCGGCAACTCGGCGCTGTATCACCGGTTCAACTGGAAGCCGAAGACCAAGGCGGTGCTCAAGCGCATCGACCACGCGAACATCCTGCTCCTGATCGCGGGCACGTACACGCCGCTCGCCGTGCTCGCCCTCCCGACTCCGCAGACGGTGCTTCTGCTGTCCATCGTCTGGGGCGGCGCGATCCTGGGCATCCTCTTCCGCGTCTTCTGGATCAACGCCCCGCGCTGGCTCTACGTGGCGCTCTACCTCGCCCTCGGCTGGGCCGCGGTGATGTACATCGTCGACCTGCTGAACGCGAACGTCGCGATGATGGTGCTCGTCGTCATCGGCGGGTTGCTCTACACCGCGGGCGCGGTCGTCTACGCGCTCAAGCGCCCGAACCCGTGGCCCGGCCACTTCGGCTTCCACGAGATCTTCCACGTGTGCACGGTCCTGGCGTTCCTGTGCCACTGGACCGCGTGCCTGCTGATCGCGCTGCGTCCCGCCTTCCACGGCGGCTGATCGGGGGATGCCGCTCCCCCGGGTCGCGGCTCAGCTGCGGGGCGCGTCGCGGTCGATGTCTTCGTCGTCGGTCTCGCTGGCGGCCTCGGCCGCGCGCGCCTGCTCTTCCGCGTCCAGTTCCGCGTTGACCTCCTCGCGGTAGCGTCCGCGACGGATACGGCGCAGCATGTCCCAGACGAGCAGGAACACCGCGACGGCGATGAAGGCGACCGCGGCGAAGCCGAACGGCCCCGGAGTGACGATCGACTCGTCGGGCGTCGAGGGAGTGGGCGTGGCCGCGAGGGCCGCAAGCGCGGTGAGCATGAAGTCCTTCGGTCCGGGCGGGAGCGCGTAGCCTGGAAGTCCAGCCTAAAGCCCGGGGAGACCATGACGACGCAAGCCCAGCTCGACGACCGCTACGGCCGCACCCGGTCTCCGCGTCGGCGGATCGTGCTGTGGAGCATCGTGGGAGTGATCGCCGCGAGCCTCACGGTCGCACTGGGGTGGACGACCGTGTCGAACAGCCTCGCGTCCGTGACTTCCACCGACACCGGGTTCACGGTGGCGGATGCCGAGCGCGTGACGGTCTCCTTCCAGATCTCCGCCCCCATCGGTCAGCCGGTGGCGTGCGCGATCGAGGCACAGGACGAGGAGCACGGAACCGTCGGTTGGCGCGTCGTGGAGTACCCGGCATCCGAGGACCACACCCGCGCGTTCTCGGAGGAGATCCCGACGCTGGCGCTGGCCACGACGGGTTTTGTCAACTCCTGCTGGGTACCGTAGGCTCGATTTCCTAGACGCGCCCCGGCCCGAAGCCGGGGCGTTCGACATATCCCCGGCGGGCGCCTCCTCGTGCCCCACGCCGGCCCGATCGACGAAGGAGACCACCGTGTCCGATGACGCTCAGGTGACGTTCCTCACCCAGGATGCCTACGACCGTCTCGCCAACGAGCTCGAGCACCTCTCGACCACGGGCCGTGAAGAGATCGCCAAGCGCATCGAGATCGCTCGCGAAGAGGGCGATCTGAAGGAGAACGGCGGCTACCACGCCGCGAAGGACGAGCAGGGCAAGCAGGAGGCCCGCATCCGCACCCTCCAGGCGCTGCTGAAGAACGCCAAGGTCGGCGAGGCCCCCGAGAGCACGGGTGTCGTGGAGTCCGGCACCGTCGTGACCGCGATCATCGCGGGCGGCGAAGAGAAGTTCCTCCTGGGCAACCGCGAGATCGCCGCCGACTCCGAACTCGACGTCTACAGCGAGGCGTCGCCGCTCGGCGCAGCGATCCTCGGCCTCAAAGAGGGCGACAGCGGCTCGTACACGACGCCCAACGGCAAGCAGATCGCGGTCGAGATCGTGAAGGTCGAGACCTACTCGGGTCAGTGATCCGTGAAGACGAAGAGCCGCTCCCCCGTTCGGGGTGAGCGGCTCTTCGCGTTCACGGGGATCTCTGTCAGTCGGGCACGACTGAAGCGAAGAAGCCCGCCTCTTCGAGCGTGCGGATCACGAGGGCCCGGTGCTCGGCACCGCGGGTCTCGACGCTCAGCTGGAGGATGACCTCGCTGATCTGCAGACCCTGCCCGTGGCGCGTGTGCAGCACCTCGATCACGTTGGCACCGACCTGGGCGAGCAGCTCCGACACACGGGCGAGCTGACCGGGGCGGTCCGGAAGCGGGATGCGCAGCGACATGTAGCGACCGGATGCCGACAGGCCGTGGGCCACGACCCGCTGAAGCAGCAGCGGATCGATGTTCCCCCCGGAGAGGATCGTCACGGTCGTCCCGGTGGCGCGGACCTTCCCGGCGAGGATGGCGGCGACCCCGACCGCGCCGGCGGGCTCGACGACCTGTTTGGCTCGTTCGAGCAGGACGAGCAGCGCGCGCGCGATGTCGTCCTCGGTGACGGTGACGACCTCGTCCACGAACTGCCGGATGAGTTCGAACGGCAGATCACCGGGACGCGCGACGGCGATGCCGTCGGCGATCGTCGGGGTCGTCGGCACCTGGATCGGGTAGCCCGCCGCGAGCGAGCTGGGGTAGGCGGCCGAGTTCTCCGCCTGGACGCCGATGATGCGCACGTCGCGGCCCTCGGCGGCTGCGCGCGCCTTGACCGCGGCGGCGACGCCGGCGGCCAGACCTCCGCCGCCGATCCCGACGATGACCGTCTCGAGGTCGGGCAGATCTTCGACGAGCTCGAGGCCCAGCGTGCCCTGGCCCACGACGATGTCCCGGTGATCGAACGGGTGGATCAGCACGGCCCCGGTGCGGTCGGCGAACTCGGCGGCGAGCCGGAGCGGTGTCTCGACGGTCGCGCCCTCCAGGATCACCTCGGCGCCGTAGCCGCGCGTGGCGAGGAGCTTGGGCACCGGGACGCCGAGCGGCATGAAGATCGTGGCGGAGATGCCCAGTTGCTGCGCCGCGAGGGCGACCCCCTGAGCGTGGTTGCCGGCCGACGCCGCGACGACGCCGCGCGCCCGCTCCTCGGCGGTCAGTCGCGACAAGCGGTACGTCGCCCCGCGGATCTTGAACGATCCGGTGCGCTGCAGGTTCTCGAGCTTGAGGTGCACGGGGACACCGAGCAGCTCGGTCAGGTGCAGCGACTCGTCGAGAGGGGTCCGCGTGATGATGCCGCGCAGGGTCTGCGCGGCATCCTCGAACTCGGCCAGGGTGGGCGTGTCGTTCATGATCTCCTTCCGCGATCGCGGGGAACGGTCTGCCAGATCAGGTCGGCGGAGTCGACCGAGACGCCGCCGTCACGCCACGCGTGACTGCTGAGGTACACCGAGACGACGTTGACGAACGCGGCGAGCGGCACCGCGAACAGCGCGCCGGGGATTCCGCCGATCATCGCCCCTCCGGCGACGACGAGGACCACCGCGAGCGGGTGCACCTTCACGGCGGAGCCCATCAGGATCGGCTGCAGCACGTGGCTCTCGATCTGCTGGACCCCGAGGACGACGATGAGCATGAACAGCGCGATCAGGGGCCCGTTGTACACGAGCGCGATGAAGACCGCGAGGGCACCGGTGACCACCGCTCCCACGAACGGGATGAACGCGCCGAGGAACACCAGGACGCCGATCGGGATCGCCAACGGCACCCCGAGCAGGAACGCGCCCACGCCGATGCCGATCGCGTCGATCGTGGCCACGAGCAGCTGCGTGCGGGCGTAGGTGATGACGGTTCGCCATCCGGCGCGCCCGGCGCCGTCGACCGCGGGCCGCGCGACGCGGGGGAACAGTCGGGTCGTCCAGCGCCAGATGCCGCCGCCGTCGGCGAGCAGGCACAACAGGATGAACAGGGTCAGCAGCAGCCCGGTACCGACGTGCCCGATCGTCGTACCGATCGCCAGGGCGCCGGTCCACAGCACCTCGGCCTGCTGCTGCAGGAACGTGCCCGCCTGGCGGAGTCCGTCGTCGATCTGCTGTGCGGACAGGTGGAGGGGGCCGTCGATGAGGTACTGGCGGAACTGGCCGATCGCGTCGACCGTGCGGTCGCGCACCGACGCGAACTCCCGCGTGATCTGCCACACCGCGAGCCACAGCAGGCCCGAGATCACGGCGATCGTGCCGAGCACGGTGACGACGATGGCGAGCCAGCGCGGCCACCGGTGCCGGAGGAGGAACGAGAAGGCGGGCCACACGAGCGCCGTGATGAGGATCGCGACCAGCAGCGGGATCACCAGGAGCTTGAGCTGGATGACCAACCACACGACGACGCCGATGGCGGCGGCGATCACCAGCAGTCGCCAGGAGTACGCGGTGGCCTGGCGCAGTGCCGGCGGGACGGCCGGTGAGAGATCGCTCGAAACGGTGCGCCGACGCAGGGCGTCGAAGAACGATCCGCGGTCCTCGGGATCGGTTCCGGTCATCCCGTCAGCCTACCTCCGCGCCACCCGCGCGAACGCCGGGAATGTCGGGGGCCATGCCTACGCTGGCATACATGACGACGACGCTCTCCCGTGCCGGTGCCCGCCGGATCGCCCTGGCCGCGCAGGGCCTCGGTCGGCCGCGTCCCGAGACCGTCGGCACGCGGCACATCACCTCGACCCTGCGTCGGATGCGGATCCTGCAGATCGACTCCGTCAACGTCTTCTCGCGCTCGCACTACATGCCGTTGTTCGCGCGCCTGGGCTCCTACGACACGAGCATCCTCGATCGCCTGGCCTTCTCGCGCCGCCCGCGGTGGGTCGAGTCCTGGGCGCATGTGGCATCCCTCGTCGAGGTCGCCGACTGGCCGCTGCTGCAGTTCCGCCGCGACGCCCTCCGCGAAAGGTACGGCGTCGACGACTGGGCGCTGGCCAACGCAGGGCTGCTGAGGTGGCTGCGCGACGAGCTCGCCGCGCGGGGTCCCCTGCGTCCCGCCGACATCGAGCACGACGCCCGCGCGGGGTCGCGCGGATCGTGGTGGGGCTGGGACGACGTGAAGAACGGCCTCGAGCGACTGTGGCTCATGGGCGACGTCGCGATCGCCGGCCGTCGCGGATTCGAGCGACGGTACGCACTGGCCTCCGACGTGCTGCCCCGCGAGGCTCTCGAGTCCCCCGTTCCGCGGGCCGAGGCCATCCGCGAGCTCGTGCGGCGCGCGGCCCTCGCGTACGGTGTCGCGACCGCCGCCGACCTCGCCGACTACTGGCGCATCCGCGACCGCCCCGCCGTTCTCGGCGCGGTGCGCGACCTCGTCGACGCCGGCGAACTCGAGCCCGTCGCCGTCGAGGGCTGGCAGATCGCGGGCCGGCCCGCGAGAGCCTGGCTGCATCGGGATGCCGCCCGCCCCCGCCGCGTGGATGCGACGGCCCTTCTGACCCCGTTCGACCCGGTCGTGTGGTTCCGTGATCGAGCCGAGCGGCTGTTCGACTTCGACTACCGCATCGAGATCTACACCCCCGCCGAGAAGCGGCGCTTCGGCTACTACTCGTTGCCCGTGGTCGTCGGCGACGACGTCGTCGGTCGCGTCGATCTGAAGGCCGACCGGCCCGCATCGGCACTGCGCGTGCAATCGGCATGGTGGGAGCACGGCGCCCCGCCCGAGGCGGCGGAGCGGCTCGCGGTCGAGTTGCGCACCGCGGCGTCCTGGCAGGGTCTCGAGCGCGTCACCGTCTCGCGCTGGGGCGATGCGGCCGACGCCGTCGCGGGGGCACTGCGCGCCGAACGCCACGAGCATCCGCAGGCGGGCGTCGACGACGACGCCCCCTCGACCCTGGTGGGTTGAGGGGGCGCGATGTCACGGCGTCAGAACTGGACGCGGGGCGGCTCGGAGATCGCCGCACCGTCGACGACCTCGAAGAACTCGCGTGCCTGGAAACCCAGCTGACGGGCGAACAGGTTGTTGGGGAAGACCTTGATCTTGGTGTTGAGCTCGCGCACGCCGCCGTTGTAAAACCGGCGCGACGCCTGGATCTTGTCTTCGGTGTCGACGATGGACTGCTGCAGCTGCAGGAAGTTCTGGCTCGCCTGAAGCTGGGGATATGCCTCGGCGACCGCGAACAGCGACTTCAGCGCCTGCTGCATGTGCCCCTCGGCGACACCCGCTTCGGCGGGGCTCTGGGCCGAGATCGTCTCGGCGCGCGCCCGCGTCACATTCTCGAAGACGGCCTTCTCATGCGCCGCGTATCCCTTGACCGTCTCGATGAGGTTGGGAAGCAGATCGGCGCGACGCTTGAGCTGGACGGTGATGTCGCTCCACGCCTCATCGACCCGGACATTGAGAGAGACGAGGGCGTTGTACGTCGCCCACAGATAGATCCCCGCGATCGCCAGGATTGCGACGATCACGATGACGGGGACGAGCCACTCCCACATGTTCCGGTTCTCCGTTCGACGACTGCCGCACAATCCTAACGGCGACGACGCCGCCCGCCAGGGGCCTGCGGGCGACTCCCAGTCGATACGCATGGAAAGCGACCGGCCGTGCGCTCGCGGCACACCGCACGCGTACCCCCGGTGGGATTCGAACCCACACCTGGAGCGATTTTAAGTCGCCTGCCTCTGCCATTGGGCTACGGGGGCGGATGCCACGCTCCACCGTAGCGCGACGGATGACGGCATCCGGAAACGACGAAGCCCCCGCACACACGGTGCGGGGGCTTCGACCGAGATCACTTGGCCGCGACGGCCTCGGGCTTCTTGTCGGCGGGAGCCGGCTCGGCCGCGGGCTGCGCCGGGCGCGGCCGGGCCGCGAACTCCTCGAACGTGGCACGCGGCGTCTGCACGGCCTCGAGCGAGACGACCTCGCGGCCGTGGAAGAAGTTCTGCACCCAGTCGCCGACGACACGGAACTTGCGCTCCCACGTCGGCATGGCGAGGCCGTGGTAGCCGCGGTGGGCGAACCACGCGAGCAGACCCGTGAGGGCGATCTTGCCGGACTGGAACGCGCCGTTGTACAGACCGAGTCCGGCGACGGCACCGAGGTTCTTGTGGAAGTACTGCTTGGGCTCCTCGCCACGGAGGACCGCGACGATGTTCTTGGCCATGAGCTTGCCCTGGCGCACCGCGTGCTGCGCGTTCGGGACGCAGAAGCCGCCCACGCCGCCGCCCGACAGGTCGGGCACCGCCGAGACGTCGCCGGCGGCCCAGGCACCCTCGACGAACTCCTCGTCGGTGCCGACGCGCAGGTCGGGGCGGGTGCGGATGCGGCCGCGCTCCTCGACCGGCAGGTCGCTGCCGCGGACGACGGTGGGGTTCGCCATGACACCGGCGGTCCAGATGATGAGGTCGGTGGGCAGCTGCTCACCGGTGGAGAGCTCGACGACCCCGTCGACGGCGCCCTTGACCTGCGTGTCGAGGTGCACGAACGCACCCTTCTTGGCGAGGTCGGCGAGCACCCACTCGCTCGTCTTCTGCGACACCTCGGGCATGATGCGCCCCATCGCCTCGATGAGGTGGAAGTGCGTGTCGTCGAAGGTGAGCGTCGGGTACTGCTTCAGCAGCGAGGACGCGTACGCGCGGAGCTCGGCGAAGACCTCGATGCCGGCGAAGCCACCACCGACGACCACGACGGTCAGCAGGCGGTCGCGCTCGGGGCCGGCCGGGAGGACGGACGCCTTGTCGAAGTTCGACGTCAGACGGTCGCGGATCGCGACGGCCTCCTCGATCGTCTTCAGACCGATGGCGTTCTCGGCGATGCCGGGGATCGGGAACGTGCGCGAGACGGCACCGGCGGTCACGACGATCTGGTCGTACTCCTGCGTCCACGTCTCATCGCCGGCGATCGGCGTGATCGTCGCGGTCTTGGTCGCGTGCTCGATGCCCGTGACCTTTCCGGCGATGACCGTGGTGCGCTTGAGGTGACGACGCAGACCCACCACGACGTGGCGGGGCTCGATCTCACCGGCCGCGACCTCGGGGAGGAACGGCTGGTACGTCATGTACGGCAGCGGGTCGACGAGAGTGACCTCGGCCTCGTTGCGGCCGAGGAGCTTCTCGAGCTTCCACGCAGTGTAGAAACCCGCGTAGCCTCCGCCGACGATGAGGATCTTGGGCACGGTGCTGGTCACGATGGAAGAGACTCCTGGTTTGTGGTGCGGCTCGGCTCGCGAGAAATGCGCGCCTTACGGATACGCCGGGCAGCAGCACTGACGCCGAGCGTGATCATTATAGCGGCGAGGGTCGCGCCCGCGAGCGGCAGCGTGCCGTACAGCAGGCTGTCCCGCGTCGGCAGGAGCGGGGACGACGCCCGCGGCGCGGATTCCACCGGCGGGAGAGCCGGGATCTCGACCGGTGCCGTGGTCGGCGCCCCGGTGGGCGCGGGGGCGTTCGCGCGCCGGTACAACCGCACCCACTCGGCCAGATCACCGAGCGGATTGGACGACACCGACGGCACCGAGGCCGTGGACACCGCCGCGGCGGCGTCGACGAGTCCGTACCCGTAGAGCTTGTCCTGACCGGATCCCGCACCCGGACCGGACTTGGCCGTACGGATCAGCCGGTTGAGGACGTTGTCGGCATCCAGACCCGGATGCGCGGCGCGGACCAGCGCCGCGATGCCCGAGACGATCGGCGCAGCGCCGCTCGTGCCGTTCCACTGCACCAGCGAGCCGTCGGCCGACACACCGAGCAGGCGCTCGCTCGGGGCGGACAGACCGATCGTGATGCCCTGGGTGGAGGCGTCGTTGCTCGCGATCCCCGACGGGTCGACGCCGCCGACGGCGAGGACGCCCGGGATGGTCGCCGGGGCTCCGACCCTCGAGGTGCCGCTCCCCCGGTTGCCCGCGGCCACGACGACGACCACGTCGTGATCGAACGCGTACTGGAACGCCTCGTCCCAGCTCTGATCCCAGTCCAGGGTGTTCGTGGTCAACGACATGTTGATGACCGTGGCGCCCTGGTCGACGGCCCAGTGCAGGGCATCCACGATCTGCTCGGTGAAGGGCTTCGACGTCACGGAGCCGAAGCCCACCGAGATCGAGAGCAGCTCGGCCTCCGGAGCGACTCCGATCATGCCCTTGCCGTCGCCCGTGCCCCGTGCCGCGGCGAGGGAACCGACCCAGCTGCCGTGGTTGGAATCGACCGCGCCCACCGGAGTGCGCCCGTCGGGCGCGCCCACGCCGGAGACGTCGGTCCCGCCGACGACGGCTCCGGAGAACTCGACCGGGCCGCGCGCGATGCCGGTGTCGATGATCGCGATCTTCTGGCCGGCGCCGCGCGTGGTCTTCCACGCCTCGGTGATGCCGTACTGATCGAGCCAGTACTCCGCCGCGCGGACGGGATCGGCGGAGTCCTGCGGGGTCGGGGTCGTCGCCGCCCCCGTCAGCATCACGACGCCCAAGGCGACGGATGCCACGGCTGCGACGACGCGTCTCATCCGCCCGCCCCGGGGGTCTCGCACTCGCAACGCTCGGGCGACCAGGTGCCCCGCGACAGCGCCAGGTCGCCGATGGGGTTCACGCCCGGACCGGCGGCGAGCGCGTGGCCCGCGAGGGCGTGCAGGCACTTCACCCGCGTCGGCATTCCCCCGGCCGAGATCCCGGCGATCTCGTCGGGCTCGCCGTACACCGCGCGGTCGCGCAGGTACGCCTCGTGCGCCGCGGCGTACGCGGCGCGCAGGTCATCGTCGGCGGCGAGCTCGTCGGAGAACTCCTTCATGACGTGTCCGGCCTCGAGGACCGACATCGCCGCCGTGGCCGCGGGGTGCGTGAGGTAGTAGAACGTCGGGAACGGGCTGCCGTCGTCGAGCCGCGGAGACGTGGCGACGACGGTCGGATTGCCGCACACGCACCGCGCCGCGATGCCGACGACTCCGCGCGGGACCCGTCCGAGCTGCGACTGCAGCACGTCGAGGTCGGCGTCGGATGCGGGGGGCAGGGGCGGGGTGCTCATCGCCTCCAGGGTACCCGGCGGGCCGGACACGCTCGGTCGGCGCGGCGATCAGGGAGTGGGCGACGGGTCGGGCACCCCGACGCTCGGCACCGCGACCGGCACGGCACCCGCCGAGGTCACGGAACGCACCAGCTGCGACATCCAGTCGGTCCGGGTCTGGCCGACGTCCTGCGAGACGTCCTGCTGCTCCTGCGGGGCCTCCGAGGCCGGCAGGTCGTCGTCGATCAGATACACGACCTCGCCCGGCATCGTGTAGTACAGCCTCTCCCGCGCCTGGGTCGTGATGTACGCGGGGTCCGACCAGCGCTCGCGCTGCGACTGCAGATCGGCCACTTCACTCTCGCTGAGCGAGACGGCACCGCGGAGGGCCTGGATCTGCTGACGCTGGTCCATGTACGTCCCCACCGTCGGGACGAGCACGAAGGTGCCGAGCACCACCAGACCCAGCATGATGACGACGAACCCCGAGACGCGCAGCCCGCCGAGCCACTCGCGGACGTCGACACGCCGCGGCGTCGGACGGCTCCGGGGCGCGACCTGCGGACGGGCAGCGGAGTCGCCCGTCGGCCGGGAACGCGGACGCCGGGGCTTCCCCGCGGCGGGAGCGGGCGTCTCGTTCCGTCCGCGGGGGGACGGGAGCGTCGGTCGGTCCACGACGTCTCCTTCCTCACACCCGCGCCACTGCCCGGGACGGCCGGTATCCGACTCTACGTCGACCCGTCCCCTCGCCCGGGTGACGCGCCGCGCTCAGGGCATCCCCTCGGCCGCGCCCGCCGACGACGAAGGGGGGAGCCGACCGGCTCCCCCCTTCTGGCGCGCGTGCGTTCAGCCCTTGAAACGCGGGAACGCCGAGCGGCCGGCGAAGACCGCGGCGGTGCCCAGGTCCTCCTCGATGCGGAGGAGCTGGTTGTACTTCGCGACGCGCTCGCTGCGGGCGGGCGCACCGGTCTTGATCTGGCCGGCGTTCACCGCGACGGCGAGGTCGGCGATCGTGGTGTCCTCGGTCTCGCCGGAGCGGTGCGAGAGCATCGAGGTGTAGCCCGAACGGGTCGCGAGGGCGATGGCATCCAGGGTCTCGGACAGCGTGCCGATCTGGTTGACCTTCACCAGCAGCGAGTTGGCGACACCGAGGTCGATGCCCTGCTGCAGGCGCTTCGGGTTGGTGACGAACAGGTCGTCGCCCACGAGCTGCACCTTCGAGCCGATGGCATCCGTGAGCTTCTTCCAGCCGTCCCAGTCGTCCTCGGCGAGGGCGTCCTCGATCGTGACGATGGGGAAGTTCGCGACGAGGTCGGCGAAGTAGTCGACGAGCGTGTCGACGCTCCACTCCTTGCCCTCGACGGTGTAGACACCGTCCTTGTAGAACTCGGTGGCGGCGACGTCGAGGCCGACGGCGATGTCCTTGCCGGGGGTGAAGCCGGCCTTCTCGATCGCGCGGATGAGGAAGTCGAGGCCCTCGCGGTTGCTCGGCAGGTCGGGGGCGAAGCCGCCCTCGTCGCCGAGACCCGTGTTGTATCCCGCGGACTTCAGCTCGCCCTTGAGGACGTGGTAGACCTCGGTGCCCCACCGGAGGGACTCGCCGTAGGTCTCGGCGCCGATGGGCGCGAGGAAGAACTCCTGGAAGTCGATGCCGTTGTCGGCGTGCTCGCCGCCGTTGATGACATTGAACAGCGGAACGGGCAGCAGGTGCGCGTTCGGTCCGCCCAGGTAGCGGAACAGGGGCAGGTCGGCGCTGTCGGCTGCGGCCTTGGCGACGGCGAGCGAGACGCCGAGGATGGCGTTCGCGCCCGTGCGCGACTTGTTCTCGGTGCCGTCGGTCTCGATGAGGATCTCGTCGATGATGCGCTGCTCGCTGGCCTCGACGCCCTCGATGGCGGGGCCGAGCTCGTCGACGACCGCGGCGACGGCCTTCAGCACGCCCTTGCCGCTGTAGCGGCTCTTGTCGCCGTCGCGCAGTTCGTAGGCCTCGAACGCGCCGGTGGACGCGCCGGAGGGGACGGCCGCCCGCTGGACGATTCCGTCGTCGAGGAGCACCTCCACCTCGACGGTCGGGTTACCGCGCGAATCCAGGATCTCGCGCGCGTTGACAGCCTCGATAAGTGCCACGAAGGACTCCTCGTTGGTTCTTGGGTGGAAGAGGGCGGAGCGTCGTCGGTCCGTGGTCGAGTCTAGTGATCGCGGTCGGAGCGTGTGTGGTCGGGATCAGACCGCGGATGCCACGGCGTCGGTGAGGATCGCGATCGCGAGACCGTCCCACCCTTTGCGATCGAGCGTCTGCAGCGCGGTCGCGTCGAAGCGGGGGTCCTCACCGAGCATCACGACGCCCGCGTGTGCTCCCGCCACCTTGGAGTCGCCCGGCGGCGGGTCGGCGACGGCGCCCGCCCGGACGACGTTGTCGAGCACGACGACCGTGCCGGGGCGTCCGAGCCGTGCGGCCCAGTCGAGGTAGCCGGGGTTCGATTCCTTGTCGGCATCGACGAAGACGAGATCGAACGGCTCTTCGCCGATGAGGCTCGGCAGCACGTCCAGACCCCGTCCGACACGGACGTCGACGCGGTCGGCCACCCCGGCCCGGGCGAGGTTGCCGCGGGCGATTCCGGCGTTGCGCTCCTCGGCCTCGATGGTCACGACGCGCCCGCCCTCCGGGAGCGCCCGAGCGAGCCAGATCGTGGAGTACCCGCCGAGCGTTCCGATCTCCAGCACCCGCCGCGCGCCGCTGATCCGCACCAGGAGGTGCAGGAGCTTGGCCGTGACGGGCGACACCTCGATCGCGGGGAGCCCGGCCTCCTGCTGCGCGGCGAGCGCGGCATCCAGGGCCGGGTCGGGGCCGATGAGGGTGTCGGTCAGGAAGCCGTCGACGTCGTCGTGTGTGGGCACTCCCCCAGCCTGACGAAGCTCCGTCCGCCGGTCAACGGGGTCCGTGGAGGTGGGCGCGGGTCATCTCGTCGTACTCCTCGTCGCTGAGATCGTCGAAGCCCATCGCCTCGGCGCGGTCGGTGCGCATCCACCGCACCATCAGGATCACGAGGATCGGGACGTCGGCGAACTCGGCGATGAACCAGATGAGGTCGCCGGCGAGATGCTGGTCGTGGAGCGCGGAAGGCCACCACGACAGCGCCTGTCCGGCATCCGGGACCAGGTCGAGCACCGTGTCGTTGAGGCGGAGCAGCAGGCCCGGGACGGAATCGATGAGGAGCTCGACGAACGCGAGCAGGAACTCGATCGCGATGAAGGTCCCGGTGTGGACCGCACCGAGCGCCATCATCGGCAGCACCATCGCGAGACCCACCAGCGGCACGACGATCCCGAGGGACGCCTCGATCACGGGGTTCACCCGCAGGATGCCGGCCACCGGCGTGAGGAAGAGGCAGAACACCGCGGCGATCACGACGGTGGCGACCATCGCGTTGCCGGTGATCCGCACGAAGCGGGTCGCGAGCAGGCGATCGAGTCGTGCCCGGCCCCGGTCGCCCGTCGCGCGGGAGTACAGCTCCAGCGGACGTCCCGCGGCGATGCCGGCGGGGACCGCGAAGATCAGCAGCGCGATGCGGGTCGAGAACGCCCAGCGCAGCTCCGCCGAGTACGTCCCGAGGAACCCCAGTTCGATCAGCGCGTACGGGGCGAGGCCGAGGGCGAAGAACCCGATCGTGCGCAGCACCGGCCAGGGCTCGCCGCGTCGGCGGACGCGCACCACCCCGGCGATGTACGCGGCGGATGCCACGAGGATCACGCCGAGCGGAACGGGCGCGGCGTGCCAGGTGGTCAGGAGGACATGCAGAGGAGGCGTGCCAGAACGGTAGGCCGGACGGCTATGCGTTTGCCGGGACCTCGGTCTTCTGCAGCGCGGCCAGCACCGCGGGGAGCAGGGCGTCGGCGGTGCGCCGGTATCCGAGCGCGCTGGGGTGGAAGCGGTCGACGCTGAACATCTCCTCCGGGCGTTCGGCGAACACCGGTCCCACGGCGCGGGCGAGGGCCACCACCCGTCCGCCCGCACGATGCACGGCGGCGGCCTGCGCCGCGGCGAGCTGGCGCGAGGAGCGCGCCGCGAGCGCGCGGAGCGGTTGCGGGATCGCGCGGAGCGTGCCCAGGTCGGGGCAGGTCCCGACCACCACGGGGATGCCGCGGCCGCGCAGGTCGCGCACGACCTGTTCGAGCTGCCCGGCGGCGCGCGCAGCGGGGATCCGGTGCGTCACGTCGTTGCCGCCGACGACGATCACCGCAACGTCGGCGCGGGAGGACTCCGGGACGGCCGCGACCTGCCGCGCGAGCGCGGAGGTCTCCGAGCCGACCACGGCCGCGGTCCGCAGGCGCACGGGACGCCCCTCGGCACGCGCGATCCCCTTCGCGAGCCGGGCCCCCAGCGTGTCGCGACGGTGACCGGCGCCCAGACCCGCGGCGATCGAATCGCCGAGCAGGAGCAACTCGACCGGAGTGCCCGAATGCTTCTTCCGTCGCCAGACGCGGTCGGCATCGAGGGCCTGCTCGCCGAGCGGCTTGCCGATGCGTCGGCGGGCGATCGCGGCCTGCCGCGCGATGAGGGTGCGCACCCCCACCGCGGCGGTGCCGAGCACCGCGACCGACGATGCCACGGTCACCGTGATCGGTCGACGCCTCCGCATACCGTCATCCCATCGCGGCGCGGTGAACGGAGGGTGACGCGGAGCGGTGTGCGCACTCGGACCCCGGCCTTGCTCAGGCGTCGGCGGGATGCCGCCGGCCCCGCGCCCGCAGCACGAGCGCGAGGACGAGCACCGCGGTCGCCAACAGGACGTCGAGGGCGAGCCCCGCCAGCAGCTCGTCACGGCCGACGACGCCCGTGAACGACACCACCCCGCCGATCACGATCACCCCGAACGACAGCGCGAGCTGCTGGGCGGTGCTGAACATCCCGCCCGACAGACCCGCGGCCTGCACGGGGACCTCCCGCACGACGAGCTGCGTGAGCGGCGAGAAGATCAGAGCCTGCCCCACGCCGAGGAGCACCAGGGCCGGCTGCAGCCACAGTCCGATGTCGGCGCCCCAGGCGAAGACCACGGTCGCCGACATCGTGACGAGGGCCACGAGCTGCAGCCCGACGCCCCACGCGAGCGTCGCATCGCCGAGGCGGGCCTGCACCCGCGCGACCATCAGCGAGACAGCCGCGAACACCACCGCGAACGGCAGCAGCGCGAGGCCCGCCTGCAGCGACGTCATGCCGCCCTGCTCGACGGCGCGCGGGAAGACGTAGAGCAACGCCGAGTATCCGGCGAAGAACAGCGCCGCCGACAGCAGGCCGAGCTGCAGCGGGCGCAGACGCAGCACGCTGGGGGGCAGCAGGGGGACGCGACCGCTGCGCTCCACGGCATCCTGGTGCCGCCACATCGCGACGAGCGCCACCGCGGCGACCAGGAGCACGACGTACACCGGCCACGCCCAGCCCCACGCCGGACCGAACGTCAAGGCGACGGACGCGGCCAGGATGCCGATCCCGAGCGCGGCGGTGCCGACGAGGTCGATCGCGACGTGCTCGTGCGACCGGCTGCGGGGCGCCAGCGGGGCCAGCGCGATCGCCGCTGCGGCGACGAGCGCGACGACCACGAACACCGCCCTCCATCCCTCCACGACGCCGAAGCTCATCGCGGCGAGCGCGCCGCCGACGACCTGACCGACCGCGGCGCCGATTCCGCCGCTCGCACCGAATGCGGCGATGGCGCGCGTGCGTGCGACGCCGGTCGAGGTCGCCTGGATGGTGGCGAGCACCTGCGGGGTACAGAGCGCCGCGCCCACCCCCTGGACGATGCGCGCCACGATCAGCATCGCGACAGACGGCGCGAGCGCACAGGCGACCGCCGACACCAGGAAGAGCCCCATGCCCACGACGTAGAGACGGTGGCGTCCGAAACGGTCGCCCAGGCGGCCGCCGAGGATGAGCAGCACGGCGAAGGGGATGCCGTAGCCGGCGATGACGAGTTCGAGCGAGACGTCGTCGGAGCCGAAGCGGTCGCGCAGGGTCGGGAGGATCACGGTGACGGCGTTGAAAGCGAACGTGCCCACGCCGGGACCGAGGAGGAAACCGATGTAGCGCCAGGTGGGGACCGCCGGGGAGACGGATGCCGTCGGCGCGGGCGCGGTGCCGGTGGCGGGGTGCGCGGAAGTGGTCATGGTGCCAGCATGAGGGCGGTGGGATCCTGGTACCAGGAGCCTGCTCATCCTGGTACTGAAACCACTCCCCTCACCTCCGCCCGTGGTCGCCCCGGCCCGTAGGCTCGCGTCGGAAGGAGACGCCATGACCCGATCGGACGAATCACGCGCCGAGTTCGCGGCGTTCCTCCGCGGGCGACGTGCCCGGCTGCAGCCGTCCGACGTGGGCCTGCCCGACGGCACGCGGCGCCGCGTCGCGGGACTCCGCCGCGAGGAGGTCGCGCAACTCGCCGGCGTGGGTCTCACCTGGTACACGTGGCTCGAGCAGGGCAGGCCGATCGCGGCATCCGCTCAGGTCGTCACCGCGATCGCCCGCGCCCTGCGCCTGACCGACGACGAGCGCGACCACCTCTTCGCGCTCGCCGACCTGCCTCGCCCCGAGCGGGAGGCGCGGGCGTGCGTCGACACCCCGCACCTCGACCTCCTCGAGAAGTTGCTGCCGTATCCGGCGGCGCTCCAGACGTCGCGCTTCGAGATCCGCGCGTACAACCGGGCGTATCGCTATCTGTTCGACGATCTCGACGAGGTGCCCACGGAGCGGCGGAACTGCGCGGTCCTGCTCTTCACCGACGAGACGTGGCAGCGCGCGCACGTCGACATCGATCACGCGCAACGACGAGCGGCAGCTCGCCTGCGCGCCGCCTATGGACGCCATCACGACGAACCGTCGTGGCAGCGATTCGTCACCGACCTGGAGGCGGCCTCGCCGCGCTTCGCCGAGCTCTGGCGTCGCGGCGACGTCGGCGGCGAGCGCCACCAGGTGAAGCACCTGGTCAATGCGCGGGTCGGCGAGCTGCACCTCGAGATGTCGAGCATGTGGGTCGACGAGAGTCTCGGATCGCGCGTGGTGTGGTTCTCGCCGAGGGATGCCGCGACGGCGGCGCGCCTCGAACGTCTCGCGGCCGAGCACCCCGATCAGGCGCTCATCAGCGCGGTCGCCTGACCTTGGGCGCCGCGGTCAGTCGAGGGGCTTGATCTCCAGCGAGTCGACGGTGGTGTCGGCCCGCACCGTCGCGAACGACGCGTAGCCGTCGGCGCGCGAGCGCTCCAGCAGCGCCTTCAGGTTCTTCGGCCGCTGCTCCAGGCGCACCCGGGCGCCCTCGGCCACCAGAGCGGCTTTGAGTCGCAGCAGCTGCGCGAGCGGGACGTCGCGATCGTGGACCAGCACGAGGGACCGCTCGCCCGAGTCGTCGGCATCCTGGAGGAGGTCGACGATCCGCTCGAACCCGATCGAGAAGCCGACCGCGGGGACCTCCTGTCCGAGGAACCGCCCGATCATGCCGTCGTAGCGGCCCCCGCCGCCGAGCGAGTAGTCGACGCTCGGGTGCGCGAGCTCGAAGATCGTGCCGGTGTAGTAGCCCATGCCGCGGACCAGGAACGGGTCGAACCGCAGGGGGGCCTCGGCGCCGCGCGCGGCGGCGACGGTGTCGCCGAGGGCGACGAGGTGGTCGACGATCTCGTCCGGGATGCCGTCGGGCAGGGCCGCGCGGATGCCGGCCGCATCGAAGCCCGCGTCGTCGGAGCCCGGCCGGTCGAGGTAGGCGGCGAAAGCGTCGACGGCGTCCGCGGTCGCGCCCCGCTCGCGCAGCTCGGCCACGACCCCGGAGGTCCCGATCTTGTCGAGCTTGTCGATCGTGATGAGCACGCCCGGGCGCTCCTCCGCGAGGAAGCCGAACACGTCGAGCATCGCGTCGAGCGCGCGCCGGTCGTTGACGCGGATGACGCCGCCCTCGAGCCCGAGCGCGTCGAGCACGTCGAGGCTCGCGGTCATCAGCTCGGCCTCCGCGCGCGACGAGGCGTCGCCGATGATGTCGATGTCGCACTGCACGAACTGGCGGTAGCGCCCCTTCTGCGGCCGCTCCGCGCGCCACACGGGTGCCATCTGGATCGCGCGGAACACCGTCGGCAGCTGCGCGCGGTTGGTCGCGTAGAACCGGGCGAGCGGAACCGTCAGGTCGTACCGCAGCCCGAGGTCGGCCAGCGCTGACGGATCCTCGGCCGCGGCGCGGATCGCCTCGGCATCCATCCCCCGCTTGAGGATGCTGAACGAGAGCTTCTCGTTGTCGCCGCCCATGCCGGCGTGCAGGCGCGAGTACTCCTCCATGACCGGCGTCTCGATCTCGTCGAAGCCGTGCGCGCGATAGCGCTCGCGGATGACGGCGAGCACGCGCTCGCGACGGGCCTTGTCAGCGGGGAGGAAGTCGCGCATGCCGCGCGGCGGGTTCACGGATGCCACGTCTCCATTGTTCCAGGCTCGGCCGCGACGACCGTGCGGGCGTGTCGCGTGGCGCGCCGGATCACGTGCACTCGTCGAAAGCACCCGCTGCGGCGCGTCGCGACGTGCGATCTCGGCCAGATCACGTGATCTGGCGCCTCATTCGCCGGATTCCGCCGCGCGCACCTCGGCCGAGAGGCGCCGGACGCGCTCGCGCAGGGCGCGGTCGGCATCCCACCCGTGCGCGCGGGCCTGCTGCACCAGCACGAGCAGGGCGTCGCCGAGTTCGGCCTCGCTCGCCGGGTCCGCGAGGCGATGCGCCGGGGCGACGACGCCGACCTGCGCGGCCTTGCCGAGCACCTTCTGCGCCAGGGGGAGAGAAGGCATGTGCTCGGAGACGCCGTCCAGGACGCTCGTGCGCTCGCGCTTCTCCGCGGCCTTCGCCGCGTTCCAGTGCACGAGGACCTCTTCGGGAGTGGATGCCACGGCGTCGCCGAACACGTGGGGGTGGCGACGGACCATCTTCTCGGTGAGCCCGCGGGCCACGTCGTCGATGTCGAACGGATCCTCGGCGTCGCCCGCGGCGATCTCGGCGTGGAACAGCACCTGCCACAGCAGGTCGCCCAGTTCCTCCTTCAGGTCGGCCCGGGTCCCCGATTCCACGGCGTCGATGACCTCGGCGCTCTCCTCGACCAGGTACGGCACGAGGTCGCGGTGGTCGATCGTCTGCGTCCAGACGCAGCGCTCGCGCACCGCGCGCATCGTCTCGGCGGCCTCGCGCAACGCGTCGTCGCTCACGGTCCCTCCTCCCGCGGCATCCATGCGCCGCTCGTGCCGAGTATCCCCCGGTCCCGGGTCCCGCGCGCCGAGCCCGGCACAACTCCCGCCGTTTGTGTCGCCCGAGGGGTACCACGTGATCTGGCCGCAACGTGACGCAACTATCCTGGGGCGTGTGCGTGAACTGACCCCGACCGAGGCCATCGACCTCGTGGGCCGCTTCGAAGCCGGCCAAGAGCTTCCCGAGCAGATGCGCGCCGACGTGCGCCTGCTCGGTTCCCTGCTGGGCCGGGTACTGCGAGAGAGCGGCTCCCCCGGCCTGTACGACGACGTCGAGAAGCTGCGATCGGCGACGATCCAGGCGTACACCGACGAGACGCCCGAAGCGTTCGAGCGCGCCGCGGCCATCGCCGACGGCTTCTCGATCGCCCGCGCCGACGAGGTGGCCCGCGCATTCACCGCGTACTTCCACCTCGTCAACCTCGTCGAGGAGCACCAGCGCGTCCGTGTCCTCCGCGAGCGCGGTGACCGACCCTCCCGCGGCGGCACGCCCGACACGATCGCCGCGGCCTTCGAACGGCTCGCCGGCGAGGTCGGCGAGGAGACCGCCCTGTCCCGACTCCAGGCGCTCCGGTTCCACCCCGTCTTCACGGCGCACCCCACCGAGGCCCGCCGCCGCGCGATCTCCACCAGCATCCGCCGCCTGTCCGAGCTGCTCGGCGAGCACGACGCCGCCGCCGAGAACGACACCGAGGTCCGCCGCACCGAGCGCCGCATGCTCGAGGAGATCGACACGCTGTGGCGCACGGCGCCGCTCCGCCGCGAGAAGCCGTCCCCGGTGGACGAGGTGCGTTCGGTCATGGCGGTGTTCGACGAGACGCTGTACACCGCGGTTCCGCGCGTCTACCGCCGGATCGACGACATCCTCCAGGGCGAGGCGGCCGGGGCGAAGGCCCCCATCGTGAAGCCGTTCGTACGCGTCGGCTCGTGGGTCGGTGGAGACCGCGACGGCAATCCGTTCGTCACGGCATCCGTCACCCGCAAGGCCGCCGCCATCGCGAGCGAGCACGTGCTCCTGGGCCTCGAGCGCACGACCCTGCGGGTCGGCCGGGGCCTCACCCTGGATGCCGAGACCACCCCGCCGAGCGACGCGCTGCTGGCGCTGTGGAACCGGCTGCGCGCCGCCGATGAAGACGCCGCGGCCGAGATCGCCGAGCGGTCGCCCGCGGAGCCGCACCGACGGATCCTGCTGCTCCTCGCCCGCAAGATCGCGGCGACGCGGACGCGCAATGCCGACCTCGCCTACCGCGACCCGGAGCATCTGCTGACCGACCTCCGCACCGTGCAGGACTCGCTGGTCGCCGCCGGGGCGGCACGCCAGGCCTACGGCTCGCTGCAGCGCCTGATCTGGCAGGTCGAGACCTACGGATTCCACCTCACCGAGCTCGAGGTGCGTCAGCACTCCGCCGTCCACCGGAAGGTGCTCGACGAGCTGCGCTCGGGCGCGGCGCGCAGCGAGCTGACCGACGAGGTCCTCGAGGTCTTCCGCTCCATCGCCTACGTGCAGGAACGGTTCGGGCCCCGCGCGGCCGGCCGTTACATCGTGTCGTTCACGCAGTCCGCGGAAGACCTCGCGAACGTGCACGAGCTCGCGTCGTACGCGATGGGCCCGGACGAAGCGCTGCCGGTGCTCGACGTCATCCCGCTGTTCGAGACGTTCGCCGACCTGCAGGCGGCCCCCGGCATCCTGGCCGAGATCGTGGAGCACCCCGCGTTCGTCCGCCGATTGGATGCCACCGGCCGCCGCCTCGAGGTCATGCTCGGTTATTCCGACTCGTCGAAGGACGTCGGACCGGTCGCGGCGAACCTCGCGCTGTACGAGGCGCAGGCGAAGATCTCGACGTGGGCCGAGGCGGAGGGCATCGAGCTGACGCTCTTCCACGGCCGCGGCGGTGCGCTCGGGCGCGGCGGTGGTCCCGCCAACTCCGCGATCCTCGCGCAGCCCCCGCACTCCGTCGACGGTCGCTTCAAGCTCACCGAGCAGGGCGAGGTCATCTTCGCGCGCTACGGCGACCCCGACATCGCGATGCGGCACATCGACCAGGTCGCGGCGGCCGTGCTCACGGCATCCTCGCCCTCGATCGAGCGTCGCAACCGCGGGGCGGCCGAGGCGTTCGCCGACGTGGCCGCGACGATGGACGTCGCCTCGCGCGAGCGGTTCTTCGCCCTCGTGAAGGCGCCCGGCTTCGCACCGTGGTTCGCGACCGTCACGCCCATGGAGGAGCTCGGGCACCTCGCACTCGGTTCGCGCCCGGCCCGACGCGGGCTGTCGGTGGAGTCGCTGGAAGACCTGCGCGCGATCCCGTGGGTGTTCTCGTGGACGCAGGCGCGCATCAACCTGGCCGGCTGGTTCGGCCTCGGCACCGCGCTCGACGCGGTCGGCGACGAGCAGCGCCTGCGCGACGCGTACGAGCAGTGGCCGCTGTTCCGCACGATGATCGACAACGTCGCGATGAGCCTCGCCAAGGCCGACGCGCGGATCGCCCGCCGTTACCTGGCGCTCGGCGACCGCGACGACCTCGCGGGACTCGTCATGGACGAGATGCTCCTCACCCGGACGTGGGTCGAGCGCATCACGGGCGGCGAGCTGCTGGGCAACAAGCCGGTGCTGCAGCGCGCGGTGAAGATGCGCAGCCCCTACGTCGACGCGCTGTCGCTCCTGCAGCTGCGGGCTCTGCGCGCGCTCCGCGACGTGGACGCCGAAGACCCGACCCCGGATGCCGAGCACCAGCGTCTGCTGCTGCTGTCGGTGAGCGGCGTGGCGGCGGGTCTGCAGAACACGGGCTGATCCGTTCCGATACGTGGAAGCGCCGGCGTCCTTCGGGGCGTCGGCGCTTCCACGTTCCCGACCGACGCCCCGCGTACCGTCCTGCGGACTCCAGGACCGACACGCCGCTCACGGCTGACCTTCGACGGCGAGTCGCCGATGAACTCCGCGCGACGGCACAGCACTGCACGACGGCACGGCATCCGGATGCCGGGCGCCCGTGTGTCAGTCCAGACGGCGGTCGGCAGCGTGCCGGGCGAGGCTGCGGCCGTAGCGCTCGGTCAGCTGCACCATGAGGTCCGGCGTCTCGCGATCGAGACCGAAGACGTATCCCGGGAAGTCGAGTTCCTTCTGCGCCGCCCAGATCTCGTCGTGCCGGTCGGGCGAGAGCAGCTGCACGGGGTCGCCGACCGCGACCCACCCGATCGGCACGACCGTCTCGGGCGGCAGCACCGTGCGCAGATGCACGATCGCGTTGATGCGCACCTCGCTGCGGTCGCCGATCTGCGCGCCGTTGAACACGCGTGTGCCCGTGGCGAGGAACACCTCGTCGCCGATGTCGGCGCCCGCGACGCTCGCCATCGGTCCGACCAGCGTGTGCGCACCGACGTGCACCGCGTGCGTGGAGCTCGCCCGCAGCAGCGCGTTCTCCATCACGATGGTGTTCTCCCCCAGCACGATCCGGCTGCCCTCGGCGGTCAGGACAGCACCGTGGAGGACCTGGCATCCGGGACCGATGGTGACGTCCCCGCTGACGACCGCGGTGGGGGCGACGACGGCGTCGGGGTGGATGCGGGGCTCGGCCCCGAGGTGAGCGAAGCGCATGGCGGCGTCCTTCCCGTCGGTGCCCGTCAGCGTAGTCCCGCGGGCGGCGGGGAGGACACGCTCACTCGTGGTCGTACGCGAAGACGGCGTCGAGACCGACCCCGAACTCGCCCGCGATCTGGAAGGCGAGTTCCAGGCTCGGCGAATACCGTCCCTGCTCGATGGCGATGACCGTCTGGCGCGTCACGCCGAGGCGGCGGGCGAGTTCGGCCTGGGTGGTGCCGGCGCGCTCGCGATGCTCGCGGATGCTGTTCGTGACGCGAGTGGGCTTCGCCATCACGGCATCCCCCGGTAGTACAGGGCGAGCCGGGCGAGACTGCCGATGATCGCGGACAGCGCGAAGCCCGCGTAGACGGCGTTGGCGATCCAGAACAGCGGCGCTTGGACGGCGCACAGCACCAGCCCCGCCAGCCCGCCGAACACGAGGAAGGCCTGACCGACGCGGTCGCCCTGTGCGGCGATCTCGCGATCGCGCACGTCGGAACGGTGGTCGGTGTCGGGATCGCGGCGCGACTGCGCCATCCCCCACGCGATGCTCACGGCGATGGCCACGAGGATGCTCGCGACGATGGTCGAGACCATCGGCCACACCCAGTCGATGCGTTCGACGGCGGTGTCCCGTGCGACGACGAGCATCCAGATCGTGTACACCAGCACGCCGGGGACACTGGCGATCAGCCCCGCCCAGGTGTTGCGCTCCTCGAACGACATCGCGGCCTCCGTGTAAAGAAAACTTGACATTTCGACCGTAGGACGGGCACGATCCGATGTCAAGAATCTTTGACACCGAGGAGTCACCATGGACATGAACGCGGCCGTCGTCGACGCCTACGGACCCCCCGAGGTCGTCCGCATCCAGCGCCGCCCCCGCCCGCGGGCCGTGCGAACCGATGTCGTCGTCGACGTCGCAGCCGCATCCGTCAACAGCGGTGACGCTCGGATCCGCGGCGCCCGCTTCCCCGCCGGATTCGGCGTCCCCGGTCGGATCGCCCTGGGCCTGCGGGGTCCCCGTCGGCCGGTGCTCGGCATCGCGCTGTCCGGTCGCGTCGTCGAGACCGGCCCCCGCGCGACCGATCTCCGTCCCGGTGACCGCGTGTGCGGCATGACGGACATGCGGATGGGCGCGCACGCCGAGTTCGCCGCCGTCCCCGAGCAGCGATTGGTCCGGATCCCCGACGGGGTGAGCGACGACGAGGCCGCCTCGGTCCTGTTCGGCGGAACCACGGCTCTCTGGTTCCTCCGCGACCGCGCGCGGCTGCGTCGCGGCGAGCGCGTCCTCGTCATCGGCGGCGCGGGTGCCGTCGGAACGCACGCCGTGCAGATCGCCCGCTCCCTGGGGGCGGAGGTCACCGCCACCGCGAGCGAGGGCAACCTCGCCCTGCTCTCGCGTCTCGGAGCGCACCACGCGGTGGACCGCGCCTCGACGTCGCTGTCCGACCTTCCCGGTCCCTATGACGTCGTCTTCGACACGGTCGGCGCCCTGCACCCCGACACCGCCGCGCCCCTGCTGTCTCCGGACGGCCGCGTGATCCTCGCGGCGGCGACGCTCGCCGAGACGATCACGCCGAGGGCGCGCGTGATCACCGGCACCGCGGGGGCGGGTCGCGAGCTCGTGGGCGACCTGCTCGACGGGATCGTCGCGGGCACCCTCACACCCGTGATCGAAGCGGTCCTGCCGCTGGAACGGATCGCCGAGGCGTACGCCCGCGTGGACTCCGGTCACAAGACGGGCAGCATCCTGGTGCGCCCCTGAGGCGGTCAGGCGGGCTCGGTCACCGTGACGAGGGGTCCGATCATGGCATCCGTCCGCTCACGCCGAGGCGGTCTCGGCGGTCTTCTCCGTCGGCAGCGGCCACAGAGCGTCGAGCAGCTGACGCACCCACGCGATGAGGTTCGCGTCATCGGCGTCCTGCGGGAGCGGGACGACCATGGCGTCCCCGTTCGCGACGAGCTTCGCCTTGGGGTACAGACGCTGCAGACGCACGCGCATCGAGTCCGCGAGGTGCGCGGGGGCGATGCGGAGGTTCGAGCCCATGGCCACGACGTCCGCGAGACCGGCCTGCGCAGCCCGACGACGCAGGCGCGCGACCGCGATCAGCCCCTCGACCTCGACCGGCGGCTCGCCGTACCGGTCGCGCAGCTCATCGACGACGAGGTCGATCGCGTCGTCCTTCGCGGTAGCGGATGCCGCGGCCGACAGCTTCTGGTACGCCTCGAGGCGCAGCCGCTCGCTGTCGATGTACGTCTCGGGCAGGCGCGCGTCGACGGGCAGCTCCAGACGCAGCTCGGTGGGACCCTCGGTGTCCTCGCCGCGGAAGGTCGCCACGGCCTCGCCGATCATGCGGAGGTACAGGTCGAACCCGACACCGGCGATATGACCGGCCTGCTCGGCGCCGAGCAGATTACCGGCGCCGCGGAGCTCGAGGTCCTTCAAGGCGACCTGCATGCCGCTGCCGAGATCGTTGTTCACCGCGATCGTCTCGAGACGGTCGGCGGCTGTCTCGGACAGCGGCTTCATCTCGTCGTACAGGAAGTACGCGTAGGCGCGGTCGCGCCCGCGACCCACGCGTCCGCGCAGCTGGTGCAGCTGGGACAGACCGTACTTGTCGGCGCGGTCGATGATGATCGTGTTCGCGTTCGAGATGTCCAGGCCCGTCTCGATGATCGTGGTCGACACGAGGACGTCGGCGCGACGCTCCCAGAAGTCGTCGACGACCTGCTCCAGCGCGTGCTCGCCCATCTGGCCGTGCGCGACGACGATCCGGGCCTCGGGCACGAGTTCGGCGAGGTGCGCGGCGACGCGCTGGATCGACGACACCCGGTTGTGCACGTAGAACACCTGGCCCTCGCGCAGCAGCTCGCGCCGGATCGCCGCGGCGATCTGCTTGTCGTTGCGCGGACCCACGTACGACAGGATCGGATGCCGATCCTCCGGCGGGGTCGCCAGCGTCGACATCTCGCGGATCCCGGTCACCGCCATCTCGAGCGTGCGCGGGATGGGCGTGGCGCTCATGGCGAGGATGTCGACGTTGGTCTTGAGCTTCTTCAGCGCGTCCTTGTGCTCGACGCCGAAGCGCTGCTCCTCGTCGATGATCATGAGCCCGAGATCCTTGAAGATCACCTTCTCGGTGAGGATCCGGTGCGTGCCGATGACCATGTCGACGGTGCCGTCGGTGAGCCCCGCGAGCGTGGCCTTCGCCTCCTTGTCGCTCTGGAAGCGCGAGAGGGGACGCACGGTCACGGGGAACCCGGCGAAACGCTCCGCGAACGTCTCGAGGTGCTGCTTCACGAGCAGGGTCGTGGGGACGAGCATCGCGACCTGCTTGCCGTCCTGGATCGCCTTGAAGGCGGCGCGCACAGCGACCTCGGTCTTGCCGAAGCCGACATCGCCCGACAGCAGCCGGTCCATCGGGATCGGCTTCTCCATGTCGGCCTTGATCTCGTCGATCGTCTGCAGCTGGTCCTGCGTCTCGGCGAACGGGAACGCCTCCTCCAGCTCGCGCTGCCACGGCGTGTCCGGGCCGAACGCGTAGCCCTTCGCCGCCATGCGCGCCGAGTAGAGCTTCACCAGCTCGACGGCGATGTCGCGCACCGCCTTGCGGGCGCGTCCCTTGGCGGCGGCCCAGTCGCTGCCGCCCATCTTGGACAGCACGGGCGCCTCGCCGCCGACGTACTTCGAGAGCAGATCCAGCTGATCCGTGGGCACGAACAGCTTGTCGCCCGGGTAGCCGCGCTTGGCGGGCGCGTACTCGAGGACCAGGTACTCCTTCGTGGTCTTCACGGCGTTGCGCCCACCGCTCGACACCTCTCGCTGCGTCAGCTCGATGAATCTGCCGATGCCGTGCGTCGCGTGCACCACGACGTCGCCGGGCTTGAGCTGCAGCGGATCGACGACGTTGCGCCGACGGGACGCGAGCTTCTTCGCCCCGCGGTTGTCGTTGCCGACGGAGCGACCGTAGAACTCGGTCTCGGTGATGACGGCGAACTTCACCTCGGTGAGTTCGAACCCGCGCTCCAGCGAGGCGCACACGACGTGCGCGACCCCGGGCTCGGGCGGCGTGCGAACGTCATCGACCTTGCGCGCCGCGATCCCGCGTTCAGCGAGCACGTCGCGCGCCCGGTCCACGAGCCCCGGACCGGATGCCGTCACCACCACGGCCCATCCGTCGGCGAGCAGCTCCCCGACGTGTGCCGTCGCCCCGTCGACGTTGCCCTGGAAGGACGGCACGGGGTCGGCCTTCACCCGGTGCGCGGAGTCGTCGCCCACGACGAGGCCCTCGGCCTCGGCATCCGCCGCACCGGAATCGAACGCGCTCAGGCGCCACCAGACGCCGCCGCGGCCGCTCGCGATCTCGTGCAGGTCGTCGAGCGTGACGAAATCGCCGGCGCCCAGATCGACGGGCGTGTCCGCGCCCGCGGTCGCCGCCGACCACGCCGCCTCGAGGAACTCGCGGTTCGTGTCGCCGAGCGTGGTGGCCCGGGCGAGGGAGCGCTCCGGATCGACGAGGGCGACCGCGCTGCCGCCGGGGAGATAGTCGACGAGGGTCACGAGGTCGTCCACGAGCACCGGGATGAGGGATTCCATGCCCTCGGCCGGGATGCCCTCCGCCATCTTCTCGAGCAGCTGACGCAGCCCCGGATAGCCGTCGCGCAACTCGGCGGCGCGCTCGCGCACTTCCGAGGTGAGCAGGAGCTCGCGGCTCGGGACGAGCGACACCTCGGCCACCTCACCGGGCAGTGAGCGCTGATCGGCGACGGAGAAGGCGCGGATCTGGTCGACCTCGTCGCCGAAGAACTCGACGCGATACGGGTGGTCGGCCACCGGCGGGAACACATCGAGGATGCCGCCGCGCACGGCGAACTCTCCGCGACGCGAGACCATGTCGACCCGGTGGTAGGCCAGCTCGACCAGGCGGGTGGTGACCGCGTCGAGCTCGCGCCCGCGCCCCCCGACGCGCAGGTGCACAGGTTCGACGTCGCCGAGGCCGGGGGCGAGCGGCTGCAGCGCGCTGCGGACGGAGGCGGTGACCACGAGCGGAACCGACCCGTCCCAGGCCGCGACGCGACGCAGCACGTCCAGCCGGCGACCCACGGTTTCGGGACTCGGGCTCAGGCGCTCGTGCGGCAGCGTCTCCCACGCCGGGAAGTGCAGCACCTGGGCTCCGGGAAGCACGGCCTCCAGCGCGGGCCCGAGCGATTCGGCGCGGCGCCCCGTCGGCGCGATCACCAGGACCGCCCCCGGCGCCCCCGCACTCCGCCGATGCTCAAGAAGACCGGCGATCACGGGCGCATCCAGCCCGTCGACGAGGGAGAGAGACAGATCGGCGGATGCCGCGACAGCGGCCTCCCGGTACGACTCAGCCTGCTCGAGGGCGCGAACGATCCCGGGAACTGTCACTCGACACATCCTACGCGGGGGCACGGACACGCGGCTCGGACCGCGGCCTTCGGCGGGAACCGTCCCGGGGCCCGCGCGCGCGGAGTCGTACAGTGGGGTCATGACCTCCCCTGGCGTGCCCGGATTCGCCTCCCCCTACGCCGCACCGCCGGTCGGGACGCTCCTCACGCCTCCCCCCTCGACGCCGCGTCGGCGACCGCTCGGAGCCTTGGCGCTGGTGCTGGCGATCCTCGCGGGGGTCGTGGCATCCGGGATCGCCGGCTTCGCGTCGTTCCGGATCGCGCGAGGCGCGGGCGCCGAGTTCATCGCCCGCGGCGGTCAGTCCGTCGACTGGCGCCTCCTCTCGCCCGTGCGGGACTTCGTGCTGCTGGGCGAGGTCGCGTTCTGGTCCGGAACGGCACTGGGGATCGCGGCACTCGCCGTCGGAATCGTGGCGACCGTCCGCAACACGGGCCGCGGGCCCGGCATCGCCGCAATCGTCATCGCCGCACTCGGACCGTTCCTGTTCGCCGGGCTGGTCTTCGTCGCCCTCGCCGCCGGCGCGGGCGAGCTCGCCGGCGCCGCGGTCTGACACCGCACTACCGGGTCGGGCCCGGCCGCGTCCACCCCGGGCGGCGGATCGCCGATCGCTTCGTAGGGTTGTCCGCACGGGGGTTCTGCATGCCCTCGACGACCTTTGGAGGACACAGTGACCAGCACACCGCCGCCCCCCGAGCCGCACAACCCCCCGCCGGCCACTCGCGCCGAAGCCGCGCAGGGCGGGTACGCCGCTGCACCCGCCGGGTACTCCGCACCGGCCTCCCCCGCACGCACACGGGGATCGAACCGGCTGGGCGTGGTCGCGTTCGCCGCCTCGCTGCTGGCCGTCGTGATCGGCTCGATCATCGCCGTGTTCGCCGGCATCCAGAGCGGGAGCCTCGCGCAGTTCGCCGACGCCATCGACAGCAGTGGCAACGTCGACGCCGCGGCGTTGCCCGCCGCCGCGAACCAGATCGCCCTCGCGGCCGGCGCCCTCTCCGTCGCCGCGTTCCTGGTCTGGGGAGCGTTCGCCCTCTGGGGCTTCGTGCAGGGCATCATCGCCGCGGTGAAGAACCGGGGACGCGGATGGGGCATCGCCGCGATCGTGCTGTCCGTCGTCGGCGGCGGGATCGTGTTCGCCTTCTTCGTCGTCGGAGCAGGTATCGGCGCGGCGCCCTACGCGTCCTGATCGCGTCGCGGATCGACCGCGCACGCTTCCTCGAGAGAGCCTCGGCCGGTCGGCCGAGGCTCTCTCGTCGTCGGTGCGGGGCACCGGAACCGCCCACCCCTCCTCCACAGGCGGTCGGCCGCTGGAGTTGTCCACAATTTCACGCGGTCACGGAGCGGGAGAGCCTCGATCCCTCCTAGCCTCGCCGGGAGCCGGACCGTCCGGCCGGATCGGACGAGGACTCCCATGCAACAGCTCACTCCCCCGGGTTCGCCCGCGGCCCCCGGCCTCCCGCCCCACGCCGCGCCGGTGCCGGCCGCCGCGCACACGGCCGTGCTCGCGCCCTCGCGCCCGACGGCGGCCGCCGAGCCGGATCCCCCCATCCGTCCGTCGCGACTCGTCCCGTTCTTGATGTTCGGCGGGATCAGCACGGTCCTGCTCGTCATCGCCGCAGTCCTGCGCCGCGAGACGACTCCCGCGTGGGCCGACCTGGGCGACTACAGCTGTCTCGGCGGGTGCCTGAGCGGAGTCGCCGCCGCGATCTTCGGGTGCGTCACCCTCTCCCGCGCCCTGCGGAGGCGGTGACCGCCCGCGGTCTCAGCGCGGGGCGTGGAAACGCTGCTGCGCCGGGACGAGCCCCTCCTCGACCAGCAACTCCACGGCATCGGCTGCGTCCGAGACCAGGATGGGGAGCGTCTCCCGCTCCTTCGCGCCGAACGGGTCGAGCACCCAGTCCGCCGGGTCCTGTCGACCGACGGGACGACCGATGCCCACCCGGACACGCGGGAATTCGGGCGATCCGAGCGCCTTCGCGACATCGCGCACACCGTTGTGCCCGCCGTGCCCGCCGCCGGTCTTGAGCTTGATCGTGTCGAAGGGGATGTCGAGCTCGTCGTGGACGACGACGACGCGCTCCGGGGCGATGTCGTAGAACCGCGCCAGTCCCGAAACGGGTCCGCCCGAGACGTTCATGAAGCTGTTCGGCTTCGCGAGCACGAGTTTCGCGCCGCCCGGGCGCACCCACGTCTCGACCACACGCGCATTGGCCTTGTGCGCACGGAACGACTCGCGACGCCGGGCGGCGAGTTCATCGATCACCATCTGGCCGATGTTGTGCCGCGTCGCCTCGTACCGCGGTCCGGGATTGCCGAGCCCGACGATGAGCCACGTGTCCGCCATGGCATCCATCCTTCCGGATCCGCCCGCGGACCCTGACATGAAAAACGAGGGGGCGTGAGACACGCCCCCTCGTCGGTCGCGGACCGCTCGCGCGGTCCGCGGGGATCAGTTCTCGTCGCCCTCGGAAGCGGCCTCGGCCTCTTCGGCCTGCTCCTCGGCGACCTCGGCGTCGGCCTCGGCGATCTCCTCGTCGGCAGCGAGGGTGTCCAGCGGCACGGAGACGCCGATGATGAGCGTCTCGGGCTCGGTCACGAGCGTCGCGCCGGCGGGCAGGACCAGGTCGGCGGCGGTGATCTGCGTACCGTCCTCGAGGCCCTCGACCGAGACCTCGACGTTCTGCGGGATGTGCGTGGCCTCGACCTCGAGCGAGACGGTGGTGCTGTCGAGGTTCGCGATCGTGCCGGAGAACGGCTCGCCCACGACGACGACGGGGACGTCGACCGAGACCTTCTCGCCCTTCTTCACGACGATGAGGTCGATGTGCTCGACGATCTGGCGCACCGGATCCTTCTGCACGTCCTTGACCAGGGTCAGCTGGCTCTTGCCGTTGATGTCGAGGTCGAGCAGCGCGTTGGCGCGACGGATGAGCAGCGAGACCTGGTGACCGGGCAGCGCGACGTGCTGCGGCTCGGTGCCGTGACCGTAGATGACCGCGGGGATCTTGCCGGCGGCGCGCAGACGGCGGGCGAAGCCCTTGCCGAAGTTCTCGCGCAGCTCGGCGACGACCTTGTTGTCTTCCGACATGATGTTCTCCTCGCGGGCTCGGGTCCCGCAGCTTGTGAGCGGACGATGTCCGCGCGTATGTGGTCTGGATTCGACTCGAACGCGAGCGCGTGAGGAAAGCCGGGAGCCTTGCAACACCGCGTCGATCACGGATGTCAGGTGCACCCGCCGGGGCGCACGAGGAGACATCCCTCGCCGAAGTTCCCCGGAAGTCTACCAGCGACCCGCTCCGCATTTCGACCCGCGCCGCGGAGTGCTGCGGAGCCCCCGATAAGATCGACGGAGGCTTTCACCCGACCGGAGGAACATCATGGACAGCGGCTTCTTCTCTCACGTCGTGCTCTGGACGATCGGCGCAGTCACCGCCGTCGGCGGCGTCGCCGCGATCGGCGCCCTCTTCTCGATGGGGCGCAACGCGAACTACAAGAAGCACTGACCCTCCGCACCAGGACGCCCCGGCCACCGCTCTCTCGAGTGGTCACCGGGGCGTCCTTGTGCGTCAGAGGGCGAAGACGACCTTGCCCGAGCGCTGCGAATCGCGTGCCGTGGCGAAGGCCTCGTCGGCATCCGTCACCGCGAACTCGTGCGTGAGCGCCGCCTCGATCCCGGGAGTACGGGCGAGCAGCTCCACGGCGCGGTCGATCTCGTCGAGGAAGCGGAACGCCCCGAGGTAGCGCACCTCCTTCGAGATGAAGGGGGCGAGATTCACGGGCCGCGGGTCATCGGGCAGCATCCCGACCTGGACGACGGTGCCACCGGGGCGAACCGACTTCAGCGCGGTCGAGATCGACACGGGCACGCCCGAGCACTCCAGGACCACCGCGAACGAGTTCGGCTCGACGGCTTGGGTGGACACGTCGATGGTCGCCGACGCCCCCAACGCCGTGGCGCGTTCGAGCGGGCCGGCGAGCACGTCGGTCGCGGTGACCCGTGCGCCCGCCGCCACGGCCGCGGCCACGGCCATGAGACCGATCGGACCCGAACCGGTGACGAGCACGTCGAGTCCTGCCACGTCGCCGGCCTTGCCGAGGGCGTGGAGGGCGACCGCCAGGGGCTCTGCCAGCACCGCGCGGCGCACCGGGAGCTCGACGGGCAGCACGCGCACCATGCCGGCCTCGACGATCAGGTATTCGGATGCCGCGCCCTGGGTGTGCGGCCAGGTCGAGGCACTGCCGAGATACGATCCCCCGGGCCATAGGTGCGGCGCGTGCTCGATTCCCTCGCGCGGCGAGCCGAAGCGCGCTGGGTGCACGGTCACAGCCGTGCCCGCAGCGAGGACGCCGGAGGGGTCGAGGTCGACCCGCCCCGACAGCTCATGGCCCGGAACGAGTGGTTCGCGCACGACGAAGGCGCCGTTGGCCCCCTCGTAGTAGTAGTGCAGGTCGGATCCGCAGATGCCGACGTACTCGACGCGGAGGCGGACCTCCCCCTCCCCGGGTTCGGGCACGGCGACATCGCGGACCGCGGCGGACAGGGCCTTCTCGATCAGCAGAGTTTTCACGGTCTTCCTCTCCGCGGTCAGACGACCGCCGTCATCCCTCCGTCGACGAAGATGTTCTGCCCCGAGACGAAGCTCGACGCGTCGGATGCCAGGAACAACAGCGCCCCGTCCAGTTCGGCGAAGTCGCCCCACCGGCGGGCCGGGGTCCGCTGCGTGAGCCACGCCGTGAACTCCGGGTCGTCGACCAGGTCGCGGTTCATCTCGGTCGCGAAGTACCCCGGCGACAGGGCGTTCACCTGGATGCCGAAGCGCGCGAGGTCGGCGGCCATTCCGGCGGTCAGCTGAGCGACGCCGCCCTTCGTCGCGGAGTAGGGCGCGATGGTCTGTCGGGCGAGCCGCGACTGCACCGAGGCGACGTTGACGACCTTGCCGGAGCCGCGCGCGACCATCGCCGGAGTGACGAACCGCGAGACGTAGAACACTCCGGAGAGGTTGGCCGCGACGATGTCGTCCCAGTCGGCGACGTCGAACTCGTGGATCGGTGCCCGGCGCTGCACGCCGGCGTTGTTGACGACGATGTCGGGCACGCCGACGTCCTGCAGCAGAGTGGTGATCGCGCCTTCGACCGCCACGGCATCGGTCACGTCGAACGTCACCGCGTGCGCGGGGCGGCCGGACAGTTCCTCGGCCTCGGCGCGGGTCTTCTCGACCGCGCCCGCGTCGCGACCGTGCACCACGACACGCGCTCCGCCGCGGGCCAGGGTCAGAGCCAGCGCACGGCCGAGACCCCGCGACGACCCCGTGACGAGGGCGAGCCGGTCGGAGACGTCGAACAGGTCGGCGGGGGAACCGGTCACAGGAGCGCTCCGATGCCGAACACGGCGAGCGCGGCGAGGAAGCCGAGTACCGACTCGATGGCCTGCTGCACGGTCCACGTCTTCAGGGTGGTCTTGACGTCCATGCCCATGAGACGGCCCACCAACCAGAATCCGGAGTCGTTGACGTGACCGGCGAACACCGATCCCGCCGCGGTGGCGAGGGTGATCGCGACGACCTGCAGAGGCGAGAAGTCGCCCGCCATGACGGCGGGCGCGGCCAGACCTGCCGCGGTGACGAGGGCGACGGTGGCGGAGCCCTGCGCGAGTCGCAGGATCACGGCGATGATGTACGCCGCGACGATGACCGGCAGGCCCAGGTCGCTGAGGCTGTCGGAGAGCGCGTCACCGATGCCCGAGGCGCGCAGGACGGCGCCGAACATCCCACCGGCGCCGGTGATGAGGATGACGGATGCCACGGGTCCGAGCGCCGAGTCCACGACCTTCTCGAGCGCGGTGCCGTTCTCGCCGCGGCGGAAGCCGAACACGACGGTGGCCACGAGCACGGTGATGAGCAGGGCGACGGGCGAGTTGCCGAGGAGGACGAGCACCTGCACGAGGGTGTTGTCCTTGTCGACCGCGCCGGCGGCGGCAAGCGTCGTGAGACCGGTGTTCAAGAAGATGAGGAGCATCGGCAGGAGCAGGACCGCGATGACCGTGGCGGGCTTGGGCGGATTCGCCGGCTGGTCGGCATCCACGTCGCCGAAGAGTGCGGGGACGGGCAGGACGAGGCGGCGCGCGATGAACTTCCCCCACAGGTAACCCGAGAGGTACCAGATCGGGAAGGCGATGATGAGGCCGACGATGAGGACCAGTCCGAGGTTGGCGCCGTAGAGGCCGCTCGCGGTGACCGGCCCCGGGTGCGGCGGCAGGAAGACGTGCATGACCGAGAAGGCGGCGGCCGCGGGCAGGCCGAACAGCAGCACGTTGTTGCCCGAGACGCGGCGGGCGATGGCGAAGATGATCGGCAGCATCATGACGAGTCCGGCGTCGAAGAACATCGGGAATCCGAGGATGAGCGAGACGATGCCGAGTGCGAAGGGCGCCCGCTTCTCCCCGAAGACGCGGACGAACGTCTCGGCGAGCGACTGCGCCCCACCGGAGTGTTCGATCAAGCGCCCGAGCATCGCTCCGAGCGCCACGAGGAGCGCGACCGTCCCGAGCGTGCCCCCGAATCCTCCGGTCAAGGTCGTGACGATGGCCGAAACGGGGATGCCGGCGGCGAACGCTGTGGCCAGCGACACGATGATGAGGGCCAGGAAGGCGTGCACCTTCAGCCAGATGATGAGCACGAGGATGAGAGCGATCGCGCCGGCGGCGATGGCGAGGAGAGGCGCCGTGCCGAGTGTCTGGGTCCAGTCGTCCAAGAGATCTCCGTTGATTCAGGATGGCGCGGCATCGGGCAAGCTGTGATTCGACCCGCACCTATGGGTGAGTGAGGGCATCTTCACACAAAGATCGTATCTTTGACAAGATAAGGTCGTACCAAAGACCTGAGGAGGGGTCATGGCCCGAGCGTCGCACGGATCACTGGTGGATGCCCTCGGCATGCGCATCGTCGACGGGGAGCTGCCCCCGGCCCACGTCCTCACCCTCGCCGCCCTCGAAGCCGACTACGGCGTCTCCCGCACCGTCGTGCGCGAGGCCGTGCGCGTGCTGGAGGCGATGGGCATGCTCGAGCAGCGACGCAGGGTCGGCATCACCGTGCGTCCCGCCGCGGACTGGAGCGCCCTGGACACCCGGCTCATCGGCTGGCAGCTCGCAGGCAAGCGCCGCGACCAGCTCATCGCGAACACCACCGAACTCCGCGCCGCGATCGAACCGGTGGCCGCACGGTTGAGCGCCCGTCGGGCGACCGACCTGCAGCGCGGGGAGATCTCCCGCCTGGCCGAGGAACTCGAACGCCTCGGCGCCGCCGGCCTCGGCAACTCGCCCGAGTACCTCGCAGCCGACATCGCCTTCCACGACCTCATCCTCGTGTCCAGCGGCAACCTCATGCTCGCCGCCGCACGTGCCCCCATCGCCGCCGCGATCGAGGGACGCGCGATGCACGGCCTGACCCCCGGCATCCCGAATCCCGACGCGCTCGACAACCACGTCGCCACCGCCGCCGCGATCAGCCGCGCGGATGCCGACGCCGCCGAGGAGCACACGCGGCTCTACGTCGCAGCCGTGCTCACCGAAGTCCGTCGCTCCATCTGACCCCTTCCCCCGACGAAGAGAGAAGCCATGACCGCCACCGCCCCGATCCTCGTCTTCATGGGTCCCGCCGGCACCGGCAAGTCCACCGTCGCCGGGATGCTCGCCGGCCGCCTCGGCTGGGACTTACAGGAGGGTGACGACCTGCACCCCGCGGTCAACGTCGCCAAGATGGCGGCGGGTCACGCCCTCGACGACGACGACCGGTGGCCCTGGCTCGACCGCGTCGCCGGGTGGATCGACGGCCAGATCGCCGCGGGGCGCCCCGGCGTCATCACCTGTTCTGCTCTCAAGCGCAGCTACCGGGATGTCCTGCGCCGCGACGGCGTGACCTTCGTGCTGCTCATGGGCGACCCGAAGCTCGTGCTCGATCGTCTGCTGCGCCGCCAAGGCCACTTCATGCCGCCCGCCCTGCTCGCCTCGCAGTTCGAGACCCTGGAGATCCCGGGTGCCGACGAGCGGGCGATCCACGTCGACCTCGACCTCACCCCGCAGCAGCAGGTCGACGCGGTCATCGCGCAGCTGCACCTCGCCCCCGCGACCTGAGCGGTCCCGGACCGAGCCGATAAAGTGGCGGGGGTGCGCGACTCCCGTCCGCCCACCCTTCTGCCGCACGTGAACACGGAGCAACGAATGACGTCGACCGATCAGAACCAGGCACCGCACGAGGCCGCTCAGCACCACGAGGGCGCCCCCTCCCCCGCGGACGTCGAGCGGCCCACGGCCGACGCCGCCTCGGCCCCTGCGGGCGAGGGCGACGGCCGCGCCAACATCGGCGTGGTGGGCCTCGCGGTCATGGGCTCGAACCTGGCGCGCAACCTCGCCAGCCGTGAGGGCAACACGGTCGCGGTCTTCAACCGCAGCGCCGACAAGACCGAGCACCTCGTCCAGGCGCACCCCGAGGCGGAGTTCGTCCCCTCCTTCTCGTACGAGGACTTCGCGGCGTCGCTGTCGAAGCCCCGCACGGCGATCATCATGGTCAAGGCCGGCCGCCCGACCGACTTCGTCATCGACGAGCTCGTCAAGGTGTTCGAACCGGGCGACATCATCGTCGACGGCGGAAACGCCCTCTTCACGGACACGATCCGCCGCGAGAAGGCCGTGCGCGAGACCGGGATCAACTACGTCGGCATGGGCGTCTCCGGCGGCGAGGAGGGCGCCCTCCTCGGGCCCTCGCTCATGCCCGGCGGCTCCGACGAGTCGTGGCGGACGCTCGGCCCGATCCTGACCTCGATCGCCGCGATCGCGGAGGGCGAGGCCTGCGTCACCCACGTCGGTCACGACGGGGCCGGCCACTTCGTGAAGATGGTGCACAACGGCATCGAGTACGCCGACATGCAGCTGATCGCCGAGGCGTACGACCTCATCCGTCGCGCGACCGGCAAGACCCCCGCCGAGATCGCCGACGTGTTCGCCGAGTGGAACCGCGGCGAACTGGAGTCGTACCTCATCGAGATCACCGCCGAGGTGCTGCGCCAGACGGATGCCGAGACGGGCAAGCCGCTGGTGGATGTCATCCTCGACCAGGCCGGAGCGAAGGGCACCGGTGCGTGGACGGTGCAGACCGCCCTCGACCTGGGCGTCCCCGTCTCGGGCATCGCCGAGGCCACGTTCGCGCGGTCCCTGTCGAGCCACCCGGAGCAGCGCGCGGTGTCGGGCGGTCTGCCCGGGCCGTCCGACGAGATCGGCGAGCACCTCACCGGCGCCGACGCCGACGCGTTCATCGAGCAGGTGCGCCTGGCCCTCTACGCCTCGAAGATCGTCGCCTACTCCCAGGGCTTCGACGAGATCCGCGCCGGTGCCGCCCAGTACGACTGGAACATCGACCTGGGCGCGGTCTCGAAGATCTGGCGCGGGGGCTGCATCATCCGTGCGCAGTTCCTGAACCGCATCGCCGACGCCTACGACGCCGAGCCCGAGCTGCCGGTGCTGCTGACGGCCCCGTACTTCGTCGAGGCCCTCGGCCGCGCGCAGGACTCGTGGCGCGGCATCGTCTCGCTCGCCGCCGCCGCGGGCATCCCGGCACCCGCCTTCAGCTCGTCGCTGGCGTACTACGACGGCCTGCGCGCCACGCGACTGCCGGCGGCGCTCATCCAGGGCCAGCGCGACTTCTTCGGTGCGCACACGTACCGCCGCATCGACAAGGAGGGGACGTTCCACACCCTCTGGTCGGGCGACCGCACCGAGATCGAGGCCGAGGACACGCACTGACGACAGCGCTCACGGGGCGGCGGCGGGCGTTGCTCGTCGCCGCCTCGGCGCTGTACGCCCTCGGGCTCTGGTGGATGACGCTCCGCCCCACACCGTACGACGACGGCACAGCGGGAGTGCTCCGCGCGTTCCTCGCGCTGCTCGCCTCCTCACCGGTGACGGCGTGGGTCACCTTCGACGTGGTCGAGTTCTCCGCGAACGTCGTGATGTTCGTCCCCCTCGGGGTGCTGGCGCTCCTGTGGGGCGGGACGTGGTGGGTCGGCATCCTGAGCGGTCTGGCGGTGAGCGCCGCGATCGAGACGACCCAGGCGCTGTTCCTCCCGACGCGCGTCGCCGACGTGCGCGACCTGGTCGCGAACACTCTGGGCGCCGCTGTCGGGGTCGCCGTCGCCGCGCTCCTCGCCCGCGCGGTCAGACTTCACAGCGAGCGCATAGCCGACGCCATAGAAAGCTCATAGATACCGGCGCACAATGAACCACATGACCGCGACCGCCAGCGCTCCCGCCTTCACCCGTCCGGACGGCAGCGCCCTCCGCGTCCTCGTCGTCGACGACGAGCAGATGCTCACCGACCTGCTGTCGATGGCCCTCCGCATGGAGGGCTGGGAGGTCCGCACCGCGGGCTCCGGATTCGACGCGCTGCAGTCGGCCCGGGATTTCGAACCGGATGCCATGGTGCTCGACATCATGATGCCCGACCTCGACGGCATGGCCGTGCTGCAACGGCTCCGCCACTCGGGCAACGACGTCCCGGTGCTGTTCCTGACCGCGAAGGACGCCGTCGCCGACCGCGTCGCGGGCCTGACCGCGGGCGGCGACGACTATGTCACCAAGCCCTTCAGCCTCGAAGAGGTCGTGGCGCGGTTGCGCGGCCTGATGCGCCGCGCCGGCACAGCTGCCACGCGTGACTCCGAGCCGATCCTCCGTGTCGGCGACCTGTCGCTGAACGAGGACAGCCACGAAGTCGTCCGCGCCGGCACCGAGATCGAGCTGACCGCCACCGAGTTCGAGCTGCTGCGCTTCCTCATGCGCAACCAGCGCCGCGTCGTGTCGAAGGCGCAGATCCTCGATCGCGTCTGGAACTACGACTTCGGCGGGCGCTCGAGCGTCGTGGAGCTGTATATCTCGTACCTCCGCAAGAAGATCGACGCCGGTCACGAACCGCTCATCCACACGGTCCGCGGCGTCGGCTACATGATCAAAGCGCCTCAGTGACCCGAGAGAAGGCGCGCCACCGCTGGACGCTGCAGTCGCGCCTGATGGTCGCGGTGATCGGCATGGTGGCGTTCATCCTGGTGATGATCGCGGTGTCCACGAGCGCGATCATCACGGGTGTCCTGCAGACGAACCTCACGGCGCAGGTCGCCGCCGCCGGCAACAACGTGGTGGTGGGGCCCACGAGCACCGCGAGCGACGTCCTCGCCGGGGGCCCGTTCCCCGATGGCACCGTGCTCGTGCTGCGCAGCGCCAGCACGGGCGACACCGGCGCCTACGTCGACGGGCGGTCCGTGAAGGCCCTCGACGACGAGCAGGTGAGTGAGATCCGCGACGCCGTCGCGAACGCGGTCACGACCGGGGCCTCCTCGTCCGACACCGTCGATCTGCCGGGCCTCGGGGATTACCGCATCGGCGTGCGGGGAAACCAGTTCGGGACCGTCGCGGTGCTGGGACTGCCCCTCAGCCAGATCACCGCGACGATCGGCGCCATTCTCACCACCGTGGCCCTCGTCACCGCGGGCGGCCTGCTGCTGCTCTCCGCGATCATCGCGGTCGTCATCCGCGTGGGCCTGCGGCCGCTGCGCGGTGTCGCCGAGACCGCGACCCGGGTAGCCTCCATCCGGATGGACCAGGGCGACGTCTCCATCGACGAACGCGTACCGGCGGAGCAGGTCGACGAGCACAGCGAGATCGGACAGGTCGGCCTCGCGCTGAACTCGCTGCTGGACCGGGTCGACGCCTCGCTCGCCGCCCGCCAGCGCAACGAGGAGCTCATGCGCCGATTCGTCGCGGACGCCAGCCACGAGCTGCGGACTCCCCTGGCATCCATCCGGGGGTTCTCCGAACTGTCGCTGCGCGCCATTCGCCAGTCGCAGGACGACGAGAGCCGCCAACGCATCGCGATGGCCGTGGAGACGACAGAGCAGTCGCTCGAGCGCATCCAGGCGCAGTCGCTGCGGATGACCGCCCTCGTCGAGGATCTGCTGCTCCTCGCGCGCCTGGACGAGGGACAGGAGCTCGTCTACGGCACCGTCGACCTCACCCGTCTCGCGGTCGAAGCGGTCGGCGACGCCCGGCCGGCGGGGCCCGACCACGCGTGGTCGATCGACGTCGACGATGAACCCGTGGAACTCGCCGGAGACTCGGCGCGGCTCAACCAGGTGGTGGCGAACCTCCTCGCCAACGCGCGTACCCACACGCCCGCCGGCACGGAGGTCACGGTGTCGGTGACCCGCGAGGGCGACGACGCCGTGCTCCGAGTGCACGACGACGGCCCGGGGATCGATCCGGCCGTGGCCGCGCAACTGTTCGCACGGTTCGCCCGTGCCGACCGTTCCCGCGACCGGAAGACGGGCGGCACCGGCCTCGGGCTCTCCATCGCGAAGGCCATCGTCGAGGCCCACAACGGCACGATCACGGTGGACAGCACACCGGGCGACACGACCTTCGAGATGCGACTCCCGGCGAAGCCCACCGATCCGGTCTGAGGCGGGCCCCGGGGAACCGATGACACCCGGCGTTCGAGATCGGCCATTCGCCGTCACTTCGCGGAAACGTTCGTCTCGCTAGGCTGAGCATCACCTGGGGGGCCCGGGTCCTTCCCGCGGAAGTCGGGACGGAGCAATCGGAGGTATGTGATGGTTCGTGCCCGCGTGTGTGGATTCCTCACCGTGGCCGTCATCGCATCGGTCATCTCGGCCGCCGGGGCGGCGCGCGCGGAGACCGTACCCGCACCGGTGCCCTCCGGCGGCTTCGTCGACCAGCCGGCCTTGCCCGGCGGCGGCCCCTTCACCATCGATCCTTCGGTACCCGAAGGCACCTTCGACCCCATGCCGACGGAGCCGTGGCCGACCGCGGTGTCGACGGTGCCGCCCGAGGCGCCCGTCGGCACCTTCGAGTGGAGCCACCCGGCCGAGACCGCCATGCCGTACTTCCCCTCGAGAGGCGGCACGACGACGTATCGCGGCACGGACGGCGAGGTGCCGCAGGACGTCGACCCCGCCGCCCCTCAGGGTGTCGAGCCGGTGGAGGAGCCCGCGGAGACAGTCACCGCATCGCCCTCCCCGATGGTTCCCACCGCATCGCCCTCCCCCACCGCTGCGCGGGAAGGATCGGGGGAACCCGGAACGGCCGAGCCGACGTCGTCGGCGCAGAGATCGCCCGTGCCCGGCGTGCCCGGTCTGATCATCGGAATCCTGCTCCTCGTCGCCGGAGTGGCGATCGTGGGCTATCGCGGACCCGTCTACGCAGCCGCGGCGAGGGCGGAGGCGCGGTTGTTCGCGAAGGGTTCCGCCGACCGCGCTCGGCGACTCCGGAGCCCTCTGCCGGTCGCCGTCGTGGGGGCGTTCGCTGTGCTGACGGGCGTCGTGATGATGGTCTACGCGCTGTGGGGCTTCTCGATCTGATCGTCGGCGCCGCCCAGGATCGGCGGCCCGGCGCAGCAGTCCCGACGAACGCGAGCCGTCGTCAGTAGCCCGCGAAGGCGTCGGTCGTCAGCGACTTCGCGCGGGACAGCGCGGGGGCGAGAGCCGCGATCAGCCGCGGCGGACCCGACACGTACGCCGTGCGCTGCGCGATGTCGGGGACCGCACGCAGGAGCGCCTCGGCATCCACCCGATCCGGACCGGCCCACACCCACCCCGCGGGAAGGGCATCCGGCTCGTCGCGGCTGAACACGACCACCGGGATGCCGCCGGCAGCGATGTCGTCGCGGAACGCGAGCTCGTTCGCCTCCGAGACGACGTACACGAGCACCACGTCGCGGGTCTGACCGGTCGCGGCGAGATGACGCAGCTGCGAGACGAACGGGGTCACGCCGATGCCGGCGGCGACCAGGAGCACCGGCGACGTCGGACGCGAGGGGAGGACGAAGTCACCCCACACCCCCGTGACAGCGAGCGTGCCGCCCACCGGGACCTCGGCGAGTGCCCGCTTGTACGACGACTGCGAACCGTCCTTGAACGCGATGCGGACCGTCGGGAGGTCCTCGGGCGCCGAGGCGATCGAGAACTCCCGCCGCGTGCCGCGGGCATCGGGCCGGCGGTGCGGCACGTCGAGCTCGAGATACTGCCCCGGCGAGAACGTGAACGACCGCGCGGCACGGAACGTCAGCTCGCGCACCGTCGGGGTCAGATCGCGCCGCCCCTCCAGGCGGAGTCGCACGGCGGCGCGCAGGCAGAAGAGGAAGGCCACGAGGTTCCCGACGAGCAACGCCCGCTCTTGGCCGAGGGTGATCCCGCCGAGGGCGATGGGCCACCCCGCGAGCACGCCGACGAGGATCGCCACGACGAACTGCTGCCGGCGACGCGGGGGCAGGGTCAGCGGCTCGGACAGCATGAACGCCCCGAGGAACAGGAACGGCGAGGAGAACGCCACCTGCAGCAGCACCGCCGGGACGTCGACGGGGAACCCCGCCGCCTGGAACTGCACCGTCGTGCGCACGAACGCGACCGCCGCGGCCACGACCCAGAACACGAACACCACCGCGAGACGGTCGGTGCGTGCCAGGAGCAGCAGCCCCAGGAGCAGCACCGGCGCAGCCAGCCACGGCGACCCGACCCACCACGCGGACGCGCCGAGGTCGGGTGCCCACACGCTCACCACGGTCAGCACGGTCGCACCCGCCGCCGCCGGGTTGAAGATGTGCCGCCCGCGCCAGGCGAGCAAGTACTTCGACAGGGATGCCGCGACCCCGGCGAGCACGAGACCCGCCAGGCCCAGCGGTTCCACGGTCGGACGCACGACGAACAGCAGGATCGCGGCCGTGATCAGCGAGGACTCCAGGCGCCGTGGCATCCGCAGCACGCTCTGCGCGACGAAGTCGGTGACGCCGCACGCGAGAGCGAGCACCACGGCGCTCACGAGGATCTCGAGCGGGTCGGGGACCACGAGGCCGGCGAACGACAAGGCCAGCGCGAGGAGCGCCAGGACGCCCAGCGCCCCCAGCACGAGCCGATACATCGAGACGCGGCCGAGGACTCCGCGGACGCGGGTCGAACCCGCGGTCAGGGTCGCACTCATCAGAAGATCTCTCCCTCGAATCCCGGCGACCACTCCACGCGGCCGTCCGTACGCATCCGCACCCAGGGCGCGGTCCAGGCGGCCGCCAGTTCGGGGCCGCCGTCGAAGAACAGGGCGGTCGCCAGCGCATCCGCGCGCATCGCGGTGTCCGCGATCGCCCAGGTGGCCGCGTACGCCTGTACGGGTGTTCCCGTGCGGGCGTCCAGCACGTGGTGCAGTCCGTCGCCCCAGGCCCGCCGGGTGATCGCCGAGGCGCACAGGGCGGCGTCCCGCACCTCCACCACGCCGATCGCGCGGGTGGGGTCGTACGGGTGCTCGAGGCCGACCCGCACCGGTGCGCCGCGCACGGCGAGATCGCCCGAGCCGTCGACGATCACGTCGCCCTCGGCCCCGGCGCGGACGACGTCGAGCACGCGGTCCACCAGCCGCCCCTTGCCGAGCGCGCCCACATCGAGCGTCGCCGGGCGGGACAGCGACAGGACACCGCTCCCCCACCCCACGACGTCGCGCCAGTTCGGCGCCGCCGCCGGAGCCCCCCACGGCGCGAGCGTCAGCCGGGCGTCGTACCCGAGCCGGGCCAGGGCATCGCCCACGAGCGGATTCACCGCGCCGTGCGTCGCCGCATCGAGCTCGTCGTACAGCGTCAGCATCGCTTCGGTGTCCTGAGGCGCCTCGACGGATGCCACGCGTCCCTCCGCCAGGGAGGACACCACCGAGTCATCGCGGAAACGCGACCATTCGCGGTCGAAGGCGTCCACGACGTCGGCGACCGCGGCACGCGCGGCGGCCGACAACGGCTGCGCGGTCTCGATCGCCCACGCGGTGCCGATCGCGTCGAACGTCCACACCGCCCCGGCCGCGGTCGCCGCGGTCACGACGTCAGGCCTTCGCCTCGGACTTGATCGTGTCGAGGGCCTTCATGAAGCCGCCGCTGGTGAGCGAAGACCCGGCGACCTTGCTGACGGAGATCTCGTCGACCTTCTTGCCGACCACCTCGTCCTTGATGCCCCCGATGAACTCGCTCTGGTAGCGCCGGGACTCCGCCGCCTGCGGGTCACCGGTGACCGTGACGTCCGTGACCGTGTCGCCCGCGATCGTGAGGGTCACGTCGACCGTCTCGACGCTCTCGGGGGTGGCGTACTGGCCGGTGGCCTCGTACGTGCCGTCGGAGTAGACGCCGTCGGACGCCGCGGCCCCCGACGAGGAGTCGGTCGTGGCGCTCCCGCTCGGCGCCGACGATGCGGCGGGGGCGGAGGCCGACGCGGCCGGCGCGGCGGCGTCGGCGTTGCCGCCGGAGCATCCGGCGAGGGTCACCACACCGGCGACGCCCAGCAGGGCGGTGCCGATGCGGACGGGGCGGGGGACGGCGGTCGTGCGGATCATGAGGGTCCTCTTTCGGTCGTGCCTCGCGGAGCGATCGTGCTCACGATGAACACACGATCTCGAAACGGACCTGGTTCAGACCTCGGCGAACCTATGAGCGCGCCCTGAATCTCAGGCGTCTCCGCCGAACATGCTGGTGACCGAACCGTCCTCGAAGACCTCGTGGATCGCGCGCGCGAGCAGCGGGGCGATCGGCAGGACCGTGAGCCGGTCGAACCGGCGCTCGGCGGGCAGCGGGACGGTGTCGGTCACGACGACCTCGTCGATCGCCGGGTCCTGCAGACGCTCGGTGGCGGGATCGCTGAAGATGGCGTGGGTCGCGGCGACGATGACCTTGCGCGCGCCGCTCGCCTTGAGGGCCTGCGCGGCCTTCTGGATCGTGCCGCCCGTGTCGATCATGTCGTCGACGAGGAGGCACGTGCGCCCCTTCACGTCACCGACGATCTCGTGCACCGAGACCTGGTTCGCGACCTTCGGGTCGCGACGCTTGTGGATGATCGCGAGCGGGGCGCCGAGGCTGTCGGACCACGTGTCGGCGACGCGGACCCGACCCATGTCGGGCGAGACGACCGTGAGGGTCTCTCGGTCCTCGCCGGTGAGCCCCTGCTCGAAGTGCTCGAGCAGCACGGGCTTGGCGAACAGGTGGTCGACGGGACCGTCGAAGAAGCCCTGGATCTGCGCGGCGTGCAGGTCGACGCTCATGATGCGATCGGCACCGGCGGTCTTCAGCAGATCGGCGATGAGACGGGCGCTGATCGGCTCGCGACCGCGGCCCTTCTTGTCCTGACGCGAGTAGGGGTAGTACGGGGCCACCACCGTGATGCGCTTGGCGGAGGCGCGCTTGAGGGCGTCGAGCATGATGAGCAGCTCCATGAGCCACTCGTTGACCGGCGGACCGAAGGACTGCACGACGAACACGTCGCAGCCGCGGATCGACACCTCGAAGCGCGTGTAGATCTCGCCCGAGGCGAAGGTCCGGTGCTCGGTCGGCGCGAGCTCGGTGCCGAGGTGGCGCGCGACCTCGTGCGCGAGCTCGGGGTGCGACCGGCCCGAGGCGACGACCAGCCGCTTCTTGGTCTTGGCGACGAGCCCGGGGGCGATGCCGTTGTCGCGGTCGAGATCTACACGGTTCTTCTTACGAGCCATCGCGCGCTTCCTGTTCACCCCGGGCCCGCACGGCCACATCGGCCGCTCCGGTGCCCGGTCGATTCTTCTCGACCCACCCCTCGATGTTCCGCTGGGGGGCGACGCTGAGTGCCAGGGCACCGGCCGGGACGTCCTTGCGGATCACTGCGCCGGCACCGGTCTTGGCGCCATCCCCAATCGTAACGGGCGCGACGAAGACGTTGTGCGAACCGCTGTGCACCTCGTCGCCGATCACGGTCCGGTGCTTGGCGATGTCGTCGTAGTTGGCGGTGATCGCGCCGGCACCGAGATTGACGTTGCGCCCGATCTCGGTGTCTCCGATGTACGACAGGTGCGGCACCTTGCTGCCCTCGCCGATCGAGGAGTTCTTCACCTCGACGAACGTGCCGACCTTGCCGTTCACGCCGACCCGTGCGTTGGGACGGAGATACGCGAACGGGCCGACCGTCGCGCCCGCCTCGACGACCGCGAGCGTCGCATCGGTCCGCGTGATCGTGGCATCCTCGCCCACCTCGCAGTCCACGAGGGACGTGTCGGGTCCGATCGTCGCGCCCGCGGCGATCACCGTGGCGCCCCGCACGTGGGTGTTGGGGAGGAGCGTGACATCCGGCGCGAGCACCGCGGTCACGTCGATCCACGTCGTGGCCGGGTCGACGACCGTCACGCCCTCGCGCTGCCAGTGCCGCACCGTGCGGGCGTTGAGCGTGCGCCCCGCCTCCGACAGTTGGATGCGGTCGTTGACCCCGAGCGCCGCGGCGGCGTCGGGCGTGACGGATGCGGCGACGCCCAGCTCCGCGTCGCGCAGCAACGCCACGACGTCGGTGAGGTACTTCTCGCCCTGCGCATTGGCCGTGCCGACCCGCGCGAGCTGGTCGCGCAGCGGCGCGGCGCGGAAGACGTAGACGCCGACGTTGATCTCGGTGACCGCGGCCTCGTCGGCCGTGGCATCCTTCTGCTCCACGATCCGGCGGACGGCGCGCGCGTCGTCGCGGATGACCCGGCCGTAGCCCTGCGGGTCGTCCACCTCCGCGGTGAGCAGGGTGACGGCGGTGCCGCCGGACCGATGCGCCTGGAGGAGCCCGGTGAGGGTGTGCGTCTCGAGCAGGGGCACATCACCGCTGAGGACGAGCACGTCGCCCGCGAAGTCGTCCAGGGCGCCGAGGGCGGCCTCGACGGCCCGCCCCGTACCGGGCACCTCGTCCTGGTCGACGATCACGACGCCCGGCGCCAGCTCGGTGATCGTCTCGGCCACGCGGTCGCGTTCGTGCCGGACGACCACCACGATGCGAGCCGGATCGAGGGATGCCGCGGTGTCGAGCACGTGCCCGACGAGCGGCCGACCGCCGACCGCGTGCAGGATCTTCGGGGTGCGCGATCGCATGCGGGTGCCCTGGCCCGCGGCGAGGACGACGACGGCGAGCTCGGTCGATGAGGTCATGCTCCGCCGCCAGGATTCGAACCTGGACCTAACAGCTCCAAAGGCTGTCGTGCTGCCGTTACACCACGGCGGACCGTGCCCGCGGGCACCGGTCAAGTCTGCCAGACGGCGGCCCGACGGCGTTCTCGACATAATGAACGAGTGAGCCGGGACAGCGACGAGGTCGATCGCATCGTCGAGGCGTGGGTGCACCAGCGACCCGACCTCGACTTCTCGCCGTTGGAGGTGCTCTCGCGTGTCGCCCGCCTCTCGCGGCACCTCGACATCGCTCGCAAAGAAGCGTTCCGCCGCAGCGACATCGAGTCGTGGGAATGGGACGTGCTCTCGGCCCTCCGCCGTGCGGGCGAGCCCTACCAGCTGAGCCCCAAGCAGTTGCTGCAGCAGACGCTCGTCTCCAGCGGCACCATGACCAACCGCATCGACCGGCTCGTCGCCCGCCGGTTCGTCCGACGTGAAGCCGATCCGGGCGACGGGAGGAGCATCCTGGTGACCCTGACCGACGACGGACGCGTGCGCGTGGATGCCGCGATCACCCGCCTCGTCGACGCCGAGGCCCTGCTGCTCGACGGGCTCTCGCGCGGCGACCGCGATCGCCTGGCGACGCTGCTCCGCAAGCTCAGCCTGGGATTCGACGCGTGAGCGAGACGGTGGCGACCCCGACGCCGTGGCAGCGGGTCAAGACGTGGCTGGATGTGCGGTTCCGCTCCCCCTCGGCGATCTACGGCCTCATCGTCTTCACGACGTTCGTCACGCTCGCCGACGACGAGGCCCACGACGTGGCCGAGGTGCTCCTGAACTCGACCGCGACCCTCGTCGTCTTCTTCATCGCGCACGTGTTCGCGCACACCCTGACCGAGCACGGCGACCACGGCTTCCGCGGGTCCACCCGCAACGCCATCCGACACGCCTCCGGGATGCTGTACGCCTCCGTGCCGTCGATCCTCGCCCTCGCGTACGGCATCGTCACGGATCAGTCCGTGTCGGACGCCGTCGACAACTGCATCACGGCGATGTTCGTGGTCCTCGCGATCCTCGGCTACCACGCCTTCCGGCGCCGTGGCTACCGCGTCTTCGGACGCATCATGGGCGCACTCGCGACGTCGTTCCTCGGGATCGTGATCGTGATCCTGGAGATCGCGGTCCACTGACACCGTGTCCGCTCGAGCGGACTCCGCTCAGCCGATCGCCTCGGTGAGCTCGAACCAGCGCAGTTCGAGCTCATCGCGCTCGGCCTCCCACTGCGAGATGCGCTCCATCTCCTTGCCCAGCCCCACGTAGTCCGCCTGGTCGTGGTCGACGAGGGCCGCCTTGGCGCGATCGATCTGCTGCTGCAGCTTCTCGATCTTCCGCTCGGCGGCCGAGGCCTCCTTCTGCGCGGCGCGGAGATCCGCTCCCTGGAGACCCGAGGATGCCGCGGGCGCCGCCGCCGCGGTGGAGCGCGTCGGCTCGGCATCCTGGAGCGCCCGGAGGCGCAGGTACTCGTCGACTCCCCCGGGAAGGTGGCGGAGCTTGGCATCCAGGATCGCGAACTGCTGATCCGTCACGCGCTCGAGGAAGTAGCGGTCGTGCGAGACGACGATGAGCGTGCCCGACCACGAGTCCAGCAGGTCTTCCACCGCCGCGAGCATGTCGGTGTCGAGGTCGTTCGTGGGCTCGTCGAGGATCAGGACGTTCGGCTGGTCGAGCAGGATCAGCAGCAGCTGCAGGCGCCGCTTCTGCCCGCCGGACAGGTCTTTCACCGGCGTCGAGAGCTGAGCGCTGGAGAAGCCCAGACGCTCGAGGAGCTGGCCGGGCGTGAGCTCCTGCGCCTTGGACCCGGCACCGAACGTGTACGTCGTGCGCAGACTCGCGATCACGACCCGCACGGGATCGTTCAGATGCTGCTCGAGCTCGTCGAGGCGCTGGGTGAGGGTGGCGACCTTCACCGTCTTGCCGCGCTTGACTCGGCCGCTGGTCGGTTCGAGAGTGCCGGTGACCAGGCTCAGCAGCGTCGACTTGCCGGCACCGTTGACCCCGAGGATGCCGGTGCGCTCCCCGGGCGCGATGCGCCACTCGACGTCTCGGAGCACCGTCTTCTCGCCGAAGGCCACCCCCGCGTCGAGCAGATCGACGACGTCCTTTCCCAGGCGCGCGACCGCGAGCGACTGCAGCGCGACCTTGTCGCGGATCTCGGGCACATCCGCGATGAGCTCGTTCGCCGCGTCGATGCGGAACTTCGGCTTCGACGTGCGCGCCGGAGCCCCGCGACGCAGCCACGCCAGCTCTTTGCGGGCGAGGTTCTGACGCCGCTGTTCGATGGATGCCGCCTGCCTGTCGCGCTCGACCCGCTGCAGGATGTACGCGGCGTAGCCGCCCTCGAAGGGCTCGACGATGCGGTCGTGCACCTCCCACGTGGCGGTGCAGATCTCGTCGAGGAACCAGCGGTCGTGCGTCACGACCAGCAGCCCGCCGGCGTTCGGCGCCCACCGCTTCTTGAGATGTCCGGCGAGCCACGTGATCGCCTCGACGTCGAGGTGGTTGGTGGGCTCGTCGAGGAAGAGCACGTCCCAGTCGCCGGAGAGCAGCTTCGCCAGAGCGACGCGACGGCGCTGGCCGCCCGACAGATCACCGAGCCGCGCATCCCACGGCAGGTCGCCGAGGAGCCCGGCGATCACGTCGCGCGTGCGCGCGTCGCCCGCCCACTCGTGCTCGGCGCGGTCGCCGACGACGGCGTGGCCGATCGTGTCGTCGTCGTCGAGGGTGTCCTGCTGGTCGAGGACGCCGACGGTCACTCCCCCGCGCACGGTGACGCGCCCGCCGTCGGGCTCGCGGATGCCGGCGAGCATGCCGAGGAGACTCGACTTGCCGTCGCCGTTGCGGCCGACGATGCCGATCCGGTCGCCTTCGTTCACCCCGAGCGAGACGGAGTCGAACACGACCTTGGTCGGGTATTCCAGGTGCAGGGCTTCGCCCCCGAGCAGATGTGCCATATCCGCTCCAGGCTACGCGGGTCCGGCGGGGGCGAACCACGAGACTGCATCCGGCTGACGAAACCCGCGCACCCTGCAGTGGGGTTGTCAGGCGCGTGCAGTCTCGCGGAGACCGCTCGCGCAGAGCGCCCTGCTACCGGAACGCGCAGCGGGGCCGCCCGGAATCCCGGACGGCCCCGCTGGTGTGGCGTCGGCTCAGAGGTTGTTGTCGGCGAGCCAGGCCTTCGCGATGTCGGCCGACGACTGCTGGTCGACGGTCGACTTCACGTTCAGTTCCACGAGGCCCTCGGGGGTGAGGGCGGCGGAGACCTTGTTGAGCACGTCGGACACCTGCGAGGCGACCTTCGAGTTCACGACCGGAACGACGTTCGAGGCCAGGAAGAGGCCCTTCGGGTCTTCCAGGGTGACCAGGTTGTCGGTCTGGATGCGCGGGTCGGCGGTGTAGACGTTCGCGACCTGGATCGTGCCGGCGACGAGATCGTCGACCGTGGTCTCACCCGTGGGCGAGAACTGCACGTCGACGCCGTAGGTCGACTTCAGACCCTGCGGGCCGTACGGGCGCTCGGCGAGCTCGGCGTTGCCGCCGAGGGTCAGTCCGGTCGTGACCTTGGAGAGGTCGGCGATCGAGGTCAGACCGTTGGCATCCGCGAACGCCTTCGTGACCGTGTACGAGTCCTGATCGGTGGCCGACGACTGGTCGAGCACCTCAAGGCCCTCGGGGAGAGCGGCCGGGAGCGCCGCGTAGACCTCATCCGCGGTGCGCGCCGTCGTCTCCTTGTCGAAGAACTGCAGCAGGTTGCCGCTGTACTCCGGGAACACGGTGACGGTGCCGTCCTCGAGCAGCGGGATGTACGCGTCACGCTGACCGATCTGGAACTGGCGCTTGACCGTCAGCCCGGAGTTCTCGAGAGCCTGCGCGTAGATCTCGGCGATGATCTCGTTCGAGAAGTAGGCCTGCGAGCCGACGACGATCTCGGCCGACGATGCGCTGGCGTCGCCGCCGTTGTTGCTCAGGGGGTCGCTCGAGGCGCCGCAACCGGCGAGGGCGAGCGAGGCGACCGCGAGCCCGGCGAGGACGCCGAGACCCTTGCGAGTTCGTGCTGTGAACATGGGTTCCTCTTTCTGGTGGTGGAGAGTCGGGTGAGTCAGGCGTTGCCCGGGGGCACGGCGGGGGCTCCCACCGCGATCGCCTCGGCGCGCCGCTCCCGCGCCGAGCGCGTCCGGGGCGAGGCGGCGCCCGCGGCGCGGATGCCGCGCGGGACCACGAGGTGCTGCAGGAGGGCGAACAGTCCGTCGATCACGAGAGCGAGGACCGCGACCAGGATCGCACCGCCGATCAGGATGTCGAAGCGGCGCAGCGGGATCGCCGCGATGATGTACTGCCCGAGGCCGCCCAGCCCGATGTAGGCCGCGATCGTCACGGTCGCGAGGACCTGGAGGGTGGCGGCGCGGATGCCGCCGACGAGCAGAGGCAGGCCGAGCGGCACTTCGATGCGCCACAGGATCTGGGTTTCTGTCATGCCCATGGAACGTCCGGCGTCGATGACGCGACGGTCGATCGCCTCGAAGCCGGTGTACGCCCCCGCCAGCAGCGAGGGGATCGCCAGCACGACGAACGAGATCACGGCCGCCTCGGGCTTGTGCAGCACGCCGAGCAGCAGCGTCAGCAGGATGAGCAGACCGAACGACGGGATCGCGCGCGCAGCGCCCGAGATCGCGACGGCCGTCTCACGACCCCGCTCGGTGTGGCCGATGTACCAACCGAGCGGGATGGCGATGGCCCCGGCCACGACGACGGAGACGAGCGTGTAGAGCAGCTGCACGCCGATCGCCGCGGGGATGGAGTCGAACCCCGTCCCGGGGTTGCCGGAGAAGATCCAGGCGAGCGCATCGCCGATGAGGTTCATGCCTTCACAAACGTCCGGTCGGCCTGCCGCGAGACGGTCTTCGTCCCCCGGGTCCAGGGCATCAGCAGGCGACCCGCGAGAACGAGCAGCAGATCGATCACCAGTGCGATCACGACGACGGCGAGCACACCCGTGAAGACCTCGGGGATGATCCGTCGCTGCAGACCGTTCGTGAACAGGTAGCCGATGTTCTGGATGCCGACGAGGATGCCGACCGTCGCCAGGGCGATCGTGCTCGCCGATGCGACGCGGAGTCCCGCCAGGATCACGGGCCCCGCCAACGGGAACTCCACCGCCCAGAAGCGGCGGAACGAGCCGTATCCCAGGGCGGTCGACGCCTGGCGCACGCCGGCGTCCACCGAGTCGAGACCGTCGGCGACGGCGCGCACGAGGATCGCGACGGCGTAGATCGCGAGCGCCACGATGAGGTTGGTCTCACTGACGATCGAGTACCAGCCGGTGACCACGGGCATGAGGATCAGCAGGGCGAGCGAGGGGATCGTGTACAGCAGGCCGGTGATCGTGATGACGCTGCTGCGCACGAGTCGATAGCGCCAGGCGACCCAGCCGAGGGGGACGCTGAGGACGAATCCGGCCAGGAGCGCGATCAGGCTCTGGCGGAGGTGGGCCACCGTCAGCTCCCCGATCAGCCCGAGGTTGTTGAGGACCCAGGTCACGGGCGCGGCTCCTCCACGAGGGCGCCCTGCGTGCGCCCCTCGGCGTCGACGACGACCGTGCCGTGCTCGGTCGCCTTCAGGCGCAGGGCGCGCTTGCCCTTGACCGCACCGATGAAGCTCGCGACGAAGTCGCTCGCCGGATTCTCGATGATCTCGCTCGGTGCCCCGACCTGGGCGACGTGGGCGCCCTTCTCGAGCAGCACCACCTGGTCGCCGAGGAGGAACGCCTCGTCGATGTCGTGGGTGACGAACACGATCGTCTTGCCGATGTCGTTCTGCAGTCGGATGAGCTCCTGCTGGAGTTCGTCGCGCACGATCGGGTCGACCGCGCCGAACGGCTCGTCCATCAGAAGGATGTTGGGGTCGGCGGCGAGACCGCGCGCGACGCCGACGCGCTGCTGCTGGCCGCCCGAGAGCTGGCTCGGATAGCGGTCGGCCATCGCGGTGTCGAGGCCCACCGTCTCCATGAGTTCGAGAGCGCGGGTGCGTGCCTTCTTGCGGTTCTCGCCCTGGAGCACGGGAACCGTGGCGATGTTCTCGGCCACCGTGAAATGCGGCAGCAGCCCCGAGTTCTGCATGACGTAGCCGATGCTCCGGCGGAGCTGCACCGGCGGCCGCGACGCGATGTCGTCGCCGTCGATGGAGATCGTGCCGGCCGAGGGCTCGACCATGCGATTGATCATGCGGAGGAGCGTCGTCTTGCCGCAGCCCGAAGACCCCACGAAGACGGTCGTCTTGCGGGACGGGATGACGAGACTGAAATCGTCGACGGCGCGGGTGCCGTCGGGGAAGACCTTCGAGACGGCCGAGAACTCGATCATGCGCGTGCCCGACTCAGTCGGAGACCACGACCTTCCGGTCGAAGGCGACGTATCCCGCGAAGTCGGTGCCCACTCGATCGACCGCGCCGGGGCGCAGATCGGGGTACGACCACGCACCGTCGGTGAGCTCGGCACCGTCGAGGGAGACGTTCCAGTACTGCGCCGCGCCCTTCCACGGGCAGGTGTACGGAGTGGGGCTCTGCGACAGGGCGCCGGCGCGGACGGCGCTCGGCGGGAAGTACCAGTTGCCCTCGATCGAGACGAGATCGTCGCGCTCGGCTTCGGCGATCACCACGCCGTCGAGTACTGCCTTCATGGGATTCCCCTTTCGTGGCCGCTCGCGGGCACAGCGCCCGCCGGTGCAGGTCCACCACGTTCGAGGCTAGTGAGGGCCACCGACACCAAACGCAAGATTGCCCCGTGTGACGACCTGGGCTATGGTGCGCCGCGGTCAGACCACACGCGCGCCGGACACGGGGCCGTGGACGTGCAGGGCGGGGAACCCGGCGGCGCTCAACGTGACCTGCAGGTCGATCGCGGCGGTCTCGTCGGCGGCGAGGAACGCCAGGGTCGGTCCCGAGCCGGACACCAACCCCGCGAGCGCGCCCGAACGCTCACCCCGTTCGAGGACGCGGGCGAGGTCGGGACGCAGGTGGAGGGCGGGCGCCTGGAGGTCGTTGCGCACGGTCGCGGCCAGCATGCGCGGGTCACCCTGACGGATCGCGTGCAGCACATCGGGGTCGACCGCCGGGACTCGCGGGGCCGGCCCGATGTCGACCGCGTGGCGCTCGCGGTGGGCGTCGAGTTCGCCGTAGACCACCGGGGTCGACAGCCCCTGGTCGTTGGGCACGAGCACCCAGTCGAAACGGCCGGAGGCCAGCGCCGGGCTCAGCTCGTCGCCGCGACCGGTCCCGACGGCGGTCCCGCCGAGGAGGGCGAACGGCACGTCGGCACCCAGCTGCGCCGCCAGACGCGCGAGGTCGGCGGTCGGCATCCCGATCCCCCACAGCGCGTCGCACGCGACCAGGGCGGCCGCAGCATCCGCGGACCCGCCGCCCATGCCCCCGGCGACCGGCACGGCCTTCCGCACCGACAGGTGGGCGCCCCGATCGATTCCGCCGACGCGGGCCAGAAGCCGCGCTGCGCGGACCGCGAGGTTGCGCTCGTCGGTGGGCACGCCCTCGACGTCGACCGTCGAGGTGCCGACGATCTCGATCGTGATGTCGTCGGCCGGTGTGGCCGTGATCTCCTCGTACAGCGACACCGCCTGGTAGGCGGTGGCGACCTCGTGGTAGCCGTCGTCGGCCACATCGCCGACCTCGAGGAAGACGTTGATCTTCCCGGGCGCGCGCACGCGCACCGCAGCGGGCTCGTGGCCGCTCATCGCCGACCTCGCCCCACCGGGAGTCCGCATGCTCCGCCGTGTGCGAAACTGGAACGTCGGACAGACATCCCCCGGCCCGCTGACGACGGGTCGACGGCGGCCGGTCCGGAACGGGCGATCTCAGTCACTCTTCGACAGTAGCGCCCCCCTCACCGCCCTTCGGCGCCGTCGCCGAAACGCGGACGTAACGCCGGCTCCCTACGGTGTACGAACCCGTCCCCACATCCCCCGAGGAGGCACAGTATGCGATCGATGGTCCCGCTTTCTTTCGAGACCGACCCGTGGCGCGCCCTCCTCTCGCGGGATGACATCCGCATGGTGGACGGCATCCTGCACGTCGTCGACGACACCCGCACCCCCGCCGACGCCGAGCGCGACGACCTGCTCACGGTCGCCGCCGCGATCGAGGCGGCAGGTGTTCCGGTCATGCTCGTCCGGGATGCCAACCGCCGACCCAAGATCGTCGTCGACACCGCGCACGCCGACGTCGCCCTGGCGGCTCTGCGCGATCCCGAGCTCGGCCCCGTCTACCTGAAGGCCCGGGGCGAGGAGCCTGTTCCCGCGCACAGCGTCGTCCCGAGCCGCAACGCGGTGGAGGCGTACGCGGTCTTCCGCCCGCGCACCTCGTCCGAGGGCTCCTACCGCTACGGCGCCGCGCTGGCGCCGCGTCTGGAGCTGTGGCGGTTCGGGTCCGAGACCATCGAGGCCCCGCGCCCGAGCGCTCTGACCCGCCGGAAGTTCGCCACGGCCGACCTGGACGTGGTGGAGGTCGAGCGCTACGGCCGTCGGTGGCGCAGCGTGGCGGGCATGTTCGATCCGCACCCGAACGAGTTCACGGAAGACGTCGACATGGTCTTCTCCTGGGTGGACGGGTCCTCCAGCGAGTTCCAGCGTCAGCGCGCCGCGCGCATGAAGGGCTACGTCGTCGGCGACGGCGATGACAACGCGGCTCGCTACCGTCAGGTGGACGAGCTGCGCTACGCCCTGCGCAGCGTCCACATGTACGCCCCGTGGGTGCGTCGCATCTTCATCGCCACGGACTCTCCGACACCCGAATGGTTGGCCGATCACCCGAAGGTCACCATCGTGCGGAGCGAGGAGTTCTTCGCCGACCCGTCGGTCCTCCCCACGCACAACTCGCACGCGGTCGAGGCGCAGCTGCACCGTATCCCCGGCCTCGCCGAGCATTTCCTCTACAGCAACGACGACATGTTCTTCGGCCGTCCGGTCACCCCCGAACTGTTCTTCAGCGGAGCCGGGATCAGTCGGTTCGTTGAGAGCGGCATCCGGATCGGCAGCGGCGCCGCGCACGTCGGCCGTTCCGGCCACGACAACGGGCTGCGCGTGAACCGTGCGCTGCTCGAGGAGAGGTTCGGACGCGTCATCACGCTCGATCTCGAACACTGCGCGACGCCGCTGCGGCGTTCGGTGGCGTACGAACTGGAGCGCGAATTCGCGGAGGACTACGCCCGCACGGCGGCGAGCCGCTTCCGTTCGGCGACCGACATCTCGGTCACCAACAGCCTGTACCACTACTACGCGCTGGCCACCGGGCGGGCCGTCATCACGACCGAGCCGCGGACGCGGTACGTCCAGACCACGCAGTTGGACTCGCTCCGCCGCATGGAGCGTCTCGTCACCGGCCGCGACACCGACATGTTCTGCCTCAACGACGGCAGCGTGCCCGAGATCCCCGAGGAGGTGCGGGTGCCCGCGCTGCGCGCATGCCTCGAACGGTACTTCCCGGTGACCGCGCCGTGGGAGAAGGAACCGGTCAGCGCAGGATCGGCAGCGGCGTCGTCGGCGGTGACACCCGCCCGCTGAGTTCGCTGGCGGTCGGCACGGCGATGCCGGCCGATCGCAGCCGCTCCTGCGACTCGGCGGCGTCGACGTACTGGAGGACCTCCGCGGCGCCGACCGGGACGACCGAGTGCACAACGGTCTCGTCGTACACGTGCACGAGGTTGAAGCCCTGCGCGCCGTCCTGGGGCCGCGTGCCGCCGACGGGCACCATGAGGTCCTGCGTGTAGCAGGTCGCCGAGGCCACCGACACGGGGATCCCGGCGAACGTGGCGAACGTCGAGTAGTGCAGGTGCCCGGCGAGGATCGTGCGCACGTCGGTGCCCCGCAGCACGGCCGCGAGGCTGCGCTGATCGCGCAGTTCGACGGTGGCGGCGAGGTCGAGCACGCTCGGTACCGGCGGGTGGTGCATGGCGAGGATCGTGCCGAGCGGAGCGGGGACCGACAGCACGTCGGCGAGCCATTCGCGCTGCGCGGCGGTGACCTCGCCGTGGTGGAAGCCGGGGACGGTGGTGTCGAGCGTCACGATCCGGAGACCGTTGAGCTCGTCGACGCGGTCCACGGGCGCGGCCGGGTGCCCGTGCTCACCCGGGAGCAGGTGGTGTCGGAACGTCGCGCGGTCGTCGTGGTTGCCCATGACCCAGATGACCGGGGCACCCAGACGCGCCGCCGCGGGCTCGACGATGGCGCGTACGCGGGCGTAGGCGTCGTCCTCCCCGAAGTCGGCGAGGTCGCCCGTGAAGATCAGACCGTCGGGACGGATGCCGGATGCCTCGATCGCCGCGACCGCCTGCGCGAGGTGCGCCTCGGAGTCGACGCGGTCGTACAGCGGGGCACCGCCGGCACGCAGGTGGGTGTCGCTCAGGTGCAGCAGCACGCGTTCGGCACGCGGGTATTCGGCGTAGCGCATCTCGTTCCCTTCGGGTCGTCGGGTGCGACCTCTGACCGGCGTGATGCTCCCGGTTGGGCTGAAATGTTACCGGCATGTTTCGAGAACATGTGATGAACACGGCAAGAAGTTACGTCGCCGCGATCCGCACGAGGCACCCGCAACAGTCGCCTGAACCCGCCGCGAAGGGACGGATCGTGGCGACTCGCGCAACGAGACGGTCAGCCGCGGGCGATGCGCACGAAGTCGTCGATGGACAGCTGCTCACCTCGGAGCGTCGGGTCGACGCCCGCCGCCTCCAGAGCCTCGGATGCCGCGGCGGCGGACCCGCCGAGCACGCTCGACAGCGCCTGCCGCAGCATCTTGCGGCGCTGCTGGAAGGCGGCATCCACGATCGTGAAGGTCCGGCGCCGGAGTTCTTCGTCGCCGCGGGGCTCGGCATCCCGTTCGAATCCGACCAGGACGCTGTCGACGTTCGGCACCGGCCAGAACACCTGGCGCGAGACCGTTCCAGCCAGGCGCCACGGGCCGTACCACGCGGCTTTGACGCTCGGAGCGCCGTACACCTTCGACCCGGGAGGGGCGGCGAGGCGCTCCCCCACCTCGGCCTGGACCATGACCACGCCGCGCTGCAAGAACGGGAACGTCTCGAGGAAATGCAGCAGGACGGGAACCGAGACGTTGTACGGCAGGTTGGCGACCAGCACCTCGGGAGAGCCGGGCAGCTCGCGCACCTGCAGGGCGTCGGCGTCGATCACGCTCAGCCGATCCGCCGGAACGCCGTGGGCGGCCGCCGTGTCCGGCAGGCGCGCCGCGAGGCGGTGGTCGATCTCGACGGCGAGCACGGAGGCGCCCGTCTCGAGGATCGCCAGGGTCAGCGATCCGAGCCCCGGCCCGATCTCGACCACACGATCGGATGCCACGACCTTCGCCGCCTGGACGATCTTGCGGACCGTGTTGGCGTCGACGACGAAGTTCTGGCCCAGCTTCTTGGTCGGTGTGATGTCGAGGTCGGCGGCGAGCCGGCGGATCTCGGAGGCACCGAGGAGCGAAACGGGCATTGTTCCACTGTAACCAGGGCGACCGCCAGCCGCCGCCTCCCGGTACCGGCGGGAGTAGCGTGGATGGGTGAGCCAGACGCAGTCGATTCCCGCCAACGCCTTCACCCTCCGCGGTCCCTACGGGCGACGAGCGGTCGGTCTTTCCCTCGCCGCGGCGGTCGGCGGTTTCCTCTTCGGGTTCGACTCGTCCGTCATCAACGGAGCAGTGGATGCCGTCCAGGGCAACTTCGAACTGAGTCAGGTCCTCACCGGTTTCGTCGTCGCCGTCGCCCTGCTCGGGTGCGCGGTGGGTGCCGTGATCGCCGGCGCGCTGTCGGACCGCTGGGGCCGGTTGAAGGTCATGCTGCTGGGCGCCGTGCTGTTCTTCGTCTCGTCGATCGGTGCCGCCCTGACCTTCAGCGTCCCCGATCTCATCCTGTGGCGCGTGCTGAGCGGCCTCGGTATCGGCATCGCCTCGGTCGTCGCCCCGGCATACATCGCGGAGGTCGCCCCGCGCCAGATCCGCGGCTCGCTCGCCTCGCTGCAGCAGCTCGCGATCACGCTCGGCATCTTCGGGGCGCTGCTCTCCGACGCCCTCCTCGCCACTTCCGCCGGCGGAGCGGCGAACCAGCTGTGGCTGGGCATGGAGGCCTGGCGCTGGATGTTCCTCGTCGGCGTCGTCCCCGCCGCCGTCTACGGCATCCTCTCGTTCACCGTTCCCGAGTCTCCCCGGTACCTGCTCGCGAAGGGACGCAAGGACGAGGCGCGCGCGATCTTCTCGCGCCTCGTGCCGCCGGCCGACCTCGACAAGACCATGAACGAGCTCTCGAGCGCCATCGAGACCGACCGGAAGAACAAGAACGTGTCCCTGCGGGGGCCGGTGCTCGGACTCCAGGGAATCGTCTGGACCGGCATCCTGCTCTCGATGTTCCAGCAGTTCGTGGGCATCAACGTGATCTTCTACTACTCCACGACGCTGTGGAAGGCGGTCGGGTTCGACGAGAGCAACTCGCTGCTGATCTCGGTGATCACCTCGGTGACCAACGTCGTCGTCACGTTCGTCGCGATCTTCCTGGTCGACCGGGTCGGCCGGAAGCCCATCCTCCTGACCGGTTCGGTGCTGATGACCGTGTCGTTGGCCGCGATGGCACTGTCGTTCACCTTCGCCCAGGGAAGCGGCGACGACGTCGCGCTCCCCGCTCCGTGGGGCGGGATCGCCCTCGTCGCCGCCAACATCTTCGTCATCGGCTTCGGCGCCTCGTGGGGTCCGCTGGTGTGGGTGCTGCTCGGCGAGATCTTCCCCAGCCGCATCCGCGGCAAGGCCCTCGGCGTCGCCGCCGGTGCGCAGTGGATCGCCAACTTCGCGATCACCGTGTCGTTCCCCGCGATGGCCGGCTGGTCGCTGCCGCTCACCTACGGCATGTACGCGCTGTTCGCGGCACTGTCGTTCCTCTACGTCGCGTTGCGCATCCCGGAGACGAAGGGCATGGAACTCGAGCAGACCGAGACGCTCTTCGTCCGCAAGGACAAGAGCAAGGCCCGAGAACGGACGGAGGCCGGCACCCTGCGGGGTGCCGGCCTCCGTCGTGTTCGGCGCCGGCGCAACCTCCGCGATCCGCGCAAGCTCAGCGGCATCTGCCGCGGGCGGACTGAAGTTACGCAGATCCGTGAGCGAGTGCCGCAGACTCCAGGGCGTTCATACGCCGGCGCGAATCACTGAGCCGGCACCCCGGGTCAGAACTCCCCGTAGACCTCGAGGGTGTTCGCGGCGACCTGGGCGGCGAGCTCGTCGGCATCCGTTCCGAGTTCGGCCGCCAGGAAGCGGAGCGTCACCGGGATGAGGTACGGCGCGTTCGGACGGCCTCGGTACGGCGCGGGCGTCAGGAACGGGGCGTCGGTCTCGACGAGGATCCGTTCGCGCGGGGTCACGGCGAGGGCGTCGCGCAGGTTCTGCGCGTTCTTGAACGTGACGTTGCCCGCGAACGAGAGGTAGTACCCGCGGTCGGCCGCGATGCGCGCCATGTCGGCGTCGCCGGAGAAGCAATGGAACACCGTCTTCTCGGGGGCGCCGACACGCTCGAGCGTCTCGAGCACGGCGTCATGGGCGTCGCGATCGTGGATCTGCATCGCGATGCCGTGCTTCTTCGCCAGGGCGATGTGCGCTTCGAACGAGTACCGCTGGGCCGGGATGCCGTCGGCCTCGGTCCGGAAGAAGTCCAGGCCCGTCTCGCCGATGGCCCGCACGCGCGGTTCGGCCGCGAGCTCGTCGATGACCGCGATCGCGGCATCCAGCTCGCCGGCGACGGCGTACGCGGGGGCCTCGTTCGGATGGATCGCGACGGCGGCGAGCACGCGCGGGTGGGTCGTCGCCGCCCACGCGGACCACCGGGAGGAGTCGACGTCTCCCCCGGCCTGGACGACGCCGTGCACGCCGACGGCCAGCGCGCGTTCCAGCTGCTCGTCGAGCGAGAGACCGGTCTCGCCGTCCTCGATCTCGAGGTGCGTGTGGTTGTCGTAGACGGGGATGCCGAGCGGCTCGGGCGCGGGCGGGTAGCTCACGTCGCGGCGGCCATCGGCGGACCGCTCGCGCACGTACTGGCTGGGATCGCCGCCCTCGATCGTGCCGCGGGGACGCTCGACGGGCGTGCTCATGCCTGCTCGACGCGCGGGAACAGCGGCGACAGGCCGTTCACCGACGTGCCGGGGCGCAGCACGCCCCAGGCGCCGGCCTCGCGGAGCGGCTGGTCCTGCAGGCGCCCGATGCTCTCAGCGGCGCCCAGCGCGACCCAGAGCTTCTCGGTCGCGACCGGCATGACCGGCGACAGCAGCACGGCGAGGGCGCGCAGCCCCTCGGCGGCCGTGTACAGGACCGTGCCGAGGCGCTCGCGCTTCGCGTCATCCTTCGCGAGGGCCCACGGCTCGTTCTCGGTGATGTACTGGTTCAGCGCGTCGACGATCGTCCAGATCGCGTCGATCGCCTCGTCGATGCGGAACCGCTCGATCGCCGCGTCCGCGTTCGTCGCGGCCTCCGCCACCGTCTTCTGGATCGCGAGGTCGGCCTCGGTGTACTCCCCCGCCGGCGGCACGATCCCCTCGAAGTACCGCTCGATCATCGCGATCGACCGGGATGCCAGGTTGCCGAAGCCGTTGGCGAGTTCGGCCTGGTAGCGGGCCGAGAGGTCTTCCCACGAGAACGACCCGTCCTGGCCGAATGCGATCGCGGACAGGAAGTAGAAGCGGTACGCGTCGGAGCCGAAGACGTCGGTGATCTCGGTCGGTGCGATACCGGTGAGCTTGGACTTCGACATCTTCTCGCCGCCGACCAGAAGCCAGCCGTGCGCGAAGACGCCGCGGGGCACCTCGAGCCCCGCCGCCATCAGCATCGCGGGCCAGATCACGGCGTGGAAACGCAGGATGTCCTTGCCCACCACGTGGTACGCCGGCCAGCGGCGCGCGAACTCGTCGGGGTCGCTGCCGTAGCCGACCGCCGTGGCGTAGTTCAGCAGCGCGTCCACCCAGACGTAGATGACGTGCGAGTCGTCCCACGGCACCTGGATGCCCCAGTCGAACGTCGACCGCGAGATCGACAGGTCTTTGAGCCCGTTCTTCACGAACGACACGACCTCGTTGCGCGCCGAGTCGGGGCGCACGAAGTCGGGCACGGAGCGGTAGAGCTCGAGCAGCGGCTCCTGGAACTCGCTGAGCTTGAAGAAGTAGTTCTTCTCCTGCAGCAGCTCGAGAGGCTTGGAGTGGATCGCGCAGACCTTCAGCCCCTCGAACGGACCCTCGCCGTCGACGATCTCGGCCTCGGTCTTGAACTCCTCGCAACCGACGCAGTACAGCGCCTCGAACTCGCCCGCGTAGATGTATCCGCGGTCGTACAGCGCCTGCACGAACTTCTCGACGCGCTCCTCGTGGCGCGGCTGGCTCGTGCGGATGAAGTCGTCGTTGGCGACGTCGAGGGTCTTCAGCAGCGGGAACCACGACTCGCTCACGAGCTTGTCGACCCACTCCTGCGGCGTGTGGTTGTTCGCGGCGGCGGCGCGCATCATCTTCTGGCCGTGCTCGTCGGTGCCCGTCAGCATCCAGGTGTCGTCACCGGACTGCCGGTGCCACCGCGCGAGCGCGTCCACCGCCACCGTCGTGTAGCCGTGCCCGATGTGGGGCACGTCGCTGGGGTAGTAGATCGGCGTGGTGATGTAGAACGAACGACCGGAAGTCACCCCAGGATTCTACGGGGGTGACGCCGGGGCGCCGGTCGGTGTGACGCGTCAGCGCTTGACCGCGAGCGCGGCCTGGTACAGCTCGCGCGAGGAGTGCCCCGTGAGGGAGGCGACCTCGGCGGCGGCCTCCTTGAGCCGCGCGCCGTCGCGCACCAGTTCGAGCACCTGGGTCACGGCATCCGGGAACACCACCTCGCGTGCCGACGAGCCGCCGACGACGATCGCGATCTCGCCGCGCACGCCCTCGGCCGCCCAGGTGGCGAGCTCCGCCAGACTGCCGCGCCGAACCTCTTCGTGGAGCTTCGTCAGCTCGCGGCACACGGCGGCGGGGCGGTCGGCGCCGAACGCCGCGGCGAGGTCGTCGAGAGTGGATGCCAACCGCGACGGCGACTCGAAGAACACCAGGGTGCGGGTCTCGGCGGCGAGCTCGGCGAAGGCCCGCCGACGCTCGCCGGGCTTGCGACGCGGGAAGCCCTCGAAGGCGAAACGGTCGGTCGGGAGGCCGGCGACGGCCAGGGCGGTCACGACGGCGCTCGGGCCGGGGATCGCGGTGACCGTGACGCCCGCCGCCGCCGCGGCGGCGACGAGCCCGTAGCCGGGGTCGCTGACGGTCGGCATCCCGGCGTCGCTCAGCACGAGGAGGTCGTCGTCGCGCGCGAGTCCGACGAGTTCGGCGGCCCGTTCCTTCTCGTTGTGGTCGTGCAGCGCGATCAGGCGCGGCCGGTTCTCGACGCCAAGTCCGGCGAGCAGGCGCTGCGTGGTGCGGGTGTCCTCGGCGGCGACCACCGTGGCGTTCTCGAGCGCCTCGACGAGCCGCCGCGAGGCATCGCCCAGGTTGCCGATGGGGGTCGCCGCGAGGATGATCACCGCCCCACCTTATGCTGGGGGCCGTGACCGCCGTCCCCTCGCTGATCCCCTCGGACGAACGGACGCGCCTGGACCGCTGGCGCGACAGTCTCCTGGCGGATCCCCGGCGGACGCGCGTCTGGCGGTGGCTCGCCCCCACCCTCATCACCCTCTTCGCCTTCGTGCTGCGCCTGGTGAACGTCGGCGACCCGCACGCGCTCGTGTTCGACGAGACGTACTACGTCAAGGACTCGTGGAGCCAGTGGCTGCTCGGTTTCCCGTCGGAGTGGCCCGGGGGCGCCGACGAGCGCTTCGTCGCGGGCGAGACGGACTTCTTCACCGGCGTCGGAAGCTACGTGGTGCACCCGCCGCTCGGGCGCTTCTTCATCGGCGCCGGGATGGCGCTGTTCGGAGCCGACTCCGCGACCGGATGGCGTATCGCCGCGGTGGTGTTCGGCACGGGCATCGTGCTGCTGGTGTACCTGTTCGCGAAGACGCTCACCGGTTCGCTCGTCTTCGCGTCCGTGGCCTCCGGACTGATGGCGATCGACGGGCTCGGGATCGTGCTGAGCCGCGTGGCGCTGCTCGATGTCTTCCTGACCTTCTTCATCGTGCTGGCGCTGTGGTTCGTGGCGCTGGATCGTCGGGCCGCGCTCTCCCGCTGGGCCGCCCGAGCACCGGGCGAGACGACGTGGGGTCCGGTCTTCTGGAACCGGCCGTGGCTCCTCGCGGCCGGTGCCGCGGCGGGCGCGGCGACCGCCGTGAAGTGGTCGGGGCTCTACGTCATCGCCGGAATCGGCGTCTACGTCGTGATCGAGGACGCCCTGGCCCGCCGCCGCGCCGGGATCGCGCAGTGGCCGATGGACGCGGCGCGCCAGGGCCTCGTGTCGTTCGTCCTCCTCGTGCCCGTCGCCGTCGTCGTGTACCTGGCGAGCTGGGCGGGCTGGCTCTTCACCGACGGCGGCTACGACCGGCACGTTCTCGACGCGAGCCCCGCGACCGGTTTCTGGTCGTGGGTGCCGCTGCCGCTGCAGAACCTGTGGGCGTACCACCAGTCGATGTACGCGTTCCACGTCGGGCTGTCCACGCCGCACTCGTACGCGAGTCCCGCGTGGCAGTGGCCGATGATGATCCGCCCCACCTCGATGTACTGGCACCAGGACGACTTCGGGGTGAACGGATGCCAGCTCCCCGGCGGCTGCACCGAGGCCGTCTCGAGCATCGACAACCCGCTGCTGTGGTGGGCGGGCATCGCCGCCTCGGTCTACCTGCTGGTGCGGTTCGTGATGCTCCGCGACGGGCGACACGGCCTCGTCCTCCTGGGGCTGGCCGCGACCTACGTGCCCTGGTTGCTGTACCCCGAGCGGACGATCTTCCAGTTCTACACGGTCGCGATGGTGCCCTTCCTCGTGCTCGCGCTCACCTTCGCCCTGCGTGACCTGGCCCGCGGGCCGAGGTCGATGACCCGCGCCGCCGGGCAGGCGTGGGTCGTGGTGTTCCTGGCCGTGTGCGTGCTGCTGTCGGCGTTCTGGTATCCCGTGTGGACGGGCCTGCCGGTGCCGTACGAATTCTGGCGCCTGCACAACTGGCTGCCGACCTGGATCTGATCCGGGTGCGGGGGTCCGTGTCTCAGCGGAACATCATCTTCTCGTAGAGCGTCCGGCCGCTGACCCGGTCGACGAGGTCGCCCAGACGGATGTCGAGGTCGGCGTCGGCGGTGAAGTCGTAGTACTCCGGGTGCTCGCCGGCGTGCAGCACGGCCGACAGGGGGCCGCGATGCCCGCGCATGTCGAGCGCCTCGATCAACCGCGGGTCGGTCACGGTGAGGGCGATACGGTCGTCGCCGCGCTCCCACGTCCATTCCAGGCGCGTCGGATACGTCTGATGCCCGGGGCCCTCGACCTCGCCGCTGGTGGCGAGCCTCAGCGGCAAGAGGTCGTCGGTGAGGATCTCGTCGCCGCGGGCGAGGAAGAACGTGGGGATCTGGATCTGCCCGAGCCCGAAGAGCCCCTTCGTGGTCATTCGGACGTAGACGAGCGTGTAATCGCCGATGTGCGCACGACCCCAGAACCAGTGGTCGAGGAAGGACCCCATCAGGTGGTTGCCCCAGTTGTGGTCGTGGTAGGCGGTGCCACGGAGCGACACGGTGGTGCCGCTCTCGGTGATGCTCGCCTCCACGGTGCCGTACGGCACCGGCACGACCCACGCGAGGTAGTGCGTCTTCGCCGCGTCGAAGAACGTGATGCCCGCGCCCGGACGCCACGAGGGTGCGTGCCGATGGATCGTCACGTCCGCACTCAGGCCGTCCACCTCGAGATGGAGACGGTAGGTGTCGAGGTCGCCCGTGACGGTGTTCGGTCCGATGCGCACGTCGCACTTCTCGGTCGACGCGGAGAACGTCTCGGCCGCGAAAACGGGTTCCACGTGCGACCGCGTGCCGTCGGGGTGCTGCCGGATCACGAGGACGGTGGGCGTGAGCGGCCCGCCGGGGTCCGTATGCGGCTTGTTGCAGAACGTCACCACGAGCGTCGAACCGTCGTCGAACTGGCAGTCGAAGTACCACCACTCGAACGTCGAGTCGGCCGCCGCGGCGGCACGGTACCCGTCCTCCCACGGCTCGACCGTGGGTCCGTGGAGACCGAGCGCCCTCATGCCGTCGGCCTGGCCGGCCTGCATCCGGGCGCGGACCTCGGGGGTGTCGGGAATGGCGTGCGCGGACATGGTGCTCCTCCTCGAGCGGTCGGGTATCCCACATCCTGGCCGACCACACGAGCGGGGGCCAGGGGGAAACCCGTCGTCAGATCAGAGCGGCGGGATCGGTCGTCGGCAGGGCGCACGTGAACGCGCGGCAGTCGTAGGCCGTGGTCGCCCCGCCCTGCGCGACCTTGCCCTCGAACAGCGCGAAACCGGCGCGGGCGAAGTCCGCGGCCTGCGCGGGCGTGACGACGGCGACGACATCGGCCGCGACCCGCCGGGCGGCGTCGGCGAGAGCGGCATCCGTCTCGCCCACCACGACCACCTGACGCGGGGGCGTCGCGAGGCCGAGGGCGACCTCGAGGATCGCGCCGTACGCGAGCGGCGCGGCGAGCGCGGCGGGAGCGGCGGCACGGACGAGCGTCTCCGCCGCCTCGCGATAGCCCTCCCCCGCCCCGAGACGCCACAGATCGAGCGCTGCGGCGGCGAACGCCGACGGACCCGACGGCGCGGCCCCGTCGCTCGGGACGCCCTGCGGCTGCATGCCCTGGAGGGCCAGCACCGGGTCGCCGCCCCCGGGCGTGCGGATGCCGTCGGTCGACAGGCACGCGTCGACCAGGGCCCGCGCGCGCTCGGCGTACGCGACCTCGCCGGTGACGCGACCGAGGGCGAGCAGTCCGCGGGCGAGACCGCCGTAGTCCTCCAGCGTCGCGGGAGCCGCGGAGCGGATCTCGTCGAGCGAGGCGCGGCGGAGGGTGCCGTCGTCGGCGACGTTGGCCTCGAGAACGGCGTCGGCGGCCCAGCGCGCGGCCTCGACGAACCGCGGGTCGGTTCGGGCGCCGGCGGCGGCGAGCGCCGCGATGGCGTGCCCGTTCCAGCCGGTGACGACCTTGGCATCCAGGGCGGGCGGCGCGAGGGCGGCGCGGTCGGCGGTGCGGTAGTAGCCGCCCTCGGAGCGCTGCCCGTCGATGACCGACTCGGAGTCCTGCGCGGCGGCGATCCCCCCGGACGGGAGCTGCAGCACGTCGACGAGGAACCCCGCGGTCTCGGCGGCGGTCGCGTCGTCGCCCGCGGCGAGGGCGACCTCGATCAGCCCGGCGTTGTCGGTGAGCATCCGCTCGTAGTGCGGGACGGTCCAGTCGCGCCGCGTGGCGTACCGGAAGAACCCGCCCTCGACGGCATCACGCAGCTCCGAGGTCGTCATCGCGGTCAGAGCACGGGATGCCACACCCGCGGCGCCAGGGACGAGGGACGCCAGCGCGGGGTGCTGCAGCAGCCGCAGGACCGGGGTGTTCGGGAACTTCGGGGAGTCGAGGGACGCGCCGGCGGCGAACCCGCCGAACTCGCGATCCTCGCGGGACACGACGTCGGCGACGGCGGCCGCCAGAACCTCGCCGGAGGGGATCGCGTCGGCGGCGGCAGGGGCCGCGGACGCGAGCGCTTCGCGGAGCGAGGCACCGGTGGCATCCACTTCTCCCCGACGCTCGGTCCACGCCTCGCGGACCGCGGCGAGCACCTGCCGGAACGACGGCAGCTGACCGCGAGGCGCGGGCGGGAAGTACGTGCCGGCGTAGAAGATGCGCCCCTCGGGGGTGGCGAACGCCGTGAGCGGCCAGCCGAGGTGGGGCGTGAACGCGGAGGCGGCGTCGAGGTAGGCCGCGTCGACGTCGGGATGCTCCTCGCGGTCGACCTTGATCGCCACGAACCCGTCGTTGACGAGGGCGGCGGTCTCGGCATTCTGGAACGACTCCCGCGCCATCACGTGGCACCAGTGGCAGGTGCTGTAGCCGATCGAGACGAGCACGGGCACATCGCGCTCAGCCGCGACGGCGAACGCCTCGGGCCCCCACGGGAACCACGCGACGGGATTGTCAGCGTGGGCCCGCAGGTAGGGGCTCGAGGCGTTCGCGAGGCGGTTCAGTTCAGCGACCCGTCACTCGACGTCGTCGGGGTGCGAGCCGACGCGGCCGGAACCGTCGCCCGGGTCGACTGCGTCGATCGCGGCCATCTCGTCGGCGGAGAGCTCGAAATCGAACAGGTCGAAGTTCTCTTCCAGGCGCTCGCGGCGCACCGACTTCGGGAAGACGATGAGGCCGTGCTGGATGTGCCAGCGCAGCACCGCCTGCGCGGGGCTCTTGCCGTGGGCCTCGGCCGCGTCCTTGATCGCGGGGATCTCGAACAGGTCGTACTTGCCCTGGCCGAGCGGGCCCCACGACTCGATGTGCATGTCGTGCTCGGCGCCCCACGCACGGATCTCGCGCTGGCTGAGCGCCGGGTGCAGCTCGATCTGGTTGACGACCGGCGTCACCCCCGTCTCGGCGACGATGCGGTCGAGGTGCGGCACGAGGAAGTTCGAGACGCCGATCGAACGCGTCTTGCCCGCCTCGCGGATCTCGATGAGCTTCTGCCACGCGTTGAGGTAGTTGTCGGCCTTCGGGGTCGGCCAGTGCACGAGGTACAGGTCGACGCTGTCGAGGCCGAGCTTCTGCAGGCTCTCGTCGATCGCGGCGTGCGGGTCGTCGCCGTCGTGGCGCGAGTTCCAGAGCTTGGTCGTGACGAAGAGCTCGTCGCGCGGGATGCCGCTGGACGCGATGGCGCGGCCGACGCCCTCTTCGTTCTTGTAGATCGCGGCGGTGTCGATGTGGCGGTAGCCGACCTCGAGGGCCTCGGACACGGCGCGTTCGGCGTCGTCGGCGGGCACGAGGAACACGCCGTAGCCGAGCTGGGGGATGGAGTTTCCGTCATTGAGCTGGACAGAGGGAACGGTCATGGCATTCAGCCTAGAAGCCCCCGCCGACACCGGCTCCGGGGTTGACGCGCTCAGACCGGCGGTGCGGCGCACGCGGCCCGGGCGAGCGCTTCGGCGACCAGACGGACGTTCTCGACGACCGAACCCGCCGTGACGCGGACCCGACCCGTGCCGGGTGCCGGGTCGATCACGAACGGCGATCCGGCGGCGATGCCGATGCCCTCCGCCGCCGCGTGCACGACGGCGGCGCGTTCGTCGCGCACCGGCATCCACAGGTTGATGCCGTCGGGGTCGCCGACGTCGATGCCGAGCCGGCGCAGCGACGCCGCCACACGGTCGAGACGGTCGCGGTAGATGAGGCGCGCGGTTCGCACGGGGGCGGTCGAGCGAGGGTCGGTGAGCAGCTCGTACAGCACCGACTGCAGGAGCCGCGAGGTCCACCCGGGGCCCAGCATGCGGCGGCGCACGACACGGTCGACGATCGCGGAGGGCCCGCCGAGCGCGGCGATGCGGAGGTCGGGGCCGTGCGACTTCGAGAATCCGCGGACGTGGACGACCTGGCCCGGCAGCCAGAGCGCCAGCGTCACCGGCGGAGCGCTCGCGATGAGCGCCGAGTGGTCGTCCTCGATGACCGTGACCCGTGTGCCGCCCGGAACGCTCAGCAGCACGTTCGCGAGCCGCCGGGCCCGCTCCGCCGACATCGACACCCCCGTCGGGTTCTGCGCCCGCGGCTGCAGCAGCACCGCGGAGGGCCCCAGCGCGAGGGCGCGCGCCAGGGATGCCGGCACGACACCGTCCGCGTCGGTCTCGAGCATCACCGGGACGGCTCCCGCCGCTTCGATCAGGTCGAAGAAGTAGGGGAACCCGGGCGATTCCACCGCCACACGGTCGCCGAACCGCACGACCTGGTCGAGAGTGCGGGAGATGCCGTCGAGCGCGCCGTCCACGACGGTCAGCGCCTCGACGCCCCGGACCGGCCACTGATCGCGCAGCACGTCGTGGAGGTCCGGGAGCACCGGCAGGTCGTGATAGCGACCGGTGTCGGCGCGCGGTCGGGCGAGGGCCAGCGCCCGCTCGATCGAGGGCAGCATCGCGGGGTCGGGAGTCCCGAGCGACAGGTCGAGGCGGAGCGCCCGCACATCGCGCCCCGTGCCGAGACCACGCGGCGCACCGGGCACGCGCTCGGCCGACATCCCCTGCACGCGCGGGCTGAGCCACTCGCGTTTCTCGGCGCGGACGAACGTGCCCGCGCGGCCGCGCGAGAGGACGACCCCGGCGTCGGCGAGCGCCCGCCACGCGGTCGCGACCGTGCCGGTGGAGACCTCGAGCGCCGCCGCGACCTGACGCACCGTCGGTAGCCGATCGCCGGGCGGGAGCGTACCGTCACTGACCAAACGCGCGATCTCAGCGGCGAGTCCCGCGGCGGTGCGTTCGACGAGGGTGTCGGGCGCCAGCATCCGGTCCTCCAATTTACGGGGGCGTCACTCGTGGAAATCGTCGAGAAATGTTCAGGCGCGACAGTAACAGAACCGGCGAAGAGCCGGAGGAACGAGGGATCCCGATGACGACGGTGCGCGCAGCGATCACGCAGACCACCTGGACCGGCGACAAGGAGTCGATGCTCGACAAGCACGAGCAGTTCGCCCGGGACGCCGCGGCGCAGGGGGCCGACGTCCTCTGCTTCCAGGAGCTGTTCTACGGCCCCTATTTCGGGATCACCCAGGACCAGAAGTACTACCGGTACGCCGAGCCCGTCGACGGTCCGATCGTGCAGCGCTTCGCCGCGCTCGCGAAGGAGCTGGGGCTCGTCACGGTGCTGCCGATCTACGAAGAGGCCCAGACCGGCGTGTACTACAACACCTCGGTCCTGGTGGATGCCGACGGCACGGTGCTCGGCAGCTACCGCAAGAACCACATCCCGCACCTCGACAAGTTCTGGGAGAAGTTCTACTTCCGCCCCGGAAACCTCGGCTATCCCGTGTTCGACACCGCCGTCGGCAAGGTCGGCATGTACATCTGCTACGACCGGCACTTCCCCGAGGGGTGGCGGGAGCTGGGCCTCAACGGCGCGCACATGGTGTTCAACCCCAACGCCACCAAGCCGGGACTCTCCAACCGCCTCTGGGAGGTCGAGGGCCCGTGCGCCGCGGTCGCCAACGGCTACTTCGTGCTGCAGCCCAACCGCGTCGGCCGCGAGGACAACGAATACGGCGAGGATGCCGTCACCTTCTACGGCACGAGCCAGGTCATCGACCCGCGCGGCAACCACGTGGGCGCCGTGGGCTCGTCGGAGCACGAGGAGATCCTGGTGCGCGACCTCGACATGGATCTCGTGCAGCAGATGCGCGACGACTGGCAGTTCTACCGCGACCGCCGGCCCGACACCTACGGCGAGATCGTGGAGGCCTGAGATGGCGACCACGCTCCTCACCGGCGGCACCGTCGTCTCGGCGACCGGACGCTCCGCCGCCGACGTCCTCCTCGACGGCGAGACCATCGCCGCGGTGCTGCAGCCCGGTTCGACGCTGCTCGGCCATGACCTCGCGGCATCCGTCGATCAGGTCATCGACGCGACCGGGAAGTACGTCATCCCCGGAGGCATCGACGCCCACACCCACATGCAGCTGCCTTTCGGTGGCACGAGCGCGTCGGACACGTTCGAGACCGGCACCCGCGCCGCGGCCTGGGGCGGCACGACGACGATCGTCGACTTCGCCGTGCAGCGCACCGGCGAGCGCGTGCAGGACGGTCTGGCGCACTGGCACGAGCTGGCGGCGGGCAACTGCGCGATCGACTACGGCTTCCACCAGATCGTCGGAGGGGTGGATGCCGACTCCCTCGCGGCCCTGCCCGGCCTCATCGACGAGGGCGTCTCGAGCTTCAAGATGTTCATGGCGTACCCCGGGGTGTTCTACGCCGACGACGCGCAGATCCTCCGCGCGATGCAGGTCGCGGCCGACACGGGGCTCTTGACGATGATGCACGCCGAGAACGGCCCCGTCATCGACGTGCTCGCCGAGCAGCTGATCGAGAAGGGCAAGACGTCCCCGTACTTCCACGGCGTCGCCCGCGCGTGGCAGATGGAGGAGGAGGCCACGCACCGCGCGATCATGCTCTCGAACCTCACCGGCGCGCCGCTGTACGTCGTGCACGTGAGCGCGAAGCAGGCCGTCGAGCAGTTGGCGTGGGCGCGCGACAACGGACAGAACGTGTTCGGCGAGACGTGCCCGCAGTACCTCTACCTGTCGCTCGAAGACCAGCTCGGCGCCTCGAGCGAGGAGTGGGGCGACTTCGAGGGCGCGAAGTGGGTGTGCTCGACACCGCTGCGGTCGAAGCACGAGGGCCACCAGCACCACATGTGGCAGGCGCTGCGCACGAACGACATCCAGATGGTGTCCACCGACCACTGCCCGTTCTGCATGGAAGATCAGAAGACGCTCGGTCAGGGCGACTTCCGCGCGATCCCCAACGGCATCGGCTCGGTCGAGCACCGCATGGACCTCATGTACCAGGGCGTCGTGACGGGGCAGATCACGCTGGAGCGCTGGGTGGAGCTGACCAGCACGACGCCCGCGCGCATGTTCGGCATGTACGGCAAGAAGGGCGTGATCGCGCCCGGCGCCGACGCCGACATCGTCGTCTACGACCCCGCCGGCCACACCTCGATCGGCATGGGCAAGACCCACCACATGAACATGGACCACTCCGCGTGGGAGGGCTTCGAGATCGACGGACACGTCGACACCGTCATCTCGCGCGGCAAGGTCGTCGTCGACGACGGCGCCTACCTCGGCACCAAGGGCGACGGACGCTTCGTCAAGCGCGGCCTGAGCCAGTACCTGGTCTGAGAGGAGACCCCATGGATTTCGGCGTCGTCCTGCAGACCAACCCGCCCGCCGCCCGCACGGTCCAGCTCTCGCAGCTCGCCGAGGCGCACGGCTTCAGCCACGTGTGGACCTTCGACTCGCACCTGCTGTGGCAGGAGCCGTACGTGGTGCACTCGGCGATCCTCGCGGCCACACGACGGGTCACCGTCGGCCCGTTCGTCACGAACCCCGCGACCCGCGACTGGACCGTCACGGCATCCACGTTCGCCACCCTCAACGAGATGTACGGGAACCGCACGATCTGCGGGATCGGCCGCGGCGACTCCGCGGTGCGCGTCACCAACGGTCGTCCCACGACGCTGAAGGCGCTGCGCGAGTCGATCCACGTCATCCGCGAGCTCGGCAACTCCCGCGCGGTGGAGTACAACGGCGCGACGCTGCAGTTCCCGTGGAGCCGCGGGTCGAAGCTGGACGTCTGGGTCGCCGCCTACGGTCCGCTCGCGCTGAAGCTGACGGGTGAGGTCGGCGACGGCTTCATCCTGCAGCTCGCCGACCTCGACATCGCCGAGTGGATGATCGCGACGGTCCGAAAGGCCGCGGAGGACGTGGGCCGCGACCCCGACGAGATCGCGTTCTGCGTCGCCGCCCCCATGTACATCGGCGACGACACCCCCGAGAGCCGCGCGCACATGATCGAGCAGTGCCGCTGGTTCGGCGGCATGGTCGGCAACCACGTCGCGGACATCGTCGCGAAGTACGGCGAGGGCTCCGACGTCCCCGACGCGCTCACGGACTACATCGCGGGACGCACCGGGTACGACTACAACTCGCACGGCAAGAGCAGCAACGACCACGTCGACTTCGTCCCCGATGAGATCGTCGAGCGGTTCTGCGTGCTCGGCACCGCCGAGGAGCACATCGCCAAGCTCGAGAAGCTCCGCGCACTCGGTGTCACGCAGTTCGCCGGCTACCTCCAGCACGACAACAAGGAGGAGACGATGCGGGTCTACGGCGAGACCGTGATCCCCGCCCTCACTCCCCCGGTGACGGCGAAGCGGTGACCGATCAGGCGCTCGCCCCGGGGTCGGTGACGTCGATCGTCCCCGACGACGGGGGGATGCCACGGGGGCGACGCCCTCGCGGTGTCGGCATCGGCCGCGTCGGCTGGGGCGTCGCCGGGGTGGCCGCGGTGGTCGCCGTCTGGGAGCTGTACAAGCTGCTCGGGCCCGCGGACGGCGTCACGGTCGGGGGCGACGGCTCCGCCGGGTCCGGCGTCATCCTCCTCCCCCGCACGCACGACCGGGCCATGCCGCACATGTGGGACATGGTCGCGCGCATGTTCGCGCCGACGAGCGGCGGCGACACCCCGCCGCTGATCGTCTCGGTGCTCGAGGCCGCCGGCACGACGCTGGGTCTCGCGGCCCTCGGGTGGGTCATCGGCGTGGTGGTGGGTGGCATCCTGGGCATCGTCATGCAGCGCTGGCGGCTCGTGGAGTGGGGCCTGCTGCCGTGGATCGTGGTGAGCCAGATCGTGCCGCTCATCGCGTTCGCCCCGGTGGTCAACGCGCTCGGCAACCAGATCGACCGCGCCGGGGTCTTCCCGTGGCCGCAGTGGTTCTCGGTCGCGCTGATCGCCTCGTACCTGGCCTTCTTCCCCGTCGCCATCGGCATGCTGCGCGGCCTCGAAGCCCCCGACGCGCTGCACCTCGACCTGTTCCACGCGGGGGCGGCCGGCTGGTGGTCGACGCTGATCCACCTGCGGCTCCCCGCCGCCGTGCCGCACCTGCTGCCCGCCCTCCGTCTCGCCGCCGCCTCCGCCGTCGTCGGCGCGGTCGTCGCCGAGGTGTCGATCGGGCTGCGCGGCGGGATCGGGCGCATGCTCATCCAGCTCGCCGGTCAAGCCTCGTCCGACCCGGCCGCCCCCTGGGCGCCCACGTTCGGCACCGTCGCCATCGGGCTCGTCGCCGCCGCGGGCGTCGCGCTCATCGGTGCGACCCTGCACCGTTTCCGTCGCGGAGAGGAGATCCGATGACCGCACCCGCCGTCCACGCCGCCGGCGTGGGGAAGGTGTTCCCCTCGACCGGAGGCGAGGTGACCGCACTCACCGGGGTCGACCTCGACGTCGCCGCCGGAGAGTTCGTCTCGCTCATCGGTCCCTCGGGCTGCGGCAAGTCGACGCTGCTGCGCCTCATCGCCGACCTCGACACGCCCAGCGCGGGCGACCTCGCCATCTTCGGCAAGGCCGCACGCCAGGCCCGCATCGACCAGGACTACGGCATCGCGTTCCAGCAGGCGGGCCTGCTGCCCTGGCGCACGGTCGCGGCGAACATCGCGCTGCCGCTCGAACTGCACCGCTGGAGCCGTGCCCGCCGCGACGCCCGCGTCGCCGAACTCGCCGAGCTCGTCGGGCTGTCGGAGTTCGTCGGGCGCTACCCGGACCAGCTGTCCGGCGGCATGCAGCAGCGCGTGGCGATCGCCCGGTCGCTCGCCGCCTCCCCGCAGCTGCTCCTCATGGACGAGCCGTTCGGCGCGCTCGACGAGATGACCCGCGAGCGGCTGCAGACCGAACTCGCGCGCATCGCCGCCGAGACGGGAGCGGCGGTGGTCTTCGTCACCCACTCGATCCCCGAGGCGGTGTTCCTCTCCGACCGCGTCGTCGTGATGAGCCCGCGGCCCGGCCGCATCACCGAGGTCATCGACACCCGCCCCGGACGCCCGCGCGACGAGGCCCTGCGCGAATCGCCCGAGTACTTCACGCGCGTCACCGCCGTGCGCGAGGCGCTCCACGGCGCTCCCCTGCAGCGGGCGAACGAACGATGACCGCCACCCGGCTCCCGTCCTGGCTGCGCGTCGCCGCGCCCGTCGCCGTCGGGCTCCTCGGGCTCGGCGCCTGGTTCGCCTACGTCGCGTCGGGCAGCGCCCCGCGGATGCTCCCCGACCCCGCCGCGATCCTCGGCGAAGGCGTCCAGCGCTTCCCGCTCATCGTGGAGGCCGCGGCGATCACGGGCACCAACGCCCTGGTGGGTCTCGTCGCGGGCACCGTCCTCGCCGTCGCGCTGGCCGCCCTGGCCGCGACCTGGCGCCCCGTCGACGGAATGACGGCGCCGCTGGTCGCCGCGCTCGCCGTCGTGCCGATCGTCGCGATCACCCCGATCCTCAACACGATGTTCGGCGCCTCCAGCCAGTTCGGTCGCGCAGCGGTCGCCGCGATCGCGGCCTTCGTCCCGGTGTTCGTCAACACGCTCCGGGGGCTCCGGCAGACGCGTCCGGTGCAGCGCGACCTCTTCCGCGCGACCGCGGCGTCGGGCGCGCAGACGTTCCGCCTCCTCACCCTCCCCAACGCGCTGCCGTACCTGCTCACCGGCGTCCGCGTCGCCGCCTCGCTCGCGGTGATCTCCGCTCTCGTCGCCGAGTACTTCGGCGGGCCCTCGGACGGCATCGGCACCGCGATCGCCACCTACGCCAAGTCGGGACGCGCGGCCCTCGCCTGGGCGTTCGTGGGCGGCGGCATCGTGATCGGTCTCGTCTTCTTCCTCGTCACCTCGCTGCTCGAACGCGCCGTCGCACGGCGCCTCGGCGCGGGGCGTCCGCCGGCCTGACCGGCATCCCTCCCGTCCGCCCTCGACAGAACAGGTTCCACCGCACCACACCTGCACCACCCGCACCCGAAAGGACTCCCATGACACACAGCACACGCCGCGCCCTCGGCGCATTCGCGGGGATCGCCGTGGCATCCCTCGCCCTCTCCGCCTGCGCCGGCGGCTCCAGCGCTCCCGCCGAGTCGAGCGGGGACTTCACGCCGCTCACCTCCGTGAAGCTGCAGCTGCAGTGGCTGCCGCAGGCGCAGTTCGCCGGCTACTACGTCGCCCTCGACAAGGGGTACTTCCAGGAGGAGGGCTTCGACAAGGTCGATGTGGTCCCCTCGGGCGGCGACATCGTGCCGCAGGACGCCCTCGTCGCCGGAGACGTCGACTTCGCCGTCGCCTGGGTGCCGAAGGTCCTCGGCACGATGGAGAACCAGGGCGTCGAACTCACCGACATCGCGCAGGTGTTCCAGAAGTCCGGCACGACCCAGGTGTCGTGGAAGGACTCCGGCATCACGAAGGTCGACGACTTCGAGGGCAAGCGCATCGGCTCGTGGGGCTTCGGCAACGAGTGGGAGATCTTCGCCGCGATGGCCGACAAGGGCCTGGATGCCTCCACGGTCAAGATCACGACCCAGGACTTCTCCATGAACGCGCTCCTCGACAAGGACGTGGATGCCGCCCAGGCGATGACCTACAACGAGCTCGCGCAGCTGCTGGAGACGGTGAACCCCGCCACCGGGAAGCTGTACACGATGGACGACATCAACGTGATCTCGTACGAGGACACCGCCGGCGCCATGCTGCAGGACGCGATCTGGGCCGACACGAAGCGCCTCTCCGACGACCCCGCGTACGCCGATGCCGCCACGCGCTTCCTGAAGGCCGTCATCAAGGGCTGGGTCTTCGCGCGCGACAACCCCACCGAGGCCGCCGACATCACCTACAAGGCCGCGACCGCCCCGGGTGTCAGCGCGTTCCCGGTGGGTCCGACGCACCAGCTGTGGCAGATGAACGAGGTCAACAAGCTCATCTGGACCGGTGGCGACTTCGGTCTCATCGACTCCGCCGCCTGGGACAAGACCGTCAAGGGCGCCCTCGCGGCGAAGAACCAGGACGGCCTCAACCTCATCACCACCGAGCCTCCGGCATCCGCCTACTCGAACGACTACATCGAGAAGGCGCTGACGGCTCTGAATGACGAGGGCGTCACCGTGGACGGCGACTACACGCCGATCGACGTCACCCTCACCGAGGGCGGCCAGTAACCCCCCGCGGGGCGGTCGGACACCCGACCGCCCCGCGTCCCACCTCTTTCCCGGAACGGCGTGGTTGACTACCCGGATGACGCAGCCCCCCGCCCAGCACGCGCGCCGCACGCCCGAGTCGGGGTGGCGCCGCGGAGCCAAGGCCCTCGCGATCGCGCTGACCGTCGCCGTCGTCGCCGCGGTCGCCGTGGGCGGCTTCTACGCCTGGTCACTGACGCAGCGCCTGGCCGAGGCGGCGGTCCCGCTGAAGGACGCCCCGGCGCAGCCGCCCGCACTGAGCGCCTACGACGAGGCCTTCTCGGTGCTCGTGGTCGGCACCGACGAATGCGACGACGAGGTCAAGCAGGCATTCGGAGCCCGGTGCAGCGACCCCGAGAACGAGGGCGCCCGCAACGACGTCAACATGCTCGTCAGCGTCTCGGCCGACCCCCGCCGGGTCACGGTCGTGTCCTTCCCCCGCGACCTGCAGGTTCCGATCCCCGAATGCACCGGCGCCGACGGGACCGTGGAGTCGGCGTGGTCGAAGGCCCAGATCAACACCGCCTACGAGAAGGGCGGGCTGACCTGCGTCGCCGACACCGTGTCGGAGCTCAGCGGCCAGAGCATCCCGTTCGCGGCGAAAGTGAGCTTCGGCAACGTCGTGAACATCACCGACGCGATCGGCGGCGTCGAGGTCTGCATCGGCGGCGACGGCATCAACGACCCCGATGCGGGAATCGACTGGCCGGCCGGTCCCCGCGTGGTCACCGGCTACGACGCCCTCGCGTTCCTGCGCACCCGTCACGGCGTCGGCGACGGCAGCGACCTCGCCCGCATCGGCAACCAGCAGCAGTACCTCTCGCGCCTGATCAACAAGCTGCGCAGCGCCGAGGTGCTCTCCAACCCCGGCACGCTGATCGGTCTCGCGAACACCGCGGTGAACAACATCCAGCCCAGTCAGAGCCTCGCCGACCCGATCCGCATCGCCCAGTTGGCCTACACGCTCAAGGACGTGCCGTTCGACGACATCACCTTCGTGCAGTACCCCGTGCTCGAAGACCCGGCCGACCGCAACCGCGTCATCCCGAACGAGAACGCGGCGAGCGTGCTGTGGGAGGCGATCGACACGAACGCGCCGATCGTGCTCACCGGCGAGCTCGGCGCCAACGAGGGCGTCTTCGCCGACCCGTCCGCGCCGCAGCCGACCGAGTCCGCTCCGGCGCCCGAGGCGAGCACGCCGGCTCCGGATGCCACCTCCGCCACGCCCGCGCCGGAGGCCGTGGAGCTGCCGAGCACCATCAGCGGTTCCAAGGCGAACCAGCCGACCTGCTCGGCCGGGAACGGCTGAGCACGCGGTCGCTCCTCGTAGGCTGGTCGATCGTGACGGATGTCCCCGCCGACCGCCGCGTGCGCTCCCTCGTGTGGGTCCTCGCGGGCGCCGGCATCCTGCTCGTCCTCGCGCTGCTGCTCGCCGGCGCGGGCTCGGCCACGGACTTCGCACCGTTCCTCGCCGCGCTGCTCGGCGGATGGGGCGTGGGGATCGCGGGCGTGCAGGCGATCGCCCTGCTCCGCCGCGGCGCACTCCTCCTGCACGTCCTGGTCGCGGCGGCCGCGATCGCTCTCGCGGTCGTCCTGGCACGGGCGGATGCCGGTGCGTTCGGGGCCGTCGTGGCCTTCGCCGCCCTGCCCGCGGCGGCGTGGCTGACGCTGGCCCTCCTCGGGCGGTTGCTGTCGCTCGTCCGGACGACCGGTGAGGAGCGTCATGCTCCCGCGTGGGAGGCGGACGACGAACGGGACGGCGCGCTCGTGCGTGTGCGTGCCGTCCGCCTGCACCTCGCGACCCTGATCGTGCTCCTGATCGCCGCCACGACGGTCGCCGGGGCCGCCACGATTCCCCTGATGATCTGGCTCGACCGCCTGGACCTGTTGCGCGGCGCCCGCGTCGTCATCCTCGCCGTCGGACTCGTGGTCGTCCTCCCCGTCTTCCTCGGCTTCCGCGCGCTCGTGCGGGGCCGCGCCGCCGGCCACGCGATCGGCTTCGGGCGGTCGGAGCTGCGCATCGACGGGCCCGGCGGCACCGAGCGCTTCCCCTACGGCGACATCGACGAACTGCGGTGGCGCGAGGGAACGGAGTACGCCCGGCTCGAGGTGCGATCGGGCGGACACCGCCGGACGCTGCTGGTCGGTCAGGCCCGCCCCGCACCGGGACGCACCGCCGAGCTCCCGTCCCTCTCGCGCCGGACCGTGCAGCAGCTCGAGGCCGCAGGACTCACGCCCTCTCGCGGGGGCGCGGTCACGATCTTCCGCAGACGACGGCCTTAGGGCAGCCGGGCCGCCGCGAAGACCGCGATCGCGTCGCGGACCGCGACGGCGCCGTCCGCGCCGCCGTACACGGCCGCGAACCGCTCGTCGGCGACGTAGAGCTCGCCGAGGCCCACGTAGGCCGCGGCATCCGGGACCCGCCCCCACTGGTCTCCGACCCACCGGTGGTGCACGGCGATCAGGGCCTGGAACTCGGCGCCGTCCGCCGGGAGGCCCCGCGCCGCGGCATCCCGCAGGGCGGCATTCACGTCGCGGCTGCGCTCGTCGTCGGCGCGGCGCTCCCCGTCGGTGAACGCGTCACGACGAGCCTGCGCCTCCTCCCACGCGGCGTCGCCCCAGCGCGCCCGCACCTCGCTCTCCCACCGGGAGTCGTCGACCCCCGCGAGCACGTCGTCGATGTCCATGGTCTTTCCTTCCTCCAGTGCGGCGAGGGTCTTCCCCACCGCGGTGATGCGACGCTCCAGCGCGGAACGCCGTTCCTCGAGCGCCGTCACATGCGCTCGCATGACGTCCACGAGCGAGCGCTCGTCGGACAGCGCCCGCGCGATGTCGGGCAGCGGCACATCCAGCGCACGCAGCGACAGGATGCGGTACAGGCGCGCGATCTCGCGCTCGCCGTAGAAGCGGTACCCGTTCGCGGCGACGCGGGACGGGCGCAGCAGCCCCACGCTCTCGTAGTGCCGGAGGGCGCGGCTGGTCACCCCGGCCGCGCGGGCGACCTCGGCGATGGGCCATTCGTTCATGGCATCCACCCTGGCGGTTGACGCAGCGGCAGAGTCAAGCCCGGATCGGAACCGTCCGACCCGACGCCGGATACGTCACGATCGAGGGGTGAGGAACATCGCACGGTCGACGATCCCGTTGCTGCTGATCGCCGTGGCGCTCGCCGGCTGCGTCCCCGAGCCCGCGCCCGCCCCCACGACGAGCGCCACCCCGACGGCATCGCCGACGCCGACGCCGACGCCCACTCCCGATCCGCTCGCCGGGTTGAGCCTCGCCGACAAGGTCGGGCAGATGTTCATGGTCGGCACCTCCGTGGGCGGCGCCGACCCGACCACCGTCGCCGCCGTCCGCGACGACCACATCGGCGGCGTCTTCCTGCACGGGCGTTCGGATGCCGGCATCCCGGCCACGGCCGCCCTCGTCGGCGGTTTCACCTCGCTCGTCGCCGCCGGACGCCCCGAACTGTGGGTCGCGACCGACCAGGAGGGCGGCGAGGTGCAGGTGCTCTCCGGTCCCGGATTCGACGGCATCCCCTCGGCCGTCGATCAGGGACGGCAGAGCGACAGCGACCTCCGCGGCAACGCCGCGACGTGGGGCGGGCAGCTCGCGCAGGCCGGGGTGAACATGAACCTCGCCCCGGTCGCCGACGTCGTGACCAGCCCCGAGACCGCGCGGAGCAACCCGCCGATCGGCCAGCTCGACCGTGAATACGGCTACGACGCGGCGACGGTGGCCGCGAAGGCCGGCGCGTTCGCGCAGGGGATGCGCGACGGCGGAGTGCTTCCGACGTTCAAGCACTTCCCGGGCTTGGGCCACGTGGGCGAGAACACCGACACCGCCTCCGGCGTGACGGACGATTTCGTCACCGCCGAGGGATCCGACGTGGGCGTCTACTCGACGGTGCTCGCGCAGGGCCCGGCCGTGGTCATGCTGTCGACGGCGATCTACGCGAAGATCGACCCCTCGGCGCCCGCCGCCTTCTCGCCGACCGTCGTCGGCGTGCTGCGGAACACGGTCGGCTTCGACGGCGTCGTGACCACCGACGACCTCTCCGCCGCGCAGCAGGTGCAGCAATGGTCGCCCGCCGACCGCGCGACGCTCGCGGTCGAGGCGGGGATCGACCTGCTGCTCGTCTCGGCCGATCCGACGGTGTACCCCGAGATGCACCAGGCGGTGCTCGCGAAGGCGCAGACAGACCCGGCGTTCGCGGCGAAGGTGGATGCCGCCGCCCGTCGCGTCGTTGCGCAGAAGGCATCCATGCCCTGATCCCCCCCCCCCTCCCCGCTCCCCCTGCGCCGCCGCCGCACCCTTGCGCCCCTTCAGCGATAAACGGCATCCACGGCGAGACACGGCGCGGCAAGGCGTGTCTCGCCGTGGATCGCGTTTATCGGGTGATCACGCACGGCGTTCGGGCGCCGACGCACGGCGTTCGGCGGCGCGATAGGCTGGAAGGCTGTGTCCGTCGAACCCGTCATCGTCTACCCGCCCGAGCTGCCCGTCAGCGCCGCGCGGGACGAGATCACGCACGCCATCCGCGACCACCAGGTCGTGATCGTGGCCGGTGCGACCGGTTCCGGCAAGACGACGCAGCTCCCGAAGATCTGCCTCGAGCTGGGCCGCACCTCGATCGCGCACACGCAGCCCCGTCGCATCGCCGCGCGCACGATCGCCGAACGCATCGCGGAAGAGATGCAGGTGCCGCTCGGCTCCACCGTCGGCTACAAGGTGCGCTTCACCGACAAGGTGTCGGCCGACACCCGCGTCGCGCTCGTGACCGACGGCATCCTGCTCAACGAGATCCATCGCGACCGGCTGCTGCGCCGCTACGACACGATCATCGTCGACGAGGCGCACGAGCGTTCGCTGAACATCGACTTCCTGCTCGGCTACCTCCGCCGCATCCTGCCCCAGCGCCCCGACCTGAAGGTCATCGTGACCTCGGCGACGATCGACCCCGAGAGCTTCGCGCGCCACTTCGCCGCGCCCCCCGCCGAGCCCGGCGGCGAGCCGGTGCCCGCACCGGTCATCGAGGTGTCGGGCCGGACGTATCCGGTCGAGATCCGGTACCGACCGGTCGACGGGGCGGACCGGGCTCCGGAAGAAACCGGCGATTCCGAGCCGGATGCCGGCACACCCACGCCGCAGCCGAAGAAGATCCGGAGCGCGGCACACGGCAAGCGCGAGACCGACGACGCTGACGAGGTCGGCGCCGTCGTCGACGCTCTCCGCGAGCTCGACCGCGAACCCGCGGGCGACGTGCTCGTCTTCTTCCCCGGCGAGGCCGAGATCCGGGATGCCGCGGATGCCATCCGCGGGGCGTACCAGAAGGATGCCTCCCCCACCGAGGTGCTGCCGCTGTACGGGCGTCTCTCGGCCGCCGAACAGCACCGGGTGTTCGAGCGCTCCACCGTCGCCGGCGTCCGCCGCCGCGTCATCCTGGCCACGAACGTCGCGGAGACGAGCCTCACCGTCCCCGGCATCCGGTACGTAATCGACACCGGCACCGCGCGCATCTCGCGCTACAGCAACCGGTCGAAGATCCAGCGGCTGCCGATCGAGGCCGTGTCGCAGGCGTCGGCGCAGCAGCGCTCCGGGCGTGCGGGACGCACCTCGCCGGGTATCGCGATCCGGTTGTACTCGGAGGACGATTTCCTCCGCCGCCCGGAGTACACCGAGCCCGAGATCCTGCGGACGTCCTTGGCATCCGTCATCCTCCAGATGCTGTCGCTCGGGTTCGGCGACATCCAGGCGTTCCCGTTCCTGACGCCGCCGGATTCCCGCGGCGTGAAGGCCGCGTTCGACCTGCTCGTCGAGCTCGGCGCGGTGACGCTGCCCGCGCCGGGGTCCGAGCGCCGCGACGTCCGGGAGGACGGCGACCCGTCCCGGCGACGCAGCGGCCGGGGCGACGAGCGCGGTCCGCGTCTCACCGCGGTCGGCCGCGAGATCGCCCGTCTGCCGATCGATCCGCGGTTCGCCCGCATGCTGATCGAGGCGCGGGACGCGGACGTGCTGCCCGAGGTCATGGCGATCGTCGCCGGGATGTCGATCCAGGACGTCCGCGAACGCCCCGAGGAGCGCCGTGAGGAGGCGGACCGCTTCCACGCGCGCTTCACCGACCCGACGAGCGATTTCCTGTCGCTGCTGAACCTGTGGGAGTACCTGCAGGAGAAGCAGGCCGAACTCGGTTCCAGCGCCTTCCGGCGCCTGTGCCGCAGCGAGCACCTCAACTACGTGCGCGTGCGCGAGTGGGTCGACGTGCATCGGCAGTTGCAGTCGCTGCTCGGTGCGGGGCGCGAGGGCCGCGGGGCGAGGAACCGTGTCCCAGAAATGGCGGCTTCGGGCCGCTCGAAACCGCAACGATCGGGACACGCCGCGTCAGCAGTGGGACGAGGGTCGGAAGACACCGCCCCCGAGGGCCACGCCCAGGGGGATGCCATCCACCGCGCGATCCTGTCCGGACTCCTGTCGCACATCGGCATCCTGGACCCCCGCACCCTGGCGCAGGCCAAGGACCGCAAGGCCCCCGGCGACGCCCGCACCGCCAAGGGCGAGTACATCGGCGCGCGCGGGGCGCGGTTCGCGATCTTCCCCGGGTCGGGCCTGAAGAAGAAGCGTCCCTCGGCGGTCATGGCGGCCGAGCTCGTCGAGACCTCACGCCTGTTCGCCCGTACGGTCGCCGCCGTCGACCCGGCGTGGGCGGAAGACCTCGCCCCCGGCCTCGTGAAGCGCTCGCTCAGCGAGCCGCACTGGTCGAAGGATGCCGGCTCCGCCGCCGCGTACGAGAAGGTCACGCTCTTCGGGGTGGAGCTCGTCGGTCGGCGCCGCGTCCAGCTCGCGCGCTTCGACCGTCCGCTCGCCCGCGAGATGTTCGTGCGGCACGCGCTCGTCGAGGGCGAGTGGGACCCGTCGGTGCTCGACAAGCGCCTGACCGCCTTCCTCCGCCGGAACCTCGAGCAGCGTCGGCTGCTCGAGAAGATCGAGGAGCGCGAGCGCCGCCGCGACATCCTCGTCGGCGACGAGGCGGTGTTCGCGTTCTACAACGCGCGGATCCCCGCCGACGTCACGGACGTGCGTTCGTTCGAGACGTGGTGGAAGGATGCCTCGGCCCGCACGCCGCACCTGCTCGATCTGCGCGAGTCCGACCTCACCGGCGACCGCGCGCAGGGCGACGACCGTGCCTTCCCCGCGCGCTGGCGCCAGGGCGACCAGACGCTGAACCTCGCCTACCGCTTCGAACCCGGTGCCCCCGACGACGGGGTGACGGTGGTCGTCCCGCTGCCCCTGCTGGCGCAGCTGCGCCCCGACGGCTTCGACTGGCAGGTGCCGGGCATGCGTGACGAGCTCGTCACGGCGCTGCTGCGCGCCCTCCCCAAAACCATCCGACGCAACGTCGTGCCCGCCGCCGACTGGGCCGAGAAATTCAGCGCCGAACTGGCGGAGAAGGGTCCCGAGCACGCGAACGGTCTGCCGAAGTCGACGCTCGTGGACGCGCTCGCGGCGCAGGTGCAGCGCGTGGCGAACCAGCGCGTGAGCGCCGCCGACTTCGAACTCGACCGCGTGCCGGGGCACCTCATGATGTCCTTCCGCGCGGTCGACCCCCGCGGGCGGGCCGTGGGCTCGGACCGCGATCTCGGGGCGCTGCAGCGACGCCTCGCCGACCGCGCGCGTTCGAGCGTGGAGTCGACGATCGCGCGCCCCCCGTCGAGGACGGCCGCGGCGCGGGTCGCCGAGGCATCCCCCGCCTTCGCTTCACGGACGAAGCTCACGACGTGGGACTTCGACGACCTCGCCGAGGTCGTCGACACCCCCGTCGCCGGGGGCGTCGTGCGCGGATACCCGGCGCTCGTGGACGAGGGCGACAGCGTCGCCCTCCGCGTCGAGGCGACACCCGAGGACGCCGTGCGGCACACCCGCGCCGGCATCCGGCGGCTGCTGCTGCTGGCCGTGCCCTCCCCCGCGTCGTACGTGCTCGACCACCTCACCGCGAACGAGAAGCTCGCGCTCGCCGCCTCGCCGTACCAGAACGCCAAGGCCCTGATCGAGGACGCGCGGGTCGCCGTCGCCGACGACGTGCTGCAGCGCGCGGCGTCCACGGGGATCGTCCGCACCCGTGCGGACTTCGCGCGCGTGCGCGACGCGTTCTCGGCCGCGTCGGTGGAGCAGACCTTCCAGGCCGTGTCGCTCGTCGCGAGAATCCTGCTGGCGCAGCGCGAGGTGGATCGGGCGATGAAGGATGCCTCATCCATCACGCTGCTCGGAGCACTCAACGACGTGCGCGGGCAGCTGAAAGGCCTGATCTTCCCCGGTTTCATCGCGCGAACCGGCCTCGCCCGCCTCGCCCACCTGCCGCGGTACCTCGCGGGGGCGCTGGAGCGCGTGAAGACACTGCCCGACAACCCGGGCCGCGATCGTCAGCGCATGACCGAGTACGAGCGCGGAGCCGCGGGCTTCGTCGAGGCCGGCGGGGTGATGCCGCTCCCCGCCGACGCGCCGGCGAACCTGGTGCAGACCCGGTGGTTGCTGGAGGAGTTCCGCGTGAGCCTCTTCGCGCAGCGCCTGGGCACGGCCGAGCCCGTCTCGCCGCAACGTCTGGCGAAGGCGCTGAAGGGCTGAGCATCCGGTCGCGCCACCGGTGCCGCGTGGTCGTTTCGTCGTGCTGACCGAACATCGCGTCCGCGCGCGAAGACCGGCGTCATAGCCTCCGTTCGGACCCACGGGAGACGACAGCGTCGTCCCGGGGCCGGACGGAAGGACCCGGCGTGGACGCACTGAGCGAACTCCTCCCCCTCACGGTGGGGATGGCGATCTCACCGCTCCCGATCGTCGCGATCGTGGCGATCGTGCTCGCACCACGCGGGCGGGCGTCCGCGGCGGTGTACGTGGCCACCTTCACCGCGGTGTCCTTCGCGCTGCTGCTCCTCGGCGCGGCGGGAGCCTCTCGCGCGTCGAGCGCGGCGGGAACGGGAAAGGTCACCCTCATCCTGTCCGCGCTCATCGCGATCGGTTTCGCGGTGTTCGCGGTCCTGAGCTGGCGCTCGCGTCCGCGTGACGGCCACCCGGTCAAGACTCCCGCCTGGCTCGCGGCCATCGACGCCATCACGCCCGCCCGCGCGCTCGGGCTCGGGCTGATGATGGCGGCGGCGAACTCCAAGAACCTCCCCCTCGCGCTCAAGGGCGGAGCGATCATCGCCGACGCCCACCTCTCGATCGTCCTCTCGGCGATCCTCTGTCTCGGGGTCGCGATCGGCGGCTCGCTGCCGCTGATCGTGCCCGCCGCCGTGGCCCTGTCCCGCAGCCCCGCGGTGACCCGATCGCTGCAGCGCGCGAAGACCGAGATGATCGCGTACAACGCACAGATGATGACCGTCGTCTTCGCGATCCTCGCCGCGAACGAAGCCGCGGCGGTCCTGCGCCACCTGCCCCTGTGATCCGCCCGGGCGCGGAGGTCCACGGACGACCCGGCTCCTCGCCCTTCCCCGACGGGAGAACCATGACCGACGCCTGCTCCGCATCCACCCCCGCCCTGCACGATCGGATCGCCCCCGCGATCGCGGCATCCGGCACGCACATCTCCGGCGCCCCGCGCGACACGGGTCCCCGCGGCGACGGCCGCGCTGACCTGGTGGTGATCGGAGCGATCTCCACGGGCGACGCCGACTCGCCGACGGCCGAGGCGATGGCGATCGCGGACGGTCGCATCGTCGGCCTCGGCACGCGCGACGACGTCGAGGGCCTCATCGGTCCGGGGACGAGGACGCTGCGGCCCGACGGGGTCGTGCTGCCGGGACTCATCGAGCCGCACGCCCATGTCTGGGTGTCGCTGCTGATGCTCGACTGGGTCGACGTGTCGCACCCGCGCTGCGCCACCTTCGACGACGTGGTCACCACGCTGAAGAAGGCGGCCGGCTCCGGTGCCCCCGGGGAGTACCTGCTCGCGAAGCTCTTCGACCCCAGCCTGTACGCCGGCGAGCCCGACCTCACCCGCGACATCCTCGATCGCGTCGCCCTCGATCGACCCGTCGTCGTGCTGAACGCCTCGATGCACTTCGCCTACGCCAACAGCCGGGCACTGGAAGCCGCCGGGATCACCGACGGCACACCGGCGCCGACGGGCGGCACGTTCGGGCGCGTCGACGGTCGCCTCACGGGCGTGGTGGGCGAAGCCCCGGCGGTGTCGATGCTCCTGGCGGCGCTGCCACGGCCGGAGGCCGCCGAGATCGACCGCGGGGTGCGCACGATCCTCACCGGGTGGGCGTCCCGGGGCATCACCTCGGTACGCGAGGCGATGACCGGGACGATCGCCGGGGTCAGTGAGATCGCGCTCCTCCACCGGCTCAACGACACCGAACGGCTTCCCGTCCGCGTGTCTACCGCGCAGTTCTCCGCGCTGCCCGGGTTCACGACCCCGCGCGAGGCGGCGGCGGCCTGGCGTGCCGCCGGGGTGACGCCCTTCAGCGGAGACGACATGGTGCGCGCGGATGCGTGGAAGGTGGTCGTCGACGGGTCCAACCAGGGCCGCTCCGGGTTCTTCGAGGACCCGTACCTCGGTCACGACAGCTCCGGTCGCCCCGGTCGCGGCCACGCCAACTGGACCTCCGAGGGCCTCCGCGACGCCCTCTCGGCCGGCCTCGACGACGGCTGGCAGCTCATGATCCATACGAACGGCGACGCCGCCGTGGACCTGGCGCTCACGACGCTCGAGGATCTTCTCGCGAAGGACTCGCGCGATCTCCGGCACCGGCTCGAGCACGCCTCCGTCACGACGGACGCGCAGTTGGCCCGGATGGCTGCGGCGGGGGTGTCGCCCAGCTTCCTGATGGACCACGTGCGGTACTGGGGCGCGGCGTTCCGGGACTCGATCCTCGGCCCCTACCGCGCCGTCCGCCTGGACCGCCTGGCTTCGGCGCTCCGGGCGGGACTGCGGCCGAGCATCCACTCCGACGACAACGTCACGACCGCGGACCCCCTGCGCAGCGCGCAGACGGCGGTCCTGCGCCGGCTCGAGGCCGACGGCAGTGTCCTGGGTCCGGACGAGCGCGTCACGCCGGGGCAGGCGCTCGCCGCGATCACGACGGATGCGGCGTGGCAGATCCATGCCGACGACCGGGGTGTCCTGCGACGGGGCGCCCGCGCGGACTTCGTGGTCGCCGACGCCGATCCGTGGAGCTCCGACCCCGAGCGCTGGCACGACATCCGCATCCACGAGACCCGGATCGCCGGCACCCCGGCGTTCTCCGCCTGATGACCTCCGCGAAAGGGCCCGCCGTGTCCACCTCCCCCTCGTCCGTCCTCTCCTCTCGCGCCACACGGTGGGGTCTGCCCCTGCTCGGCGTCCTCGCCGCGATCCAGGGGGCGGCCCCCAACGTGGCCGCGACCGCGCTGGTGGGGGCCAGCCGGGGATTGGACATGGTGGCGGGCGATCAAGCGCTGGCGGCCTCGATGCAGACCCTGGCGATCGCGGCATCCGTCATCAGCACGGGTCTGCTGGCCGACCGCATCGGGCGCCGCCGCATGCTGGTGTGGGCGCTGGCCGTCGCGACGGTCGGCCAGCTGGTCGTGGGGCTCGCGCCCGTGCCGGCGGTCTACATCGCCGGGCAGGGCCTGTCGGGGGTGGGCCTGGGCGCCGTCTACGCCGCCGCCTTCGCCTACATCCAGGTGCTCGCCGCTCCCGGTCGTCTTCCCGCCGCGGTGGCGACCTTCGCCGCGGTCTCGGGAGCGTCCTCGGTGGCGATCACCTTCGGCGGCGGCATGCTGGCCGGCGTCGATTGGCGCACGGCCTTCCTCCTCGTGCCCCTCCTCTCGGTCGTGAGCATCGGCGCCGTCCTGGCCGTTCTGCCCGTCGTGCCGCCCAGCGTCTCCGAGCCGCGCGACGTCGTGGGGCAGGTGCTCCTCGTCCTGGGCATGGTCACCTTCCTCTACGGCGTCTCCCAGTTCGCCGCGTCGCTGACCTCGCCCCTCACCTGGGCGCTGACGGCGGCGGGAGTGGCGGTGCTGGCCCTCGCGGCGTGGACGCAGACGCGGGTGCGTCATCCGTTCTTCCCCGTGTCGTTGTTCCGGCGTCCGTCGTTCCTCGCGGCGCTGTGCGCCGGGTTCGTGTTCAACTTCGGCGTCGCGGCATCCTTCCTGCAGTTGACGAACCTCTGGCAGTACGTGCTGGGCCTGGCGCCGGCCGAGGTCGCTCTGTGGCAGCTGCCGATCACGGTCACCTCGATCGCGGGCGCCGTCCTGCTCGGGAGACTGATGACGCGGGGAATGAGCACGCGGACGTCGCTGCTGCTGGGCGGGGTGCTCTCCGCCGCGGGGTTCCTGGCGGGCGCTCTCGCGCGCGACGTCGACAGCCCGGTGGCGTTCGTCCCGGCGGGGGTGCTGATCGCCCTCGGCGTGACGGCTTCGGCGCTGCCGTACGGCACGCTCGTCCTGAGCGAGGCGCCCGCGGAGTTCTACGGTCCCGTGACGAGTTCGCGGACGACGTTCGGGCAGCTCTTCTACTCGCTGGGCACCGCACTGTCCACCGTCGTCGTCACCCAGGTCACCATCGGCGGGATCGTCTCGCGTCTGCGTGCGACGGGCATGAGCGAGAGCGATATCACCGCGTCGCTGAACGCCGTGGGGACCTACGCCAAGGACGCGACCCGTCCGTCGGAGGACGTCTTCGCCGTGGCGGTGGCGGCCTACCGCGACGGCTTCGGACTGCTCATGGTCGGGCTGGCCGTGCTGTGCCTCGGCGTGGGCGTGCTCGGCGCCTGGCTCGTGTCCCGTGCCGGCCGGTCCGCGCCGGCTGCGGCCGCTCCCGCCCCCGAGGTGCCGGTGTGAGCCGCGCGGGTCAGACCCCGAGCGCTCCACCCCACGCGCGGAGCAGGGCTTCCAGCTCGGCGCGCTGAGCGGGGCCGAGACCGGCGAGGAGTCGTCGCTCGTTGCGCACGTGCGCGGCGAACGCCTCGTCGATGACTCGGACGCCCGCGGGCGTGAGGGCGACGATGCGTCCGCGGCCGTCGTCGTCGTCACCCCGGCGGATGACGAGCCCGGATGCCACGAGCCTGTCGACGCGCTTGGTCACGGCACCGGTGGTGACCATGGTGGTGCGGGCGAGCTCGCCGGCCGCGCACGCGTACGGCTCGCCCCGGCGGCGGAGGGCGGCGAGCAGGTCGAACTCGCCCTCGCCGAGCCCGTGATCGCGGTAGACGCGGAGGAGTTCCTCGCGCAGCCGGTCGGCGACGCGGTGCAGGCGCCCGATGACCTGCAGGGGCGAGACGTCGAGGTCGGGGCGCTCGTCGCGCCACTGCTCGACGATGCGGTCCACGCGGTCGTCGTTCACACCCCCACTTTACCTTCCTCGGAAGCTAATATGTCTTCCATGGAAACTAGATGGCGTGCCGTCGCGATCACCGCGATCGCCCCCCTCGCGTGGGGGGCGACGTACGTCGTCACGCGACACCTGCTCCCCGCCGACTCACCGCTCTGGGGGGCGGCGCTGCGCGCACTCCCGGCCGGAGTCCTGCTGTGGCTCCTCGCCCGCCGGAGGCCGCGCGGGGCCTGGTGGTGGAAGGCGCCCCTGCTCGGCGCGCTCAACTTCGGCGGCTTCTTCGTCCTCGTCTACGTCGCGGCGCAACTCCTGCCGTCGTCGGTGGCCGCGTCCATCATGGCGCTGGCCCCGCTGGCCCTCGCCGGTCTCGCGTGGCCGCTCCTGCGGCAGCGCCCGACGACGCGGTGGGCGATCGGGTCCGTCCTCGGCATCGCCGGAGTGCTGCTCATCGTCGGGCTCGGGGCCGAAGGCGTCTCGACCGCCGGGGTCGCGGCATCCGCGATCGCCCTCCTGTCGTCGTCGCTCGGGGCGATCCTGACGACCCGCTGGCGGGACGACACCCCTCTCCTCGCGACGACGTCGTGGCAGCTCACCGCCGGGGGGATCGCGCTGATCGTCGTCGCCGCTCTCGTCGAGGGCGCGCCGCCGACAGTGGATGCCACGGGTGTCATCGCCTACGCCGCGATCGCGGTCGTGGCCACGGCTCTCGCCTTCGTGTGCTGGTTCACCGGACTCCGGCTCCTGCCCGCGGGGACGGTCGGGCTCATCGGCCTGCTCAACCCGGTGACCGGAGTCCTGCTCGGCATCGCGGTCGGCGGCGAGTCGCTCGGCGTCGGCCAGGTCGCCGGCATCGTCGCGGTGCTCGCCGCCATCGCCGTCTCCCGTCCCCGACACACGCGCGTGAGGGGTCGATCTCCGTCACCCGCGAGCCATCCAGGCGACGGAGAGTGACCCCTCACGCATCCGCTCACGTCGTGCGCAGCGTCACCGACCCGAGAGTCGCCTGCACCTCGACGCGGGGCGTCGCGGTGGGTGAGGTCTGGAGGCTGCTGTCGATCGACCCCGGCCCCTCGCTGGACAGGCGGTAGGTCGCATCCGGGAGCCCGATGTCGGCCGAGCCCGCGGTCACATCGACGCGGGTGCGCGCTGGCGCCCCACCCGTCAGATCGGCGGTGAGATCACCTCCGGTGACCTCGAACGTCGCCGCATCGACACCGTCGACATCGGCCGTGACCGACCCGCCCGCCACTGAGAGGCTCAGCGCGCTCGCCGCCCCCGAGACCGTCGCACTCCCGCCCGAGACCGTCACGTCGACATCGCCGTAGTCTCCGCTGAGATCGATCGATCCCCCGGCGACCTCGACGTGGAGTCCCAGGTCCTGCCGCCCCAGCTCGCGCGGAAGAGTTAGCGTCGCCTGCGACCCCGAGCCCCAGTCCGCGAACGACCGACGCGGAGACGACACGTGCAGGGTGTCGCCCCGGCGTTCGAGCGTCCACGCCCCCACGCCTCCGCCGTCGAGTTCCGCCTCCGACACGTCGTCGTAGACGATGCGCAAGGCGCCGCCCGCGACGTCCACGTCGAGGTCGCGGATCCCCGCGACATCGTTCTGCTGGACCGGTGCGCCGAGCGACATCGCGCTGAGGTCCCGGACGGCCGTGAAGCCGGTGCTGAGGAGCGTGCCGACGATCACGCAACCGCCCACGACGATCGTGCCGATCGAGACCGCGAGGGCCCCCTTCGCGCGGCGCGACGGGGTGGGCTTCGGATCGACGGGAGTGTGGACGCTCATGAGGATGCTCCGGTGGTGTCATGGCCCAGGTGGACCAGGGCGGCGATGACGCGACGGTTCCCCGTCTCGTCCTGCTCGAGGCCGAGCTTGGTGAAGATCGCGGTGATGTACTTCTCGACGCTGGCGGGCGAGACGAACAGAGCCTGGGCGATCGCCTGGTTCGATCGCCCCTCGGCGATCAGGGCGAGCACGGCGCGCTCCCGCTCGGTGAGGGCCTGCAACCGGTCGTCGCGTCGACGCCGAGCCAGTAGCTGGCCGACGACCTCGGGATCGAGGACCGTGGCGCCCCCGGCGATGCGGGCGACCGCGTCGAGGAAGTCGCGGACGTCGGCGACCCGGTCCTTCAGGAGATAGCCGAGCGAGCCCTGGCCGTCGGCGATGAGGTCACTGGCGTACTCCTCCTCCACGTACTGGGAGAGGACGAGCACGGCGAGCCCGGGATGCCGCGACCGCAGGCCGATCGCCGCGCGGATGCCCTCGTCCGTCCACGTCGGCGGCAGCCGTACATCCAGCACGCACAGCTCGGGCGTGGTCTCGACGACCGCGGCCTCGAGACCCGACGCGTCGGGCAGGGCGGCGACGACCTCGTGGCCGTCGTCGGCGAGGAGGCGCACGAGCCCCTCGCGCAGCAGGACGGAGTCCTCGCAGATCAGGATGCGCACGGGACCGTCACCTCCACCGAGGTCGGCCCGCCCTGCGGGCTGTCGATACGGGCCGTTCCCCCGGCCGCGGTGACGCGGTTCACGATGCCGTCGAGGCCCCCGCCGGGCACCACGCGCGCACCGCCCAGGCCGTCGTCCTCGACGCGGGCCCACAGCGACCCGTCGTCACGGACGCGCACGTCCACCCGGCAGTTCGCGGCCCGCGAGTGCTTCGCGGCGTTGGTCAGCGCCTCCGCGATCGAGAAGTACACCGCGGCCTCGGCGGGACGACTGCAGCGACGCGGCAGACGCACATCGAGGGTCACCGGGATGTGGGAGCGGGACGCGAGCGCCGAGAGGGCGGCATCCAGTCCTCGATCCTCCAGGACGGACGCGTGGATGCCGCGCGCCAGCTGCCGCAGTTCGGTGATCGCCGACTTCGTCGAGGCGTGCGCCTCGGCCACGAGCGCCTTGGCGGCCTCGGGGTCGTCGTCGATCTTGGTCTGGGCCAGGCCCAACGTCATCCCGATGGAGACGAGTCTCGGCTGCACGCCGTCATGGAGATCCCGTTCGATGCGGGTGCGCTCGACCTCGGCGGCCCGGACGGCGCCGGCGCGGCGGGTGTCGGACGTGCGTGCCTGCTCCTCCAGCAGCGCCTCCCGCGACGGCACGAGGATCGCTCGGGCGAGCACGCCGTGCAACAGGCCCAGCCCGATGACGGCCCCCGTGGCGACGAGCGCGACGAGACCGCCGACGAGCGGGGCCCCCACGCCCTCGAGCCGGAACAGGCCGAACAGCGCGGCATGCGCCCAGCCGAAGAGCGGGCTGATCACCAGCGCGAGCCCCCACGCGACGGCTCCGACGAGCAGCAGCGTGACCAGTCCGAGCACCGTCGCCACGGTGAACGACGCGACCGCCCGCCACTGGCGGAGGTCGATCGCCTGCAGCCAGATCGTGTGCAGCACGCCGACGAACCCGGACTTGGGGCTCCGTCGCGGGCGCAACGCCGGCAGATCGAAGCCGTACAGACCGTCGAGGCGGGCCTGCTCGAACCAGGCCACCCCGAACAGCGCGTACACCAGTCCGGCGAGGAGGACCGCACCGATGAGGACCGCGAAGAGCAGCCCGACGCCCGCACCGAGCAGACCGAAGAGCCCGCCGAAGACCCCCGGACCGATGGCGCCGAGCGCGGCGAGCTGGGCGACGGCGCCGGCGACCTGGCCGGGCGACGAGATGCGCACCGACCTCCGCGGGACCGCGCCCGGGGGTGCGGGCAGCGTCGGTGGCGAAGGAGGAAGGACGGATGCCGTGGTCATGGGTTCCACGGTAGGACGCCGCTCCATCCGGGTCAGCCGGGGCACCCCCACTCCTCGTTCGGGTTATCCCGAAAGCCGGTCAGCCGGAGAGGTCCTCGGCGCGCAGCCACCCGCTGTCGAGGAACACGGACTGCACGGCAGCGCGTTCGACGACGGTCGCGGGCGGGGCGGTGCTCGGCGTGGGCTCCTCGCCGTCCGCCGCGGCGACGACGGCGTCGGCGATCGGTCCCGCCCCCGCGCGCGTGTCGACGAAGACGGTCGCGACGAGGATCCCGTCGCGCAGCGCTCGGACCGTGACCGCGTCACCGCCCGAGCCGACCACGACGAGCGGCGGGGCCGGCACCACCCCCGGATCCGGGGATGCCGACGGACTCGGCGACGGCGTGGCATCCGGATCGGGAGTGGTCAGGGCCGTCACGACGCCGCGGGTCACGGCGTCCCCCAGCGCGAGCACCGCGACGGGCGATCCGCCGTCGGTCGCCCCCGTCAGCGCGCGCACCCGCTCCTCGGCTCCGGCCTCGACCTCCCCCGGGATGTCGGCCACCGCCGCGGTCTCGAGGTCGGCACCGGCGACGACCCGCAGGGTACCGGCGGCGACCGCGGGGGCCAGCGCCTCCACGGCGGCGGCGTGGGCCGCGGCGACATCGGGATCGTCGGCGACGCCGGCGACGATGGCGACGGTCGCCGGGTCGTCGCCGGTCGTCGATGCGCGGTCGCGGGCGAGCGCGTCCTGCAGCGCCGCCGCCTGCGCGCGCCCGTCCGCCGCGGGGTCGGACACCGCGACGACCCCACCGCCCTCGCGGGAACGGCCCGCCGTGATCAACGCCGTCCCGGCGGCATCCGCCGCCTCCCGCGCCGCCTGGAGCGCGTCGATCGACAGCGGCACGAGGACGACCGCGTCCTCGCCCTTCGTCAGCATGTTCTGCACCTGCGACACCTGCGTCCGCTCGTCGTCGGCCGCGTACTGCAGATCGACGCGATATCCCCGCCCCCGCAGCTCGTCGCGGAGCGCCGCGCCCAGCCGCTCGACGGCGAGGTCGTCGGTCGTCGGCAGCGCGATGCCCACGACCCCCTCGCCGTCGTTCGTCCCGGACTCGATCCGCGTGGCCGAGGCGCAGCCCGCCAGGACGAGCGCGGCCACCGCGAGCACCGTGAGAGCACGACGGAGAGGACGGCGGGGGGTCACCCGTTCCATCCTGCCCCAGACACGACGGACGCCCCGCCGCACGAGGCGACGGGGCGTCCGAGGATCGGGTGTTTCACCCGCGGGTGCGGTTCTTGTTCCACACGTCGAAGGCCACGGCCAGCAGAAGCACGAGCCCCTTGATGAACTGCTGCACGTCGGTCGAGATGCCCATGAGCGACATGCCGTTGTTGAGCACACCCATGACCAGACCACCGGCGATCGCACCGACCACCCGGCCGACACCGCCCTGGACGGCCGCGCCACCGATGAACGAGGCGGCGATGGCATCCAGTTCGAACAGGTTTCCGGCACCCGGACCGGCGGAGTTCAGGCGACCCGTGAAGACGATGCCCGCGAGGGCCGCGAGCACGCCCATGTTCACAAAGAGCAGGAAGTCGACGCGGCGGGTGTTGATGCCCGACAGCTTCGCGGCCGTGCGGTTTCCGCCGATCGCGTAGATGTGGCGACCGAAGACGCTCCGGCTCATGACCGTGGAGTATCCGATGATGAGGATCGCCAGGACGACGAGCACGATGGGCGTGCCGCGCGAGCCGGGGGCGACACCCAGGAGGTAGGTCAGGTAGGCGATGAGCGCGCCGCCGCCGATGACCTTGACCAGGAACGCCGCCATCGGCTCGTTCTGCAGCTCCAGCGCCGCACGCTTGGCCCGCTGACGCACCTGCGAGAAGACGAACAGGACGAGGGTCAGCGCGCCCAGGGCGACCGTGATCCACTCCGCGGGCGACGTGGCCGCCGGGAACAGCTCAGGGAAGAGGTAGCCGCCGCCGAGCTGGCGGTACTCCGTGGGGAACGGCGTGATCTGCGTGTTGCCGAGCGTCATCTGGGTGAGACCGCGGAACAGCAGCATGCCCGCCAACGTCACGATGAACGCCGGGATCCCGACGTACGCCACCCAGAAGCCCTGCCACATGCCGACCACCGCGCCGAGCACGAGCGAGAGCAGGATGCCGAGCCACCAGGGCAGGCCCCACTGGACGATCAGGACGCCCGAGACCGCACCCACGAAGGCGGCGACCGAACCGACGGACAGGTCGATGTGCCCGGCGATGATGATCATCACCATGCCGATCGCGAGGATCAGGATGTAGCTGTTCTGGACGATGATGTTCGACACGTTGCCCGCGGTGAGCAGACGTCCACCGGTGAGGGCCTGGAACAGCAGCACGATCACGATCAGCGCGATGAAGATGCCGATCTCGCGCAGACGCGAGGTGAAGAACTGCACGATGCCGCCGGCTCCCCCGGCGCCGCCGCCGACGGGGCCCTTCGGCGTCGCCGGACCGGTCTCGGTCGCGGTGTTGTTAAGCGCTGACATGGTCGGCTTCCTTCTCCTTCGTCATGAGCACCATGAGGGCCTCGGGTGTGGCCTCTTCGATGGGCAGCTGGCCGGTGATGTGGCCTTCGCTGAGGGTGTAGATGCGGTCGCAGATGCCGAGCAGCTCGGGAAGCTCCGACGAGATCACGAGCACCCCCTTGCCCTGCGCCGCGAGGGAATTGATGATCGTGTAGATCTCGTACTTCGCACCGACGTCGATGCCGCGGGTCGGCTCATCGAGGATGAGCACCTCCGGATCGGAGTAGAGCCACTGCGACAGCACGACCTTCTGCTGGTTGCCGCCGGAGAGCTTCCCGACCACCACGTCGACCGTCGGGGCCTTGATGTTCATCGACTTGCGGTACCGGTTGGCCACGAGGTACTCCTCGTCGCCGTCGACCCAGCCGTTCTTGGCGAGCTTGCGCATGCCCGCGAGGGAGATGTTGCGCTTGATCGTGTCGATGAGGTTGAGGCCGGCACCCTTGCGATCCTCGGTGACGTAGGCGAGACCGCTGCGGATCGCCGCCGGCACCGTCGAGGTGTCGGCCTTCTGCCCGCGGATGTAGACGGTGCCCGAGATGCGTGAGCCGAAGCTCTTGCCGAACACGCTCATCGCCAACTCGGTGCGTCCGGCGCCCATGAGCCCGGCGATGCCGACGACCTCGCCCGCGCGAACCGTGAGGTTCGCGTCGTGGATGACGACGCGGTTGGCATCCGTCGGGTGATGAACGGTCCAGTCCTCGATGCGGAGGACCTCGTCGCCGATCTCGACGTCACGGTCGGGATAGCGGTTCTCGAGTTCGCGTCCCACCATGCCGCGGATGATGCGGTCCTCGCTCGTCCCGCCGGTGGCGACGTCGAGCGTCTCGATCGTGCGACCGTCGCGGATGATCGTGACCTCGTCGGCGATCGCACGGATCTCGTTGAGCTTGTGGCTGATGATGATGGACGTGATCCCCTGCCCCTTGAGGTGCCGGATCAGGTCGAGGAGGTGCTCGGAGTCGTCGTCGTTGAGGGCGGCGGTGGGCTCGTCGAGGATGAGGAGCTTCACGTCCTTCGACAGCGCCTTCGCGATCTCGACGAGCTGCTGCTTGCCGACGCCGATCTCGTTCACGGGCACGTCGGGGCTGTCCCCGAGGCCGACGCGGGCGAGCAGCTTGGCGGCTTCCTTGTTCGTGGCATCCCAGTCGATGAGGCCGCGATGGGTGATCTCGTTGCCGAGGAAGATGTTCTCGGCGATCGAGAGGTAGGGGCTGAGAGCCAGCTCCTGGTGGATGATGACGATGCCGGCCGCTTCGCTGTCGCGGATGTCCTTGAACTCCACGGTCTTGCCGTCGAAGACGATCTCGCCGCGGTAGTCGCCCGCGGGGTAGACACCGCTGAGCACCTTCATGAGGGTGGACTTCCCCGCGCCGTTCTCGCCGCAGATGGCGTGCACGGTTCCGCGCTCGACGGTCAGTGACACGTCCGCCAGGGCGATGACGCCGGGGAATTCCTTGGTGATCGAGCGCATCTCGAGGATGGTGCTCACGAGGTCCTCCTTGCAGGACCGGCTTGTGCGCCGGTGGGGATGTGGGAACAGGGGCCTCCGCCGCGACCGGTGCGCGGTCGCGGCGGAGGCGGGGCGGGAGGGCCGGAGCCCTCCCGCGGGGATCACTTCAGGTCGTCGGCGGTGTAGTAGCCGCTGTCGACGAGGACCTTCTCGTAGTTGTCCTTCGTGACGATCGTCGACTCGAGCAGGTACGAGGGAACGACCTTCTCGCCGTTGTCGTAGGTGTCGGTGTCGTTGACCTGGGGCTCGGTGCCCTTGCGGATGTCGTCGACCATGGTCACGGCCTGCTTGGCGAGCTCGCGCGTGTCCTTGAAGATCGTCGAGTACTGCTCGCCGGCGATGATCGACTTGATCGAGCCGACCTCGGCGTCCTGACCGGTGATGACCGGCAGGGCGTCGGCCGAGTAGCCGCCCGAGGTCAGGGCCGAGATGATGCCGATCGACAGACCGTCGTAGGGCGAGAGCACACCCTGCAGCTTGGTGCCGCCGATGACGGTGAGGATGTTCTCCATGCGCTTCTGCGCCGTCTCGGGCAGCCAGCGGAGGATGGCCGCCTGGCCGAACTCGGTCTGGCCGGAGGGGACGACGAGCGTGCCCTTGTCGAGGTACGGCTGCAGGGTGTCGATGGCACCCTTCCAGAAGAACGTGGCGTTGTTGTCGTCCGGGCTGCCGGCGAACAGCTCGATGTTGAAGGGGCCGGCGGCGCCGGTGTCCTTGCCCGACGCGTCGAGGACGCCGAGGCCGGTGAGCAGCGACGTGGCCTGCTGGACGCCGACCTTGTAGTTGTCGAAGGTCGTGTAGTAGTCGACGTTCTTCGTGCCGTTGATGAGGCGGTCGTACGCGATGACCGGGATCTTCGCGTCGGCGGCCTGCTGCAGCACGTCGGTGAGGGTGGTGCCGTCGATCGAGGCGATGATCAGGGCCTTGGCGCCCGAGGTGATCATGTTCTCGATCTGCGAGACCTGGGTGGGGATGTCGTCGTTGGCGTACTGCAGGTCGACCTGGTAGCCGAGCTCCTCGAGCTGCGACTTGACGTTGTTGCCGTCGGCGATCCACCGCTCCGACTGCTGCGTCGGCATCGCGACGCCGATGATGCCACCGGCCTCCGCGGCGTCGCCGCCGCCGCTGCCGGTGCGGTCGCCCGCGCAGCCCGCGAGACCGATGCCGAGCGCCAGAACGCCCGCTCCCGCGACCGCCTTGAGCATGCTGTGCTTCTTCACTCTGGTTCCCTTCGTTGGGTTGGATGTCACGGTCTCTCCGCACGGAGCCCACCGCTTCAGCGCGGACGGCACGCCGACACGCGTCCGACAGGGCGAAACGAGGCCGGTCGGCGGCGCGGGCTACGCGTCGTTCGAAACGTCTTCGTCTCGACGGAGTCGCTCCGCAGCGAGTCCCGTCGGCGTGGTGTGGCGGTGATGTGACCGTTCACATTGTGTGTGCGATGCTACCCCGCACATCGCTCCCGCTGTCAAGTGCCTGTGCGTTCGGCGACCAGCCGTTGCCAAACCGTGACGTCTCAGCGGCCGGGTGGCGCGGTCGACGAGCGCACGATCAGCCTCAGGTGATCGGGCTCGGGCATCGCCTGCCCGTCGTGCGAAACACCCAGATCAGTGAGCAGATCCCAGACCGCGCGCTGTCCTATGCCGGCGAAGTCCTGGCGCACGGTCGTCAGCGGGGGCCACAGGTGCGCCGCCTCCGGGACGTCGTCGAATCCGACGACCGACACGTCCTCCGGGACCGATCTGCCGATCGCTCGGACCGCGTGCATGAACCCCAGCGCCATGTGGTCGTTCCCGGCGAACACCGCCGTGGCATCCTCGGTCCTCAGCAGCTCGAGGCCCGCCTCGTAGCCGAACTGCGCCGTCCAGTCCCCCAGCACCGGCGGGCGCGGGGCGAGGTCCTGCGCGTCCATCTCGGCCAGGTAGCCCCGCATGCGATGGTCGGCCTCGATCCAGTCCCGGGGTCCGGCGATGTGCAGGATCCGGGTGTGCCCGAGCTCGACGAGATGCCGCACGGCTGCCCGAGCGCCGGAGATCTGGTCGTTGAAGGTCGCCGTCGGCGTGGACGGACCGGTGGACGACACGATGCGCACCGGCACCGGAAGCTGCATCTCGTCGAGGATCGGGACGACACGCGTCTGGGGTGCGACGGCGATGAGTCCCTCGATCGACTGCTGCATGAGGTGGTCGATCGAGGCGCGGACGTCGTCGGGCGCACTCGCGCCGAGGTTGGTGACGGTCAGACGGTAGCCCGCCCGACGCGCCGCGGACTCCACCGCCAGCACCATCGCGGAGGTGCCGTGGGTCGTGGCGCGCGGCCCCAGCACACCGATGAGGCGGGTCCGACTCGTCGCGAGCGCGCGCGCCGCCTGATTGGGCACGAACTTCAGTTCGGCGATCGCCTCGCGGACGCGCGCCGCCGTCTCCGGACGCAGTTGCGGGCTGTTGTTGATCACGCGCGAAACGGTCTGATACGAGACCCCGGCGAGCCGTGCCACGTCGCGGATGCTCGGCGCCCTGGCCGCGGCATCCGGGATGTCGGTCTCGCTCATCGATCTCGCTTCTTTGCGTCGCCGGCCGCGTCGTGACCGGTCACACGAGGATAGCCGACGCGAACGCGGGGTCGTGGTCTCGGGGTCCGTGCCGCGGGCCCTGCCGCGCTCCCCGCCGCGAGACTGCACCGGACCGACATGTCCACTGCAGCGTGCAGTGGGTTTGTCAGCCGCGTGCGGTCTCGCGGAATCGACGCCCGCGACGGACCCGCGCGCAGCACCGAGAACGCCGACTCAGGATGCCAGGAGGGCGCGGTAGAAGCCGATGCCCCGCAGCCACACCTCGACGCGGATCCGCTCGTCGGGCGCGTGCAGCGCGTCGCGCTCGGCCCGCGTCAGATGGAACGGGGTGAAGCGGTACACGTGCTCCGTGAGCCCGGTGTAGAAGCGGCTGTCGCTCGCGCCGAGCTGCAGGTAGGGCAGCGGGATCACCTCGTCGCCGAGCGTCTCGCGCACCGCCGCGGCGAGCCGCCGCCAGGCCGTCCCCTGCCACGGAGACACCGGAGACGGGTCGCTGCCGTGCCGCAGCTCGATGTCGATGCGCGGGTCGGCGACGGCGCGCCGCAGGTGGATCGCGGCATCCGAGATCGTCTCGCCCGTGAGCAGCCGCACGTTCACCGTCGCGCGCGCCGTTGTCGCGAGGACGTTGTCGCCCGCCGAGCCCTCGAGCCGCGTGACGACCGCGGTCGTGCGCACCAGCGCGTTGGTCTCGGGTCCGAGCAGTGCGAACGCCGCGGTCAGCACCGGCGCGGTCAGCGCCGTCCGGCGGAACACCGTGCGCACCGGTTCCGGCGCGTGGGCGGCCGCGCTCGCGAGCATCGCGCGCACCGGCGCGACGAGTCGGCGCGGGAACGGATGCCGACGCACCCGGTCGATCGCGCGCGCCAGGCGGGCCGTGGCGGGGAACGACGGCGGCGTTGACGCATGCCCGCCCGCCTCGCGGGCGATGAGCTCGAAGGTCGCGCTGCCGCGCTCGGCGACGCCGATCATCGCGGTCGGAGCGCCGACGCCCGGCAGCGCGCCCTCGACCACGGCACCACCCTCGTCGAGGACCAGGGCCGGACGGACGCCGCGCTCGGCGAGCAGAGCCGCGATCGCCTGTGCGCCCGTGCCGAGCGTCTCCTCGTCGTGCCCGAAGGCCATCCATACGTCGGCACGCGGCACCACCCCGTCGGCCAGCGCCTGCTCGACCGCCTCGAGGATCGCCACCAGCGCACCCTTGTCGTCGATCGCGCCCCGGGCGTAGAGGGTGGCATCCACCCCCTCCCCCTCGACGACGGCGGCGAACGGGTCGCGCGTCCAGGGCTGACCCTCGGTGTCGACGACGTCCTGGTGTGCCAGGAGCAGCAGCGGGTCGCGGCTCGACGCGCCCGCCCACCGGTACAGCAGCGCGTGGCCCGCCACGGTCTCGCGCTCCAGGTGCCGGTGGACCAGCGGGTAGAGGCGCTCGAGGGCGTCGTGGAACTCGTCGAACCGTGCGGTGTCGGTCTGCGCCGGATCGACGTGCGACACGGTCGGGATGGCCAACAGCTCGCGGAAGCGCTCGACGGGCGTCATGACGCGAGCCTACGCGGACGGCATCCGCCCCTCACGGTCGGCGCGGCGGCGGCCGTCGGTCGGCGGGCCGATACGGTGGTCCCATGACCGGACTGCACTGGGGCATCCTCGCCACCGGCGGCATCGCGCACGCCTTCACCTCCGACCTCCGCACCGCGGGTCTCGACGTCGCAGCCGTCGGTTCCCGATCGATCGAGAGTGCCCGCGCGTTCGCCGCGCAGTACGGCATCCCCCACGCGCACGGATCGTACGAAGACCTCGTCGCCGACCCCGACGTCGACATCGTCTACATCGCGACGCCGCACCCGGCTCACGTCGACAACGCGCTCCTCGCCCTCGATCACGGCAAGCACGTCCTGGTCGAGAAGCCCTTCACCCTCACCGAGGCGGAGGCCGGACGCATCCGCGATCGCGCCGCCGAGAAGGGTCTCCTCGCGATGGAGGCGATGTGGACGCGCTACCTGCCCCACATGGTCCGCATCCGTGAGATCCTCGGCGCCGGGACCCTCGGCGAAGTCCGCGTCGTCTCCGCCGACCACACGCAGAAGATCTCGACCGACCCGCAGCACCGCCTGAACGCCCTCGAGCTCGGCGGCGGCGCCCTGCTCGACCTCGGCATCTACCCGGTCTCGTTCGCGGTGGACGTGCTGGGCCTCCCCGAGCGCATCACCGCCCTCGCGAGGATCTCGGATGCCGGCAGCGACGCCGAGGTCGCCACGGTGTTCGTGCACCCCGGCGGCGCCGTCTCGACCACCGTGTCGTCGTCGCGCGGCGCGGGCGCGAACGTCGCGCAGATCGTCGGTACCGAGGCGCGGATCGAGATCGACGGCGTCTGGTACTCGCCCACCGCCTTCCGCGTCGTCGGCCCCGACGGCACGGTCATCGAGGAGTTCGACGGCGCCGTGGACGGGCGCGGTATGCAGTTCCAGGCGCTGGCCGCCGAACGTCTGGTCGCCGAGGGCGCGACCTCCAGCGACATCCTGCCGATCGACGAGACGGTGGCGATCATGGGCGTGCTCGACGAGGTCCGCCGCCAGATCGGCGTGGTCTACCCCGGCGGACTCTGAGCGGGCTCCCGGGCGGGCCGCCCGGGCCGGTCCGGGCGGGCCGGTCTGCGCCACCGGCGTACCGCCCCGCGGATCGCGGCCACGACACGCCGCCGGCCGGCCCCTCCACGCGGCGTGTCGCCGACGAACTCCGCGCGACGGCACGCCGGCGCCGCCCGCGGTGGCGGTGGCGCAGGCGAACTGCACAGGTCGGCGGGCTACCCGTGGGCACCCACCCCGGGAGAGACTGGAGGCATGCCGGATCCCCAGAACGCCCGTGTCGCCGTCTACCTCGACTTCGACAACATCGTCATGTCCTGGTACGACCGCGTCCACGGCCGCAACGCCTACTCGCGCGACCGGCAGAAGATCGCGGAGAACCCGATGGAGCCCGAGATCGCCGAGCGGTTGACGAAGGCGACGATCGACGTCGGGGCGATCATCGACTACGCCGCGTCGTTCGGCACGCTGGTGCTGACCCGGGCGTACGCCGACTGGTCGGCGCCCGTGAACGCCGAGTACCGCTCTCAGCTCGTGGCGCGGGCCGTCGACCTGGTGCAGCTGTTTCCCGCAGCGGCATACGCCAAGAACGGTGCGGACATCCGACTTGCCGTGGATGCCGTCGAAGACATGTTCCGACTCCCCGATCTGTCGCACGTCGTCATCGTCGCCGGAGACAGCGACTACGTCCCGCTCGCTCAGCGGTGCAAGCGGCTCGGTCGCTACGTCGTCGGCGTCGGGGTCGCGGGGTCGACGGCGAAGTCGCTCGCGTCGGCCTGCGACCGGTTCGACAACTACGACGCCCTGCCCGGCATCCCGAAGCTCGCCGACACCAAGAAGGATGCCGCCCCCTCGCGGCCCCGCGCGCGCAAGCGCTCTCAGGACCCCGCCGTCAACCTCCTCGAGCGCGCGATGCAGCTCGAGGGCGAACGCGCCGACGGCGAGTGGCTGCACGCGTCGGCGGTCAAAGACCTCATGAAGCGTCTCGACCCGTCGTTCAGCGAGAAGGCGCTCGGGTTCCGCAGCTTCTCCGATTTCCTCAAGGCCCAGACCGATCACGTCGAGGTCGACGAGGAATCGAACATCGTGCAGGTGCGCGCGGTCGCCCGCGCCGCGTAGGCGCACGGCCGCCCGTCGGGCGATTCGTGTCAGCGGCGCTGCGCGCCCGGCGCCACGTGCGCCAGGACGCTGGCCCACACCGATGACAGGGTGACGTGGCCGTTGAGCGTGTCGAGGTCTTCGGCGTCGATCACCTCCACGCGGGCCGACGGGATGCGTCGTGAGTACCACTCGGCGTCGTGGGTCCCCGCGGGTCCGGCACCGCCGACCACCACGAGCGTGTCGGCCACGACGTCGTCGAGCAGCGGCGTGTGGAGGTCGCGGCTCAGCGGATCGGTCGGACTCTCCACGCCCACGATCGCGAGCCGGTCGACCACCGGCCCCATCGCCGCGGCGAGATGCAGCGCGATCTGACCGGCCGAGCGTTCGCCCACGAGGCCCACGGTGGCCCCCGGGATCTCCCGCTCGAGCAGCCCGCGCAGGGCCTCGAGCGTGAGCCCGGCGGGCGTCTGCCCGCCGAACGCGGGCGGATCGTCGAGCTCGGGGGCGTCCAGCCCGACGGCCACGATCCGCACGTCGAACCCCGACGTCACGCGCACGTCGGGGTCGATCGTGGACACGTCACCGGTGCGCAGCACGACCACCGCACGCGGCGCGCCGGGTGTTCCGAAACTGCGGTACTCGAGTTCACCGTCCCACCACGGCACACGGCTCATCGGGTCACCTTTCCTCTCGTGTCGCGCCCGCGTCCGTGGGCCCGGCGTCGGCATCGACCCCGGCCCCGGGCAGGAGTCCGCGGAGCGTGTCGATCGTGTCGGCCTCCGCCGCCGGCTTGTCGGGCCGGTACGTCTTCACGCGGGCGAAGCGCAGGGCGACTCCCCCGGGGTACCGGGACGAGCGCTGCACGCCGTCGATCGCGATCTCCACGACCGTGTCGGGCGTCACCCGGATGCCGCCGGGCACCGCGCCGATCTCGCGGTCGGCGAAGTGCGCGGTCTGCCAGGCCAGCACCTCGTCGGTGAGTCCCTTGAACGTCTTGCCGACCATGACGAAGCCCCCGGGATCGCCGAAGGCACCGCGGGGGTCGAGGGCGCCGAGGTGGAGGTTCGAGAGCCACCCCGACCGGCGCCCCGACCCGCGCTCGACGCCGAGCACGACGAGGTCGAACGTGTGGACGGGCTTGACCTTCAGCCAGCTCTTGCCCCGCCGGCCCGCCGCGTAGGGCGCGTCGAGTCCCTTGACCATGACGCCTTCGTGGCCGGCGCGCAGCGCCGCGCGCGAGAATTCCTCGGCTTCGGCGGCGACGTCGGTGACGATCGACGGGATCCGCAGGTCGGGGGCGACGCGGGCGAGCACGGCCCGCCGTTCCGACAGCGGCTCGTCGATCAGGTCGCGACCGTCGACGTGCAGGAGATCGAAGAACCACGGCCGGAGCGCGATCTCGCGGGCGGTCTCGGCGCCGAAGCGCGCCATCGTGTCCTGGAACGGGCGCGGTGCGCCGTCGTCGTCGAGCGAGAGCGTCTCACCGTCGAGGATCACGTCGCTCACCGGCAGACCCCGCACGATCTCGACGATCTCGGGGACCCGGTGTGTGACGTCGGCCAGAGTGCGGGTGAACACCCGCACCTCGTCGCCGTGACGGTGCACCTGGACACGGGCGCCGTCGAGCTTGTACTCGACCGACGCGCGTCCCGCGACGCCGAGCGCCTCGCCCACCGACGTCGCGGTGGAGGCGAGCATCGGCTGGACGCCGCGCCCCACGACGAGCCCGACGGATGCCAGCTCCTCCGCCGATGCGGTGAGCGCCAGTGCCGCCGTTTCTCCGAGGTCGCCCGACAGCATCGCGGCGCGGCGCACGAGGGTGCCGTCGCGGTCGGCGGCGCGGGCGACCGCGTCGAGGAGGACGCCCTCGAGCGCCCCCGTGCGCAACTCCCCCGTCATCACCCGCACCAGCAGATCCCATTCGTCGGCCGTCGCCCGCCGCGCCAGGTCGTCGAGGAGCGCGGTGCGCACGGCGCCGGACCCGCTGCCGGAGATCTCGACGAGGCGCGAGAACGCCGCGTCGACGTCGCCGACGGTGAGCGTCGCGGCCTCGGAATGATCGCCGCCCCGCGCGGTGAGCGTCCGCCAACCGACACCGAGGCGGCCCTGACGGGGCGCGGCCGTCAGCAGCCCGATCGCCGGCACGATCTCGTCGGGCGCCAGCCGGCCGAGCAGGTCGGCGAGGGCGTCGACCTTGGCGAGGCGCGAGCGGGTGGCGGCCACGGTCGCCAGCGCGACCTGCAGTTCACCGAAGAGCATGTCGGCATCCTGGCATCCCCCTCCGACATCGCCGGTCGGCTTGCGCGCGGGGTTCCCAGGTGCCATCACCGATAAACGCGATCCACCACGAGACACGCCATCGCGCACCGTGTCTCGCCGCGGATCCCGTTTATCGCAGCCCATACGGCCGCGACCAGCCACGGACACGGCCCCGACGGCGCCTCCCCGCGGATCACACCCCGCACCGCCGTGCAACCCCCGTCGCGCCGACGGAGCGGTGGCGTGTGCTGGTGTCCTCCCCAGGAACGAGGTCCCATGAACGCTCCCGCCACCGCCGAACAGTCCGCCCGCACCGCCCGCGAGGCCTTCGGATGGGACGCGCTGTTGCCGGGCCAGGCCGAGGCGATCGACGCCGTGGTCGGCGGGCGCGACACCCTCGTCGTGTTCCCCACGGGCGCGGGCAAATCGGCGGTGTACCAGATCGCGGGGTGCGAGCTGGGCGGGGTGACCGTCGTGATCTCGCCGCTGCTGGCGCTGCAGCGCGATCAGATCGCCTCGATCGACGCCGCTCCCGAGGCGCCGGCCGCCGTCGCACTCAACTCGCGCACGGGAGCGAAAGCGCGTTCCGCGGCCTGGGGCGCGATCGAGAGCGGCGACCCCGTGTACGCCTTCCTTGCGCCCGAACAGCTGGCCAATCCGGAGGTCTTCGAGCGGCTGAAGAAGGCCGACATCCGCCTCGTGGTCGTCGACGAGGCGCACTGCGTGTCGGCGTGGGGCTTCGACTTCCGCCCCGAGTATGCGCGGATCGGCGACACCGTCGACGCACTCGGGCACCCTCCTGTGCTCGCGTTGACGGCCACGGCATCCGGTCCCGTACGTGACGACATCGTCGCGAGCCTCGGCATGCGCGATCCTCACCTCGAGGTCCGCGGCATGGACCGCCCCGAGATCCACATGTCGGTCCGCCGCCACGAGCACGACGCGGACAAGCGTCGCGCCGTCGTGGCGGATGTTCGGGATGCCGACGGCCCGACGCTGCTCTACGTGGCGACACGCAAAGCGACCGAGGCGTACGCCGCGGAACTCTCCGATCTCGGGCGCCGGGCCGCGCCGTACCACGGCGGAATGGCGCAGAAGCGCCGCGACGAGGTGCACACGGCCTGGAGCGCCGGGGAGATCGACGTCGTTGTCGCCACATCGGCCTTCGGGATGGGCGTCGACAAGGCGGACGTGCGGTGGGTCATCCACGCCGACGTCACGGAGTCGCTCGACTCGTACGCCCAGGAGATCGGCCGCGCCGCGCGCGACGGGCAGCCCGCGCGTGCGGTCCTGCACTACCGGGCGGAGGACTTCTCGTTGCGGTCGTTCTTCGCCGGCGGACACAGCCGCCGGGCGGACATCGCCGGTGTCTGGGACGCGCTCGGGCGCTGGGACGCACCGATGCGCGCGAAGGACCTCGCCGAGGAGAGCGGGCGCTCGGCCCGGGCGATCGGCCGCGTGCTGACGCAGCTCGTGGCGTGCGGGCTTGCGACAGCCGGGCCCGACGGCATCACGGCGGCGGCGAAGGCCTCCGCCGGCGAGGCGGTCGCCGCGGTGCGCGAACGGGACGAGGCTGAGGAACGCGTCCGCGCGTCCCGCATCGAGATCATGCGCGGCTACGCCGAGACCGTCCACTGCCGACGTCGCGCGCTCCTGGAGTACTTCGGCGTCGAGGCGCCCGAGCACTGCGGCACCTGCGACCGGTGCGACAGCGCGGACGCCCTTCCGCTCGCCGCCGCGGACGCCGAACCCGACGATCTCCGCGTGGACTCGATCGTCGACCACCACGAGTGGGGAACCGGAACCGTCATGGCCGTCGAGGCCGACCGTCTCACCGTGTTCTTCCCCGATCACGGGTACAAAGTGCTGGCCCGCGCCGCGTTCGATCGCGGCATCCTGCAGCTCGGCGACGCCGCGTAGCCCGGGGTCGCGGCGCGGGCCACAGCCACCGTTGAAGGCGCATTTCGCGCTTCGGGGCGCGCTAATCACGCCCCGAAGCGAGCATCACGCCCCGAACCTGGGACGCCGCGCCCCCTCACTCCCGCGTCGACCACCACGCCCAGGCGATGAGCGGCGCCTGCAGGAACAGCCGGACGAAGCGTGCACGGTCGGTGCTCAGCCCCGGGGCGGAGCGGCCGGTCCGCCACTGATGCACGTTGCCGGGGAAGACGGCAACGAAGAACGCCGCGACGGCGGCCCCGACGCGGCGTCGCTCGCGGGGCAGCGCGACCAGACCGACGCCGAGGAGCACCTCGGCGGCCCCGGATGCCACGACGATCGCGTCCTCGTCCGTGTGCAGCAGCCGCGTCGCCCAGTCCGGAACGACGATCCGGTACCCGCGGCGACCCCACGTGAGGTGGCTGATCCCCGCGGCGACGAGGAGCAGGGCCAGCGCCCCGCGCGCGACCGAACGGATGGAGGCACCTCGACGTCGTGGCATCCGGTCAGTCTGCCAGCCGGGGCGAGTGCCGGGGCCGCGTCAGAGCGGTCGCGGACCCGTGCGCCGCACGAAATCGACGTACGCCTCGACGGTGTCCTCCGCGACGATCGCGCGCAGCACGACCTCGTCGACTCCGGCGGTGTACGCCTCGAGCGCGGGGCCGAGGTCGGTGACGTCGCGGATGGTCGTGTCGGCGGCATCCACCCCCATCCGGGCGAAGTTCGCGGCGTAGTTCGGGAACGCGGCGTATCGCGCGGTCTCGGCGTCGAGCCTTGCGCGCGCGGCGTCGGCGATCGCCGTACGCACGTACACCGCGACATGGGTCGCGGGGACGGTCTCGCGCAGAGCCGCGGCCTGCGCGGCTGCCTCGGTCGGCGGGACCCAGTTCAGCAGCACGCCCTCGGCGCGCTCGACGGCGAGGCGCCGCATCCGCGGCCCGAGCGCTCCGACCAGCACCTGCGGAACCCCGGCGTCATGCAGAACGTCGATCGCGTCGCTCACCCGGGCGAGCGCGCCTTCCTTCGCGATGCCGGAGCCGATCCCCAGCGTGAGACGGTCCAGCGGAAGGGCGAGGGATGCCACCTCGGCGGCGATCTCCGCGGCCGGTCGACGGTCCACCGGTACGACGCCCGTCGCCAGGTGCAGCGTGCGCGTCACGCGGGCCGCGGCGGCGAGCGCCGCGAGGGCGTCCCCGTCGGGGGTGTCGTTGATCCAGAGGGTGTCGAATCCTGCAGCCTCCACGGCCGGCGCGATCCGCACGACCGCGTCGGGCCCGAGCGACCCGGCGAGGCCGATCGAGACGACACCGCGACTCACGACACGCCTCCGGCGGCGGGCACCTCGGCGGCGACCTGTCCGACCGCCGAGAAGAACACGTGCAGGTCGACGTCGTCGGTCGGCAGCAGTACGACGTCGTCGACACCCGCGGCCTGGAAACGGGCGACCCCCTCGGCGACCTCGCCGACGGTCCCCGCGAGCGCCCGGTCGGCGGCATCCGGTCGGTCTTCGAGCACCGCGCCGACCCGCTCCGTCGCGCCGGATCCGAAGGCGGTGAGGACGTACGCGACGATGTCGGGGCTCCCCCCGCGTCCGGCCTCGGCCCATCCGGCGCGGACGAGGCGCACGGCCTCGGCGACCTCGTCGACGGTGTGCCGGCTGTCGAGGATGACGCCGTCGGCGACCGCGCCCGCCAATCGGAGCGTCTTGGGTCCTTCGGCCGCGGCGTACACGCGCGGTGCGACGACGGGCGGCCAGTCCAGCGACACGTCGCGCAGCTTCACGTAGCGGCCCTCGGCGCTGACGGTGTCGCCGGCGAGAAGACCGCGCAGGGCGGGGAGCTGCTCCTGCATGAGCGTCAGCGGCGACGCGGCCTTGGCGCCGATCTGTCGCATCCAGTCCTGCACCCCGTGGCCGAAGCCGGGCAGGAGGCGCCCCGGGAACATGCGCTCGATGGTGGCGACCTCCATCGCCGAGGCTGCCACGTTGCGGAGCGGGAACGGGGCGATGCCGACGCCCACGCGGAGGTGATCGGTGGCCGCGAGCGCGGCCGCGGCCGCGGCCCAGGCCGACGACCGGAAGCAGTCCTCCCACAGCCACAGTTCGGGGACGCCCTCGCCCTCGGCGACCCGCGCGGCCTCGCGCAGTTCCTCGGGCGGGTGCGGGTAGGGGCTGAAGATCGTGCCGATGCGACTCATGCCCCTACTCTGCCGTGCCCCTCCGACATCGCGGCAGGGGGTCATGGCATCCGATCTCTCTGCTGTCCGTCCTGCGGAGTCCGGCTGGGACACGCCGTCTCGGCGCTCGCCCGCCCGGCGTGTCGCCACGGTTCTCCGCACGACGGCACGGCGCCGGCTCCGGACACGGCGAGGCCCCCGGAACCAGAGAGTTCCGGGGGCCTGTCGAGACTTACGCGGCGAGCGCCACCACGGCGGCGCGGACGACGAAGCCGGAGTCCGTGGCATCCACGATCACCGCTCCCCCGTCGACCAGCTCACCGGCGACGAAGAGGTCGGCGATGCGGTCGTCGATCTCGCGCTGGATGACGCGGCGCAGCGGGCGCGCACCGTACTCGGGCTCGTAGCCGACCTCGGCGAGGCGGTCCACCGCGGCATCCGTCACCTCCAGGGACACCTCGCGCGACGCGAGCCGCTTCGAGGTGCGGTCCAGCAGCAGGCGGACGATGTCGCGCAGCTGCTCCTTCTCGAGCTTGCGGAACATCACGATGTCGTCGATGCGGTTGAGGAACTCGGGCCGCATGGCCTCGCGCAGCTTCCCCATCACACGGTCGCGCAGGTCGGCGTCGTCGAACTCGCGTCCGGTCGTGGTGAACCCGATGGCGCCGGAACGGGATGCCAGGTACTCGCTGCCGAGGTTCGAGGTCATCACGATCACGGCGTTGCGGAAGTCGACCGTGCGCCCCTGGCCGTCGGTCAGGCGTCCGTCGTCGAGCACCTGCAGCAGCAGGGTGAACACGTCGGGGTGGGCCTTCTCGATCTCGTCGAACAGCACGACGGAGTACGGGTTGCGGCGCACGCGCTCGGTGAGCTGCCCGGCCTCGTCGTAGCCGACGTATCCCGGAGGGGCGCCGATGAGCCGCGACACGGTGTGACGTTCGCCGAACTCGCTCATGTCGAAGCGGATCACGGCGGAGTCGTCGTCGAACAGCGACCCGGCCAACGCCTTCGCCAACTCGGTCTTGCCGACGCCGGTGGGGCCGAGGAACAGGAACGACCCGACGGGACGGTTCTCGTCGCCCATACCGGTGCGGTTGCGCCGCACGGCCTTGGCGACCGCGGTGACGGCGGCGTCCTGTCCGATCACTCGCGCGTGCAGTTCGGTCTCGAGCTCGGCGAGACGTCCGCGCTCACCGGCGGTCAGACGCGACACCGGGATGCCGGTGGAGCGGCTGATCACCGCGGCGATCTCGGGCTCGTCGACCACCGCGTCGGGGCGCGGGGAGGACGTGGCGGTCTCGAGGCGCTCCTGCACGGCGGCGATCTCGTCGCGGATGCGCGAGGCCTCTTCGTAGTGCTCGGCCGAGACGGCGGCGTTCTTGTCGGCTTCGAGCGTCGCCAGACGCTCCACCAGCGCTGTCGTGTCGACAGAGACGCCGAGACGCAGGCGCAGACGCGCCCCCGCCTGGTCGATGAGGTCGATCGCCTTGTCGGGCAGCACCCGGTCGGGCAGGTACCGGTCGCCGAGCTCCACGGCGGCGCGCAGCGCGTCGTCGGTGTACGTCACGGCGTGGTGCTCCTCGTACGCCGCACGCAGGCCGCGCAGGATCTCGATCGCGTCCGTGAGGGACGGCTCGCCGACGCGCACGGGCTGCAGACGCCGCTCGAGGGCGGGATCCTTCTCGATCGTGCGGTACTCCTTGAGCGTCGTGGCACCGATGAGGTGCAGTTCACCGCGCGCGAGGCGCGGCTTCAGGATGTTCCCGGCATCCATCGCGCCCTCGCCACCGGCGCCGGCGCCCACGATGGTGTGGACCTCGTCGATGAAGACGACGAGCTTGCCGGACTGGGCGGCGATCTCGTCCATCGTCTGGGTGAGGCGCTCCTCGAAGTCGCCGCGGTAGCGGGCTCCCGAGAGCATGGCGGCGAGGTCGATCGAGACGACACGCGTCTCGCGCAGCTGCTCGGGCACGTCGCCCGCGACGATCGCACGCGCGAGACCCTCGACGACGGCGGTCTTGCCGACGCCGGCCTCACCGATGAGCACGGGGTTGTTCTTCGTGCGGCGGCTCAGGATCTCGATCGTCTGCTCGATCTCGTCGGCGCGACCGATCACCGGGTCGAGACGCCCCTCCGCGGCGAGCGCGGTGAGGTCGGTGCCGAAACGGTCGAGGTTCGGGGTCGTGGATGCCGTCTCCTCGGGCGCCGTGGCCTGCTCGCCGCCGACCACCGTCTCGCGGACGCCCTGCGTCAGGGCCTCGGCGGTGACACCGGCCTGGGCGAGGATCTGTCCGGCGGGGGCGTCCTGCGCGAGGACGAGGGCGAAGAACAGGTGGTCGGGGTCGACGTAGGTGGACCCGGCGGCGCGGGCGACCTGGAAGGCGTGGAACAGCGCGCGCTGGACCGAGCCCGCCACGACGGCACCATCGACGTCGGCGGAGGGACCGGCGGCCGGCAGGCGGCTCTCGGCGGCGCGGGCGATCGCGGCCGGGTCGGCGCCGAGCCGCGCGACGGCGTCGCGCGCGGGGGCCTGCCCGACGAGCACGTGCAGGACGTGCAGCGCGTCGAGCTCGCGCTGCCCACGGCCGAGCGCGTAGCGTCCGGCCTCCTGGAGGGCCTCCTGCGTGCGGGCGCTCAGGAACCGGCTGAGGTCGATGGAGCGCTCGGCACGGGCGCGCTCACCGGCGAGGTAGCGCGCGAGGAACTCGTCGAACGACTGAGCGCCGTTGTCCCCGGCGCCGGGGGTGACATCTTCGGGCAATTCCGTCTCCTGTGATACGTGAGTGGAGTCGACTCAAGTTTGTGACTTGAGTGGCTGCGTATCAAGTTCAACGGAGGGGCTCCGAGGATATTCCCGGCTCACGCCTCCTTCGCCAGAAGCCGCGGGTCGGGCTCGTTCCACAGCTCCACGGTCTGCAGGAACCAGAACACGGCGAACAGCACGAGCGCGAGCGACTCCCCGAGGAACACCCACGGCATCGGCCGGGTGACATCCCCTCCCCCGGCAGCCACGACGAGCGTCGCCGCGAGCCCCGCGAGACAGACCAGGATGCCGACCGCCACCGCCGCGTACGCGGGCCGGAAGCGCCGCGGTGCACGCTGCGGACGCCATGCCCCGATCGCCGCCACCGCCCCGATCAAGACGAAGAAGCCCACCGCGGCGACGTTGTGCGCGAACGAGAGGAACGCGACGGGGGCGGCGAGCCCCCACGCACCGAAGCCCCCGACCATGACGACGACGGCGGTCGCCGTCACGACCACACCCCGCGACACCGTGCCCTGCACGACCGACAGCACCACGCCCGCGACCGCCCCGACGAGGACGACGGATGCCACGGCGACACCGTTGTTGACCACGACGGCGACGACTCCCGGCGGAACGCAGCGCGCGGACGCACCGCACGCCCCGCTCTCGACCGTCGTCGGAACCACCGCGATCACGAGCGCGAGCACCGCGGCGACGTCGAGCAGCCCCTGCTCGACGCTCCGCCCCGACAGCGCGGCGAACGCCGCCGCGACCACGCACAGGCCGGCGACGAACATCGGCCCGGCCGGCGTGTAGTACGCCGCGCTCAGCGACGGCAACGGCCCGCCGGTGATCTCCTCCACCGCGACGGCGACGGCCAGCAGCAGCGTCGCGGCGAGGATCGTCAGGCGCACGTACCGGTAGGTGCGCTGCGTCGACGTCGTGCGGATGCGCATAGCGGCATCCTGTCAGCCACCCCCGACGTCGCGGGCGCGCCGCTCTGCGAGAATGCCCGGATGCGTGAGTTCCTCCAGGGCGCGGCGATGCTCCTCCGCGGCCTCGGCCAGTGGCGTCGCTCACCCGGCGCCATGGCGCTCGGCCTCATCCCCGGCTTCCTCGTCGGTCTGGCCTTCGGCGCCGCCCTGGTCGGCTGGGCGGTTCTCCTGGGCGAGGTCGTCGACGACTGGACCCCCTTCGCGAACACGTGGGACCCCCTGTGGGCCACGGTCCTGCGCACCGCGATCGTCGTCGCCTCCTTCGGCGCCGCCGCGTTCCTCGCGATCGTGTCGTTCACCGCCGTCACCCTCGCCGTCGGCGAACCGTTCTACGACCGCATCTGGCGGGCCACCGAGCTCTCCGCCACAGGCAGGATCCCCGAGGCCGATTACGGTTTCTGGCGCGCCGTCGGAGACGCGGTGCGCCTGATCGTGCGGGGCGTGTTCGCCGCCCTCGCCGCCTGGCTCGTCGGCCTCATCCCCTTCGTCGGCGGACCGCTCGGCTTCGTGGTCGGCGTGCTCCTCACCGGCTGGCTCCTCGCCGACGAGCTGACCTCCCGCGCCCTCTCCGCGCGCGGGCTGGACCGCCGCGCGCGTCGGGCCGTGCTCCGTGAGAACCGCGCCCGCGCCCTCGGCTTCGGGGTCGCGACGCAGCTGTGCTTCCTCATCCCGCTCGGCGCGGTCGCCGTGATGCCTGCGGCGGTGGCCGGAAGCACCCTGTGGACGCACGCGGCGCTCCGCGAGACGCCCGCCGGGGCGCACCGGACGCCCGACGCGGCACGATAGCCTGGAGCGACCGAAGGGATCCCCTATGTTCATCGTCTCGCTCATCCTGTTCGTCGGCGGCATGCTGCTGTTCGGTCTGTCGTTCTCGACCGCCGTGCCCGCGCTGCTCTTCGCCCTCGGCATCCTGCTGGTCGCTGCTTCGCTGGCGCTGCCCTTCCACTTCGGCACCCGGTAATCGCCGACCGCCGTTCCCCGGTGCCTTTCTCTCTCGACGATCTGCGCCGCTGGCCCGACCTCGAGGGTCCGGACCTCGTCGCGGTGGATGCCGCCGACCGACTGATCCTCGACGAATCCGAGGCTGCCCGGGTAGACGCCCCCGAGGGCGGCCTCGTCGTCATCGATGACGCGTACGGAGCCCTCACGCTCGCTGCCGCCGCGGACGGCGCGCGGGGCATCCGCGTTCACCAGGACGCCCTCACCGGAGAACGGGCGCTGTCCGCCAACGCCGATCGGGCCGGACTCGACGCGACGTTCACCCACCACCCGCTGGACGCCGGGCTCCTCCGTGACGCGCGGGTCGTCCTGCTCCGACTCCCCCGCGCCCTGCGCGCGCTCCACGACATCGCGGGACTCATCGCCGCGCACACCCACCCCGACGTCGTGGTGTTCGCCGGTGGCCGACTGAAATACATGACGCCCACGATGAACGACGTGCTCGGCGAGCACTTCACGCGCGTCGACGTCACGCACGCGCGGCAGAAGTCGCGCGTCCTGGTCGCTCGCGGCCCGCACGACGGCGCCGACCCGCGGCCCGAAGCGGCGACCGTCGACGGGCTCGAGGTGCGCGCGTTCGGCGGGGCGTTCGCCGGGGCGTCGATCGACATCGGCACGCGTCTGCTGCTCGCCCACCTCCCCGACCCCGTCGACGGCGCGATCGACTTCGCCTGCGGCACCGGAGTCGTGGCCGCGGCGTGGGCGCTGCGGCATCCCTCCGTCCACGTGGTCGCGACGGACCAGTCCGCCGTCGCGGTGGCCTCGGCCCGCGCGACGGCCGCGGCCAACGGTGTCGCCGACCGGATCGAGGTCGTGCGCGACGATCTGCTCGCCTCGCGGCCGGATGCCAGCGCGTCCCTCATCGCCCTGAATCCGCCGTTCCACACGGGCGGGGCGATCACCGAAAGCATCGCTCCGCGCATGTTCGCCGACGCGGCACGGGTTCTGCACCCCGGCGGTGAGTTGTGGACCGTGTGGAACTCCGCGCTGCACTACCGTCCCGCGCTCGAGCGGATCGTCGGCCCGACGCGTCAGGTCGCCCGCGACCGCAAATTCACGGTCACCGTCTCGACGCGGCGCTGATGCTCAGCCCTTGCCGCCCGGCGGGCCGACCACGAGCAGCACGACGAAGATCAGCGCCACCGCCGCGAGGATCAGGATGCCGAGAACCCACGGCCGACGCAGGAAGAAGCGCAGCAGTCGGTCGAGCGGGCGGTGATCGCGCGGGTCATCGCCGGCCTCGAGTCGCCAGGCGCCGCGCAGCCGGCCCGTGCGGTGCAGCCACACCTCGGTCGGAACCGTGGCGTACGGGATCACGGCGCTGACGATCGCGACGGCGGCGGGCCCGAGCCCCCAGCGCTGATTCAGCGCGACGAGCACCGCGGTCGCACCGTACGCGAGGAAGACGAACCCGTGGATGCCACCCCCGATCGTCACCGCGATCGACAGGTCGGCGGTCGCGCGCAGGATCAGCCCCGCGATCAGCAGGGTCCACGAGATCGCCTCGGCGATCGCGAGCGTACGAAACAGGGTCAGGGGCGTGCGGAACACGTCTCTCCTCGTTCGGGTCGGGACTTCCCACCCTACGGAAGCGCGATCGCGGTCACCCGCCGCACTGTTCGACGTCGAGGCAGCCCGGTGTCGTCCGTCGTCCCTGCGTACCGTCCTGCGGAGTCGGTGACGACACCCCGGCCCGCGGCAGCGCCGCGACGGCGTGTCACCGGACGACTCCGCGCGACGGGACACCTCCTCGGCGCCGCACCCGGCGAACCCTGCCGCGGAGTTCCGCGGCGACACACCGGTCCACCCCCGTCACTCTCGGCGTGTCCCCCCGGGAGTCCGCACGACGGTACAGGCGGAGCAGCCCGCGGACGCCGCGTAGGCTGGTCCGGTGGCGGAATCCCGGGGGCGCGTGTGGACCGGGGTCATCCGCATCGGCCCGCACGGCGGCGCCCATCGGGTCGCGGCTCGGGCCGCGCTCAGCGTCGGTGTGCCTCTCCTGGTCCTGCTGCTGATCGGGCGCCTCGACCTGAGCGTCTACGCGTCGTTCGGCGCTTTCGCCGCGCTGTACGGCCGACTCGATCCGCCCCGCACGCGTGTCCGGATGCAGACGACGGCCGGCGGCATCCTGGTCCTGTCGATGCTGCTCGGCACGCTGCTGTCGGCGCTGTCGGCTCCGCCGGTGGTGAGCGTGGTCGTCGTGGCTGTGATGGCCGCGGCGGTGACCTTGTTCGCGTACCGGGCGCAGTGGCATCCCCCCGGCGCGTTGTTCACGGTGTTCGCGGCGGGGGCGTGCGCGAGTTTCCCCGCGACGGCGGCGACGTTCGGGCTCGTGCTGCTGGTCGGTGTCAGCAGCGTGCTGTGGAGCCTGCTGGTGACGACCGCGCTCGTCCTCTCGCGACGCGGGTCGTGGCGCCGCCCGTCCCGGCAGGCGCCACCGATCGGTCCGGTCGCGTGGGAGATGACGGCGACCGTCGGGGTCGCCGCGCTCCTGGCCGGTGTCGCGGGCACGCTGCTCATCGGGACGCACTGGTACTGGGCGATGGTCGGCGCGGTGGCCGCGGTCGGCGGCGCGCACGTGACCGCGCGGCTCATCCGCGGGACTCAGCGACTCGTCGGCACCCTCGTGGGTGTCCTGATCGCCGCGGGACTGCTCGCCCTGCACCTTCCCCCGTGGGCGATCCTGGTCGTGGCCGTCCTGATGCAGGTGGGGGCCGAGCTGTTCGTGGGCCGCAACTACGGCATCGCGATGGTGTTCATCACGCCTCTCGCGCTCCTGATGATCTCGCTCGCCTCCCCCGCCACGCCCGGAATGCTGCTGCGCGACCGCGTGCTCGAGACGGTCATCGGTGTGGCCGTCGGCACGGTCGTCGCGATCGTTTCCGCGGCGCTGCGGCGCCGCTCGTCCGCCTGAACCCGAAGGAGACCCCGGATGCCGGGACCCACCCCCGTCGCCCTGACCGTCGTCGGCGCGATCAACGTCGACCTCACCGCTCGCGTGGAGCGCGCACCCGGCCCCGGCGAGACCGTCGCCGACGGGGTGCTGCAGCGCGGCCCCGGCGGCAAGGGCGCGAACCAGGCCGTCGCGGCCGCGCGCCTCGGCGCCCGAGTGCGGATGGTCGGTGCCGTGGGCGACGACCTCGACGGACGCGGTGTCCGCGAGCAGCTGGCATCGGTCGGTGTCGACGCGACGACCGTCCAGACCTCCGCGGCGGCCACCGGCACCGCCCTGATCGTCGTGGATGCCACGGGCGAGAACTCGATCGTCGTGTGCGCCGGGGCGAACGCCGCGATCGACGCCGGCGCGCTGGGGATCGAGCCGGGTGCCGCGGTGCTCGCGCAGTTGGAGGTCTCGGATGCCGTGATCTCCGCCGCCGCGGAGACCGCCGGGTTCTTCGCCCTCAACGCCGCCCCCGCGCGCCCGCTCCCCGCCGGGGTGCTCGAGCGCGCCGACCTCGTCATCGTGAACGAGACGGAGCACGCCCAGCTCCCCGAGGTGCACGACGCTCCCCTGCTGTGCGTGACGCTGGGAGCCGAGGGGGCGCGGCTGTACCGGCACGGTGAGCCCGTCGCCTCGGCACCCGGCGTCGCGACGACCGTCCGCAACACCGTCGGCGCGGGCGACGCGTTCTGCGCGGCGCTGGTCGTGGGTCTGCTGCGCGGCGACCTGCACGAGGTGGCTCTTGCGCGCGCGTGCGCCGTCGGCGCCGCCGCCGTCGCGGATGACGCGTCGCAACCCGCCCTGCAGGCACTCGACACGTACGGGGTGTCCGCGTGAGCCGGCGCCCGATCCTCGTCGACTGCGACACCGGCATCGACGATGCCCTCGCCCTCGCGTATCTGCTGGCCGAGCCCGCGGTGGAGATCGTGGGCGTCACGACGTTCTCGGGGAACACGGATGCCGCCCGCGGCGCCGCCAACACCCTGACGCTGTTCGAGCTCGCAGATGTCCACGACATCCCGGTCGCCGTGGGCGCGCACCACTTCCGCGGACGCGACTACGCGGGCGGCGCGCCGCACGTCCACGGCGACGACGGCGTCGGCGGCATCGCGTGGGCCGCGGCCGGCCGCTCCCCCGATACCCGCGCCGCCGTCGAGCTCATCGATCACCTCGCGGCACGGCATCCGGATCTCACCGTCCTGGCCCTGGGGCCTCTGACCAACCTCGCCGCGTACGCCGAGACGCCCGGCGTCGCCGCGTTCGAGCGGCTCGTCGTCATGGGCGGCGCGTTCGGCCACTCGGGCAACGTGACCGCGTGGGCGGAGGCGAACATCCACAACGACCCCGAATCGGCCGCGGTCGTCTTCGCGCAGGACTGGGACACCACCCTCGTCCCCCTCGACGTCACGATGACGCAGACCCTGGATGCCACCGACCTCGTGCGCCTCGAAGCGATCCCGGGCGCCGTCCCGCAGGCGCTGGCCGCGATGCTGCCGGCGTACCTCGACTTCTACGAAGGCCGCGTCTTCCCCGACCGCCGCTGCGCTCTGCACGACCCGCTGGCCGCGATGGTCGCGGCGGGCGTGCTGCGCGGCGTGAGCGTCGCGTCGGGTCAGGTGGAGGTGCGGCTCACCGGTGGGGAGCGGGGGCGCACCGTGTCGTCGCGCGGCTCGTCGACGCAGCGGTGGGTGCGCGGCATGGAGGGCTCCGCCGTCGAGGTGCTGATCGGGCGGCTCGAGGGGCGGGTGTGGCCGGGCTGAGCTGACCGTTGCATGCCGTTACTTCGAGCGTCATGATGTCCTCGTTCACAGGAACTCCAACGGGGGAGGAACCATGGCAGGCAAGTACGAGCTCTACAGCGACAAGGCGGGGAAGTTCCGCTTCCGCCTCAAGGCCGCGAACGGACAGGTCATCGCCGTGAGCGAGGCCTACGAGTCGAAAGCGTCGGCACACAACGGCATCGCGTCGGTGAAAGCGAACGCCGATTCGGAGACGGTCGATCTGACCTGAACATGTGCATGACGAAGGGGCCCCACGCGATCACTCGCGCGGGGCCCCTCGTCACAACCGGATCAGAAGTCCCAGTCGTCGTCTTCCGTCGCCTCGGCCTTGCCGATGACGTACGACGAACCCGAGCCGCTGAAGAAGTCGTGGTTCTCGTCGGCGTTCGGCGACAGGGCCGACAGGATCGCCGGGTTCACGTTCGTCACCGACGCCGGGAACATCGCCTCGTAGCCGAGGTTCATCAGCGCCTTGTTGGCGTTGTAGTGGAGGAACTTCTTCACGTCCTCGCTGAGGCCCACCGAGTCGTACAGGCTCTGGGTGTAGTGCACCTCGTTGTCGTACAGCTCGTACAGCAGCGAGAACGTGTAGTCCTTGATCTCATCGCGGCGGGCCTGGTCGACCTGCTCCAGACCGCGCTGGAACTTGTATCCGATGTAGTACCCGTGCACGGCCTCGTCGCGGATGATGAGGCGGATCAGGTCGGCCGTGTTGGTGAGCTTGGCGCGGCTCGACCAGTGCATCGGCAGGTAGAAGCCCGAGTAGAACAGGAACGACTCCAGCAGCGTGGAGGCGACCTTGCGCTTGAGCGGGTCGTCGCCACGGTAGTAGTCCATGACGATGTGCGCCTTCTTCTGAAGGAACTCATTCTCGGTCGACCAGCGGAACGCCTCGTCGATCTCTTTCGTCGAGCACAGCGTCGAGAAGATCGACGAGTAGCTCTTCGCGTGCACCGACTCCATGAACGCGATGTTGGTGTACACCGCCTCCTCGTGGGGCGTGATCGCGTCGGGGATGAGCGAGACCGCACCGACCGTGCCCTGGATCGTGTCGAGCAGGGTCAGGCCCGTGAACACGCGCATCGTCAGCGTCTGCTCGTCGGGGGTCAGCGTGTTCCACGACTGGATGTCGTTCGACAGCGGCACCTTTTCGGGCAGCCAGAAGTTGTTGACGAGACGGTTCCAGACCTCGAGGTCCTTGTCGTCCTGGATGCGGTTCCAGTTGATCGCCTGAACGTGGTTCAGCAACTGCAGCTTCTCAGCCATGGTGTCCTCAATAAGAAATCGTGATCAGCGGATCAGAGCATGCACGAGACGCACTCGGTCATGTCGGTGCCCTCGAGCGCCAGCTGACGGAGGCGGATGTAGTAGATCGTCTTGATGCCCTTCTTCCACGCGTAGATCTGGGCCTTGTTGATGTCGCGGGTGGTGACGGTGTCCTTGAAGAACAGCGTCAGCGACAGGCCCTGGTCCACGTGCTGCGTGGCGGCGGCGTACGTGTCGATGACCTTCTCGTAGCCGATCTCGTAGGCGTCCTGGTAGTACTCCAGGTTCTCGTTCGTCATGAACGGCGCCGGGTAGTACACGCGACCGAGCTTGCCCTCCTTGCGGATCTCGATCTTCGACGCGATCGGGTGGATCGAGCTCGTCGAGTTGTTGATGTACGAGATCGAGCCGGTCGGCGGCACGGCCTGCAGGTTCTGGTTGTAGATGCCGTACTGCTGGACGGATGCCTTCAGCTCGCGCCAGTCGTCCTGCGTCGGGATCTGCACGCCGGCGAAGAGCTCCTTGGTCTTGACCGTCTGCGGCTCCCAGACCTGATCGGTGTACTTGTCGAAGAACTCGCCCGACGCGTAGGTGGAGTTCTCGAAGCCGTCGAAGGCCGTGCCGCGCTCGATCGCGAGACGGTTCGAGGCCCGCAGCGCGTGGAACAGCACCGTGTAGAAGTAGATGTTCGTGAAGTCGATGCCCTCTTCGGAGCCGTAGTGGACGTGCTCGCGAGCGAGGTAACCGTGCAGGTTCATCTGCCCGAGGCCGATCGCGTGCGAGCGGTCGTTGCCGTCTTCGATCGAGCGCACCGAGGCGATGTGGCTCTGCACGCTGACGGCGGTGAGGGCGCGGATGGCCGTCTCGACCGTGAGGCCCAGGTCGCCGCCGTCCATCGCCAGGGCGATGTTCATCGAGCCGAGGTTGCAGCTGATGTCCTTGCCGATGGTGTCGTACGACAGGTCTTCGTTGTAGGTCGTGGGGGTGTTGACCTGCAGGATCTCCGAGCACAGGTTCGACATGTTGATGCGTCCGGCGATCGGGTTGGCCTTGTTCACCGTGTCCTCGAACATGATGTACGGGTAGCCAGACTCGAACTGGATCTCGGCGAGGGTCTGGAAGAACTCGCGCGCGTTGATCTTCGTCTTCTTGATGCGCGGGTCGTCGACCATCTCGCGGTACTTCTCGGTGACCGAGATGTCGCCGAACGGCTTGCCGTAGACCTTCTCGACGTCGTACGGCGAGAAGAGGTACATGTCCTCGCCGTTCTTGGCCAGCTCGAACGTGACGTCGGGGATGACGACACCCAGCGACAGCGTCTTGATGCGGATCTTCTCGTCGGCGTTCTCGCGCTTCGTGTCGAGGAACCGCAGGATGTCGGGGTGGTGCGCGTTGAGGTACACCGCACCGGCGCCCTGACGCGCGCCGAGCTGGTTGGCGTAACTGAAGCTGTCTTCCAGGAGCTTCATCACGGGGATGATGCCGGAGGACTGGTTCTCGATCTGCTTGATCGGCGCGCCCGCCTCACGGATGTTCGACAGCAGCAGGGCGACGCCACCGCCGCGCTTGGACAGCTGGAGGGCGGAGTTGATGCCGCGGGCGATCGACTCCATGTTGTCTTCGATGCGCAGCAGGAAGCAGGAGACGAGCTCGCCGCGCTGCGCCTTGCCGGCGTTGAGGAACGTCGGGGTCGCGGGCTGGAAGCGACCCGAGATGATCTCGTCGACGAGCTGCACCGCGAGGCGCTGGTCGCCGTCGGCGAGCGCGAGGGCGGTCATGACGACACGGTCCTCGAAGCGCTCGAGGTACCGCTTGCCGTCGAAGGTCTTCAGCGTGTAGCTCGTGTAGTACTTGAACGCACCGAGGAAGGTCTCGAAGCGGAACTTCGCGCCGTACGCGCGGTCGTTGAGCTCCTGGATGAACTCCATCGAGTACTTCGCGAGCACGGTGGGCTCGTAGTACTCCTTCTCGACCAGGTAGTCGAGACGCTCCTTGAGGGAGTGGAAGAAGACGGTGTTCTGGTTGACGTGCTGCAGGAAGTACTCCCGCGCGGCGCGCTTGTCGGCGTCGAACTGGATCTTCCCGTCGGCGTCGTACAGGTTCAGCATCGCGTTCAGGGCGTGGTAATCCAGCCCCTCGAAACGCGCCTCGGTCTTGAAGTCCACGTCGCTCAGCCCTACTTCCACCACAGTTCCAATCCTTCGGTGACGCGCTCGACGTCTTCTGGTGTGCCGAATACTTCGATGCGATACAAGTGCGGCACGGAACACTTGCGGCTGATGATGTCTCCGGCGAGGCAGAAGGCGTCGCCGAAATTGGTGTTGCCCGCGGAGATGACCCCGCGGATGTGGCGTCGGTTGCGCTCCTCGTTGAGGAAGCGGATGACCTGCTTGGGGACGGCGCCCTTCTCGACACCGCGGCCGACGCCCCCTCCGTAGGTGGGGGTGACCAGGACGTAGGGTTCGTCGACGTGGAGCGGTGGGTCCGTCGGTCGCAGGGGGATGCGTACGGCCCGCTTGCCGAGCTTCTCGATGAAACGTGCGGTGTTGCCCGACACGCTCGAGAAGTAGACGAGCAGCGGAGCCTCGGTCTCCGACAGGACAGCGCTCATGAGAACCCTCTGAGCCCGTCCGGATCAGGCCAGGCGCGAAGCCAGCTCGTCGATCTTGTCGGGGCGGAAGCCCGACCAGTGGTCCTCGTCGGTGATGACGACGGGGGCCTGCAGGTAGCCCAGGGACTTGACCTGCTCGAGGGCCGCGGGGTCCTCGGTGACGTCGAGCACGTTGTACTCGATGCCCTTCGAGTCGAGTGCGCGGTAGGTCGCGTTGCACTGGACGCAGGAAGGCTTGGTGTAGACGGTGATCGCCATTCTCGTTCTCTCTCTCCCCTGGAAATCTTCGTCCGGCCGCTCAGGGCGGGCCGGGAGCTCAATACTACATATGGGGACGGACATCGGGGGGAACCACAAGGGGTAGTAGTTACACGGATGTGATTTTCCACCGCTCTCCCCATGTACAACACAGGTTGTCCACGATTTCATCCACAGGGAACGCACGGATCTCGACCTCGTCGAGGCCCGTCGTTCCGCGGATCTCGCGCCTCCTTCCGGCATCCATCCACAGTTCGGACGCTAGACGGGGGTTCCGACATCGCACAGGGGGTGGATATCGCCCCTCGGCGTGTCGCGGCGTGTCGCGGCGGGGCGCACCCACGGCGCCGGCCGTCGTGTCGGAGGCACCCGGTACCGTGGTGCAGTGGCCGGCTACCGCGTACTCCTCAGAACCCCGGGCGTGGGGCGCATCATCGCCGCGCAGCTGACGGCTCGATTCCCCAACGGCATGATCAGCCTCGCGGTGCTCCTGCACATCGAGCACATCACCGGCTCCTACGGCGCCGCGGGTCTGGTCCTCGCCGCGACGAGCGTGGGCCAGGCGGTCGCAGGCCCCGTCACGAGCCGGTGGATGGGCCGGTGGGGCATGCGCCGCGTCCTCTCCGTCACGCTCATCCTCTGCGCGGCGGCGATCGCGGCGATCGCCCTGCTGGTCGTGCCGCTGCCGGTGTACATGGCGCTCGGCCTGGTCGGCGGCCTCTCCACTCCCCCGGTGCAGTCGGCCGTGCGCACCATCTACCCCAAGATGGTGCCCTCGTCGCAGCTGACGCCGCTGTACTCGCTCGACGCGTCACTGCAGGAGATCATCTGGGTGCTCGCCCCCGTGGTGATCACCCTCGTCGGCACCCAGGTGGGAACCGTGCCGGCGCTGCTGCTCATCGTGGTGATCCTGCTCGGCGGCGGCACGTGGTTCATCCTCAGCCCCGAGGTGGGTCGCGTCCGCATCCCGCGCAGCCGACGCGCCCTCGGGACCGTCCTGCGCAAACCGCCGGTGATCCTCGCCACGGCGACCGGTTTCCTGCTGGTCGGCGCGTGCGCGGCGGTCGAGGCCGGCGTCGTCGCGACCTTCAACCACGGCGGACTCGAGGCGGGCCTCATCCTGGCGGTGTTCGCGGTCGGCAGCCTCGCAGGCGGCCTGTCCTTCGGCCACATCCCGATCGGCCGCTGGGCGATGGCCCGGCGTTTCGCGATCGTCACGGTCGGCCTCACCCTGACGATCGTGTCGCTGAACGCGTGGTGGCTCGGCGCGACGCTGCTCGTCGCGGGCGCGGGCATCGCCCCGGCCCTGGCCGTGATGTTCGCCATGACCTCGGCCAGCGTGCGCTTCAGCGAGACCGCCGAGGCCTACGGCTGGATCGGAACAGGACAGCTCATCGGCGCGGCGGCGGGTTCCGCCGTGGCCGGTTTCCTCGTCGACGGCGCCGGTCCGCAGGGCGCCTACATCGCCGCCGCCGGGTTCGCCGCCGCGGGGCTGCTCGTGTCGGTGCTGTTCGTCCGCGGCTTCCCCGACCTGCGCCACCGCGACGCGAGCCCGATCCCCGACACCGAACCGGTGCACACGATCACCTGACGCACGGCCCGCGCACCGGGCAGCACGTCCGCTCCGCCCGCCGGCACGCCCGCGAGCCCGGACGGCGAGGGCCCGTCAGCGCAACCGCCGCAGCAGCTCCAGCACCGCGAGCGCATACGCGTCGGCGGGTTCGGGGTGATCGAAGACGAGCGTCGCGCCGCCGACCGAGATCTCCACCTCGTGCGTGTCGGACAGCCGACGCAGCGACCGGAACGACGACCGCAGCATCTCCCGCAGCTGCGCCTCGGACGGCAGCCACAGCGCGTCCTCGGTCGCCACCGAGTCCAGCGCCCACTCGGTGGTTCCGTTGAAGGCCAGGATCCGCCCCGTCGGGTACTCGCGCGGCTCCACCGTCATCTCGCTCACGGTGAAGACGTCCGCCTCGAACTCCGGCTCGTTCAGCTGGAACCGGTCACCCGAGCGCGGATGCCAGACCAATCCGGCTTCGCGCAGGGCCAGGGCCATCTCGGTCGAGATCATGGCATCCATTCTGGGGGCGCAAGGCCCGGGCGGGGCCGCGGTCGCCGACCCGACAGAATGGATGCCATGCCTGCTCCCGTGACCCTGCCCCGCCTCTCGTGGGGCGATGTCGACCGGCCCGCCGTCCTGCTCGCTCACGGGCTCGGATCCGACGGCGCACTCATGTGGCGGTTCGGAACGGCCCTCGCCGACGCGGGATGGCATGCCGTCGCCGTCGACCTGCGCGGTCACGGAGACGCGCCCCGCACCCTCGACTACACGCTCGCGGCGTACGGGGCGGATCTGGCCGCGACGCGTCCCGACCGGGGCGGTGCGTGGGACGCCGTGGTCGGCCATTCGCTCGGCGGCGCCGCAGCGACCCTCGCCGCCGCGGGCGACCCGGCGTGGACGCGTCGGTTGGTGCTCATCGACCCGGCGATCCTCCTCGCCGACCACGACCGCGAGACGGTTCGCGCGAGCCAGGAGCAGTCGTTCGCCGATCCGACCGTGACCGCCGTGCGGGCGGAGCACCCCCACTGGCATCCGATCGACGTCGAGCTCAAGGCCCGGGCGACGCAGCGCGCGAGCCGGTGGGCGGTCGAGCAGACGAGCCTGCAGAACCCGACGTGGGACGTCCGGCCGGCGGCGGCCGCCCTCTCCGTCCCGACGCACGTGATCGGCGCCGACCCCGCCGTGTACTCGATCTTCACGGGAGCGCTGGCCGACGAGGTGCGCCGGAACCCCGTCGTGTCGATGTCCATCGTCTCCGGCGCCGGGCACTCCCCGCACCGCGATCGCCCGGACGAGACCGTCGCCGCCCTGCGGGCGGCACTCGGCTGACGCCCGCCGCCGCGATGTCGGATCGGAGGACCAGAATGGATGCCATGGCCTCCGCGTTCGACCCCGCTCGGTTCCTCGCCGACGACCTGATCGCCCGGCTGCGCGAACGCGCACCGGTGCACGATCGCGAGAACACGTTCCCGCACGACGACCTCGACGACCTTCGCGCCGCCGGGTACCTCGGCATCCTGGCGCCCGTGGAGTTCGGTGGGGCGGGACTGTCGCTCGCCGAGGCCGCGGTGCTGCAGCAGCGGCTCGCGGGCGCCGCCCCGGCCACCGCGCTCGCGGTGAACATGCACCTGGTCTGGACCGGCGTCGCGAAGGTGCTGCGCGACCGGGGACTCGACGATCTCGATTTCGTGCTGCGGGGAGCCGCGGTGGGCGAGGTCTTCGCGTTCGGCATCAGCGAGGCCGGCAACGACCTCGTGCTGTTCGGCAGCGACACGGACGCCGCGCCCGACGGGGAAGGCGGCTACCGCTTCACCGGCACAAAGATCTTCACCTCCCTCTCCCCCGTCTGGGACCACCTGGGCGTGCACGGACTGGACACGACCTCCCCCGACGCACCGAAGATGGTGTTCGCGTTCCTCGACCGCGACGACAGCATCGTCGCGCGCGACGACTGGAACACGATGGGCATGCGCGGCACGCAGAGCCGCACCACCGAGCTGCGGGGCGCCCACGCCCCGGCCGATCGCGTCGTGCGCCGCCTCGATCCGGGCCCGCAGCCCGACCCGCTCGTCTTCGGCATCTTCGCGGTGTTCGAGATCCTCCTGGCCTCCGTGTACACGGGGATCGCCCGCCGCGCGCTCGACCTCGCGGTGGACACCGCCCGGGCACGACGGTCGAAGAAGACGGGGGCGAGCTACGCGGCCGACCCCGACATCCGCTGGCGCATCGCCGACATGGCTCTCGCCTACGACGCGCTGCCCCCGCAGATCGCGGCGCTCAGCAACGAGGTCGACGAGCGCGTCGATCACGGCGCCCGCTGGTTCTCGCTGCTCGCGGGGCTCAAGCACAGAGCCGTCACGGCGGCCAAGGCCGTCGTCGACGACGCCATGCTGGTGGGAGGCGGGTCGGCGTACTTCGCGACCACCGAACTGAGCCGTCTGTACCGCGACGTGCTGGCCGGGCAGTTCCATCCGTCCGACCCCGAATCCGCCCACTCGGCTGTGGCGACGGCCTGGCTCGGGCCGGTCGACGCCTGATGGCGCGCACACCGACGGCGCTGCTGACCCCGGCCGATCAGGAACGTCGGCGGGCGCTCCGCCGGATGAAGGGGGTCGCCCTCGGGGCTCTTCTGGCCATGGCGGTCGTGTTCGGCGTGGCCTTCGCCTTCCAGCGCGACGTCGAGTGGCTGCAGTACGTCCGCGCCGCGGCCGAGGGCGGGATGGTCGGTGCGCTCGCGGACTGGTTCGCGGTGACCGCGCTGTTCCGGCGTCCGCTCGGGCTTCCCATCCCGCACACCGCGATCATCCCCCGACGCAAGGACGAGATCGGCCAGCAGCTCGGCGAGTTCGTCGAGACGAACTTCCTCGAGGGCGACGTCGTCCGCACCAAGCTCGAGGCGACGCCGCTCGCTGCGCGGGCGGGCGCCTGGCTCGCCGACCCCGCGCACGCCGAACGTCTGGCGGCGGAGGGCGCCACGCTCGCGTCGAGCGTCCTGCGCGCCCTCAGCGACGACGACGTCCAGGGGCTCATCGAAGACCTCGCGCGGGAACACCTGCTGGAGCCCGATTGGGGTCCGTCGATCGGCGGATGGCTGGAACGTGTCGTCGGCGCCGGCGCGCATCACGGTGCGGTCGACCTCGCGCTCGACAACATCGCGGTGTGGCTCGCGAACAACCGCGAGATGTTCCAGGGGCTCGTCTCCCAGCGGCTCCCCTCGTGGGTGCCGAGCCTCGCGCACCGGCTCGTCGACGACACGGTCTACCGCGAAGCGGTGGGCTTCGTCGATGCGGTGCGCGCCGATCCGCGCCACCAGGCGCGCGGGGCGATCGATCAGTACCTCGCCCGACTCGCCGACAATCTGCAGCACGATCCGGCCACGATGCTGCGCCTCGAGGGCGCCAAAGCCTCGATCTTCGACAGCCCCCGCGTCCGCGGACTCGCCGCCGACGCGTGGAACACCGCCAAGACCGGTCTCCTGCGTTCCCTCGCCGAGCCCGACAGCGCGCTGCGTCGTCGGGCCGCGGCGGCTCTCGCCGACGTCGGCGTGCGGCTGCAGAACGAGGAATCTCTGCAGCGCCGTGTCGACGGCTGGGTCACCGACGCCGCGGTCTTCCTGGTCGAGCGCTATCGCCACGACATCGCGTCGATCATCACCGACACCGTCGAGCGCTGGGATGCGGCCGAGACGACCGAGAAGATCGAGCTCATGGTGGGCCGTGACCTGCAGTACATCCGACTCAACGGCACGATCGTAGGTGCCCTCGCCGGCCTCGCCATCTTCACGATCGCGCATCTCGCCTGGGGCTCCTGACGCCGCGACGCGGAGAGAAACCTGCTGCCATCGACGCAGCCGCATGGGTACCCTGAGCGCGTGAGCTTCGGTTCGGGGGCGGAGTCCCTCTTCGTGTACGGCACTCTCCAGCTGCCCGAGGTGCAGTTGGACACCTTCGGCCGGCTCCTCTCGGGGGAGGCCGACGTGCTGCCCGGGTTCCGACTCGAGTGGGTCGCGATCGACGACGACCGCGTCGCCCAGCTCTCGGGGTCGGACTCGCACCCGATCCTCCGCCGGACCGACGATCCACGCGATCGGGTGTTCGGCCGCGTGCTCTCCCTCACCCCTGAGGAGCTGGATGCCGCGGACGAGTACGAGGTATCGCTGTACCGCCGCGTCTCGGTGCTGCTGGCCAGCGGCATCCGGGCGTGGGTGTACGTCGGCCACTGACGCCCCTCATCGCACGGGACACGCCGTCGGCGCCAGCCCTCATCCCGCGGGCTCCACGTCGATATCCTCATCTCGGATGCCGGCTGTACCTCCGCGCTCGTGCGCGCTCCGCGTCCGACTCCTCAGTGGCAGCGAAGCGGAGAGACGATGATCCAATTGATCCTGGCCCGGCACGCCAAATCGGACTGGGCCGACGAAGGGCTGGACGACCACGACCGCCCGCTCAATGACCGGGGGCGCCGTGATGCCCCGGCCATGGCACGGTCGGTCCTCCGCCGCGGTGTCCGACCGGAGGCTCTGCTCTCCAGCACTGCGGTGCGGGCCCGCAGCACGGCAGAGGCCTTCGCGGAGGAGTTCGAGGTCGAGGTGAGCGAGCGGCCCGAGCTCTACCTGGCCGAACCCGACACCCTCTTGGAGGCCGCACGGATGAGCGGTGCCCGCGAGGTCATGGTCGTCGCCCACGACCCGGGCATGAGCGAACTCGTCTCCCGGCTCGCCGAGCGCGACGTGCGGATGGTCACGTCGGCGGTGGCGATCTTCACGTGGCACGACGGCGAGTGGAGCGATGTCGGCTCGGCGGCGCCCGACGAGTTCGAGCTGCTCACCCCCTGAGCGGCGCCCGCGCCCTCACACGGCGCCGCCGACGGCGAATGCCCGCGCCAGCACATCCTCGGGCCGCCCCTCGTCGTGCTCGGCCCACCAGGTGAGCGCGGAACTGGCGACGGCGGCGAGTGCGTGCGCCCGGACGACGGCGGCGAGTTCTCCGGCCTCCGGGTCACGTGAAGCAAGGAATCGGTGGATGTCGTCCGTGAGCGCGGTCAGACGCGGGTCGGAGCGAAGATCGAGCGCCGCGGTGGCATGGATGACGCGAAGCCTCCGCCGCGTCACCTCGATCTGGTCGTCAGGGAAGACCGACGCGGTCACGTAGGCCGACCGCAGCGCTGTGAGCGCATCGTCGCCGTCGGTGAGCAGGGCGGCGCGGAAGCGCGCGACGAATTCATCGAGGCCGCCCCACACGAGTGATTGCTTGCTCGGGAACAGCCGGAACAGGGAGCGCCGACTCACATCGGCTTCGCGCGCGATGTCGTCCATCGACACCGCATCGAAGCCCTTCTCGTCGAAGAGGCGCAGGGCGACGAGCGAGACGGCATCCGGGGAGATCGTCCGCGGCCGACCGGGCGAAGGGGTCATGGCATCCTTTCGACACTCAGTGCTATAACGGTTCTGACGCACCTCGCGCCACCCGATCTCGAGGAGGAGTTCTCATGTCACTGTCGTCCACCGGACGTTTCGCCGGCAAGACCATCATCGTCACCGGAGCCGGATCGGGCATCGGACGCGCCACGGCCCACCGAATCGCGAACGAGGGCGGCCGTGTCATCGCCACCGACGTGGTCGCCGAGCGCCTCGACGCACTGACCGCCGAACTCGAAGGCCTGGACCTCGCCACGGTCGTGGGCGACGTCTCCTCCGCCGAGACGATCGACGCGCTCCTGGATGCCGCGGGTGACCGTATCGACGGGCTCGCCAACGTCGCAGGAATCATGGACGGGTTCCTGCCGCCCAGCGAAGTCGACGACGCGACGTGGGACCGCGTGTTCGCGGTCAACCTCACTGCTCCGATGCGCCTCACCCGCGCCGTCCTGCCCCGGATGATCGAGGCGGGAGGGGGCGCCATCGTCACCGTCTCGTCCGAGGCGGGCCTGCGCGGCTCGGCAGCGGGCGCGGCCTACACCTCGTCGAAGCACGCCGTGATCGGCTTCACCAAGAGCGTCGCGTTCTTCCACGGCCCTCAGGGCATCCGCGCGAACGCGGTGGCGCCCGGCGCCGTCGCGACCAACATCGAGGCGCCGATGCGCAGCGCCTACGCCGGGTCGCGCGTCGGCCCGATCCTGCAGACGATCGTGCCGCCCGTGGCGCAGGCCGAGCAGCTCGCCGCCGCGATCACCTGGCTGCTGAGCGACGACTCCGCCAACGTCAACGGCGCGATCCTGCCGAGCGACGGCGGCTGGTCCGCCATCTGACGCCCCCGGCGGCGGTGCCCCCCTCGCGCATCGCCGTCTCGCCCGTCGAGTGTCCAAGACACGCCGTTCGCGCCCCCGCGCACGCGGCGTGTCTTGGACACTCGGCACCCCTTACGGCGTGCTCAGCGGACGACGAGACGCGGTTCGACCAGCACGTGCGCCGCACCGGCGGTCGCGGGACGCGGGGCCACGACCGTCCCGCTCTCCCCCATCAGCAGGTCCAGAGCACCGGATGCCACGCGCTCGGGCAGCTGCTCGACGCTGGAGAGTCCGAGCGCCTCAGCGGCGGGGGTGTTGTCGAAGCCGATGACGGGGATGTCCGCGCGCCCGGCGACCGCGGCGGCGAGGTGCGCGCCGATGGCGAGCGAGTCGCTCGCGCAGACGATCCCGTCCACCTCGGGGTCGCGGGCGAGGCCTTCGGCGAGGACGTCGCGGGCGAGGGCGACGTTGTCCTCGACGACCCACCGCGGGCCCGCGGCCGCGCCGACGCTCTCGCGCCAGCCCCGTTCGCGTTCGTCACCCGTGCCCGACCCGGCGGGCCACCCCAGGAATGCGACGCGCCGGGCACCCCCGGCCAAGAGGTGCTCGGTGGCCGCGCGCGTCCCGGCGGCACCGTCCACGTCCACCCACAGGTGCGCGGGAGCCGCGACGTCGTCCTCGCCCCACGGCCGCCCGAACGACACGAACGGCAGGCCGCGTTCGTTGAGCCACCCCGTGCGCGGATCGCCGTGGAAGGTGCCGGTGACGACGACGGCATCCACCTCTCCGCCCTCGAGGAGGTCGCCGAGTCGGTCGATCTCCTCCTCCGCGGTGCGTGCGGCGTAGAGGAGGACGCGCATGTCGCGCTCGCTCGCGCGCTCGGTCAGGGCGTGGACGAATCGGTCGAGCACGACGCCGGCGATACCGCCGGCGTACGGATCGAGGTGGATGCCGATGGTGGAGCTGCGCCGCGTGCGCAGACGCCGCGCGGCCGCGTGCGGGCGGTACCCCAGCTCGGCGATCGCCGCCTCGACGCGCAGACGCGTGGCCTCGCGCACGATGCCGGGGGTGTTCACGACGTTCGACACCGTCTGCCGCGAGACGCCCGCGACCCGCGCGACGTCCTCGACGGTGGGGGCTTTCGTCATCCCGTCCTCCCGGTGTCTCGACGGTCATCGTAGGTCGGAGGCGACGGCTTGACAGCGCGGCCCGCCGCTCCGTACTTTAGTCGGACCAGAGTTTGAACGTTCAAACTCCTGGGCCCTCCGATCACATGCGGAGGGGTCGCATGCCTCATCGAAGGAGAGAGACACATGACACGGCACATCGCCCGCACCTGGCTCGGAGCCGGCGCACTCCTGGCCACCGGCGCCCTGACACTCACCGCCTGCGGTTCGGGTTTCACCGACTCCGGCAGCGCCGAGCAGTCCTCCGGCGGCTCGCTGTCGATCCTCATCGGGTCCTCGGGCGACGCCGAGACGCAGGCCGTCGAAGACGCCGTCGCGGCGTGGTCGAAGGAGTCCGGCGTCGACGCGAAGGTGCAGGTCGCGAACGACCTCCCCCAGCAGCTCTCCCAGGGCTTCGCGGCCGGCTCGCCGCCGGACCTCTTCTACCTCACGCCCGACGCCCTCGCCGGCTACGCGGCGAACGGGTCCATCGCCGCGTACGGCGATGACCTCGCCAACAAGGCCGACTTCTACCCCTCGCTCGTCGAGAACTTCACCGTCGACGGCAAGTTCTACTGCGCCCCGAAGGACTTCTCGACGCTCGCCCTCGTCATCAACACCGACCTCTGGTCGGCGGCGGGGCTCACGGATGCCGACATCCCGAAGACGTGGGACCAGCTGGCATCCGTCGCTCAGAAGCTCACCGCGGACGGCCGTGTCGGACTCGCGTTCGGCGCCGAGTACCAGCGCGTCGGCGCGTTCATGGCACAGGCGGGTGGCGGACTGCTCAGCGACGGCACGGCCGCCGCCGACAGCGCGGCCAACGTCGAAGCGCTGCAGTACGTCAAGACGCACCTCAACGACGGGAGCTTCGCATTCGCCTCCGACGTGGGCGCCGGCTGGGGCGGCGAGGCCTTCGGCACGCAGAAGGCCGCGATGACCATCGAGGGCAACTGGATCACGGGCGCCCTCACCGCCGACTACCCCGACGTCAAGTACACGGTCGCCGAACTCCCCGCCGGCCCCGGCGGCAAGGGCACGCTGCAGTTCACCAACTGCTGGGGCATGGCCGCCGACAGCACGAACCAGGAGAACGCGCGAGCCCTGGCCGAATACCTGACCGGCACCGACCAGCAGCTGGCGTTCTCGAAGGCGTTCGGCCCGATGCCGTCGATCCAGTCCGCCGCCGACGCGTGGTCGAGCGGGAACCCCGACCTGACGGCGTTCCTCGCCGGGGCCGAGTACGCCCAGTTCCCGCCGAACATCGCGGGTGCGGCCGACGTCATCACCGACTTCAACGCGCAGCTCGAGTCGCTGAAGACTGGTGACCCCCAGGCGATCCTGACGACCGTCCAGGGCAACCTCGAGGCCATCGCCAAGTAGGCGCGACCGTTCATGACCGCTCTCACCACCGCGCCTCGCCGCGCCGGGTCCTCCCCCTCGGGGATCCGGCGCGGCGAGGCCGCCGCCGGCTGGCTCTTCACCGCCCCGGTGCTGATCATCCTCGGCGTGTTCCTCCTCGTCCCGGTGCTGATGGCGCTGTGGGTGAGCTTCTCCGACTGGACGGGTCGGGGAAGCCCGTTCTCGTCGAACGTGAACTTCGTCGGGCTGGACAACTACGCCGCCGTCACCACCGGCGGCGGCCTCGCCGAGCGCGACTTCGGCACGGCTCTGCGCAACAACGCCTGGTACGTGCTCCTCGTCGTGCCGCTTCAGACGGCGCTCTCCCTCTTCCTCGCCGTGCTCGTCAACCGCGCGGTGCTGCGCGGCCGCGGCTTCTTCCGCACGGCGTTCTACTTCCCCTCCGTCACCAGCTCCGTCGCGATCACCGTGCTGTGGCTGTTCCTCTTCTCCACCTCGGGCGCGGTCAACGAGGCGCTGTCGTGGCTGGGGATCAACGGCCCCAACTGGTTCAGCGACCCGTCCGGAATCGTGCACAACGCCCTCGCGGCGATCGGCGTCGCGAACGGACCCGCCGCGCTGACCGGGAACACGTTCCTCGGCGTCTCGTGGTGGGACTGGCTGGGCGGTCCGTCCGTGGCGATGACGGCGTTCATCCTGATGGCGGTCTTCACGACCTCGGGAACCTTCATGCTCCTGTTCATCGCAGGACTGCAGAACATCGGCGGCGACGTCCAGGAGGCCGCGATGATGGACGGCGCGAACGGGTGGCAGCGCTTCTGGCGCGTCACGCTCCCGCAGCTGCGTCCCGTCCTCTTCACGGTGCTGACCCTGGGACTCATCGGCACCTGGCAGGTCTTCGACCAGATCTACACCGGCACCCAGGGCGGCCCCGGCAAGACCACTCTGACACCGGCGTACCTCAGCTACTCCTCGGCCTTCCTGTCGCAGCAGTGGGGGCAGGGCGCGGCGATCGCGTTCGTCCTGTTCGTGATCATCGTCGTCCTGACGATCGTGCAGCGGTGGGTGCTGCGCGAGCGACCCGTGTCACGCCGTCGTGCACGGCAGTACGAGGTGCGTGCACCGAAGGGAGGAACGCGATGACCACCACGGCCTCCCCCGAGACCACCGTCGCCGCAGGACAGGTCGTCGGCGGCCCGCGCCGCACGCCCGCGAAGCACCGCATGTCGGGCAAGGCCCTGCGCTGGCAGATCGCGCTGTACGCCTTGCTGTGCGTGCTCGCGCTCGTCTACATCTATCCGTTCCTCGTGCAGGTGGCGACCTCCTTCAAGCCGGATGCCGTTGCGGCAGCCGATCCGATCTCGCTCGTGCCGCAGCCCTTCACGTGGGCCGCGTACGAGCGGCTCTTCCTGCGGTCGGACTTCCCGGTGTGGTTCGCCAACTCCGCGGTGGTGACGGTGTTCGTGACGCTCGGCCGCGTGTTCTTCAACTCCCTCGCCGGGTACGCCCTGGCCCGTCTGCAGTTCCGCGGGCGCGGGATCGTCTTCGCGGCCCTGGTCGCGGTGATGGCGGTCCCGGCGGTGGTGCTGCTGATCCCGAAGTTCCTCGTGATCAATCAGCTCGGCATCTACGACTCTTACGCGGGCATGATCCTCCCCTTGTTGGTGGATGCCGCGGGCGTCTTCATCATGAAGAACTTCTTCGAGTCGATCCCCCCGTCCGTCGAGGAGCAGGCCCGCATCGACGGGGCGAGCACGTTCCGGATCTTCTGGTCGGTCGTCCTGCCGATGGCGCGTCCGGCGCTGATCACGATCGTGATCCTGTCCTTCCAGGGATCGTGGAACGAGCTGAGCCACTTCGTCATCTCGACCCAGTCGCCCGAGCTCACCACCCTGACCAAGGGCGTCGCCTCCCTCGCGAGCGGACAGCTCAGCCAGGGCAGCCAGTTCCCCCTCAAACTCGCGGCCGCGGCCATCATGACGATTCCGGTCGCCGTGGTGTTCTTCGTGTTCCAGCGCCGCATCATGAACGCCAGTGAAGGAGCCGTCAAAGAATGACCACCGCCCCCGCCGCCTCGACGGACGCGCCGACCGCCCTCGCCCCCGCCGATCCTGCACCGCTGCAGCCCCTGCTCAGTGACGCCGTGATCGTGCTGCGGGCCCCGACGCAGGTGTGGTCCGACCGCGACGGAGCCGTGGGCACGGCCGCCGTGCACGGGATCTACCACGGGGACGTCCGGCACGTCCGGGCGCTCACCGCGTCCTGCGACGGCTCGCCCATCGAGTGGATCTCGACGGCGCCCGAAGGGCCCTCGCGGATCGTGTTCGGTGGCGTCCTGCGCGGGATCGACGACACGACCCCCGACCCGAAGGTGCGACTGCACCGCGAACGCACGGTGGCCGACGGCCGCGTCGCCGAGACCTGGACGCTCCGCTCCCGCGTGGACGCCGCCATCCGCACGACGCTGCGGCTGCGCTTCCAGCCCGAGTTCGCCCTGCTCCACGAGGTGAAGTCCGGGCACGCCCGGCCCCAGCAGATCGAGGTCGAGATCGAGGCGGGATCGGCGTGCGTATCCGCCGGGCCGCAGGCGCTCGAGCTCACCGCGGACGGTGCCGAAGTGGCATCCGGTTCCGAGTTCGTCGAGGCGAGCTGGGAGGTCGAGGTCCCCGCTTTCGGCGAGGCCGCCGTGACGTGGGAGCTCGCCCTGCGCGATGACACGCTCGTCGTCGGCGGAGCCGCAGCGCCGGCGCGCTGGGATGCCGCGGCCGTCGCCGCCCAGGCTCACGACCCCCGCCTCGCGCGGTGGCTGACGACCGCGCTCGGCGACCTCGATGCCCTGCGGCTCGTGCTCCCCGACGACCCCGAGGACGAGTTCTTCGCCGCCGGCGCCCCGTGGTTCTTCACGCTCTTCGGCCGCGACTCGCTGTGGGCCGCGCGCCTCGCCCTCCCGCTGGACCGCGACATCGCGGCATCCACTCTCCGCGTGCTCGCGCGCCTGCAGGGCGAGGTCGACGACCCGCAGACGGCGCAGGAGCCGGGCAAGATCCTGCACGAGCTGCGCTCGTCGTCGCTGGAGATCCCGAGCGAGGGCATCTCCCTGCCGCCGCGGTACTACGGCAGCGTCGACTCCACCCCCCTGTGGATCTGCCTGCTCGCCGACGCGTGGCGCGCCGGGCTCCCCGCCGACGAGGTCCGCGCTCTGCTCCCGGCACTGCGCGGCGCGCTCGGCTGGATCCGCGACAGCGGCGACAGCGACGGCGACGGCTTCCTCGACTACATCGACCGCCTCGGAACGGGCCTCGCGAACCAGGGCTGGAAGGACTCCGGCGACTCGATCCAGTGGCGCGACGGGTCGCTCGCGGACGGCCCGATCGCCCTGTGCGAGGTGCAGGGGTATGCGTACGAGGCCGCTCTCGCCGGTGCCGAACTGCTCGCGGAGTTCGGCGACGAACAGGATGCCGGCGACATCGCCTTCTGGCGCGAATGGGCCGCCGACCTGAAGACGCGCTTCGCCGCCGCCTACTGGATCGAGACCCCCGAGGGCCGCTACCCGGCCGTCGCGCTGGACCGCGAGAAGCGGCCGGTCGACACCCTCACGAGCAACATCGGTCACCTGATCGGCACGGGAATCCTGGATGCCGACGACGAGGCGCACATCGCGGAGCTGCTGCGGGGCGCGTCGATGTCGAGCGGGTACGGCATCCGGACCATGTCCACCGACGCGGCGGGCTACTGGCCGCTGTCGTATCACGGGGGCAGCGTGTGGGTGCACGACACCGCGATCGCCGTCCACGGTCTGCGGCGCGCGGGTCTGCTCACCCCGGCGCGCGCGATCGTCGACGAGTTGTTGGATGCCGCCGAGGGGTTCGCGTACCGCGTACCCGAGCTGCACTCCGGCGACCCCCGCTCGGAGACGACGGCGCCGACGCCCTACCCCGCAGCCTGCCGTCCGCAGGCGTGGTCGGCCGCGGCCGCCGTGGTGTGCCTCACGGTCGTGGGCGCGACCGACTGACGCGTTCGGTGTCCAGGACACGCGGATGCCGCTCCGGCAGACCCGCGTGTCGTGGACACCCGGTCGCCGCGCGGGGCGTCGGCGCGCGACGCCCGGGCGTCAGGCGACGGGCGCGACCGTGCCGTCGGTCAACCGCACCAGCTCGTCGAAGGTCAGGGGGAACACCGTCTGCGGGGTTCCCCCTGCGGCCCAGATCCGCGGGTACGCCGCGAGGTCTTCGTCCACGATCGTCGTGAGCGGCGCCGGGTGTCCGGTCGGGGCGACTCCACCGATCGGCTGACCCGTCGCCGCCAGGACCTGCTCGGGCGTCGCCCGACGGATGCCACCGCGCCCGAGCCGTGCAGCGAGCGCTGCCGTGTCGACGCGGTGCGCACCGCTGGTCATCACGAGCAACGGCTCGTCGTCGCTCCAGAACACGAGGCTGTTGGCGATCGCTCCGACCTCGATGTCGAGCGCCTCCGCCGCGAGAACAGCGGTATGCGCGGCGGCGGGCAGCACCACGATTCCGGCGGTGATCCCCGCGCGCTCCAGCGCTGCGGCGACCAGACGATTGCGGGCGGAAAGAGACTCGCTCATCGCGCCAGCTTAGGGTGCTCGCTCCCACCGCCCCGGCGGGTCAGAATGGGAGGGGATGCCGCAACGCCGCGGCATCCATGACAGAGCCGCCCACAAGGCGACCGACCAAAGGAACGCGATGACCAACGCCCTTCCCCTGCCCGATTTCGCCCATGAGCGCGTGGAGGTGGTGACGGGACGCCGCAGCGGCCTGTTCATCGCCGTCGCCCTCCACTCCTCCGTCCTCGGCTCCGCTCTCGGCGGCGCGCGCCTGTGGACCTACCCGCGCTGGAGCGACGCCCTGGGTGACGCGCTCCGGCTGTCGGCCGCGATGACGTTGAAGAACGCCGCGGCCGGTCTCGACGCCGGCGGCGGCAAGTCCGTCATCGGCCTCCCCGAGGGCTCGGTGCTGGACGCCGATCGTCGTCGCGCCGCGTTCCTCGACCTCGGGGACGCTGTCGAGAGCCTGGGCGGCCTGTACCGGACCGCGGAGGACGTCGGCTCCACGACGGAGGACATGCTCGTCGTCAGCGAGCGCACCGCGCACGTGGTCGGCCTCCCCGACGCGGTGGGCGGTTCGGGGGAACCGGCGGGCCCGACCAGCCTCGGGGTCTACTCCTCGCTGGTGGCCACACTCGAGCGCGCCGTCGGCTCGGGCGACGTCGCCGGTCGCCGCATCACCGTCGCGGGTCTGGGTCAGGTGGGCGGCCGACTCGCCGCGCGCCTCGCCACCGAGGGCGCCGTGCTCACCGTCACGGACGTCAATCCCGCCAAGCGCGCCCTGGCTGCCGAGCTCGGCGCCGCCTGGGTCGAGCCGGGCGAGGTGCACCTGGTGCCCGCGGACGTGTTCGTGCCCGCGGGGATCGGCGGCGTCCTCACCGACGACGTCATCGACGCGCTCGACGCGCGCGCCGTGTGCGGTCCGGCCAACAACCCGCTCGCCGACCGTTCCGGAGCCGACCGGCTCGCGGCCCGCGGCGTGCTCTACGCCCCCGACTTCGTCGTGAACGCCGGCGGCGTGATCTACCTGGACCTCGAAGCCAAGCGTCTCGGCTCGCGCGAAGAGATCATGGGCCGCGTCGCCGGGATCGGCGACACGCTCCGCCGCGTCTTCGACGAGGCGGATGCGCGCGGGGTGACGCCGCTCGCCGCGGCGGAGGGCCTGGCCGCCGAGCGCCTGCGCGTGGGCGCGACGGCGAACGCGCTGGTCTGATCCCCCGTTGCAGCGAAGAACCCCGGACGCCGTGGCATCCGGGGTTCTTCGCTGTGGTCAGTGTGCCGCGTCGTAGGCCTCGAGAATCGTCGCGGAGATGCGGCCGCGGGTATTGATGGAATAGCCGTTCTCCTCCGCCCAGGTGCGCACGTCGCCGAGGTCGCGCGCGGAGCCGGAACGGGTCTTCGTCGCGCGCCGAGGGCCAGCGGGAACGGAACCGAGCGCACGACCCGCGGAGACGAACGGCTCGAAGGCGGCGCGGAGCTTCGTGGCATTCTCCGGGGAGAGATCGATTTCATACGCGCGACCCTCGACCGAGAAATGAATCGTGGTTCCGTCGTCGATGACCGATCCGTCGAGATCGTCGATGAGTTGCGTGATCTGCTTTTTCGCCATGCTTGAGATTGTAAGACCGGAGCGTGCACGTATTCCGTGAAAGATGGGCGACTTCACCCGAGGAATAACCCCACCGAAGCGGTCAGTCATTCACGGAAGAACGTCCGGCCCCGCCCTCGATCGCGGTGATCCGGTGATCTTCGCCGTGCGACAGTTCGCGCGACAGGAAATCCTCGTCGAGGGGAAGCCGAAGCGAGAAGTGCGCGAATGCGGAAACGCTCAGAAGTGCGTCGTCGATCGTCACGTCCAGCACATGACCGCCCACTCGACGGTCTTCGCTGAGGAAATGCAGGTGGAGGCCCGCGACCGTGACGCCCTGATAGACACGCGGCATCCAGAACCCCACGATGGTGCCCGCGCGGCGCGCGGTCTCGGTCTCGACCTGCTCCGCGGCGACCTCCGCCAGGGGCCGGAGCGGCGGTTCCTGCCGGGCGGTGACGCGCGTGCGGACCCGTGCCATCACACCGTCGATCCGCACGGCGTGGAAGAGATTGCGGCTGAGCAGTCGCGCCTCGACGGCCGCGGTCAGCCCGTCGAGGTCGACCCCCGCGACCGGCTCCCCCGCAGGCTCTCCGAACGTGCACACGTCGACGAAGGGGAGCATCTCGTCGTCGCGCATGCGCCGCGGCGCCCGATCCACCGTGCATTCGAACGCTTCGCCGTCGATCACGAGGACTTCGCCGCCGAGACCCTCGCAGCAACCGATGCCGGTGTCACCCCATCGGAGCACGTCGGACACGACGGCACCGGACGAGTAGATGCCGTCGAGGAGCGCGTCGAGCACGGCGAACTGCGTCACCGCACCCGAATTCAGCGCGGCGACACGTCCCGGGGGGAACGGGTTCGGATCCTCAGGAATTGGCGGCGCTGTACGCGTCGAGGACCGTTGCCGGGATTCGACCCCGGTCGCTCACGGTGTGCCCGTTCGCGCGGGCCCATTCACGCACGGCAGCGAGATCGATATCGCTGGCCCGGCGCGAAGAACGCGCACGACGGGGGGTGGAGTTCGATCGACCGACCGGGCGTGCCGCATCGACGAACGGCGCGACCGCCGCATAGAACTTGTCGGCGTTGCGGTCGGAGAGATCGATTTCGTACGAGCGGCCCTCGACCGAGAAAGTGATCTGCTTTCCGTCGCCCTCTTCGAGGACGCTTCCGTCGAGATCGTCAACCAGATGCGTGATGTGCTTAATTGCCATGGTGAGTGAAGAATACACCTTTCACCTATTCCACCCGCGAGAATCTCGGATGTGATAGCGCACTGCCTCCGTCGGGGCCAGCGATGGTCCGAACCCGGAGAACGCACTATCCTCCCGGGGCGGCGTTCGCTCCTGGAGCGCCCCGACGAAGGAAGTGCCGCGTGAGTCTTTTCCGCACGAAGTCGGTGGAGCAGTCCATCGCCGATACCGATGAGCCGGAGTTCCGGCTGAAGAAGTCCCTCAGCGCCCTCGACCTCACGGTCTTCGGCGTCGGCGTCGTCATCGGCGCCGGTATCTTCACGCTGACCGGACGCGCCGCGCACGAAGTCGCCGGGCCGGCGATCGTCCTCAGCTTCGTCGTGGCCGCGATCGCCTGCGGACTCGCGGCGATGTGTTACGCCGAGTTCGCGTCCACCGTTCCCGTGTCGGGCTCGGCGTACACGTTCTCGTACGCCTCGCTGGGGGAACTGTTCGCGTGGATCATCGGGTGGGACCTGATCCTGGAGATGTTCCTCGGGGCGAGCGTGGTGGCTCAGGGCTGGAGCGCCTACCTCGGCGCCTTCCTGGGCCAGCTGGGCATCGTCCTTCCCCCCGAGGTCTCCTACGGTGGGGCGATCGACCTTCCCGCCGTCCTGCTCGTCCTGGTCCTGGGCGGCCTGATGACGCTCGGAATCAAGGAGTCGCTGCGCGTCAACCTGGTCCTCGTGGCGGTGAAGCTCTTCATCGTGCTGTTCGTCATCGTCGCGGGCCTCATGTTCGTCAACCCGGCGAACTACCAGCCCTTCATCCCCGCGAGCGAACCCACCGAGGCCGCGTCGGGGCTCACGCAGCCGCTGCTGCAGTTCCTGTCCGGCCTCGAACCCGCGACGTTCGGCGTCGGAGGCATCCTCGCGGGCGCGGCGCTGGTGTTCTTCGCCTACATCGGGTTCGACGTCGTGGCCACGACCGCGGAGGAGACGAAGAAGCCGCAGCGCGACATGCCCATCGGCATCATCGCGTCGCTCGTGATCTGCACGATCCTCTACTGCGCCGTCGCCCTGGTCGTGACGGGTATGGTGTCGTACCGCGACCTCGACCCCGCCGCCGCCCTCGCCAACGCCTTCGTGTACCACGGGCAGGGGTGGATGGCGACGGTCATCTCCGCCGGCGCGGTCGCGGGGCTCACGACGGTCGTGCTGACCCTCCTCATCGGCGCGACCCGCATCATCTTCGCCATGTCACGCGACGGGCTGCTCCCCCAGCGTCTGGCGAAGGTGCACCCCCGGTTCCGCACCCCCTGGGTGATCTCGATCGTCGTGACGCTCATCGTCGCGGTCGTCGCGGGAGTGACCCCGGTGGGGGTGCTGGAGGAGATGGTCAACATCGGCACGCTGTCGGCCTTCGTGCTCGTCTCGGTGGGCGTCATCGTGCTCCGGCGCACGCGCCCCGATCTGAAGCGCGGATTCCGCGTGCCCCTGAACCCGGTGCTCCCGATCGTGTCGGCCCTGATCTGCACGTACCTGATGCTCAACCTGTCGGTCGAGACGTGGCTGCGGTTCCTGATCTGGCTGGCGCTCGGCTTCGTCGTGTATTTCGCCTACTCGCGTCGACACGCCCGCATCGGCGCGGGAGACTTCCTCGATCCGTCGAAGCCTCGGGTGGTCGGCCCGCCGAAGCGGTAGCGCCTCGAAGACCCGTGCCACGCCGCCGTCCCGGCCGTGGCACGGGTCGGGTCTGGTCGGGAGCCGTCGCATCCGTCGCCTAGGGTGGGGGCAAACGACCATCGTGTTCCGGGGGGCTTCATGGGGATCGCACGAACGTGGGTCTTTCCGATCCTGCGCATGCTTCTGGTGGCGATCATCGCCACCGCGCTGATCAAACTGGCGTTCTTCCCCGACGGCCCCGCCGAGGCCGACCCGGCGCAGCCGACGGGGACCATCGTGGAGCCGCGCGTCCCCGTGACATCGGGCACGATCACCAACGACGTGGTGATCACGGCGACGGTGTCGGCCGACCCGGCGGTGCCGCTGAGATCCACGGCGGCGGGCACGGTCAACAAGATCTTCATCGCCCAGGGCGCGACGGTCGCCGCCGGAGACGTGGTCTTCAACGTCAAGGTGCCCATCGAGCGGGATCCGGCCGACAGCGTGGATGCCGAAGGCAAGCCGAAGCCCGCGATCTTCCGCTACGAAGACGTCGAGGCCCCCATTGCGGGGACCCTCAGCTCGCTGTCCGTCATCGCGGGGCAGGAACTCGCGATCGGGACCGCCGCCGGGAACGTCGCACCCCCGACGTTCTCGGTCTCGGGCAGCCTCGAGCCCGCCCAGCAGTACCGCCTCCTCAACCGTCCGGGTGACGCCTCGGTGACCATCACCGGCGGTCCGGCCGCGTTCACCTGCACGAACCTCCGCATCACGACCCCTCTCGCCGGCAGCTCACAGGACGACGCCGCCTCATCGACGGGCGGGGCCGCGGGATCGGGGAGCACGGCCGGATCCGCCACCACCGCGACGTGCGCCGTCCCGGGTGACGTCACAGTGTTCGCCGGTCTCGCGGCGCAGATGACGATCTCGGGCGGCACCGCCGAGAACGTGCTCGTGATTCCCACCACCGCCGTCCGCGGGGCCGCGCAGAGCGGCACCGTGTGGGTCTCGACCCCCGACGGGGCGGCCGAGGAGCGCGCGGTGGCCCTCGGTCTCACCGACGGGACGCAGGTGCAGATCACCGACGGCCTCACGGAGGGCGAGGAGATCCTCGAGTTCGCCCCGGGGGCGATGGCGACCGCTCCGGACGGCTGTACGACGTACCCCGACGGATCGATGTACTGCGAATCGAACCAGCAGCCGTGAGCCTGCTGGAGCTGCGTGAGGTCACTCGCACGGTCCTCCCGCCGGACCAACCGGCGCTGACGATCCTGTCGGGAGTGGACCTCACGATCGAGCCGGGCGACCACGTGTCGATCGTGGGCCGCTCGGGCTCGGGGAAGTCCACGCTGCTGAATCTCCTGGGCCTTCTGGACCTGCCCACGAGCGGCGAGATCACCTTCGACGGCGCGCCTGTCCGCCGCCTGTCGACGGCGCGCCGCGACCGGTTGCGGGGCGCGGCGATCGGATTCGTCTTCCAGCAGTTCAACCTGCTGCAGGGGCGCACCGCGCTCGAGAACGTCACGATGCCGTTGCTGTACTCCAGCGGCCGGACGTTCTGGCGGCGCACGAAGATCGCGGCCGAGATGCTGGACCTCGTGGGCCTCGGACACCGCCTCCACAGCATGCCCGACCGCCTGTCCGGCGGTGAGCAGCAGCGCGTCGCGATCGCACGGTCGCTCGTGCGCGGTCCGCGGTTGATCCTCGCCGACGAACCCACCGGCGCCCTCGACCTCGACACCGGGCAGAGCGTGATGGAGCTCATCGACGACGTCGCCGAGCGCACGGGCGCGGCCCAGGTCATCATCACGCACGACCCGATGATCGCGCGCCGCGCCCGTCGGCACTTCCGCCTCGATCGCGGCATCCTCACCCCGGTCGACGATCCGACGCTCGAACCGCGCACACGACGCGAGGTGCGCGAGATGGCGCCGGCCGATGCCGTCGACGCCGCCCCCGAGGGGACGGACTGATGCGCGCGGTGTCGAGTCTGGTCGGCTCGCTGCTCGAGGCGTGGCAGGAGGTGCGGGTCCACCGCACCCGCGTCCTGCTGTCGCTCATCGGGGTGGCCGTCGCGGTGTGTTCGCTGACGACCGTCGTCGCTCTCGGCGCGATCGTGCAGCAGGCGAACCAGGAGATGAGCGAACGGCAGAGCGGTCGTCCCGCGAGCCTGAACGTCTCGGCGTTCCGCTCCGACGGCCAGATCGATCCGGCGCGGATGGATGCCGCGTGGACCGACGTCGTGCAGCGCTACGGCATCTCCTACGCGACACGCGCACAGCAGACGTCGCAGATGGTGCCGTTCATCAGCGGCGTCGCACAGGTTCCGACCCAGGCGGTCGACCAACCGTACGGCGAGATGCACCGGGTCCGGATGCTCGAGGGCGAGTGGTTCACTCCGGCGGATGCCGAGCAGTTGGCGCCGCGGCTCATCGTCAACGAGGTGTTCTGGGACCGGATGGGCCGCCCCGATCTGTCCACCCACCCGGTCGTGGCGTTGGGCGGGCAGGCGGTGCCCGGCACTGCGTCCGGGATCCCGGCGGGCGGGACGACCGCGGTCGTCGTGGGCGTCACCCCCTCACCGACCTGGGACACGCAGCCGTCGATGTTCATGCTCGCGGACCAGGCGCAGGCGGTGCAGGATGCCGCGATCGGCCGCAGCGGAGCGGACGCGGCAGCGGCTTCGCCGTACGGCGGAGCACCGCAGTCGCAGTACGAGATGTGGGTGCCGCCCGAGTTGGCCGACCAGCTCACGACGCTGGTCACCCGGGACCTCACGGCAGCACTGGGAGACGGCGCACAGGTGAACGTGGGCCGCCAGGACTGGGCCACCTACGGCGACGACCCGTTCCTGGTGACCAAGATGGTCGTGATCGGCATCGCCGTGCTCGTGCTGCTCCTCGGCGCGCTCGGACTCGTCAACATCGCCCTCGTCACGGTCAAGCAGCGCGTGCGCGAGATCGGCATCCGACGCAGTTTCGGCGCGACGGGAGGCCGGGTCTTCTTCGCGGTGATGATGGAGAGCGTCGTGGCCACCGTCGTGGCCGGGGCCGCGGGGGTGATGGCATCCATCCTCATCGTGCAGTCGCCGTGGCTGCGCGACCTGATCGGTCAGGGGATGGTCAGCGACTTCCCGCCGTTCCCCGTGGACGCCGCGATCACCGGACTCGCTGCGGCCACCGCGGTGGGGGCGCTCGCGGGCCTGCTGCCCGCGCTCGTCGCGGTGCGGGTGAAGGTCATCGACGCGATCCGCTACTGAGCGCGGAGGTCGGCTGCGATCGCCGCGCCGTGGTTCGGGGACCGGTCTTCGCCCCTGGGCGTCCCCCAACTTCCCCGCCCAGGGACGAACCGTCCCTGAAGTCACGGTAGCGAGATTTCGCCTGGGTTTCCAGTATTGGAATGCCAAGTTCCAAGTTTCCGTTGAGTGCTGTTGAATGGCGGAATGAGTTCTCCAGGGTGGGGCACGCCGGGCCGCGCGAGTCGTCAGCCGGCGGATGAGACGCGCCGTGCCGCCCTCTCGACGGCGCTGTCGATGATCGCGGAGACCGGCCTGACCGTCAGCCTGGAACATCTGAGCATCGAAGACCTCATCCGAACGGCGGGCCTCCCCCGCAGCACGTTCTACCGGCTCTGGCCCGCGAAGGAACGATTCTTCGCCGACCTGCTCGTGGAGCTCGCGACGGTCTCCGACTCGCACGACGCGATGTTCTACCCCGAGACCCAGGTCGCCGCGAACGAGGTGATCGAGGGCAACCTGCCGCTGCTCGGCTCGCACGGCGGCCGCGTGGCCGTTCTGCGGGAGGCCGTCCGCATCGCGGGGCGCATGAACTTCGAGCACTTCAGCGCGTCCGTCGGGTGGCGGACCCACGTCACGCTGATCACGACGGCCGGCAGTCTCGTCGACGAGGACACCCGCGGTCGCCTGGTCGCCGCACTCCAGACCACCGAGAAGGCCTTCATCGAGCGCACGGCCCAGTTCTACGGGAGCGCCCTGAGCGCACTCGGGTTCTCGTTCCGCCCCGGCGCGACGGCAGAGCTGCTCGCGGGTCTCGGCGCGTCCGTGGTCGAAGGACTCGCGCAGCGACGCCTGGTCAATCCCGACCTGACCGACACGACGATGCTGCTGCCCGGACTCGACGGCCGGCCCGTCCCCTGGCATCCCGCCGCCCTCGGCTTCTGGGGGGTCCTCGAAACGCTGGTGGATCTCGAGGAGCACGAGGGTGGAGACCACGACGGAGGGTGACCTCGGAGTCGCGTAGATGCGCTCCCCGCCGCTACGGGACCAGGCCGAGGCCGGCGGCGATCTGCAGGCCGCCCGCGACGACGCAGGCCGCGGGCACGGCAGCCGCAAGGACCGCCCCCAGGGACACGCGCCTGCGCAGACGGCGACCGGGAGCGGCGACCTCGCCCGGCGCGTCTGCGCGGTCATCGACGTATCGGCTCGTCTGCGAACGGACTCTGCCACCCAGGTCGACGGCGAGGGTCACGAGCGCCGCGAACCCGCGGGGAGTGCCCAATGACCACGGTCTCCCCGACGTCAGCACGAGGAAACCGTCGACGAGCTCGGCATGGCAATCGGAGGCGAGGTCGAGCATGCGCGCCATGACGTCGGGGGTGAAGAAGTAGAGGGCGTCGGTCTCGTATCCCGCCGGGCAGTACAGCGAGAAGGTCCGGTCGAAATTCCCCTCGAGGCGAAGTCGCTGGTCGCCGCGGAATCGAGCACGCAGGTCGTGGCGCCCGCGCGCCCGTCGGTTCACCACGACGATGTGCGGCGTGCGCCGGTCGAGTTCGAGCACGAGGATGCCGCCCTGCCGTGCTGCACGAGCGATCCCGGGCCCGATCGTGGCCGCGGTGAACGCAGGCCGACGGGGGTCGGTGGAACGCAGAACGTCGGTGGCGAGGGTGTTCGCCGCCTGCTCGGCGACCATGCCGACGAGGGGGACGGCGGTGGGCATCGGATCGAATTCCAGACCATTGGCCCGCGCCGCGCGCTCGATGCGCACCACCCGGCTGGCGTTCCTCCAGGCCTGCAGCGCCCATGCCGCAGCGAGGACGCCCGACACCATGAGAACGGCACCGGTCACGGTGCCGCGGAGCTCTGGATCCGTCACTCCGATGGGCACGATCGCCGCCACGAAGGCGGCCTGCGCCGCGAGATAGACGGCAAGTCCCGCAGCGACGACCCACCAGCGGCGACTGTACGGTGTGCGCCGCCGCCGGTCGCTCCTCCGGACCTCGCGCAGCGTCACCGGCGCGCTCAGTCCCGAGAGGTCGAGGAAGGAACCGGAATCCGTCACCGACCGAATCTAACCGGTTCCGGCAGTGGCCTCCGGTCGCGGAATCAGGCCAACGAGCAACGGCGCCCCTCCCGAAGGAGAAGCGCCGTTGAGGGTGGACCTGAGGGGATTCGAACCCCTGACCTCCTCGATGCGAACGAGGCGCGCTACCAACTGCGCCACAGGCCCGGACAACTCGACAACACTATCACGCACCCCTGGCTCCGACCGACCCGGGCGACCTCCCGGGCGTGCCGCGCCGAGCGCCTACTGACCCGACGCGCGACGCTCGAGGAGACGGCGCACGTGGCCCTCGATCTCGGCGTCGTCGACGTAGCCCATCGACGCGTACGGCGACGCGGCAGCGGGACGGGCGACCTCGATCGGTGTCGGTGCCTGCGCCTCGGCGATCTCACGCGCGACCTGCTCGCGGGCTGCTGTGCGCAGCGCCTCACGGGCGAGCTGCTCGTCGACCACCGCCGCTGCGCGCGAGCCGGCCGAGGCGACCAGCGGACGGGGCAGCTCACGCGGCGTCCACGTTGGGCGCGCCGCGGGGGCGGCGACGCCGAAGTCCTGCACCGCGACCGCCGGGCGCTCGACGGCAACGGCGACCGGTCGAGCCGTCGCCCGTGCCGCGACGCGGGACAAGCGCTGCAACACGACGACGGCGAGCACCACGGCCGCTCCCCCGACGGCCAAGAGCGCCGGGGCCGCCCCGAAGAACGCCTGGATGCCGCCGACCACGGCGACCGTGAAACCCACGGCCGCGAACACCGTGGTCGCCAAGCGGAAACGACGACGCGCACGAGCGCGTCGAAGCTCGGGGCGGGCCACGGCGGCGGCACGTTCCGCGCGGGCACGTTCGACCGCTGCGGCCTGTTCGGCGCGGGTCTTCTCGAGCGCTGCGGCCCGCTCGGCCTTGGCGACCTCGACCGCAGCCGCGCGCTCGGCCCGGGCCAGTTCGACGGCGGCAGCGCGCTGCTCCTTCACGAGATCGCGGTCGCGAGCGGCCTCCAGGCGCGCGACCTCGAGCCGGGCCTTCGCCTCGGCGAGATCGGTCTGGGCCTTCTGCGCCTGCACTTGACGCGCGATCTTCTGCTGCTGGTGGGCGGTGCGGGCAGTGAGCTCGAGGTGGACCTCGCGCGGAGTCTCCGCCGTCTCCGCGAGAACACGGAGCGCCTGATTCAGCCGAACCGCGTTGCGCTCCGCCGACGTGAAACGGTGCCGACTCTGCCACGACGGCAGCAGGTACACCAACCACAGCGCGACCGCGACGAAGACGATCACCCCGCCGCCGAGAACCTGACCACCCATGGCATAACGGTAGGTCACGACGAGGTCACACCTCGGCATCCCTCCGCGTGTCGCACCGTGTGATAACGAGACTTCATCCGCCCGACGAGCCCACGGCAGCGCGACGCCGTTTCGTCAGGCGGGTGCAGTCCCGGCGTCAGGCACCGCCCGGGACCGCGCCGCCCGGATCCCGCGGATCGCTACAGCCGGTCGGCCGGAGGGATAACGGCCGCGTCGGGCGGCACCTGACCACGCTCCCAGCGGTCCAGGACACCGTGGGGAACCTCCTCGCGCACGAGCGCGAAGGCGTAGTGGTCGCGCCAATCGCCGTCGATGTGGATGTACCGGCGCCGCAGTCCCTCGTAGCGGAATCCGAGCTTCTCGACCACGCGCAGGCTCGCGTGGTTCTCCGGCCGGATGCAGATCTCGACACGGTGCAGATTCAGCTCGGTGAAGCACACGTCGGTCGCCAGAGCGACGCTGATCGTCGTGATGTTGCGACCGGCGAACTCCTCGGCGACCCAGTAGCCGATCGTCGCCGACGCCAGCGACCCGCGCGAGACCCCCCACACGTTCAGCTGTCCGGCGACCTCGTCGTCCCACTCCATGACGAAGGGGACGCCGAGGCCGTCGCGATACTGCTGCAGAAGACGCCGAATGCCCAGCCGCATGTCGAACGAGACGGGCCCGTCGGGGCTCGTCGCCTCCCACGGCCGCAGCCACGAGCGGTTGTCGATCAGCTGCTGCTGGAGGACGCGCGCATCACGGTTGCGAATGAGACGAATCGACACCTCGCCGTGCCGTCGTGGGACGGAGAGATCCATGGCATCCCGTCGGGTCAGAGACCCGCCGCGAACTCCTTGAACCACGGACGCAGGGCCGGGCCCAGGTCTTCGCGGTCGGAGGCGAGCTGGACGATCGCCTTGATGTAGTCGACGCGGTCACCGGTGTCGTAACGACGTCCGCGGAAGACGACGCCGTACACGCCGCCACCGTCGCCGCCGCCGTTCGCGAGCTCTTCGAGTGCGTCGGTCAGCTGGATCTCGCCGCCCTTGCCGGGCTCGGTGTGCTCGAGGATCTCGAACACGTCGGGCCCGAGGACGTAGCGGCCGATGATGGCGAGGTTGGAGGGGGCGTCCTCCGCCTTGGGCTTCTCGACCAGCTGGGTGACCTTGACGACGCCGTCGTCTTCGGTGGGCTCGACCGCGGCGACGCCGTACAGGTGGATGTGCGCGGGGTCGACCTCCATGAGGGCGATGATCGTCGCGTTGCGCTTGGTGTACTCGGCGAGCATCTGCTCGAGCAGCGGGTCGCGCTCGTCGATGAGGTCATCGCCGAGGAGAACGGCGAACGGGTGGTCGCCGACGTGGCTGCGGGCACGGAGCACCGCGTGACCGAGGCCCTTCGGCTCGCCCTGACGGACCATGTGGACGTCGGCGAGGTCGGACGAGTGCTCGACCTTGGCGAGCTTGTCGTGGTCGCCCTTCTCGCGCAGCTTCGTCTCGAGCTCGGGCATCGAGTCGAAATGGTTGGCGATGTTGTTCTTGTTGCGGCCGATGATGATCAGGACATCCTCGATACCGGCCGCGGTGGCCTCTTCGACGACGTACTGGATGGCGGGCTTATCGACGACCGGAAGCATCTCCTTCGGCATCGCCTTGGTGGCGGGAAGGAAGCGAGTACCGAGTCCAGCGGCCGGGATCACGGCCTTGAAGGGCTTGTTAGGCATGGGCATACCCTACTGGTGCCATGCGACGGCGCTGTTACCGTTTGCGCACGCACGTACACTTACTGCATGCCCGACAGCATCGAGCAGGCCAAGCGCGCGCTGCGCGCGGATCTGCGCGAACGACGCCAGACCGTCTCCGCCCACGGGCGAGAGATCGCCGAAGCCGGCGTCAAGGAGCAGCTCGACGCCCTCGTCGAGCGGCTGGGCGCGCGCAGCATCTCGTGCTTCCTGTCCACGACGACCGAACCCGGCACGCACGCCTTCGTCGCCGACGCGGTGGCGCGTGGCATCCGGGTCCTTCTCCCCATCACGCGCGACGACGGGTTGCTCGACTGGGCGGTGGCCACTCCGGATGCCGAGATCGCGGAGGGACTCTTCGGCCTCCCCGAGCCGGTCGGCGACGTACTCGGCCCGATCGCCGTGAACGACGTCGACCTGCTGGTCATCCCCGCGGCAGCCGTCGACCGACACGGGATGCGTCTCGGCTGGGGCCGCGGCTACTTCGACAAGACCATCGGATCGATGGAGAAGTGCCCGCCGGTGTACGCCGTCATCTTCGATTCCGAGTTCGTCGACGACGTGCCGCGCGACGTGCACGACCAGCCCGTCTCCGGCATCGTGACTCCCACGCGCACGGTCGCGATCGACCGCTCCGCAGCCTGAACACCCGAAGGAACGCCAATGCCCACCTACGCCTATGCCTGCAAGCAGTGCGGTCACCGCTTCGACGCGGTCCAGTCCTTCTCGGACGCCGCGCTGACCGAATGCCCCGAATGCGGCGGGGAGCTGCGTAAGCAGTACGGCTCGATCGGCGTGACGTTCAACGGCTCGGGCTTCTACCGCACGGACTCGCGCGGGTCGAATGGGGCGTCCTCCGGCGCGGCATCCGGTTCGTCGAGCGGATCTTCGACATCATCGTCGTCTGAGTCGACGAAGACCGCGTCCACCCCGGCATCCTGACCTTCGCCGGATCCTGCGACGCGGCGGAAAGGGAGCCACGTCATGATCCAGGGATTCAAGGAGTTCATCCTCCGCGGGAATGTGATCGACCTCGCGGTCGCGGTCGTCATCGGCGCGGCCTTCACCGCGGTCGTCAACGCCATCGTCAGTGCGATCATCAACCCGCTCGTCGAGATCTTCTACGTGCCGGATGAGAACGGCCAGCTCGGACCGAGCATCACCGGACTCTACGGTCAGACGGTCACCTTCCCCCTCGGCACCCTCATCACCGCCGTGATCAGCTTCTTCGCCGTCGCGCTGGTCGTGTACTTCGTCTTCGTGTTCCCGATGAACCGTTGGAAGGCGCGCGCCGCCGCTCGCGCGGGCGTGGTCGAGAAGGCCGACGAGCCCAAGCTCCCCACCGAGCAGGAACTGCTCGTGCAGATCCGCGACCTGCTGGAGCGCCAGCCGCGCGGCTGAGCCGGCACACCCCCACCGAGAAACGCTTCTCGCGACGGGAAACGGCACGACACGCCGTTTCTCACCGCGGGACGCGTTTCTCGCGTGTGCCGCAGCGGCATCCCCCCGCGCGGGCGTCAGTAGTGCGGCGGCGCCGGGAGCGCGTCGGATCCGCCCGCGCGAGCGTCAGTAGTGCGGCGGGATGTCGCGCAGGAGCTGCGCGTCATTGGGACCGGACGCCGCGGGAGCCGAGGGACGCTCCCGGGTGCGGTCGTCCGCGGGAGCCGGTTCCGCGCTCGTCCCCGGCGCCGGAAGCAGGCGCGCACGCCGCGCGCCGCGGACCCGGACGATCGGCTGACGCTCGCCCGCGGCATCGGGTTCGGTGGCATCCGGGGTCGGGGCCACCGCGCTCACCCGTTCAGGTCGAGGGGCTCGGTGGAGGTGCCGGGCTCGCCGGAATCGTCCGGTGCGGCGCCGAGGAGTTCCGCGATCCGGGATGCCACTCCCGCGGGGTCGCTGTACAGATCGAACGCGTGCACCCGCACGTAGTGCCAGCCCAGGCGACGCAGAATCTGCGGGCGCAGGCGCAGCGTCTCGCGCAGCGACTCCCCGATCGTCTCGGGATCGCTCTCGGCGACGACTGCCTTGCCGCGATGACGCGCGACGAGCGGCAGAAGCCCGCGGTAGTCGAGATCCACCTCGATGCCGAGACGGCGCAGCTCGCGCGCGAGCGCGCGGGTGAGCGGGTCCGCCAGGTCTTCCAGGCGCGCGTCACGACCGCGGCCGGCCAGGTTGCCGAGGATCCCCATGAGGGTCGCGGCGCCGTGCTCGAGGCGCCCGTCATCGAACGCCGACGGGCGGATCGACGACACGATCACCATCGACCGCCGCGCGCGCGTCATGCCGACGGTGAGCAGTCGTTCACCGTCCGGCGTCGAGAGATCGCCGAAATCGCTCAGCACGCGGCCGTGCCGGGTGAGCCCGAATCCGAGCGAGAACACCACGCGGTCGCGACTCTCGGCCACGGACTCCTCGAGCGTCAGCACGGCGAAGGGTTCGGCGGCATCCCGCGAGATGAACGCGGCGACGTCGGAACGTCCGGCGAGCGCCGCCTCGACGGCCGCGCGCACACGCTCGGCGTGCCGCCGACTGGCCGTGACGACCATGAGCGATTCCGAGGCGCGGTTCACCGCGTGCTCGACCACCAGGGTCACGACGCGGGCGACCTCGGCATCCGGGCTCTCGACGGCACCGCTGACCGGGTCGGGCGCGCCGACGCCGTTCTCGACGTAGTCGACGCTCAGGCTTCCGCGACCGAGGAACGAGCCGGCCCAGGGCAGCGACACGATCTCGCCGCCGTAGAACGCATCGTTGACGAGCTGCGCGAGATCTTCGCCGCCCGCGCGGTAGCTGCGCGTGAGCGTTTCGACGGGCAGGAGTTCCGCGATGCGCTCGAACACCGACACACCGTCGAACGGGACGTCGTCGGCCTCGTCGTCCACCGCGGGCGCGAGCGACGCACTGACCCGGAACGGCGTCGGCTTCTGCACGACGGGATCGCCGAACAGCACGATCTGGCGGGCGCGGAGCAGCGCCGGCGCCGCCTCCGCGAGGCACAGGGCCGCGGCATCCGCGATGATCACCGTGTCGAAGGCGAGATCGGTGGGGACGTCGGGAACCTCGTACGGGGATGCCAGCCACACCGGCGCCAGCGTGCGCAGGAGCGTGGGAGCGGACTCCGAGATCTCCTGCGCGGTGTGCAGGCCGTCCTTCAGGGAGGTCTTCAGCGCGGCCGCTTCGTCGGGGTGATCGACGATCCCGATGCGCCACTGCTTCGCGAGCTCGGCCGCGAGCACCGGACCCGCAGCCGCGGCGTGCGCCTCGTCGACGAGACGGAAATCGCGCTCGAGTCGGTCGACGACGGCGGTGTTGGCGCCGAGCAGCGCGCGGTCCGTGCGCAGCAGGTGTTCGAGCGCCGACTGCCACCACGCGAACTCGAGCTCGTTCCCCACCCGGTCTTCCGGAACGTGGCGCACCGACAGCTCGACCAGGAGCTGCTCGAGCCCGAGCCGGGCGAGTTCACCGCGCAGCTGCGCGCGCTCGACGAGGTTGTCGAAGAACGTCGACTCGGCCGCGAGGCCGGCGAGCGTGCGCACCAGGATCTGCACCGGGAGCGTCGCGAGCCGGTCGGAACCCTGGCGCCCCAGGATCTGGTCGAGTTCGCCGAGCATCGCGTCGACCCGCTGCCAGCCGACGTGCACGTCCGCGAGCCCGAGCGGCACCTCGGGCGTGACGCCCGCATCGACGACGCGCTGCCACTCGGTGCGCTGCTGCTGGATGCGCACGAGCGCCTCGTACATGTCGGGCACGTGGACGCCGGGGCGCACGTACTCCTTCGACAGGCGCCGCAGGCGTCGACGGTTCGGGCCGCTCATCGCGGACGAATCGCGGCGGGGCGAGTGCGCGTCGATGAGTTCACCCAGCGGACGTTCGAACACGGTCGGGCTGAAGCGATCCAGGGACTCGCGAATGCCCTGCAGCAGCTTCAGGTACGCACCGAGCTCGGAGACCGTCTGGAACGGCCGCATGCGCGTCTGCGCGATGAGTTCGTACCCGCGTTCCAGCAGGCGCGGGACGTCCTGCGCGTGCAGCTTCCCGGCCAGGTCGTGCGCGGCACGGGCGTCCTCGGTCCGCGTGAAGCTCACGCCGTACCAGGGCGAATCGTCGGGGCCGAAACGGAACTCTCCCAGGCGCGCGGCGGTGGCCAGGGCTTTCGCCGCGGCGTCGCGGCGCCCCGCGAGACGCTCGAGCGTCGCGAGGTCGAACCGGGCCGTCGTCGACGGCGGCGGCGAGACGGATGTTAGGGCGGTCAAGGCGCGCAGCACGTCCAGGGTCGACACGCCCAGAGCCAGGTGCGGCTCGGTGACGGCGGACCGGTAGTCCCGCAGCACGGTGCGCAGGCGCACCAGCGCGTCGTCGATCTCGGAGACCTTGGGCTGTGCGGCCTTCTCGTTGCGGCCGATCGCACGGATGAGGTCGCGGCGCACATGGGTCGGCGACACGGCGAGGCCGGTCAGACCGACACCGGCCAGACGGTGACGGATGCCGTCGAGCGTCGAGCGGCGGGCGCTGACGACCAGGACGCGCCTCCCTGCGTGCACGCACTGGCCGATCGCGTTGATGACGGTCTGCGTGCCGCCCGTCCCGGGGAGCGTGTGCACCGCGAGCGAATGACCCGCCGCGATCCGGGCGAGGACCCGCTCCTGCTCGGCGTCCGCGTCGAGGAGGAGGGTGTCGGCCGCGGGGGTGCGTTCGTCGGGGCTCGTGACGACCGGATCGGCACGGCGCACCGTGATGCGGGCGCGGTCGTCGGGGTGCCCGGCCAGGGCGTTGAGCAGCGGATCGTCGAGGTGCTCCGCGGCGCGCGCCATGCCCGACCCGACGTCGGCGAACGACGAGATGACCAGGCGCGGGTGGACGACGAAGGTCGGGACGTGCGTCGTCAGTCGACGGAGGTGGTCGATGACCGGTTGCGGCTTGAACACTCCCTGGTCGTACGCCAGGCTCGCGAGGGCCGTGCTGTCGACCGAGATGCCGAGGTGCGTGCGGAACGCCCGGGCCAACTCGGGATTCATCACGAAGGCCCCGTGGAGCTTGAGCTCGAAATCGCCGTTGTGGCGGCGGATGGCGAGCGGCCGCAGCAGCACGGGGGCGGACCACTCCACTCCCCCGATCTTCCACGCGGCGAGGCCCACGGCCAGGTGCACCGGCTCGAGACCGCGCGCGGTGCGCAGTTCGACGTTCTTCGCCGTGATGCGCTCGGCGGCGATCCGCGCGGTGCGCAGGGCCACCTCGTCGCGGAACAGGTTGGACAGCAGGGTGGCGCGGCCGGTGATGAACTGCGGCAGGGAGCCCGGATGGGCCTTGGTGATGTCGATGCCCGCGTCGACCGCGTCGTCGAACCGCAGGAGCGTGGAACGACCGCCGAGGGCGGCGGCCTCCGCGCGGATGCGGTCGCGCTCGGGGTCGGCGACGTGACGAACCACGATGCCGGGCTCCGACAGTCGCAGCTCGCCCGGATCGATCGACGTCGGAACGTCGCCTTCGGCGCCCGTCACGACGCCGTCCTCAGCTCGCCACACACCTGCCAGACTAAGCCGGGCATCCGCAGAAGGCGCGCAGCGGGCCCGAGTTTCGCGGGATTGCGCGACACGCCGGGCGGATCGGCCCTTCCTCCCCCGCCGGAGAAACCGATGGACCATCCACGGATCAGGCCCGCGACGCGGCGAGGACGAGGGCACGTGATGAGGATGAGGAAATGAGCACAGCCACCAGCGCCGTCTACGACGGCCCGTTCGCCCCGATCCTCTTGACCTTCGTCGACCACGCTCTCGTCCATCTCGATGTCGCGCACGACGGGCTCGACATCGCGCGCGCCGAGATCGCGCACCGCCTCGGCGTCGTGCCGGACCCCGATCCCGCTGCGGCGCGGGACGCGCTGGACCAGTTGGACGAGTACTTCGACGGCCGGCGCCGAAGCTTCGAGATCCCGCTCGACTGGCGCCTGGTGGGCGGCTTCACGCGAGCAGCCCTGGAGGCGACACGACGCATCCCGTACGGCGAGGTCGCCTCGTACGGCGAGGTCGCGATCATGGCGGGCTCGCCCGGGGCCGCGCGCGCGGTGGGTACGGCCTGCGCGAACACGCCGTTCTCGATCGTCGTCCCCGTCCATCGCGTGGTGCGCGCCGACGGGTCCATCGGCGAGTACGGCGGTCACCCCGAGGTGAAGCACTTCCTGCTCGACCTCGAGAACGGTGTCGCCGACCGATTGCGCTCCCCGGCGTAGCGCGCGCGGCCCGACGAGGCGCGTCGTCGGTACCCACGCCTCGTCGCCCGGCCCGGCACGAGTGCGGACCGGGCGACGAGGACCACCGTCAGTGGCTCGATGCCTTCTCGGCGCCGAAGCCGGTGAGCGAGCGCACGTCCATCTCGGCGGCCTTGCGCGGATCCTCCGCGCGCGTCGAGGTGATCGAGCCGAGCCAGCCGAGGAGGAACCCGAGCGGGATCGACACGATCCCCGGGTTGTTCAGCGGCCAGATCGCCACCCCCGCGTTCGCGAACACGCTCGTCGGCGTGCCCCAGAACACCGGCGACAGGAAGATCAGCACCAGCGCCGATCCCAGGCCTCCGTACATGCTCCACACGGCACCGCGCGTGGTGAACCGGCGCCAGAAGAGCGAGTACAGAATCGTGGGCAGGTTCGCCGACGCGGCGACGGCGAAAGCCAGCGCCACGAGGAACGCGACGTTCTGACCCTGCACGCCGATGCCGCCGACGATCGCGAGGACACCGATGACGACGACCGTCCGACGCGCGACCTTGACTTCGCCGTCCGGCGGAACGTCGCCCTTCTTGACGACGTTCGCGTAGATGTCGTGCGCGAAGGACGCCGCCGCCGTGATCGTGAGCCCGGCCACGACCGCGAGGATCGTCGCGAACGCCACCGCCGAGATGAACCCCAGCAGGATCGGGCCGCCGAGCGCGAGGGCCAGCAGCGGCGCCGCCGCGTTCACCCCGCCGGGCGCGGCCAGGATCGCCTCGGGACCGACCAGGGCACCGGCGCCGTAGCCGAGCACCAGCGTCAACAGGTAGAACAGGCCGATCAGCCAGATCGCCCAGACCACCGATCGACGTGCCTCCTTGGCGGTGGGCACGGTGTAGAAGCGCATGAGCACGTGCGGGAGACCCGCCGTTCCGAGCACCAGCGCGAGCGCGAGCGAGATGAAGTCCCACGGGTTCGCGCCGTACTGCAGGCCCGGTCCGAGGATCGCCTCACCCTTCGGCGACGCCGCGACCGCGCTCTCGAGCAGCGTGTTGAGGTTGAACCCGTTGATCGCGAGAACCCAGATGGTCATCACCACGGCGCCTCCGATCAGGAGGAACGCCTTCACGATCTGCACCCAGGTGGTGCCCTTCATCCCGCCGATCAGCACGTAGACGATCATCAGGATGCCGACGACCGCCACGACGATGGACTGGCCCACGCGCTCGGTGATTCCGAGCAGCAGCGAGACGAGGCCGCCGGCCCCCGCCATCTGTGCGAGCAGGTAGAAGAAGCACACCGCCAACGTCGTGATCGCCGCCGCCATCCGCACGGGGCGTTCCTTCAAGCGGAACGAAAGGACGTCCGCCATCGTGAATTTACCCGTGTTGCGCATGAGCTCCGCGACGAGCAGCAGGGCCACGAGCCACGCCACCAGGAACCCCACCGAGTACAGGAACCCGTCGTATCCGTTGATCGCGATGGCACCGCAGATCCCGAGGAACGACGCCGCCGAGAGGTAGTCGCCGGCGATGGCGAACCCGTTCTGCGGTCCCGTGAACGAGCGACCCGCGGCGTAGTAGTCCGCCGCGGTCTTGCTGTTGCGGCTGGCGCGGATGACGATGAACAGCGTCACCGCCACGAAGGCCCCGAAGATCGAGATGTTGAGGATGGGATTGTTCTCCACCGTCTGCACGGCGGCGTGGACCGTACCGAAGATCTCGTTCACGACTCACCCCGCTCGGCCCGCTCGAGCTCCACACGGAGGTGCTCGGCGCCCGGGTCCAGGCGACGGTTGGCGTAGGCCACGTAGCCCATCGTGATGGCGAACGTCGTGACGAACTGGCCGAGTCCGAACACCAGACCCACCGTGATGGCGCCGAACACCGGCTGCGCCATGAAGTCGGGCGCGAACGACGACAGCAGCACGTACACGAAGTACCAGACGAGGAACGCCACGGCCATGGGGAACACGAAGCTGCGCTGACGCCGCTTCAGCTCCCGGAACGGGGCGGACTCCTCGACCGCGATGTAGTCGACGCCGCCGGGGGCGCCGTCGATCCTTCTATCCGTCATGTGGCCTCCTTGCCTCATGAGACCGGTGCCACGCAGCACCGGACGGGGGGAAAACACCGGGTCGGAGAACCTTCCCGATGGTAGGGTCGACGCTACGAAAGGCGGCGACGAAGCCGTCACCCCCGGAAGTAGGTAGTTCGTGGGAGCACCGGCCGCACTCCGCGACGACGCGACCCTCGTGTCGCACGCCGTGACCGAGCTCGCCCGTCGTACCCACTTCCCCGTCGCCTTCGGCGGCCTCGAGCACGACGGAGCCGTTCACGTCTCGACGGTCGTCGGTGCCCGCACCCGCAGCATCGAAGGACTCGTCGTCCACGCCGAGCGAGGGCTCGGCGGTCGGGCGCTCGTCGAACGGCGCCCGCGGCTCGCCCTGGACTACCGCACGGCCCGCACCATCACGCACGACTACGATCGCGCGATCCTCGGCGAGGGCATCGCGACCCTGTTCGCCGTGCCCGTCCTGGTGCGCGGCAGCGCCCGCGGCGTCCTGTACTGCGGATCGTGGGCGCAGGCCCCGCTCGGCGACCGCGAGGCACGCCCGGCGTTCGACATCGCCGGCGAACTCGGCACGGAGCTGCGCGTCCGCGACGAGGTCGACCGTCGCCTCGCCGCCGCGACCCCCGGCGACGACGGGCTGAGCGCGGGGGCGCGGGAAGAGATCCGGCAGAGCTACGCGCAGCTGCGCAGCATCGCCGCGATCGTCGACGACGACCACGTGCGTCGGCGGCTGGAGGAGCTCGAGTCCCGGCTCGCCGCCCTCTCCGGCGATGCCGCGGTCGACCCGGAGGAAGCCGGCATCCACCTGTCACGACGAGAGCTCGACGTGCTCTCGTGCGCCGCCGTCGGTGCGACCAACGGCGAGATCGCGGCATCCCTGGCTCTCCGCGAGACCACCGTGAAGTCGTACCTCGCCTCGGCGATGTCGAAACTGGACGCGTCGACGCGGCACGCCGCGGTGGCCCGCGCCCGTCGGGTGGGCCTGCTGCCCTGAGCCGCCCCCTGAGCGCCCCGTGGGAATCCCCTGGCAACGGCGCCGAGAGCTTGAGAACGCGCCCGATTCTCGGCATCGTGGCTGGCCCCTGACGTCGACACAGAAGGAGAGTCACCCATGCTGACGCTCACCGAAGAGGCCACCACCGCCGTCAAGACCATCGCCGCCCAGCTGCCCGACGCCGCCCAGGGCGGTGTGCGCATCGAGGGCGCCGGCTCGCCGGAGTCGCAGTTCCGGCTGTCCGTCGTCGACGGACCCGAGCCCGAGGACGCCGTCGTGGAGAACTCCGGCGCCCGGGTCTTCCTCGACGCCGACGCCGCTCAGGTGCTCGACGATCGCGTGCTCGACGCGCAGCTGGACGGGCAGGGCTCCGTCCAATTCGCGGTGACCACGCAGGCCTGAGTCCTGTTCGACGATGCCCCGGCCGCGCGCCGGGGCATCGTCGTGTCCGGCCGCGGACGCGTCACCGCCCCAGGAACTCCGGCGGGCGTTTCGCCTGGAACGCCGCGAAGCCCTCGCGGTAGTCGTCCGTCGCCGCGAGCGCGGTCTGTGCCCGGGTCTCGGCCGCCACCACGTCCCACAGTCCGAGCCGTTCGTCGCGCCACCGGGCGAGGAGGCGCTTGCTCGCCACGAACGCCGCCGTGGGACCCGCCGCAGCCCGCTGCGCGGCCGACATCGTGGCATCCCGCACCTCGTCGGCGGGGACGACGCGGGAGAAGAGCCCGGCGCGCACCGCCTCGGCGCCCGTGAGCATCCGCCCGGTGTAGACGAGGTCGAGGGTGGCGTGGATGCCGAGCCGCTCGGCGAACAGCGCGTGGCCGCCCGAGTCGAGGGTCGCGCCGAGCGCGGCGAACGGCGAGCCGATGCGGGCGTCCTCGGCGACGTACACGACGTCCGTGGCGACGAGGAGCCCCAGCCCGACGCCGAGGCACGCCCCGTGCGCGACGGCGAAGGTCGGCGCGGGGAACGCGGCGATCCGGTGCAGGAGCGGCTCGAGCGCCCCGTCGAGGTATCCGGACACGTCGTCGGTGGCCGGATCGACCCCCGCGATGTCGCGGCCGGCGCAGAACGCCTTCCCCTCCCCGCGCAGCAGCACGGCTCGCGCACCGTCCTCTTCCGCGCGCGCGAAGGCCGCGGCGAGATCGTGCAGGTCGGCGAGGCCGAGGGCGTTGCGGCGCTGCGGCGCGTCGAGCACGATCTCGGCCACGTCGTCGGCGAAGCCGTACGCGATCATCGGGCCCCTCCCCCGTCGTAGTCCACCCGGACCTCGTCCGAGGTGGGATGCGACTGACACGTCAGCACGTATCCGCGATCGATCTCGTCCGGCTCGAGTGCGTAGTTCTCCGTCATGGTCACCGATCCCTCGACGAGCCGGGCCCGGCAGGTGCCGCACACGCCTCCCGCGCAGGCGAACGGCACGTCGGGGCGCGCCCGGAGTGCCGCGGCCAGGATCGTCTCGTGAGCAGCGACGGGGCTGTCGACCCGGGTCGACTGCCCGTCGAGGGTGAACGAGATGCGTCGGACGGGCTCGTCGGCGCGCACACGGATCGCTCGCCCTCCCCCCGTCCGCGCGGGCGCGTCGCCGTCACCCGCGGTGAACAGTTCGAATCGGATGCGGTCGCGCGGGACCCCGACCTCGGCCAGCACGGTGCGGCACGTCTCGACGAGCGCGAACGGTCCGCACAGGAACCACTCGTCGACGGATGCCGGGTCGATCAGGCGGGACAGGATCAGGCGGATCCGTTCTTCGTCGAGGCGTCCCGAGAAGACGGGCGCCGCGCGCTCCTCCCGGGTCAGGACGTGATGCAGCGTGAGTCTCGCGGGGTGGCGGTCCTTGAGGTCGGCGAGGTCGTCGACGAACATCACGTCGGTGGACGAACGGTTGGCGTAGACGATCGTGACGCGGGACTCCGCGTCGGCATCCAACAGGGCGGTGGCGACCGCGAGGATGGGCGTGATCCCGGATCCCGCGGCGACGGCGACGACGTGTCCCCCGGGGCGGGCGGCCCGCGACACGAACGCCCCTCCGGGGCTCATGACCTCGATCTCGTCACCGACGCGGAGGTTCTCGTGCGCCCAAGTCGAGAAGCGGCCGGCGGGGTCGCGCTTGATCCCCACCGAGAGACGTCCGGGTGACGGGGGCCGGCACAGCGAGTACGAACGCCGGAGCTCCTCGCCCGCGACGACGGCGCGCAGGGCCACGTACTGTCCCGGCGCCGCGGCGAAGACGTCGGCCAGCTCCTCCGGGACCGCGAAGGCGACCTCGATCGCCGTCGCGGTCAGCGGACGCACCTCGACCACGCGCAGCCGGTGGAACCGCGCCCGGGTGGGGGTGGCATCCGTCGTCGCCATCAGAGGGCCTTGAAGTGGTCGAAGGGTTCGAGGCAGGCCCGGCACTCCCAGAGCGCCTTGCACGCGGTCGAACCGAACCGCGAGATCTCGCGGGTGTCGAGCGACCCGCATCGCGGGCAGGGCACGCTGAGCCGCACGCGGACGGGGCCGGCGACCGATCGGCCGGTCGGCGGGGCGATGCCGTACGCGGTGAGCTTGCGGCGACCGTCGTCGCTGAGCCAGTCCGTGGTCCACGCGGGCGTGAGCGTGGTGCGGACGACGGCGCGCTCGACCCCCGCGGAGGTGAGCGCGAGCAGGATGTCGTCGCGGATCGCGTCGACGGCGGGGCAGCCCGAGTACGTGGGGGTGATGGTGACGACGACCCGTTCGCCGTCGACCCGCACGTCGCGCAGCACGCCCAGATCCTCGATCGTGAGCACGGGCACCTCGGGGTCGCGGACGGCGGCGACGATCTCGCGCGCGGCGGCCGCGGTCACCATGTCGCCCCCGGGTGCCGTCGCGCGAGCACCTGCATCTCGGCGAGGAGCGGACCCAGCGCCGGATGGTGGAGGCCCGCCCGCCCGCCCGCGGAGGACGGTACGACGTCGGGAACGGAGACCTCCTCCTCCGCGAGCACCGCGCGCAGGGCGGCTTCGACGGGGGTTCGCAGCGTCGAGGGCCGCACGGCGACACCGGCGAGGTGCCGGTGCAGCGGCTCGTCGCGGAACAGCTCGTCGAGGAACGGCCACGTCGCGGCGAGCGCGGTCTCCAGCCGTCGGCGCGACTCGATGGTCCCGCCGGCCAACCGCAGCGTCCACTGCACGGCGTGATCGCGGTGGTAGTCGACCTCCTTGACGGCTTTGCCCGCCACGGCGAAGAGGACCGGGTCGGCGGATGCCACGAGCTCCCTGTACAGCTCCAGGAGATAGGTCGAGGCGAGCAGCTGCCGCGCGATGGTGTGGGCGAAGTCGCCGGGTGGGAGTTCGAACAGCCATGCGCTGCGGAACTCGCCCTCGTCGCGGAAGTAGGCCAGGTCGTCCTCGTTACGGCCGTCGTGGCTGCCGGCGTAGCGCAGCAGGGAGCGGGCGTGACCGAGCAGGTCGAGCGCGATGTTCCCGAGGGCCACGTCCTCCTCGAGTTCGGGAGCCCGCGCGATCCAGCCGCAGAGGTTCTGCGCGAGGATCAGCGCGTCGTCCCCGAGGCGGAGGGCGTACGCGGCGACGTCGGGCGCGACGGCGCGGGCCTCTCCCCCGGCGAGTTCGGCGGCGAGGTCGAGGCCGTCGACGGAGACGGTCCCGTGCGATTCGGAGGCGGCGCTCACAGGTGCGGCACCCCCTCGGCGGCCGTGTAGTAGACCGCGTGTCGGAAGTTCTTGCCCGCCGGCGACTCGAAGAACGCGCCCTTGGCCCCCGGGTCGCTCGTGGTCACGGCCTCCGAGGGCACGACCCAGACGGACACGCCCTCGCCGCGGCGCGTATAGAGGTCACGCGCGTTGCGGACCGCCAGTTCGGCGTCGGGGGCGTGCAGCGAGCCGACGTGCACGTGGCTGAGTCCGCGCGCGGCCCGGACGAACACCTCCCACAGCGGCCAGGTCTCGTCGGACGAGCTTCCCGGCGCGGCCATCACGCGGCCTCCCGCTTCTTCGCGGCGTAGGCGGCGGCGGCCTCGCGGACCCAGGCGCCGTCCTCATGGGCGGTGCGCCGGTGCTGCACACGCGTCGTGTGCAGGGCACCGCGACCGGCGAGCACCTCCTGGAACTCCGTCCAGTCGATCTCGCCCATGTCGTAGGAACCCGTCTCGCGGTTCCAGCGCAGCTCGGGATCGGGCAGGGTGACACCGAGCACCTCCGCCTGCGGAACGAGCATCGAGACGAACCGCCGGCGGAGCTCGTCATTGCTGAAGCGCTTGATGTTCCACGCCATCGACCGGGCCGAGTTGGGGGAATCGTCGTCGGGGGGACCGAACATCATCAGGCTCGGCCAGTACCAGCGGTCCACGGCGTCCTGCGCCATCCTCCGCTGCTCGTCGGTTCCCTGCATGAGCGTGAGGAGGATCTCGAACCCTTGGCGCTGGTGGAACGACTCCTCTTTGCAGATGCGCACCATCGCGCGGGCGTAGGGACCGTACGACGCCCGGCACAACGGCACCTGGTTGCAGATCGCCGCGCCGTCCACGAGCCAGCCGATCGCCCCGACGTCGGCCCAGATGGGTGTGGGGTAGGTGAAGATCGACGAGTAACGCGCTGCGCCGTCGATGAGCTGCCGGGTCATCTCCTCCCGCGTGATCCCGAGGGTCTGGGCCGCCGAGTAGAGGTACAGCCCGTGACCGGCTTCGTCCTGCACTTTGGCCAGCAGGATCGCCTTGCGCTTCAGGCTCGGCGCCCGGGTGATCCATGCCCCCTCCGGCTGCATGCCGATGATCTCGGAGTGCGCGTGCTGCGAGATCTGACGGATCAACGTGCGGCGGTACGCCTCCGGCATCCAGTCGCGCGGTTCGATGCGACCATCGGCCGCGATGACGGCGTCGAAGAGCTCCTCGCCGTCGATGTCGGAGACGGGAACGTCCGTGACCGTGGTCATACGAGCACCTCCTGGGGCTGCCATGTCTTCGCGACGAGGGTGAGCACGTCGTACTGCGCCACGACGGCGTCGTCCTGGTTGCGGATGACCGCGTCCCAGCGCACCTCGCCGTAGTCGTCGGTCTCGCGCGGGGTGATCTGCTTCGCGGTCAGGGCGACGCGGATCCGATCTCCCGGCGAGACCGGGGTGACGAAGCGCAGATTCTCGAGTCCCGAGTTGGCGAGCACCGGACCCGGTGCCGGATCGACGAAGAGTCCCGCCGCCCACGACACGAGGAGGTAGCCGTGGGCCACGCGTCCCGGGAAGAACGGGTTGGCGGCGGCGGCCGTCTCGTCCATGTGCGCGTAGAACGTGTCGCCCGTGAAGCGGGCGAACATCTCGATGTCCGCGAGGGTGACGGCCCGCTCCTCCGACATCACGGCATCGCCGATCCGGAGATCGGACAGCGGTTTGCGGAACGGGTGGGTGCCCGAGGCGTCGACATCGGCACCGGGATGCCACACCCCGGTGAGCGCGGTCAGCATGCGCGGCGACCCCTGCACCGCGGTGCGCTGCATGTAGTGGAGCACGGACCGGATGCCGCCGAGTTCCTCCCCGCCTCCCGCGCGACCGGGACCGCCGTGCACGAGGTGCGGGACGGGGGCGCCGTGCCCCGTCGAGGTGCGCGCGTCGTCGCGATCGAGGAACAGCACGCGCCCGTTCATCGCGCCCATGCGGGTGAGCAGCTCGGTCGCGACACCGGGGTCGTGCGTCGCGACGCTGGTCACGAGCGACCCGCCGCCGCGCGCCACGATGTCGGCGGCCTCGGCGACGTCGCCGTACTCGACGATGCTGGCGACCGGCCCGAACGCCTCGAGCTCGTGGACCGCCGGGATCGTGGCATCCGCGAACGCCAGGACCACGGGAGAGAGGAAGGCGCCGTCCTCCGCCGGCCCGGTCGTGCCGTCCGCGCGGCGCACCTCGGGCACGGCCGTGTCGCCCACGACGATCCGTCCGCCCGCCGCGCGCAGCAGATCGACCTGGCGCCGGACCTCCTCGCGCTGGGCGAGCGAGACGACGGGCCCCATCGTGACCCCGTCCGCGCGCGGATCGCCCACGACGACGCGCGCCTCGATCTTCTCTCGGAGCGCCTGGGCGACGGCGTCCGTGAGCCCCGCCGGCACGATCGCCCGGCGGATGGCGGTGCACTTCTGTCCCGCCTTGGTCGTGAGCTCCGTCAGCAGTTGTCGGATGTACGCGTCGAACTCGGGGGTGCCCGGGAGCGCGTCGGGACCGAGGACCGAGGCGTTGATCGAGTCCGTCTCGGCGGTGAACCGCACGCTCGGGCGGACGCCGACCCTCAGGCGCTCGGCGGTCGAGGCGCTGCCGGTGAACCCGACGGTGTCACCCAGGTCGAGCAGGTCGAGCAGGCCCGGGATGCCGCCGCTGACCAGTTGCAGCGCCCCGGGCGGCAACAGCCCGGTGTCCGCGGCGATCCGTACCCACGCCTCGGCGATGTACGCGGTCGGGGTGGCGGGCTTGACGATCGTGGGGAGACCCGCGAGGAAGGCCGGGGCGAACTTCTCGAGGGCGCCCCACACGGGGAAGTTGAACGCGTTGATCTGTAGGGCGACACCCGCGAGACGCGTGTACACGTGACGTCCGAGGAAGGAGCCGTCCTTCGACAGCGGCTCGACGGGACCGTCGAGGACGACCGTGCCGGCGGGAAGCTCACGCCGCGCCTTCGAGGAGTACGTGAAGAGGACGCCGATCCCGCCGACGATGTCGCTGAGCGAGTCGCGTCGCGTGGAACCTGCCCGCATCGACAGCGCGTACAGCTCCTCTCGCCGATCGTTCAGCGCGATCGCGAGGTTCTTCAGCACCATCGCCCGCTGCGGGAAGGTCAGCGCGCCCAGTCGTGGCCGCCCGACGCGCCGGGCGTGGTCGACGACGCCGGCGAGGTCGAGGCCGCGCGTCGTGACACGCACGATCTCCTCCCCCGTCGAGGCGTCGCACACCACGGCCGCGTCGGGATCGGGTTCCGGCAGCCACCAGGCATCACGCACGTAGCTCGGGAGAAACGACATCATTCGCTCCATTCGTAGAATCCGCGACCCGTCTTCCGGCCCAGCCGCCCCTCGTCCACCAGCCGTCGCAGCAGCGCGGGCGGAGCGAAGCGCGGCCCGAGAGAGCGCTCCAGTTCCTCCGCGATGCCGAGCCGCACATCGAGACCCACGAGGTCGGTCGTCCGGAGGGGACCGACCGGATGCCGGTACCCGAGCTCCACCGCGCGATCGATGTCCTCCGCGGAGGCGACCCCCTCCTCGAGCATGCGGATCGCCTCCAGGCCGAGCGCCACCCCCAGGCGGCTCGAGGCGAAACCGGGGGCGTCCCGGACGACCACCGCGGTCTTCCCGATGGCCTCGACCCAGCGCGTCGCCCTCGCCACGATCGCCTCCGCCGTCCGCGTGCCGCGCACGATCTCCACGAGCGCCGAGGCCGGCACGGGGTTGAAGAAATGCAGACCGAGGAAGCGCTCCGGCGACCGCAGCCCGGCAGCCAGGGCATCGATGGAGATGGACGAGGTATTGGATGCCACGACCGCCTCGTCCGCCAGGACGGCCTCGATGCGTGTCAGGGCCTCGCCCTTCAGCGCGCGGTCCTCGGGTACGGCCTCGACGACGAGGGCGGCGTCGGCGAACGCGGCCGGATCCACGCCGACCGTGAGCGCGTCGGCATCCGGAACCCGTCTTCCGCGAGCGGCGGACCGGTCGAGATCGGCACGCACCCGGGCCGCCGCGGCGTCCGCGGTCGCGACGTCGCGTTCGACCACGTGCACGCGGGAGCCGGCGAGGAGGAACGCGTGCGCGATCCCCGCGCCCATGCGTCCCCCGCCGAGGACGCCGACGACCGAGGGGGCGGCGCTCATGCCCGTCGCCCGTCGAGGAACGCCGTCATGCGTTCGCGCTTGTCGCGGCTGTCGAACAGCTCCGCCTGCAGTTCGCCGTCGAGCGCCGGGTGGGCGGCGCGTTCGGCCAGCAGGGCGCGCTTGGTCAGCTGCACGGCGCGCGCAGAACTCCGGACGATCCGGTCGACGAGCGCGTGGGCGGCGGTCATCACCTCGTCGGGCTCGTGGACACTCGACACCAGGCCCCACGCCTGCGCCTCGGCGGCGTCGATCAGGCGTCCGGTCAGCAGCAGCTCGCTGGCCCGCGCGTGGCCGACGATCTCGGGCAGGCGCCAGGCGGCACCGGCGGCGGCGATGATCCCGAGCCCGGGCTCGGGGTTGCCGAACCGCGCGCGCGGCGTGGCGATACGGATGTCCGCGGCGTAGGCGAGCTCGGCCCCGCCGCCGAGCGCCCACCCGTCGACCACGGCGATCACGGGCATCGGGAGATGACGGATGCGATCGAACGCCGTCGCATTGATCCCGCGACGGGCGTCGTCGCCGGAGCGCTCGCGCAGCTGCCGGATGTCCGCCCCCGCGGCGAACACTCCGCCCGCTCCCGTGAGGATGAGGACGCGCGGACGGCGTTCGAGGTCGGCGCACACCGCGTGCAGCGCATCGATCATGTCCTGATCGATCGCGTTGCGGACGTCGGGCCGGTCGAGGGTGACGACGACGCGGTCGTCAGCGTGGTCGACACCGATCGCAGCCGTCATCGCCGCCTCCTCACCGCGCCGTCGCGGTCGTGTCCCTCGCCCGCGTGATTTGCAGACCGATCGTTCAGTAATCATGCCACGGGGATGCCGCCCGGGCAACGGCGACCGGAACCGGACCGCTCAGGCGGGACCGCGCCGCACCCACGCGACGACGAAGATCACGAGCCCGGCGACCAGGGCGGCGAGCACCCACAACACGATCAGGTAATCGATCCACGAACCGATCGGCGGGGAACCCGGGAGGAAGTTGCGCAGCGGGATCGTCGCGAACAGCATCGCGCCCATCCACCCCATGACGGTCACCTCGACCTTGCGCCGTCCCCGCAGGACGATGATCGCGACCACGAGCACGAGCGCCGGGATGACCACCATCAGCGAGAGCAGCACGATACCGAAGGCGATCGTCGAGCCCGAACGGCTGACCGTGACGTCGACTGCGTTGATCCCCGGCCCCAGCGGCGTCTCGACGACCGCGATGTCCCACCCCGGGATGCCGCGCTTCGACGGCTGCACGACGGTCGGCAGGGACGTGGAGTCACCGTCGGCGTCGTCCTCGATGGCCGTCATGATCGACCGCACGGTGTACCGATCGAACGGCCACGTCTCGATCTGACCGTCCATGACCAGCGAGACGTCGATCGGCGAGATCAGGTCGCCGACGTCGTACTTCGTCGCCTTCGACCCCGCCACGGCGGAGACCAGCACGCCGAACGGCCGCAGCGCCTGCAGCCCCTCGGTGAAGGTTCCCCCCTCGCCCTGAGTGGGCACCACCGACACGGCGAGCCGGTTGGTCGTGGCATCCATCTTCTCCGGCGTGAGCGACAGCACGACGGTGTCGCCCGACGGCTCCTCCGCGCCGCTGCCGACGACGTCGCCGCTCCCGGCGTAGAGGGCGACGACCGTGACGTACAGCGCGACGAACGCCAGGACGCTCCCGACGATCCAGAGGACGGAACGACGACGGGACCGTACGGGCGTGCTCACGCAAGTCAGTGTGGCAGAGGGAGAGGGAACGATCTGGTGCCCCCGACAGGATTCGAACCTGCGACGCCCGCGTTAGGAGTGCGGCGCTCTATCCCCTGAGCTACGGAGGCGGGACTGCCCTCCAGCCTACTGCGGGCCGACCGGCGTGCCGGCGCGTAGACGCTGGGCGAGGGCGTCGTCCCACTCCCCCGGTTCCGACAGCACGGCTTCGCGCAGGTCGACGCCGTCGGGGCCCACCGCGACGGCGCACACGAGGAGGGATTCGAGCACGAGCCCGTCGTGCGCATCGCGCCGCAGCACCGAGGAGGCCGGATCGACCGTGGATGCCGCGACCACCTCGAGCCACGGCCCCCACCACTCGTCGCCGGCGGCGATCCCCGCCCGGCGGAAGTCGTCGAGCCAGCGGCCGATGCGCGGCGTCGCCCGATCGTCGGGCGCGTGGTGGGCGATCATGTGCGTGCCGGGGGCGAGCCGGGTGCGCCGGACGGCGAGTCCGTCCCATTCCACGACCGTGGCGCCGTCGGCATACACCTCCACGAGATTGAATCCGCGGGTCGGCGGAGCGGGCGGGAGCGTCCCGGCGACGGACTGCAGCGGGATGCCGCCGCGACTGACGACCTCGGCGTCGGAGCGCTGCGACAGGTCCTCGCGATTCAGCAGCACCGCCAGCCGCCGGGCCTCGGGATCGACGGCGAGCCACGCACCGCCCGCACGGTCGTCGCGGACACCGTGCACGCCCGGTTGCTGGGGCCACCACGGTCCGAGACCCCGCCACGGACGCTGCCGCTCCTCGTCACGGACGGCCAGCACGCGGACGGGCTGACCTCTCCCACGCGGGACATCGACGACCACGGTGCACATTCCGTCCACGCTACCCGCGCGGATGCCGCGGCCGGCGGGTGCAGCAACGACCTGGAAGACTGGCCCCATGTTCGTCGTCGTGGGAGTCACCGGGGGCATCGCCGCCTACAAGACCGTCGGGGTCGTCCGACTGCTGGTGAAGGCGGGACACGACGTCCACGTCGTGCCCACCGACGACGCCCTGCGCTTCGTCGGGCTGCCGACGTGGGAGGCGATCAGCCGCAACCCGGTGACGACGTCGGTGCACGACGACGTCGCGCGGGTGCGGCACGTGGCGCTCGGACAGTCCGCCGACCTGGTGATCGTCGCCCCGGCCACCGCGAACACGCTCGCGTCGATGACGGCGGGGCTCGCGTCCGACCTCCTCGGCACGACGCTGCTCGCGACGACGGCCCCGGTCGTGGTCGCGCCCGCGATGCACACCGAGATGTGGCGGCATCCCGCCACGGTGCACAACATGGACGTGCTCCGCGCGCGCGGCGTTCATGTCGTCGGACCGGCGGACGGGGCGCTCACCGGAGGCGACAGCGGCCCGGGGCGCATGTCGGAACCGGAGGAGATCGTCACCGCCGCGCTCGCGCTCGTGGAGCGCCCACGGGATCTGACCGGTCTCGCGGTGCTGGTCAGCGCCGGCGGAACCCGCGAGCCGATCGACCCGGTCCGGTTCCTCGGCAACCGCTCCAGCGGACGACAGGGCGTCGCGATCGCCCGCGCCGCCGCCGACCGCGGCGCGACCGTGACGCTCGTCGCCGCACACCTCGACGCCGACGTCCGCCCCGACCCGCGCGTCGACGTGATCGCGGTGGGCACCGCCGACGAGCTCGGACGGGCGATGGATGCCACCGCCCCCGACGCCGACGTCATCGTCATGGCCGCGGCGGTCGCCGACTACTCCGTCGCCGCGGTGTCGGAGCACAAGCTCCGCAAGCAGGAGTCCCCCGGTGCGCTCACGCTCGAGCTGGTCGAGAACCGTGACGTGGTCGCGGGCCTGGTGGCCGCCCGCCGCCCCGGCCAGACGATCGTGGCGTTCGCCGCCGAGACCGTCGACAGCGAGGAGGAGCTCGTCGAGCGCGCACGGGCGAAAGCCGCGCGCAAGGGCGTCGACCTGCTCGCCGCGAACGCCGTGGGGTGGACGCGCGGCTTCGAGTCCGCCGACAACGCCCTCACGATCGTGGGGCACCACGGCGAGGTCGTGGCGACGGCCTCCGGGTCGAAGGACGACACCGCCCACGCCCTCCTCGACGCGGTCCTGATGGAGCGAGTGCGCTGACCTCGCGCCGGGTCAGTACCCGCTGGTGTACTGCAACTGCTCGATGATCGGGATGATCGCGTTGAACAGCATCACGACCCAGATCGACGCGGCGATGATCGTCACGAGGGTCACCGCGATCCATCCCCACACCGGACCCAATCCCTTGCCGGTCTGGCGCCGCAGGACCACCGCGCGTCCGATGACGTAGACACCGACGCTCGAGATGGCGAGCACGGTGAAGCTCCACGCCCAGTGGAAGGGCTTCTGGATGCCACGGGCCCGCAGCTGACGCCAGTCGAGGAACGAGAACAGCACCGTCAGGGCGATGACGACGAAGCTGAACGCGGACGTCCCGGCCGTCACCACCAGCGACGACGACGCCAGATAGGGCGCCTGTTCGGGGAAGGCCGAGGCGTAGATCGATTCCTGGACGTAGGTCGTCCAGTCGAAGAGGAACAGCGCCACGACGGACAGCAGCGGAAGCGCGACGGCGAGCCAGATCCAGACCGTGTTCGTGGGGATGTCGGCGCGGGAAGGGGCGGGAGCCGCTGGAGCCGCCGCGTAGGCAGGGGCAGCCGGATAGGCGGGGGCGCCGGGGTAGGCGGGGGCGCCGGGCGCGGGCGGTGTCGCCGCGCCGGGGTAGGCGGGGGCAGCCGGATACGCGGGGGCGCTCGGCGTGACCGGCGCCTCGGGGGCTGCGCTCGACGCGGCCGGAATCGTTTCCGACGCCGACGGCGCCGCGGGGGCCTCGGGAGCGGCGGTGGCGGGTCGCACCTCGTCGGTCCACGCCGTGCCGTTCCACCGTCGGAGCCCGCCGCTGCCGGCCGGGTCGGGGTACCAGCCGTCGGCCGGAGTGGGCGTATCGGTCATGTCGTTCCCCCTGTGATGCATCGGCATGGCGTGCGTGTCCCCCGAGTCTAGTGAGGGCCCCCGCCGTCATCGGAAGTCCCGCGACGCGTGGGCCACCCCCACGCGGAGGTCGGTGAAGCCATCGGCGACCACGTTCGTGACCCCCTCGACCGACCTCTCGAGCATGCCCCGCACGATGAGCGCGGGCGATTCCCGCACGATCCGTCGATACCGGTTCCACACCCCCACCGAGCACACGATGTTCATGAGTCCGTGTTCGTCTTCGAGGTTGAGGAACGTGATCCCGGATGCCGTCGCCGGCCGTTGCCGATGCGTGACCAGGCCCGCCACCTCGACGCGACGATCGGTCTCGGCCGTGCGGAGCTCGCGCGAGGTGAGGACGCCGCGCGCATCGAGGGCGGAACGGAAGTGCGTGAGCGGATGGTCGTCGGTGGAGAGCCCGGTCGCCCACAGGTCGGCGGCGAGCACCTCGTAGCTCGACGGATCGGTGAACAGCGGAGGCTGCACGAAGGCCACCGAATCCGGCAGGAACTCGGGCCGGTCCTGCGCCGCCGACCCCGACAACCAGATCGCCTCGCGTCGCGAGTGCCCGAGGCACTCGAACGCCCCGGCCGTCGCGAGCGCCTCGAGCTGGGCGGTCACGAGCCCCGTGCGGCGCACCAGATCGCGCAGGTCGCGGTACGCACCGCCGCTCTCGCGTTCTGCGACGATGCGCTCGGCGACCTTCGCCCCGATCCCGGTGACCCCGGCGAGGCCCATCCGCACCGCGAACGCCCCGTCCCGCCGGTGCGCCTCGGTCTCGTCGGGAGCCGAGCGGTCGAAGTCCCCCGTCGGGGGCTGGTCGGCGCGCGCACATGCGTCGAGTCCGGTCGCGGGGCGGCGGCGGTCGGCATCCGGCATCCCGGTCTCGTCGTCGAGCGGCTCGAGCCCGGCCTCGACGCCCGATCTCAGCAGGTCGGGGCGGCGCACCCGCACCCCGTGGCGGCGGGCGTCGGCGGTCAGTGTCGCGGGCGAATAGAACCCCATCGGTTGCGCGCGCAGCAGCCCCGCGAGGAACGCCGCCGGATAGTGCAGCTTGATCCACGAGCTGGCGTAGACCAGCAGGGCGAACGAGAGCGAATGCGACTCGGCGAACCCGAAGTTCGCGAACGCCTGGATCTTCGCGTACAGCTCGTCGGCGACCGACCCTACGAGACCGTTCTCGGCCATACCGGCGTAGAGCTTCTCGCGCAGCGAATCGATGCGCTCGAGCCCGCGCTTCGACCCCATCGCGCGCCGGAGCAGGTCGGCGTCCTCGGCGGAGCAGTTGCCGACGGCGACGGCCATCTGCATGAGCTGCTCCTGGAACACCGGCACGCCCATGGTGCGTTCGAGGACCGGCCGCAGGTTCTCGTGCACGTAGGTGATCGGCTCCTGCCCGAGCTTCCGCCGCACGAACGGATGCACGGCACCCCCCTGGATGGGCCCCGGTCGGATCAGCGCGATCTGCACCACGAGGTCGTAGAAACGCCGGGGCTGCAGGCGCGGCAGCAATCCCATCTGTGCGCGGGACTCGACCTGGAACACCCCGATCGAGTCGGCGCGGCACAGCATGTCGTACACGGCCTTCTCTTCCTTCGGCAGCGTCGACAGCTCCCAGCTCTCGCCCGTGGCATCCCGGATCAGGTCGAAGCAGTACTGCAGCGCCGCGAGCATGCCGAGTCCCAGCAGGTCGAACTTCACCAACCCCATCCAGGCGGCATCGTCCTTGTCCCATTGGATCACCGTGCGGTTCTCCATGCGGGCGTGCTCGATCGGCACGACTTCCCCCACCGGCCGGTCGGTGAGCACCATGCCGCCGGAATGGATGCCGAGGTGCCGCGGCGCCTTGAGCAGCTCGGCCGCGAACTCGATGACCTCGTCGGGGATGTCGTGATCGGCGCCGCTCTCGAGCGTCGCTCCCCACCGCTCGACCTGCTTCGACCAGGCGTCCTGTTGGCCGGGCGAATGCCCCAGGGCGCGGGCCATGTCGCGGACGGCGTTCTTCGGACGGTACTGGATGACGTTCGCCACCTGCGCCGCCCGGTCGCGGCCGTAGGTCTCGTACACCCACTGGATGATCTCTTCGCGCCGGTCGGAGTCGAAGTCGACGTCGATGTCGGGTTCTTCGTCGCGCAGGCTCGACAGGAAGCGTTCGAACGGCAGCCGGTAGAAGATCGAGTCGACCGCGGTGATGTCGAGCAGGTAGCAGACGGCGCTGTTGGCCGCAGAACCCCGCCCCTGGCACAGGATGCCGCGCCGCCGCGCCTCGGCCACGATCCCGTGCACGATCAGGAAGTACCCCGGGAAGTCCTTCATCTCGATCACTTCGAGCTCGCGCTCGATGCGCCGCCGGTCGTCGGCCGAGAGGCGCGGGTACTTGCGGGGCACCGCCTCCCACACCAGGTGCCGCAGCCACGACATCGGCGTGTGCCCCTCGGGGACGGCCTGCTTCGGAAGAGCCGGCTTCGCCCGACGCAGGGGGAACGCGAGCTCGTCGGCGAGCGAGACGGTGCGCGCCACCGCTCCCGGGTAGCGGGCGAACCGCGCGGCCATCTCGGCTCCCGAGCGCAGGTGCGCACCGGCGTGCGCGGGCAGCCACCCGTCGAGTTCGTCGAGACTGCGGTTCGCGCGCACGGCGGCGACGGCCGCGGCCAGCAGCTCCTTCTTCGGGGCGGCGTAATGGACGTTGTTCGTGGCGAGAACGGCGAGCCCCCGCTCGGCCGCGAGCGCGGCGAGCAGGTCGTTGTGGGCCGAGTCGAGCGGACCGCCGTGGTCCATGAGTTCGACGTGCACGGCGGCGGGGCCGAACAGGTCGACCAGACGACCGAGTGCGCGGGCGGCTCCCGCCGGGCCCTCGGATGCCAAGCCCTGCCGCACCATCCCCTTCCGGCATCCGGTGAGGATCGCCCACTGCGGATCCGCGGGGCCGCCGGCACGTTCGGCCAGATCGGTGAGGTCGTATACCGGTCGGCCCTTCTCGCCGCCGGTGAGCTGCGCGTGAGTGATGGCCGCGGCGAGCCGGTGGTATCCCTCTTCGCCGCGGGCGAGGACGAGCAGGTGGGAACCGGCGGGGTCGGGCCGGCCGTTCTGGGGCCCCGGGAGCCCGAGCGAGAGCTCGGCACCGAAGACGGTGCGCACGGCACGGGCCTCCGCCGCTTCGGCGAATCGGACGATGCCGTAGAAACCGTCGTGGTCGGTGAGAGCGAGCGCGTGGAGACCCAGCTTCTCGGCCTCTTCGACGAGCTCTTCGGGTGACGACGCCCCGTCGAGGAAGGAGTACGACGAGTGCGCGTGCAGTTCGGCGTACGGGACGGCATCGGCGGGGCGCTCGATCGTCGGGGGAACGTAGGGGCCGCGCTTGTGCGACCAGGCGGGGCTGTCGCCGCCGTCCGCGTTCGGCGGCGCAGAGGCCGGCCGTCGCTCGCCGCTGAGCGCCCGCTCGAGCTCGGACCATTTCACCGGCGGATTGTGGAAGCCCATCAGCGCTCTCCCGTCCGCCGCGGGCGGGCCCGTCGGCGTTCAGTCATAACGCCCCTCCGCCCGCCATTCGCCGTCTTCGACGACGAGCAGCCATGCACCGCCGTCGGCGTCGACGACTTGGAACCGGTGGGCGTGCCGTCGCCGCAGCGGATCCCATCCGCGTTCACTGATCGGCCACGGCCCCGCCCACTCGCGGATCCGCACCCGGCGCCCGCCGGCCTCGAGGATCGCCGGCGGGGCACTCAGCGCATCGCGCTCCCCCACCGTGACCGACGCTCCCGCGATGTCGGTGACCTCGACGAGGCGCGGTTCGGGGTACACGGTCGCCGGCAGCGGGTCGGGAAGACTCCCCGGCCACGGCCGAGCACGGTCTTTCGCCGTGATCGCACGATCCCCCCAGGGCACCAGCACCTGCCGCTCGGCCAGCCAGCGTCCCCCGCCGATGACGGGGGTGACGACGGCGCGGTGACCGAGCATGGCCTGCACCCGCGAGAGGGCGTGGTGCACCCGCTCGTCGGGACCGGCGCCGAAGAGGCCCTTGGCGTGGTGCACCGCGTCGTCGACGGCCTCGGGCTCGATGGACACCCCGGCCACACCGCTGCCGAAGATGCCCCGGCCGTCTTCCGCGAGCTGCCAGCGCACGCGATCGACCACGCCGGCGGCGTCGAACGATCCGGGGTGCAGCCAGACGCGCTCGCTGCGCTCCCCGCGTTCACCCGAGAGCACCACGCGGAGCTCGGTGCACACGAGGTTCTGCTCCCCGAGGCGCGCGATGAACTCCTCGGCGGCGACGCGCATGCCGAAGGCGATCTGGTCGGCGAGTTCGAGCGGCGGCTCGAAGGCGACCTCGCGGTGCAGTTCGGGCGGAGGCGTGCGGGGCTGCACCGGCTGCGAGTCGCGCCCGGAGGCGAGGGCGTGCAGCCGCGCACCCCGCTCGGCGAAACGTTCGCGGACGCGTTCGACCGGCATCGCGGCGAACTCGCCCAGGGTGTGCACTCCGAGGCGCGCCAGCAGACTCGCGAGGTCGACGTCGTCGAGCGCGGTCACCGGGAGCGGGGCGAGGAACCCCGCGGCCTGCCCGCCGGGCACCACCCGGACGGGCTCGTCGGCTCGGGTGATGCGCGCGGCATGTTCGGCGGTGAAGACCCCGTCGGCCACGCTCGCCCGCGCGTCGGCGAACCCTTCGGATGCCAGGAGTCGCACGAGCATGCGCGCCGCCTCTTCTTCGCCTCCGTAGTAGCGTGCCGGCCCGCGCGCGCGGAGGGCGCAGAGTCCGGGGCGCACGATCTGCACCCCCGGGGCGTGCTCCTCCACGAGGGCCACCACGGGAGCGAACACTCGTGCGTCACGTACGGGGTCGGCCGCGACGACGAGGACGGACGGGCACAAGGCTTGAGCGTCACGGCGCCGCTGACCTCTGCGCACGCCCTGGGCACGGGCCGCGGCGGAGCAGGCCACGACGGTGTTGTTCTCGAACACCGCGAGAGGGGCGTCGGCCCGCGGCGGTCGGACGGCCTCGCGGCGATACGCCACGACCGGCCAGTCGGGGAGCCACAGCACCAGGCTGCGGGTGGGCTCGCGCATCATCCCGCGACCCTCTGCGGCCGGTATTCGGTGCGCTCGCGTGGGACGAGCCTCTCGGCCGGGGCACCGAGCAGTTCGATCGATCCATCGGCGGCGGGGAGCAGCATGCGGGCCCGACGTGCCGTGGGGGTGCGCTTGCTGCTGACCGACACGGTCAGCTCGCGTCCCGCGAGGTAGCCGTGCCCCTGCCCGAGCCCCGCCCACCGCGGATCGGCGACATCGATCACCGCCTCCGCCTGCGGCCAGGGGCCTTGCACCAGCAGGACGGTGCCCCGATCGCGGAGCCGCGCCGCGAGACGGGTGGCTTCGGCTCCGGCACGGGCGGTGTTCGCTCCGACCGGAGGCCGCACCGCCACGACGGGCAGCACCTCGGCGATCGTGGCCGTCACCGCCAACCAGCGCGGCCCCGGGTCGGGGATGAACACCAGCCGGTCGAGATCGAGGCCGTACTTCTCGGCCGCCTCCGCCCCCAGTTCGGGCATGCCGACGACACCGCACCACGCGCCGTCTTGCGACGGACGGGCCATGAGCGCCAACAGCAACGACATCGATCGCGCGATCGCGTACGCCGACCCCGACCGCAACCCCCCACCGGGAAGGAGCGACGTGAAGGCGGGATGCGTCGGCAGCACCGGTGCGTCCATGCGACGCCCCTGCATCCGCTCGAGGCGATCTCGGAGCGCGTGGATGTCGGGAACGGCCTCCGCCTGGTCTCGCACGATCGCCCTCACTCCCACAGGTTAGAACATGCGTTCTACACTCTCAATCCCTGTGATTCGAAGATACGATCACCCTCCGACATCGTCCCCGGAGGCTCAGACCAGGTCGGCGGTCCGCGCGATCCGGGCGAATCCGCCCTGCTGCAGCACCAGCGCGGTGTCCGCCATCAGCTCCCCCGCCGTGCGTGTCACCGTCCCCAACCCCGGCACCTCGGCGGACAGATCGAAGGTGCGCGTGGCATCCAGCACGACCGTCACGTCGTAGCCGAGGTTCCCGCCCATCCGTGCGGTCGTCTCCACGCACATGTTCGTCTGGATGCCGCAGATCACGAGCTCCCGGATGCCACGCTCCCCCAGCCACGCGTGCAGGTCGGGGTCGCCGTAGAACGCCGAATTGACGTCCTTGGTGATGAGGAGTGCCGGCTCGACCGCGGCGACCACATCGACGAGGGCGTTCCCCGGCGACGCGGGGTGCAGCGGCGACCCCTCCGAACGCGAGTCGTGGCGCACGACGACGACGGGCTCCCCGTCGGCCGCCCACCGATCCACGAGCGCACCGACGTGGGCCTCGCAGTCCGGATTGGCCGTCGGACCCCAGAATCCGAGGTCGTCGAAACCACGCTGCATGTCGATCACGAGGAGAGCACGAGTCATGGCTCCATCACACCACCGACCGGGATGCCGCGGGCGGAACGGTGCGGACGACCTGCGTCAGGACCGCCGTCACGCGGCGAGCGCGAGATAGGGCTCCCACCGGGGATCCGACTTGTCGACACCGCGCACCGTCCACGACGACCCGTGCGGAGGCCCGGGGATCAGACGCAGTTCCCACATCATCTCCTGGGGCGTGCGATCGCCCTTCACGTTGTTGCACCGCAGGCAGCAGGCCACGAGGTTCTCCCAGGTGTCCTTTCCACCGCGCGAGCGGGGAAGCACGTGGTCGATGGTCGACGCGGCCTTCCCGCAGTAACCGCAACGGTGCCCGTCACGACGCAGCACCCCCCGCCGGGTCACCGGAACGCGGCGGGCGCCCGGGACGCGCACATAGCGCGTGAGGATGATCACCGCGGGGCGATCGTACGTGCCGGCCGCCGCCCAGACGGGATCACCGTCCACGCGTTCGACGACGGTGGCCTTCTCGTTCATCACGAGCACCAGGGCCCGCTTGAACGACACGACGGCGAGCGGCTCATAGCCCGCGTTCAGCACCAGTGTGCGCATTCCGTTTCCTCTCGAATGGCCGAGACGGCTTCTCGGATGTTCGACTCGCGACAGGGGAAGAGGCGCAGGGGCATGAAAAAAGGCGCTGTCTAAGCAGACAGCGCCCTGGAAGTCGCGGTGAGCCCGCGGCATCCGCTCACACGATGCCGAAGGACGAGCAGCCCGAGCGCATCCATGGTGCGGATGCGAGGCATGGTGTCCATCAGCGTTCCCTTCGGTTCTCCCGACGTCGCGAACAGGCTAACCCACCGCGACACGCCCGGGGTCCGCTCCACAGGGAAACGACAGACGGCGTGTCGGAGAACGATCGTCTCCGGCACGCCGTCTGAGGAGATCGGCGATCAGCTCGCGTTCTGCTGGAGCCAGGCGTACGGGTCGACCACGGAACCGTTGATGTGCACCTCGAAGTGCAGGTGGTTGGCGGTCGAGCTGCCGGTCGAACCGACGAGGCCGATGAGCTGGCCCGCGGCGACGGTCTGACCCGCCTGGACCTGCCGGCTGCCGTAGGTCATGTGACCGTAGGTCGTGGACACCTTCTGGCCGTTGATGACGTGCTCGATCACGATGCCGACGCCGTAACCGCCGTAGCTCTCGGACGACACGCTCACGACGCCCGCAGCGGCGGCGAAGATCGGCTGCCCCTGGGGGGCGAGGAGGTCGACGCCCTGGTGGTAGCCGGAGTCCCACAGGCCGCGGCCCAGGACGTAGTTCGTGATCGGCCAGCGCACCTCACCCGAACCGGGCGCCGTCATGTTGAGGTTGATCGAGGAGACGGCGACGTTCGCGCTGGCGGCGAGCTGTCGAGCACGTTCGGCGGCGGCCGCGGCGGCGGCCTCCTGATCCTTCTTCTTCTGGATCTCTTCGGCCGTGGTGGCCGAGTAGCTGCTGCGGTCCAGGGTCTCGGCGTTCGCGTTCGATGCGACGACGAGGGACTGGTTGTCGGCAGCCGACATCTCCTGCAGCGTCATCGTCTCGGCGGCCGGGATCGACGCCGCGTACGCGGGGATCGCGACGGTCGCGACGAGGCCGGCGACCATCGACAGGATCACGGCACTGCGCAGCGGCTTCTTCCCTCGCCGGAACGACGAGGAGCGAGGAGTGGGCGCGGGACGGGCCACGGCCGAGGAGACCACGGCGGGCGTCTGCGGGGTGCGGCGAGCGGGTCGGGCGACCGCGGCACGCGCGCTCTTTCGAGTCTGACCCGTCGCAGGGACCTCGGGCAGGTCCGCAACGGGATCGGTGTGTTCAGCCAAATTTCCTCCGGCGCCTCTGCGTTGTCACGCTGGCTCGTCAGCACTCGATCTGGGGGCACGATGTGCGGGCTTCACCCTCTGCGGACGACGAGCCGGTGAGGCAAACCGCGAGGGGTCCGACGGCGGGCTTCTCGCCTGTGGACCCTCAGAGGCTACCCGAAGATAACGAAACTGTCACGCCTAGCGCCCAACCGAGATCCCTTCAGCCTCGCGGCGCATCCGTGCCGACCGCATCATCCGAGATCGAAGATCACCTCCCTGGCCCATGGCGCGATGAGGCCGGCACCTATTCCCAGTTCGCCGACGGAGTTCGACCCCCATGCCCACAGCCTTCCGTCCGACGCCAATGCATAGGCACTGCTGCCGTTGGTCGCCACCGACTGGATGCGCTCCAGCCATCGAACCTGGACGGGGGTGTACGAGGTGATGTACGAGCCATTTCCGAGCTGACCGTCTCCGTTGTACCCCCAGGACCACAGGGTGCCGTCATTCTTCACAGCGTATCCGGCGGCGATGGCTCGAATGTCGGTCAGATAGCTCACCTTGACCGGGACCGCCGAAGGAGTGGAGGTGTCGTTCCCGAATCGTCCGTAATAGTTCGTTCCCCACGCCCACACGTCTCCACCGTTGGTGAGAGCGAAAGCGGTACCGCCGCCTGCAGCGATGTCCCGGATGTTCTCGAGGCCCGGAATCTGTCTGGGGACGAGCGAGTCCTCGCCTGTCCCGTCGCCCAGTTCGTATCCCGCGTTGGAGCCCCACGCCCAGACCGTGCCGTCGTCCCTCAGCGCGAGCGCAGCATTGTTGTTCTCGATGACGCGACGTACTCGCGTGAGCCCGACGACAGGGACGGGCGTGGACGAACTCGCGGTGGTGCCTGTGCCGAGCTCGCCGTTCTCGTTGTATCCCCACGCCACGACCGTTCCGTCGCGCTTGATCGCGTATCCGCGGAGGTACCCGGCCGAGATTGCGGTGACGTCGGACAGTCCGGGCAGGCGCGCCGGGGTCAGCGAGTTCGTCGTCGTACCGTTGCCCAGCTCTCCGAAACGATTGCTCCCCCAGCTCCAGACTGAACCGCTCTCATCGAGCGCGTACGCACTCGCACTCGCAGAGAGAGCCACCACTCGAGGCAACCCTGTGATCCGCGCTGGGTATGAAGAGTCCGTGGTGGTGCCGTTACCCAACCGCCCGTCGACGTTCCACCCCCAGCTCCACGCAGATCCATCGCTGCGGACGAGGAAGGCGCTGCTTCCTCCCGCTGCGATGGCGGCGTTGGTCGGCGGCGAGACCGACGGGCTCGGAGAAGCGCTGGACGATGGAGTCCCCGTGGGAGTCGGTGTCGGCGTCGGTGTCGGCGTCGGTCCGCCGGGCGTCGTCACGGCGGTGCCCTTGCACGGATCGGTCGCATAGAGCGGCCACGCTTTGGATGCCGACTTGTTCCACTCCGCAAGCGAGAACCCGAAGACCTTGATGCCCGCGGTCACGCCGACCCGGGTGTCGATCCCCAGCTCGCCCGGACACGTCCAGGTCGCCGTCCCGCCCGAGGCGGTGACGTTGATGGATGCCGTGGCGTAGGGACCCGCACCGAAGGTGACGCCGGCGATGCCGTAGAGCTTCACCGTGGCATCCAGGTCGAGCGAGGCCTTCGCCGTGAGCGACGCGCTCGCTTTCACGGTCGCCTTCGGGTCGCTGATCTTCGGCTTGGTGTCGATGAGCGAGAACCGGCCATCGTCATAGGAGAACCCGTGGTCGGAGGAGACCGTGCTGGTCGTGACGTAGGAGATCTCGGCTTCACCGCCCACCGTCACCCCTCCCGACACGGTGATCCCGGTGGTCACGACGACCGGAACCGGACCGACGGCGAACGTGAAGACCGAATCCAACTGCCCCAGGGTCGCCGACAGCTTCCCGTCCAACGCGCCGTGGACGTCGAGCGAATGCCGGGCCGTCACCGACGGGGTCACGACGACCGACACCTGCTTCACTCCCGTCAGCCCGATGTCGAGCCCGAGCTTCGCCTTCGCCGCTGCCGTGATCTTCGACTCGACCGTGAGCGACCCGCTGCCCTTGAGCGCGCCGGTCGTCGTGGACGCCGTGCCCTTCACGGTCTTCTTCCAGACGAACGACTTCGAGAACAGGGAGGCATCCGCACTCGCGCGGGCGGCCGATCGCGCAGCCCCCGACGTCGTGGCATCGGTCACGTCCGCGGCGGGAACGAAGCTCGACGATACGGGCACCGCGGGGATCTCCACCGCCCCGTCGGTGGTGACCACCGCGTCCGCGAGGGTTGCGGGCGACGTGGACACCACGGTCGCGGCGCCGTCGGAGCGAGCCACCCGGTCCACGCGGACCAGCAGACCTTCGGGAGTGGACGGCGTGATGCCCGCCGCCAGAACGTCCCCCGGATGGATCCCCGTGGATTCGTCCGCCGGAATCGACACCGTCGATCCACGGACTTCGACGCCGGCGAGCGCCGATTCGTCGAGCACCTCCACCGCGGGCGACACCGTGACTGTCCCGGCTCCCGGATCCGTCTCGTCCACTGGTGCGACCGGAGCGGCGAAGCGGTAGAGGAACGCCGCCATGGCGTCGCGCGAGATCGGGAGGAACGGACGGAACTCCTGACCGGAGGTCGTCGTCCACCCGCTGCTCACACCGGTCGAGGCGAGCCAGGTGATCTCGCGGAAGAAGGCGTCCGTCTTCTGCACGTCGACGAACGGCGAATCCCCCGGCGGGGCGAAGTCCGGCGAGTGGTCGAAGCGATAGAGGAACGCCGCCATCGCATCGCGGGTGATCGGCTCGTAGGGACGGAACACCTTCCTCCCGCCACCGGCATCCCACCCGGTCGAGATGCCCTGGTCCGCCAGCCAGGAGATCTCCTTGGAGAAGGCGCTCGACGCGGGGACGTCGCTGAACTTCGGCGCCTCCGGCGTGTAGTCCGGCGATCCGGCACTCCGATAGAGGAACGCGGCCATCGCGTCACGGGTGATGGAGGCGAACGGCCGATACTCACGGCCGGCCGGGATCGGCCATCCTGTCGTCACGCCCGTCGAGGCGAGCCAGGAGATTTCGCGGGAGAAGGATGCCGACTCCGGGACGTCCTGGAAGACGATCCGGGTCTCGACGTCGGTCTGCGCGGCCACGGCAGGAGCGGGCGCGAGCCACCCGGCGACGCCTGTCGCCGCGACCGTGAGCGCAACGACCAAGGACTTCAGTGCACGACGCATGGCGCTCCCCCAGGCAGCACCTGATGCCCCCGCGGCCGGTCCCTGCGGCGCTCAGCCTATCCGGCTCGACGGCGGTGGGTCGACGCCGGGATTCCACCCGCCGGCGGCGCGACGTGGGCGATCAGACCTCGTCGACGAGGAAGATGTGCGAGGCGACCTCGACGGGAAGCTCGAGCCCTTCCTCGACGCCGTCCATCTCGACGAGCACGTACCCCTCGTTGAAGCGGTAGCTTCCCCGCGCGCCGGGCAGCACTCCCGCGGCCTTGAGCTGCTGGAGGAGTTCCGGGTCGACCTGCGCCGGCTCTGCGAGACGTCGGACGGTACCGGTGATCGGCTCACCGGCATCCGTCAGCTTGCGCACGAGGCCCACGACGCCCTCTTCGAAAGTCGCACCCGCCACGTCTCCCAGTTGGTCGAGGCCGGGGATGGGGTTGCCGTAGGGGGACTCGGTGGGGTGGCCGAGCAGCTCGACGAGTCGGCGCTCGACCTGCTCGCTCATGACGTGCTCCCAGCGGCAGGCCTCGTCGTGCACGTAGGCCCAGTCGAGGCCGATGACATCGCTCAACAGGCGCTCGGCGAGACGGTGCTTGCGCATGACGTCGACGGCCTTCTGACGACCGTCGCCCGTCAGCTCGAGCCGGCGGTCTTCGGACACCACGACGAGGCCGTCGCGCTCCATGCGCCCCACGGTCTGCGAGACGGTGGGTCCGGAGTGTCCGAGCCGTTCGGAGATGCGCGCGCGCAGCGGGACGATGTTCTCTTCCTCGAGCTCGAGGATCGTGCGCAGGTACATCTCGGTGGTGTCGATGAGATCGGTCATTCAGCAGTCCTCGTGCGTCGTAGCGGTGTTCCCAGCCTATCGACCCCCTCCGACACACGCGCCGGGAGCGACTGAGCCCCGCCCTAGAATCGACCCATGCCGCACGTGGACCTTCCCACCGACCTCCTGCCCGCCGACGGCCGCTTCGGGTGCGGCCCCTCGAAGGTGCGCGGTGCGCAGCTCGAAGCGCTCGTCACCCGCGGGGCCACCATCCTCGGAACCTCGCACCGCCAGGCTCCCGTGAAGAACCTCGTGGCCAGCACGCGCGAGCGACTCGCCGAGCTGTTCCGCGTGCCGGAGGGATACGAGATCATCCTCGGCAACGGCGGATCGACCGCGTTCTGGGATGCCGCCGCCTTCGGTCTCATCGAGAACCGCAGCCAGAACCTCGTGTCGGGCGAATTCGGCGGCAAGTTCGCCGCCGCGGCCGCGGCTCCCTGGTTGCAGGCCCCCGACGTGCGACGCGCCGAACCCGGCACCCGCGCCGCCTTCGAAGCCGTCGAGGGCGTCGACGTCTACGCGTGGCCGCACAACGAGACCTCCACGGGCGTGGCCGCCCCCATCACCCGTGTGCACGGGGATGCCGGGGCCCTCACCGTCATCGACGCCACCAGCGCGGCCGGCGGGATCGACTTCGACGTCACCGAGGCCGACGTCTATTACTTCGCCCCGCAGAAGAACCTCGGCTCGGACGGCGGCCTCTGGTACGCCGCCGTCTCACCGGCGGCGATCGAGCGGATCGAGCGGATCGCGGCGTCGGATCGGTACATCCCCGAGTTCCTGAGCCTCAAGAACGCGGTCGACAACTCCCGGTTGCAGCAGACCCTCAACACCCCGGCGCTGGCCACGCTCCTGCTCCTGGACGAGCAGCTCGGCTGGATCCTCGAGAACGGCGGCCTGTCGTGGGCCGCCGCACGCACGGCGGAGTCGTCGTCCGCCCTGTACACGTGGGCCGAGGCGAGCGACGTCGCGACGCCGTTCGTCGCGGATCCCGCCGATCGCTCGCCCGTCGTCGTGACGATCGACTTCGACGAGTCGATCGACGCCGCCGCGATCGCGAAGAGCCTGCGCGCGAACGGGATCGTCGACACCGAGCCCTACCGCAAGCTCGGTCGCAACCAGCTCCGCATCGCGACGTTCGTCTCGATCGAGCCCGAGGACGTGCGGCGTCTCATCGGCGCGATCGACTACACGATCGAACACCTTCCCGGGGCCTGAGCCCTTCTCGACCGAAGCCGTCCCGACTCGCGCGGGGCGGCTTCCGTCGTTCGAGGGCCACCTCCGGAGCGACCCGAGCCGCGCGAAGCACGGCGCGGTCCCCCGCGGCCGCCTCGACCAGGGAATGTCCGGGCGGACGTCGCGTCAGTAGCTGCGTTCGCGCTCGTCGTCGAAGTCGTCGTCCGCGTCGGGGTCGTCGTCCTCGGAGTCGTCGGCCTCGTCGAGATCGTCGTCCTCAGAGTCGTCGTACTCGGCTGCGTCGTCCGTGGCGTCGGCCGAGTCGTCCAGTTCATCGATGTCGACGCCGTCGAGGTCGCCCGCGTGCAGCCGCGCCTTCGGCTGGTCGTCGTCGTCGTCGGCGTCGTCCTCGTCGTCGTCGGTATCAGCGTCGTCGTCGAGGTCGGTGTCGTCGTCGAGGTCCGCGTCGTCGTCGAGGTCGTCGTCGGACTCGTCGCCCGCCGCCGCCGCCGCGGCCTGGGCGGCCTGGTACTCGGCCAGACGCTGGGCCCACGGCACCCAGTCGGGCGCCAGCAGCGCGCCGTCGCCGGGCAGGAGCTCGGCCTCGAGCACGGTCGGCTCGGAGTCCTCGACGAGGGCGACCGTCACCGTCCAGTACCACCCGGGGTAGCCGGCGAGACGCGTGTGGAACCGGAGCGAGACGACGTCGTCGGCTTCGACGACATGACCCGCAGCCGGTCCGACGGTCTCCGCCGGGGTGATCTCGTGGAGCGCCGCGAGCGCGAGGTCGTGCGCGTGGAGGAGCCGTTCGTCGGCGACGGGCTCAGGCTTCGAAGTCATCGGCGACCTTGCGCAGGACCGCGGCGATCTTCTTCGCGTGCGCACCGCTGGGGTAGCGTCCGCGGCGCAGGTCGCCGCCGATGCCGTCGAGGAGCTTCACGAGGTCTTCGACGATGATCGCCATGTCGTCGGCGGGCTTGCGCGACCGCTTGGCCATGCTGACGGGCGCTTCGAGCACCCGCACGGAGAGGGCCTGCAGGCCGCGCTTGCCATCGGCGACACCGAACTCCAGACGCGTGCCGGCCTTGGGCCCGGGGGTCCCGGCGGGCAGGGCGGTGGCGTGCAGGAACACGTCCTGGCCGTCATCGGTGGTGATGAAGCCGAAGCCCTTCTCGTCGTCGTAGAACCTGACCTTGCCGGTGGGCATGGACACCTCGCTGAATATGTGCGCGATCGCGCGGCGGAACGCGGGACCCGATCGGATCCCGGCCCCCCAGCCTACGGCACGCCCGCCAGGCAGTAGGCTGACGACGATGAGCACGCGCACCCCCGACGGCGACGTCCCGATCCGTCGTATCGACCGGATCCTGGCCTTCATGTCCCTGGGTCTGGGGATCCTGTCGATCGTGTGCTTCTTCACGGTCATCCTCGCGCGACCCGCGGGCGTGACGAACTTCGGCGAGGGCATCTGGCCCACGGTCGTGGTGCTGCCCCTGATCGCCCTTCCGATCGCCTTTCTCATGATGATGGCCGTGCTCATCATGAGCTTCGTGCGAAGGGCACGCGCCAACAGAGGACGCTGACGTGCCCGAGACCTCCGACCAACGCGCACTGGCGGTCTCGCTGAGCGCGATCGGCGACGAGGCCCTCGCCCACCTCCTCGCCGAACGCCACGTGTCGGCGTCCGCCACCTGGCGAGACATGTTCGATGCCGCCGACGCGCTGCTCGACCCCGCCTCCGTCGCGCGCGCGCTGCCCGCGCTCGATCGCGCCGAAGCCGAGGCGCTCGTCGCGGCGGCGGCGGACGGCATCCCGGCGACCGGCGAGATCGCGCGCGCGCTGCACGATCGCGCCCTGGTCGATGACGACGGCCGCGCGTACGCCGCGGTCGCCGCCGCGGTTCTCGATGCGGCGCCCGAGGGCCTGCCCCAGCCGACGGCGGACGCCGTGGCGGAGGTGTCGGACGACGCGGCAGCCGCGGAGGCGGCGTTCACCAACGCCGCGGCGCTGGCCGACGTCCTTCTGCTCACCCTCGAATCCCCCCTCGGTCGGATCGGGTCCGGATCACTGGGAGCGAGCGAACGCCGGCGCCTCGTCGACGCGGGCGCGGCCCCCTCCCTGGAAGAGGCCGATCTGCTGGTAGGGCTCGCGGCCCGAACCGGGCTGCTGGGGACGAACGGCCGCGCCTGGCTCGTGACCACGGCCGGACGCGCCTGGCTGCGCCTGCCCACGCTCGAGCGGTGGGCGTCGACCGCGCGGGCGCTCCGCGACGCACTCCCCCGCGCCTACCGCACACCCTCGGGCGGATGGATGCCGCAGCCCACCTGGGCCGGAGCCACTCCGTTCGACCCGGCCGGCCCCGAGCGTGCCGCGCGATGGACGCTCCGCCTGCGGGCCTGGGGGCTGCTCGACGCTCGCGGCGCGGTGCCCCCGTGGGGCCGGGGTCTGGCCGAGGGCACCGACGTGGACACCTCCGCGCTGCGCGATCTGCTGCCGCCCGAGGTCGACAAGGTGTACCTGCAGAACGACCTCACCGCGATCGCGCCCGGTCCTCTCGCCCCGCACCTCGACGTGCGGCTGCGCGGGATGGCGGCACGAGAATCGCGCGCGCAGGCGTCGAGCTACCGGTTCAGCGCGGCGACGATCGGCGCGGCCATCACCGCCGGAGAGACGGCCGACAGCCTGCGCGACTTCCTGACCGGAATCTCGCTCACCGGTCTCCCCCAACCGCTGGCCTACGTCATCGAGCGCACCTCGGCGGAGCACGGGCGCGTCCGCGTCACCGCCGACATGGCATCCGGTCTCACCACCGTCCGCACCGACGACGAGACATTGCTGCGCGCGATGGAGGTCGACACCTCACTGCGCTCGGTGGCGCTCAGCCGCTCGGGCGACGAGCTCATCACGCACGTGGCGGCCGACGTCGTCTTCTGGGCCCTGAGCGACGCCCGGTACCCGACGGTCGCGGTCGACGAGGACGGGCGCCCGCGCGCGGTCGACAGGGCGAAGCTCGCGGCGACCGAGACGCCCGACGACCCGTCCGACCTCTACGCCCCGCTGATCGCACGCCTGCGCGCCGGGGGCGAGGACTCGGATGCCGCCTGGCTCGAGCGCGAGCTCGACCAGGCCGTGCGCGCCCGCGCCGTCGTCGACGTCACGGTGCGGCTGCCGGACGGGTCAGCCCGTGTGTTCCGGCTCGAAGCGACCGGGCTGGGTGGCGGACGCCTGCGCGGGCGCGATCGCGCCGCGGACGTCGAACGCACGTTGCCGCTGTCGCACATCGACGCGGTCAGCCCCGTCCCCTGAGCGCCGACGGCGACGCCCGGTCCGACGCACCGGTAGAATCGAACGCTATGGCTGACGGTCCCCTCATCGTCCAGAGCGACCGCACGGTGCTCCTCGAGGTCGCGCACTCCGATGCGGAGACCGCGCGACACGAGCTCGCGGTCTTCGCCGAGCTCGAGCGCGCACCGGAGCACATCCACACCTACCGCATCACGCGGCTCGGGCTGTGGAACGCCCGCGCGGCCGGGCACGACGCCGACGCGATGCTGCAGACGCTGGACCGGTGGTCGCGCTTCCCGGTCCCCGCGTCGGTGAGCACCGACATCCGCGAGACCGTGGGGCGCTACGGCCGCCTGGTGATCGAGCGCGACGAAGAGGGGGCGCTGGTGCTGCGCTCGACGGATCCCGCCGTGCTCGGTGAAGTGTCGCGCAACAAGAGGATCTCTCCGCTGCTCATCGGCCACCCCACTCCCGACAGCTACACCGTCGACGCGTGGGCCCGCGGGCACATCAAGCAGGAGCTGTTGAAGATCGGCTGGCCGGCGGAAGATCTCGCGGGCTACACGCCCGGGACGCCGCACCCGATCGACCTCGCCGAGGACGGGTGGAAGCTGCGCCCCTACCAGCGGCAGGCGGTCGAGTCGTTCTCCGAGGGAGGCTCCGGCGTCGTGGTGCTCCCCTGCGGCGCGGGCAAGACCCTCGTCGGCGCGGGCGCGATGGCCGAGACCCGGACGACGACGCTGATCCTCGTGACCAACACCGTCAGCGCGCGCCAGTGGCGCGACGAACTGCTCCGGCGCACGAGCCTGACCCCCGAGGAGATCGGCGAGTACTCCGGCCAGTCGAAGGAGATCAAGCCGGTCACGATCGCGACCTACCAGATCCTCACGGCCAAGCGCGGCGGGAAGTACGCTCACCTGGCCCTTCTCGACGCGCTCGACTGGGGACTCGTCCTCTACGACGAGGTGCACCTGCTGCCCGCGCCGGTGTTCAAGCTCACCGCCGATCTGCAGGCCCGCCGCCGCCTGGGACTCACCGCGACCCTCGTGCGCGAGGACGGACGCGAGGGCGACGTCTTCAGTCTCATCGGGCCCAAGCGTTTCGACGCGCCGTGGAAGGAGATCGAGGCCCAGGGCTTCATCTCCCCCGCCGCCTGCTACGAGGTGCGCATCGACCTGCCCGCCGATGAGCGGCTCGAGTACGCCGCGGCGGCCGACGAGGATCGGTACCGCCTCGCCGCCACCGCGCCGGCGAAGATCGACGTCGTCCGGCGCCTGGTCGATCGGCATCCGGGCGAGCGCGTCCTCGTGATCGGACAGTATCTGGACCAGATCGACGAGCTCTCCGACGCCCTCGACGCCCCGAAGATCACGGGCGCCACGCCGGTCGCCGAGCGCGAAGAGCTGTTCCAGGCCTTCCGCGAGGGGGCGATCTCGCTGCTCGTCGTCTCCAAGGTCGCGAACTTCTCGGTCGACCTTCCCGAGGCATCCGTCGCCGTGCAGGTGTCGGGCTCGTTCGGGTCGCGACAAGAGGAGGCGCAACGCCTCGGACGCCTGCTGCGTCCGAAGCAGTCGGGTCACACGGCGAGCTTCTACACGCTCATCGCGCGCGACACGGTGGATCAGGACTTCGCCCAGAACCGCCAGCGTTTCCTTGCCGAACAGGGCTACGCCTACACGATCCTGGATGCCGAGGGGATCACCGCCGAGGCCGCCTGAGCTCTACCAGCACTCGGCGTTTCTCGCGATATCCAGCGGTTCCTTGAGTGAAGTCACGATAATGGGCGCATGACAGCACCGCGCATCCTCGTCGTGGACGACGAACCCAACATCCGCGACCTGCTCATCACGAGCCTGCGTTTCGCCGGATTCCAGGTCCGAGCCGTCGCCAACGGCGCACAGACCATCTCCGCGGTCCTCGAGGAGGAACCCGACCTCATCGTGCTCGACGTGATGCTGCCCGACATGAACGGGTTCAGCGTCACCAAGCGCCTCCGGGGGGCGGGCTACACGGCCCCCATCCTCTTCCTCACCGCCAAGGACGAGACGGAGGACAAGATCACCGGACTGAACGCCGGCGGCGACGACTACGTCACGAAGCCGTTCAGCCTCGACGAGATCGTCGCCCGCATCCAGGCGATCCTCCGCCGGACGATGCAGGCGGACGAGGAGTCGGTGATCCGGACCGGCGAACTGACCATGGACCAGGACACGCACGACGTCAGCGTCGGCGACGTGTCGATCGACCTCAGCCCGACCGAGTTCAAGCTGCTTCGCTACCTGATGCTGAATCCGAACCGCGTGCTCTCGAAGGCACAGATCCTGGACCACGTCTGGGAGTACGACTTCAACGGCGACGCCGGCATCGTCGAGAGCTACATCTCGTACCTGCGACGCAAGATCGACCCGCACTCCACCGAGCCTCTGATCCAGACCAAGCGCGGCTTCGGCTACATGCTGAAGTCGGGCAAGACCGCCTGAGCGGAGCGCGATCCTGGAGAATTCCGACGATGCCCTGACGCACTGGTGGCGCCGGTTGAGCCTTCGCACGAAGGTCACCGGCGTCACGGTGACGCTGCTCGCCGTCGGGCTCGTGGCCGCCGGCATCGGCACGCTGGTGTTCCTGCGCACGACGCTGATCGACAACCTGGACGAGCAGCTCAAGCAGCAGGCGGCCAGCAACATCGCCAACAGCGTGTTCGTCACGAACGAGGTCGACGGCGGACTGGCTTTCACGCAGGTCGACAACGCCCCGCCGATCGGCTCGATGGTGGTCGTCTACGGCCCCGACGCGCAGCGCGTGGCGTTCTACAACGGCACGGGCGCGAAGACCGTGCCCCAGCTGCCGGACACCTTCTCGGTGGAGCAGACCTACAGCCAGGTCGACCGGCGGATCGAGCTCGAAGATCCGGTGTCCGGGCAGCACTTCCTGGCGCGCGTGGGGCTGTTGCAGGTCCCGGGCAACAACAGCTTCTACACGCAGATGGTCGTCCAGCCGTTGGCGCCGACCGACCGTATCGTCGCGGCGTACGTGGGCATCTACGGCTTCGTGGCGTTGCTGATCCTCATCGCCAGTGCTCTGCTGACCCGCGCCCTCGTGACGCTGACCTTCCGCAGTCTCGGTCAGGTCGAGACGACCGCCATGGACATCGCGGCGGGCGACTTCAGTCAGCGTCTGACCGACATCGTCCCCGACACCGAGGTCGGTCGCCTCAAAGCGGCGATCAACGCGATGCTCGCGCGCATCGACGGCGCCCTCACCCAGCGGGATGCCACGGTCCGGCAGATGCGCCGGTTCATCGGCGACGCGAGCCACGAACTGCGCACCCCCCTCGTGACGATGCGCGGGTACGCCGAGCTCTACCGCATGGGGGCGATCCGCTCGGACGAGGACGTCGCCCAGGCGATGGAGCGCATCGAGAAGGAAGCCATCCGCATGGGGGCGCTCGTCGAGGACCTCCTCGCGCTCGCCCGCCTGGACGAGCGGCGCGACGTGGCCATCACGACCCTCGATCTGCGTCCCATCGCGCGGGATGCCGCGCTAGACCTGCGCGTGACCTCCCCGCAACGCGAGGTCACCGTCGACGACACGACCAGTCGCGCCGCCATCGTGCTGCCGGTCATGAGGCTCGATCCCGAGCTTCCGGCGGAGGACGGCTCGTCGACATCGGGGCGCCGCCGGACGGCGCCGACCACCTCGGCGATGGCCATCGCCGGTGCGACGCTGTCACGGCTCCGGCGCCGACGGGATGCCGCCGAGCCTCCCGCGCCGGAGACCGAGAACGTGTCGCGGGGCACGGCCGATGCGGGCCCGCCGCCCCGACGCGTGACGAGCCTCGCGCCGATCGTCCTGGGCGACGAGAACCGGGTCCGCCAGGTCGTCGCGAATCTGCTCGGCAACGCGCGACGGTTCACCGCGGACGACTCCCCGATCGGCTTGCGGGTGGGGGTGGATGCCGAGACCGACATGGGATGGATCGAGATCATCGACCACGGCGAGGGCGTGCCGGAACAGATCCGCGAGCAGATCTTCCAGCGGTTCTGGCGGGCCGACACCTCGCGCACCCGTGAGACGGGCGGCTCCGGCCTGGGACTGTCGATCGTGGCATCCATCGTCGATCTGCTGCACGGGAAGGTCGAAGTTCTCGACACCCCCGGCGGCGGCGCGACGTTCCGCGTCTCGCTGCCGCTCGCGGAGCGCCGGGATGCCAGTGAGCACGCGCTCATCACGACCCAGCCGTTGGAGCGCCTCCCCGAGGCGCTGCGTCCCGACGTCGCCGACGAGTAGACCCGCCGCGCGCCGCCGCGCCGGGCGGTGACGCGCCCCGCCGGGAGGTGACGGGCCGCGCGGTGCTGCCCTGGCCCGCGCCGCGCAACGCTGGCCCGCGCCGCGCCGCGCTGACTTCGGGCGAATGCCCGCGCCAACCCTGCACACGCGTGCATTCGTGCCAAGTCAACACTGACCGAAACAGCCCGCGGCAGGGCCACGGAGGCGAAGCCTCGTGGCCTCGCGCCCGGACGCGAGAACGCCCCCTCCCGAAGGAGGGGGCGTTCTCTGGTCGCTCAGGCGTGGATCAGAAGTCCATGCCACCGGTCGGGTCGCCCGCGGGAGCGGCGGCCTTCTCGGGCTTGTCGGCGACGACGGCCTCGGTGGTGAGGAAGAGGCCGGCGATCGACGCGGCGTTCTGCAGCGCGGAGCGGGTCACCTTGGCGGGGTCGATGATGCCCTGCGCGAACAGGTCACCGTACTCACCGGTCGCGGCGTTGAGGCCGTGGCCGACGGGCAGCTCGGAGACCTTGTTGGCGACGACACCGGGCTCGAGACCGGCGTTCAGCGCGATCTGCTTCAGCGGAGCCTCGATGGCGACACGCACGATGTTCGCACCCGTGGCCTCGTCACCGACGAGCTCGAGGTTCGCCAGCGCCGTCTTGCCGGCCTGGATGAGCGCGACGCCACCACCGGCGACGACACCCTCTTCCACGGCGGCCTTGGCGTTGCGCACGGCGTCCTCGATGCGGTGCTTGCGCTCCTTGAGCTCCACCTCGGTCGCGGCACCGGCCTTGATGACGGCGACGCCACCGGCGAGCTTGGCGAGGCGCTCCTGGAGCTTCTCGCGGTCGTAGTCGCTGTCGGTGTTCTCGATCTCGCGGCGGATCTGGGTCACGCGACCCTCGATCAGCGCGGAGTCACCGGCACCCTCGACGATGGTCGTCTCGTCCTTGGTGATGATGACCTTGCGCGCACGGCCGAGCAGGTCGACGGTGGCGTTCTCGAGCTTGAGGCCCACCTCTTCGGTGATGACCTGGCCGCCGGTGAGGATCGCGATGTCCTGCAGCTGCGCCTTGCGACGGTCGCCGAAGCCGGGAGCCTTGACGGCGACCGACTTGAAGATGCCGCGGATCTTGTTGAGCACGAGCGTCGCGAGAGCCTCGCCCTCGACGTCCTCGGCGATGATGAGGAGCTCCTTGCCCTCCTGGATCACCTTGTCGACGATGGGCAGAAGGTCCTTGATGTTCGAGATCTTCTGGTTCGCGATCAGGATGTACGGGTCTTCGAAGACCGCTTCCTGACGCTCGGGGTCGGTGACGAAGTAGGGGTTGATGTAACCCTTGTCGAAGCGCATGCCCTCGGTGAGCTCGAGCTCGGTGCCGAAGGTGTTGCTCTCCTCGACGGTGACGACGCCTTCCTTGCCCACCTTGTCGATGGCCTCGGCGATGAGCTCGCCGATCGCGGGGTCGGCGGCGGAGATCGACGCGGTCGCGGCGATCTGCTCCTTGGACTCGACCTCCTTGGCGGAGGAGAGCAGCTCGTCGGTGACGGCCTTGACGGCCTTCTCGATGCCCTTCTTGAGCGAGATGGGGTCGGCGCCGGCCGCGACGTTGCGCAGGCCCTCGCGCACGAGCGCCTGAGCGAGGACGGTCGCGGTGGTGGTTCCGTCACCGGCGACGTCATCGGTCTTCTTGGCGACCTCCTTGACCAGCTCGGCGCCGATCTTCTCGTACGGGTCGTCGAGCTCGATCTCCTTGGCGATCGAGACACCGTCGTTCGTGATCGTGGGGGCGCCCCACTTCTTCTCGAGCACGACGTTGCGACCGCGGGGGCCCAGGGTCACCTTGACGGCGTCGGCCAGGGTGTTGAGGCCGCGCTCGAGACCGCGACGGGCCTCTTCGTCGAAAGCGATGATCTTTGCCATAAGTGTGTCGTCCCTCCCGGACGGGTGACTTCCAGATTTGGCACTCGACGAAAGCGAGTGCTAACTCATTCTGGCACTCGCCCCTGGGGAGTGCAAGCCACGCGAGACGCCGGGAGACGACGACGCCGCGGCCCCCGAGAGCGGGGACCGCGGCGTGCGGGAAAGGGAGGGAGGTCAGGCGATGAGGCGCACCGACTCGGCCTGCGGGCCTTTCTGGCCGGACCCGACCGTGAACTCCACGGACTGTCCTTCCTCGAGGACCCGGAAGCCGGACATCTCGATGTTCGAGTAGTGGACGAAGACGTCCTGGCCGTCCGTCACGGTGATGAAACCGTAACCCTTCTCGGCGTTGAACCATTTGACGGTGCCCTGGGCCATGCGAACTCTCCTGTTGCTGAACGACGAGGTCATCGTAAGCACGAGGAACCGCGTGATTCCGGCCCGGGGAGCCATTGTTGACACGGCGGCATCCAACTTTTTACGCCGCGGAAACACGCGCCGCCGCGGGGGCTCAGGGGGTGGGCTCGGAGGCCCTGTCGAGACCGATCACCACGACCAGGCGCTTCTCGGCGCTCTCGTCGTCCGAGGTGTTCGGATCATCCGTCGGCTGGAGGAAATCGCTCTGCGCGACCTCCGCGCCGCCGATCGCGGCAGCGAGGCCGCGCGCGGCCTGTTCGTCAGCGGGTGTCCGGTAGTACACGGTCGTCGTCGCGAAGTCGGTCGTGTCGGAGTCGCCGGTCTGGACGATGTCGCCCGACCACCCGAGCGCCACGATCTGATCGCGCAGGTTGCCCGCGAGCCCCTCGTCGGCGGTGCCGTTGAGCACGACGACGGAGTAAGAGGTGTCGATGGCCGGTGGAGTGGTCTCGGAAACGGTCGGCGTCGGCTCCGGGTCGGAAGCCGTCGAGATGCGCCCGGAGGCCACCAGCACCCCGAAGATCCCCACGATGACCAGCACGATCGTGGCCAGTGTGGCCCAGAGGAAGATGAGCCATCCGCGGGAGCGGGGGCGCTCGGCGCGGTGGGCACCAACGCGGCCGTCACCGTCCGCAAGGTCGTCGAAGCGATCCCGAGGGAAGGTCGATCTGGGCATTGGACGATGCTACCGGTCGGTGCCCGAGCGTCCGATCAGCGTGACGCCGTGCGCCCGAGGCGCGCGCGGTGGTGCTCAGCGGCCTCCTCGCGGCGACGACGGAGGCGCCGCACGAGCATGGGGTCGGACGCCAGGGCCGCCGGATCGTCGAGCAGACGCCCCAGCAACTGGTAGTAACGGGCCGGCGAGAGGTCGAACTCCGCGCGGATCGCCTCCTCCTTCGCACCGCCGTGGCGACGCCACTCCCCCTCGAAGACGAGGAAGGCGCGGTCGCGGTCGGAGAGAGGCACGACGCCACGCTACTGCGCGCGATACGCGGATCCCGGATGCCACGCCACCCAGGCACCGAGCGGATCGACGCTGGCGAGCACCGCGCCGTCGAGCGCGAGGGCGAAGCCCCCGGGACGCAGCTCAGGAGCCGTGGCCCACGCCTCGTGGAGGCCCGCGGCATCCAGGGTCACCCACCGCCCCGCGGTTCGGGCCGCCGCGATGATGTCGCCGCGGTGACGGCGCGGGACATGGACGAGGACGCCGGGCGTCGTCACCACGATCGTGGCGTCGCGCGGGGCGCGGGCGACGAGGTCCGGCAGGGCGGCCGCCCCGTCGCCGGCCAGGAGCAGCGGCGGGTCGGCGGCAGCGATGTCGAGGGCCGCCGTGATGCGCTCGCGTCGCCCCTCCTCCCCCGGCCACACCAGCCCGGTGAGCCAGGCACGGTCGCCCTCGTCGCGCGCATCGAGCGGCTGCAGGTCGATGCCCGCCCGCCAGACGACGTCGGGGAGGCGCAGGGACGGATCGCCCTCGAGGTCGGACTCGAGGATCACCGGGCTCGGCCCGTCCGACGGGTCGAGGCTCCTCACGACGCCGCCGGGGGTCCGGAAACGATACGAGTAGCGGTCCGGGTACAGGCAGAGTCCGGCACTCGCGCCGATCTCGATCAGCGCGATCGGCCCCTCGATGAGCGACAGCGCGGGGAGCAGTGCGGCGCACCGCAGCGGCTCGTTGGTCTGCAGGGCGCGCCGCCCGCACTCCGCGACGATGACGTCGGCGTGCGCGACGATCCAGGCGGCCCACGCGTCGTCCGCGTCCATGGGCGCTCCGAGGAGACGCAGAACGGCGAAGACGAGCGGCGGCTGGCGATGCGTGTCCGGGATCCGCGCCAGGACCTCGGCCACGTCCGGGTCGGTCTCGACCCGTCGCGCCCACTCCTCGTACACCCGGGAGCGGCCGGGGGCCTCCTCGCGAGCGAAGCGTCCGTAGCGGGCGACGACGGCGGTCACGGCATCCTGGTCCATCCCGGCGATTATGCCGTGACGGGCATCGCGGGTCCTGGACACGCGACAATGGAGGGGACGAAGGAGACCATCCATGACCTACGCCGTCGAAAAGTCCGACGACCAGTGGCGGGCAGAACTCACGCCCGACCAGTACGCGGTGCTGCGCCAGGCCGGCACCGAGCGCGCCTGGACCGGCGAGCTGCTCGATGAGAGCCGCGCCGGCCTCTACACGTGCGCCGCGTGCGGTGCCGAGCTGTTCCAGAGCGGCACGAAGTTCGACTCGCACTGCGGGTGGCCGAGCTTCTACGAGTCGGTGCGCCCCGAAGCGGTCGAGCTGATCGAAGACAACAGTCACGGCATGCAGCGCACCGAGGTGCGCTGCGCGAACTGCGGCTCTCACCTCGGTCACGTCTTCCCCGACGGCTTCGGCACGCCCACCGGCGACCGCTACTGCATGAACTCCCTGTCGCTCAGCTTCACCCCCGCCGACGAGGCATGAGCGCGCTGGAGGCGATGCGCGACCGCCGGTCGTGGTCGAAGGTCACCGACCTCGCCCCCACCGGACCCGAGCTCGAGGCGTTCGTCGCCGCGGCCGGACGCGTGGCCGACCACAAGTCGCTGCGGCCGTGGCGGCTCATCGAGATCCGCGGCGCCGACCGCGACGTCCTCGCGCGCGCTCTGAACAAGGCCGACGGCAAGAAGGGGTACTCCTCCAAGCCGCGTCGCGCGCCGCTGATCATCGCGGTGGTGGCCGATCTCAGCTCGAAGAAGATCCCCGCGTGGGAGCAGGAGGCCGTGGCATCCGGGGTCGCCCACATGCTCAGTCTCGCTCTCGACGAGGCCGGCTTCGGCGTCTTCTGGCGCACCGACGACAACACCCGCGGCAAGGTTCTCGCCAAGGCCCACGGGCTGGCCAAGGGCGAGGTCCTGCTGGGGTGGCTGTACGTCGGGGGCAAGCCGGTGCGTTCCCGCCCGACCCGGCGCAAGACCGTGGATGCCGCGAAGCACCTGTCCCGGATGCCGGGCGGCAAGAAGCGTCGGAAGGTCGACGAGGCGCGCCTCTGACCCGCGGCGGCGATCAGCGCGCGGGTCGTCGGCTCCCCCACGGCACCGCCGCGACGACGACTCCGCTGATCGCCACCGCCGCCGCCACCACGGCCACGAGCACCGGCGGTGCCGCGGGCGCGGGCCAGACGGCATCCAGGATCACCGAGGTCGTGAGCAGGCCCACGACCGATCCGAGGCCCAGCACGAGAACGCCGGTGCGCTGGACGATCACCGACGACAAGAAGATGTAGACGACGCCGATGGCGCCGCCGAGGTACAGCCAGGGGTCGGCCGGCAGGGCACGCGGAGCACCGACGAGGGCGACGTGCACGAGCCCCGCGACGATGAGCACCGCCGTCCCGCCCGCGAAGTTCACGACCGTCGCCGCGAGGGGGCTCTGCACCTGCAGGCGCAAGCGCCCGTTCGTCCCCTGCTGCCACGCGACACCGGCCCCGGCGATCACGGGCACGACGAGCATCCAGACCGGGATGCCGCCCACCCGGTCGCCCGCGAGCGACACGGCCACACCGGCGAGCGCGAGCAGCGCGCCGACGACCCGGCGAACGGTCACCGGCACGACGCCGGCGGGACCGTGGCCGAAGCGATCCAGCAGCAGTCCACCGGTCGTCTGGCCCGCGACGAAGCCGACCGTGAACAGCGCGACGCCGATCGTGGCCACGGCGAGGCCCTGACAGGCGACGGTGAACGCTCCCGCGGCACCGCCGAAAAGCATCCATGCCGGGATCGAGCGTTCGCGGACCCCCGCGATCAGACGCGACAGCCCGGCGCGCCCCGCGGGCAGCACCGCGGCGATCGCGAGCACCACGACCAGCCCCGACCCGAACGAGATCCCGCCCGCGAGCACGCCGTCGCCGAGCTCGCCGCCGAGCGATCCGTTGACGCGCGCCTGCAGAGCCGTCAGCGCCCCGATGAGCACGGCGCCGAGGACCGCGATCCCCGGCGATCGTCGGTGAGACATGGATCCTCTCCCCCGGCCGCTCGCGTCGAGGGCCGTCGTCGATCGTACGTGCCCGCGCGCCGGTGTGGACCGGACGGCCCGGATGCGCGAGGCTTTTCGCGTGCCTCACCTCACCGCCGGCCCCGATGACGTCGCCGAGATCCTGTCCGCTCTGACCGCCGCGCGAGTGGACCGCGAGTTCCTCGCGAACGTCGAGCTGCATCTCCCGCGGCTGCACGACCTGTTCCGCCGGCTGTACGGCGACCGCCCCGACGGCGTCGAACGTCTGGCCTCCGTGGTGGACCTCGCCCGACGGTCGTGGGCCGAGCGACCGGCGGGACTCCGGGACGTGGATCGCGAGCGGGCGAGCACACCGGACTGGTTCGAGGGCGAACGCATGCTCGGGGGCGTCTGCTACGTCGACCGCTACGCCGGTGGGCTCCGCGGCATCCGCGAATCCATCCCGTACTTCCGCGAACTGGGTCTCACCTACCTGCACCTCATGCCGCTGTTCGAGAGCCCCGAGGGCAACAGCGACGGGGGCTACGCGGTGTCGAGCTACCGGCGCGTGAATCCCGCGCTCGGCACGATGGACGAACTCGCCGCCCTCGCCGCCGAGTTGCGGCACGCGGGGATCTCGCTGGTGGTGGACTTCATCTTCAACCACACCAGCAACGAGCACGAGTGGGCGCAGAAGGCCGTCGCGGGCGAGCCCGGCTACGAGGACTTCTACCTCATCTACCCCGACCGCGAGATGCCCGACGCCTACGAGCGGACCACGCGCGAGATCTTCCCCGACGACCACCCCGGCTCGTTCGTGCAGTTGCCCGACGGCCGGTGGATCTGGGCGACGTTCTGCCACTTCCAGTGGGACCTCAACTACGCCAACCCCGCGGTCTTCGAGGCGATGGCCGGGGAGATGCTGTTCCTCGCGAACCAGGGCGTGGAGATCCTGCGGATGGATGCCGTGGCCTTCATCTGGAAGCGACTGGGGACGACGTGCGAGTCGCTGCCCGAGGCGCACCTGCTCCTCCAGGCGTTCAACGCCGTCCTGCGGATGGCCGCCCCGAGCCTGCTGTTCAAGTCGGAGGCGATCGTGCACCCCGACGAGGTCGTGTCGTACATCTCCCCCGAGGAGTGCCAGCTCTCCTACAATCCTCTGCAGATGGCGCTGACGTGGGAGGCGCTCGCCACCCGCGACGGCCGACTGCTGCAGCAGGCCCTCGAGCGTCGTCATGCCCTGCCCGCGGGGACCGCCTGGGTCAACTACGTGCGCAGCCACGACGACATCGGCTGGACGTTCGCCGACGAGGATGCCGAAGAGCTCGGCATCCAGGGGTATCCGCACCGCCGCTTCCTCAACGACTTCTACGTCGGCCGGGTCGAGGGGTCGTTCTCGCGGGGCGTGCCGTTCCAGGAGAACCCGCGCACCGGCGACGCCCGCATCACCGGCACCACCGCTTCGCTCGCCGGGATCGAGGCCGGCGACGCGGGCGGTGAGGACCGCGTGATCCTCGCGCACGCGCTCGCGCTGTCCACCGGCGGCATCCCGCTGCTGTACCTCGGCGACGAGGTGGCGCAGCTCAACGACTACTCCTTCCGTCGCAACCGCGCCGAGGCCGGCGACAGCCGGTGGGTGCACCGCCCGCACCGTCCCGAGCAGAACTACGCCGATCGGACGGATGCCACGACCCCCGCCGGTCGCGTGTTCTCGCGACTCACGCGTCTCATCGCGGTCCGCCGGTCGACGCCGGAACTCGCGGGCAACGAGCTCATCGCCTTCGACGCGCACGTGGACTCGGTCGTCGCGTTCCTCCGCCCCGGAGACGCCGGCGACGCGGTGCTCGTCGTCGCCAACGTCGCCGATCACGCGATCGAGATCGACGCGCTGACCCTGTCGGGTCTCGACCCGGATGCCGTCGACCTCATCGCCGACCGCCCCGCCGGGCTCGCCGGCGGCCTGACCGTGCCGGCACACGGCGTGCTGTGGCTACGGGTGGGGATGCGCTGACGGCGGCCGGTGTCTCGCCGTCCGAGCCGACCGGTGTCCCCCGAAAGGCCGACATCCGTCCATCCGATTTGGCATAGTAGACGTCACGGGTAGACGTGCCCCGGTTGTGCGCCCATGGGGGGAGCATCCTCGACCGGTGCCGCTGGCCAGGGGGGCGCTCATGAACATGGAACCGTTCTACGTCGAGGTGGAACAGGTGTCGCGGACGCGATGGAAGTGGTCTGGCTGGGATGCTGGCCGGCCCGCCGTCGCTCACGGGTTCAGTCGAACGGAGGCACGCGCGCACGCGGCCGCGCGGGAGTGGATGAAACGACGGTTCGAGGAGCGCAGTGTTCCGTCGCCCACCTCAACCACCGCGGACCACCACGACCCGACGGTCATTCCGCCGCACCCACCCCGGGGATGACCGACACGGCGTCGCCGATCAGCGGGGCCAGCGTCGCCGCGAACGTCTTGGTCAAATGGCCCTTGTCGCGGAGAACCTTCACTCCTCCGATGACGAGCGGACAGCGGCTTTCGTCGCAATACACGTCAGTGAGGTCCAAGGCGTAGGCACCAGCGGTTCCCTGCGCGGCCGCGATGATGAGGTCTGACTCCGCGAAGGCAACGTCACGGTCCACGGAACAGTTCTCGGCGGACCCCGGACGATACGTGCAGTTCAGATCGCGCACGGCATCCACGACCGGGTTGTCCGCGATCGCGAGGATCGGTGTGCCCGAAGCGATGAGCGGGGCCCATGCCTCGCGAAACCCCGCGATCCCGGCCTCCTCACTCGGCTTCCCGGCGGCATCGAGGAAGACGGACTTGCGGGCGGAATAGCTGTTCAACGCGAAGAGGAAGGGCGGCATCTGAGCGAGCTCCGCCCTCACAGACTCGCCCCACGCCAGGCAGGAGCGCACCTCACGCGGAGGATCATCCCGACGAGGTGCGGTATTGAACACGCAGTTGGCTTTGTAATACGTCGTGACCTCCCAGCCGTTCCGTTCGGCGAGTGTCACGAGCGCGGGCAGGAGCGCGGCCGCATGGGAGTTCCCGATCAGCAGTACCCGTCGGTCCGAGCCCTGGGCCCCGAAGGTGCATCGCTTCACCTCGACGCCGGTCGTCGACGTGCGGCACTTCGTCGACTCCAGAGGAGACCTATCGAGATTGGCGTTCAGCCGCGGAAGACTCTCGGTCCATTCCTCCGGCCCGCACGCCGCATCCGCCGCCCCGGCGCCGAAGCAGTCGTCACCGACGGACGCCAGCTCGGCCGTCGCGCGCAGGTCGCTGTCCGTGGCGCGGTCGGTCGCCACCAGGCCGCCGCCGGCGAGGGCCGCGACCAGCGCGAGCGCGAAGACCGGAGCCCAGGGACGTACTCGCGAAGATGGCACGTGGATCCAACGCGTGACCGGCTTCTCGACCCACACATGGGTGAGCCAAGCCAGGGCGGCGGCCAAGACGATGATGCCCGCCCCGGTCGCGAGATCGGGACGGTCTCCGGTCACCTCGATGACGAGGATGAGGATCGGCCAGTGCCACAGGTAGAAGCCGTAGCTGATCCCGCCGAACCACACGAGAGGGCGTCGAGCGAGAAGATTCTGCACACCACCTCGGGCGGGACCGCCGGTGCCCGACACGATCACCAGAACCGCCGCCATCGTCGGCCAGAGAGCCGCCGGACCCGGGAAGGTCGCTCCGGCGTTCAAGACGAACCCACAGAGAACGATCCCCGCAAGGCCGACCCATCCCGCGATCGCCCTCAGGATGCCGGGCAGGACCACACCCGACAGAAGAAGGGCGCTGAGGCTCCCGAGCCCGAACTCCCACACCCGGGCGAAGGTGTTGTAGTAGGCCTCCGACTGGTTCACGCCGACTGCGTACACCGCGTATGCGAGAGAAGCCACGGACCCGACCGCGACGAGGAGGGTCAATGCGCGACGAGAATCCTTCGCCAGACGAGCCCGAACGATCAGCATGGCCACCAGGAAGAACACCAACCAGATGACGTAGAACTGCCCCTGAACCGACATCGCCCAGAAGTTCTGCACGGGTGACTGAAAGTTGTCACGCGCGAGGTAGTCGTTCCCCGACTTGAACAGCCACCAGTTCTCCACGTAGAGCGCGGAAGCGAGGATCTCCGTGAACGTCTGCTGCCACTGCGAACTCACCAGAAAGACCGGTGTCAGCAGTCCCACAGTGACCAGAACCACCGCCGCGGCGGGAAACAGGCGCGCGGCGAGGCGGAGAAGATAGCCGGAGGCGCTCACCCGACCCGTTCGGGTGATGTGCCCCAGAAGAGTGATCGTCGTCAGGAACCCCGCGATCACGAAGAACACATCGACACCGCCGGAGACACGACCGAGCCAGATGTGGAACACCGCCACCAGGATCGCTGCGACGGCGCGGACGCCCTCGATCTCCGGACGATAGTTGGCCGACGCGCGCTTGTCCTGCGCAGGTGTTGCGATGCGGATCGACTCGACCATCACAGCGCCGCTCGAATGGACGACAAGTAACGCATAGGACCCCCCAGGCCGGTCCTCGTCGCGCACACTTCAGCGGCGACTCCCCCAAGGACCGGCGAATGGCACCAGACTACGCAGATTCCGTGGCCCGCGTCATCCTCTGTGGCGCGCGGGCGGAGCCGCACGCGAACAATCCGTGAAGTGCCGGCTACAGGACTTGAACCTGCAACCCCCGTATTACAAGTACGGTGCGCTACCAATTGCGCCAAGCCGGCGAGCCGCGGAATTCCGCGGACCTGATCTGCGGGGGAGGTCCGTCTCCCGCAACCCGACACGGCGGTCGGAGAACAAGAGTCTATCGAGCTACGACCGCGTCACCGCCCGCACGGTGCGGGATACCGTCGATGAGGCGCGCACGACGTCATGCCACACGCACCCTGCGACCGCGCACGGATGAAGGCTCTGGTGTGGCCCCGCGCCAGGCGTCACCCCTCGTGTGTGCACCGAGTCACGAATCCCCCCGGGGGGATCATGGGGATTTTGTCGCGCCGCGCCATGTTGACCGGAGCGGCCTGGGCGCTCCGTCGATCGCCCTCACCGCGGGAAATCCGCTGAAGGCGAAGGCAGCCGAAGACACGACATCCGAGTCCATATGGGCCGTGACGGATCCGATAGCGATCGGCGTGGCCTCCCCGAGATGAGCAGTCGATGCGACCGGGGCCACGGACTCGACGGCGGGCCAGGACGTCGGCCGCAACCTCCCAACGGCGCTCAGCCCGCGGGCGTCGTGCTCGGGGTGGCCGTGGGCGTCGGCGTCGCGGTGGAGTAGTAGGCGTTGCTGTCGACCGTGAGCACGAACTGGGCGAACTCCTTCGGGTCGTCCATGCGGCCGACGTAGGGCGTGCCGTTCACGAGCACCGTGGGGGTCGCCGTCAACGCCTGCCCCTTGGTGTCGGGCAGGCCCTTGATGGCGCGGTCGGTGGCAGCCTTCGCCCACGCGGTGAAGGTCTCGTCCTCGATGCACGCGCGCACGGTGTCGGGGTCGCTCACCCCGGCGCCCTGGGCCATGTCGGCGAGCTTCTCGTCGCTGTAGCCGTCGGAGTCCACGGCGGGCTGGTTCACGAGGAGTTCGTGGTTGAAGGCGAAGAACTTGTCGGACGCGTGCGTCGCGACGCACGCGGCGGCGCCGGCGGCCCGGAGGCTGTACTTGGTGCCGTTCGACTTCGAGGTGAGCATCGCGACCGGGTAGTACGTCAGGGACGCGGCATCCTGGGACACCCATTTCGAGAGCTGCTCGGCGTTGGCGAGCTGGAACTCCCGCGCCTCGGCGGAGAGATAGTCGACGTAGACGCGGATGTCGACCGGGGCCGCGGTCGTGGTCGGCGCCGGGGTGGGCGTGGGGGTCTCGGTGGGCGTCGCCTCGGCGGCCAGTGCGGAGGCGTTGCCGTCGACGGTCTGGTCGGCACGCGGGTCGGCGATGCCGGTGGCCGCCGTGACGACGAAGCCGTCGTCGGACGCCGCATCCGGAAGCGCCTGGGAACGACCGTCGCGCGACGACAGCGCATACGTGACGCCGGCGGCACCGATGGCGACGACGGCGACGGCACCGATCGTCACGAGCGAACGACGGACGATCCGCGCCCGCGTCTGCCGCGCCTTGACCTGCTGCGCCTTCTCACGCACCGCCTCCCGGCGGGCGTTCTCGGCGGGCAGATTCGGCGTCTGGTCGTTGGACATGGGACCTCTCGGGCGCGGTCGGAGACCGCTGACGATGATGGGAACGCACGGGTAGGCGAACGAGCATCGATGGTAGTAAGCCTGGCTGAGAAATGACCAGACACGTGCGATACTGACCGTGCGCCCACTGTCGCGCGCACGGGGTCGCCCCCGTTCATTCCATTCACTACGGATCGTCCGGCACGTACCTGCCGGTGAAGGAGAAGAAGAAATGGCGTCCGTCACCTTTGACAACGCAACCCGCCTGTACCCCGGCGGTACCCGCCCCGCGGTCGACAAGCTCAACCTCGAAGTCGCCGACGGCGAGTTCCTGGTTCTGGTCGGCCCCTCCGGCTGCGGTAAGTCCACGTCGCTCCGCATGCTCGCGGGCCTCGAAGAGGTCAACTCCGGCCGCATCCTGATCGGTGACCGCGATGTCACCGACGTGCCGCCCAAGGACCGCGACATCGCGATGGTGTTCCAGAACTACGCGCTGTACCCCCACATGACCGTCGCCGAGAACATGGGCTTCGCCCTGAAGATCGCCGGTGTCGGCAAGGAGGAGCGCGCGGCTCGCGTGCTCGAGGCGGCCAAGCTCCTCGACCTCGAGGAGTACCTGACCCGTAAGCCCAAGGCCCTCTCCGGTGGTCAGCGTCAGCGCGTCGCCATGGGCCGCGCGATCGTGCGTCAGCCCCAGGTGTTCCTCATGGACGAGCCGCTGTCGAACCTCGACGCCAAGCTCCGCGTCCAGACCCGCACCCAGATCGCGTCGCTGCAGCGGCGCCTCGGTGTCACCACGGTCTACGTCACCCACGACCAGACCGAGGCCCTCACCATGGGCGACCGCATCGCGGTGCTCAAGGACGGTCTGCTCCAGCAGGTCGGCACCCCGCGCGACCTGTACGAGAAGCCGAAGAACGTCTTCGTCGCCGGCTTCATCGGCTCGCCCGCGATGAACCTCTTCACGGTCGACCTGGCCGAGGGCGGCGTCCGCTTCGGCGACCTCGTCGTCCCCGTCGAGGCCGACGTCATCGGCAAGGCGCACGGCAGCGAGGTCACCATCGGTGTCCGCCCCGAGGACATCCAGGTCGCCCCGGCCGACGGTCGCGGCCTGTCGGTCGTCGTCGACCTCGTCGAGGAGCTCGGCGCCGACGGCTACCTCTACGGCCACACCGACATCAACGGCAAGCGCACCGACATCGTCGCGCGCGTCGACGGCCGCCGTCACCCCAACGCGGGCGAGACGGTCGTGCTGGCGCCGGTCCCCGGTCACGTGCACGTCTTCGACCTCGAGTCGGGCGAGCGTCTGACCGACAAGGCCATCGCCTCCGCCTGATCTCACGCACCGTCGCGGCGCGGGGAGTCTTCCACGACTCCCCGCGCCGCACCCTTTTCCCCGGAGGAACCGTGGCCGAATCCCTCAGCATCACCGCCAGCGCGGTCGACCCCGGACTGTTGCAGCTGCCCTGGTCGACCGGCCTCGCCGACTGGCCGAGCTCGCACATCGTGGCCCTCCCCAAGGGCATCTCGCGGCACCTCGTCCGGTTCGCGAACCTCTCCGGTCGCGTCGTCGCGATCAAGGAGACGACCGAGGAGATGGCTCGGCGCGAGTACGACATGCTCGGCAACCTCGACCGTCTCGCGGCGCCGTGCGTCGACCGGGTCGCCGTGATCGCGGGGCGCACCGACGCCTCGGGCCGCCCGCTCCCGGCGGCGCTGGTCACCGCGCACCTGAAGTTCTCGCTCCCGTACCGCGCGCTGTTCACCCAGGTCCTGCGTCCGCACACGGCCACGCGCCTGGTCGACGCCCTGGCCGTCCTGCTCGTGCGCCTGCACAACGTGGGGTTCTACTGGGGCGACGTGTCGCTGTCGAACACGCTGTTCCGCCGCGACGCGGGCGAGTTCGCCGCGTACCTCGTCGACGCCGAGACGGGCGAACTGCACGGCAACCGTCTCACTCCGGGCCAGCGCGCACACGACCTCGACATCGCCCGCACCAACATCGCCGGCGAGATCATGGACCTCGAGGCCGGTGGTCGGCTCGAAGGCGGTGTGGATGCCATCGCCGTCGCCGACGGCCTGGTGTCGTCGTACCACTCGCTGTGGGGCGCCCTCACCGACAAGGAGACGTTCGCCGTCGACGAGTCCTGGCGCATCACCGAACGCGTGCACCGGCTGAACGCCCTCGGTTTCGACATCGGCGAGATGTCCATCAAGACCGCCAGCGACGGCACGCAGGTCTCGATCCAGCCGAAGGTCGTGGATGCCGGGCACCACCAACGGCGTCTGCTGCGGCTGACCGGACTCGACGTCGAAGAGAACCAGGCTCGGCGCCTGCTCAACGACCTGGACGAGTTCCGCGCGCGCGTGTCGCGCCTCGGCGCCGACGAGGAGATGGTCGCGCACGAGTGGCTGACCCGGGTCTTCGAGCCGATCGTCATGGCGATCCCCTTCGACCTGCGCGCCAAGCTCGAACCCGCCGAGGTCTTCCACCAGGTGCTCGAGCACCGCTGGTACATGTCGCAGGCGCGGGGCCGGTCCGTTCCGCTGGCCGAGGTCGTGACCTCCTACATCGACGACGTCCTGCGCCACCGCCGCGACGAGGCGACCGTGATGGGTCCGCCCACCGACACGATGTCGCTCGCGACGATCGCGGATGCCACCGCTCCCGCCACGGGCGAGGTGCCGACGACCGACACCGACGTCATCGATTGGCGCGACCTGGTCTGACGACAGGACGACGGCGCCGCCCCGAGGGGACGGCGCCGTCGTCGTTCGCCGCGTCAGTACCCGACGGCGAAGTTGTCGCGCGAGTGCTTCGGGTTCTCGATCTCGTCGAGCACGGCGACGGCGAAGTCGGCGCCGGAGATGAAGGAGTCGCCCTTCTCGTCGACGACGAGGACGTGTCCGCCGTCGCGGTAGGTTCCGGTGCGCTCGCCCGGTGCCCATACGCCGAATCCGCCGGCCGGGTGGATGTAGAACCAGTCCCGATCGGACGCGCCCGCTCGAAGGTCTTCCAGGATGCCGATGGCCTCGGACGCCTCGGGCTTGTACTCGTCGGTGAAGCCCTCGGTGTCGATGAGGCGGGGGCCGCCCTCGGCGACGAGCGAGCCGCCCGCTCCCCCGACGACGCCCAGACGGACGGACTCGGGAAGGACCGAGGCGAGCTGCGCGATCGCGGGGCGGAGCTTGCCGAGCATGTCGCCGCGCGGCGCCACGGCCGAGACGACGACGTCGACACCCTCGAGCTCGGCGGTCAGGCCGGGCACGTCGAGAACGGTGCCTTCGATGTACGTGGCACCCTCGAGGCGCTCGGCGGGTACCGACCGGGCGACCGAGACGACGGTGTGGCCGCGCCGCACGGCTTCGGCGACGATGTGGCTCCCGGCGTAGCCGGTTCCTCCGATGACTGCGATACGGGACACGGATCTTCCTCTCCTCCGGTCCGCGGACTGCCGCGGACGTCTTCTCCCAGCGTGCCGCCTCGGGGCGCCGACGCGAAACGCCGACGCCCCGAACCGACACGATTCACAGCAGGATCTGCAGAGGATTCTCGATCCGGGCGACGAAGGCTGCCAGCCACTGGGCCGCCAGCGCGCCGTCGAGCACGCGGTGATCGGCGGACAGTGTCACCGACATGACCGTCGCGGCCGCCAGTGATCCGTCGTCCTCGACCACGGGCCGCCGCGTCGCGGCTCCGACTGCGAGGATGCCGGCGTGCGGCGGGTTGATGATGGCCGAGAACGACGTCGTCCCGTACATGCCGAGGTTCGACACCGAGAAAGAGCCGCGCTCGAGCTCGTTCTGCTTCAGCCGCCCCTCGCGCGCCCGTGCCGCAAGGTCGCGGACCGTGGCGGCGAGCTCGCCGATCGAGAGGCGGTCGGCCCCCCGCACCACCGGCGTCAACAGCCCGCCGGGCACCGAGACCGCCACGGCGATGTCGGCGGCGGAGAACCGGCGCGTGGCATCCGGGGTCCAGATCGCGTTCGCATCGGGAACGTCGCGCAGCGCGCCCGCGACCGCCTTGACGACGAGGTCGTTCACCGAGATGCGCTGCTCTCGTCCCTCGTTGATCTGCGCCCGGAGGGCGAGCAGCGCATCGACGCGGCAGTCGGCCTGCAGGTAGAAATGCGGAACGGTCGCCTTCGACTCGGTGAGACGCCGCGCGATCGCTCGCCGCATGCCGGTGTGCGGCACGTCCTCGTACCCGGCATCGACGGATGCCGGAACGACGGGCGGTTCGACGGCTTCAGGGGCGGGCTCCGGCTGCCGCTCGACCGGCGCCGGGGTCCAGGCATCCAGGTCTCGGCGGACGATGCGTCCGCGCGGGCCCGACCCGGGGACCTCGGCGAGGTCGATGCCGCGCTCCGCGGCCAGGCGGCGCACGAGCGGGGACGCGAAGAGGCGACGCTCCTCGCCGGGCGGGTCCGCGGGAGCGGGAGCGGGCGGCTCCACGGGCGCGGACGCGGGGGCCGCCGGGGCCTCCGCCGCCTCCTCGGGTGCGGCGGCGACCTCGGTGTCGGACGGCGTCGTGGTCGCGGGAGCGGGCGCTCCCCCGGCGGCGGCGAGCGCGGCATCCACGCTCTCTCCGTCCTCGGCCAGAACGGCGATCGGGACGCCCACGGCCGCGGCGTCACCGGCGGGCAAGAGGATCCCCGCGAGGATGCCGGCGCGTTCGGCCTCGTACTCGACCACCGCCTTCTCGGTCTCGATCTCGACGATCGCCTGGCCGGCGCGCACGGGGCTGCCGACCTCGACGAGCCAGCTCTGGATGGCCGCTTCGGCGGCGCCCGTGGCGATCTCGGGCATGCGGACGACGACGGCCATCAGCGGATCCCTCCTGCCGCGCGGACGCGCTCGAGGCCGGCGACGACCTCTTCCGTGCGGGCGATCGCGGCGCGCTCCAGCACCTTGGAGATGCTCGGGCTCGCCTCCCCACCGGTGACGCGTTCGACCGGCTGGTCGAGCCAGTCGAAGAAGCGCCGCTGGATCTCATCGGCGAGCCAGGCCCCGTAGGACGGTCCGCGGGCGCCCTGCTCCACGATGAGGACCGCGTTGGTCTTCCGGATGCTCTCGCCGACGGTGTCCCAGTCGAGCGAGGCGCGGTCGAGCCACCGGAGGTCGATGACCTCGGCATCCGTCCCGGTCTGCTCGACCGCTTCGAGGGTGTGGCCGACCATGGAGAGGTACGTGAGCACCGTCACGTCGTTCCCCGCGCGGCGCACCGCGGCGGACCCGGGCGGGATGACGTAGTCGAGGTCGGTGTCGGGCACGCGGTCGGACGTGCCGTAGAGGTCGACGTGCTCGATGACGAGCACCGGGTCCTCGAGCGCCAGTGCCGCGTTCATGAGTCCCACGTAGTCCGCGGCGGTGGAGGCGGCCACGATCCGCCACCCGGCCTGGGTCGCGAAGATCCCGGCGGGGTCCATGAGGTGCTGCGAGCCGTAGCCCGAGCCCATCGCGATCTTCGTGCGGAGCACGAGCGGCACCGTGTTGTTGTCGCCGAACATGTGGCGGGCCTTGCCGACCTGGTTGAACACCTGGTCCGCGGCGACCCACATGAAATCGGGATACATGAACTCCACGACCGGACGGAAGCGCCCGTCCATCGCGATGCCGCCCGCGGCGCCGAAGAAGCCGTTCTCGCTGATCGGGGTGCCGATGACCCGGTCGGGGCCGTACTTCTCGGCGAGCCCCTTCGTCGCGCCGTTCGTGCCGCCGCCGAGACGGTGCACGTCCTCGCCCAGCACGATGATGCGCGGGTCGGTCTCCATCCGGCGGTCCATGGTCTGGGCGACGGCGTCGACGAACTTCACATCGCGCCAGGGGCCGGTCCACTCCGCGGGCTCGGCCGACGCGAGGGCGGCGAGCTCGGAGGCATCCCCCCGGATGCCGGTGTCCACGACCGCGGGGTCGGGCCAGAGCTCCGGACGGATGCGGCGTCGGCCGGGACGCTCGGGATCGGCCTCGACCACCGCCGCGACCGACTGCGCGACCGCAGTGACCGCCTGCTCGCGGACGGCCTCGGCCTCGGAATCGTCGAGGAGGCCGAGGCGGCGCATCTCGGTCGCCATGCGCTCCAGTGGATCGCGGGCGCGCCACTGCCCTTCTTCGTCCTTGGTCCGGTAGCCGAACGCGCTTCCGGGGTAGGGACCGTTCTGGTGGAAGAACCGGTAGACCTCGGCCTCGACGATCGCGGGACCCTCCCCCGCGCGCATGCGATCGAGCGCTTCGCCCATCGCGAGGTGCACGGCGAGCGGGTCCATGCCGTCGACGCGCCACGCGGGGATCGAGAAGCCCTGGCCGCGGACCGAGAAGCGAGTGTCGGCGCTGGCCTCGTCGGCGCGGGTCGAGACGGCGTAGAGGTTGTTCTCGATGAAGAACGCCACGGGCAGCTTCCACGTGGACGCGAGGTTCATGGACTCCAGGACCGAGCCGATCTGGCTCGATCCGTCGCCGAAGTAGTTGATCGACACGTCGGTCGTGCCGGCGTGCTTCTGCGCCCAGGCGTGGCCGGTCGCGAGCGGCGCACCGCCGCCGACGATCGCGTTCGTCCCCAGCGCGCCGGCCTCCAGCCACTGCAGGTGCATCGAGCCGCCGCGGCCGCCCGAGAAACCGGACGCGAGGCCGAGGATCTCGGCGAGCGTGCGATCGAGCAGCGTCTGGACGTCGGGCGTCACGAGGGCCGTGGGATCGAGAGCACCGCCGGAGACGAAGGCGAGCGTCTTGGCGAGGAACTGGTGGTGTCCGCGGTGCGATCCGTTCACGGCATCCGCGGGTCGAAGGGACACGATCGAGCCGACCGCGCCGCCCTCCTGGCCGATGCTGGAGTGCGCGGGACCGTGCACCAAGCCGGCACCGGCGAGGTCGAGCACCGCCTCCTCGAAGGCCCGGATGAGATGCAGCTGACCGAGCATCGTCCCGAGCAGTTCGGGGTCGGCCGCCTTCCAGTCGGCGGCTGTCGTCTCCAACTGCACCCACTCGACTCCGGTGTTCAGCCGTTTCCGCTTGGCCATGTCGCTCCTCACGCGTCGTTGCGTCCACCTATACAGGTCGTTCGCTCACACTGTACGATTGGATTGTCTCCAATACAAGGCGTTCATGCCGCGAGATACTGTCGAGAGGCGCCTTCTGCGGCGTCAATGGATCCAATGGAGGATGCGACATGGGACTTCCGGGACTGCGCGGCAGCGACCACATCGGCTTCACCGTTCCTGATCTCGACGAGGCCGAGACGTTCCTCGTCGATGTCCTCGGCGCCGTGCCGGTGTACACGCTCCCCGGTCGCAGTGGCGAGGGCGACTGGATGACACGGCAGCTCGGTGTGCACCCGCGGACCGCGATCCGCGAGATCCGCTTCTACCGCCTCGGCAACGGCACGAACCTCGAGGTCTTCGCGTACGACGCCGCCGACGGGCAGGCTCCTCCCCCGCGCAACAGCGATATCGGCGGACACCACCTCGCGCTCTATGTCGACGACCTGGATGCCGCGGTCGCCCACCTCCGCGCGCACGGCGTCGACGTCATGGGCGAACCGGTGGTGAGCGGCGCGGCTTCCACCGGTCAACGCTGGATCTACTTCCGCGCCCCGTGGGGCATGCAGTTCGAGCTGGTCAGCTTCCCCGACGGCAAGGCCTACGAACGCGACGCCGAGACGGTGCTGTGGCACCCCGCGAGGCCCGCCGAATGACCGACCTGCTGCCCGCGACCCGCGACCACGGCCGCGCCGGCACCGGGATCGCCGACACACTGCGCGACGAGATCCTCCGCGGCATCCATCCGCCCGGGACACGCATCCGGCAGGAGGATCTCGCGGCGCGGCACACCACGAGCCGTATCCCCGTGCGCGAGGCGCTCCGCATCCTCGAAGCCGAGGGACTCGTGACGCTCGTCGCCAACTCGGGCGCGTGGGTGTCGCGCCTGACCCTCGCCGAGTGCGAGGAGCTGTACCTCGTGCGCGAGCGCATCGAGCCGGTGCTCCTCGGGATGAGCGCGCCGCTGCTCTCCCCCGACGACCTGGACGCCCTCGACGACCTCGCCGCACGCATGGAGAACGCGGATGCCGAGGACTTCCTGCGCCACGACCGGGAGTTCCACTTCGCCACCTATGCGCCCGCGCGCACCGTGATGCTCGGCGACACGGTCGTGGGTTTGTGGAACCGAACGCATCACTACCGCCGGGCCTTCGTCGCCGCGGCCCACGCCCGCCACGACGGCACCGCGCACCTCGATCACCGGCTCCTCGTCGCGGCGCTCCGCCGCGGCGACGCCGAGGAGGCCGCCCACGTGCTCGAGCGGCACATCCGGCGCACGCGCATCGAGCTGGAGCGGCATCCCGAGATCTTCGGGGATGGCGCCGCCGTGGGGTGAGCGCCCGGTCAGGTGATGCGCCAGCCCCGGTCGACGTAGAGGTTGGTCGCCGAGACGCCCTCGTTGTGGAGCAGGAACCGCGTGGCATCCACCACGTCGTTCATCGTCGCCAGCTCGCCGCCGGGGGTGCGCGACGAGTAGCCCTCGAGGACGCCCGCGGGCTTCCCGGCCCAGAACGGGCTGTCGCCGATGATGCCCGGATGCAGCGCGTTCACGCGCAGCGGCGCGAGTTCGAGGGCGAGCGCGGTGGTCAGCCCCTCGACTCCGCCGTTGATCGTCGAGACCGTGACCGATCCGGGGTACGGCGCGTCCTTCGCGCGGCCGCCGAACAGCACGATGCCGGTCGAGCGCTGGGGCACGAGCCGATCGAGCAGCGTGTGCACGGTCTCGGTGTACCCCACGAGTTTGAGGGTCACGAGGCGCCGGGCGCGGGCGATGTCGTAGTCGCGCACCGTGTTGGCGTCGCGTTCGATCGCGGCGAGGACGAGGCCGTCGAGTTCGCCCACGTCGGCGAGCGCGGGCGCGATGTCGTCCGGCTCGGAGATGTCGACCGCGATGCCCCGCACGTTCGGCCCGATCTCCCGGGCGATCGCCTCCGCGGCGACAGCATCACGACCCGTGAGCGTGACCTCGTGACCGTCGGCGGCGAGCGACGCGACGATCTCCCGCCCGATACCGGACGTGCCCCCGACCACCAGATACCTGCGGCTCATGCCGCACCTCCCTCTCGTTCGTTCTCGGAGCCCGGGAGGAGTCCCCGCCGGGTGACTTCGGCCGCCGCACCCCAGTCGAGGCGGGCGAGAGCCGGCTCGGCCAGCGCCCGCTCGAACACGGCGGTGAGAGCCGCGAGCGTCGGCAGATGCGTGCCCGTCTCGCCCGCGATCTCGGCGCTCAGCCGCAGATCCTTGTAGCCGAGGGCCACGTCGAACCCGGGCGGGTCGTACGCCTGCCGCGCGATCATCCCGCCGTAGCCGCTGTACACGACCCCGGCGAACAGCGTCGACGTGAGGATCTCGACGAACAGGCCGGGATCGACGCCGCGCGCTTCGACGAGGGCGACGGACTCGCCGATCGCCTGGATCGCGTGGATGATGTCGTAGTTCACCGCGATCTTCACGGCGTTCGCGGTCGACGGCTCCTCACCGAGCGGCCACAGGCGCGCGGCGAACAGCTGCAGGAACGGCTCGACCTCGGTGACGTCGTCGGGCGCGCCCGCGACGAGGACGTTGAGCTTGCCCTCCGCCGCAACCGTGGGCCGCCCGAGCACGGGAGCGGCGACGTAGCGCGCCCCCGCCGCCGCGAACCGGCGCTGCAGCTCCCCCGCCCCCGCGGGGCTGATCGACGCCATGTTCACGTGCACCCCGCCCGACGCGGATGCCACGGACGCGGCATCCAGGACCGAGAGCGCCGCGGTGTCGTCGGCGAGCATCGAGAACGACACCGGGTGCGCGAGCGCCTCCGCGGGCGTCGCACACGCCACGGCCCCGGCGGCGACGAGCTCGTCCGCCGCGCCGGGCGAACGGTTCCAGACATGGACACGGTGCCCGGCGTCGACGAGGCGGCGAGCCAGCGCCGCCCCCATCGAGCCGAGGCCGAGGAAACCGACCGACGCCATCACGCCTCCCCGCGGCCCCACGTCGTGTTCAGGTGCGACTGCGAGTCGCGCTGGTTGTTCAGCGGGCCGCCGACCGCGATGTAGCGGGGCCCCGCGATGAGCAGCTCCTCGGCGGGGAACTTCGTGATGACCTCGCACCCGGTCGCGGTGACGACGACCTCCTCCTCGATGCGCGCCGCGCCCCAGCCGTCCGCGGAGGGCCAGTACGTCTCGAGGGCGAACACCATGCCCTCCTTGAGCTCCTCCGGGTGGTCGAACGAGACCAGCCGCGAGAAGATCGGCTTCTCCCAGATCGACAGGCCGACCCCGTGGCCGTACTGCAGGGCGAACGCCGCCTCCTCGTCCGCGAAGCCGAACTCCTGCGCCGTCGGCCACACCGACACGATGTCGGCGGTCGTCGCGCCGGGGCGGACGAGGGCGATCGCCCGGTCCATGTACTCGCGCGCCCGGGTATAGGCATCCTTCTGCTTCGTGCTCGCCGAACCCACCGCGAACGTACGGTAGTAGCAGGTGCGGTAGCCGTTCCAGCTGTGCAGGATGTCGAAGAACGCCGGGTCGCCCGGGCGGATCAGACGGTCCGAGAACACGTGCGGGTGCGGAGAGCAGCGCTCGCCCGAGATCGCGTTGACGCCCTCGACGTACTCCGACCCGAGGTCGTACAGCGTCTTGGCGACCAGGCCCACGGCCTCGTTCTCGCGGACACCGGGACGCAGGAACCGGTACAGCTCCTCGTACGCCGCGTCGACCATCGAGGCCGCCTGCGTGAGCAGGCGGATCTCGTCCCCGGTCTTGATGCGCCGGGCCTCCATGAACACCTGCTGCCCGTCGACGACCTGGATGCCGACCTTCTGCAGCGCGAAGAGGATCGGGAGCTCGATCACGTCGACGCCGAGCGGCTGGTCGGCGACCCCGAACTTCTCCAGCTCGCGCTTGATCTTGCGCGCGACCTCCTCGGCGATCCCGGCATCCGGCGGGAAGGCGCCGCGGAGCGTCGAGATGCCCGCCCGCGCCCCCGACTCCAGCCGCGGACGCTTGGTGCCCTCGTGCGGCGCGTGGGGATCGGCATCCATCTCGGACGACGTCACATCGAGCCACGGGTTGTAGAGCGCGTGGTGCTTCGCCGCGGAGCCGAAGTCCCACGAGATCGGATCGGTGTTGCGGGTGAGGAGGCTGAAGCGGATCAGCTTGTCCATCGCCCACGTGCCGATGTGGGTGGCGGTCATGTAGCGGATGTTGGAGAAGTCGAACGCGAGCACGGCTCCGAGATCCGAGCGTTCGAGCTCCGCCTTCACGCGTGCGAGTCGGTCGTCGCGGAGGCGGTCGAAGTCGACGCGGGCCTCCCAGTCGACGCCGTTGGTGCCCGTGGTTCCGGTGTTCTTCATGACGGCCTTCCTGAGGTCAGAGGGGTTCCGATGGGGATGCGGGCGCGCGGCGGATCAGCCGCCCCGCACCCCCGGTGAGCGACCGCGGCGCACGAGCACCATGACGAGCGGGACGACGGCGGCGAACAGCACGAAGGCACCCTGGATCCAGTACTGCCACGACAGGCCGAGCGACAGGAACGCCAGAGAACTCGTCACCGTCTGCAGGAGCAGTCCCGCCGCCGCGACGGCGAGAGCCGAGCCCGAGCCGCCGAAGATGCTGGCGCCGGCGATCACGACCGCCGTGACGGAGGTGAGGGTCAGCGCCTGGGCCGCGTTGGCGTCGCCGATCCCCGATCGCGAGTACACCGCGAGTCCGGCCAGAGCCGCGAGCAGACCCGCCGCGACCGACGCGAGCAGCCGCGTCCGCGGCACCCGTACGCCCATGCGGTTGGCTTTCACGGGGTCGGAGCCCGCCGCACGCAGCGCGCGACCGCCGCGCGTGCGCTGGATGACGAACCACATGACCACCGCCACAGCGACGGCCAACGCCAGGATCAGGGGCACGCCGGCGACGGCGAGGCCGAGGGTCGTCAGGACGTCGGCGCGGGCCGAACCGCCGGGACTGGGCCGCAGCACCTGCGCGAGGCCGAGCACCGCGATCGAGCTCACGAGCGTCGCGATCACGGGCGGCAGCGAGAGGCGCGTGACGAGGAGGCCGTTCACCCACCCGACCGCTGCCCCCGCGGCGAGCGCCAGCAGCACCCCGATGAGGAAGTAGCCGATCCCCTGCTGCGCGAAGAACGACAGGATGACCGCCGACAGCGCCGTCACCGAGCCGATGCTGAGGTCGATGCCCCCGGTCATCACGACGACCAGCTGCGCGAGCCCCACGAAGATGAGGACGCTCGTCGCCGCCAGCAGCTGACTGATGCTCAGCGGGCTCAGGAAGGCCGACGACACGAACGAGGTCACCACCGAGAGAGCGACCGCCAACCCGAGGAGGACGACGGCCTGCGTCTCCCCCGCCAGGATCCCCCGGGACCGGCGGCGCGCCGCGACGGCGACCTCGACGGATGCCGTCTCGTGCGACAGCACCGCGGCTCCCGTGATGGCCCGTTCGTCGACGTCGTCGCCGATGAGGGTCGTCTGCACGCGGCCGCGGGAGAACACCACGACCCGGTCGCACAGCCCCTCGAGTTCGACGGCATCCGTGGAGAGGACGACGACGGCGACCCCCGAGGCGGCGAGCTCGCGCAGGAACGCGTAGATGTCCACGCGCGCGCCGGCGTCGACGCCCTGCGTCGGGTCCTCGACCAGCAGCACCTTCGGGTCGCCGAGACGCCCGCGGGCGAGCAGCACCTTCTGCTGGTTGCCGCCGGAGAGGGCCGAGACCGGCACCTCGAGGTGCGGCGTCTTGACCGCGAGACCCGCGACGCCCTCGCGCGTGAGCGCGTACTCGCGGCTGCGACGGACGAAGCCGCCCGGCATCGCGGCGCGCAGAGCACCCGCCACGGCGTTCTCGCGGATCGACATCTTGCCGAACATCGCCTCGCCGATGCGATCGCCGGGGAGGAACACGACACCCGCGGCCGACGCCGACCGGCGGGACCGTGTCGACACCTCCTGGCCGTTCACGAGGATGCGGCCCCCCGAGGCGCCGCCGCCGGCGATGCCGCGCAGCACCTGACGCTGGCCGTTGCCCTCGACGCCGGCGAGACCGATGATCTGGCCCGGGTACACCGAGAACGAGACGTTGTCGTATCCGGGGCCGCTGAGTTCCAGGACCTCGAGCGCGGGCGTCGCGGATGCCGCCGGCGCGGCGGGCTTGTCGGGGAACGTCGTCTCCAGCGACCGGCCGACGATGAGCTCGACGACCTGATCGGCGGTGAAGTCCGCGACCAGGCCCCGACCGACCACGCGTCCGTCGCGCAGCACCGTGAGGTCGTCGCCGATCTCCATCACCTCCGGGATCCGGTGCGTGATGTAGACGATCGCGACGCCCTTCTCGAGGAGCCCCCGGACCTGGCCGAACAACCAGGCCGTCTCCTCCGGCCCGAGGGCCTCGGTCGGCTCGTCCAGCACCAGCACACGGGGGTCGGATGCCAGGGCGGCGGCGATCTCGACGAGGTGCGCCTCGCGCAGCGACAGCGACGACACCAGGGCGTGCGGGTCGATGTTCAACGACAGGCGCCCGAAGTGCGCGGCGACCCAGGCGGCGGCGGTCCGACGCGAGGGACGCTTGCTCGCGGGGAGCAGCAGCAGGACGGCATCCACCACACTCAGCGACGGGGCCAGCGCGGGGATCTGGTACACGATGGCGAGGCCCGCCTCCCGCGCCTCGGCGGGGCGGATGCGGTCGAACTCGCGCCCGGCGAGGCCGATGGTGCCGGAATCCGGCACCACCGACCCCGCCGCGATCCCCACGAGGGTGGACTTCCCGGCGCCGTTCTCGCCCAGCACGGCGTGCACGCGACCGGCGGCGATGTCGACCGAGACCGCGTCGAGCGCGGTGACACCGGGGTAGGTCTTGGTGATGCCCGAGAGGGTGAGCGCGGATGCCACGGTCGTGGGGGTCTCGTTCATCAGCCGAAGAGCTTCGTGATCTCGGCGGAGGTCAGCAGCGTCGACGGCGTGGCGTCGGACGGCGCCGACGACAGGCAGGCCTTGTCCGGGGTCACCGAGCCGGCCGTCTTGCCGGTGGAGTCCTCGAAGAGCGACAGTTCGTACAGCGAGGGCTCGGTGTCCTTCGTCCCGAACTCCGCGGCGAGGGCCTTGCGCAGCGCGACGCGTCCGATCCAGGTGCGCGACGAGACCGTCGCCAGCTCGTAGCCGGGGTTCTTCGCCTTGAGGTCGGCGAAGCCGCAGCTGAGGGAGTTGTCGTCGGTGGAGGTGAGGATGGGCAGCTGCTGGCCCGCGGCCTCGTACGCGCGGATGACACCCGAGGCGGACGCACCGTAGTCGGCGATGATGGCGTTGATCGGCGTGCCCTGCGAGAGGACGCCGGCCATCGCCTGCTGCGCCTGCGCCGGGTCCCAGTTGGTCCAGATCGGCTCACTGTTCACGAGCGTGATCTGGGGGTTGGCGTCGAAGACCTCCTTGGCCCCGGCGAACTCCTGCGTCGAGACCAGCGCACCGGAGGGTCCGCCGAAGAACACGACGTTGCCGCCCGCGCTGCCCAGCTGGTCGACGATCCACTGCGCCTTGGACTTCCCGACGAACGCGGGGATCTGGTCGGTGTAGTCCAGGTAGTCGGTGCCGGCGGTCCCCTGCGGGTCGGAGGCGAAGTTGACCACGATGGAGCCGGCCTGGGTCGCCTGGCGGATGGCGGGCAGGTGCGCCTCGCCGGGGCCGGCGTCGGGGATGACCAGGATGATGTTCGTGCCCTTGGCGGCCAGGCTCGTGATGCCCGAGGTGGTGGCCTCCAGGTCGCCGCGACCGGCGATGAACTCGACACCGGAGATCGCGGCGCACTTGGCCGCTTCGCTCTCGATCTCGGCGAGGACGGTCTTGGACCACGTGTTGGTGCCGTAACCGTCGACCACGCCGACCGAGACCTTCTTGCCGTCCGCGGGGCAGATGTCGGAGATGCTCGCGAACTGGTCCATGGTGCCGGTGCTGCCGGCGGCGATGTCGGCGGTGAGGTTGTTCGCTCCCTCGCTTCCGCCGCCGCCGGCGCTGTTGGTCGACGAACAGCCGGCGAGCACGAGCGCGCCGAGGGCGATGACGACGAGACCGGCTCGCCGTGCGGGTGCTGTGGTGATCATGGGGGTACTCCTCTTCGAGTGGGTGATCGGGTATGCAGGGACGGATGAGGGCGCGACGGACCGCCCGTCGACCCGGGCGGGTCGCGGTGGGCGGATGAGCCGGGTCAGGCTCCCGGACGCCGTCGCATGAGGTTCCGGATTCGGGAGGTGGTGCCGCCCAGCTGGAGCTGGGCGACGATGCCGACGCCGATGATCAGCGCCTGCACGATGTTCTGCACGGCGGTGGCCTGCGTGAACGTCTGGACCAGCTGGGTCAGCTGCGCCAGGAAGAGTGCGCCGAGCGCCGGGCCGACGACGCTTCCGCGTCCGCCGGTGAGTGCGGTGCCGCCGAGCACGACCGCCGCGATCGAGGGCAGCAGGTAGTCCTCGCCCGCGGTGAGCGTGGGGGTGCGGAGGAGCCCCGCGAGCAGGACGCCGCCGACGGCGGCGAGTGCGGCCGAGAGCACGTAGGCGACGATCGTGTAGCCGCGCGTGCCGATCCCGAGGTTCGCGGCGCTGCGGGGATTCTCGCCGACGAGTTCGAAGCGACGGCCGAGGCGCGTGAGCTTCAGTACGACGTGCACCGCGAGCGTGAGGGCGAGGGCGAAGAACACCAGGACCGGGATGCCACCCCACCGGCTGAGTGCGAACTGGTTGAGCGCGTCCGGGCTCTGGGTGGCGAACCCGCCGGACAGGGCCTGGACGGTGCCGATCATCAGCGCGTTCACCGCGATGGTGACGACGAGCGGCGGGAGTCCGAAGAGCGTGATGACCAGGCCGCTGGCCAGCCCGAACGCCGCGGTGGCCACGATCGCGGCGGTGATGGCCGCGGGCAGCCCCAGCGCGTCGTCGCCGCCGAAGCGCGCGACGATCAGCGCACCGAGCGTGACCGCGCCGGGGATGGACAGGTCGAGACCGCCCTGCTGGATGACGAGGGTCTGTCCGATCGCGACGATCGCGATGAGCGCCGCGAACGGCAGCATCGACACGATGGCCGTGGGGCCGACGCTGCCGGGCGCGATGAGGGGGCTGATCAGGAACAGCGCGGCGACGGCGATGAGGGCCCGGGTGCCCGGCCACGCCAGCACCATCCGCGCCGTGGGACCGTGGTCCTTCGGCGCGAGACGGACCGGGGCGGCGAGGTCGGTCATGCCGTCACCAGCGTCGGGTGCCAGGTGCCGTCGAGGCGCGCCTCGGGCATCTCACCGAGCAGGTAGCTGCGGGATGCCTCGGCATCCGCCTTCAGTCGCGCGATGTCGACGCCGACGAGCTCGCCGTCCTTCTTCACGCGGCGGCCCTGGACGAACACGTCGCGGACGAGTCCGGGGTGGGCCGAGTAGACGAGGCTGCCGATCGGGTTGTTGAGCGGGGTCAGTGCCAGCGAGCGATCGTCGAGGACGACGATGTCGGCCGCCTTGCCCACCGCGATCGAGCCGGTCGTGTCCGCGAGGCCCGCGGCGTGCGCGCCGTCGATCGTGGCGAACTGCACCACGTCGGCGCAGGTGAGACTGATGCGCTCGAGCACCTCGCCGGTGTCGACGGACGGGGCGTTGTCGAGCGCGCGCTGCATGCCGATGGCGGTGCGCATGGTGGCGAACATGTCGCCGCCGTTCGAGCTGCACACGTCGATCGAGAACGTGGGACGGATGCCGGCGCGCAGCAGTCGGCCGGTGGCGGGGAAGCCGTGGCCCATCTGCATCTCGACGTCGGGGGCGACCGAGGCGGTGCCGCCGCTGTCGGCGATGAGCTTCAACTCGTCGTCGCCCAGCGTGCAGCAGTGCACGTAGGTGATGCGGTCGGACAGGAGTCCATCGGCGTGCATCTTGCGGATCGGGCCCGACTTCCCCCAGTATCCGTCGCCGGCGTGCATCGTCACGCGCAGGTCGAGGTCGGCGGCGAGCCGGAAGTCGGCGATGTTGACCTCGGGGGTGACGAACTGCGGGCCACGCAGGGCGAGCGCCATCGTCACGAGGCCGTCGTCGGAGGAGAAGTGCTCGTCGCGGACGCGCCGCGCGTCGGCGGGGTGGACGTTGGCCGAGGGCAGGCTCCCCCACTGCTCGGCGCCGCCGCCGTGCGCGAACACGGCCCGCATACCGGTGTCCTTGAGGGCGGCGACCGCGGCGTCCGCGTGTGCCGGGGTGCCGAGGTTGTGGGACCAGTCGACCAGCGTGGTGATGCCGGAGTCGAGCGCCTCGAGTGCGCCGAGGTAGTTGCCGGTGTAGGTGTCCTCGGGACGGAAGTGCTTGCTGAGGCCGGTGTGCAGTCCCGCGAGGTACTCGGTGAGGGACCAGTCCGACGCGAGGTTGCGGACCACGGACTGCCACGTGTGGCGGTGGGTGTCGACGAAACCGGGGTGCACGATGCGGCCGTGGACGTCGATGACCTCGGCGTCTCCGGCATCCAGGCCCGGTCCGATGGCCTCGATCGTTCCGTCGGCGCCGATCAGGATGTCGGTGTCGGTGAGGACCTCGCCGGGGCGGACGGCCGTGATGACGGTCCCTCCCCGCAGCAGCGTACGCGTGCTCATGTGGTGGTGACTCCCTCGTCGAACCGGAGCGTCATCGCGCCGGTGGTGTTCGTTGATTGGATGCTAGAAAGCAGGACTGAACGTGTCAAGTATTTGTTATCACTCTGTGCAGTCCGTGCAGCTCGACTGAAAGCTCAGGCGCGTTCGCGGTACAGCGGGATGTCGATCGGGGGCTGCGGGATGAACGATCCCGCTCCGCCCATCCGGTCGTACAGGTGGTCGTGGGAGCGCTCGAGCGTCGCCCTGGCCGCGGCGACGTCGACGTGCATGAGCACACCGCCGCGCTTGACCACGCGCCCGTCGATGAGCACGGTGTCGATGCAGCCGGCGTGCGCCTGAGACACCACCGCACCGCTGGGATCCGCACGATTCCAGCCGACCTGGCTGATCCCCGACATGTCCACGAGCACGATGTCGGCGCGCTTGCCCACCGTGAGCGAACCGACGAGATGGTCGACGCCGGCTGCCCGCGCACCGTTCAGCGTGGCCCACCTCAGCGCGTCCTTCGTCGTCCACGACATCGCCTGCGGCGCCCGCATGACGGCGTACTCCGGTTCGTCGGCGCGATATCGAGAAGCCTGCAGCACGAGCCGGCTGTGCGACACCATGTCGCCGCCGTTGCCCGAGACGCAGTCGATCCCGAGGCTCGGTCCGGGCGTGTGGGCCGTGGCCTCGGCGATGGCGGGATACCCCATGCCCATCTGCATCTCCGTCTCGGCGCACACCGAGACGGTGACCCCGCTGTCGTCCAGCAGGTCCCACTCGTGCGGGGTGTTGAAGGTGCAGTGCACCAGCAGGAGGTCGTCCGCGAGCAGCCCGTGCGCGTGCAGCACCTCGACGTCCTGGAAGAGCTGCCGCACCATGACCTGATTGGCGTGGAAGGTGATGCGCGCCCCGAGATCGCGGGCGAGGCGGAACTCGGCCGCCACGTCGGCGACGGGCGCGATCGCCAGCTCCTGCGGAGCGATGCCGAAGCGCAGCAGCTGGTCGTCGCTGGAGAAGTACTCCTCCCGGATGCGGCGGGCGAGCACGGCCCGCGTGGCCAGGGCCGCGGGGTCCGCTCCCCGGACGGACCCGCCGCGCGACTGGCTCCAGGTGTTGGTGGTGATCGGGGTCAGCCCGTGGGCGTAGAGCGCACGGATACCGGCATCCCGCAGCCCGGTGACGGCGGCATGGGCCCCGTCGGGATCGAGGATGTTGTGGCAGTAGTCGACGATCGTGGTGATTCCGGAGTTCACCGCGTCGAGGGCCCCGACGTAGTTGCCGGCGTACATGTCCTCCGCCCGGTACAGGGGCGCCATGTGCAGTCGGATGCCACGGAGGTAGTCGGGGATGTTCCCGTCGGCGAGGATGCCGCGCAAGGCGGTCTGCCAGGTGTGCCGGTGCGTGTCGACCATGCCCGGTATGGCGATCTTGTCGCGACCGTCGATGATCTCGGCGTCGTCCACCGCGATGTCGGGGCGGATCTCCCGGATGACGGAGTCCTCGATGAGGATGTCGGTGCGGGCGAGGTCGCCCAGCTCCGGGTCGACGGTGGCCGCCGCCACGTTGCGGATGAGTGTGCGCATGGTCGCTCCCTCGCGATCCGTTCGGGTCCGCATCGACCCGACGTTGTGCTGAACTACACACGAATGTACAGTCGCTCCCAGATTTGTAAAGTCTGAGCGAACGTTCCATCGGTGTCGAGGAGGACCCATGTCACGAACGAGCCCCCGGATCGCCGTGCTCGGCACCGGCGCGCAAGGTGCGAGCATCGGCGCGGACCTGCTGCGCGCAGGTCTCGACGTCACCTACATCGAACAGTGGCCCGCCCACGTCGAGGCCATGCGCGCCCGCGGCATCGAGGTGCGGCTGCCGGACGAGACCCACGTCACGCCCGTGCATCCCCTGCACCTCTGCGAGGTGGCGACCCTGCGCGAGCCCTTCGACATCGTATTCATCGTCGTGAAGGCGTACGACACCCGGTGGGTCGCGGAGCTCATCGCCCCCTACGTCGCCGAAGACGGGCTCGTCGTGGGTCTGCAGAACGGGATGACCCAGGATGCCATCGCCGCCGCCGTGGGCGCGCACCGCACGATGGGGGCGGTGATCGAGGTGGCATCCAACATGTTCGAGCCGGGCATCGTCAACCGGCAGACGCCGGTCGCCGGCTCCTGGTTCGCGGTCGGTGCGTACGACGACGCGGCCCGCGGTCGCGAACACGAGGTGCAGGCCGTCCTCTCGCACACCGGCCGCGTCGACGTCTCCCCCGACATCCGCTCGTCCAAGTGGATGAAGCTCGTGGCCAACGCCGGCGAACTCGTCCCGTCCGCGATCCTCGACCTGCCCCTGGCCTCCGCCGTCGCCCTCCCGGGCGTCCACGACTTCATGATCGAGTGCGGGAAGGAGGCCGCACGGGCCGCGCTCGCCGACGGCAGCCGCCTCGTCCCCATCTTCGGCCTCTCCGACGACGCGGTGACCGATCCGGATCGCTACGCCGCCGACCTCCTGGGCGAGGTGCTCGACAGCTTCTCCCTGCCCGACACCAACACCACCGTTCTGCAGGACTGGATGAAGGGCCGCCACGGCGAGTACGAAGAGGTGAACGGTCTCGTGGTCTCGGTGCTCGCCGCCGCGGGACAGGAGGCGCCGTTCAACGCGCACACCGTCCGTCTCGCGAAGGAGATCGAGGCCGGACGGATGCCGCGGTCGGCCGCCAACATCGACGCCCTCCTGGACGTCCCCGGGCGCGGGTGAGGCTCGGCCGTGTTCAGGCGCGGCGCACACGATGTGCGCGAATCGGCCGGTAGCGTGTTCTCGCGAAGAGCGGGGTCCCGGTGACCGGGTTCACCGCCGTCGGACGAGGAGGCGCGGACATGACCGACGACATCGGCAGCAGGCTGCGCGACGCGCGACTGCAGCGCGGCCTGAGCCTGCGCAGCGTCGCCAGTTCACTGGGCGTGTCGGCCAGCCTCATCTCGCAGGTCGAGACCGGCAAGACGCAGCCCTCGGTCTCGACGCTGTACGCGATGGTGACGCACCTCGGCATCTCGATCGACGAGTTGCTGGGCGTCTCCCCCACGCCGCCGGCCGGCGCCGCGATTCCCGCGCCCGAACCGGTGTCGACGGACCTCACGGTGCAACGCGCCGCCGACAACGCCGTCCTCGACATGGAGAACGGCGTCCGGTGGGAACGGTTGGCCGCGGGCGTCGGTCCCGCGGACTCGCTCCTGGTCACCTACCAGCCGGGAGCCTCGAGCTCGGTCGAAGGCAAGATGATGCGCCACGCCGGCGTCGAGTACGCCTACCTGCTCGAGGGCGAACTGACGCTGCGCCTCGAGTTCGACACCTTCACGCTCCGCGCGGGCGACAGCCTTCACTTCGACTCGGTGCGCCCGCACCTCTACGTCAACCAGAGCAACGCGATCGCCCGCGGCATCTGGTTCGTGGTGGGGCGCCGCGAGCAGAACCAGACCATGCCCTCGGCGGGACAGCAGCTCGGCGCCCCGCGCGAGACGATCGGGTCAGCGGTCGACGTCCTCCGGGCGATGGACGACCTCGACCACTGACCCGCGCTACGCCGGAGTCGACCCGACGCCGTGCCGTGCCACCCGCCGGCGCGTCGCCGTCGGGTCGATCACGGTCTTGATCTGACGGGAACCGCCGCGCGTGAGCGGCTCGAGCGCGCCGCCTGCCACCTCGTCGAGGGGCAGCACTTCGTCGGCGACGTCTGACCAGTCGGCGCGACCCGCCAGCAGTTCCACCGCGCGCGGCAGATCCGCGGCGATCGCGTGCGCGACCGTCCCCACGATCGTGTACTCGCGCAGGGTCCACGACCCCAGGGGGACGGGGACGTCCTCCCGCTGGATGCCGACGGGCACCAGCACCGCCCCGGGCAGGGCGGCCGCGACGACCTCGTCCCATCCGGCGCGCGAGCCGCTCACTTCGAACAGCACGTCGGCCTCGCGCCCGGACGCGGCGAGCTCGGCGGCGACGGAGCCCTCGCCCGCGACCAGGGTCCGTTCGGCCCCGAGATCCCGGGCGAGCGCCAGACGCGCCTCCGACCGGTCGACCGCGAGCACGCGCGCCCCGACCGCCGCCGCCGCGTACGTGAGGAAGGCGCCGATCCCACCGATCCCGAGGACGACGGCGTCCTGCCCCGCAGCGAGACCGCTCCGCGACACCGCGTGCACGGCGATGGCCATCGGCTGCGCGAGGGCGAGGGTGTCGGAGGCCAGCCCCCACGAGGTGACGTCGAGCAGGGTCGCGGCGGGCACGCGGACGAACTCCGCGAGCCCGCCGTCGATCTGCAGTCCCGCCGTCCGGTAGCGCCGGCACAGGTTGGTGCGTCCGGCCCGGCACGGCTTGCACTCGCCGCAGGAGATCCCCGCGCCGCAGACGACCTGGGCGCCGAGGGGCAGATCCACGCCGTCGCCCACCGCCTCGACCGTGCCGGTGAACTCGTGGCCGAGCACGACCGGCAGGTGGGTGAGGACCGGGCCGCGGGAGTACTCCGTGGCATCCGATCCGCACACGCCGCACCCGGTCACCCGCACGAGGGCCTCGCCCGGACCGGGGACGGGGACGGGGCGTTCCTCGATCCGCAGATCCCCTGCGCTGTGCAGGACGGCGGCGCGCATGCGCGTCACAGGGCGGTCCCGTCGGGCACCGGGATCTGCACGGCCTGGCGGGAGTCGATCATCCGTGCGAGGTGCGCCTCGTACACCGCGGCGTGCGCGGGCGAGTCGAGGTACGCCGCGAGGGCGTCCTCGTCCGCCACGAGCGCCACCACGGCGTAGTCGGCCGGGCTCGGACGCAGCCGCAGGTTCGCACCGCAACGGTATCCGCGGAGCATCGGCAACGCCGTCGCCATCTCCTCGAGCGCCCCCGTCAGCGCCTCCACCTCCTCGGGGCCGACCTCGGGTCTCCAGGTGAACAGTGCGGCGTGCAGGATCATGCGGTCCTCTCAGTCGTCGGCGCGGGCGACCACGTGCGCGTCGCCCTCGGTGTAGCGGTAGGGGTTCTCGATCTCCTCGTCGATGGGGATCTCGGGGTGCATCCCCTCGGTCCACGCCTGCTCACCGAGCTTCGACCGCACGTACTCGACCGATGCCGCGACCTTGTCGCGGACGGGCGCGAGCGGCAGACCGATGCGCTTCCCCTCGTACTTCACGACCTTGCCGTCGACGACCACGGTGTGCACGTCGGCGGTTCCGGCCTGGTACACGACGTGCGCGTAGGGGTGCAGGATCGGCGTCATCGCCGGAGACTCGTCGTTCTTGATGAGCACGATGTCGGCGCGCTTGCCCGGGGTCAGCGAGCCGATGCGGTCCTCGAGGCCGATCGAGCGGGCGCCGCCCATCGTCGCCATGTGCAGGACGTCCTCGGCTCGCAGACGGTTCGCGACGATCGTCTCGCCCCGTGCGTGCGCCTCGAGGTGGTCGCGGGAGCGGTCGGCGCTGAGGGTCGCGCGCATGGCGGAGAAGAAGTCGGCGCTCCACCAGACGCTGGTGTCCATGGAGAGGGAGGCCGGGATGCCGTGCTTGCGGATCGCCCACGTCGAGGGATATCCCTGGCCGGCGCTCTGCTCCGACTCCGTCGCGACCGAGACGGTGCCGCCGGTCGCCGCGATCTTCTGATAGCTCTGCTCGTTGAGCGATGCGGAGTGCACGTAGCAGATCTCCGGCGTCATGAATCCGGCCTCGTACATCTGCGTGATGGCGGTGTCGGTGGTGGCCCCCCAGACCCCGGCGTGCGTGGTGACGCGCAGTCCCAGCTCGCGGGCCGCCTCGAACGCACCGCGCTCCGGGAAGTCGGACGCCCCGGGGACGTCGAACGCGAGCTGCAGCGTCAGCATGTCGTCGTGCGAGGAGAAGTTCTTCGAGACGAAGTCGCGGAACTCCGGCGCGTTGGCCCATTCCCAGGGCGCGCCGAGGTAGTTGCCGTAGCCGAGCACGAAGCGTCCCGGGATCTCGCGGAGCGCCTGGAGCGCGGCCTCGCCGTACTCGGGCGTGCGCAGGCCGTGCGACCAGTCCAGCGTCGTCGTCACACCGGTGTCGACGGACTCCAGCGCGCTGAGGAGGTTGCCTGCGTACACGTCCTCGGGCCGGAAGACCTCGCCCCAGTTGAGGTAGTAGAAGACGAAGTACTGGCTGAGCGCCCAGTCGCCGCCGTAGCCTCGCAGAGCCGACTGCCACATGTGGCGGTGGGTGTCGATGAAGCCGGGGGTGACGATGCCCCCGGATGCGTCGATCTCGAGCGTGCCCTCCGGCACCTCGAGACGGTGTCCGACCGCGGCGATGTCGCGGCCGATCACGAGGACGTCGGCGTCGTCCAGAACGCCCTGCTCGTCCATGGTGATGACGGTGGCGTTGCGGAAGACGAACGGGCGGTCCGCCGAGAACTGCTCGGCGGCGGGTGTGGTTTCGGTCATGGCCTTCTCCCCATCGAGAATGTTCGTTCCTGGTTTACACTCTCCGTGAGTGCGTGGCAAGAGTCCGGTTTTCGTTCAGCCCAGTTGCAAGAACCGTGACACCGAAGCCCGTGCGTTCGCTGACACTCCAACGAAGGAGCGACATGTCCACTCCGTCCATCGCCGTGCTGGGTGCCGGTGCCAACGGCGCGTCCATCGGCGCCGACCTCATCGACGCGGGTCTGGATCCCGTGCTGATCGAGCAGTGGCCCGCCCACGTGGAGGCCATGCGACGCGACGGCCTGCGCGTCGAGATGCCGTCAGGAACCCGCCGCGTACGCCCGCGCACGCTGCACCTGTGCGAGGTCGCGACGCTGCGCGAGCCGTTCGACCTCGTCCTGCTGGTGACGAAGGCGTACGACGCCCGCTGGGCCGCTGCGCTCATCGAGCCGTACCTCGCCGTCGACGGCGCGATCGCGGCCGTCCAGAACGGGATGACGACCGACGTCGTGGCCGACGTGGTGGGCGCGCATCGAACGGTCGGCACGGTGATCGAGATCTCGTCGACCATGACGGAGCCCGGGGTCGTCCATCGCCACGTTGACCCCGAACGATCGTGGTTCGCGGTGGATGCCACGGCGCCCCGCGGGCGCGACGTCGCCGACGTCCTGTCGCACTCGGGCGAGGTCGCCCGCGTGGACGACATCGCGTCGGCGAAGTGGATGAAGCTCGTCAGCAACGCCTCGGTCCTCGTCCCGACCGCGGCGCTCGGGCTGCCGATGGTCGATGCGATCGAGGTCCCGGGCATGCGCGAGATCATGCTCGAGGCGGGCCGTGAGGCGTTGCGGGTCGCGGGCGAGCATCGCGTGCTGCCGATCTTCGGACTCACGCCCGCCTCGATCGAGAGCTCACCCGATGTCGTCGAGACCATGCTCGACGCGCTCTACGCCCGGTTCACCGTGCCCGGAGCGACGACCACGGTGCTGCAGGACTGGCGCAAGGGCCGCCACAGCGAGGTCGACGACATCAACGGCACGGTCGTCGCAGCCGGTCGCCGGCTCGGCATCCCGACTCCCGTCAACGACGCGATCGTCGAGGTCGGCCACGCCATCGAGCGCGGCGAGGTCGAGCCCTCCCCCGCCGCGCTGCGCCTTCTGCAGCGCGGCTGAGGGACTCAGTCCGCGTTGCGCAGCGTCGACACCTGGTACAGGGCGACGGATGCCGCGATGCCGGCGTTCAGCGACTCGGCGGCCGTCGAGATCGGGATCGACACCACCTGGTCGCACGTCTCGGTCACCAGGCGCGACAGGCCCTTGCCCTCGGAACCGACGACGATCACCACCGGGCGATCGGCGAGCTGGAGTTCGGGCAGCGCGACGTCGCCGTCGCCGGCGAGGCCGAGGATGAACACGCCCTGCTTCTTGAACTCCTTGAGCGTGGCGGTGAGGTTCGCCGCGAGCGCGACCGGGACGCGGGCGGCCGCGCCGGCGCTCGTCTTCCAGGCCGCGGAGTTCACGCTCGCCGAGCGGCGCTGCGGGAGGACCAGGCCCTGACCGCCGAACGCGGCGGTCGAGCGGATGATGGCGCCGAGGTTGCGCGGATCGGTCACACCGTCGAGGGCCACGAGGAGCGGAAGCTCACCGCGGTCGATGATCTCTTCCAGCATGTCCTGCGGGTGCGCGTACTCGTACGGCGGCACCTTCAGGGCGACGCCCTGGTGGACGCCGTCGAAGCCGGCCATGCGGTCGAGCTCGGGCCGGGTCACCTCGAGAACGGGGATGCCGCGGTTCGTGGCGATCGACAGCATCTCCTTCACACGGTCGTCCATCTCGACGCGCTGAGCGATGTAGAACGCCGTGGCGGGGATCTTCGCGCGCAGCGCTTCGAGCACCGAGTTGCGGCCGGTTACCGTCTCGGTGTCGTCGCTCTGCTTGGCACGTGGACGGCCCTGCGACGAGCCCACCGGGCGCACGCCCGGCTTGCCCTTGCCCCCGGCGGCGGCGTAGCGCTCCTGGGCGGCCTTGCGTTTTCCGGCGACGTGCCAGGCGCGGTCCTCGGCCTTCGGCGTGGGTCCCTTGCCCTCGAGCGCCTTGCGCGAGTGTCCGCCGGTGCCCTTGAGCGGGCCCTTCTTCTTGCCGGGGTTGCGGGCTCCCGGACGTCCAGGCTTAGGCATCGATACTCCAATTGGTTCCGGCCGGAGTGTCCTCCAGCGTGATTCCGGCGGCGGCGATGGCATCACGGATGCGATCGGCTGCGGCCCAGTCCTTGTCGGCGCGAGCGCGGGCGCGCTGCGCGATCATCTCGCGCACGAGCGCGTCGAGTGCGGCGTCGGTTCCGTCCGAATTGGCCGGCTCTGGGGCATCCAGCCCCAGCACCGCCAGCATCGCGGACACCGCGCGGCCCGCGCGGGCCGCCGCGTCGAGATCTCCCGCGTCGACGGCGACGTTTCCGGCGCGCACCGTCTCGTGGAGGACGGCGAGCGCCTGCGGGACACCGAGGTCGTCGTCCATGGCTGCGGCGAAGGCGTCCGGCAGATCGGCGGAGCCCGACGAGGCAGCTGGCGCCCCGGCCGTCCGATGAACCCGCTGGAGGAACGTCGCGATGCGGTCGAGAGCGGCACGCGCCTCGTCGAATCCGCGATCCGAGACATCCAGGCTCGACCGGTAGTGCGCCCCGGCGAGCGCGTAGCGCACGACGAGGGGGTCGCGCTCGGCCAGGACGTCGGCGGCGAGCGTGAAGTTGCCGAGCGATTTCGACATCTTCTGCCCGTCGACGGTGACGAGACCGTTGTGCACCCAGTACCGCGCGAAGGGGTCGCCCGCGGCGGTGGACTGCGCGATCTCGTTCTCGTGGTGCGGGAACCGGAGGTCGAGGCCGCCCCCGTGGATGTCGAACTCGGGGCCGAGGTAGCGCCGCGACATCGCGGAGCACTCGATGTGCCAGCCGGGGCGCCCGGCGCCCCACGGCGACGTCCAGGTCGCCGACGCCGGCTCCCCTTCTTTCGCGCCCTTCCAGAGGGCGAAGTCCCGGGGATCGCGCTTTCCGCGGGGATCGGCGTCCGTCGCCGATTCCATGGCATCCACGCTCTGACGGGTGAGTTCGCCGTAGGCGGGCCACGAGCGCACGTCGAAGTAGACGTCGCCGGCGGCGGCGTACGCGTGGCCGCGCTCGATGAGCTCGGCGATGATCTCCTGCATCTGCGTGACCGACGCGGTCGCGCGCGGTTCGTAGGTCGGGGTCAGGATGCCGACGGCGGCGTACGCCCGCGAGAACTCCAGCTCCATGCGGTACGCCAGCGCCCACCAGGGTTCCTCGGCCGTGGCGTTGGCGAGGACCTTGTCGTCGATGTCCGTGACGTTGCGGACGAACGTGACGCGCCCGAACCGGTGCGCGAGCCAGCGGCGGAGCAGGTCGAACGCGAGAGCCGCGCGGACATGGCCGATGTGCGGACCCGACTGCACCGTGGGGCCGCAGACGTACATCGTGACGTTCGCGGGGTCGACGGGGACGAAGTCGCGCAGAGCCTGCGCTTTCGTGTCATACAGCCGAACGGTCACCGCACAAGCCTACCGGCCGCCCCTGGAGGCGACCCGTGCCCGAAACACGACGGCGTTAGGGTCGCAGCATGCCGCTGGAGATCCGACGCGACGACGTATCCGTCGCCGACACCCGAGCACTGGTGACCGCGCACGTGTCGGGCATGCTCGCGAACACGCCCGCCGAGAGCTGTCACGCGCTCGACGCCGATGCCCTCGTCGACAACGGCGCACTGCTGTGGTCGGCACGGGTCGACGGCGAACTCGCCGGGATCGGCGCCCTCTCCCCGTTCGGTGACGACGCGGGCGAGCTCAAGTCGATGCGCGTGACCGAGCGCTTCCTCGGCCAGGGCATCGGGCGGGAGATCCTGCGGCACATCATGACCGAGGCGCGGGCGCGCGGCATCCGGAGCCTCTGGCTCGAGACGGGCAGCGGCGACGACTTCGCGGCGGCGCGCGGCCTCTACTCCGGCGAGGGGTTCGTGGAATGCCCGCCGTTCGGGTCGTACCGCCCCGATCCGCTGTCGACGTTCATGACGCGGGAGCTCTAGACCGGGAGCACGAGCGCCGTCGCGAAGGCCGCGACCCCCTCGGTGCGACCGGCGAATCCCAGGCCGTCGGTCGTGGTGGCGCTCACCGAGACGGGGGCTCCCCCGAGTGCGGCCGACAGTGCGCGCTCCGCCTCGGCTCTGCGGCCCGCGAAGCGCGGCCGATTGGCCTGCACCTGCACGGAGACGTTCCCGATGCGCCAGCCCGCCTCGCCGAGGAGGGTCCGGGTGTGCGCGAGGAACGCCTCGGCGTGGGCCCCCGCGAACTCGGGGCGGTCGACGCCGAAGTGCGTGCCGATGTCTCCGAGGCCCGCGGCGGCCAGCAGCGCGTCGACGATCGCATGAGCCACGGCGTCGCCGTCGGAGTGCCCCGAGAGGGCCTGCTCCCCCGGCCATTCCAGACCCGCGAGCCACAGCGTGCCGTCGCCGCCGAAGCCGTGCACGTCGGTGCCGATCCCGACGCGCGGCGCACCCGCCGCGGGAGCGGTCGCGGTGGCGGCGTTCGGAGCGACGGCGGGTCCGGCGTCCGCGAGCAGGGCCCGCGCGCGGTCGAGGTCGGGACCGGTGGTGATCTTGAAGGATGCCGCGTCCCCCGCGACCGTGATCACGGGGTGACCCGCGGCGGCCACCAGCGCCGCGTCGTCGGTGTGATCGGCGTCGGCGGAGCGGAGCGCCTCTTCCAGGACGGTACGACGGAAGCCCTGCGGCGTCTGCGCGGCGGCGAGTTCGGATCGGTCCACGGCGGCGACGATCGCCCCCTCGGCATCCACGCGCTTGATCGTGTCGACGACGGGGACCGCCGGGATCACGGCGTCCGCACCCGCGTCGAGCGCGGCGACGACCCGCTCGAACACCGACGGCGGGGTCAGCGCCCGCGCCGCGTCGTGCACGAGCACGGTGTCGACGTCCGCCCACAGGGCGGCGAGCCCCGCCGCGACGGATGACTGGCGCGTGGCCCCTCCGGCGACGACCGCCACGAGCTCGTGACGCTCGCCCGCGACCTCGCGCGCCTCGGTCAGCGCGGCGCCCTCGAATCCGGCGGGGACCACGACGACCACCTGCGCGCGCGGCGCAGCGAACACGCCACGCAGGGCGTGCCGGAGGATCGTGTGGTCGTCGAGACCGACGAACGCCTTCGGCGCGCCCCCGTTCAAACGGGTGCCGGAGCCGGCGGCGACGACGATGACGGCCAGACGCGGGACTGGTGCGGGGATCACCCGACCACGCTAACCGGTCCGTGCCGCGGAATCGTGCGGCGTCAGGACGCGAGGACCTCGTCGAGGACGACGCTCGCGCGGTCCTCGTCGGTCTTCTCGGCCAGAGCGAGCTCGGACACCAGGATCTGGCGGGCCTTGGCCAGCATGCGCTTCTCACCGGCGGACAGACCGCGGTCCTGATCGCGGCGCCACAGGTCGCGGACGACCTCGCTCACCTTGATGACGTCACCCGAAGCGAGCTTCTCGAGGTTCGCCTTGTACCGGCGCGACCAGTTGGTCGGCTCCTCGGTGAACGGTGCGCGCAGCACCTCGAAGACGCGGTCGAGACCCTCTTTGCCGATCACGTCGCGGACGCCGACCAGGTCGACGTTGTCTGCGGGGACCTCGATGACGAGATCGCCCTGCGTGACGTTGAGCTTCAGGTACTTCTTCGTCTCGCCCTTGATGACGCGTTCTTTGACCTCGATGATCGTGGCCGCGCCATGGTGCGGGTAAACGACGGTCTCGCCAACCTCAAAAAGCATGGAGTTATGTCCTTTCGGCAACATCCAGGATACCACAGGCCCCGATGCGCTAAGGTTCCGCCCCACCCTGACACGACCCCCATTGCGCGTGCGCATCCCGCGTGCGGGCGCCCGCGGGGCGGGCGGCGGCCCCTGACCCCGTAGGATGGTCGGGATGCCGTCTGTCGTTCCGGGAGGATCCGTGAAAACGCGCCTGTTCGCGTCCCTGGCCGTGGGGGCCGCCGTCGTTCTCGGAACGACGGGATGCAATCTCATCGCCCCGCAGGCGACCACCATCGACTACTCCGCCTCCGACGGCGTGAACGTCCCCGAGTCCGGTCCGCTGCAGGTGCGCAACGCCCTCATCGTCACCGACGACGAGGGTTCCGCGGGCAACCTCGTCGCGGCCATCGTGAACGCCACCACCGAGGCCCAGACCCTGCGGATCGAGGTCGGCGAAGGCGGCAGCACCGTTCGCGCGTCGGTCCAGGTGCCGGCGAGCAGCACGGTGAGTCTCGGCGACCTCGCCAACGACGTCGCCCCGCTCGCCCTCGACGGCTTCGAGGGTGCGCCGGGTTCGACCGTCCCCGTCTACTTCCAGTCCGGCGACGGCCAGGGCGCCCTGATCGACGTGCCCGTCCTCGACGGCGCGCTGGAGTACCTCCGTACCCTGGCGCCCACCCCCACGCCGACGAGCATCCTCGTCCCGACCACGACGCCCTCGGCCACCCCGTCGCCGACCCCGTCGTCCTGATCTCCACGACGAAGGCGCCGACGGTCATCCGTCGGCGCCTTCGTCGTTCCCGGGACCGTCAGGCCTCGAAGCGGTAACCGAGCCCTCGGACCGTCACGAGCATGGACGGCTCGCTCGGGCTCTGCTCGATGCGCGAACGGATGCGCTTGATGTGCACGTCGAGCGTCTTGGTGTCGCCGAAGTAGTCGGTGCCCCAGACGCGGTCGATGAGCTGCCCGCGCGTGAGCACGCGGCCGGCGTTGCGCATCAGCACCTCGAGGAGCTCGAACTCCTTCAGCGGCATGTTGATCTCGGCCCCGTCGACCGAGACCGTGTGCCGGTCGATGTCGAGCGTCACACGCCCGCCGCTGAGGATGCGCTCGTCGAGGTCCGACTCGTCCGGGCTGCGGCGACGCAGCACCGCCCGCATGCGGGCGAGGAGCTCGCGCGTGGAGTACGGCTTCGTCACGTAGTCGTCGGCACCGAGCTCGAGCCCCACCACGATGTCCACCTCGGAGTCCTTGGCCGTGAGCATGATGATCGGCACGTGCGAGGTCAGCCGCAGCTGGCGGCACACCTCGGTGCCGGGCATCCCGGGGAGCATGAGGTCCAGCAGCAGGATGTCGGCGCCACGCTCACGGAACGCGGTGAGGGCGAGCGCGCCGTCCTCGGCGATCTCGACCTCGTAGCCCTCCCGTCGGAGCAGGTAGGCGAGCGGGTCGGCGAGATCGGGCTCGTCCTCGACGATCAGAACACGGGTCATGCGGTGTCTCCCTTCACGGGTGCGGGGCGGGCGGCGGAGCCGGACTTGCGGCCCTTGCGACGCGCCTTCGGGCGAACCAGATCGAGGTCGGGCGCCTCGGTCCGGGGCAGGCGGATGGTGAACGTCGAACCGCGCTCGGGGCGCGACCACAGGCGCACCTCGCCGCCGTGGCGCTGCACGGCGTGCTTGACGATCGACAGGCCCAGACCCGTGCCGCCGGTGCGGCGCGAGCGGGCCTGGTCGGCGCGGTAGAAGCGTTCGAAGACGCGGTGCTGCTCGCTCTCCGGGATGCCGATCCCCCGGTCGGTCACGGCGATCTCCACGACCTCCTCGTCGAGCTTGACCCCCACCCCGACCTTCGAGCCCTGGGGCGAGTAGGCGATCGCGTTGGCGATGAGGTTGCCGACGGCCTCGGTGAGGATCTGCGGTTCGCCCCGCACCCACAGGCCCTTCGTCCCGCCGCGGACGACCGTCACCTGGGCCGAGTCGGCCTGGATCGTGTGCGACTCGATCGCCGCGGTCACGACCTCGTCGATCGAGACGTCGCGCACGTCGCGGAGCTCGTCCGAGGCCTGCAGGCGGGAGAGGCTGAGGATGCGGTTGGTCAGAGCGGACAGGCGCTGGATCTCCGCCTGCAGGCGACCGGAGAAGTACCGCACCTGAGCGGGATCGTCGGCGGCGGACTCGATCGCCTCGGCGAGGAGGCTCACCGCACCCACCGGCGTCTTCAGCTCGTGGCTGGTGTTCGCCACGAAGTCGCGCCGCATCTCCTCGACCCGCTCGCGCTCGGTGATGTCGCGCAGGACGAGCAGGACGAGGCGCGGAGACACGGGGGCGGCCCGCACGGCGACCAGGCGCGGCTCCGCGGGAGCGGCACCGCGACGCAGGCGGAGCTTCTCGCTCACCGGCGCACCGTTCTCACGCGCCGCGCGGGCGACCCGCCGCAGGTCCTCATCGGCGATGGCACTGCCGGCATCCAGCCCGAAGACCTCGGCCGCGGGCGACAGGGCGAGCACCGTCGCCGACGTGTCGCACACCACCGCGGGGTCGTCGAGGGCGCCGAGCATGGACTCCACGCCCTCGGGGAGTTCCGAAGACCCTTGGGCGAGAGCCCTGTCCCGGGTGCGCTGCGCGACGACGATGAGGCTCACGACGGAGCTCCCGACGATGATTCCCACGAGGAGCGCGAGCAGCGAGAGCTGCGTCTGGTCCATGGCTCCAGCGTAGAGGCGCGATTCGGGCTTCACCGGCCGTTCAGACAGGGCCGGGCAGAGCCGGCGATTACTATTCACTGTCACAGCACCACTCGTTAACCTTCGCTCGGAAGAATCCGGGAGGGTCGCGGGACGTATGTGTGCCGTGCCGCCGACGAGGAAGGTATCGCGATGCGCGAAGTGTTCCACCAGTCCCTCGAGGACGTCCAGAGCAGACTGGTCGAGATCGCCGACCTGGTCGCCGTCGCCATCGACCGCGCCACGCGCGCATTCGGTTCGAGCGACGTCTCCCTCGCCGAAGAGGTCATCGAGGCGGACGCGATCATCGACGAGAAGGCCGTCGCGCTCGACGAGCTGGCGATCGAGATCCTCGCCCGCCAGCAGCCGGTCGCCCGCGACCTGCGCATCGTCGTCACCGCGCTCCGCGTGAGCGCGTCCCTCGAGCGCATGGGCGACATGGCCGAGCACATCGCGCAGCTCGCGCGGTCGCGCTTCCCCGAGCGCGCCATCCCCAAGGGGCTCAAGAGCACGTTCACCCGCATGGGCGAACTCGACGTCGAGGTCGCCCGCCGGCTCGCCGAGCTGCTGCGCACCCAGGACCTCCGGATCGCCGACGAGATCCGCGACGTCGACGACGACATCGACGAGCTGCACGTGAGCGTGTTCGAGAAGGTCCTCGGCGACTCGTGGAAGGGCGAGGCCACGGCCACGGTCGACGCGACGCTCGCGAGTCGGTACCACGAGCGCTTCGCCGACCACGCCGTGTCCGTGGCCAAGAAGGTCGTCTACCTCGCCACCGGCGACTGGGCGGGCGCCGACGACGTCTCCGCGACACCGGCCGGCTGACGCCGCGAACGTCGAAGGGGGTGGATGCCAGTGGCATCCACCCCCTTCTCGTTGCGGTGGGCGTTACTTCTTGTTGCCCTGCGCCGCGACGGCGGCGGCACCCGCGGCGGCGGCCTCGGGGTCGAGGTACTCGCCCGGGCCGAGCGGCTTCATGTCGTCGTCGAGCTGGTAGACGAGCGGGATGCCGGTGGGGATGTTCAGCTCGGCGATGTCGGCGTCGCTGATGCCCTCGAGGTGCTTCACCAGGCCGCGCAGCGAGTTGCCGTGCGCGGTGACGAGGACCGTCTTGCCGGCCTGCAGGTCGGGGACGATGTCGCTGTGCCAGTAGGGCAGCATGCGGTCGATGACGATCTTCAGCGACTCGGTGTCGGGCACCTCGCCGTCGATGCCGACGTAGCGCGGGTCGCCGACCTGGCTGTACTGGTCGTCAGCGGGCAGCGGCGGCGGCGGAACGTCGAACGAGCGGCGCCAGAGCATGAACTGCTCGTTGCCGAACTCTTCGAGCGTCTGCGCCTTGTCCTTGCCCTGCAGGGCGCCGTAGTGGCGCTCGTTGAGCCGCCACGTGCGCTTCACGGGGATCCACAGACGGTCGGCCGCGTCGAGGGCGATGTTGGCCGTCTGGATCGCGCGGCTGAGCACCGAGGTGTGCAGCACGTCGGGGAGCACACCCGACTCCTTCAGGAGCTCGCCGCCGCGCTGGGCCTCGGCCTTCCCCTGGTCGGTGAGCCGGACGTCGACCCAGCCGGTGAACTGGTTGGTCTTGTTCCACTCGCTCTGCCCGTGGCGGAGGAGGATCAGCGTGTGAGGCATGTCTCCATGCTAGCGAGAGCGACGGGCCTGTTCCGGGCCGAGCCTGGCATCATGTCCGAGTGACTCCCTCCCCCGTCGGCCGCCCCACGCGCGGGACGACGGGAGTGAATCGCCTGCGCCGGGTGGACCGATGGATCGCGCGCCATCCCGTGCTCCGGCGCGCGGACGATCCGTTCGTGGTCGACCTCGGATTCGGGGCGAGCGCCGCGACGCCCCTCGAGTTGCTCGCGCGGATGCGGAGGGTCCGACCGGATGCCACGGTGCTGGGCCTCGAGATCGACTCGGAGCGCGTCGCGCGGGCCCGCGCGCAGGCGGAGGGCGTCGAGGGCGTGTCGTTCGCGCTCGGGGGGTTCGAGGTACCGACCCCGCGCGGCCGGCGACCCGCCGTCATCCGGGCGATGAACGTGCTGCGGCAGTACGACGAGGCGGACGTCGCCGACGCGTGGGCGCGGATGTGCGGACGACTGGCGCCCGGCGGCATCCTGGTCGAGGGCACGTGCGACGAGATCGGGCGCGTCGTGACGTGGGTGGAGGTCGGACCGGACGCCGTGCCCCGGTCGCTCACCGTGTCGCTCCGGCTCGCCCAGCTCGACGACCCCGCGATCCTCGCCGAGCGACTCCCGAAAGCGCTGATCCACCGGAACGTCCCCGGGGAACGCGTCCACGACTTCGTCGCCGCGCTGCAGCGCGAGTGGCACCGCGCCGCGGCGGTCGCACCGTTCGGTCCCGTTCACCGGTGGCGGACGGCCGTCGAGGCGCTGGCCGCGGACGGATGGCCGGTGCGCGGACGCTCCCGGTGGCGACTCGGTGAAGTCGGAGTCGACTGGAGTGCCGTCGCGCCGGCCTGACTCACACCCGGGGCAGTAGCGCCTGGGCCTCGCCGAACGGCATCCCGGTCGCGACGAGCAGATCCACCGTCAGGGGACGGAGCGCCGCCACGAGGTTCAATTCGCCGATGTTGCCGTCGGGCAGGATCTGCGCCGGATCGAGCCGCACCGCGAGGGCGGCGAGCGTGGCGCGGGCGGCCGGTTCGATCGAGACGTCGTCGAGGGCGTCCCGGACGAGTCCGGCGCCGCGTTCGATCTCGCCGAGGAGATCGGCCGGCACCGCGCGCGGCTGCCCGTCGGCACAGAGGTAGGCGGCACGGCGGGCGACCACGCGGAGGTTACGGGTGGCGAGGTCCATCGCCGCGCGGACGCGCGCGTGGCGCTCCAGTTCGGTGCGCTGCCGGCGCAGGAACGGGGAGATGCGCGCGACCTCCTGCCCCGACTCCAGCGACCCGCTCCACGCGTCGACGTACGTCTGCAGCGCTCGCGCGCGTTCGAGCCCCCGCTCGGCGCGGGCGCGGTCGCCGCGGCGCAGCGCCCGCACGATCGTGGCGGTCGCCACGTCGAACGCGTCGAAGAGCTCGTCGGCATCCCGCAGCTCCGTCCGCCGGAGCGTCCGCGGGATGAGCGCGGTGACCAGTAGGGCGGCCGCTCCCCCGATCGCGCCGTCGAGGAGTCGGACGAACGGGGCGCCGGAGACCAGCACCAGGGCGATGAGCGACTGCACGACGGCGGCCAGCGCGAACCCCGGCTGCGGAGAGAGGAAGCGGGCCACGAGGAGGGTCACGAACATCGCCAGCGCGATCTGCCACCACCCGGCCCCGGCGACGAGGAGGACGACTTCGGCCAGGAGGATGCCGACGAGCATGCCCGCGACCGTCTCGGCGACCCGCCACGGGCGCGCGTCGCGCACCAGCCCCAGACTCGACACCGTCACGGTCGCGGCGAGCAGGGGAACGGGGTGCCCCAGCACGAAGTGCGCGAACGCGAACGCCGCCGTCGCGGCGACCACGATCTGCACGATGGCCGGCAGCGACTCGCGCACGCGTCCCCATCGGCGCCGCAGCGTCGTGCGCAGGCGCGAGCGCGGGACGACGACACCGACCGTCGTCGAGGACTCCTCGCCGCTCATTCCGCGGCGCGTCGACGCCCGAGGCGCGGCAACCGGGGCACACCGGCCGTGGCACCCGCGTCGGAGGGGACGACCGTCTCCACCGACGCGGCGATCGGACCATCCGCCGTGTCCACCACGTACGGCACGTCCGCCGGCGCCGTGCGCTTGACGAGGGCGAGGGCGATGGGCCCCTCCTCGAAGTGCACCGCGACCGAGGTCACGGCGCCGATCGCGTCGTCGCCGACACGCACGACGTCGCCGCGGGCGGGCAGGACACTGTCGCTGCCGTCGAGCTGCAGAGCCACCACGCGACGCGGCGGGTGGCCGAGGTTGTGGACCTTCGCGACCGTCTCCTGTCCGCGGTAGCAGCCCTTCGACAGGTGCACGGCGGTGCGGAGCCAGTCCATCTCGTGCGGCAGGAGGCGCTCGTCGGCATCCACCGCGACGCGCGGACGCCACGCGGCGACGCGCAGCGCCTCGACGGCCTCGCGCCCCGCGAGGGCCACCTCCCCGGCCACGGCCGCCGCGACGATGCGGTCGAACTCGGCGGCATCCACCACCGCCTCGGCCCAGTCGCGCTCGGTGCCGGGGTGATCCTCGACCCGGGCGTACGCCCAGCCGCCGGGTGCGACGTCGGGCCACGGGTCGACCCACACCACCGGGACGCCGGTGGGGGCGACCGCGGCGAGCGCGGAGACGGCGGCACGGGTGCCGCCGATGACCGACACCTCGTCGGAGCGGTCCGCCACCTCGACGCGCAGGCGGAAGCGCATGCGGGAGAGCCAGGTCGCGAGGGGCGCGGCGTCGACGGCGTCCACGAGGAGCCACGCGGTCTCGCCGTCGTCGATCACGGCGGCGGCGTGTTCGACGCGTCCGTTCGGATCGAGGATGAGCATCTCGGTGGAGACGCCCGCCGGGAGGTGGGTGAGCGCCTGCGACGAGAGCGAGTCGAGCCAGCTCAGCCGATCGGGACCCGTCACCGACAACACGCGTCGGTCACCGAGCGGCGCGAGCGCCCCGCCGGAGACCAGCCGACGCTGCTCGGCGAGGGGTGAGCCGATGTGACGCAGGCCGGCGTCGTCGACGACGGCGCCGGGGACCTCGGACAGCTCGGCCATCACTCGGCCCGCGCCAGACGGGCCGACGCGTGCGAGGCGAGCTCGCGGCCGAACGCCGACACGTCCCACGCCCAGAGCAGGTGGTCGTCGACGAGGCCGTAGAGACGGGTGGCGGAGGCGTACGGCTTCGCCCCCGCGGTGCGCACGACGGCGTCGCTGGCCAGATCGATGCGCGGACCGCGCACCTGACCGAGGTAGAGCTCGAGGATGCCGTCGGAATGCGCGAGGCTCACCTCGAGCGGGAACCCGCCCTCGGCGGTGCGCAGCGCCTCGACGTCGTCGGCCGTGCGGCGCGGCGCGGTGTCGGTCGGCGGAAGCAGCGCCGGCCCGGGATCGGCGTCGGTGGCGGGCCGCGCGACGCGCCAGTACCCGGTCTCGGCCACGAGGGGACGCCGCTCCTCGCCGTCGAGCAGCCAGGCGTGCGCGCTGTAGTTCAGGAAATCTCCGCCGTCATGGCTGAAGCTCACGCGGTGCGCGAACTCGCCGGAGAACGTGCGGCCGTCGGCCTCGTAGTCGATGACGCCGGTGCCCTCCCACACGCCGATCAGCCACGAGAGCGGGACGAGGTCGGCGGGGAGGTCGGTCGGGATCTCGATCACGACGGCGCTCGTCAGCGCTGGCCGCGGTAGAGGTTCCAGATGACGGTGCCGGAGACGAAGGCGATCGCCAGCGAGGCGAGACCGAGAAGTCCCACGAAGAAGAGTTCGAGCGCGAGGAGGTCCATGGCCCAACTCTACCGGGGAACGATGGATGCGAGCCCGAACCCGGCCGTGACGACACCGAGCACGATGAGCGCCCCCAGGACGCTCGCGGCCACGCGCTGGATGAACGCCTGCGAACGGCCGTACCACAGCTGCACGGCGAAGGCGGCGATGACGCAGCCGCCGAGGGCGACGGTGATCCATTGGGCGCGCCACTCGGCGGGGACGAACACGCCGACAGCCAGACCCGCGACGAGGGCGAGCACCCAGACCGCGATGATGCCGCCGAACGTCTTGCGCGGCGCGAGGTCGGGAGTCGACATGTCTCCATCATCGCGCACACCGGCTCGTTCGTGCGCGAACGGGGGCCGCGGAGCGCCACGCGCGGCGCCGACGAAGGGTGTGACGGCACGACCGCGTGCCTCACCCTAAGATGGGCGGGTGCGGCAGGCCCGCACGGGGAGGTCCGTTTGGCTCAGCTGCTCGTTCTCAGCTCCGCCCCCGGCGGTGGCGCGGTTCTGCCTGCGCTCGAACTCTTGAGCCACCGCGTCCGGCAGATTCCGGCCGAACCCGCTCAGCTGGTCAACGCGCCCAGCGCCGACGTCGTCTTCGTCGACGCCCGCATCGACCTCGTGGGCGCGAAGTCGCTCTGCAAGATCCTGACGACGACGGGCATGGAGGCTCCCCTCGTGCTCGTGGTCACCGAGGGCGGACTCACGGCCGTCAGCACCGACTGGGGCGTCGACGACGTGGTGCTCGTCGGCGCGGGCCCGGCCGAGATCGACGCGCGCATCCGTCTCGCGATGGGTCGCCGCAGCGCCGAGCAGGTCTCGTCGCGCATCTCGACCTCCGGGATCACGATCGACGAGTCCTCGTACTCGGCGAAGGTCCACGGGAAGCCCCTCGACCTGACGTACAAGGAGTTCCAGCTCCTGCACTTCTTCGCCACGCACCCGTCCCGCGTGTTCACGCGCGAACAGCTGCTCAGCGAGGTGTGGGGCTACGACTACTTCGGCGGCACGCGCACGGTCGACGTGCACGTGCGGCGCCTCCGCGCCAAGCTGGGCGACCTCGAACAGCTCATCGGCACGGTGCGCAACGTCGGCTACCGCTTCAACGTGTACGAGGACGACCAGCCGCCCGTCCCGGCCCCCTCCGCCTGAGGCCGCCCGCGCAACCGTTCACGCGTACGTCATCGACCCCTGCAATGATGTGGGAATGATCGAACACGACGTACTCGATACGGGACTGGGCGACGCGGACGACGACGACTTCGACGAAGCGGTCGAGGCTGCCGACGAGCAGCTGCCCGACGGACGGTACCTCGACCGCGAGATCAGCTGGCTGTCGTTCAACCAGCGCGTGCTCGAGCTCGCCGAGGACCCGACGGTCCCCGTCCTCGAACGGGCCAACTTCCTCGCGATCTTCGCCAGCAACCTCGACGAGTTCTTCATGGTGCGCGTCGCGGGCCTGAAGCGTCGCATCGTCACGGGTCTCGCCGTGCCGACCAATGTCGGCCGCGCGCCGCTCGACGTCCTCGCCGACATCTCGGCCGAGGCCCACCGCCTGCAGCTCCGGCACGCCGCGGCCTGGACCGATCACGTGCGCCCGGCCCTGGCCGAGGCGGGCATCGAGGTCGTGTCGTGGAACTCGCTCGACGAGGAGTCCGCGGTGCGGCTCACCGAGTACTTCCAGCGCAATGTCTTCCCGGTGCTCATGCCGCTGGCCGTCGACCCGGCGCACCCCTTCCCCTACATCTCCGGGCTCTCGCTGAACCTCGCGATCCGCATCCGCAACGCGCGCACGGGTCGCCAGGAGTTCGCACGCCTCAAGGTGCCGCCGATGCTCCCCCGCTTCGTCGAGGTGCCGGGCGACGGACCCGGCGTGCGCTACCTCCCCCTCGAAGAACTCATCTCCAACCACCTCGGCGACCTGTTCCCGGGGATGGAGGTGCTCGATCACCACGCGTTCCGCCTCACCCGCAACGAGGACATGACGATCGAGGAGGACGAGACCGAGAACCTCATCCAGGCGCTCGAGGCCGAGCTCCTGCGTCGCCGGTTCGGCCCGCCGATCCGCCTCGAGATCACCGAGGACATGGACGACCTGACCCGCGACCTCCTGCTCAGCGAGCTCGACATCACCGAGCAGGAGGTCTACCGCCTGCCGGGCGCCCTCGATCTGCGCGGGCTGTTCGACCTGTCGCGCATCGACCGTCCCGACCTGCACTACCCGCCGCACGTGCCCAAGACGGCCCTCGCCTTCCAGCCGGCGGAGCAGAACGGGCGGGCCGACCTGTTCGGCGCCATCCGCAAGGGCGACGTGCTCGTGCACCACCCGTACGAGTCGTTCGCGACGAGCGTGCAGGCCTTCCTCGAGCAGGCCGCCCGAGACCCGCACGTCCTGGCCATCAAACAGACCCTGTACCGCACCTCGGGCGACAGTCCGATCGTGCAGGCGCTGATCGATGCGGCCGAGGCGGGCAAGCAGGTGCTCGCCCTGGTCGAGGTGAAGGCCCGGTTCGACGAGGCCAACAACATCGTGTGGGCACGCAAGCTCGAGAAGGCCGGCGTGCACGTCGTCTACGGTCTCGTGGGCCTCAAGACCCACTGCAAGCTCGCCCTCGTCATCCGCGAGGAAGAGGGGCGTCTGCGCCACTACAGCCACGTCGGAACCGGCAACTACAACCCCAAGACCAGCCGCATCTACGAGGATTTCGGCCTCTTCACGGTCGACGATCAGGTCGGTCGCGACCTCACCCGTCTCTTCAACGAGCTCAGCGGGTACGCGATCGAGAAGAAGTTCAAGCGCCTTCTCGTGGCGCCGCTGCACCTGCGCAAGGGCCTGCTGCGCCACATCGAGCGCGAGCGGGTCAACGCGCTCGCGGGGAAGGCGTCGGGCGTCCGCATCAAGGTCAACTCGATGGTCGACGAGCAGATCATCGACGCCCTCTACCGCGCCAGCCAGGCCGGCGTCCCGGTCGAGGTCTGGGTGCGCGGCATCTGTTCGATCAAGCCCGGTGTCCCGGGAATGAGCGAGAACATCCGCGTGCGCTCGATCCTGGGCCGCTACCTCGAGCACTCCCGCATCTTCGCGTTCGTGAACGACGGCGACCCGCAGGTGTTCATCGGCAGTGCCGACATGATGCACCGCAACCTCGACCGCCGCGTCGAGGCGCTCGTGCGCGTGGTCGACCCGAAGGAACTGCAGGAGCTCTCCGACCTCTTCGATCTCGCGATGGACGAGGGGACGAGCTCGTGGCACCTCGGAAGCGAGGGCGAGTGGACGCGCCACAGCGTGGATGCCGAGGGCGCACCGCTCATCGACCTCCAGGAGCACACGATGGCGCGGATCCAGCGCAAGCGCCGGTCGCGGGCGGTCCGGTGACCGAAACCGCCGTCTACGCCGCGGGCGGCGTGGTCTGGCGCATGGTCGAGGGCAAGTACCGCGTGCTCTTGATCCATCGCACCAAGTACCGCGACGTGACGCTCCCCAAGGGCAAGGTCGACCCCGGCGAGACGCTGGCCGAGACCGCGGTCCGCGAGATCCGGGAGGAGACCGGCATCCGGGTCGCCCTCGGGGTGCCCGTGGGCGTCTCGCGGTACCGGATGCCGAGCTCGCGCACGAAGATCGTGCACTACTGGGCCGCCGAGGCGACCGACGCGGCGGTGCGCACATCGACGTTCGTGCCGAACAAGGAGATCGCGGCGATCGAGTGGGTGGGGCTGAAGAAGGCGCGCAAGCACCTCAGCTACCCGGTCGACATCGAGATCCTCGACGAGTTCGTCCGCCTGGTGGACGAGCAGGCCCTCCCGACGTTCCCGATCATCGCGTTGCGTCACGCCAAGGCCCGCGCCCGGGAGGAGTGGAGCCAAGAGGATGCCGCGCGCCCGCTGAGTCCGCGAGGTCGACGCCAGGCGAACGCGATCGTGGGTCCGCTCCTCGCGTTCGGTGTCCGGCGGATCGTGTCGAGCCCGGCCGAGCGGTGCGTCCGCACGGTCGTGCCGTTGTCCGCCGCGCTCGCGCAGCGCGTGCAGATGTCGGCGGCGATCAGCCAGGACGCGTGGGAGGAAGGACGCAGCGACGCCCGCAGCGTCGTCGGTGAACGCGTCCGTGCCCGCAAACCCGTGGTCCTCGCCAGCCACGGCCCGGTGCTCCCCGAGATCATGCACGAGCTGGCGCTGGCCACCGGCACGATGCGCGGGTCGTACCTGGGAAGTTCTTCGGCCCTCGAACCGGCCGCGTTCTCGGTGGCCCACATCCCCGTCGCCCATCCCGGGTCGGGGATCGTCGCGATCGAGACGCACGAGCCGCAGGTGTGACGCTCCCCGCCGGCGTGCGCCTCGCGTGGCGGCGCATCCCCGAGGGTGTCGAGCGCCGCACGGTCGCGCGGGCGCTGCTCGCCGAGCTGCTTCCGGGGGCGACGTTCGTGTCGCGGTGCCCGTCCTGTGGCGGCGACCATGGTCGCGTCCGGGTCCTGGGGACGGATTCCGCGGTCTCCGTGTCGTACGCCGACGGGTGGGCGTTCGTGGTCGCGGCGCCCGGATGGGGGCGCGTAGGGCTGGATGCCGTCCCCGCCTCCGCGTCGGGATTGGACCGCATCCTGCCGGGCGGAGACGCCCGGTCGTGGGCGCGGGTGGAGGCCGTCCTCAAGGCCGACGGCCGCGGACTGGCCGTCGACCCGCTCCGCGTGCGGTTCGCCGACTCGGCAGCGCCCGGCGAGGAGTGGACCGCGTCGATCGACGACGGCGCCGCCGTCTCCGGCTGGGACGCCGACGGTCCATCCGGCGTCGTGCTGGCCGTGGCTGCCGACCTCGGCGTCGCGCATCCTCAGTGATCCGCGCAACCTCAGCGCCCCGGCATCCTTCCCGACTCACCGAACGCGAATCGCCGACCTTGCGCCGCGCGGTCAGGGCAGCGGCGGAACCTCGGCGCGATCGATCCACCGCGACAGCAGCTCCACGGCATCCGCTCCCCCGGCCGCACGGACCGCGGCACGCAGATCGTCGGTGCCGACGAGGGCGTGGCGGTGGGCGGCCGTCCACCCGCGGACGAGGTCGAAGAACCGGTCGTCGCCGATGCTCCGCCGCAGCGCGTGGAGGGTGAGCGCCCCGCGCTTGTAGACGCGGTCGTCGAACATGTCGTCGGGGCCGGGATCGGTCAGGAGCAGATCCTGCGGCTTCGCGGTCAGACGCTCGTGATGGCTGCGCGCGCAGTCGTCGGTCGAACGACCGCCGGATGCCTCGGACCACAGCCACTCGGCGTAGCAGGCGAATCCCTCGTTGAGCCAGATGTCGCTCCAGCGGGCGATCCCGACACTGTTGCCGAACCACTGGTGGGCGAGCTCGTGGGCGATGAGACGCTGCGCCGCGGGGACGAGGTGATTCATGCCGAACACGGCGAGCCCCTGCGCCTCGAGCGGGATCTCCAACTCGTCGGCGGTGACCACGAGGGAGCACGCCTCCTGCGGGTAGGGGCCGAAGAAGCAGTCGAACACGCGCAGCATCTCGGGCACGGGGGCGAACGCCCGGTCCGCCGCGGCGGCGAGCGCAGGGGGCGCGGTGACGGTCACCGCGGGGATGCCCGCGGCCCCGGAACCCGGGAGGGCACGGGTGCGGTAGCGGCCCACGTGGACGGCTGCGAGGTAGGTGGCCGTCGGGACGTCCGAGGTGAACGTCGAGGTCACCCTCCCGCCGCGGCGGCTCGTCGCCCCCGCCACTCCGGTCGCGGCGACCGTGTAGCCGTCGTCCACGGTGATCCGCATGGTCATGCGCGCACGGTCGTCGGGGCGGTCGTTGCACGGGAACCAGGTGGGGGCGCCGATCGGCTGACCCGCCACGAGAGCCCCGTCCGTGAGTTCCTCCCAGCCGACCGCACCCCAGCGCGATCGGCGCGGGCCGGGGGCTCCGGCGTAGGCCACCTCGACCTCGAACGGCTCCCCCGGCGCGAGGGGCCGGGGCGCCGCGACGCGCAGCTTCCCCGCCGCCGCCGAGAAACGGGCGGGAGCGCCGCCGACACGGACTCGTGTGGCGCGGAGCCCGACGAGGTCGAGGACGACGGAGGTCAGATCCTCGGCGGCGACGGCGGCGATGACCGCCGTGCCCTGGAGGCGGTTCGTGCGGACGCGGTAGTCGAGGGTGAGGTCGTACGAAGCCACGTCGTACCCGGCGTCGCCGCTCTGCGGAGCGTACGGATCGACGCCGCTCACGTGGTCGACTGGTAGGCGCGCACCTTCACGGCGCGCCAGGGGCCGATGGGGTTGCCGCTCCAGCGCGAGCCGACGGGGACGGTCTCGCCCCGCATCACGAGCGACGCGGGACCGACGGTGGCGTGAGCGCCGAGCGTGGAGGCGGGGAGCACCACGCTGTGCGGCCCGAGGGTCGCACCGGGTTCGAGCTCGACGGTGTCCATACTCATGATTCGATCATGGAAAAGGTGGGTCTGGACGACGCACCCGCGGTTGACGGTCGACGCGTCCCCGAGAGTGACCAGGTCGGGCTCGGGCAGCCAGTAGCTCTCGCACCACACGCCGCGGCCGATGCGGGCGCCGAGGGTGCGCAGCCAGACCGCGAGCGCGGGTGTGCCCGTGGCGGCGCGCGCGAACCAGGGCGCCGCGACCATCTCGGTGAAGGTGTCCGAGACCTCGGTGCGCCACACGAAGCTCGACCACAGCGGCTGCTCCCCCGCCCGGATGACCCCGACGATCGCCCACTTCGCCAGGGTCGAGATCCCGGCGGCGACAGCGCCGGCGGCCAGCAGCACCACGCCCGAGAGCAGGAGCGTCCCGACCGGACCGATGGCATCCCACAGCCCCGCCAGCGCGAACAGCACCGCCAGGCCGATCGCGCACGTGACGACCACGGGGACGAAGCGACCGAGCTCCCACAGGGCTCGCGCCAGACGGAGCCCGGGGCCGGGGTTGTACGTGCGCGAATCGTCCCCCTCGGCCGACAGGCGTCGCAGTCGCACCGCGGGCGACCCGAGCCACGAGGATCCGGGCTTGGCTTTCAGCGGTGCCGCCGACAGCACCGCGACGAGGCCGTCGCGCGGCACACGGTGGCCGGGGGCCGCCATGCCGGAGTTGCCGAGGAACGCCCGCTTGCCGATCCGCACCGATCCCACGCGCAGCCACCCGGAGCGGAGTTCGTACGACGCCACCATCGTGTCGTCGGCGAGGAACGCCCCATCCTCGATGCGCGTCATCGTCGGGAGGAGAAGGACGGTGGATGCCTCGACGTCGCGGCCCACGCGCGCACCGAGCATCCGCAGCCAGACGGGGGTGAACAGGCTGGAGTACAGCGGGAAGAGGATCGTGCGCGCCGAATCCAGCAGCCGCTCGATCGTCCACGCCTGCCAGGCGACGCGGCTGCGCACGGGGAACGTCCCCTCGACCAGTCCGATCGAGAAGACCCGGACGAGCAGCACCACGGATGCCGCGAACACCAGGCCGGTGACGGCGACACCGGGCACGAGCCAGGCGAAGGCGGCTCCGGCCGCGGCGGCGAGGGAGCCGGCATCCCGCATGCCCTGTGCGACGACGAGTCCCCCGACGGCGAACGACAGCAGCGGGAGGAGGGCGAGGAGCACGGCGGAGCAGGCGTAGGCCCACAACCAGCGCGTGGGGGCGGACGGCCGTTCCGTCGGCCAGCCTTTCGCCGTTCCCCCGACACGGACGGCCGGAGACCCGGCCCAGGACTGGTCGGCTTTCACGCGTCCGAAGACCGCCGATCCCGGCGCGATCTCGGCGCGGCGCCCGATGCGCGTCCCCGGGGCGAGGGTGGAGCGGGCGCCCACCGTGGCCTCGCTGCCGATGCGGACCTCGCCGATGCGCACGAGGTCTCCGTCGATCCAGTAGCCGGTGAGATCGACCTCGGGCTCGATCGACGCACCGTCGCCGACGACGAGCATGCCGGTCACGGGAGGCAGGGCGTGGAGATCGACGTTCCGGCCGATGCGGGCGCCTAGAGCGCGGGCGTAGTACGAGACCCACGGCGCTCCGGCCAGCCCCACGGCGTCGACCTGCGCAGCGATCTGCTCGGCCAGCCACAGACGCACGTGCACGCCCCCGCCCCGGGGGTAGTCCCCGGGACGGACCCCGGCCAGCAGCAACCGCGCGGACACCACGGCGATCGCCATGCGCCCGAACGGGGTCGCGAACACCACCAGCCCGGTCAGCAGAGCGGGCCAGGGGACGGACGGCAGCACCTCGAAGCCGGGGACGAACTGCAGGATCGCGGACGCCGTGAGGAGGTACAGCAGCCACCGCACGCCCGACAGGATGAACAGCGGGGCGCCGAGGAGGGTCTGGACCCACTGCGTCGCCCGCGGTGTCGGAGTCGGCCGGTGGAACACCGCGGGCGCGTCGTCCGTGAGCTGGGGGCCGAGGGCCTTGGCCATCGCCCCGAGACGCGGGACGTCGTAGATGTCGGCGACCGAGAACTCGGGCACGCGCGCGCGGATGCGCGACACCAGTTGCGCCGCCGACAGCGAACCTCCGCCGAGATCGAAGAAGTCGGCTTTGCGATCGGTGACCGGGAGTCCCAGGACCGCCTGCCACTGGGCGGCCAGCCAGGTCTCGTCGGCCGAGAAATCGGTTGCGACCGGAGCGTCGACGCCCGGCAGCGGCCACGGCAGCGCGGCACGATCGACCTTCCCGGACGTGCGGACGGGAAGCTCGTCGACGACCCCGAGCAGCGGGATCGTCGCGGCGGGCAGGCTTTCGGCGAGCGCCGCGCGCGCGGCGGCGCGGTCGAGCACGGCGCCGTCCTCCATGACGAGGTAGCCGACCAGGATCGGCACTCCGGCCTCGGTCGTGCGCACGGCGACGGTCGCGGCGTGCACGCGCGGCAGATCCTGCAGCGCCGACTCGACCTCGCCGAGCTCGATCCGGCGGCCGCCGACCTTCACCTGGTCGTCGGCGCGGCCCTGGAAGACGAGACCCTCGCGCTCGAAGCGGACGAGGTCGCCCGATCGGTAGGCCCGCTCCCACCCCAGCGTCGGCATCGGCGCGTACTTCTCGGCATCCTTGGCGGGGTCGAGATACCGGGCGAGCCCCACTCCCCCGATGATCAGCTCGCCGACCTCGCCCTCGGCGACGGGCTGCCCCTCGCCGTCGACGACCGCGAGCGCCCAGCCGTCGAGCGGGAGCCCGATGCGCACGGGCGGCGTTCCGTCCAGCGGTGCGGCGCACGCGACCACCGTCGCCTCGGTGGGGCCGTAGGTGTTCCACACCTCGCGCCCCTCGGCCACGAGCCGGGCGGCGAGTTCGGGAGGACACGCCTCGCCGCCGAAGATCAGCAGTCGGACGTTCTCGATCGAATCCGCCGGCCACATCGCGGCGAGGGTGGGGACCGTGGAGACGACCGAGATGCCCTGGCGCAGCAGCCACGGCGCGAGGTCCTCGCCCGAGCGGACGAGCGAGCGCGGTGCGGGGACGAGACACGCACCGTGCCCCCACGCGAGCCACATCTCCTCGCACGACGCGTCGAAGGCGACCGAGAGCCCCGCCAGGACACGGTCGCCCGGTCCGAGCGGGTCGCCCTGCAGGAACAGCCGCGCCTCGGCCTCGACGAAGGCCGCTGCCGACCGGTGGGTGACGGCCACCCCCTTGGGCACCCCGGTCGAACCCGACGTGAAGATGATCCAGGCGTCGTCGTCGACCGTCGGCGGCGCCACGATCGGGACGGCGTTGGTGCGGGGGTGCGGAGCCTCCCCGTCGTACAGGCGCACGAGGTCGTCGCCCGCCGCGACGAACTCGCCGTCGCCCGCGATGATGCCCCTGACCCCGGCCTCGCCGAACACCAGACGCGCACGCTCGTCGGGATCGTCGGCGTCCACCGGCACGTAGGCGGCGCCGGCGGCCATCACGGCGAGGATCGAGACGTACAGCTCCTTCGAGCCCGACGGCATCCGGACACCGACCCGGTCGCCCCGGCGCACGCCGGCCTCGTGCAGCGACGCCGCCGTGCGCCAGACGCGCGCGAGCAGCTCGCGATAACTGAGGGCGCCCGAGCCGTCGTCGATGGCGGAGGCCTCGGGATGCCGTGCGGCCACGTCCGCGAGGATGTCGATCAGCGTGCGCGGCGCCGCAGCGGCGCTCGTGCGGTCGAGCATCGCCGGGGTGGGGAACACGGGGGTCGTCACGGGGGTGAAGCGTACACACGCCGGGAAAACACCCCGGAACGGCCGCGCCGGTTCACCTTCCGTTCACCCGTGCAACGCACTCTGGTAAGGGACGGTGTTTACCGTGCGGGAGAACCCTGCACCGGGTTCGTGTCCCCGACATGCGAAGGATTCACATAGTGAAGCTCTCCCGATTCGCCCAGCTGGGCGCCGTGGCCGCCGTGGCCTCTCTCGCCCTCGCCGGCTGCGCCTCCTCCAGCGGCGGCACCTCGGAGTCGTCCCCGTCCGCCTCCTCGGCCGACGTGGCGTTCACGATCGACCCCAGCCTCGCCGGCACCATCACCGCCGGTGGCTCCAGCGCCCAGGCCAACGCGCAGGCCGCGTGGACCGCCGCCTACAACGCCACCGCCAAGGGCGTGACGATCAACTACGACAAGTCGCAGGGCTCCGGTGGCGGTGTCACCAACTTCCTCAGCGGCGCGTACGACTTCGCCGGCTCCGACTCGCCCCTGAACGCCGACCAGACCACGCAGTCGAAGGCGCTCTGCACGGACGGCGGCGTGAACATCCCGATCTACCTCGATGGTGTCGCGATCATCTTCAACATCCCCGGCGTGAGCGAGCTGAAGCTCAGCGGCGAGACCATCGCGAAGATCTTCGCCCTGCAGATCACCGACTGGTCCGACCCGGCCATCACCAAGGACAACGGCACGGCACTGGCCGCCGGTCCGATCACGACCGTCGCGCGTTCGGACGGCTCCGGCACCACGACGAACTTCACCAACTACCTCGCCGCGACGCAGTCGTCGGTCTGGACCTCGCCCGCGGGCAAGGACTGGCCGATCGAGGGCAACGTGTCGAAGCAGAAGGGCGGCTCGGGCGTCGTCGAGGCCGTCAAGGCCGGCTCCGGCACCATCGGTTACGCCGACCACTCGGCCATCGGTGACCTGAAGTCCGTCGCGATCATCCAGGACGGCACCGCGATCCCCTTCAGCCCCGAGGCCGTCACGGCGACCTTCGCGGCCGCGGCCGTCGACGCCGACAACGGCGTCCCCGGTGACCTGTCGAAGAAGTTCGACTACACCAAGCTGACCGCCGAGACCTACCCGATCCCGCTGGTCTCGTACGCCATCACCTGCACCGAGTTCAAGGACACCAAGCAGGCGGAGCTCGTGAAGTCGTACCTCGGCTTCATCACCAGCTCGCTCGGCCAGCAGGTCGCCGCGAAGAACGCCGGTTCCGCGCCGCTTCCCGAGTCGGTCCTCGCGGACGCCGCGAAGACGCTCGAGGCGATCAAGTAAACATCTCTCGGATCCGAACCGGTCCGCACCTCGGTGCGGGCCGGTTCGGGCTGATCAGAAGCGTCGATGTCCGCATCGACGCTTCCGCTGAGCCCGACCATCCTCAGAGAGAATCCCGACCCGAGGAGCACACCATGACCATTGCCGAGAACGAGGTCAGCCGTGGCTGACACCGTCTCTGCTCCCCCGGCCGGGGACCGTTCCACGATCGTCGGCAAGCGCCGCGCGGGAGACACCGTCTTCCTCGGCCTGTCGATGACGGCCTCGATCTCGATCATGATCATCCTGGCGGGTGTCGCGATCTTCCTGATCATCAAGGGCCTCCCCGCGATCACCGGCGACTGGACGCAGGGCGACCTCGCCGGCTACCAGAACGGCTCGTGGACGAACTTCTGGGAGTATGTCGGTCCGCTCCTGTGGGGAAGCATCTGGGCGGCCCTCATCGCGATGGTGCTCGGCACCCCCGTGGCGATCGGCATCGCGCTGTTCATCTCGCACTACGCGCCGCGTCGGATCGCCGGAGCGCTCGGCTACATCGTCGACCTGCTCGCGGCCGTCCCCTCGATCGTGTTCGGCCTGTGGGGCATCATCGTGATGCGCCCGCTCCTCATCCCGCTGGGCGAGTTCCTGAACACCTACTTCGGGTGGATCCCGCTCTTCGCCGGCTCCCCGTCGAGCACCGGGTCGACGCTGCTCACCGGCTCCGTGGTGCTCGCGGTGATGATCCTCCCGATCGTCACCTCGATCACGCGCGAGATCTTCCTCCAGACCCCGCGCCTGCACGAGGAGGCCGCCCTGGCCCTCGGAGCCACGCGCTGGGAGATGATCCGTCTGGCGGTGTTCCCCTACGCCCGCAGCGGCATGGTCTCGGCCACGCTCCTCGGTCTCGGGCGCGCGCTCGGCGAGACGATGGCCATCGCGCTCATCATCTCGCCCAGCCTCATCTACTCGGTCCTGATCCTCACCGACGGCTACAACTCGCAGACGATCGCCGCCAACATCGCGTTGAACTTCCCGATCGCGACCGACCTGCAGCGCTCCGCGCTCATCGGCACCGGTCTGATGCTGTTCGTCGTGTCGCTCGCGGTGAACATCCTGGCCCGCTACATCATCAGCGCGACCGGCCCGGGGGCGAAGGGTCGCAGGAAGGGGAAGCGCTCGTGACCACCACCAACGCCCCGTCGGCGGCGTCGTCCGCCTCGACTCCGCTCGCGCTCACCAGCGGTCAGCTCCCCCGCTACATCGAACCGGCGATGCTCGTCGGTGTCGCGGTGCTGGTCGCCGGCGTGCAGTTCCTCATCGGCGGCTTCCACCTGCCGAGCTGGCTGATCCTCACCGCGCTGCTGTACCTGATCGCGATCGCCATCGGTTCCTCGATCGTCGAGAGCCGCCGCAAGGCCGTCGACCGCGTCGTCCGCGGTCTCGTCACGGCCGCCTTCATCCTCGCCGTGGCGCCGCTCATCTCGACGCTGTGGACCGTGGTGTCCAAGGGCCTCGCGGTCGTGAACTGGAACTTCATCACCCAGACCGGCGGCAGCGCCTTCGACCCCGACACCCTCGCGGTGGTCGCGACCCCCGGCGCTCTCCAGGCGATCGTCGGAACGCTCATCATCACGGGCATCGCGGCGCTCATCTCGGTGCCGATCGGTGTGCTCGCCGCCGTCTACCTCGTCGAGTACGCGCTGCCGACCAACCCGCTGCGCCGCACGATCACGTTCCTCGTCGACGTCATGACCGGTATCCCCTCGATCGTGGCCGGTCTGTTCGCGTTCTCGTTCTTCGCGCTGATCGTCGGCCCGAAGGCGTTCAGCGGGTTCTCGGCATCCATCGCCCTGTGCGTGCTGATGATCCCCATCGTCATCCGCTCCACGGAAGAGATGCTGCGCCTGGTCCCCGCCGACCTGCGCGAGGCGTCGCTCGCCCTCGGCGTCCCGCGTTCGGCGACGATCATCAAGGTCGTCCTGCGGACCGCGGCCAGCGGCATCATCACCGGTGTCGTGCTGGCCGTGGCCCGCGTCGTCGGCGAGACCGCCCCGATCTTCATCGCGGCCAGCTTCACCGACAACTTCAACTCCAACCCGTTCGACGGTCCGATGCAGACCCTCCCCGTGATGGCGTACACCGCGTACAGCTTCCCGGGACAGGACATCGACGCCTCTCAGGCCCAGGCCTGGGGCGCCGCGTTTCTGCTGGTCGTGCTCGTCGTCATCTTCAACCTGATCGCCCGCATCGTGGCTTCGGTGTTCGCACCGAAGGCGCGCTGATCCCAGGAAGGCCCCCGTGTCCAAGCGCATCGAGGTCGAAGACCTCAACGTCTACTACAGCGACTTCCTCGCGGTCGAAGGCGTCTCCATCGACATCCAGCCCCGCACCGTGACGGCCTTCATCGGCCCGTCCGGCTGTGGCAAGTCCACGTTCCTCCGCACGCTGAACCGCATGCACGAGGTGATCCCCGGCGGTCACGTCAAGGGACGCGTCCTCGTCGACGGCGACGACCTGTACGGCCCCGGGGTCGACCCGGTGCTCGTGCGTCGTCACGTCGGCATGGTGTTCCAGCGTCCGAACCCGTTCCCGACGATGTCGATCCGCGAGAACGTCCTGGCGGGCGCTCGCCTCAACAACAAGCGCCTCTCCAAGAGCGACGCCGACGCGCTCGTCGAGAAGTCCCTGCAGGGCGCGAACCTCTGGAACGAGGTGAAGGACCGCCTCGACAAGCCCGGCGGCGGCCTCTCCGGCGGTCAGCAGCAGCGTCTGTGCATCGCCCGCGCCATCGCGGTCTCGCCCGACGTGCTGCTGATGGACGAGCCGTGCTCGGCCCTCGACCCGATCTCGACGTTCGCGATCGAGGAGCTCATCTCGGAGCTGAAGAACGACTACACGATCGTGATCGTGACGCACAACATGCAGCAGGCCTCCCGCGTGAGCGACAAGACCGCGTTCTTCAACATCGCCGGCACCGGCAAGCCCGGCAAGCTCATCGAGTACAACGACACGGCGACGATCTTCACCGCGCCCACCGTGCAGGCGACGGAGGACTACGTCTCCGGACGCTTCGGATAAGCACCCCACCGCACGATGGCCCCGCACCGCGCGGGGCCATCGTCGTTCGCGGGCTCAGTCGCGCGGCGAGAGCAGGTAGGCGTTGAGCTCGTCCGTCATCGCGCGGTCGACGGTCTTCCCCGCGCCGTCGACCGCCGAGATCGGGGCGGCGAGCCGGACGCTCGAGAGCACCCAGGCCGCATCCGCGCGCTGCAGGTCGGCCACGGGCACCGTCTCGTACGCGGTCTCGAAGCCCCGCCGCTCGAGGTGCGCGAAGAGGCTCCGCTGCGTCGTCCCGTGCAGGATCCCGGCGTGCGGCTCGGGAGTGACGAAGCGGTCGCCGAAACGGAGGACGACGGATGCCGTGGGCGCCTCCAGCACGAACCCGTCGCTCGTGACGAAGACGGCGTCGTCCGCGCCGCGCCGCTTCGCCTCACGGATCGCGGCCATGTTCACCGCGTACGACAGCGTCTTGGCCCCGAGCAGCAGCCACGGCGCCCGCGCGGGCGCGTCGAGGGCGTACCCGCGGTCGAGCGTCGCGATGCGGACGCCCTCGGTGCGCGCGCGGGTGCTGTCGGGCGCGTCGGCCAGGGTGACCCACGCGGTGGGCGCCGGACCGTGTTCGACGCCGCGGCTGAGGATCAGCTTGATCACACTCTCGCCCGCGAGGGCGTCGGCGGCGACCCGCGCGATCGCGGCGCGCCACTGGTCGAGGTGCGGTTCCGGCAGCTCGCACAGCGCCGCCGAGTGCACCAGGCGGGCCAGGTGGGGCTCGACCTCCTGGGGGTGGCCGTCGACCACGCCGAGCGACTCGAAGACGCCGTCGCCGCGCTGCGCGCTGAGGTCGCCCACGCGCAGCGCGGGTGCGTCGGGCGCGACCGGGCGGAAGGTGTCGGCGTAGTCCTCCCGGGAGGAATCGGATGCCACGGGGTCGATCAGAAGGACGGAACGCCAAGCCATGGATCGACCCTATGCCCGCCGCGCCGACACGCCCGGGGTTCGTCAACCCCCGCCGTCGAGGGAATGTCTCCGCACGGTGCTTGTTACACTTCCATAGCCGGGCCGCAGTAACCCCGGGCTCCATCTTCTGCCGCTATGAGCGGCCTTGCGCCGAGAGGCGTTCTGCGGCCCGGCACTTTCTTTTCCCGCGTACGTGCAGCCGCGTGCCGTCGAGTGTCCACAACACGCCGCACGGGCACCCGACGCAACGGCGTGTCCTGGACAGTCGATGCCTCGCGCGGGTCGCGACCCCGCGCCCGGTTCAGGTCAGCGCGTCGCGACGCCACAGAGCCGCGGCCGCGGCGAGGTCGTCGGCGTACGTCGACAGGCGCAGCGCCCGCGTGGTCAGCGCCGTGGCGCGCTCGGACTCGGTGTTCTCGTAGTCGTCGGCGAGATGCGTCGAACCCGATGCCTGCACGCGGCAGAACGCCGCGGCACGATCCAGCGCGACGGCGAAGTCGCCCTCGAACAGCCCGCGCAGGATCGTGTCGATGAGCTGCACGAGTTCCTCGGGACCCGCCGGCGCGGGCGCGCCCACCACGACCGGGTCGACCGTCGCCATCTCCACCCGACCGCGCTCGAAGAGCAGGGCGGCGGTGGCGGCGTCGTCGTGGATCATGAGCTGCAGCAGGTAGAGCCGCCACAGCGCCCCGGGCAGCGACCGGGCGGGCGAGCGCGACCACAGCTCGGCGATGTCGTCGATGCCGTGGTCGTCGGTGAAGGCGACGAGCCGCTCGACGACGTCGACGCTCGGGTCGGCGCGCACGCGCGAGAGGAGCGCGTGCGCGGTGCTGTGCGCGACGCGCGAGACCTCAGCCGGGTCCTCCGCCGAGAACAGGCGGTCGAAGAGCTCGGCGGGACGCCGGACGGGCTTGTGGAACTCGCGAGGGGAATCGCTCATCGTTCCAGGCTAGAGCGTGCGCGACGACGGCCGGGCCGGGTGGAGGGACCGTTCAGGCGGTGGCCACCGCGACGACGGGTGCCGAACTCGGCGTGCCGTCGGGCGATCCGCCGGCGGGCTCCACGGTGACGGCGATGACGTCGCCGGAGTGGAACTCGCCCTGCAGCACCGCGGTCGCCTTTCCCTCGGCATCCGTCGAGAAGATCCCCGCGGCGATGGGGGTGTCGTCGCGGACGAACCACAGCTCGTACGTCTTGTCGCTGGGCAGCGTCGACATCTTGTCGGTCACGAGGACGCTCTGCCCCGTGGAGTCCGACCAGTGCGCCGTCACGACCGCGCCGTCGGGCATGGTCGCGGTCGCCGACTGCGCGTCGGGAGCCGTGGTGACCTGCTCGAGCGCGACGAGCGACGCGGGACGCGTGAGCTGCTGCCCGATCGTGACCGCACCGAAGCCCAGGACGAGCACGGCGACCAGTGACGCGGCCAGCGTGAACCACCGGCGCAGTCCCCACCCGCTCGACGCGGACGGACCGACCGTGACGGCCTCCTGCTCGGGCTCGATCGGCGCAGGGCCTGCGGCGGCGAAGTCTTCGAGCACGTCGCGGTCGTCGATCGGGGCGGCGGACTCCTGGGGAAGGTCGGCGATACGCGCCAGGAGCGACGCACGGATGGATGCCGGAGGCTCGACCGGCTCGACGGTCGCACTGATCGCGGCGACGGCGTCGGCGGCATCGCGGACGTGGGAGGACCAGTGCGGGTTGCCCGCCAAAGCCTCCTGGTACGCGCGTTCGTCTGCGTCGGAAAGCGCGTTCAGCGCGTGACCGGCAGCGAGGTCGGCGAAATCCCTCTCGTTCACTTGTCCACCCCCATCTCCATTCTTAAGCGCGACAGGCCGTCACGCATCCTGGTCTTGACCGTACCGAGCGGTGCCCCGACGAGGGTCGCGATCTCACTTTGGCTGTACCCACCGAAATAGGCGAGCGTGAGTGCTTCCTTCTGGGCGTCGGGAAGCGTCGCGAGTGCATCGACGACGCGCCGCCCTTCGATTTTCAGTTCTACTTTCTCAGAGACGTCGTCGTATGCGACATCCATATCCCGGAATCCGACGCGCACGTCGCGATCCACGCTCGACTGCGACGACCGCACGCGGTCCACCGCTCGTCGGTGCGCGATCGTGAGCACCCACGATCTTCCTTGACCCTTATTCGGAGTGAAGCGCGCGGCGGATTGCCAGATCTCCAGAAACACCTCCTGGAGAACTTCCTCGCTCTGCGACCGGTCGACGAGCACTCGCAGGATGAGTCCGAACGCGCGAGCCGACAGGGTGTCGTACAGCTCCGCGAATGCGGCGCGGTCGCCGGTGGCGATCTTCTGCAGCAATTCTCCGACGTGGTCGACGCGGTCCGCCCCGTCATCCGGGAGAGAGAAGCCGTCGATCACCATGACATCCAGCATGCCGCACGCGCACGGGACTTCCCTTCCTCGCGCGCGCGTGGCGCGCATGAGGTACGCAACCGTGACTCGGGCGCATCCGGGCGCGAGGTCGCCGCACCTCCTCGGCATCCCGAAAAATATTCTCAAGAATATTTATATGACGCTGATCTGGACTTTTCGTGATTCTCGGATGCCGAATCGGGCCCACTCCGCAACAATCCGCAATCCGATCACGAGGGGGTCCCGAAGACCCTGTGTACGCCGCAACACGGCGAACCGCCCCCCGCACCGGGGTGTCTTGAACGGGTCGCAGCCGCGGTCCGAACGATTTCGGAGGAATGTCATGCTGAAGAACAAGAAGCCTGTCGTCGCCGGTCTCGCCCTCGTGCTGGGTTCGGCCTTCGCTCTCACCGCATGTTCGGGTGGCTCCACCACCGCCGGCGGAACGACCGAGGAGTCCACCGCTCCTTCCATGGCCGCGTCGCCCTCGGCGTCGTCGAGCATGATGGACCCGGCCGCCAACCTCGTGGGCCCCGGTTGCGCCGACTACGCCGCCGCCGTGCCGTCGGGCGCCGGTTCGGTCGAGGGCATGGCCGCCGACCCCGTGGCCGTCGCCGCGTCGAACAACCCGCTGCTGACCACGCTCACCGCCGCCGTCAGCGGCCAGCTGAACCCCAACGTGAACCTCGTCGACACCCTCAACGGTGGCGAGTTCACGGTCTTCGCGCCCGTCGACGACGCGTTCGCGAAGATCGACCCCGCCGTCATCGAGTCGCTGAAGACCGACACCGACACGCTGACCAAGATCCTCACGTACCACGTGGTCCCCGGCCAGATCGCCCCGGACGCGATCGACGGCACCCACGCCACGGTCGAGGGCCAGGACGTCACCGTCTCGGGCTCGGGCGACTCGATCAAGGTCAACGACGCCAACGTCATCTGCGGCGGCGTGCAGACCGCCAACGCGACCGTGTACCTCATCGACTCGGTGCTGATGCCCCCGGCTGCGTAATTCTCACGCATCCGGACCGATCACTGACTGATCGGACCTGACGGCGAGTGCCGGACCCCAGGCGAGGGGGTCCGGCACTCGCTCTTTTGCGTTCACCCGCCGAGAGCTACCGCGATCTCGTTCTGCACGAGGCGCGCTGCGGTGGGTCCCGCATTCATGAACCACGGGTCGAAGTCGACCGTGGTGGTCCGGCCGGCGGCGACGGCGTCGAGCGTCGCCCACAGCGGGGCGGACTCGATGTACGCCACGCCCTGTCCGGTTCCGGCGTAGAAGACGTGGTCGGCGTCGGCGAGGTCGATCTGCTCGGCACTCACGTCCTGCGACGTCTCGTCGAAGCGCTGGGACTCCGGCCGCGCGAGCCCGAGATCCTGGGCGAGGCCGCCCGCGAACGACGGCACGCCCATGATGCGCGTGCGGTCACCGGTGGACTGCAGGAACGACACGGTCGGCGCCGGGGTCGGAAGCGACTGCGCGAACGCGGCACTGTCGGCCTGGAGCGCGTCGAGGTTCGCCTGCGCGGCGGATTTCCGCCCGAGAGCGTCCGCGACGAGGAGGAAGTCGCTCTTCCAGTTCACGCCGTTGCCCTTGGTCACCACCGTCGGCGCGATCGCGGACAGGGCGTCGTAGATCTCGGTACCCCGCGTCGAGTTGACGAGGATCAGATCGGGAGCCGCCTGCGCGATCGCCTCGAGATCGGGTTCGGTCCGTTCCCCGATATCGGCCATGGCGTCGAGCTGCGCCGCGTCGGCGGGGAACGCGTCGCGCAGGTACTGCGGCACGAGCCCACTGTTCTCCGCGCGCGTGGCCGCGACCGGCACCGCACCGAGGGTGAGGACGGCATCCAACTGTCCCGTGGCGACGACGGCGATCCGCTCGGGGGCGGCGGGGATCCGGGTGGTGCCGGCGAAGTGCGCCACCTCGCGCGGGAAGACGCCGTCCGCTTCGCTCGACCCCATCCCGGGCTCGAGCTCGCGCGCCACGACCCACTCACCGGTGGAACCGGCTTCGGCGTCGGGAAGGGTCGATGCGGGTGCCGTCGAGGCGCACCCGGCGAGCGCGAGGAGCACGCCGACGCTCGCGGCGGCCACGGCGAGGCGTCGCCGGGATCGGAGAGGAGGGGACGTGGAGCGATGATGCGACATGCACTTAGGTTAGCCTTAGCTACATGACGGTGATGAATGCGGGGGCATCGCCGGCAGCCACCCTCGTCGCCGCCCGGCGGCGGCGTCGACACGTGCGCGCGGTGGTCGCGACCCTCGCGATCGTGGCGCTCCTCGCGGTCGTCGTGGTCATGAGTCTCGCGGTGGGTTCGCGCCCACTGGCGTTCCCCGATGTCGTCACCGCGCTCTTCTCGGATCGACGGGATGCCACGGGCGTCATCGTTCACGACCTCCGGCTCCCCCGCACCCTCACCGCACTCCTCGTGGGGTCGGCTCTCGGCATCGCGGGGGTGCTCATGCAGGCGGCGACCCGGAATCCGCTCGCCGATCCGGGCCTTCTGGGGGTGAACGCGGGCGCCGCCGTGGGCGTCGTCGTCGCGATCGCGTTCTTCGGCGTCGGCACCGCGAGCGGATACGTGTGGTTCGCCTTCGCCGGGGCGGCGGGAGCGGCCGCGGCGGTGTACCTCGCGGCCCGTCCCGCCGGTCGCGGCGGCACGGTCGGACTGGTGCTGGCGGGGGTCGCGCTGAGCGCGTGCCTCGGCGCTGTGGTGCGCATCATCACGCTCGCCGACGACGACACGTTCGAGTCGTTCCGGTTCTGGGCGGTGGGGTCGTTCGAACGCCGCGACACGGACGTCGCCGGTCAACTCCTCCCCTTCGCCGCCGTCGGGCTGGTGCTGGCGGTGGTCGTGGCGCGCGGCCTCGACCAGCTGCGCCTCGGGAGCGACCTCGCGCGGGCACTGGGGGTCTCCCCCGCGCTGGTGCTGGTGGCATCCGGTGTCGCGATCACGCTGCTGTGCGCCGTGGCGACCTCCGCCGCGGGCCCCCTGGCCTTCATCGGTCTGCTGGTGGCGCACGTCGTCCACCGTGCGGGTCCGCCGGGCCTCCGGGCTCAACTCCCCCTCGCCGCGCTCACGGGCGCGACGCTCACGCTCGCGAGCGACGTCGTCGGACGCGTCATCGCGGTGCCCGCCGAGGTCGAGGCGGGCATCGTCGCCGCGTTCCTCGGCGCACCCCTGCTGCTGTGGCTCGTGCTGCGGAGGACCGCGTCATGAGCTCCACCGCGCACCGCGTGCGGTCCCGCCGCCGCACGCGCCACGGCGTCGCGGTGGCGATCACGGTCGCGGTCGCTCTCGTCGCGGCGGTCGTCGGTGTGCTGACCGGCTCGTTCCAGGCGTCGCCGACGGAGGTGGCATCCGCTCTGCAGGGGGACGGTGACGCCCGCACGACGCTGGTCGTCGTGGGAATGCGGATGCCACGGATCGCGGCCGCCCTGCTGATCGGCGCGGCGCTGGGACTGGCGGGCGCGGTGTTCCAGACACTCGCACGGAACCCGCTCGCGAGTCCCGACATCGTGGGCTTCAGCGCCGGGTCGGCCACGGGCGCGCTCATCGGCCTGACGCTCATCGCTCCGACCGCGTCGCCCGCCCCCGGCGCGTGGATCGGCGGACTGGTGACGGTCGCGGTCGTGATGCTCATCGCGCGGAAGGCGGGAGTGTCGAAGGAGCGCACCATCCTCGCGGGCATCGCCGTCGCGATCCTCTTGGCCGCCGTGAACGACTACCTGCTCACCCGGGCGCCGCTGGAGATCGCCCGCAACGCGAGCCAGTGGCTGTACGGGAGCCTCGCCGCCACGTCGGGCGCGGACGTCCGCACGCTCGCCGTTTCGGTCGGCGTGCTCGCGGTCGGCATCATCGCGGTGCACCGCGACTTCCGCGCCATCGAGCTCGGCGACGACACCGCGCGGGCGCTGGGCGTGCGGCTCGGGCGCGTGCGCCTCTTCCTCATCGTGGTCGCCGCGCTCCTCACCGGCACCGCGACCGCCGTCGCCGGGCCCATCGGGTTCGTCGCCCTCGCCGCACCGCAGCTCGCGCGACGGGTGACCGGGGCCAGTGGCATCCCCCTCGTGGCCTCCGCCGTGACCGGCGCGACCGTGCTGCTCGTCGCCGACGTCATCGCGCAGCGCGCGCTGGCTCCCTTGCAGATCCCGGTGGGGCTGCTCACGGGCGTGGTGGGCGGGGCGTACCTGTTCTGGGTCGTGGCGCGGGGCCGGCGGTGACGCCCTCGTGCGCTGCCGACGCTGGCCGTGGGCTCCAGCCGCGGGCGCGGGCACCCCGCGACCCCCGGTAGGGTGGATGCCACGGGCCTCTAGCTCAGTCGGTAGAGCATCGGACTTTTAATCCGCGGGTCGTGGGTTCGAGCCCCACGGGGCCCACCAGACTTGTCTTACTCGAACAAATTGCCTTGAGATAAAGGTTGCTCGGGGTGGAGTCCAGAGCGTCAGCGGTATCGCTGGCGCTCTTTGCGTGTGTGGCTGCCCATTCGGCGGCGGCTTCTTGGATCAGAGCGATCGGCTCGTGCACCTGGCCCTGAGCGCGCACCTGGTGGGACTCATCCTCGATCCAGAGGACCGAGGAGAAGGCCTCGAGAACGCGCCGTTTGATCGGTTCGGGTGCGGAGACGTAGAAGCTGTAAGGGCGCTCGAGCAGATCGAGGTATGCCAGGACTACATCGGCGTGACGCTTGATCTGTTCATCGGAGCGCGCGAGCTTCTCGAGGAGAGTCCGCCGCTGCACGGCGAGGCCGCGCAAACGAGCTTTCACTGCATCCGCCGCAAGTTCACCATCGGCTGCGATGTCGAGCAGGTTCGACTTCTGGACGTCGAGCTTCTTCAGTTGCGCCGCCAACCGCGTGCGCGCTTCTCGCTCCCCCTGCTGCTGGACGTCGAGCGCTTCCTGCACATGGCGCCGCATCTCAGAAGCAAACCCAGCATCCAGCGTTAGAGCGCGGACTTCTCGGGCCACGGCGCGCTCAAGTTCCTTCACGGGAAGGTGTGGAAGGTCGCACGTCGTATCCTGGCGACCGCGACAGAGGAAGTATCCGTAGGGCTTTGACAGCGCCAGTATCACCTGGGCGGGGATCGGCTCGAGTGCGCTGCTCCTCGGAGGCATCGCCGCCCTCCTGGTCGCCCGCCGCCGAACCAAGACGCGCGCGTAGCCGGCAGCGGGGAGAACCACTCGCACGATCGGATCGGCCCGCCGTCTCTAACAGGCGGCGGGCCGATTCCTTTCCATTCCGTTCATCAACGGAATGCGGACGCTCTATCACAGACGCCGAATTATTCGGTAGGTTCCGAGGGTTCAGCGATATCGAAGGTAGCCTGGCGATATGGCTACCCGTCACATTGCCCAACTCATCGACGACCTCGACGGCACCGTCCTCGAACAAGGCGAAGGAAAGCAGCTCAACTTCTCCGTCGAAGGACGGTCGTACGAGATCGACCTCTCCGACACCAACGCCGACAAGTTCCACGCCGCGCTAGCGCCGTTCGTGAACGCCGCCCGGTCGATCGGTTCCGCCAGTCGTCAGTCCACGGCACGCGCACCTCGGGCAAAGAGCGACCTCGACCTCAATTCCGTCCGGGAATGGGCGCGTGCCAATGGCCACACGGTCAGTGACCGCGGTCGTATCGCTGGCCCCGTCGTCGAGGCGTACAAGGCCGCGAACGCCTAACACCCCCTGCTCCTCAGCTGCATACTCGCCGACCCCCATCTGCGAGTACGGCGCCTCCCGCTTTCTTGCCGGGAGGCGTCGTTCTTTGTCAGGACTATCTGAATCGACCCCAGGCTGGAATGCGAACATCGCCCTACCGCCACCCCTTCTGGCTTCTCGTGACCGGATATTCCGGCGGTGCGCCCGCAGATATACGGACGGGGCCGAGCGCAATCGACTCGTGGCGATGTCGGAGGCGTGGTCGATGATATTGGCCATGGCCCACCCAGATTGGCGCGAACCCGTGCGCCTACTCAGACTCAGCCTTAGGCATGCCGCTGCGCATCAGCTGGCGCTCGCGACGCTGGTTGGATGCACGCTCGATGCCGACCTGCCCTTCAACGTGGCAACGGCGCGGCTGGAGGCATTCCTCGAGCCGAAAATCAGGGGGACCGAGCATGCCGCGGGGGCACCGACAGAGCGACAGATGCAGTTCCTCCGGAAGCTCTGTCCTACTTTCGAGGTGAATAGCGAGAGCCGCGCCGAGATCTCTGCCTGGATCGACCACTACCTCGCGCTTGGCACTATCACTGCGCACGAGGAGTTGAAGCTGAAGAGCGGTGACGTCGTTCAAGTGAGCCGGAGCTACCGATTGATCGGGATAGCAGAAGCACGTCACGAGCTGGCCGTCGTGTCCAGCATCGGCGCGAACGGGCGCGTGTACCTCAAAGGTGGGAGCGGCGCGGGGGCATGGCCCACCGAGGTACAGCACCGCGATCCCAGCTGAGGGAGCAGCACGTATTAAGCCCGGAATTGCGAGACGCCTCCCCGCGGCTCTCCTGGCGGCGAGATGGCCATGACCGAACGAGTCGAGCCCATCTCGTAATGCTCGAGATGGGCTCGACTCAGGGGCTCAACCCTTCGGCGGGTACGGATCCTTCTTGCCGACGGTGTCCGTGTTGCGGATTTGGTTGTTGTCCTTACGGTGGTCGCGGACCTCACCGCCGCCGCTACGGATTGCGAACCCCACCGCAGCGTCGTGCGCTTCAGCCTGCGTGCCGTAGCGGCCGGCCGCTTGCGAGGCACCCTCTCGTTTGGCGCTCCAGTCGCCCTTGTCCTTGTCGTACTGCACGTCATAATCAGCCATCGTGGCCTCCTTCAGGAATTTCTGGAGTGCCGATGGTAGGACAGGCCACCGACATTTTGGCGGTTCGACTGACTCGGAGCAGAACTCCAGATCGCTTCGCGCCTCGAATGAGCCGACTCGCGAAATGATGAGCTCATGCTGCGCGTCTATCTCGACCAGAACAAGTGGATCGACCTCGCGAGGGCGGCTACGGGCCACCCAGCCGGTGCGCGCTATGTTGAGGTCTTGGAAGCTGCCCGCGCTGCCGTCGCGGCGGGCACGGCATCATTTCCGCTCGACATGTTCCGCTACGCCGAGACCAGCAAACGCTCTGATGACCGGTCCCGGAACGACGTTGCCAACGTGATGAGCGAACTCTCGAATCGACACACAATGGCGCCCGGACGATACGTGCTGCCCGCCGAACTGGACCACGCGCTCAACGCTCGCTACGGTCGCCCCGAGGAGCCGCGCAGCCCCGAGGTTTTCGGAATCGGGATCCAGCACCTGACGAACGGTCAGGTCGTGTTGCCCGAACTCGACATCAGTCTGCTCCGTAGCTCCGGGAACGATATTGACGCTTCGGACTACCCCAAGACCCAGGAGATCTACTCGAAGCTTATTGAAGCGGAGCTACTGCGGGTCGGTCCGGCGATGGCACGTTTGGCGGGAGTGGTTACGGACACCCGTCATCTCGATCAGCAATATGTCGATCACGAGAACAAGATCGCCTCGGAAATTCGTGCAAGCGGGCTGTCAGGCGACATGCTCGAGCTCGCCGTACGCGCAGCGGACCTCGGAGACATCCGGCCCGCGGTCACCCAGGCGGTCGAAGGTATCGGTCTCACATGGGACCGCTTCGTGGAGGACCTCGGTCCAGCCGGAGTGGTCGAGTTCATGGACGATCTGCCGACTCGGCATGTCACGAACGTGATGCGAGGGGCAAGGCTCCGTCAGACAGAGCAAGCGTGGGAGCCGCACGACCTCAACGACATCCTGGGGCTCCCCATAGCCGCGGCATACTGCGATGTCGTCGTCACCGAGAAGCAGTGGGCACACCGGTTCACCCAGGCAAAGATCGAGGCTCGCTACGGCACCACCATCCTTCGAAGTGTGGCGGATCTAACGGCAGTCTTTCAGCGTGCCGCCACCGCGTGATCTCGATGGATCGGGCGACGCCAGTACGGGTGTCGCGTCCGGAAGTGGCCTTTCGGGGAGACTGGGTCAGCGTGTGGGGTCGAGCGGGCTGATCAGGGGGGTGTCGTACCTTCCGGTTACAGTCCCGACCATGAACGAGTGGTGGCGCGTCGATGGCTGGCCTACGGCAGACGAGTGGCAGGCGCTCTGGGCATTCGCAACACTGGTCGTTGCCGTGGTCGCGGCATGGCTCGCACTTCGCCAATACCGGTCCTCCGTCGGGTCGCAACTCGAACAGGCCAGACCCTACGTCATCGTCGACTTCTCGTTCGAGGGCGGCGCCGCCATCCTCCTGGAAGTGAAGAACGTGGGTCTCACCGCTGCGCGGAACATTCGGTTCGAGTGGTCGCCTCTACCTGTCGCGGACGACGAGGTTGCGCAAGCCGCGATCGATCGGACTCTAGTCCGAGACGGAATCCCGTTCTTGGCTCCGGGTCGCTCGATGTTCTTCTGGTTCGGAATCTTCAGGGATGACTACGAGGAGACCATGCAGCGGCGCTTGATGGTGACCGCAGTCTGTGAAGGCAGCGGCGATGCCCGCACATGGACCAGTCAGTCTCTGTTGGATCTCGACCAATGGGCCGAGACGATGGTCCAGGAGGCTCCTATCGAGAAGGTCGCAAGTAGCTTGAAGAAGCTTGCTGATGCGTCCAGCAATCAGAAGAGTGCCGACGCGGAACTTACCAAGGCAGCTAACTCGCTACACGAGTATCTCGAAGCGACTGAGCGGTTGATCGACAGCCGCGCGCGTAAGAGATCCGACCGGCAGCGTCGTTTCGCTGCGCGGCAAGAACGTGAGACCCGCCGCCAGGCGGAACTCGCGAAGTTCAACACGACCGCTCATGACGAGAGGAACCCCTGATCCCGACCGATCCGCCGTCGCGTTCAGCTGGAGTTGAGGCTCCGCACTGACCAGTCGTCGCCGGTGTCGCCGAGCGAAAGAGCGGCCAGGAGGTTTGTATCTGGGATCGTCCGATCGGACGGTTGGCACGCGGCTCGTTTCGTCGTTCACTAGTGCCAGCGGGTGCTGCAGTTCAGTCCTGGCACCCGCCCCAGCTCTCGTTGCCGGTCTGCGGTCTCCAAGAGAACCATCCGAGTTCTCGGCCGCACCCGTCAAGGAGGTGACCCGCCCACATGAGCGAGTCCAACGTCAACACCCCTCCCGCCTCGGCTGCGTCCGCCAATGGACTCGGCTACGGCCCGATCAAACCCCTCGCGGTCAGACTCAACGAGCCCACCCGCACCCAGCTGGACATCATCGCCCAGCTCAACGACCGGACCGTCACCGACGAAGTCCGCCTCGCCATCGAAGCCTGGATCGACAAAATCAAAGCCGACCCAGCCATCCAACGCCGCGCGAAAGACGTCCGCGACGAGATCGAACGCGAGGCAGCAGGCAAACGCGACGCCATCGCCGCCATCTTCGACGCCTCCCCGGCACCGAAGACACCGCGCACGCCGCCGAAGCCCCAGGCGACCTGACGGCTCCACCTCAACGGGCGGTCGGCTCGAGCGACGTCCCGACCGGACGCTCGCTCGCCGGCCGCCCCGCACCCACTCCCCCGCGCCGATTGCCCGACCTCGTTTGTGCTCTGCGATTCCACGAGAACCATCCCGGTTCCCGGTCGCACGCACAAAGGAGGGACACCACCATGGTGCAGGGCATCATCATCCCGGCGGACAACACCGCACCCCTCACGACCCGGACGTTGGATTCGCTCGAGGATTATCCGCGGGCCGTCGGCGGCTGGTTCGAAGCGGTCGACATCCCCGACCTCGGCGTCACGATGTACGTCAACGAGGAAGGACTCATCCGCGACTTGCCGTTCAACCGCCGCGCGACGTTCCTGTGGCGGTTCCACGTTCCGCAGGCCCGCGATGCCCGTCTCGTCGGAGACGTCGCGGTGGTTGGCCTCACGGACGATGAGGGCGAGAGCACGGAGCTGCCGAGTGAGCTCCGGCAGCGACTGCTCGAGCCGAGCGTGTACCGAGTCCGGACCCGCGAGCATGGCGGTAGCCGATGGAACGAGGAGCCGATTGACCGTGACGACTACGTCGAGACGGTCATCTGGGCGGCGCTCCTACAGGAGATGTCGCCAGCTCTGGAGGTACATATCGAGCGCGTCGACGGTGTCGTGGGCGAGAGCAACTAGCCTTCAAGAGGGCGGTAGTCACAATCAGCGGCTACCGCCTTTTCACATAGTGCAGGCAGCGGAAATCAGAGGGGCTCGACATAAGTCACGCGCTCGACGCCCGGAAAACGAAAGAACTCGGGGGGTTCCTCGCGTATCCATCCGACCCGCTCCCAGAAGCCACGAGAGACGGCATCATCATTGAGCGCGATGAGGCGACGCCCTGGGTTCGCCTCACGGATGAGGTCGAGCGTGCGGCGGCCGATGCCCTGTCGGCGCAGCGGCACGGCAACCTCTATCGCGAGGATATCTACCACTTCGTCGTAGTCAGGGTCGTCTTTCAGCACATACTTGCATCTCGCAACTTCGTTGACTCCCTGGCGGATGGACACCCATCTGCAGGAGTTTGAGGGGTCCTGTTCCGGACGCCACCATGGTTCGACGAACTCGGGATTCCTATCGAAGACGTAAGTCCACACGCGTTTGCGCACTGGTGCAACGTGCACGAGTGCCAGATCCGAAGCGGGCTCGCTCATGGAGCTGAGCGTAGCGATGCCGAAACCCGGCTGACCCGATCGCCGAGCAAAACGTGGCGTTAGCTCGACGTGCTCATGACTCCGATGATCGCCATCCGATACGGCCCGGCACGCCACGGTAGTTCACCTCCGATCGCATGTCGGAGGTTTGCGGCAGGATAGGTTCATGCCCGACCCCGTAGCGACCACCGCCGACACGGCAGGTGCGCAGAAGGCTCGCAGCGCGTTCTTCACCCCGGACGCGATCACTCGCTACGTGAGCGATTGGGCCATCCGCGACTCTCATGACACGGTCCTTGAACCCTCCGCTGGCGACGCTGCTTTCCTCGTCCAGGCCGTCCAACGTCTGCGCGAGCATGGGTCAGGCCCGATCGGTTCATCGCTGAGACGGAGCGAGGTGTCATTGACGCCACACCAGTCAACCTTCCCCGCGGCGCCCGTGAGCGAACTGTCGCGCGCCTGGATTGGCACAGTCCGGAGAGCGCTAGTGCTTGACGCCCCGCTCATTTAGTTCATAATGAGGCGCAAATGAAGACACGCCGCCAAGTCGCTACAGACCACGCTGATCTTCGGGCCATCCTGGGTCTCATGAGCTGCCATGGCCAACGCCGGAGTCCCGAGTGATGGGCACACCCGAGCCGGTTTTACCACTTTCTCTCCTTGCCGCCAACAGGGATCAGTTCAATTCGCTCTTCTACACTCCCGTGAGCGTTGCCCTCCAGACGAAAACCAATCTTCACCTCCATGTGCTGCGCGTACACAATGGGAACTTTGACCTTGCCGGCTTGTACCGAGAACTGAAGAATAACAGCGTAGCCTACGTCTTGTCGCGATTGAATTACAAGAAGGCACTCGAGAATCCCGCCCGGTTGATGGAAGTTGCCGCAAAAGTACAGGCGCAATTTCGCGCCCCCGACGAGAAGGCTGGCGAAGGCGGCGAAGTCATCCTCTACTCACTTCTCGAAGGACACCTCGGCGCACCTAAAATACTCTCCAAAATGGAACTAAAGACGAATAGCGATCACTACGTCCACGGCTCTGATGGCGTTCACCTTCTGCGCACTGCCGACAACTCGTACCAACTCATCTTTGGCGAATCCAAAATGTATGGCGACTCAGGCGGAGTGGGCACGAGCGCGAAACGTGGCCTCAAGGCCGCGTTTGAGTCTGTGGGTAAAGTCCACGAAGATGGGTTCGACTTTGACACATGGCTCGTTCAATCTGAGCTCCTGAAAGAGGAGCTAGACGAGGCAAAGCTTGCCGCTCTCGCGGCCATATTGCTGCCTTCCGCCGGAGGCGGGGACGACGCACTCAAGAAGCACAACGCGTTCGGGATCTTTGTGGGTTACGAGATTGACGTCTCAGATATGAAGAGTGAAGATATGGAGCTAGATGAAATCGAGGTCGAACTCCAGAAGCGCGCCACTGAGGCCATCACGACCCAGCACGACTTGATCAAGCAGGAGATCACGGATCGAGGTCTTGGCGTCTACCCAATCCATCTCTACGCCATCCCGTTTGCGAAGCGAGGAACCGGCGACAAGGCTCACGGCATAGCCCAGATCCGCATGGAGCTTGCCGCTCAACTGGGGAATCACGGAGTGTCGAAGTAGGTGGCCGGCCGCATCGCAGCCGACGTTCTCAGCGACATGATCGTCGCTCGTGAAGACTTTACCGACGACCTCTCCGCAATAGAGAAGGCCGCCTCCGAAGCCTTCCTTAGGGGGGAGACATCCGCGGAGATCAATGAAGCGCTCGTCCACCGCCTCCTTCGCTACGCAGACATCATGTCCCACTCAACGCTTCCAGAGCATCGGGAGGCCTCGTACAACATCGTCGCGTTACTGCGTGAGTACGACGAACTCATCGGCCTATCACCGCGAAGCAGTGGCCGCGTCACCGCAGTCGCCACGGCTGTGCTCATTGAACTCGGCAACTTTCCCGGGCTAAGGACCCTGTCAAATATGACGGACGTTACCTACGCCTTGCCGGTTTCACGCGGGGTGCTTCGCGCCGCCAAAGAAGTTACCCAGGCCACTAAGCACGGCACCGCAACGCTGACGGACACACAGTTCGAGATTGCCGAGCGTATGCGCGGCGAAGACTTCTTCAGCTTCTCCGGACCGACCTCACTCGGTAAATCCTTCATCCTCAAGGACGCAATCTACGACATCGTCCGTCGATCGGACCTCGATCAGCACTGCGTCGTTGTACTCGTACCAACCAAGGCCCTCATCGGACAAACGGCCGCAGATCTGCGGGAGCTCCTTCGTGATGTGCCCGAGGTCAACGTCGCGACGTTCCCTTCCCTGCCGCTCTTCCTGCGGAAGACGTACCCACGCACCATCTTGGTGCTTACACCTGAGCGCTTGCTCCGATACCTATCCGACCCGGTTCGCGATATCGACTATCTGATCGTCGACGAGGCTCAGAAGGTCATCGCAAAGAAGGACGCCCGTTCGTCGATTTACTATCACGCCATCGTGGAGACAATCCGGCGGTTCGCGACGAAGCTCGTCTTCGCTTCTCCAAGCATCGAGAATCCGCAATTATTTCTTGAACTGTTCGGCAAGGCCTCGAACGGTGCGCTTACGGTCCGAGAACGAACGGTCGCACAGCAGCGTTACTTTGTCGACTTGGTGGAGCGGAAACAGTTCTACCTGTCGGGATCGGCTGGGGTGAACGGAAAACTTGCCGCAAAACCCACTGCAAAGACCGCGATTGAACTTGTCACGTCTCTCAGCGGCGCTCGCAAATCCATCGTCTACATTAACAGTTCCGCAAAGTCTGCGAACTTCGCGATGGATCTCGCCAAAACCCTTCCCAAAGTATTTGATCCTCGCATCGAGGCGCTCATCAAGTTCGTCAAGGAACACATTCATAAGGACTACTTCCTCGCAAATACACTCGAGCGCGGTGTTGCCTACCACCACGGCAAGATGCCACAGGAGGTGCGAGAGAAGGTCGAAGAGTGCTTCTCCGACCCCGACTCTCCGCTTCGTTACGTGGTATGCACGTCTACGCTGCTTGAAGGCGTGAATCTCCCGGCTAAGAACATCTTCGTGCTGAACGATACGCATGGCCCCGCAGGTTTTGGGAAGATTGACTTCGAGAATCTCGCTGGACGCGCTGGGCGCCTCACCTACGACTTCTCCGGAAATGTGATCTGCGTCCGGCACGAGCAGAGCAGTTGGACCGAGCAGCGCCAGGAACTCATTCCCCGCGGCGAGCCCATAGTGGCCGAGAGCTTCCTTGTGAATCCCGGGAAGACACGTAAAGACTTTACAGATATCGGACACTTCTTGCGTGGCGAGGAGATTCCTGGGAATCCATCGAATGACGCACAGCGTACTGTAGAGCAGTATGCCTCGATCCTCCTTCTTCATGTCCTCGGTAAGCAGCAGACACCTCTGCGAACGCTATTTCTAGAGAAAGTGAAGGACGGCGCGAAGCTCATCGACAAGGCGGTCACTGGCTTCACGGGATCCGAGGAAGTGCTTCGGAGATCGCCTGGAATTCAACCGCGCTACCAGAGTGCTGTCTGGGAGGAGCTTACCGCCGGCAAGGCGGGTGCGCTCATCCCGTCAGATACGGAAGATCTAAGTTTCGAACTCTTCGAGGCTGTCCTGAGGCATCTTGGCCGCCTCTACAACTGGATCAACGAAGAGTCCGGAGGTAGAGATCCGCTCGTGCCCAAAGAAGAGCCCGGCTACACTGCACGCATTCGTTACTGGGCGACCCTGATGTCGTACTGGGTCCGAGGCGATCCTCTCGTCCTGGTCATCAGCCGTGCGATTCGCTATCACGCAAAGCAAGGGGTCGTGACCTACCGGGACTACTCCGTCTCGCCCTACCTCATCACCGAACCGTTCAAGGTCGGCGACTCCAAGCAAGTCAACCGGATTATTGAGGAAACGATGCGCGATCTAGAGACCGGCCTTCGGTTCAAGATCATCAGCTACCTGGAGAACTACTTTGATCTCACGGTTCAGGCCCTCGGCGCGGCCAATGCTGGCATGAACGTTGCGAAACTCGTGGAGTACGGTTCAAGCGACGCACGGATCATCAACTTGCAGGAAGTCGGGTTCACGCGAGGGGCAGCCCTGGAGCTGTTAGGCAAACACGCCCAGTTCTTCAGCTTCACAGCTAACGACGAACTTGAATCAGTTGACCTCAGCCCGCTTCTTTCAGAGCCCGAGCTTATCGCAGAGGTCAAGGCGGAGTTGGAGAACATCCTTCGCAAAGCGCCGCCGCCAGTTGTGGAGGTCTTCGTGCCGTCATGAACGATCGATGGTGGTTCCATCTCGTCACTGAGTCCCAATTCGCAACAGAATTAGTGCGATCCGGTATTGGACGCGTATGCGCTCTACCGATGAGCGAAGACCGCCCAGGCGGTCAGGTTGGTTACGACGAGACATATCCGCTTAATGTTGGCCTTCACATGTACACGAGCGGACTAGAGCGCCTCTGCAAGCTTGCCCTCGCCTGCCACGGGTTCTTACTCACAGGGGAATTTCCAAAGACGAGGCAGTTCTCACACAAGCTGAGCGGCTTGCTAGATGCAATCGAACAGTTGGACATGAGCGGGCTCAGGTCGTATCACCCTGAGTATCTGTCCCGACCTGATGACGAGTTCGGGGCAGGCCTTGTCGCGTGGCTCGAGCGATATGCAACCGGTCATGGCCGTTACGAACTCCTCGACTCGCTGTCCCGAGATGACGTCGAGGTTCTGACCTGGGACGCCTGGGTGGAGCTCTGCGCCCGTGGCGTCGTCTCCAACGACGTCGCCGACAGCATCAGCATCCGAAACGCGATGAGCGAGGCCCTCGGCAACGTGACGGCCGCTAATCGCCTTGAAAGCGTCGCTTACCCATTCTGGGAGAGAACGTCTCGTTCATTTCATGCACCCGCTGTTGCGGTCGGCCTGGCCATGTATCGGCGCGCGCGCTGGGCGGCCGAGATTATCGGTACCACGACGCATTACACAGGCAGAGGCTTGCCGATCCTGCGCGAAGTCGTGGGCACGCTCACTCAGACAAGCGACAACTTTTTCGCGTACGAGATCGCAGGAATATCAGATCGTGATCCGGTAGTCGAGGAACTCAAGCTGCACTTTGAGAAGTTCAAGGCAGCGGACTGGGACGCTGAGCACCTCCGAAGCGACTGAAGCTACCGATTGGGCTTGATCACGATTATTGGCCGCGCGTTCTGGCTCCAGTAGTCCTTCCAAGCCTTCAACTGAATTGGATCGGCGAGGCTCCCAGAGATCTGGGTGTTCCCACCTCCCGCAGTCAGCGCGATCTGATCCCAACCCCCCTGGGTGGACGCAAACCCCGCGGCGAGTTGCGCCCAGGAGGGATCCGCGTACCGCACTTCGGCGTCGTGGAGGGAGTTGATCACCACGCCAGTCTTAGCGCACTGAACCGGCCCTGCCGCGAACGCCTCGTCCCGGAACGCAAGGCGATCCTCATTGATCACGGCGCGCAGAGCATCTTTGACGTCCGACTGAATGCCTTCCTGATCAATCGCGCTCGTGTAGCTCCAGTCGTCCACGGATCCGTCGACGCGACGAATCCAGATGCCTCGCGCATCACGGGCGACATACCGAATGTGCCCGTCGCCAAGGGACGTCAGCCTGATGAAGAACTCCTCGACACCATCACCGATCTTCTCCGCTGCGTCGTCGTCTCGGTCTAAGAGATCGAGGAGCACCGCCACATGGAGCGGATCGGTGACTACCTCTTCAAGGCCGTAGTGATCCTTGATGTTGTCCCGGACCCACGCCTTCGCCGCCTTCCGGGTCGGGAATCTCATGCTGGGAAGATCAACTGGCTTGGCAACGCCCATGTCTCGCCCTCTCTGCTGTTTTCACACCTTACTGTTTGCGGCTAGTGCGTCAGTGGCGGAGGTCGTGACAAACCAGCGGGGCGAGATGGGTATCGCCCCCACCGAGGGCAGCGGTTCACCCGTGCGATTGAGGAGGTTCCACGTCGAGTACGGCCAGTTCACGAAGGCACTGCTCGAACATGCCCGCAACGAAGCTGAGAAAGCTTCCTCTACCGATCAGGGCGCGGACGCAGCCTGACACCCTCCGCCTTCAGCACACGGTGGACCGCACCGAAGCTGGAACCGAGCGCTTCTGCGATCGGCTTGATAGCGAGGCCCTCTTCGTACAGGCGCACGGCGCGAGCTCGTTGCGTCATCGTCAGTGGCTGACGACGCATACGAACACCATGATCGTGAAGCAGCTCGAGGACGCTCGGCTTTGAGATGCCGAAGCGTTTGGACAGTTCCGGCGTGCCGACACCCGATCGGTATAGCTCTACCAACTCCGCGACCTGCACGTCAGTGAGCCGGCGGCGGATGAGCCACGAGAGGCCCGTATCGTCCAGGTCAGCGGTGGAATCTGCTGGCGCGGCCGCCGCAAGCTCAGCCAACTTCTGCAGCTTATCCAGAGGCGGAAGCAGCCCTCCTGATTTTTTTGAGGCTGGTCCTACCGTGCCCACCATGTCAGCGTCAGTCGGGGCATCTCCGATAGCGATACTCGCTGGGAGCCGCGTCTTCGTGATCGTCCTGTGGCCCCGACTTCAGCGAGGGCGAACTCGGCCGCACAGCAACCAGTCGGGATTCCCGACGGTTTCGCACCGAAGGCTCGCGACAGCTTGCGCGCGCGATTCCGGTCTGCATCCGCGGCGCGATCCGCTCCGTCAGTCACCGCGTCACGGGCGTCACCAACACCCGGTTCCGCGTACCTGACACCGGCCAGCCCTTGTCCGCACCGCCGCCGCCTCCCCAGCCGCACCGCGATACCCTGGAACCCGGCGCAGCCGCCCGTACGGGCACCGCCCCACACTATGAAGACCTCCTCGCTCCCCGTCCTCCGGCATGACGCCCCGGTGCTCGTCGTCGGCGACGGCCGCATGGGCCGTGCGCTCGCGGTCTCGCTCGAAACCGCCGGCGTCTCGGTCGTCGGCCCCGCGGGCCGCGGCGAGAACGGCGCGGATGCCGGAATCGTGCTCCTGGCCGTCCCGGATGCCGCGATCGCCGATGCGGCACGGGCCATCGCACCCGGCCGGCTCGTCGGGCACCTGTCGGGCGCGCTCGACCTCTCGGTCCTCACGCCGCACGAGGCGTTCGGCATCCATCCGCTCATGACCGTCACGGGCGCGGGGGCCTCGTTCGCCAGCGTGACCGCCGCCCTCGCCGGCACGACCCCGCGCGCCCACGCGGTCGCCGAAGCACTCGCGGACGTCCTCGGGATGACGGGCGTGCGGGTGCGCGACGAGGACCGTGCGGCGTACCACGCGGCCGCATCGATCGCCGCGAACTTCCTCGTCACGCTCGAGGGCATGGCGGAGGACCTCGCCGCGACCGCCGGCGTCGACCGCGACGCACTCGTGCCCCTCGTGCGCGCCACGGTCGAGAACTGGGCCGATCGCGGGGCGGCATCCGCCCTCACCGGCCCCGTCTCACGCGGAGACGACGTGACGGTCGCCCGCCAGCGCGCGGCCATCGCCGAGCGGATCCCCGACCGTCTCGCGCTGTTCGACGCCCTCGTCGAGGCGACCCGCGACCTGGCCGCGACCCAGCGCGCCGGAACCACGGCGACGCCGTGAGCCCCCGGATCGTGCGCACGGTCGCCGAACTGCGCACCGTGCTCGCCCCGCTCCGCGCGGCCGGCGTCGGCTTCGTCCCCACGATGGGCGCCCTCCACGAGGGACACCTGTCGCTGCTCCGCGCCGCACGGAACGACACCGGCACGGTGGTGCTCTCGATCTTCGTCAACCCGACCCAGTTCGGCGAGGCAGCCGACCTGGACGCCTACCCCCGCACCGAAGCAGCCGACGTCGCCCTCGCCGCAGAAGCGGGCGTCGACGTGGTCTTCGCGCCCTCCGTCGCCGAGATGTATCCGGCCGGCTTCGCCACCACGGTGTCGGTCGGCGGGGCGATCACCGGCACCCTCGAAGGCGCCGAACGCGGTCGGGCGCACTTCGACGGGGTCGCGACGGTGGTCTCGAAGCTCCTGCTCGCCGTACAGCCCGACCGCGCCTACTTCGGGGCGAAGGACGCCCAGCAGGTCGTCGTCGTCCGCCGGATGGTGGCGGACCTCGGCATCCCGGTCGAGATCGTCACGCGACCCACCTCCCGCGATGCGGACGGGCTCGCGCGCTCCAGCCGCAACACGCGCCTCTCCCCCGCCGATCGCACGGTCGCCGCGGCGATCCCCCGGGCGCTCCGGGCGGCACAGGATGCCTTCGCCGACGGCATCCGCGACCCCCGAAGTCTCACCGACACCGTGCGCGCCGAACTCGTCGGCCTCTCCCCCGAGTACGTCGAGCTCGTGGATGCCGACAGCCTCGACCCGATCCGCGAGATCGAGGGTCCGGCGCTCCTCGCGCTCGCGGTCCGTGTCGGGCAGGTGCGTCTGATCGACAACGTGGTGCTGGTGCCCGGGGTCGACGAGCGCATCGCCCTCGGCCCCGCCGAAAGGAGTCACGCATGACGAGTCCGAAGGTCACGCTGCGACGGCTCCGCGAGCTCGCCGACGCCGGAACGCCGATCGTGATGGTCACCGCGTACGACTTCGTGTCGGGCCGCGTGGCCGAGCGGGCGGGCGTCGACATCGTGCTCGTCGGCGATTCCGGAGCCCAAGTGGTGCTCGGCCACCCCGACACGACCTCGATCACGCTCGACGAGATGCTGACGCTCGCCAAGGCCGTGCGACGCGCGGTCCGCACCCCGCTGATCGTGTGCGACCTTCCGTTCGGCACCACCGAGCTGAGCGACGCGCAAGCGGTCGCCACGTCGGTCCGTTTCGTGCAGGAAGCCGGGGCCGACGCGGTCAAGATCGAAGGCGCCAATCCCGCGCGGCTCTCACGACTCCGGGCGATCGTGGAGGCCGGCATCCCCGTGGTGGGCCACGTCGGCCTCACCCCGCAGACGGCCACGGCGCTCGGCGGTCTCCGCGCGCAGGGTCGCACCGCGGACGACGCGATCCGCGTGGCCCGCGACGCCCTGGCAGTGCAGGAGGCCGGAGCGTTCGCGGTCGTGATCGAAGCCGTCCCCGCGGACGTCGTCGAAGAGATCCGGCGGGCGCTCCGCATCCCCGTCGTCGGGATCGGCGCGGGCACCGCCGACGGGCAGGTCCTCGTGCAGCACGACCTCCTGGGGATCACCGAGGGGCGCGCGCCCGTGTTCGTGAAGCGGTACGCCGCGATCGGCGACGCGATGGTCGAAGCCGTCGAGGCCTACGCGCGCGAGGTGCGCGAAGGTGCCTTCCCCGCGGCGGAGCACGTGTACCCGGCGTCGGCGGAGGTCGCCGCGGCGGTGCGCGACTTCATCGACGGGCGAGGCAGCACCGAGGGGAAGTCGTCGACATCCACATGATGACGGCGCAGTCCTTCGTCGGCTCAGTTGCGGTGCCGATCCTTCACGGGAGCAGATCGAGCATCTGAGGTCGAGCCTTCATCGCGTGGATGACCATTTCGTTGCCACTGTCGAAAACCAGAACGACGGTCTCGAGAAAGCGTCCCCGAGTGTCGAAGCCGAGACGAAGCTGTCGAGCAGGCGAATCGTCATCGAGATAGTCGATCCACACGGGAGAACTCGCGACTATCGCCGCATCCTCGGCAGAGATGCCGTGCTTCAGCGCCGCGGGATGGACGTTCACGCCGCGTAGGCGGCCAGCGCGGCCCGGATCAGCTCCGAACGAGTCTGGTGGGTCTGTTCTGCGAGGGCATCCAGCGCGGAGAGCTCCTCGGCCGTCAAGCGCAGTGCGACGACCTGACCAGGCTCGGCGCCACGGCCGGGTCGGCCTCTCCCGCGCTTCTTGATCGCCGTGATGTCGTAGCCGGTCTCGGCTTCTTCAGCCCAGGCCTGGATCTGAGCGTCAGTGACGGGAACGCCGTCGATCGTCTCTCGCCCGTCCATGCGAATATCGTATAACGAAATAGGTGAAGCCAGAAGTGTGGCGATCCGCTCAGGCATTGCCGCTCTTCGCCCAGCCGTCGGGCGCGGCGATGTTGAACATCCACGCCACCCCCCACGGGTCGACGATCTCGCCGTAGAAGTCGCCCCAGACCTGCTTCTCGAGCGATTGCACGACCTCGGCACCGCGCTCCACGAACGCGTCGTAGAACCCCGAGACGCGGTCGATCTCATCGCTCATGAACGCGGCGTGCACCCGGTTCGCGCCCCAGCCCTCCGCCGGTTCGCCGAAAGCATCCGCCCCCATCACCGTGAATCCATCCGCGCGCAGTTCGGAGTGCATCACGCCATCGGAGGGCGCGTCGGACATACCGAAGTCGGCGAAAGTGGCGATCGTCAGCTCACCGCCGAAGACCGAACGGTAGAAGGTCATCGCCTCGCGGGCGTGACCGTCGAACGAGATGTAGACGACGAGCGACGTGGGCATGGCGGCATCCTTCGCGGGAGGGCGGTCGATTGGGGGCCACGCTAGACCCGACCTCCGACACGCGAAAGGCCCATAGCGAGCGCATAGGAACGATGAGGATGCCATGAGTCTTCGCCCCCGATGCTGAGGTCGTCCCCGAAACGACCGGCATCAGGAGCAACCATGACCCGCATCCCCGAACCCGACCAGACCCCGCTCGGCCCCGCCTACGAAGGACGCCTGCTCGACCGGCCCGACGACGAGGTCGTCGACCAGGGGGCGTCCTTCGACATGCGCACCCTCGTCAGCCGCCGGAACGTCCTCGGCATCGTCGGACTCGGCGCCGGCGCGGTCGCCCTGGCCGCCTGCACCCCGCAGACCGCAGCCTCCACGACCTCCACGGCGACGGCCACCGCCACCCCGACCGCGAGCGCCACCGCGTCGGCGACTCCGACGGCGACGTCCGCCGCGGCGGCGTACGCGTCCGAGGAGATCCCGCAGGAGACCAACGGGCCGTACCCCGCCGACGGCACCAACGGCGTCGACGTGCTGAACCAGTCCGGCATCGTCCGCAGCGACATCCGCTCGAGCCTCGACGGCGGCGCGACCGCGGAGGGCGTGCCGCTGACGTTCACGTTCACACTCAGCGACCTCGCCAACGGGAACGCCGCCTACGCCGGAGCCGCGGTGTACGTGTGGCACTGCGACGCGAACGGGCTGTACTCGATGTACTCCGACGCGGTGGTCGACGAGACCTACCTCCGTGGCATCCAAGTCGCCGACGCGCAGGGCCAGGTGACCTTCACCACGATCGTCCCGGGCTGCTACAGCGGGCGGTGGACCCACATCCACTTCGAGGTGTACCCGGATGCCGCGTCGGCGACGAACGTGTCGAACCAGATCGCGACCTCGCAGGTGGCGTTCCCGCAGGACATGCTCGACGCCGTCTATGCCCTCGACACCTACCCGGACTCGGCGCGCAACCTCGCCCAGATCGGCAGCCTCTCCAACGACAACGTCTTCTCCGACGGCTGGGACCTCGAGATGGGCACCTTCACCGGCGACCCCTCCACCGGCTACGTCGGCAGCCTCGCGGTCGCGATCGATGCGACGACCGCGGCCACCGTGTCCGGCGGCGGCGGACCGTCCCGCCCCTGATCCCCTCACACCCAGAAAAGAGACCCCCATGTTGCAGAACCTCACGGGCTGGCACGCCCTCCTCATCCTCGCCGTCGTCGTCCTGATCTTCGGCGCCGCCAAGCTCCCCGCCCTCGCGCGCAGCGTCGGCCAGTCGATGCGCATCCTCAAGCAGGAATCCGAGGCCGACCGCACCCCCGAGCCGGAGACCACCGCCGTCCCGACCGTCACCGACGCCGCGCCCCGCACCGCCCCGGTCGACGCGGTTCCGCAGAGACACGTCGCATGAGCGCTGCCACCGTCGCCGCGCGGGCGGCGATGCCGCTCGCCGGGCACGCGCGCGAAGCCCGCATCCGCTCGATGCGCGCGGCGGTGGCACTCGTGGTCGGCATCATCGCCGGCTACGCCCTGTCGGGCGGCATCCTCGAGGTGCTGCGCGACCCGATCGAGCAGATCGCCCTGGCGCGAAACGCGAGCCTGAACTACGACAGCGTGTCCGCCGCGTTCGACCTCAAGGTGAAGATCGCCATCGTGGCGGGCATCATCCTGTCGAGTCCGATCTGGCTGTACGAGCTCTTCGCGTTCGTCTCCCCCGGCCTCACGCGCCGCGAGCGGCGGATGACGGCCGGCTACACGGCCGCCGCGATCGTGCTGTTCGCCGCCGGATGCACGCTCGGCTTCGCCGTCTTCCCGCACGTCGTCGAGGTGCTCACGAGCTTCTCGTCCGACCAGGACAGTTCCATCCTCAACGCCGGCACCTACGTCGACTTCGTGCTGAAGCTCGTCGCCGCCACCGGCGTGGCCTTCGTTCTGCCGGTGCTCGTCGTGCTGCTGAACGCCGTGGGTCTGGTCTCGTCCCGGACCATCCGACGCCACTGGCGTGTCGTGGTCGTCGCCATCGTGCTCTTCAGCGCGCTTGTGACGCCGGCGGCCGACGTCCTGTCCATGTTCCTGGTGGCCGCGCCCATGTCGGCGCTGTTCGCCGCCGCCCTCGTGATCACGCAGCTCGCCGACCGTCGGCGTGTGCGTCGCGACGCCCTCGACCGGAGGTGACCCGATGTTCGGAATGAGCCTCGAGAAGCTCGTCCTCGTGCTGCTGATCGCCGCCGTGCTGATCGGCCCCACCCGTCTGCCCGACTACGCGCGCCGCCTCTCGGGCGTCATCCGCTCGGCGCGGGGGCAGATGGATGCCGCGACCGCACGGCTCGCGCAGGAGACCGGCCTCCCGCGGGAGCACTGGAACCCCGAGGAGTGGCGCCGCTACGACCCCCGGGAGATCGTGCGCAGCGCCCTGCGGGATGCGCCGGCCGAGGCCACGCCGCCGAGATCGGATGCCACGGCCCCGCGCGACACGACCGTCGACGAAACCGCGAGTGGCACGGCATCCGACTCCCCCGAGTCCGATGACCCGTGGGCCGAGGTGCTGTGCGCACCCGAGACATTGGCGAGGATCCGCCCCGGGCAGCGATTCCTCGTGGTCGGCGGCTCCGCCCACCCCACGCGTATCACGCTCGCCGATCTCCCCGAGGACCATCCCGCACGACGGGCCTCCGCGGCGGTCAGCCCGGCGGAGACGGACCTTCCGGCGGCGCCCGTCGCCGACTCATCGATCACCGACGACCCTCACACGGCCGAGTGCGTCGGTGTCGGGGGCCCGCGCGAATCGCAGGAGCGCGGCCACTGACCCGTTCACGGGTTGCAGACGTCGCACGTCGCGGGGTCCGCGACCGCGACGGGGCGGGGTCGCTCGCGGCGGGCGGGGCAGGTCGCGCAGCCGTCGACGTCGGCCCGGACACGTGACGTCGGCGTGCCACAGACGCCACAGGGGACGCCGCGGATGACGTCGACGGGCCCGAACCCGGGGGCCGCGCACTCGGGACAGGGGGTCCGCAGGCGCGCCGCCAGCCCCCAGGCCAGGCGTCGCAGAATCCGGCGGCGCTGCGGGTTCATGTGCGCCCGGAGGTCCGGTTCGAGCCGCACCGCCCCCTGACGCAGGAACCCGAGGACGAGGTCTTCGTCCTGGACCCCTTTGACCAGCTGATCCGCGAATCGAACGACGACGGCCTGGTCGGGAAACCCGATGCCCTCGAGATAGGCGCGAGCCGCGCACTCGTCCTGGACGTCGCGGGGCACGGCGACCCGGGCGTACGCGCGAAGACCGTGCGGAACCCGGATGCCGCGTTCGAGATCGAGGAACACCGCGAGCTCCTCGTGCACCACCGGGCCGAACCCACCGAGCGAGGTCGCGTACGACGCTTCGGTGGCGATCCCGAACGGTGTCCCCAGTTCGTCGGCCGCGCCCGCAGCCTTGGCCGCGGCGGCGTCCATCGGGCTCACCGCCCTCGGCACGTCTCCGGTGAACGTGCCGAGAGCATCGGTGTCGAGTGCGGACGTCGCCCGGACCGTGACGCCCACCCACCGCCCGAGGGCGGGGGCGAAAGCCGACTCCTTGCCGTGGCGGGTGCCCACCGCGACCGTGGCACCCGCATACGGCGAAGCGTCGTGGCATCCGTCGGTCGTCGTCACGCGAAGTAGTCGGGGCGGCTGACCGCCGTCGACGAGACGAACATCACACCCGCGCCCCCGTCGAGGATCGGACGGATGCCGGCGACGATCGCGTCCGCCCGCTCCGGCGCCACCACCGTCACCAGCAGCGTCAGCGCGTCGTGGTCGTTGAAGAGCAGACGTCCACCGCGCGAGCCGTGGTGGCCGACGCCGGCGACCCCCGTGATCGCGGTGTACCCCGTGGCTCCCACGGACCGGAGGAGTTCGGCGATCCCGGCGACTTCGTCGCTCGGGACGACCACCTCGATCTTGGTCATGGGGGTGAGCTCGGACAGGCTCATGAGCGGTTCTCCTTCTCTCGGTCGTCATCTGTCGAAACGGGCAGGTCGAGGTCCGCGGGAGCGTGGCCGCCCGGCTCGGTCTTCCACCCGTAGGTGCCGAACCGCATCCACCGGTCGGTGTCCTGTTCCCGCGCGCGCAGCGTGATCCAGCGGTTCACGACGAGATTGCGCACCACCTCCGACGACTGCACGATCTCGTTGATGCGCGCGAGCGGCGCCTGCACGAACACCTGCAGCCGCACCGGTTCGTGCCGGGCGTCGCGCCCGACGCCGACGGACTGCCAGGGCAGACCGAGCCGCACGTCACCACCGAATCCGGAGAGGACCCCCACCGCTCCGACGACGTTGTGCAGCGGCTTCGGTCCGGCGCCGAAGCGGTCGGGAGCGACGGTGGATGCCGCGTACTGGGCGTTGATCCACTGCGCGACGATCATGGGCGCGGTGAGGATCGTCTCCAGTCCTGCGCCGTCCGGGTCGGCGGCGGCATCGTAGCTGTGGAGGAAGGCGCGCCGGCCGAGGTCGCGCCCGCGCGTGATCGACCGCGGTCCCACGATGAACACCGCGTTGCCGGCGAGGCCCCACTCGGGGTACGCCTCCGCCCAGTCCACCGAGCGGCGCGCCGTGTCGGCGACGGCGAGCGCGGGGTCGACGGCCCCGGGGAGTTCGGCGGCGCGTTCCCGCACGTTGCCCTGCCGCGCGGCGTCCAGCACACGGGCCAGCTCCCACATCGCGCTCTCGTGGGTCGCGGGGATCCGCCACGGTTCGAGGACCGTGACCTCGTCGGTGACGGTGTCGTGCTGCGCGGCGATGAAGAGCGTGTCGTCGGGGATGCGGATCCCGCGCGCGACGAGCGCGGCGCGCGTGGCCGGGTCGTTGAAGATCATCGCCGCGGCCCGCGCGTTGGGTTCCCCCTCGTGTCCGCCGCACGCCCCGCACTGCAGGCTCGAGGCGAACGGGTTGTTGGCGACCGAGGCGCCGTGCCCGCACAGCAGGACGATGCGCGCGAACCCGTCGACGAGTCCCATCATGCGCAACGCGGTCTCGGCGTACAGCACCCGCTCCTCGAGGCGGAAGACGACGTCGGCGTCCACGTGCGTGGGCGGCGCGACCGCCCGCGCGCGGGCGCGGAGGAGCCCCCACCCGCGCGGTGCGAACGTGCGCGCGACCGTGGCCGCGCCGAACACCCACCCGGCGGTCTCGGCGAACGCGTACGGCGCGACCGTCGACTTCTCGAGCGCCTGCACCGTCGCGGACCGCTCGAGCGCGGCCTCGCGGCGCCCGCGCCACCGCGCGATGGCCGCGCGGTCCACGGACGACTCGGTCACCGCGACGCGGGGCGTCAGCAGCACCGGGCACGACGCGATCTCGGGCGACCCGTCGGCCGGCCGGAACGACAGCGGCACGGCGAAGAACCCCGCGAAGCCGAGGGTCTCGACCTCGCCCGCCGCCTCCAGGTGGCGGCGGAGTCCCTCCGACCGTGGGTCGATGCAGAACACCGCCTGCGCGAGTGGCCGCGCCGCGGAGGGGGCGACCTCGCGCAGCACAGGCGCCGTGGGCGGGGCGAGTTCCGCCACCACGGCCCGCTCGTACGCCTCCTCCCAGATCGCCAGCCGGTCCACGGCGTCGACGAGCGACAGCACCCGATGCAGGAGTGCACGGGTCGCTGCGGCGGAGGGGTCGATGTCGAGCGCCCGCGCGACAGCGGCGAGGCGCGCGTCCTCCTCCCGCGCGGGGGCCGGCGGGGGCGGGACGACGGCCTCGGCGGGCAGCAGGAGACGTTCGAGCGTGACCCGGACGGCGAGGAGCGACGTCAGGTCGACGTCCTCCCCCGCCGTCCGCAGCACGGCCGCCCACCCGGGCTGGGCGAGGACGTGGGCACGCAGGAACGCCTCCGCCCCCGCGTCGTCCACGCCCCAGCGCACGAGCGCCGCGTCGATGGCATCCGCCGGGTCGTCCGCGCTCGTCCGGATGCCGGCCCGCACCCGCCGCGGAAGGGTCGGGTCGAGCGCGGCCAGGCGCCGCCAGGCGGCCCACATCCCGTCGCGCCGCACCGGCGACGACCAGGCCGGCGTGCCGAGGACCGCGGCCATCCACCGACCGGTCAGGTCGTCGACGCGCGCGTGCACCGCCGGGTCGATCAGCCGCGCCGGAGTCGGCATCGACGACCCCGACGGGGTCGCGGGCGGCGAGACGTGCAGGTCGTGCAGCAGGATCTCGGCGATCGTCGTGATCCGCCCGTCCGCGGTGAGCGACTGCGGCGAGCGTGTCTCCGGCACCCGGAGCCGCAGTGCGGCCACGAGGTCGTCGTCCGAGATGCGTCCCCGCACGTGCAGTTCGCGGAACCGCCGCTCGTCGGGCGTCAGCAGGATGCCGTGCTCCCGGGCGATCGCGCGGAGCGCGTCCTCACGCGCGAGGTGCTCGTACGCGGCGACGGGGCTGCGCGCGATGAACGTCTCGAGCGCGTAGTGGGGCGAGATCGCCCGCCCCGCCGCGGTGACCCATCCGCGGATGAGGGCGCGACGCGTGGCCGGTGCGGTCGTGGTCATGAGGTTCTCCCGTACTCGAGGGGACCGCGGGCGGCGGTCGGGCTGAGGGTGGTCACGGCGGGGCGCGGGGAGGGCAGCGGGGACCTGCCCCACGCGAAGGCGGAGGCGAACAGGCGGTCGGCCGCCCGCCCGCGCGTTCGGGTGAGCGCGGCGAGCAGACCGGCGACGAGGAACACCGCGACCGCGAAGAGCGGCGGGACCGCGGAAACGGGGACGGTGTGCGCGAGCGCCTCGGCCGCCGGGACCACCAGCAGGACGTAGGCGACGATCGCCGCGGCGACGGAGGCCACGAGAAGAGCCCGGATGCCGACCGGCCCGCGGCCCGCGCCGATCCGACCGCCCGCGACTCCGGCGGTGGCGAGCACGAAGAGGAGGAGGACGGCCGCGGTGTGGGTCAGCAGCCCGCCGGCGACGAGCGCCACCGCGCCCGCCACCAGGACCGCCCCCGCGCCGACGACGGAGCCGAGGCGGGATCCGGGCGCCGCGGTGCGCGACCGCGCGGCGACCGCACGCTCGACCGCCGACCCCGCGCCGAGGAAGAGACTCGCCTTGAAGAGCGCGTGGCCGAGCACGTGCACCAGGGCGACACCGTAGGCGCCGAGACCGCACGCCAGCAGCATGAATCCCATCTGCGCGGCCGTGGACTGTACGAGGCGCCCCTTCACGTCGGGCCGCGTGAGCATCGCCACCGAGGCGCAGAGCATCGTGACCGCCCCCGCCGCGGCGACGATCCACGGCCCCGCCCCGGACGGGACCTCGGCGAAGCGCAGAAGGAGGATCGCGCCCGCGTTGACGAAGCCGGCGTGCAGCAGAGCGGAGGCGGGCGTCGTGGTGGCGGCCGTGGCGGCGAGCCAGCGATGCAGCGGAAACGACCCGGCCCGCGCGATCGCGGCGACGGCGACGAGGACGCCGACCGTGACGGCCGGCACGCCGGTCAGGGCGGCGAGGTTCCCGAATCCGGCCTCGCCCGTCGTCGAGAGCACCACCGCGACCGCCGCCCACAGCGCGAGGTCGCCGACCGCGAGGGCGACCGCGGCGCGACGGACAGCCGCCCGCGTCTGCGGTCCGCGCCCCCCTGTTCCGATCAGCGCCACCATCGCGAGGGTCGCCGTGCTCCACCCCGCGGCGAGGAGCAGCACCGACTCGGCCGACACCGCGACCGTGGACCCCGCCGCGACGACGGCCGAGAGCGCGAAGAACGCCCGCGCCCGCGGATCGCCGCGCAGGTGGCGGTCGGCGAAGACCTGGACGACGAGGGTGAGCGCGACCACGAGCACGGTGACGACCGCTCCCGCCGGGTCGAGGCGCGCGGCGATCGTGACGGTCAGACCGGCGGCGGCCAGGATCGTCGCCGCGCCGGTCGGCCAGACCGCGGCGAATCCGTCGGTGTGGCGGGACCCGGCTCGCGAGACGAGGGCCGCCACGGCGGCGATCAGCAACGCGACCACGGTGAGGAGCGAGAACGTCGACATACGAGGGACGTTACCTGCATTTAAAAACAGGTGTCAAATCACCGGTAGTTGTATTCCTGTTCTTCATCTCCTGTCGTGGCCCGCGGCTATGATGATCCGATGGGCCAGTGGACGTTCCTCACGAATCACGCCCACGTGCTCATCTACGTGGCCCGCGATCCCGGTGCTCGGGTGCGTGAGATCGCGGATGCCGTCGGCATCACCGAGCGCACCGCGCAGGGCATCCTGACCGACCTCGTCGATTCCGGCTACCTGCGCCGGACCAAGGAAGGGCGCCGCAACCGCTACGACTGCGTCGAAGACCTGCCCCTCCGGCATCCCCTCGAGAGCAACCACCCGGTCGGCGAGCTCCTCCGCGCACTCAAGGGCTGACGGACGCGACTCGGTCCGTTGCACCGCGGGAGCAGGCGAGCCGACTCGCGGGGCCCGCGAGGACCGCATCCAGCTCGCGGCGCAGCTGCACGCCCACCCGGTCGGGCGTGAAGCGCGTGGCGGCGAGCCGCGCCCGTCCCGACGTCCGGTCCCACTGCTCCTCGTCCTGAAGCAACGAGAGGATCGCGGTGGAAAGGCCCGACAGGTCGCCCGGGGAGACGAGGATGCCGCCGTCGCCGATCACCTCGGCCGGTCCGTAGCGCACGTCGAACGACACCACCGGCACCCCGGCCGACAGGGCTTCGACGATGGCGAGGCCCTGTCCTTCGAACGCGCTGGTCGACAGGAAGACACGGGCCCTGTCGATCGCCGCACGCACATCGTCGTCGTGTCCGCGCAAGCGGATGGCGCCCCGCAGACCGCGGTCCCGGATCATCGTGCGGAGCTGTTCCCGCAACGGTCCGTCGCCGTAGATCTCCAGGCGGGCGCCCGGCCGCTCGCGGACGACCTCCTCCCACGCGAGCACGGCGAGGTCGACGCGCTTCTGTTCGACCAGACGGCACGCCATGACCACCACGTCGTCACGGCGGCGCGACGCGACCCGGGCCGCCCGGCGCGGCAGGATCGCCGAGGGCACCGTGGCGAAGCGCGCGCGGTGCGGGAATCGCTCGTCGACCTCGCGCGCCTGCGCGAGGGTCGGCCAGAGCACCAGGTCGAAGCCGTCGAGCGCGTCCAGCCAGCGCCGCCATCCCTCGTCGCGCACCGGCGCTGCGGCATCGAACGGGTGCGCGAGGTGGGAGTTGTGGACGGTGTGCACGATGCGCACCCGAGGATCGCACCACCGGCCGAGCGTCTCGCCGATCTGTCGCGACTCGCAGATCACGACCAGCGGCCGCCCCGCGTCGCCCGCCGCGGTGCGCAGGTCGTCGGCGACGTGCGAGAGCCAGGCGACGTACAGCGCCGCGAACCCGGGGAGCACGCGGTCGCCCTCTCCCCCGTGGATCACCACGTTCGCCTCGGAGAGGTGCCAGGCCGCGTCGGCGACGACCGGCAGCGACACGACGAGCGCCCCATGGTCGTCGCGGAGCTCGCGGTAGGCCACGCCCGGCGTCCGCCCGCCGGGGCGTGCCTGCGCGCGGAGCCGACGCGGATCGCGGACGGCCTCGTCGAACAGGTTCCGCATCGTGAAGGACCCCGCCGGCACCCCGTGGGCGTGCGCGTACGCGACGGCGCGCTCCCGGTCACGGGGCGAACCCACATCGAGTGTGAGAAGCAGGGGATGCCGTACCCCGGCGCTGTGCAGGGCGAGGAGCCGGGACAGGACCGCCACCGCATAGCCCCCGTCCCGGTCGGGCGCGAATCGGCTGGTCAGCACCACCACGTCGGCGTCGAGCGGTCCGGTCATGGCGGTCTCCTGCGTGTCGGGGGAACGGATCTCGACGGTAGGGACCGGGGACTCTCCCCCGGCTAAGCGTTCTTATGAATGGGCTGGGAACGACAGCGGGTCGTGGAGCGGGCGGAGCGGTCCCGGTCCACGACCCGCGGCGGCCGATCAGGGGCGACCGCCGCCCATTCCTCCTCCCATCCCGCCGGCCACGGCCTCACCGGCCGTCACCGTCGTCGAGGTGCCGTCCACGGTCACCGTGTACGACTGGCCCGAGGTGATCGCGGACGACGAGAACACCACCGTCTGGAAGTCCTTCGCGCCGACGTACGACGCGATGACCGCGCCCGTGGCATCCGTGATCCGGATCGACGAACCGTCGGAGCCGTCGACCGCCGCGGCGAGCCATCCCTGCGGCGAGGAGGTCTCCGGAGACTCGGCCATTCCGCTGCTGCCGATCGCGACGAGGGTGCCGCCCGAGACGGTGATCCCGCCGTTGGAGTCGAGCGCGCCGTTGTCGTTCGCGGTGGGGCCGTAGACGGTGACGTCTCCCCCGGTCATCGTGATGGTGCCGTTGGAGTCCAGGCCGTCGCCGTCGGCGTCGATCAGCAGGGTTCCGTCGGAGATGGTGAGCGTCTCGCCGGAGTCCTGCATTCCACCCCCGCCCATGCCGCCGCTCGACGTGGAGTTCCCCGAGGCGTTCACGCCGTCGTCGGAGGAGGTGACGCTCGTCGCTCCGCCGGCGATGCGGATGTCGGCCGACTCGATGCCCTCGTAGGACCGGGTGATGTCGACCTGTCCACCGGCGATGGCCAGAGCCGTCTCGGAATGGATGCCGTCGTCATCGGTCGCGAGCGTGATCGCGCCTCCGGTGATGACGGCGTCGGTCTGCGCGTCGACGCCGTCATCACCGGCGGTCGCGTCGACGGTGCCCCCGGCGATCCAGACGTAGCCCTTCGTGGCGTCGTCGGTCTGATCGCTCTTGAGCGCATCGCCGCCCGCGGTGATCGACACGGTGCCGTCCTTCACCACCAGCGAGTCCTTGCCGCGCAGGCCGTCGTCGGCGGCATCCACGGTGATCGTGCCGCCGATGATCGCGAGGTCGTCGGTGGCGGAGATCCCGTCGTTGCCGGAGTCCGTGACCGAGAGGCTGCCGGATCCGGAGATCGTGAGGTCGGTGTCGGCGTAGATCGCCGCACTCGCGTCGGCGTCGGCCGAGCTCGCCGCGGTGATCGTGTTCGTCGACCCCGCGGCGAGGGCGATCGCCACGTCATCCGCCGAGACGACGTGGACGGCCGCACCGCCGGTGTTCGTGACGGTGGCGCCGTCGAGGACGAGCACGACCAGGGCGTCCTCCGGGGCGTCCACGACCACCTGGCCGTCGAGGGTGCCGCTGAGGCGATAGACGCCGGCGGCGGAGATCGTGACGGTCGAGCCGTCGACCGCGACGGACGACGAGTCACTCGTCGCGGTGGCGCCCGAAAGGGTGACGTCGACGGCATCCGCGATGTTCCACTCGTCGTCCTTGACCACCGTGCCGTCGGCGTTCGCGGCGAGCATCTCCGCGGCGGCCGCCGGGATCGTCGAGTCCACCTCGGTGATCGCCTCGGTACTGGTCTGCGAGGTCGAGACCGACGTGTCGCCGACGGACGCCGGTGGGGCGGTGACCGCGCACCCGGCCAGGACGAGACCGGCCACGGCCAGGGGAAGGGTGAAGGGGATCAGGCGGCGACGCATGGCACGTCCTTTCGGTCGGGGCGGGAAGTGGGGACGGCGGTGGCGAGGGGACCCGCGAGGACCCTCGACCAGCGGTTGCGGGGCAGGTCGCGATGGAGGGCGGCGAGGCCCGTGGCGTACTTGCTGATGCGTTGGGGCCGGTGACCCGCACGCCACAGGGCACGATCGAGACGGCCCGCCTGGCCCGGCGACTTCGTCTCGACGATCGCGAAACGCGGCAGGAGGAAACCGCGGCCGGTTGCATCGACCCACTCCAGATCGAGGTCGACGGTGGCCCGGGAGGACGGCCCGCCCCCCTCACCGGGGAGGAGCAGCGTCGCGCGCCGGTAGAGGGTGCGCAGGCGCGAGTCGAGGTCGTCGGCGCGCGCGGCGGGGATGCCGATGGCATCCAGGGCGAGGGCGACCTCGTCGCGGGCGGCGGGCGTCAGACGGTCGGGCACCGCGTCGGCGTAGGCGTCGCGATCCTTCTGCGTGGAACCGCGCGCCCCGCGGGTCTTCATCTCGAGGAACGTGGAACCGGTGTCCAGGTACGAACGCGTCCGCAGCTTGAACCGCCGCCGACGCCCGTGCGCCGCGAGGCGGAAGCTCAGCAGATCGGGGGTGTCGAAGTACACCGACCGGTACGCCATCTCACGGCGTGCGTCCATCTCCAGCACCCGTGGGGCGTGCGGCCGACGCCCGAGCTCTTCGAGCAGCTCAGCCGCGGAGGCCAGCGGCACGAGGTACTTGCGATCCACACGCGTGAGCAGAGCGGCATCCTCCGTGAGCTCTTCGAGGGAGACCGGGGGCAGCACGTCCAGCGCGGCGCCGATGCGCGCGCGGGCGCTCATCGCCCGCCCCCGAGGAGGTCGGCGAACCCGGTGTCGGCCGGAGCGGACGCCCGCACCTCGGAACCGAGGCCCGGGTCCACCCGGGTCGCGGTCGGAGCCGCACCGGGGCGCACCCGGTAGCGCACGTCCACGAGCGTGGTGTCATCCACCAGATCCAGCTGCTGCACCGTCATCGCGGTGACCTCGCCGCCGAGCAGACGGCCGAGCTCGGCCCGCAGCTCGGTCTCGTCGGCGATCGCCCGATCCAGGTGCACCGTCTGGTGCCGCGCGCGCGACAGCAGGCGCGGGTGATCGGCGATCGCGAGCACCGCGACGATCAGGCCCACCAGCAGCAGCGGCGTCGCGAGGTCGGTGTGGGGCAGGCCGCAGATGAGGCCGACCGCCAGGGCGGCGAAGTAGTACGCCACCTCGCGCTGGCTGATCTCACTCGAGCGCAGCCGGATGATCGACAGCACGCCGAAGAGTCCGAGCCCCAGCCCCAGCGCGACCTCGGCCGTGCCGAGCACGGTCGCGACGGCGAGCACGCCCACGTTCACACCGAGGAAGGCGACCACGAGATCGCGACGGCGGTGCCGGTGGAAGTACACGGCGCTGAGGACGACGGCGGCGACCAGATCTGTGGCGGCCAGCAGAAGGGCGGTGGTGGTCATCGGATTCTCCCTGTGGTGGGTGTGGTGGTCATGGCATCCGGATCCGCGGTCACGCGCGGTGCCGTGTCGACGCGGGCGGTGGGCGCGGGCGGCGAGGCGTCTGCACGGGGGAAGACGAGGGTGCGTTGCACGCCGTAGCTCAAGATGAACAGGACGCCCTCGGTGACGACCTTCGCCGGCAGCAGCGCGAGGCCGTTCTCGGTGAGGAAGGACATCCACGCGATGTTCGAGGCCAGGAGCGCCAGCGCGAGCACGCCGTAGCGGACGGCCTGTCCCGTCAGCGCCTGATCGCGGGCACGGAACACCATGCGGCGGTTGACGACGAAGTTCACCGTGGCCGACAGGAGGCGGGCGGCGACGATCGAGGGGACCAACCATCCCGTCAAGAGGTCGAGGACGAACAAGGCGACCGTGTCGACGACGAACGCCGCGAGCGACGACGAGGCGAACAGCAGCACCGGGAGCAGCACCCGCAGCGAGTCCCGCACGGGACGGAAGTGGCTCGAGGCGTTGCGCGCGAGGTACACGGTCGTGATGGGCACCTCGCGCACGGCCACCCCGTCGGGAGCGAGCCGCAGGAGCATGCGCTGCTCGTACTCGAACCCCTCACCCGGGATGCCGAGCGCCCAGGCGATCCGATCGGCGGGGATGCCACGCAGGCCCGTCTGCGTATCGGTCACGCGGCGCCCGGTCGCGACGCGGAAGAGCCCGCGGGCGACCGCGTTGCCGACGCGGCTGCGCAACGGGACGTCTCCACCGAAGTCCCGGACCCCGAGGACGAGGGCGCTGCGCCCGCGCCCGGCGTCCTCACGGAGTGCGTCGGCCACGCGCAGGACGTCGAGGGGCGTGTGCTGCCCGTCGGCGTCGGCCGTGACGACATCGGCATCCGGACCGTGGACCGCGATGTCGGCCAGGCCCGTCTTCAGGGCCGCACCCTTGCCGCGGTTGACGTCGTGCATTACGACCCGCGCGCCGGCGTCCCGCGCATCCGCGAACACCTCCGCGAACCGCGGACCGCTCCCGTCGTCGACGACGAGGACGTCGAGATCGGGGTCGGCGTGCCGGAGGTCGGCGACCAGACGCGGGAGCGCCGGTCCGGGTTCGAAGGCGGGGATCAGGACGAACACCGCTCAGCCCGCCACGTAGAGGATGTCGCTGGTGCCGCGCTCGCCGCCGTTGGACGGAGAGTTGACGACGCTGCCGTTGAAGTACATCGTCGAGCTGCCGCCGCCGTCGAGGTTGTACCCGGTGGTGGCCCCGAGGGAGATCAGGATCTCGGCGAGCTCGGGCAGGGTGACACCCGCGCTGTACCCCTCCTGGCGGCCGTCGACCACGACGAAGACGAGATGGTTGTCCGCGATCACGCCGATGGCCGTGCGGGGCTGATCGCCCTGGATCGAATGGTTGCCGACGTTCGTGTCGATCTCGACGGAGTCGATGCCCGCCACCGCCGTGCCGTTCTCGACGATCGCGGGACCGAAGCTGACGGTGTTCCAGACGCCCGCGGCCAGGAGGGCATCGGCGGAGGTCTGCGTCTCGTCGTAGACCTCGACTTGCCCGTCGAGGAAGAAGGCGAGCCCCTGCCGGGCGGGCTCGTCGCGGTAGACGGCGCCGTTGCGGATCTCGATCCCCGTCGAACGGAAGCCGTAGTAGTCGCCGTTGATCGCGAACACGGCGCCGTGCGCCTGCGCGATCTCGCTCGTGGTCTGGATGATGTTCTCGCCGAACTGGTCGTCGGCGAAGGCCGAGCGCAGGGCCGTGGCATCCCCCAGGGTCACGTCGGCCACGTAGTACGTGAGAGCCGATGAGCCCGAACCCGTGGAGACGGTCGACAGCGCGATGGAGGTCGCGCCGTCGCTGAACGTCGTGTCGGTCAGCGTGGTCGTCGCGGCGGCTGTCGCGCTCGCCGCGGCCTCGGCCGCCGCGCTGGCCTCCGAGCTGACGTGCTGCGCCTCGTAGGAGGTGACGTCGGCGACCTCGACGTGCGGGATGAGGAACCTGTCGGCGGCCCACCATGCGGCGCCGCCGACGGTGAGCAGAGCCGCGGCCCCGCCCAGGAGCACGGTGCGCCGGGTGACGATGCGACCCGCGCCCGCGCGCCGCGGGGCCGGCGTCGCCAGGGGAACCGGTGACGACGGGTCGGGCGAGACGCCCGCGACGGGCTCTCGATCGTCCGGGGATCCGGTGGGGCGGGGGGCGTTGTCCATGCCCCCTTGTCTACGGACGGGGCACTAACCGGTCCCTCCCCGCTCCTCGGCGTGGGCTGTGGAAGGCTATGCGTCTGCTGTGACCGGCGAGGAGCGGAACGCGGGCAACCGCACCGTGAAGGTCGTCTCGCCCGGGCGGCTCCGCACGTCGAGCGAACCGCCGTGCGCGGCCACGATCGCCTGCGCGATGGAGAGCCCCAGACCGGTGCTGCCCGCGTCGCGGTTGCGCGCCCGGTCGCCCCGCGCGAACCGCTCGAACAGCGTGTCGGCCACGACCGGGTCGATCCCCGGCCCGGTGTCGGTCACGCTCAGAACGGCCTCGTCGCCCTCGCGTCGGATGGTGGTGGTCACGACGGTCCCGGGCGGCGTGTGCGTGTGGGCGTTGCGCAGCAGGTTCGCGACCACCTGGCGGAGGCGGTCCTCGTCGCCGGGCACGGTCAGCGGGTCGTCCGAGGCGACGTCCAGCCGCCACTCCCGGTCGCGGTCGACGGCCTGCGCGTCGCTGACCGCGTCGATCGCCAGCAGCGGCAGCTCGACGTCGTCCACCCGCAGCCGCTGGCCCGCGTCGAGCCGCGCGAGGAGCAGCAGATCCTCGACGAGCGTCGTCATCCGGCGGGACTCCGATTCGATCCGCTCGAGCGAGCGCTGCTGCGTCGACGACATCGGTTCGGGCCCCGACAGCGTCAGCTGCGCGTAGCCGCGGACGCTGGCGAGCGGTGTGCGGAGCTCGTGGCTGGCATCCGCGATGAAACGGCGCAGCTCGTTCTCACTGTGCGCGCGGGCGGCGAGCGCGGCCTGCACGTGACCGAGCAGGTCGTTCAGGGACGCACCGACCCGTCCGACCTCGGTCCGGGTGTCGGTGTCGGCCGGCGCCACCCGGTCGGGGATGTCGACGTCGCCGCGGCCGAGCGAGAGCCCCGACACCCGCTGCGCGACCGCGGCCACGCGGTCCAGCGGGCGCAGTGCCCGGCGGACGAGGAAGGACAGTCCCGCGATCGCCGCGAGGAGCGTCGCCGCCCCCACCGCGATGAGGATGGTCGTCAGTGCGGTCGTCGTCGCCGCCGAGTCGGCGAGCGAGATCCCCGAGAACACCGTCAATCCGTTCGAGTCGCGCGCCGCGACGCGGAACGCACCGAGGTCTCCGCCGAGATCCGCCGTGACGGGGACGCCGTCGGTCGGCACGGCGGCCTGGAGGATCGCGATCTGATCGGCCGAGAGCGTGACGACCGTTCCGTCCGACTGCGTGTAGCTGGAGGACTGCGCGCTCCCGTCCGCCCCGATCACGAGCTGCAGCGATCCGACGCGCGGCGACGGCCCCCGCCCTCCGGACCCGCTCCCGCTGCCGGACGGGGTGGGTGCGGGCGTGGAGGACGCCCCCGCGTCCGCACCGGACGACTGCCCGTGCCCGCCGTCGCGCGGCCCGCCCACCATCATCAGGCCGCCCTGCACCTGTTCGTCGAGCCGGTCGTAGACGAAGGCGCGGAGCGCGGTGATGGTGGCGACGCTCATGATCAGGAGCGCGACGGCGACCAGGGCGCTCGCGCCGATCACGAGCGCCCTCTGCAGCGTCAGCGGCCGGCGGCTCATGAGGACTTGATGGTGTATCCGACACCGCGAACGGTGTGGATCAGCGGCTCGCCGAGTGCGTCGATCTTGCGCCGGAGGTACGAGATGTAGATCTCCACCACCCCGCTGCTCCCGCCGAAGTCGTACCCCCACACGGTGTCGAGGATCTGCGTCTTGCTCACGACCCGTCGCGCGTTCTGCATGAGGTAGCGGAGCAGCTCGAACTCCTTCGCGGTGAGCTTGATGGCGACCCCTGCCCGCTGGACCTCGTACGCGTCCTCGTCGAGCGACAGGTCACCCACCCGCAGGAGGCTGTCGGCCTCGGCCGCGGCGGCCACGTGACGGCGGGCCATGCCGCGCAGGCGCAGCACGACCTCCTCGAGGTTGAAGGGCTTGGTGACGTAGTCGTCGCCGCCGGCCGCGATCCCCGCGATGCGGTCCTCCACGGCGTCCTTCGCGGTGAGGAAGAGCACCGGCACGTCGTTGCCGCCGGCACGCACGCGGGTCAGCAGCTCGACGCCGTCGATGCCAGGCATCATCACGTCGAGCACGAGCAGGTCGGGATCGAACTCCCGGATGACGTCCAGGGCGTCGCGGCCGTTCGTCACCGCGCGGGCCTCCCACCCCTCGTTGGTCATCGCCATGCGCAGCAACTCGCCGAGGTTGACCTCGTCGTCGACGACGAGCGCGCGGATCGGCGATCCGTCGGGGCGGGAGAGCGGATGCCGTGCGATGACCATGGGGTTCAGCATGCCCTCTCCGCGCGGCCGGGGCGAGCCGATCGCGCCGACATCAGCCTCTCCAGGTCAGCGCCAGGCGCGGGCACAGGGCCGCGGCATCCCGGGCGTCGCGTTCGCGGCCCGCGGGCACGACGATGTCGGTGCCGCCCTCGGCGAGGGGGTACCCCCAGTCGTCGGTGCGGACCACGCCCGCCAGCAGCTCGGCGCAGACCCCGCGGCCCGTACAGGCCGTCCAGTCCACGTGCAGGTTCTTCGTCATGACCTCACCCTTCTTCCCGCCCGGCAGCGACCCTCCGTGTGGGCCTGCGCATCGTCCGCGAACACCGTCAGCGCGCTCCGCAGCAGGCGGACCGTCCCGTCGGGGTGCGCGCAGGCCCCCCGACCGTCGACGAGTCCGGCGAGGCGTCGGAGTTCGTCCCGGGTGTCCCGCCCCGCGGCGAGCGCCCGCATCGACCCGGCGATGGCGGGGAGACCGTTCAGGCACGGCCCGCACTGCCGGGCGGACGCCGCCGCGAGGAACGCGAGCATGTCGGCCGTCGCGCGGATGCCGCAGTCTCCGCCGGAGAGCACGTGGAGCACGCCCGAGCCCGGGGACGCGCCCCACTCCGCCAGGCCGCGGGGCGAGAGGGCCGCGTCGAGCGCCTCCCGCGGGAGCCACGTGCCGTGGAACCCGCCGACGAGGGCGGCCGCGGGGTCTCGCGTGACCCCGGTCGCCGTGAGGATCTCGGCGATCGCCGTTCCCCCGTCGACCTCGAGCACGATCGGCGTCTCCCCCGGCGTGCTGACGCTCACCAGCCGTGTTCCGGCGTCGCCGGCGCGACCGCGACTCCGGTGCCGGTCGGCGCCGGTGCGGGCGATCACCGCCACCTGGGCCAGCGACTCGACGTTCTGCACGAGCGTCGGTCTCCGGCGCAGGCCCCGCTCCGCGAGGCGGACGATGCGATCGGAGGGCACCCCGGGTCGTCCGGACACTCCGGCGACGAGCGCCGACGCCTCTCCTCCGACGAAGCCGTGATCGGCGACGTGCAGCCGGACGATTCCGGCATCGCTGCGTTCGGCCAGCGCCCTCTCCGCCACCGAGCGCGCGTCGGCGTGCACCACGAGGTGGGCCTCATCGGACCCCAGCGCCTCGGCGCAGATCAGCAGTCCGTCGAGGACCAGGTGCGGGGCGCGTTGCAGCAGCACCCGGTCCTTCGCGCTGAGCGGCTCGCCCTCGCTGCCGTTGCCGACCACGATCGGGGCGCCCCCGCGCGCCGAAGCCCGCGCCACGGCGGCGAGCTTGCGGTGCACGGGAAATCCGGCGCCGCCTCTCCCGTCGAGGCCCGCGGCCTCGAGCTCGCCGAGGAGGCCGTCGAGCGACGGCGACGGGCGAGACCCGAACACCGCCGCGTGGGCGGCCAGGCCGGGATCGCCGGCCCGCAGGAGGATCGGCGCGGTCATGACGCCACCCCCGCACGCGCCCGCGGACGGTCGACGTCGGCGACGAGCCCGGTCGCCCGGCGTTCGCGGGACCGGAGGACCAGACGCCACCCCACGGCCGCGGCGACCGCAACAGCGCACGCCGCCGCAGTGGCGAGGAACCACGGCTCCCCGGCATCCGTTCCCGCACCGATCGCGTGGGCGAGGGCCAGGGGCCACAGCAGGTAGGTGCCGCGGTGGACGAAACGGAAGACGCGGGCACCGATCCGGCGCCGGAGCAGCGCGGTCACGACCACCGCGAGCACGAGGTCGATCGCGAGCGTGCCGAGTCCGAGCCACACCGGACGGTAGGCCGCGAGGAAGGGCACGAAGAAGTCGACGATGTCGAGCTGCGCGTAGCTGTCGAACAGCAGCGACACCAGATGGATGCCGATGAACACCGTCGCGAGGAGGGCGATGTCGCGGTGCAGGCGCGCGGCGCCGAACCGCCCGAGACCCGGCAGCGGCGCGCCCGAGCGGACGACGATGCCGCCGACGACGGCGAGGCTGAACAGCACGAGTCCGACGACCCCGGTGCCGCGACCCAGGGCCCACAGCGCCTCATCCACGGGTCGTCGCCTCCCCCGTCGCGTGCGCGAGAACGGGTTCCGCCGGCCAGCCGCCGACGGTGTGGACCCGACCCTGCTGGTCGACGAGGCGCGCGGGCGCCCGGTCGGCGAGCCACTCGAGGGCCGAGGCGCCTCTGACGATCGCGGCGGTGGCGTACGCGTTGGCGAGGACGCAGCGCGACGCGGCGACCGTGACGGTGCGCCAGACCGGATCGGCGGGGAGCCCCGTGCGGGGATCGAGGATGTGGTGCATCGTCTCGCCGCCGCGGCGCCACCGGCGCCGAAGGGTGCTCGAGGTCGCCACGGCGTGCCCCGCCGTCACCCGCACGGTCGTCGCCGGCTCGTCGGGCAGGTCTTGCACGCGCACGTGCCATCCGTCGCGCGGTTCGGGGCCCGCCGTGGAGACGTCTCCGCCGAGCGACAGCAGCACCGAGCAGTCCAGGCGCGCGGCGATGGTCGCGGCCACGCGGTCCGCGGCCAGGGCCTTGGCCGTGGCGCCGAGGTCAAGCGCTCGGTCCGCCGGGACCCGGAGGCCTCGGCCGCGCAGCTCCACCCGCTGCCACCCCGCGACGTCCGTCGCGACGGCCCGCACCGGTCGGTCGTCGTCGTCGAGGATGAGGGCGATGTCGCGGTCGTAACCGAGCGCGCTCAGGTGACGGCCGAGGGTCGGGTCGACGGCTCCCTCGGTGAGCCGTGCCGCGTCGAGGGCCGCGCCGACGTACTCCGTGAGCAGGGCGCTGATGCTCACTCCCCGCGGCAGATCGCTCGCGATGCGGTTGATCTCGGAGTCGCCGCGGAAGCGGCTGACGGCCGCGTCGACGAGCGCGAGTTCGCGATCCGCGATCTCGACGGCGGCGTCGCGGAGGTCGTCGACGTCGCGGATGCCGCGCGGCAGACGTTCCGCGTCGCTGTCGACGACGAGGGTCGCTTCGGTGGACCAGAGGCCCCACAGGGAGGAGGCGCGCATCACGACCCGCTCGAGGTGGCGTCGGATCGCGTGGACTGTGACGAGGAGACCGAGCCGGATGACGAACCCGTCGAGGTCTCCGAGGTCGAGGCTCCCGAGCTCGACCCGCTCGCGGTGCCGTCGGACGCGGAGGTGCCGGTCGCGGCCGCGTCGTCGGTCGTCGTGGTGGCCGTGGTCGCCGAGGGCGTCGGCGTGACCGTCGAGTCGGCGGTGTCGGACGTCGTGGTGGTCGTCGCGGCCTCGGTCGCCGAGGATCCGTCGACCACCCCGGCGGCGATGACCACGACGGCGCCGGCGCTGAGGGCCGCGACCATGGCGGTGGCCACCCGGGTGCGGAGCCACATCTTCTGCAGAGCACTCATCGGTGCCTCCTTTCGATGGCCCCATCGTCACGACCGCCGACAAGAGCAGCACTCACCGATTCGATGCGCCGTCTCTGCGATGTCTATGCGTCCGCTGTGCGACCGGGGGACGGTGGATCGGGAGCGGATCGCGGACATACCCCCTGCATAGGAAGCGTGAGGGATCGGTGAGGGCGCCGTCCCTACCTTCGGGACCACGGCCGCACTCCGCGCCGGGAAGGAGAATCATGTACTGGACGTACCTGCGGCGCGAACTCGCCGGCCGCACCAAACAGACCGTGATCGTCGCCGTCGGGTTGGCGGTCGCGATCGCGCTCGTGATCGTCGTGAACGCCCTCTCGGCGGGGGTGCGCGACGCGCAGGCGCAGGCGCTGTCGTCGGTGTACGGCGTCGGCACCGACCTCACCGTCACCGGCGCGCAGACCCAGCCCGGCGAGGGCGGCGGCGGTCCGCGGTTCGACTTCGGCGCCGACGACGGCTCGACCTCCGATGGCACGACGTCGCTCAGCCAGTCCCGCCTGATGACCGACATGATGCGGGGGACGCTGGATGCCTCGACCGTGACGACCGTTTCCGGGCTGGACGGTGTGGCCTCCGCCACGGGTGCTCTCGCGCTGACCAACACCACGTTCTCGGGCCAGATCCCCGACCGGAGTGCGAACTCGGGGACGAGCACCGACGGCGCGCAGGGCGGCGGCATGGGCGGCGAGCCCCCGTCCGGCGGGCCCGGCGGAGACGGCGGCAGCGCGTTCGGCATCGACTCGTTCAGTGTGCTCGGCGTGGATCCCTCCGCGACCGTGGGCCCGCTGACCTCCGTCACCGTCTCGGACGGACGGGCGCTCACCGCGTCCGACGCCGGAACGGACGTCGCCGTGGTCGACGCGACCTACGCCACCACCAACAGCCTGACCGTCGGCGGGACGATCGACGTCGGCGGCACCACGATGCAGATCGTCGGCATCGTCGCCTCCGCTTCCGCCGACGCGGACACCGCGGCGAACGTGTACCTGCCGCTCGACGTCGCGCAGTCCCTCGCCGGTGTCGGCGCGGTCGTCTCCACGGTCTACGTGCAGGCGGATTCCGCGGATGCCATCGACACCGTCCAGGCCGAGGTCACGGCCGCTCTGCCCGACGCGACCGTGAGCTCGCAGTCCGAGCTCGCCTCGACGGTCTCGGGCTCGCTGTCCAGCGCGTCCTCGCTCATCACCAACCTCGGCACGTGGCTGTCGATCGTCGTGCTGGCCGTCGCGGTCGCACTGGCGGTGCTCTTCACGCTCTCCGGGGTGGCCCGCCGCACGCGGGAGTTCGGCACGCTGAAGGCGATCGGCTGGTCCAACGGCCGCGTCGTCCGCCAGGTCGCCGGCGAATCGCTCGTGCAGGGGCTCATCGGCGGCGCCGCGGGGCTGATCCTGGGTCTCGGCGGCATCCTGCTCGTCAACGTGATCTCGCCCACGATCTCGGTCACCGCGTCCTCGACGGGGGCGACGGGTCCCGGCGGTCAGGGCGGACGCGGGATGGGCGGCGGCGGCTTCGGCCAGACGGCCGCGCAGGCCACCGACATCGTGCTCAACGCCCCGCTCACGCCCACCGTCGTCGTCGCGGCCGTGGGGATCGCCGTCCTCGGCGGCGTGTTCGCCGGAGCCTTCGGAGGCTGGCGCGCCGCGCGCCTCAGCCCCGCTGCCGCCCTCCGCTCGGTCGCGTGACCGGCATCCGTTCGCATCTCACCCGCAGGGAGACATCATGACCATGACCGGCATTCCGCCCCTTTCCCCCGACCCCGTCGTGCCGACACCGGCCTACCGCCTCGAGGGGGTCACCCGTACCTACCGTCAGCGCGAGCGCACCGTGAAGGCGCTGGACGGCATCGACCTCGAGATCGCGGCGGGTGACTTCGTCACGATCCAGGGCCCCACCGGCGGGGGCAAGTCGACGCTGCTGCAGATGCTCGGCGCCCTCGACCGTCCCACCGCCGGGAGTGTGCGCCTGGGCGACCTCGACATCGCCCGGGCGTCCCACGCCGAGTTGGGTCGCGTGCGCGCGGCCGAGATCGGGTTCGTGTTCCAGGGGTTCAACCTCATCCCCACGCTGACGGCGGCGGAGAACGTCGACATGGGACTCGAGCCCCTCGGCCTCGACCGCGACGAACGTCGTCGGCGGGTCACGGAGGCACTGGAACGTGTGGGCCTCGCCGACCGGCACGACCATCGCCCGACCGAGCTCTCCGGGGGCCAGCAGCAGCGCGTCGCGATCGCCCGGGCCGTGGCCAAACAGCCCCGCGTGCTGCTCGCGGACGAACCCACGGGGAACCTCGACGAGCACATGCGCGACGAGATCCTCGCCGTCCTCGAGGCGTTGAACGCCGAGGGACTCACCCTCGTCATGGTGACGCACGACTCGGCGGTCGCACGGCGCGCGCGGCGCCGTCTGCGGCTCGCGAACGGTCGGATCACCGACATCACGCGCGGGTGAGGCCGCTGCTGCCGGTGCCGTCAGCGCACCGGCAGCAGCGCCACCGTGAGGCAGACGAGACCCGCCGCGGCGAGGATGCCCCCGTAGAGCAGGCGATGATCGGCCCGTGTGAGCCGGGCGTAGATCCGCTCGATCCGTGACGCCGTCGCCGGGAACAGCGACCACGCGCCCGCCAACCCCGCGAAGGGCGCGGCGAGCGCGACGAGGAACACCGCGAACGCGGCGATGCGCAACACCGGTTCACCCGTCACCCCATCGGTGACGCGGCCGGCCAAGTAGAGGATCGGCAGGGTCGTGAAGCCGACGACGGAACACCCCAGCCCCAGCACGAAATAGCTCCAGGTGCGGGTCCTCGGCGCAGCGGTCGCCGCGCGCGGTGGCCGCGTCGGCTCGCGCAGCTTCCACCCCGTCACCGCGACGGCGCCGACGAGGAAGAGCGCGCCCGCCGCGGCATCCACCCGGGCGTCGCGCACCGCATCCGTCGCCCGCTCCTCGGCCGCGGTGACCAGCGCGGTCGGGTCGAAGCCCTGCAGCAGGGCGTAGAGCGCGCTCGCGCCGACCGCGAGGCCCGCGATCATCCACCCGATCCGCGTGACGATCCGTGTGTTCTGGGCCAGGACGTCCGCGGTCGCCGCGTACAGCGCGGGGTTGAGTCCGAGGCTGAGCCCCAGGCCCGCCAGTGTCGACAGGGCGGCGAGCCAGCGGGCGACCTCGGTCACGGCGGCTCCTCTCGCGCGCGGGCGGATGCCCCGGGGCGGGTGCACACAGCGTATCGGCGGACCCTCCCGCCCGATCCGTTCCCCCCTCCGCTCCGAATATCGGAATGAGGGCGATGCTTCCTGCGTCGTCGACCAGGAAGAGGGATGCCATGACCACCGACACCGCGGCCCGCACCGGCGAGCCGACCAGCGTCCGGCGTCCGCGGGCGTGGTTCTGGGCCGCCCTCGCGGGACTCGTCTCGGCCGCGTCCCTGCTCGCCGTCGCCGAACTGTTCGCGGTGCTCGTGGCCCGATCCGCGAGCCCCGTGCTGGCGGTGGGCTCGTTCATCGTCGACATCGTGCCCCGCCCGCTGAAGGAGTTCGCGATCACCGTGTTCGGCGAGTCCGACAAGATCGCGCTGCTCGCCGGCGTCGGGCTCGGCGCCGCTGTCGCGGCCGCGATCGCCGGGATCGTCGAGTACCGGTTCCGCCCGGTCGGAGCGATCCTTCTCGGCGTCGGCGGGGCGTTGGCCACCGCCGCCATCGTCACGCGCGCGGGTGCGACCGCGCTCGCCTGGCTGCCGCCCGTGCTCGGCACCGTGGTCGGCGTCGTGCTCCTCCTCCTGCTGAGCCGTCGTCTGCGGCGGTGGTCCGCTGCGGCCTCCGACGGCGACGCGACCGCGGCCGGCGTCGACCGCCGCGGCTTCTTCCTCCTCTCCGGCATCGCCGCCGCGACCGCCGTCGTGGTGGGTGTGGGTGCGCGCGTCGTCAACGCCGCCACCGCGTCGGTTGCCGCCGCCCGCGATGCGCTGCGCCTTCCCGCGGTCCGCAGCACGGTCACCGTGCCCGAGGGGGCGTCGCTCGACGTCCCGGGCCTGTCGCCGATCATCACGCCGAACGCCGATTTCTACCGTGTCGACACCGCCCTCACCGTGCCGAACGTCGACCCGTCCACGTGGCGTCTGAGCATCGAGGGCATGGTCGACAAGCCCGTCGAGTTGACCTTCGACGATCTCGTCGCCATGGGCCTGGACGAGTACGGCGTGACCCTCACGTGCGTGTCGAACGAGGTCGGTGGAGGCCTCGTCGGCAATGCGATCTGGCAGGGCGTCCCCATCCGCGACGTGCTGCGTCTGGCCTCGCCGCAGGGCGACGCCGACATGGTGCTCTCCGAGAGCGTCGACGGGTTCACGGCATCCACCCCGTTGAGTTCTCTCACCGACGACGGACTGGACGCCATCTTCGCGGTGGCCATGAACGGCGAACCGCTGCCGTTCGAGCACGGCTTCCCGGTGCGCATGGTGGTGCCCGGCCTCTACGGGTACGTGTCGGCGACGAAGTGGGTGACGAAGCTGACCGTCACGCGATTCGATCAGATGGAGGCTTACTGGACCCCGCGCGGGTACTCGGCCGAGGCACCCATCAAGATGTCGTCGCGTGTGGACACCCCCAAGATCGGCACCCCGGTCTCGGCGGGGAAGGTACCCATCGCGGGCATGGCGTGGGCGCAACCGATCGGGGTGAAGTCCGTCGAGGTCAGCATCGACGACGGCGACTGGCAGCAGGCGACGCTGTCCACGCCCATCAACGACCAGTCGTGGGTCCAGTGGGTCCTCGAGTGGGACGCGCAGCCCGGATCGCACTACATCACCGTCCGCGCGACCGACAACCAGGGCAACGTGCAGATCCAGGAACCTGCCGCGATCGCGCCCAACGGGTCGAGCGGCTGGCAGCGCACGCTTGTCACAGTCCGCTGACGGTGCGCGAACCGTCCGGCGGACGACTCATGTCAAGCGCTGGTCTTCCCTCCCTCGCCCCGGCATGATCGGGTCATGCCTTCAGCAAGCATCCCGTCGCCCATCGGCCGTGCCGCATGAGCGTGGCCGAGGACGACACCGCCCCGTTCCCTGTCGCGACCGCCTCACCCGACGAGGTCAGACCCATCGCTAGCCTGCGGCGCACCCTGCCGCCGGACTGGGACGGCCAGGTCGACCAGTTCGCCATCGTCAAGCTCGACAGCGGCGGCATCGTGCGCGGGTGGAACGCCGGAGCCGAACTCATCAAGGGCTACGCGGAGCACGAGATCGTGGGAGAGCATTTCTCCCGCTTCTACCGCGAGGAGGACCGCCGCCGCGGCCTCCCGAACAAGCTCCTCGCCGCCGCGCAGCGCGACGGACACGTGGAGGACATCGGTTGGCGGGTCCGTCGGGACGGCAGCGAGTTCTGGGCGAGCGTGACGATCTCGGCGATCCGCAGCGAATCCGGTCAGGTGCTCGGGTTCGTCAAGATCGTCCGCGACCTCACGAGCGAGAAGCAGTCGGCCGACGAGCAGGCCGCCCTGCAGAGGACGTTCGCGCACGACCTGCTGTCGCCGGTCACTGCGCTTCGCGGCTATCTCGACCTGATCGCCGAGGAGCTCCCCTCCGACCATCGGCTCCTGCGCCTGGCGGGCGAGGCGAGCGACCACCTCGTCGCGATGGCGCAGGCACTCATGTCCGACGCGAACGCGCGACCCGAGCGCGGGCGTCGCCGCGTCACCCTGGACCTCGTGGCGCGGGGCGCGGTCGCCCTGGTGCTCCCGGGCGACGCCCCTCACCGCATCGCCTATGGACAGATGGATGCCGTCCCGGTCGTGGGCGACGTCCTCGGCCTCCGCCGCGCCGTCGCGAACGTGCTGGAGAACGCCGCGAAGTACTCGGACGACGTCATCGACGTGCAGGTCTACGAGACCGACGAGGGCGCCACGGTGTCAGTGCGGGACCGGGGTCGTGGCATCCATCCCGACGACCTGCGGACCGTGCTCGACGAAGGAGAACGCGGGAGGCTGGCGGACGCGCGCGACGGGGGCAGCGGGATCGGTCTGGCGAGCGTCCGGCACATCCTGCAGGAGCACAGCGGCACGGTGCGGATCGCGAGCGAGCTGGGCGCCGGTACGACCGTGACCCTGACGATTCCCCGCGCCGAGGACGAGGTCACTCCGAGCGAGTGAGACGCGCTCCGGCCGTCTCGATCTCCGACAGGGCCGCAGCGCTGGAATCGGGGTGCACCCCCGCGACGAGGTCGGTCAGCACCCGCACCGTGCGACCGGCACGGAGCGCGTCGAGCGCGGAGGCGAGCACGCAGTAGTCGGTCGCGATACCGACGATGTCGATGTCGCGGATGCCGTGCTCGTCGAGGATGCCGGTCGCGGTGCGACCGTCGTCGGTCACTCCCTCGAACAGCGAGTACGCGGGTCGGCCCTGCCCTTTCTTGAGGTGGTGGGTGACCCGGCGGGTGTCGAACACCTCGTCGTAGTCGGCTCCGTAGGTTCCCCCGACGCAGTGCACGGGCCACGTGTCGACGAAGTCGGGTTCGGCCGAGAAATGCCCGCCGTTGTCGTCGTCGCCGTGGTGCCAGTCGCGCGAGGCGACGACGACGGCGTAGTCGTCGGCGTGCGCATCGAGGTACCGCGAGATGCGTTCGGCGACCGCGTCGCCGCCGACGACGCCCAGGGCGCCGCGTTCGGTGAAATCGTTCTGGACGTCGACGATGAACAGTGCCCGGCTCATGCCCCGAGCCTACGCGCGGCCGGAGCGGCGGGAGCCGTCATCCGCGGGTGAACAGCAGGACGATCGAGAGGGCGAACGCCACCGTGCCGAGCCCGAGGACACCCACGGCGAGCAGGGAGACGAACCGGATCAGCGGCGACGAGCGCGTCAGCCGCATGCGATGCTGCGACCCGCGGCGCGCGAAGACATCGGCCATGTCGGCGTCGCCGATGCGGGCGTCGTCGTGCGGCGAGAGGGGGGCTTCGTTGACTCCCCCGTTCTCGTCGAACCAGCGGACGACGCGGTGGTCCTCGACCTCTTCGACCACGGCGCGCACGGGGACCCAGGTGCCGTCGGCGACGTAGAGGATCAGGGCCGCCACCGCGAGGAGGATTCCCGCCCCGAGACCGACCCACGTGAAGAGCTCGATGACGACATCGACGACGTTCGACACGGGGGCTCCTGCGGGCGGGGCGATGGTCTCCGCGCCGAGGCGCGACGGTGGAGCTTCAGCCTATCGGGCCGTCGGAACCCGGTCCGTGCCGCCGATCGGGACGGGAGAACACGAAAGGCCCGGGGGAACCCGGGCCTTTCGGTTTGTGCTGGAGCCGCCTAAGGGAATCGAACCCTTGACCTATTCATTACGAGTGAATCGCTCTGCCGTCTGAGCTAAGGCGGCGCGCGCCGCTGACGCGTGCACGATCATCGATCTTACATGCTCAGCGGGCTACCCGACGAATCGGCGCCGGCTCAGTAGTCGCCGGTGGCGGAGCGGTCGGCGAGGATGTCGCGGCTCGACGACAGACCCAGGCGGGTCGCGCCGGCGGCGATCATGTCTTCGGCGGCGGCGCGGGTGCGGATGCCTCCGGATGCCTTGACCTCGGCGCGGTCGCCGACGGTCCGCTTCATGAGCGCGACGGCGTGGACGCTGGCCCCTCCGGCGGGGTGGAAGCCGGTGGACGTCTTGACGAAGTCGGCACCCGCGGCGACCGCGGCCTCGCAGACCGCGACGATCGCCTCGTCGGAGAGTGCGGCGGCTTCGATGATGACCTTGAGCACGGTCGGGGCGGGGACGGCGGCCCGGACCGCGCGGATCTCGGCCTCCACGACCTCGTAGCGTCCCTCGACGGCGGCACCGATGTCGATGACCATGTCGATCTCGTCGGCGCCCTGGGCGACCGACAGCGCGGCCTCGGCGGCCTTGACCTCGGCGTGGTGCTTGCCGCTGGGGAACCCGCAGACGACGGCGACCTTGAGCCCCTCGGGCACCTCGACCGGCAGGAACGACGGCGACAGGCAGACGCTGTACGTGCCGAGCTCGGCGGCGTCGGCGATGGTGCGTTCGACGTCGGCGCGGGTCGCTTCGGGCTTGAGCAGCGTGTGGTCGATGTAGGTGGCCAGGTCGGGCGTGGTCATGGTGCTCCTTCGGGCGGGGACGACGACAAGCCTACGTTCCGCGCGCCCGCCGCGCGCTTCGCGATCGCTGCGACGGCGAGCCCGCGGCGGCGATGTCGGTCGGACGACGCGACGGTCAGCCGCAGCGGAGACCGTTCTCGGGCACCGTGCCGTCGACGAGATAGGCGTCGACCGCGTCGGTCACGCAGGCGTTGCCCTTGTTGTAGCCGAGGTGGCCCTCGCCGACGTTGGTGATCAGGACGCCCTGCGCCAGCTGCGAGGCGAGGCTCTGCGCCCCCTCGTACGGGGTGGCGGGGTCGCCGGTCGTCCCGACGACGACGATCGGCGGGGAGCCGGGCGCGGTGATCGGTTCGCGCACGCCGGTGGGCGGCGCGGGCCACGTCGCGCACGGGTCGCCGCCTGCTCCGGCCCAGTACGGGGCGATGACGGGGGCCTGGACGTCGAGCTCTTTCTGGAGCGCCGCGAGGTCGGCATCCGTCCCCTCGTCGGGGTAGTCCATGCAGTTGTAGGCGACGAACGCCTCCATGGTGTTGCCGTCGTATGTGTCGCCCATGCGGCCGTTGTAGAAGTCGGCGAGTTGGAACGCGACATCGGCGCGCCCGTTGCTGACGTCGGTCAGTGCCGAACGCAGGTACGGCCAGCTCTCCTCGCTGTACAGCGCCGCGGTGATGGCTGTCATCAGCGAATCGCCGCCGAGCTTCCGACCGTCGGCCGCGGTGATCGGGCGGGCGTCGACGCGGGCGAGGAGGGCGGAGAGATCGGACATCGCGTCGTCGACGCTGCCCGCGAAGGCGCATTCGTTCGTCGCCAGGCAGTCGGCCATGAACGCGCGGAGCGACTGTTCGAAGCCGACGGCCTGCCGCAGTGACGTGTCGGAACCCGAGACGCTGGGGTCGATGCCGCCGTCGAGCACCATGCGTCCGACGCGCTCGGGGAAGAGTCCGGCGTAGGTGGCGCCGAGGAAGGTGCCGTACGAGTAACCGAGGTAGTTCAGTTTCGGGTCGCCCAGCACCGCGCGGAGCACGTCCATGTCACGCGCGGAGTTTTCGGTCGTGACGTAGGGCAGGATGCCGTCGCTGCGGTCCTGGCAGGCCTTCGTGAAGTCGGCGGCGCGCTGGTCGAGGGCGGCTCGTCGTTCGTCGCTGCCGCGCGCCCCGGGCGGGATGTCGTAGAGGTAGGCGTCGAGCTGCGGCGGGTCGTAGCAGGTGACGGCGGTGGACTCGCCCACACCGCGCGGGTCGAAGCCGATCACGTCGTAGGCCGCGGTGAGCTTGTCGTCGACGAGGATCGACAGCGCCTGCTTCATCAGCGAGACGCCCGCGGCTCCCGGGCCGCCCGGGTTGGTCAGGAGAGAGCCGATCGGCTCGCCGGAGGTCGCGCGGTGGCGCACCACGGCGAGCTGGAGATCACCGACGCTCGGGTCGCTGTAGTCGCGCGGGACGGTCACCCTCGTGCAGTCCAGACCCGTGCCGCACTCCTGCCAGTCGAGCGTCTGCCCGTAATACGGGAGCAGTTCCGCGGACACCCCGTCGGTCTGCGGAGCGAGCGATGCCCCACCACCCGGGGGCAGCGGCGGGATCTGGGCGTAGAGGCATCCGGACAGGGCGACGGCGAGTGCCACGACCCCGGCCACGGCCGTGGCGACGCGTCGGCGGAGGCTCACGGCGCGGATCCGTTCGCGACGGTGATCAGCAGACTCTCGAGGGCGAGCAGCGGGGCCGCGTTCTGCTCGAGGTTGCGGCGGGTGTCGGTGATGCGGTCGAGGACGCCCAGCGTGCGGGCAGGGGTCCACTCGGTGGCAAGGGAGCGTAGGTCGTCGATCCTTTCGGCGTTGACGAGATCGCCGTCGCGCCCGTACTGGAGCATGACGACGTCGCGGAAGAGTGACTGGAGGTCGGTGAGCACGCGGTCGATGCCGTCGCGGAGGCTGCGGGTGGCCCGGCGCTTCTGGTCGTCTTCGAGGGCGTTGAGCTGTCCGCGGACGCTCGGCGGGACCGCGGCGCCTTCGGCGACGCCGAGTGTGCGCAGCAGGCTGCGGCGTTCTTCTTCGTCGCGGGTGGCGGTGAGGGCTTTGGCGTCGTCGGTGGCGAGACGCACGATCTGCCCGGCGACCTCGACCGCGTCGCTGATACCGCGGACGGCGAGCACCGCCGACAGCGTCTCGGCGCGGCGGGCGCGGGCGTCGTCGTCGGTGGCGAGGCGCTGGGCCATGCCGATGTGGCGCTGGGCGTGGCGTGCGGACTCTTCGGCGACGTCAGCGGGGACGCCGGTGCGTTCGACGATGAGCGAGGCCACGTCGGCGACCGACGGTTCGCGCAGTCGCAGGACGCGCACGCGCGAGCGGATCGTGGGCAGCAGGTCGGCGTCGCTGGGCGCGCAGAGCACCCAGACCGTCTGCTCGGGCGGTTCTTCGAGGGCTTTCAGCAGGACGTTGGAGGTGCGCTCGGCCATGCGGTCAGCGTCTTCGACGACGATGACGCGGTGGCGCCCGAGGGACGGGGCGAACGACGCGCGTTCGACGAGGCGGCGGGCTTCGTCGATGCGGATGACGACCTGCTCGGTGCGCAGCGCCGTCAGGTCGGGGTGGGTGCGGGCGAGGACCTGACGTTGGGCGGCGTCATCGCCGGGGTCGGCGATGAGCGCCGCCGCGAAGGCGTAGGCGAGGGTGGAGCGCCCCGAGCCGGGCGGACCGGTGATCAGCCACGCGTGGGCGAGGGCGGCGGGGTCGGCGGCCGCGGCGCGGAGTGTCTGGACGGCTTCGTCCTGCCCCCACACCGCGTCCCACGGGAAGGGCAGGGCGGCGGTCTGCGGGGGAGACTCCACGGCGGCCGACATGGGTTCCACCCTAATCGCGGGCACCGACACCGCCGCTGTCGATCGGCTGGGGGTCGGCAGGGCGTCGATGGGGTGCGCCGGTCACCCGAGTCGGGATGCCACGGCCTCGCGGACGCGTTCGGCGAGCGCGTCGGCGGGTTGGGTGGCATCCAGGACGAGGAAGCGCTCGGGTTCGGCCTCGGCGAGCGTGAGGAAGGCGGAGCGCACTCGTTCGTGGAACTCGGTCTTCTCGGCTTCGAGACGGTCGAAGGGCTTGTCGTCGGCGTCGAGTCGAGCCCGCGCGGCCCCGGGGTCGAGGTCGAGCAGGACGGTGAGGTCGGGCAGGAGCCCGCCGGTGGCCCAGAGCGACAGTTCGCGCACGTCGGCGGGCTCGAGGACGCGTCCGGCGCCCTGGTACGCCACGGAGGAGTCGAGGTAGCGGTCCTGGATGACGACGTCGCCGCGCGCGATGGCGGGGTGGACGACGGTCTCGATGTGGTGGGCGCGGTCGGCGGCGTAGAGCAGCGCTTCGGCGCGGGGGGCGATGTGTCCGCGGTGGTGCAGGACGATGTCGCGGATGCGCACGCCGACGTCGGTGCCGCCGGGTTCGCGTGTGCGCACGACCTCGCGCCCCTGGGCCCGCAGCCATTCTTCGAGGAGCACGGCCTGGGTGGTCTTGCCGGCGCCGTCGCCTCCTTCGAAGGTGAGGAAGAGGCCGGGTCCCCCGGCCGTCGTCGCGTGGGGGGCGTGCGGCGGCCGGGGGGCGTCGGCGGTCACGACTTCTTCGCCGGGGCCTTGCGCGTGGTCGTCGTCTTCTTCGCCGCGGTGCGCTTGGGCGCGGGGCCCTTGGCGCGCTTGTCGGCGATGAGTTCGACGGCACGCTCGAAGGTGACGGCCATGGCGTCTTCGCCGCGCGGGACCGTGGCGTTGGTCTCGCCGTCGGTGACGTAGGGCCCGAAGCGACCATCCTTGAGCTTGATCGGCTTGCCGCTGACCGGGTCGGCGTCGAATTCCTTGAGGGCGCTCGACGCGCGTCGGGCACCGTACTTGGGCTCGGCGTACTTGGCGAGGGCGTCTTCGAGGGTGATGTCGAAGATCTGCGTCTCGGAGTCGAGCGACCGCGAGTCGGTGCCCTTCTTCAGGTACGGGCCGAAGCGACCGTTCTGCGCGGTGATCTCCTCCCCGGTGGCCGGGTCGGCGCCGACGACGCGCGGGAGCGACAGCAGCTGCAGCGCGGTGTCGAGGTCGATGGTGTCGACCGACATCGAGCGGAAGAGCGATGCCGTGCGGGGCTTGGGCGCCGCCTCTTTCTTCGCGCCGCGCTTCTTCGGCGCTTCGACGACCTCGCCGGTGGCCTGGTCGACCTCTTCCGGCTCCTCCGCCTCGACTTCCTGGACGTACGGACCGAAGCGGCCGTCCTTGACGACGACGAGCTTGCCGTTCTCGGGGTTCTCGCCGAGTACACGGTCGCCGGCGACCGGCGCCTCGATGAGCTCCTGGGCCTTTTCGGGCGTGAGCTCGTCGGGTGCGAGGTCTTCGGGGATGTTGACGATGCGCGGCTTGGCGTCTTCGGGCGCGCCGGGCTCGACGACCTCGAGGTACGGGCCGTACTTGCCGAAGCGGAGCGTGGCGGTGTCGGTGATGCGCGTGGAGTTCAGTTCGCGCGCGTCGATCTCGCCGAGGTTCTCGACGATGTGGCGGAGGCCGACCTGCTTCTCGGAGCCGAAGTAGAACGCCTTGAGCCATTCCGTGCGGCGCTGCTCGCCGCGGGCGATCGCATCCAGGTCGTCTTCGAGGGCCGCGGTGAAGTCGTAGTCGACGAGGTCGGCGAAGTGCTGCTCGAGCAGACGGACGACGCTGAACGCGAGCCAGCTGGGAACGAGGGCCTGGCCGCGCTTGGTGACGTAGCCGCGGTCGAGGATGACGCCGATGATGCTGGCGAAGGTCGAGGGGCGACCGATGCCCTTCTCTTCGAGCGCCTTGACGAGGCTGGCTTCGGTGTAGCGCGGCTTCGGCGAAGTGCTGTGGCCCTTGGGCTCGACGTCGCTGATCGCGAGTTCGTCGCCGACGGCGACCACGGGGAGCGACTGGTCGGCGTCGTCGTCGTTGCGCTTCTCGTCGTTGCCCTCTTCGTACGCCTCGAGGAAGCCCTTGAAGGTGTACACGGTGCCCGAGGCGGTGAACTCGGCCTGCTTCTCCCCCGCCTGGACGGCGAGGGTGACCGTGGTGGTCTCGTACTTGGCATCCGACATCTGGCTGGCGACGGTGCGCTTCCAGATCAGGTCGTACAGCTTCTGCTCGTCGCGGTCGAGCGACGAGGCGAGCGACGCGGGTGTGCGGAAATGCTCGCCCGAGGGGCGGATGGCCTCGTGCGCCTCCTGCGCGTTCTTGGACTTGCTCTTGTAGACGCGCGGGTTGGCCGGCACGGCCTTGTCGCCGTAGAGCGCCACCGCCTGCTCGCGCGCGGCCTTGACGGCCTGCGTCGAGAGCGCGGTGGAGTCGGTACGCATATAGGTGATGAAGCCCTTCTCGTAGAGACGCTGCGCGACGCCCATGGCGTGCTTGGCGCTCATCGAGAGCTTGCGTCCGGCTTCCTGCTGGAGCGTGGAGGTGGTGAAGGGGGCGCGGGGGCTGCGGGTGCCGGGCTTGGCCTCGACCTTGGCGACGGTGGCCTTGGCGGCGGCGATGATGTCGGCCGCGAGTGCGCGGGCCTGCGCCTCGTCGAGGACGACGACGGCCTTCTTGAGCTTTCCGTTGTCGTCGTAGTCGCCACCGCGGGCGAGGGGGGCGCCGTCGAGGCGGTTCAGGCGCGTCGTGAACGACGAGCCCGACTTGGATGCCAGCGCCTCGACGTCCCAGTAGGTGGCCGAGACGAAGGCCATGCGCTCGCGTTCGCGCTCGACGACCATGCGGGTCGCGGCGGACTGCACGCGGCCGGCGCTGAGGGCGGTGCCTTCGCGGCCGGAGCCGACCTTGCGCCACAGCACGGGCGAGACGTCCCAGCCGTAGAGGCGGTCGAGGACGCGGCGGGTCTCCTGCGCGTCGACGAGAGACTCGTCGAGGTCGCGGGTGTGGTGGACGGCGTCCTGGATGGCGTCCTTGGTGATCTCGTGGAACACCATGCGACGCACGGGGACCTTGGGCTTCAGGACCTCGCGGAGGTGCCACGCGATGGCTTCGCCTTCGCGGTCACCATCGGTGGCGAGCAGGACTTCGTCGGCGGACTTCAGGGCGCGCTTGAGCTCGGCGACCGTCTTGGTCTTGCGGTCGTTGACGACGTAGTACGGGTCGAAGTCGTTCTCGACGTCGATGGAGTACTTCCCGTAGGCCGCCTTCTTGTCGGCCGGGATCTCCTTCTTGGAGGCGAGGTCGCGGATGTGCCCGACCGAGCTGAGCACTTCGTAGCCGTCGCCGAGGTATCCCTGGATCGACTTCATCTTCGTCGGGGACTCGACGATGACGAGCTTCTTGCCGTTTGCCACTGGGGTCCTTTCTTCGTTGCACACCATACACACGCCTTCCTGGTCGGGTTCCGGGAGGTCGTGCGCCGTCGAGACATCGGGTGGTCCCGCGCGGGAGCGTGCAGCGAACGGAATCCCACCGTACGCGCTGCCGACGACGACCGTGGCGACGAGGCCGTCGACATCGCATTCGTCCAGGTTCACGCCGCCGGCATCGGCGACGGCGGCGGCCGCCTCGCAGGGCACCCCGGGGATCGCGCCGCTGACGGTGTCGGCGGCGGCGAGGGCCGCGGCATCCGCGATCCCGGCGATGCGTTGCGCCTGCACGGCGGCGCCCGCCGCGACGGCCAGTCCGAGGGCCGCGGCGGCGACCGCCGCGACCACGCCGACCGCCGATACGCCGCCGGCCATCACCCGCCTCCGTCGAGTGCGCACGACCTGGCAGCGAGCGGGCCGAGGGGAAGAGGCACCGGCGGCGTCGCCGTCACGTCGACGCACACCAGCGCATCCGCGCGGGTGACGCCGACCGTCGCCCCGACGCGCGCCACCACGGCGCGCGCGCCGGCGTCGTCTCCACGTCCGAACAAGCGGGCGGACTCTGCGGCGGCGTGCTGCAGCCGGACCGCCGCCGCACCGGCCGAGAGAGCCCCGAGGCCGAGAGCGAGCACGAGCACGACGGCGGGGAGCACGACGGCGAACTCGGCCGTGACCGCTCCGCGGTCGTCGAGCCCCGTCCTCGTCATTGCACCGTCAGGGCGCGGCGCACGAGGTCGGTGAGGATGCCACGCACCTCGTCCGAGCGCATGATGATGACCAGCAGGCCGGCGAACGCCACGGCCGCCATCGTGGCGATCGCGTACTCGGCCGTGGCGGCGCCGCGATCATCGAGGAAGAGCAGCGCAGCGCGACGCGACGTGAGCGGCGGCAGTGCGGGAAGAGGGAGCGCGGGGCGGGACGGAACGGACATGGGATTCCTTCGTGTTGTGGACGGGTTCAGAGGGGCAGGACGGTGGAGCGGATGACGCCGAGCACGGCCGGCACCACCCCGAGAAGCAGGAAGGCCGGGAGCGTGCAGACACCGAGGGGAAGAAGAAGTCGAGTCGACAGCCGCGCGGCGGTCTCCCGTCCCTGGGTCCGCGCACGGCGGCGCGCGAGCCATGCCTCTCCCCGGAGCAGCTCGACCGCGGGCGCCCCGGTTCGGATCGAGAGTTCGAGCGCCGCGGCGATCCCCGCGCGAACCGAGGCCGGAGCGGTCGTTCCGCGTTCGGCCGCGGCGAGCGCCTGCGCGCGGTCGACGGACGCGCCGGACGACAGGGCGATGGCCACGAGCTCGGCCTCCCACCCCGGGAGATCGACGGAGGGCACCGAGCGGTCGGCCAGACGGCGCGTCCATACGTGGGACACCCCGATCAGCAGGAGTCCCGCGAGGGCGGCACCTGCGCCCAGGGGCTCGGTGATCGTTCGGAGCGGATCGAGCCCGAGAGCGACCCCGATCGGGAGCCCGAGGAGCGGAAGCCAGGTGAGCACGCGCGCGGTGGCGACGGGCTCGGCGAGCGCCACCTCGACGTCGTCGCGGACCTCGGCCGCGTCGCGGAGAGCGGCCACGGCAGAGCGCAGCGTGTCCGCGAGGGGTGCGCCGACGGCGACCGCCACAGCCCACGCCGCGGCGATGTCGCGCCACGCGTCGCCTCCGGAACGCAATGCCGCGGCGACGTCACCGCCGTCTTCCGCAACCCGCGCCGCAGCGACGAGGACCGCATCGCCGCCGCGGGCGAGATGGCGCCAGGCAGCCGATACCGTCACTCCCGCCGACAGCAGGACGGCGAGTCGCATCGCCACGTCGATCGTCGCGACGTCGGGGCCCGACCGTGCTTGTGTGCTCATGCGCAGCGGACCCGTTCGACGACCAGCCGGTCACCGTTCAGGGCGGGGCGGCCGATCCCGGCGACCTGCCGCCGTCCGCCGCGGCGTTCGACGTGCACGATCGCGTGCAGGGCGCTGACGGCCTGACGCGCCAGGGCGACGGCATCCATTCCGGCGAGTGCTCCGAGGGCTTCGAGCCGCGCGGGCACCTCGGCGAGTCCGCGGGCATGCAGTGTTCCGGCACCGCCGTCGTGCCCGGTGTTGAGCGCGAGGAGGAGCTCTCGGATCTCCGCACCGCGACATTCCCCGAGCACGAGACGATCCGGCCGCATGCGCAGGGCTTCGCGCACCAGACGAGTCAGCCCGATGCCGCCCGCGCCCTCGAGATTCGGCTGTCGCGCCTCGAGGACGACGTGATGAGGGTGGCGAGGCCGGAGTTCGGCGACCTCCTCGATCGTCAGGATCCGCTCGGCCGCGGGGACGCGTGTCAGGAGCGCCGACAGCAGCGTCGTCTTCCCCGCCCCCGTCGCGCCCGAGATCAGAACGTTCGAGCGCTCGTCGACCAGCGCCTCGAGCTGCGTGCGGACTCCCGCGGGGAACATCCCCGTCGCATCGAGGGAATCGAGGTCGGGGGCGTCCCACCGCGGCACACGGATCGAGATCGCCGTCCCGCGCACGGCGACCGGCGCGAGGACCGCGTGCACCCTCACTCCCCGTTCGAGTCGCACGTCGACGCACGGAGATGCGTCGTCGAGGTGACGTCCCCCGAGCGCGATCAGCCGCACGGCGAGCTGCCGCACCTCGGCCTCGGTCGCCCGCCAGGACGGCACGCGCTCGGCTCCTCTTCCCCGGTCGACGAAGAGGCCGTCCTCCCCGTTGACGAACACGTCGCTGACGGCGGGATCGTCGAGGAAAGGACGAAGAAAAGCCAGGGCGGGGTCGGACCAGGCGGAGGGCATTTCCGCGAGCGCGGAATGCGCCACGCCGGCGGATTCCGGAACGGGGAGAAGGAGCGGGGAGATCACACCGACGACGGTAGGAAAGTCCCCCATCCCCGCGTGGCGCCGAGAGGCTCATCCGTGGAGAGGTCCGCGACTTCGCGGCCTGGGGAGGAACCGACGGCCCGCCGAACGGGCCCGGAAAAAAGAGGAGGCGGCATCCCGTCAATGGGGGGCGAGGGATGCCGCCACGCGCCGGGGAAAAATTGGGGGGCTCCCCCCGACGCGCTGCCGGAAGCGATGTTCGGGCAGAGATAAGACTAACCGCCCGTCGCCGTCCACGGAACCGAATGTCTCGAAAAGCGAGCGATATATCAGCCGGGTCGTTTCCGGCCGATCCCAACTATTGGAGGTAACCGGCGTTCACGGACGAGGGATAACGTGACCGTGGCGCGAGGACGCGCCGTGCCTCGACCGCGAAGGAGCGCCAGATGAGCAGCCAGATCGATCATCTCCTCAACGAGACCCGCCGTTTCGCCCCCTCGGCGGAGTTCGCCGCGAACGCCGTGGGCGACGCGAGTCTGTACGAGCGCGCCGCCTCCGACCGCGAGGGATTCTGGGCCGACCAGGCCCGCGAACTCCACTGGCACACGCCGTTCACGACCGTGCTCGACTGGTCGAACCCGCCGTTCGCCGAGTGGTTCGCCGACGGTGAGCTCAACGTCGCCTACAACTGCCTCGACCGTCATGTCGAGGCCGGCAACGGCGACCGCATCGCGCTCCGATGGGAGGGCGAGCCCGGCGACCAGCGCAACGTCACCTACGCCGAGCTCACCGACGAGGTGAAGCGCCTCTCGAACGTCCTCATCGACCTGGGCATCGAGCGCGGCGATCGCGTCGCGATCTACCTCCCGATGATCCCCGAGGCGATCGCCTCGATGCTCGCCGTCGCCCGCATCGGCGCCGTCCACTCGGTCGTCTTCGGCGGCTTCTCGGCTGACAGCCTCCGCTCCCGCATCGACGACGCCGGAGCCAAGCTCGTCATCACCGCCGATGGCGGCTGGCGCAAGGGGAAGGTGTCGGCCCTCAAGCCCGCGGTCGACCAGGCCCTCGCCGACCGCAACGGATCCGGCATCCAGGAGACCGTCGAGCACGTGCTGGTCGTCCGGCGCGGCGAGAACGACGTCGACTGGACCGACGAGCGCGACATCTGGTGGCACGACGTCGTGCCGCAGGCCTCGAACGACCACGAGGCCGAGGCGTTCCCGGCCGAGAACCCGCTGTTCATCCTCTACACCTCGGGCACCACCGGGAAGCCGAAGGGGATCCTGCACACCTCGGGCGGCTACCTCACGCAGGCGGCCTTCACGAACCGCGTCGTGCACGACGTGCACCCCGAGACCGACGTGTACTGGTGCACCGCCGACATCGGCTGGATCACCGGCCACACCTACGTCACCTACGGCCCGCTCGCGAACGGCGCGACGCAGCTCCTCTTTGAGGGCACCCCCGACACCCCGCACCCGGGACGCTGGTGGGAGCTCATCCAGAACCACGGCGTCACCGTCTTCTACACCGCGCCCACCGCGATCCGCTCCTTCATGAAGATCGGCCGCGACGTGCCGCAGAGCTTCGATCTGTCGTCGCTGCGCCTGTTGGGCTCGGTCGGTGAACCCATCAACCCCGAGGCCTGGATCTGGTACCGCGACATCATCGGTGCCGACCGTGCGCCGATCGTCGACACGTGGTGGCAGACCGAGACCGGCGCGATCATGATCTCGGCCCTCCCCGGCGTGACGGAGACCAAGCCCGGTTCGGCACAGGTGCCGCTCCCCGGCATCTCGATCGACGTCGTCGACGACGCCGGCGACCCCGTCGGCCACGGCAACGGCGGACTGCTCGTCATCACCGAGCCCTGGCCGTCGATGCTGCGCGGCATCTGGGGCGACCCCGACCGCTTCGTCGAGACGTACTGGCAGAAGTTCGCCGACAAGGGCTACTACTTCGCCGGCGACGGCGCGCGCCTCGACGACGACGGCGACGTGTGGCTGCTCGGCCGCGTCGACGACGTCATGAACGTCTCGGGACACCGCCTGTCGACCGCCGAGATCGAGTCCGCCCTCGTCGGACACGAGGGCGTGGCCGAGGCCGCCGTCGTCGGCGCGTCCGACGAGACCACCGGGCAGGCCGTCGTCGCCTTCGTCATCATCAAGAGCCGCTACATGAAGAAGAACGGCGTCGACGGACTCGGCGACGAGCTGCGCCGCTGGGTCGGCGAGCAGATCGGCCCGATCGCGCGTCCCCGCGACGTCTACATCGTGGGCGAGCTGCCCAAGACCCGATCCGGAAAGATCATGCGACGCCTGCTCCGCGACGTCGCCGAGGGCCGCGAGGTCGGCGACACCACGACGCTCGCCGACACCGCCGTGATGAGCGTCATCAGCGCGCAGGTGAAGTGAGCCGCGTGCGTCTCACGCGCTGACCACATCGACAGGGAAGGTCCCGGATGCCGCAGGCGTGGCATCCGGGACCTTCGCCGTGTCCCGTATCTGTATACGTTGCGCGCAATACCGAGGCCACGGGCACGCTTTCGCCGACCTTGTGTATACACTGAGGTGGTCGAGGGCGAGGAGGATCCATGCGCGCGAGCGATCGGGCCTACGCCACGCTCCTCTCCGAGATTCAGACGGGCGTGCTCCCACCCGGAACCGTGCTCGGCGAGGTCGAGCAGTCCGCCCGCCTCGGAGTGAGCCGCACTCCCCTGCGCGCCGCGCTGGCGCGTCTCACCGCCGACGGGCTGGTCACCCAGGCCTCGCCGCGCGTCACGGTGGTCACGGCGGTCGACGGCGATGACATCCGGTCCCTCTTCATCGTGCGCCGCGCCCTCGAAGAGACCGCCGCGCGTCTCGCCGCCGCCTCGCCGCGGGCCGCGGACTTCGCCGACCTCGTCACGTCATTCGATGCCGCACGTCTCGACGGCGAGGCCGCCCGCGACGCCTACTACCGCCTCATCGCCGAGTTCGACGCGGCGCTCGACGCCGCCGCCGCGAACGACTACCTCACCGCGGCACTGCGCAGCGTCCGCACCCATCTCGTACGCGTGCGACGACTCGCCCGCTACCAGCCGGAGCGGCTCGCCGCCTCGGTCTCGGAACACCGGCTGATCGCCGCCGCGATCGCCGCCGGCGATGGCGACCTCGCCGCCCACGCGACCCACGTGCACCTGCACAACGCCCTCACGAGCATCCTCGAGTCCCTCGACGACGCCGCCCCCCTGCCCGACCGAAAGGCCCTCGCATGACGATCACCCACCACCTCCGCGTCCACCGCAGCGACGAGAACCTCGCGCGCGAGGGACAGCTGGCGTGGGCCCTCGCGCGCATCGCCGTCGACCCCGTGGCGGTCGACGCCGACGTGGTCGACATGATCATCAACCGCGTCATCGACAACGCCGCGGTCGCCGCCGCCTCGCTCACCCGCCGGCCGGTCAGCGCCGCCCGGCAGCAGGCGCTCGACCACGCCGTGTCGATCGGCGGGGTCGGTGCGACGGTGTTCGGCTGCACCCTCGAACGTCGCTCGAGCCCCGAATGGGCGGCGTGGGCCAACGGAGTCGCCGTGCGCGAGCTCGACTACCACGACACCTTCCTCGCCGCCGACTACTCGCACCCGGGCGACAACATCCCGCCCGTGCTCGCCGTCGCCCAGCACGCTGGACGGGACGGCGCCGCGGTGGTCCGCGCGCTCGCGACCGCCTACGAGGTGCAGATCGACCTCGTCCGCGCGATCTCGCTGCACAAGCACAAGATCGACCACGTCGCCCACCTCGGTCCCTCGGCCGCGGCGGGCATCGGCACGCTGCTCGACCTCGACCAGGAGACGATCTACCAGGCCATCGGCCAGGCTCTGCACACGACCACGGCCACGCGCCAGTCGCGCAAGGGCGAGATCTCGACGTGGAAGGCGCACGCCCCCGCCTTCGCCGGAAAGATGGCCGTCGAAGCCGTCGACCGGGCGATGCGCGGCGAGACCAGCCCCTCCCCCATCTACGAGGGCGAGGACGGTGTCATCGCCTGGATGCTGGGCGGCCCGGATGCCACCTACGACGTGCCGTTGCCCGCCGAGGGCGAGTCCAAGCGGGCCATCCTCGACTCGTACACGAAGGAGCACTCGGCCGAGTACCAGGCGCAGGCGTGGATCGACCTCGCCCGGCGCCTCGGCACCGAGCGTCCCGAGCTGCGCGACCCCGCGAACGTGGCATCCGTGGTCATGCACACCAGCCACCACACGCACTACGTGATCGGCTCGGGCTCGGGCGACCCGCAGAAGTACGACCCGACCGCGTCGCGCGAGACGCTGGACCACTCGATCCCGTACATCTTCGCGGTGGCCCTGCAGGACGGCGCATGGCACCACGTCGACTCGTACACGCCCGAGCGGGCGGGCCGCGCCGACACGGTCGAGCTGTGGCACAAGATCACCACGGCCGAGGATGCCGAGTGGACGCGCCGCTACCACTCCGAGGACCCGAACGAGAAGGCGTTCGGCGGTCGCGTGGTCCTCACGCTGACCGACGGATCGGTCGTCGAGGACGAGATCGCCGTCGCCGACGCCCACCCGCTCGGCGCGCGCCCGTTCGCCCGCGAGGACTACGTGCGCAAGTTCCGGCTGCTCGCGGAGCCCGTGCTCGCCGCCGAAGAGATCGAACGCTTCCTCGATCTCGCCCAGCGTCTGCCCGAGCTCACCGCCGAAGAGGTGCTGCAGCTCACGATCGTCGCCAAGCCGGGCGTGCTGGCCCTCGCCCCCGCGCCGAAGGGCCTGTTCTGATGCGGTGGCTCGGCGGCACGTCGTTCCGGGCTCCGGAGATCCGGCAGTTCGGCGCGCGCTCGGAGCGCCGCGCAGGTGGATCTGGCGAGATTCTCCGGAGCGCGGCACGCGGGTCGGAGGAGAACTGATGCTGTACGCCCAGACCACCCCGGCGCAGAAGCGTCGCGCGCTGCGCGAGAAGCTGGCATCCGGTGAGCTCGTGCGGATGCCGGGCGCCTTCAACCCGCTGTCGGCCCGGCTCATCGAGCGCAAGGGCTTCGACGGCGTGTACATCTCCGGCGCCGTGATCTCCGCCGACCTGGGGCTGCCCGACATCGGGCTCACGACCCTCACCGAAGTCGCCGGGCGCGGGCAGCAGATCGCGCGCATGACGGAGCTGCCGGCGATCATCGACGCCGACACCGGGTTCGGCGAGCCGATGAACGTCGCCCGCACGATCCAGACGCTCGAAGACGCGGGGCTGGCCGGAATCCACATCGAAGACCAGGTGAACCCGAAGCGCTGCGGGCACCTCGACGGCAAGAGCGTGGTGGATGCCGACACCGCGATCAAGCGCATCCGCGCCGCCGTGGACGCCCGCCGCGACCCCGACTTCCTGATCATGGCCCGCACCGACGTGCGCGCAGTGGAGGGGCTTCCCGCCGCGATCGACCGGGCGAAGGCCCTCGTGGATGCCGGTGCCGACGCGATCTTCCCCGAGGCGATGCGCGACCTCGGCGAGTTCGAGGCGATGCGCACCGCGCTGGACGTGCCGATCCTGGCGAACATGACGGAGTTCGGGAAATCCGACCTCTTCTCGACCGCCCAGCTACAGGACGCCGGCGTGAACCTGGTCATCTGGCCGGTGTCGCTGCTGCGGCTCGCGATGGGTGCCGCCGGGCGGGGCCTGGACGCGCTGGCATCCGAGGGGCACCTGCGCGAGCAGCTCGGCGAGATGCAGCACCGCACCGACCTGTACGACCTGATCGACTACGAGCAGTATTCGCGCTTCGACGCGAACGTGTTCGACTTCACCGTCACGAAGGAGTGAGCATGACCGAGATCGAGATCAAGAAGGGCCTGGCCGGCGTCACGGTGGACTACACCGCCGTCAGCAAGGTGAACCCCGAGACGAACAGCCTGCTCTACCGCGGATATCCGGTGCAGGAGCTCGCCGCGACCCAGCCCTTCGAGGCGGTGGCGCTGCTGCTGTGGAACGGCGAACTGCCGGACACCTCCGAACTCGCCGAGTTCGAGGCGTTCGAGCGCTCGCATCGAGAGCTCGACGCGGCTGTCCGCACCACGATCGACCTGCTGCCGCTCGACGCCCACCCGATGGACGTCGTCCGCACCGCGGTGTCGGTTCTCGGAGCGCTCGCCCCGGCGGCCGAGGTGGCCGACAACTCCGCGGCCTCCGATCTCGCCAAGGCGAAGCTCCTCTTCGCCAAGATCCCCGCGATCGTCGCGTACGACCAGCGCCGTCGCCGCGGCGGGGCACTCGTCGAACCGCGCGCCGACCTCGACTACTCCCGCAACTTCCTCTGGATGACGTTCGGCGAGGAGGCCGACGAGGTCGTCGCCCGCGCGTTCGCGGTGTCGATGGTGCTCTACGCCGAGCACTCGTTCAACGCGTCCACCTTCACGGCGCGCGTGATCACCTCGACGACCGCCGACCTGTACTCCGCGGTCGTCGGCGCGATCGGCGCGCTGAAGGGCGCCCTGCACGGCGGCGCCAACGAAGCGGTCATGCACATCTTCGACGAGATCGGCGCGGCCGAGAACGTCGGGCCGTGGCTCGACACCGCTCTCGCCGAGAAGCGCAAGATCATGGGCTTCGGGCATCGCGTGTACAAGAAGGGCGACTCGCGCGTCCCCACGATGAAGGCCGCGCTCGACACGCTCGTCGAGCACTACGGGGCCGGTGACCTGGCGGCGCTCTACGACGCCCTCGAGGGCGAGTTCGTCGGGCGCAAGGGCATCTACCCCAACCTCGACTACCCGTCGGGGCCGACCTACCACCTCATCGGGTTCGACACCCCGACCTTCACACCGCTGTTCGTCGCCGCGCGGGTGACGGGGTGGACGGCGCACATCATCGAACAAGCGGCATCCAATGCCCTCATCCGTCCGCTCTCGGCCTACAACGGCGTCGACGAGCGGCACATCGACGGATACGTCGCCACCGACGCGGAGCGGGAGGCCGCCGTCCGCGACGAAGAAGCGCAGTGACCCCGCCGCCCCGACCCGGGGCGGTGAGGTCGGCCCCGCACCCGGGGCCGTGAAACGGATCCCGCGACGCGGCGGGATCGGACGAGGAGAGATCGATGAAGATCGTGGTCCTGGTGAAAGACGTGCCCGACACCTGGGGCGAGCGCAGGCTCGACCTCGAGACCGGGCTCGCGCGGCGCGACGAGAGCGATCACGTCCTCGACGAGATCGACGAGCGCGCCGTGGAGGTCGCCCTGGCCTTCGCCGACGGGCATCCGGATGCCGAGGTCGTCGCCGTCACGATGGCGCCCGAGTCCGCCACGGCGACGCTGCGCAAGGCCCTGGCCATGGGCGCGCACTCCGCGGTGCACGTCGTGGACGACGCCCTGCGCGGCGCCGACCTGTCGTTGACGGCCGAGGTGCTCGCGGCGACGCTCACGCGCATCGGCTTCGATCTCGTCATCGCCGGCAACCTCTCCACCGACGGCGCGGGCGGAGTGCTGCCCGCGATGCTCGCCGAGCACCTGCGCGTGCCGCACGCGACGTCGCTGTCGGCGGTCGACATCGGGGATGCCACGGTCACGGGCACCCGGACGACCGAGTCCGCCACGGCACGCGTCTCCGCACCGCTGCCCGCCGTGATCTCGATCACCGAGGCACTGCCGGACGGCCGGTTCCCCACCTTCAAGGGCATCCTGGCGGCGAAGAAGAAGCCGTACGAGACGCTCTCGCTCGCCGATCTCGGGCTGGACGCCGATCCGGCCCGGGCGCCGTGGTCGATCCTCACGACCGTCGCCGCGCGGCCCCCGCGCGCGGGCGGGACCACGATCGTCGACGAGGGCGACGCCGGGGATCGGCTGGCGGCCTTCCTCCTCGAGAACCGACTGGCGTGAGGGGACGACGATGACCGACACCATCCTGGTCCTGCTCGAGACCGCTCCGACCGGCGGGCTCGCGAAGACCGCGGCCGGCCTGCTCGGCGCGGCGCGCGGGATCGGCTCCGCGGTCGCGCTGATCGTGGCCGACGGCGACGCCCGCGCGCTCTCCGACGAGGCGATCGGCGCGGGAGCCGAACGCGTCCTCGTCGCCCCCGGCGACCCCGCCGCCCTGACCGGACCCGTCGTCGACGCCCTCGACGCAGCGTTCGCGCAGGTCTCCCCCGTCGCGGTGCTCGTCCCGCACACGGTCGACGGGCGCGACGCCGCCGGACGGTTCGCCGCGCGTCGACGACTGCCCCTCGCGATGGATGCCGTGGGCCTCGAACGCGACGACCTCGGCGTCCTCGCCCGGCACTCGGTGTTCGGCGGCGGGTTCGACGTCACGTCCGGCGCGACCTTCGGGCCGCTCGTCGTCACCGTCCGCCCGGGCGCGATCGACGCGCGGGCGGAAGCCATCCCGGACGCCGTGGTCGAGACGCTCGCCGTGACCGCCTCAGACCTTCCGACGGCCCGCGTCGAGCACGTCGAGCCGATCGTGTCGGCCTCGGCGCGTCCGGAACTGCGCGGTGCCGCCGCCGTCGTCGCGGGCGGGCGGGGCCTCGGCTCGATCGAGGGGTTCGCGCTGGTGGAGCAGCTGGCCGACGCGCTGGGCGCCGCCGTGGGCGCGTCGCGGGCAGCCGTGGATGCCGGATATGTCGCCGCCGCGGCCCAGGTCGGGCAGACGGGGGTGTCGGTCTCGCCGCGGCTGTATGTGGCGCTCGGCATCAGCGGGGCAATCCAGCACCGTGCGGGCATGCAGACGGCGCAGACGATCATCGCGGTCAACAAGGACCCCGAGGCGCCGATCTTCGCCATCGCCGACCTCGGCATCGTCGGCGACGTGTTCACCGTGGTGCCCCAGGCGATCGCCGCGCTGGAAGCGAGGCGTTCGTGAGCAGCGTCGTGCGCCGGGGACTCCCCCGGGTCGCGGGCGGAGCACCGTGGCCGCCCCTCGACGACGACGTCGTCGGTGTCGACACCGCGCCGTCGCGCGGAGTTCGAGCCGGACACGCCGCTGCGGACGTGGCATCCACGGCGAGTCGGGCGGAGGGTCCGCAGGACGGCGGAGAGGCCCGCGCCGGAACGAGCCCACCGGCACTCGCCGAGGTCGCGGCGATGGCCACCGATGGCGCGGCCGCGTTCCCCGCGACGGCGGCTCCCGGCGTGCGGCGAGGCCTCCCCCGGGTGGCCGGAGGCGAGCCGTGGCCGCCCGCCTCCGTGCGCCCGCTCGTCGCGACGCCCGGGGAATCCCCCGGCGCCACGACCACGGCCGCGCACGAGCCCGCGCCGACGCCCCGCAGCACGGCCGCCGCTCCCCCGGCATCCGCCGACCCCGCGGCATCCGTCCCCGCGCCCACGGCCGCCGACCCCGCGGCATCCGTCCTGGCGCGCCCCCCGCTGCGCGGGCGGCGGACGGTCTTCCCCACCGTGTCCTCCGAGCGGTGGAGCGCTCTCCGGGCCGAGCGTCTCGGCCGCGAACGCCCCACGGAGGTCGAGGCCCCCCGGCGCACCGCGCTGCTCCTCGTCGGCGTCGTCGGGCTCGGAATCGCCGCGGGAATGCTCGTGCTGCTGACCCGCTGGCTCCTCAGCACACCGGCGGGCTCGGCGTTCCTCGCCGCCTACCCGGGCGAGTACCCGCTTCCCGCCGCCGCGCCCGTGGGTCTCCCCCCGTGGCTCGGGTGGCAGCACTTCCTCAACGTGTTCTTCCTCGTGCTGATCGTGCGCTCCGGCCTCCAAGTGCGACACCAGAAACGCCCCACCGCGTTCTGGTCGTCACGCCGCGATCCGAAGCGCAAGATCAGTCTGACCCTCTGGCTCCACCAGGCCCTCGACGTGCTCTGGATCACCAACGGCGTCGTGTTCCTCGTCCTGCTGTTCGCGACCGGCCAGTGGATGCGGATCGTCCCGACGTCGTGGGACGCGATCCCGAACGCCCTCAGCGCGGCCGCACAGTACGTGTCGCTGGACTGGCCGACGGAGAACGGATGGCTGAACTACAACGCGCTGCAGCAGCTCGCGTACTTCACGATCGTGTTCGTCGCCGCCCCGCTCGCGATCGTCACCGGGGTCCGTATGTCGGGGGTGTGGCCGCGCGAGGCGCCGCGCCTGAACCGCGCCTACCCCGTGGAGTGGGCGCGCGCCGTCCACTACCCCGTCATGCTCTTCTTCGTCGCGTTCACCGTCGTGCACGTCGGACTCGTGCTCGCCACGGGCGCACGACGCAACCTCGGTCACATGTACGCCGCACAGGACGGCGACGGATGGCTCGGGGTGGCGCTGTTCGCGGCGTCGATCGCGGTGATCGCCGCCGGATGGCTGGCCGCACGGCCGCTCGTGATCGCCCCGATCGCCCGCCTCTTCGGCAACGTCGGGACGCGCTGAAGCGAGCGACGGGCTGCCCGGACGCGTTCCGGGGTCAGGCGACGGTGAAGACGACCTCGACCTCGACCGGGCTGTCCAGCGGCAGGACGGGGACACCGACGGCGGAACGCGCGTGCGCCCCGGCTTCGCCGAAGACCTCACCGAGGAACTCGCTCGCCCCGTTGATGACGCCCGGCTGCCCGGTGAACTCGGGCACGGATGCCACGAACCCGGTGATCTTCAGGACACCGGTGATGTTGTCGACACCGCCGACGAGCGACGCGGCGGCCGCGAGGGCGTTGAGTGCGCTCTGCCGCGCGTAGGTCTTGGCATCCGCCGGCGACACGAGTCCGTCGCCCTCACCGACCTTGCCGGTGGCGGGGAGCGCACCCTGCACCATGGGGAGCTGACCGGAGGTGTACACGAGGTCGCCGTGGCGCTTGGCGGGGATGTAGGACGCCACCGGCGGGACGACGCCCGGGACCTCGACGCCCAGCGCCGCCAGACGCTCCGAGACGCTCACTGCTGACCCTCGAACTGGCGCGCGGCGGTCGCGGCGGCACCGAGACCGGCGTTGGCCTCACCGCCACCCACGGGACGCTTGAAGTACGCGACGAGGCCGCCCTCGGGGCCGGTCACGACCTGGACGAGCTCCCAGCCCTGCTTCCCCCAGTTGTTCAGGATCGCAGCGGTGTTGTGGATCAGTAGCGGCGTGGTGAGGTATTCCCACGTGGTCATCGGGGCTCCCGGCGGTTCGGCTCGGCGGTCGAGCGAGAGGGTGGACGCGTACGCGCGCGAGCGCACGCCTTCGAGGCATCGCCCAGCAACGTCGCTTAGCATCAAGCCTATGCCTGAGAACAAACGTACGGCCAGCGGCGCCCTCGGCGGCATCGTCGGCCTCGTCGGCCTGAGCGCAGCCGCCGGCCTCCTCGTGACCGCGGCAGTCACCCCGGCGATCGCCGTTTCGGGCCTGGCCGCGTCGAGTGCGATCACGATCTTCGACAACATGCCCAGCTACCTGCAGCCCGACAAGCTGATGCTGCCGACGACCCTCATGGCCGGCGACCAGGTCCTCGCGAAGTTCTACGACCAGAACCGTTCGCCGGTGACGTTCGATCAGATCAACCCGGTCATGTACGACGCGATCCTCTCGTCGGAAGACCCCCGCTACTACCAGCACGGCGGCGTCGACCTCATCGGCACCACGCGCGCGCTCCTCAGCAACGCCGCCGGCGGGGCGACCCAGGGTGGCTCCTCGATCAGCCAGCAGTACGTGAAGAACGTGCTCGTCCAGCGCTGCGAGCGCAGCGCCCGGGCCACCGACGCCGTCGAGGCCACCGACACCACCCCGGCGATCCCCGCGATGACGCGCGACGAAGCGCTGCAGAAGTGCGCGCTCGAGGCGATCCAGGCCGACGGCGTCGAGGGCTACCAGCGCAAGCTGCAGGAGATGCGCTACGCGGTGCAGCTCGAGAAGCAGTACACCAAGGACGAGATCCTCCTCGGCTACCTGAACATCGCCAACTTCGGTGGCGTGACCTACGGCATCGACGCCGCCGCCAAGCGGTACTTCAACGTGTCGGCCGCCGACCTCAACATCGGCCAGGCCGCGGTCCTCGCGGGCATGGTGCAGAACCCCAACCGCTTCCGCATCGATCTGCCCGACGGCTCCATCGTCGACGCCGACGGCGTCGCCTCCAACAAGCAGCCCGACGGCTCGATCGACGACGTCGGCCAGAGCACGATCCAGGCGCTGTACACGCTGCGCGACAACGGCGAGATCACGCAGGAGCAGCTCGTCACCGCCGCCGACGGGTACAGCGAGACGAAGGGGCGCCAGCTCTACGTCCTCAGCCGCATGGAGGACGACGGCAAGATCACGCACGAGCAGTTCGTCCAGTACGCGCTCGAGCCGATCACCCCGAACCTCACCACGACCTCTCAGGGGTGCGCGGTGTCGGCAGCGCCCTACTTCTGCCAGCTCGTCGTGTCCACGATCCTGAGCGACCCCGCCTTCGGCGCCGAGGACGACGATCGCGTCCAGGCCCTGCGTCAGGACGGACTCACCATCCAGACGACGCTCGACCTGCGGATGCAGGAGGCGGCGCAGAACGCCATGAACGACGTCGTGCCGTCCAGTGACGACCGGCTGAAGCTCGGTTCGACCGCGCTCAGCCTGGAAGCGAAGACCGGGCGCGTTCTGGCTGTCGCGCAGAACACGAAGTTCCCCGAGGATCCGACACAGTCGGAGAACGATTCGTCCTACAGCTCGATCGTGTTCGCCGGCAACAGCGACATCGGCGGCTCCATCGGCTTCAACGCAGGATCGACCTTCAAGATCTTCACCCTGGTCGACTGGCTCGAGAAGGGGAACTCCCTCAACGCACAGTTGAACGGGCGCCTGCAGCCGGTCCCCAACATGAAGAACTCGTGCACGGGCCCCTGGGTCAACACCGACCGGTACGAGATCGAGAACTTCGATCAGAATCCGGGCTACTACGGCACCCCCCTGCGCTTCACGAAGGAGTCATTGAACACGGGGTATCTGGCCATGGCTGCGCAGCTGGATCTGTGCGACATCGCCAACGTCGCGAAGAAGATGGGCGTCGGCACCACCGGCGACGGCAAAGAGATCAAGATGGCCAACGCCAACGAGGTCATCGGTAGCGACAACGTCTCGCCCCTGGCCATGGCCGGCGCCTTCGCCACGGTCGCCAACGGCGGGTCGCACTGCGAGCCGAAGCTCATCGACAAGGTGACGGATGCCGACGGCGCGGAGCGCCCGATCCCGCAGCGCACCTGCGAGACCGTCCTGACCCCCGAGGTCGCCGCCACCGCCGCGTACGCGCTCCAGGGCGTCATGACCGGCGGCGGAACCGGCCAGAACGCCAACCCGCAGGACGGTACCCCCGTGCTCGGCAAGACGGGCACGCACGAGGCGCACGAGACCTGGATGATCGAGTCGTCCACCAACGTCACGACCGCGGTCTGGGTCGGCAACTGGGACGGCGGCCAGGAGACGCTGTTCCGGAAGTACGCCAACGGATACCAGCTGAGCGACATGCGCTACGCGGTCGCCCGCCAGGTGCAGAGTGCTGCCGACGAGTTCTACGGCGGAGACCGGTTCCCCGACCCCGCGCAGAACCTCCTGCGCACGGTGACCAAGGACGTGCCGAACGTCGTGGGGCGCAGCATCGACGACGCCCGGTCGACGTTGCAGGGCGCAGGCTTCTCCGTGACGGTGGGCGACCCGGTCGACGCCGAGTTCGGGGGCGACCGCGTGGCCGCACAGAGCCCGAGCGGCTCGGCTCCGGCCGGCGCGTCCATCACGATCAACCCCGGTAACGGCCAGGGCGGCACGGTCCCCGACGTCTCCGGTCAGACCCTCAACGCGGCCCAGGCGGCACTCAAGTCGGCCGGCTACAACAACCTCTCGGTCAGCTGTAAAGAGGACGGTGGAGCCCCCGAAGAGGGTCGCGTGACGGCAACGAACCCCGCCGGCGGAACCTCCGCCAACAAGAGCACCGCGATCGTGCTCGACGTGGCGAAGAAGAAGTGCCAGTGACGCATCCCGTCGTGAAGGCCGCCCTCGCACCCCTCGGGGTCGCGGGGGCGGCGGCCGTCGGCGCCGCGGTCTGGGGCATGGGCGTCGAGCGCTACCTTTTCACCGTGCGCTACCACGCGCTCCGGGTGCTCCCCAAGGGATCGGATGCCGTGCGCATCCTGCACGTGTCCGACGCGCACATGGCGCCGTGGCAGCACCGCAAGCAGGAGTGGATGGCACGACTCGTCGAACTCGCGCCCGACCTGGTCGTGAACACCGGCGACAACCTCGGTCACCGCGACGGGCTGACCGGCATCCGGACCGCGTTCGCCCCGCTGCGCGGCGTGCCCGGCCTGGTCGTCCACGGGTCGAACGACTTCCAGGAGCCCTCGCCGCGCAATCCGCTGCGCTACTTCACGGGGCCCTCGAGCAACGTCCCCGACTACAAGCATCTCGACGTCGACGCGCTCGACCGCTTCTTCAGCGACGATCTCGGCTGGAGCATCCTCGACGACACCGCGGTCTCCGTCGACGTGAAGGGCCTGCGGGTCACCGCGTTCGGGGTCAACGACGCGCACCGCAACTGGGACAGGCCCGAGCTCATTCCGCCGGTGCTGTCCAGCCTGGATGCCGCCGACCTGACGCTCGGCGTGATGCACGCCCCGTACCGACGCACGCTCGACCGGTTCATCGATCTGGGCGCGGACGTCCTGCTGGCCGGCCACACGCACGGCGGGCAGGTGCGCGTCCCCTTCAGCCGCAAGGCGCTCGTCTCGAACTGCGACCTGCCGCTGGAACAGGCGCGGGGCCTCAGCGAGTGGACGCACGCCGGCCGGACCGTTCCGCTCAACGTCAGCGCCGGGCTCGGGCACTCCATCTACGCGCCGGTGCGCTTCGCCTGCCGCCCCGAGGCCACGCTGCTCACGTTGCTGCCACGCTGACGCCTTCTCCCCCGCTCTCGAAAGGGCCGATCCCTCCACGGATCGGCCCTTTCGTCGATCTCGGCGACCCACCGAAACCGCATGATCGAGTCTCCTCGACCGAAGGGACACTCGATGCACCACCCTCCCCCGCGCCGCCGCCGTCTGCTGCTGACCGCGCTCACCCTCGCCCTCGTCGCCGTCGTGGGCGTCCCCGCGCTCGCCGCCGCGCCCGCCCACGCCGCCGAACGCGGAACGGGTTTCGGCACCTGGGCTCCGCTGTCGTGGACGGGCTGGCACGGCTCCATGCGGGTCGGCGACGTCCACACCTACTGCATCCATCCGGGGCTTCCCGTGGCGACCGGAACGACGACCGATCACGGCGAGACATCGGACGTGAACGGCCTGACGCCCCAGCAGCTCGTCTCGATCAACCACCTCGTGACGACCTACGGGCAGACCGACGACCCGGTCCAGGCCGCCGGCGTCGGCTGGGCGGTGAAGGCGATCGTCGATCGCGACACGACTCTGCACTCGTGGGGCTACGAGGGCGACTCGCTCCGTGAGGCGATCGCCGACATCATGCGTCGCGCCAGCCCCGGGAACAGTGAGGCCGTGCAGGATCGCGCGGAACGTTATCTCGCGGAAGCACAGGCGATCCGCGTACCGCGGGTGGGGGGAACCCTCACCCTGACGGTCGACGCGAACGATCCGACACGCGGGACCGTCACGGCCGACGTCGATCCGGATGCCACCGGCGGCCTCCACCTCGAGGGAGCGGTCTTCGCCGACTCCGGTTCCGCCGACCGCACCGGTGTGACCCCGGGCGCGTCCTACCCGATCCTGGCCTCCCCGCCCGCGAACTCGGACGGTCGCCCCTACACGGTGCGCGCCCGTGGGGCGTTCACGGTGCGCGCGGCGGCCATCCGGTACTTCAGCACACCGGGTCAGCAGGAGTCCGCCGGCCCGGCCGGCCCGGTGCGCTTCGACCTCACCGCGGAAGACACGGCGGCACGCCCCGTCCGCTTCTCCCCCCGCATCCAGACGCACGCGCGGCTGGAGGACGGCCGCTTCGTCGACGAGGTTCAGTTCTCCTCCGGAGAGGGCGTCTGGCCCCGACTCGCAGACGGCACCTTCGTGCGCATCCGCGCCCGCGCCGACGTCTACCGCACCGGGGCGTTCCCGGCGGAATCCCCTGAGGTCCCCCGCGGCCTGCAGCCGGTGGCGCGTCTCGAACTCCTCACCGACCCCGCGATCGGTGCCGGGAACTACACCACCGCGACGGACGAGCCGCTCCCCGGGCCGGGGGTCTACACCGCCGTCTGGCGGATCGAACGCGCCGATCAGGATGCCGAGACCGTTCCACACCTTCCGGGGCGGTTCACGTGGGTCGAACGCTTCGCCACTCCGGCGCAGACGCAGCAGCTGGTCGCCCCGCCACCGCCCGCCGTCACCCCGACCCCGACCCCGACAGCGACCCCGGCGGCCGCTCCGTCGCCCACGCAGACGCCCCCGGCTGCCGCGCTCGCGGCCACGGGCGCGGCGACCGCCGGGCTGGCCACCGGCGGCACCCTCGCGGCGGTGGCGATGGCGGCCGGTCTCACCGCCCTTCTCGTGGCACGTCGCCGGCCGGGCGCTCGCGCCTGAGACGGCGCGACCGGGGCGTCGGGAATGCGCGGACCGCGGGGCGACGCGCCCGCCCGACGCCCCGGTTCGGAGCACGGTCGCGAACGGGGTAGACTTACAGGGTTGGCCACGGGGTGTGGCGCAGCTTGGTAGCGCGCGTCGTTCGGGACGACGAGGCCGCAGGTTCAAATCCTGTCACCCCGACCGCAGAGAGGCTCCCCCTTCGGGGGGAGCCTCTCGTGTACCGAGATACCGACCACACCGGCCGCTAGGAGCACCGTGCCCGATACCTCGCCCCGTCTCGTCGCCTTCGACCTCGACGACACCCTCGCCCCGTCGAAGACCGCGATCGACCCGCGCATGGGCGATCTGCTGCTGGCGCTCGCCGAGCGGGTCGAGGTCGCGATCATCTCCGGCGGTCAGCTGCAGCAGTTCAAGACCCAGGTCGTCGAGCGCCTCCCCGAGACCGAGGCGGCACTGCTGTCGCACCTGCACCTCATGCCCACGTGCGGCACGCAGTACTACCGCCTGAGCACCGACGGCATCGAGACGGTCTACGCGCACTCGCTCACCGACGACGAGAAGTCGCGCGCCCTCACCGCCGTCCGCGAAGAGGCCGAGCGGTTGGGCCTGTGGGAAGCCGAGCCCTGGGGCGAGATCCTCGAGGACCGCGGCTCCCAGATCACGTTCTCCGCCCTCGGCCAGAGCGCACCGCTCGACGCCAAGATGGCGTGGGACCCGACCGGCGAGAAGAAGAACAGCCTCCGCGAGGCGGTCGCCGCCCGCATCCCCGACCTGGAGGTGCGCTCGGGCGGGTCGACGTCGGTCGACATCACCCACCGCGGCATCGACAAGGCGTACGGCATGCGCAAGCTCGCCGAGGCCACCGGCATCGACCTCGACGACATGCTGTTCGTCGGCGACCGCCTCGACCCCGACGGCAACGACTACCCGGTGCTGGCCATGGGCGTCGAGTGCCACGCGGTGCACGGCTGGGAAGACACCGCCGACTACCTCGAGGCCCTCATCCCCACCCTGCCCGGGCGGGACTGACCCGCTCAGCCGCGATCGCGGCGCCGCGCCGACTCGGGGAACCCCCGGTTCTCAGAGGATCTTGCCGATCGGTTCGCGCTTCTCCGCCTGGAAGCGATCCTCGGTGCGCCCGTACGCCCAATAGCCCGACAGCGACACCTGCGCCCGGTCGAGCGCCCAGCCGGTGAAGAACACATCGCGCAGGGCCTTCATCGCCTCCCGCTCGCCGTGCGCGAAGACCTGACCGCGCCCGTCCGGCACCGGCCATGCGGAGACGGCCTCGACCAGGACGCGGGACGTCCCCGCAACGGCTGCACCGCGGTGCAGCCACACGACCTCGACGCCGTCGGGAACGACGAGCGCGATCTCGTCGTCCGGGCCGCCGGCCTCGAGGAACGCCGTTCCGCGCGCGTCGGCGCCCAGCGCTTCGAGCGCCGCCGCGATCGCCGGCAACGCCGACTCGTCTCCCGCGAACAGGTGCCACGATGCCGCGGGGTCGGGGGCATACGCACCGCCGGGCGAGGCGACGACCAGTCGGTCGCCCGGCTGAGCGCGAGCCGCCCAGGGGCCCGCGAGTCCTTCATCGCCGTGCACGACGAAGTCGATCGCCAGTTCGTCGCCCGCGACCTCGCGCACGGTGTACGTCCGCGTCACCGGCAGATCCTCCGGAGCGAGGCTCTCGCGCAACGCCACCATGTCGTACGGCGGCTCCAGGCCCAACTCGGGCTTGACGAAGGTGATCTTGACGTAGCGATCGGTGTGCGGGCTCTCGCGGAACGCGGTCAGATCGGCGCCGCGCGCACGGACGCGCACCAGGTGCGGCGTCAGCCGTTCGGTCGAGACGACCTCGAGCACGTGCTGGGGGCGCGGTGGGCGCGCGGGACGGTCACTCATGCGGCATCCATTCCGTTGACGTCTTCCCGAGCGCGCAGCACGTGCGCGACCTCGGCCGAATAACCCGCGATGTGGGCGCGGACGAGATCCCGCGCCGTGGCACCGTCACCCGCCTCCACGGCGGCGACGATACCCCGGTGTTCGGCGCGCAGCCGCGCCGACGTCGACTCCCAGTCGTCGAGCAGGGCCGCCCCGGCCTGGGTGTACGACTCGATCGAGCTGCGCAGCCCCGCCATCATCGCCGCGACCACCGCGTTGCCCGACGCCTCGGCGAGCGCCTGGTGGAAGCGGGCGTCGAGGGCGAGGAACTCCTCCCGACGCAGGGCGTCGGCGTCCATGGCATCCAGGATGCCGTCGACCTCGGCGAGGTCGGCTCCCGCGCCCGCGAGCGTCTCGGCGATGTCGGACTCGAGCACGATACGGGTGCGCACGACGTCGGCGAGCGGGAACCCGTTGGCCGCGACCTGGAGACGCAGGAAGGCGGCGAGCCCTCCGCGCGGCGTCGTCACGATCATCGCGCCCGAGGACGGCCCCGAGCCGGTGGCGGTGCGGACGACGCCGAGCACCTCGAGAACGCGGATCGCCTCCCGCACGCTGGAGCGGCCGACGCCGAGCTGGGCGGCGAGTTCGCGCTCCGGCGTCAGACGATCGCCCGGCGCGAGACGGCGCTCGCGCAGGTCACCCTCGATGCGCTCGAGCACGACCTGCCACGCACGCAGTTCGGAATCCGGCACGGCATCCCTTCCGACGACCGCAGGCCGGTGTGGCCTGACCACACCACCCTACGCGGGGCGCACTCCGGCGTCGGCGGGGGTTGCGTACCCGGCGGGGTTGCGGGTCTGCCAGTTCCAGTAGTCGCGGCACGCATCGTCGATCTCGAGACGCGTCCGCCAGCCGAGCACCTCGGCCGCCTTGGCCGGGTCGCAGTAGGTCGCCGCCACATCGCCCGGGCGACGATCGAGGATCTTCTTCGGGAGGTCGTGCCCGACCGCCTTCTCGAACGACGAGATGAGCTCGAGCACGCTGACCGGACGACCGGTGCCGAGGTTGAACACCTGGTGCCCGGGCTGCGCCTGCTCGAGAGCCACGACGTGCCCCTCGGCGAGGTCGACGACGTGGATGTAGTCGCGCAGGCCCGTGCCGTCGGGAGTGTCGTAGTCCGCGCCGAAGACACCGATCTCGTCGAGCGAGCCGATCGCGACACGCGAGACGAACGGCATGAGGTTGTTCGGGATGCCGGCGGGGTCTTCGCCGATGAGCCCGGACGGGTGCGCACCCACCGGGTTGAAGTACCGCAGCACCGTGACGTTGAGGTCGGGGTTCACGCGGGCGACGTCGGCGAGAACGACCTCGTTCATGCGCTTGGACTTGCTGTACGCGTTCGACAGGTCGATGCTCGTGGTCGACTCCTCCGTGAACGGCAGGTCGGCCGGGTCGGAGTACACCGTTCCGGTGCTGGAGAACACGAACGAGCGGATGCCGCGGGCGATACCGACCCGCAGCAGCGCGAACGTGGTGTCGAGGTTGTTGGAGTAGTACTCCAACGGCTTCTGCGTGGACTCCCCCACGGCCTTGAAGGCGGCGAGGTGGATGATCGCGTCGATCGGGCCGTACTGGTCGAACACGGCGGCGACGACCGCGTCGTCGGCCGCGTCGCCCACGACGAGCGGGGCCGGCTTGCCGGTGATCTTCTCCACGCGCTCGGCGGCGATCGCGTGCGTGCCCGACAGGTCGTCCAGCAGGACGACGTCGTGGCCGGACTCCAGGAGGGCGACGGCCGTGTGTGTTCCGATGTAACCGGCACCGCCGGCCAGAAGTACGCGCATGTCTCCAGGCTATCGGCCCCGGAGGACGGGGACCGCCGCGTCAGCGTCCGTCGAGCCGACCGCCGGACTCGCGCAGGTAGCACGAGGCGCACATCGACTCGTACGTCACTTCGCCCGAGATCTGCGCCTCGTCGATGGCCACCTGATCGCCGTCGAAGACGAAGCGCCCGCCGACCAGACGAGCGTTGAACAGTGCTTTCCGTCCGCACCGGCAGATGGTCTTGAGCTCTTCGAGGCTGTGCGCGATCTCGAGCAGACGCGCCGACCCCGGGAACGCCTCGGTGCGGAAATCGGTGCGGATGCCGTAGGCGAGCACCGGGATGCCGTCGAGCACCGCGATGCGGAGCAGATCGTCGACCTGGCCCGCGGTGAAGAACTGCGCCTCGTCGACGAGGAGGCAGGCCACCGGCGCCTTCCCGGCGGCTTCGTGGAAGACGGCGCGCAAGTCGTCGTCGGGCCCGACGAGGAAGTCGACCGGGCGGCTGACACCCAGGCGACTGTCGATCTGGTCGGCGCCCTTGGTGTCGATCTCGGGCTTGGCCAGAAGGACCCGCTGCCCCCGCTCCTCGTAGTTGTACGCCGCCTGCAGGAGCGCCGTCGACTTGCCGGAGTTCATCGCTCCGTAGCGGAAGTACAGCTTCGCCATGGATGCGTCAGGCGTTGATCGCGAGCGCCTGGGCCGTGGCATCCAGTTCTGCGCGCGCCGCATCGGGACGCGTGTTCAGCGTCTCGCCGTAGCTGGGGATGAGCTGCCGGAGGCGGGGCTCCCACTCGGGCATGCGCTCGGGGAAGCACGTCTTGATCAGGCCGAGCATGATCGAGACGGCGGTCGAGGCCCCCGGCGAGGCGCCGAGGAGGCCCGCGATGGAGTGGTCGGCCGAGGTCACGACCTCGGTGCCGAACTGCAGCACGCCGCCCTTGTCCTTGTCGCGCTTCATCACCTGCGCGCGCTGGCCGGCGTCGAGCAGCTCCCAGTCCTCGGCCCTCGCGGTGGGCATGAACTCGCGGAGGCTGTCGACCTTCTTCGCGTGGGTCTTCAACAGCTCGCTGACGAGGTACTTGATGAGGCCGGGGTTGTCGACCGCGACCTTCAGCATCGGGAAGAGGTTGTGCGGCCGCACCTGGGTGACGATGTCGAGCATCGACCCGTTCTTGAGGAACTTCGGGCTGAAGGTCGCGAACGGTCCGAACAGGAGCGAGGTCTCGCCGTCGACGACACGGGTGTCGAGGTGCGGCACCGACATCGGGGGCGCGCCCACCGACGCCTGCGAGTACACCTTGGCCTTGTGCTGCGCGACGATCGCCGGGTTCGAGGTCTTCAGCCACTGCCCGCCGATCGGGAACACGCCGTAGCCCTTGATCTCGTCGATGCGCGAACGCTGCAGGAGCTTCAGCGCCCAGCCGCCCGCGCCGACGAAGACAAACTTCGCGGTGATCGTGCCGGGCGTGTGACCGATCGTGTGGCGGTAGGTGACGTCCCACCGTCCGTCCTTGCGCTTCTTGAGCTTCTTGACCTCGTGGTTGGTCACGACCTCGACGCCCTTCTCACGGAGTCCCGCGAAGAGCTGGCGCGTGAGCGACCCGAAGTCGACGTCGGTGCCCGCGGGCACACGCGTGGCCGCGAACGGCTCACCCTTGCGGCGCTTCTGCATGAGCAGCGGCGCCCACTGGTTGATGACGCGCGAGTCCTCGCTGTACTCGATGCCGGCGAACAGCGGCTGCTGCTTCAACACCTCGTAGCGCTTGCGGAGGTACGCGACGTCCTTCTCGCCCCGCACGAACGTCATGTGCGGGGTGGGGTTGATGAACGTGGAGGGCTCGTCGAGGACGCCCTCCGACACCAGCGAGGCCCAGAACTGACGGCTCTGCTGGAACTGCTCGTTGATCGCGACGGCCTTCGACGGGTCGAGAGTGCCGCCGGGGTTGTCGGGCATGTAGTTGAGCTCGCAGAGCGCCGCGTGCCCGGTGCCGGCGTTGTTCCACGCGTTCGAGCTCTCCTGCGCGACGTCGCTCAGTCGCTCCAGCACCGCGATCTTCAGATCGGGCTGCAGATCCTTCAGCATCGTGCCGAGGGTGGCGGACATGATGCCGCCTCCGATGAGGAGAACGTCGACGTTTTCGGTCACCCGTCGATTCTAGGTGCGGGCTGCGAGGTGTCTCGACATCGAGAGATTCGACGGTTCGATATCGAGACAACCCCGGCCCGGTGGCATCCCGGATGCCGCGGATCAGGCGCGGGCGGAGAGCTCCTGAGCGACGAGCTCCGCGATCTGCACGGCGTTCAGCGCGGCGCCCTTGCGGAGGTTGTCGTTGCTGATGAACAGCACGAGGCCCTTGCCCTCGGGAGCGGACTGGTCGGCGCGGATGCGGCCCACGTAGCTCGGGTCGGTGCCGGCGGCCTGGAGCGGCGTCGGAACCTCCTCGAGGCGGACGCCGGGGGCGGTGGCGAGCAGCTCCCGCGCCCGCTCGGGCGTGATGTCCCGCGCGAACTCGGCGTTGATGCTCAGCGAGTGACCGGTGAAGACGGGGACGCGCACGCACGTGCCGGCGACGCGCAGGTCGGGCAGCTCGAGGATCTTGCGGCTCTCGTTGCGCAGCTTCTTCTCTTCGTCGGTCTCGTTGAGGCCGTCGTCGACGAGGTTGCCGGCGAAGGGGATGACGTCGAAGGCGATCGGGGCGACGTACTTCTCCGGCTGGGGGAAGTCCAGCGCGGAGCCGTCGCGGACGAGCCGTTCGACGTCGCCCTGCGCGAGCACGCCCTCGACCTGACCGAGCAGCTCCTGCGCTCCGGCGAGGCCGGAGCCCGAGACCGCCTGGTACGTGCTGACGATGAGACGCTCGAGACCGGCCTCGGCGTCGAGCACCTTCAGCACGGGCATCGCGGCCATCGTGGTGCAGTTGGGGTTCGCGACGATGCCCTTCTTCGCCTCGGCGATCGCGTGCGGGTTGACCTCGCTGACGACCAGCGGCACCTCGGGGTCCATACGCCAGGCGCTGGAGTTGTCGATGACGAGCGCGCCGGCCTCGGCGAACCGCGGGGCGTGCGCCCGCGAGCCGGTGGCGCCGGCCGAGAAGAGCGCGACGTCGATGCCCGACGGGTCGGCGGTGGCGACGTCTTCGACGATGACCGAGTGTCCGCCGAAGTCCAGCGACGTACCCGCCGAACGGGCCGTGGCGAACAGGCGCAGCTCGCGGATCGGGAACGAGCGCTCGCCCAGGATCTCCAGCATGACGGAGCCGACCTGGCCGGTGGCGCCGACGACGGCGAGCGAGATTCCGGAATCGGAGATGCGGGTCATGCGAGTACCTCGGGTGTTCGTGGGTGAAGTCCAGATTCTAGCGGTCCGCGACACGCCGATCCGGACTCATGTCAGGGCGGCCGCGCCGAAGGACACTCCGAACTGCACGCACCACAGATCGACCGAGCGGAACACCGTCAGATCGGCATCCGCGGGGATGTCGTACAACTGGTCGCCGAGGTTGCCCTTGATCGGGCCGAGGTCGATGCGGTCGTAGTCCGCGGCGGTGTACCAGCCGTCTCTGCCCTCCACCACCGGACCGGCGCTGAGCCACACGTGCACGTCCGGACCGTTCGTCGTCTGAAGACCGACGAGCGCGAGCTGGCGGGAGCCGTCGGGGTTCTCGATGACACGCACCGCGCCGCTGGTCTCGTGCTCGTGGCTGATGAGCGATCCGGTGAGCAGATCCACCGGGCCGGCGGGCGGCGCGGGCGTGACCACATCCACGGGCTCCGGCGCGACGGACGCGGCCGCCGGTGACGCGACGGGCGTCGCCGCCGCCGGGATCTCATCGTCCACGCGCACGTCGACGAAGAGCAACCAGGGCTGGAACACGAGCCCGGCGATCACCGCGGCGACGAGCACTGCTCCGCCGCCGATCCACCACCACCGGTGGCGTCGAACAGTCCTCGAGCGTGGCATCGCGCGTCCTTTCCCCCGCCCGGGCGAAAGATAGCGCGCACCCCTTCGAACGCGCTGAGAACCCGTCAGCGGCCGGTGCCGGCGTGGACGGTCGCCTCGGCGTCGCCGTCCAGACCGTAGGCGGTGTGCACGAGTCGGGCCGCCTCGGCGAGGTCGACGCCACGGACGACGACCGAGATGCGGATCTCGGAGGTCGAGATCATCTCGATGTTCACGCCCGCGAGGCTCAGCGCCTCGAACAGCGTCGCGGAGACACCGGAGTGCGTGCGCATGCCCGCGCCCACGACCGAGAGCTTGCCGATCTGGTCGTCGTGCACGAGGCTCTCGAACCCGACCTCGCTCTGCTCGGCGGCGAGCGCCTTGAGCGCCTGGGCGGCATCGGTCTTGGGGAGCGTGAAGGAGATGTCGGTGCGGCCCGTGGCGGCGGCAGAGACGTTCTGCACGATCATGTCGACGTTCGCGCCGGACTTCGCGACGATCTTGAAGATGTCGGCGGCCTTGCCGGGGACGTCGGGCACGCCGATGACGGTGATCTTGGCCTGGCTGAGGTCGGTGGCGACGCCGGCGACGATGGGCTCTTCCATGGCTTCTCTTTCGGGGACGAGTGCGGAGGTCTTCGAGGCGTCGAGCACCCACGTGCCCTCGCCCGAGCTGAACGTGGAGCGGGCGTGGATGAGCACGCCGTGACGGCGGGCGTACTCGACGGCGCGGATGTAGAGCACCTTCGCGCCGTTGGCGGCGAGCTCGAGCATCTCTTCGCTGCCGACGCGGTCGAGCTTGCGGGCGAGCGGCACGACGCGCGGGTCGGCGGTGAAGATGCCGTCGACGTCGCTGTAGATCTCGCACACGTCGGCGTTCAGGGCGGCGGCGAGCGCGACGGCGGTCGTGTCGGAGCCGCCGCGGCCGAGGGTCGTGATGTCGCGGGTGTCGCGGTTGAAGCCCTGGAAGCCGGCGACGATGACGATGGCGCCCTCGTCGAGCGCTTCGCGCAGGCGCACGGGCGTCACATCGACGATGCGGGCGGCGCCGTGGGTGGCATCCGTGATCATGCCCGCCTGGCTGCCGGTGAACGAGCGCGCCTCGAAGCCCATCGAGTGGATCGCCATCGCGAGCAGCGCCATCGAGATGCGCTCACCGCTGGAGAGCAGCATGTCGAGCTCGCGCGGCGCGGGGATCGGGGCGACCTGCCCCGCGAGGTCGAGCAGCTCATCGGTCGTGTCGCCCATGGCGCTGACGGCGACGACGACCTCGTGGCCGGCGCGGCGGGTGTCGACGATGCGCTTGGCGACGCGCTTGATGCTCTCGGCGTCGGCGACGGACGAACCGCCGTACTTCTGGACGATCAGCGCCATAAGAGGAACTCCCGGGAGGGTCGGGCGTCGGGATGCCACGACGGGGCGCTCGGATGCCACGCCCGAGGGTTCATCTTAGAGGCGCCCGCATGCCGCCGCTGCCATGCGGCGGGCACGGAGGCGTGCGCGGATAGGATCGTCGCGTTCCACCCCTCCCCCCGAGAGCGACCCGGATGCCCCCCACCCCCGCTCGATGGCTGTCGTCGTTGCGCCGTCTCGTCCACGCCGAGGACGCCCTCGCCCCCGAGACGCAGCTCATCGCCGTCATCGACGAGACGCTCGCCACCCGCATCCTGGATCTCGCCATCCGCATCGGCGAGACGATGCTCGTGGTCGGAGCCTCCGCGAGCGACGTGACCGCGACGATCGTGCGGGTGAGCCGCGCGTACGGTCTGGACCCCGTCCACGTCGACGTCACGTACAACTCGGTCACGATCGCGCACAGCCTTCCCGGCGCGGCGCACCCCACCACCCTCCTGCGCGTCGTGCGCGGATCGGTGCCGGACCACGCCAAGCTGCAGCGTCTGCAGGCCCTCGTCGCCGAGGTCTCCGACGGCCTCGACCTGGACACGGCGATCGCCCGCTGCCGCGCGATCCGGCGCCTGCCGTTCCGGTACCGGCCCGCGGCCATCGTCGTCGCGCAGGCCACGCTCGCGCTCGGCGTCGCCGTGATGTTCGGGGCGAACTGGCTCGCCCTCGCACTGTCGTTCACGGCCGCAGCCCTCGCCGCGACGACGCAGCACCTGCTCGCGAAGGCCCGCGTACCGTACTTCTTCGCGCAGATCGCCGGGGGGTTCGTCCTGACCGTCGTCGCCGCCGTCTCCCCGTTGCTCCGGTACACCGGACTCGACGCGGCCGAGACGATCCGCCCGTCGGTGATCGTGGCATCCGGGATCGTCCTGATGCTCGCCGGACTCACCGTGGTGGGCGCGGCCCAGGATGCCATCGACGGCTTCGCCCTCACTGCCACCGGGCGCATCCTCGAACTCACGACGCAGACGCTGGGAGTCGTGCTGGGGATCCTCGCGGGGTTGGAGACCGTGCGGGTGGTGGGGCTGGGGATGTCGGCCCCGTCGATGGCCCTGCCGCTCGGGCCGCTCCCCCTGCAGTTCGTCGGGGCTGCCGTCATCGCGATCGCCGTGGCGATCTACAACGGCGCCGGTGCCCGCATCGTGCTCGTCAGCGCGGGGCTGAGTCTCGTCGCGTGGGTCGGGTACACGGGCGCGTCGGCGATCGGGTTCGAGGTGGCCGCGGCCAGCGGTGTGGGGGCGTTCGTCGGCAGCTTCGTCGGCATCGTCCTGGCCTACCGGCTGCACGTGCCGTCGGTCGCGGTCACGACCGCCGCGATCCTGCCGATGGTCCCGGGGGCGGCGGTCTTCCGCGGGCTGCTCGGCGTCGTCGAGTCCGGCGATGACGCCGCCGTGCTCATGACCGGCGTCACGACGCTCGCGGGCGCCGCGACGATCGGCATCGCGCTCGCCGTCGGCGCCTCGCTCGGCATCTACCTCGGTCAACCCGTGCGCGCGACGCTCTCCGGTGTCGTGCGATCCCGGGCGCGGGCGCGGCGGTAACGGGTCCGGCGCCGCGGCGCCCGCGGGCCGGGCGCCGCGCCCTCCCCGTGACGGCCGCGGCCGGCGGGTCAGCGCCCGATGAGCGTGAGCGTCAGTGTCGAGCGGTACGAGCCGATGGGAGTGTCCTTCGGGACGCGCAGGCTCAACCCGGTGTCCAGGGTCGCGCCCGCGAGGGCGGTCGACGTGCCGGGTTCCCCGGTGGCGAGGATCGCCGGGTAGACCGCGGAACCCGCCGCCTGTCCGGCCGTCAGGGCGACGCCCGCGGGGAGCGAGACCTGTTCGGGCTCGTATCCGAGCGCCCCGGCGCCGAACGACACCGCCGGATCGGCGACGGCCACGAAGTCAGCCACGCTGATCTGCAGGCTCCAGCCCGACAACGTCTCGCGGTCGTCGGTGACCGTGAAGCGTCCGAGGGCCTTCGCGGCCGAGGTCACCTCCCGGCGCAGGTCGCCGAAGTCGACCGACGGCGAAGCGGGCGCCGAGAGCTGGAACAACCCGGATGCCGTGATGGTGGCGACGAGATCGCCCGTCGCGCGGTGTGGGAATCCCCCCGCGGGGACGGTCACCGTGTTCCACGCGACGACGGTGCCGTCACTCTGCGCGAGGTACACCGCCACCTCGGTGCCCGGGGTCACGGACGAGGGCAGCGTGAGCACGGCCGCACCCGCGGAGTCCAGGGCCGCCTGGCCGAGCGACGCGGTCGGGGAGAACGTCCCCGCCCGCAGGGTCGCCCCGCCCCAGGTCGCCCCGGCGTCGACCTCGACGCGCGGTCCGCCGTCGACGAGCGACACGGTCAAGGTGCGGCGGGCCTCGGTGAGGTCGGCGCGCGAAACGACACCGGCCCGCTTGTCGGAGGCCGGAGGCACCGGCGCCCGGCGCAGAAGCTCGTTGTCGGTGGCGGTGTCGCCCGCGACGAAGGTCGGATTGGCGCATGATGCCAGGTCGAGCGGTCCCGAGGAGCCCGGGATCGACGCGACCTTCGCGGAGACGATCTGCGCGAGCGGGAGAGGCAGCGCCGCGTAGCCGAGGGCAGGGGCGCTGCGTTGCCCCTCGCACGCGGCGTACGAGACGAAACGCGCGAGCGTCCGGCCCTTGTCGGTCGTGAAGATGCGGTTCGTCTGCGTCGGCACGATCATGTACGACGTCGACGAGATCGGGTAGGCACGCGGATCCGTGCTGCGGCGCACGCCGGAGAGGTCGAGGGTGCCGTCGTCGTGGGGCGCCCCGCCCAGCAGGGCGATCGAGACCGCGTCGGGCGTCGGAGCGACGTAATAGCCGGCGTCGTTGAGCACCTTGGCGACGGGGAAGCCCGACTTCATCGCGTACGAGTACTCGACGTACGTGATCGCGCCCTCCCCGTAGCTCTGACTCACGTACCCCGCGACGCCCAGCGACCCGCTCTGGCCCTTGAACGAGGAGGTGATCTGCGGGAACTGCGACCTCTCCCCCGCGGTCCACAGGCTCGGGTACCGATCCGCCATCCACGCGGTGATCTGCGCGCTCGTACCCGAGGCGTCCGAGCGGTGGACCGGGGTGATCGGACGATCCGGCATCGTCAGGGTCGGGTTGTCGGCCTGGATCGCGGGGTCGTTCCATTTCGCTATCCGCCCCGAGAAGATCCTCGCGACGACCTCGCCCGACAGGCGGAGATCCGTGACACGACGGCCGTCGATCTTCAGGTTGTACATCAACGCCGTGCCCCCGGCCACCAGCGGTACGTAGGTGTAGGCCGACGTCGGCGACTCGGGTGGGGAGCCGTCCTCCGGAGCGTTCTGGAACGGGAACTCGCTGACGGCGAAGTCGACCGTCTGGCCGATGAAGTCCCGGCGGCCCGCGGACGAGCCGGTACCCGAGTAGTTCACCGTCATCCCGAGATCCTGCGCGACGTCCCTGCGCCACACGTCGAGGGCGTTCTGCGACCACGTCGACCCCGAACCGCTGATCGGCGTGAAGGTCTCGGCGTGGGCCGGGGACGGGACCGCCGCGGCCACCACGAGCGCCGCGGCGACGACCAGGGCTCGTCGAACCCGGCGGTTCATCCGAATCGACCGTTGACGTAGTCGTAGGTCCGCGGGTCGATCGGGGAATCGAACATCGCCTCGGTGTCTCCGTGCTCGACGATGTGCCCGGGCTGCCCCTGGGATGCCAGGAAGAACGCGCACTGCTGCGACACGCGCTGCGCCTGCTGCATGTTGTGCGTGACGATGACGATCGTCAGCTCCTTCTGGAGCTCTCCCATCGTCTCCTCGATGACCCGCGTCGAGGTCGGGTCGAGCGCGGAACACGGCTCGTCCATGAGCAGCACCTTGGGCTTGATCGCGAGCGACCGTGCGATGCACAGACGCTGCTGCTGGCCACCGGAGAGGCCTCCGCCGGGCGCCCGCAGGCGGTCCTTCACCTCCCTCCACAGGCCCGCCGAGGTGAGCGAGCGCTCGACGAGGTGGTCCTTCTCGTCGCGCGAGGCGCGCATGCCGGTGAGCTTCAGCCCCGCGATGACGTTGTCGTAGATCGACATGGCCGGGAAGGGATTGGGCTTCTGGAACACCATGCCGATGTCTTTGCGGGCATCGATCAGACGGTGCCCCGAGTCGTAGATGTCGTCGCCGTCCAGCCGCACCTCGCCGGCGAGCGACGCGGACGGCACCAGCTCATGCATGCGGTTGAGGATGCGCAGGAAGGTCGACTTGCCGCAGCCGGAGGGGCCGATCAGCGCAGTGACCTGACCGGCGGGCATCGTCAGGGAGACGTCCAGAAGCACCTGGTGGTCGCCGAACCACGCCGAGATCGAGCGGGCGTCGAGCTCCGACAGGCCCGGGGCGTCCACCGGGGAGCGCTCGGCCTCGGCGAGACGCTCCGCGGTCGCCGACGCCCCGCCGAGGAGCGACACCGATGATGTGCGCACCGACGCCGCGGGGACCGAGTAGCCCGCCGAGGTCGTCGCGTACGCACCGGGGATCGGCGACGCGATCCCGGCAGCCCCGGGAGCCAGGATGACGCTGGTGACCTCGTCGGCCCCGGACGTGGGCACCTCCTCGCCGCGACGGCCGAAGAACGCCCCGCGCCGCAGGCGGCGGTGGGAGATTCCCAGGCCGGCGCGGGTGGCATCCGGAGCCTCCTCCACGACGGGAGCGACCGTGGTGGTCTGCCCCGCCGGAGCGGCATCCAGGTCCTGCAGCAGAGCCACGTCGTCGGCGCTGAGCACGTCGGTCATGAACGGGTCGGCGGTGGGAGCGCCCGCGTGGGCGTCGGCGCCTTCGAGGTCGGGATCGCGGCGGTCGGTCATGTGCGGCTTTCGGATCAGAGGAGGTTCGGGAGGAGGCGGGTGAGCTGGTCGGAGACGAACACGCTCGCCAGAAGGAGGACGGGGGCGAAGACGATCCACGTCTTCTGCCATCCGACGCGTCGGTACGACCACACGGCGACGAACTCGGCGACCACCAGGAACTGCAGGGCGAACACCAGCGCCCACACGGTGGTGAGGTCGGTCGCCATCGCCTGCGCCTCACGGGGCAGCGACATCGTCGTCGTCTGTCGCGCGCCGCGCGGCTGCGCGTCGGTGGTGAGCTTGGCATCCACGTACGCCACGCCGGTCGGCAGATAGGGGGCCCCGCGGGCCGTCATCAGGATCAGTCGGCTCTCGCCCCGCGCGGGTGCGGGCGGCGTGGGGTCTCCGGCGTAACGAACGCCGAGCACCTCGAAGGTCTGCTCGCCCTGCCCGGTGCGCACCGTGAAGCTCTCACCCGGCTGCAGGGACTGCAGGCGGGCGAAGGGCCCGCCGAACGACGCCGCACGGGCCATCACCACGCTCACCCCCGCCTGCCCCGGCAGCACGGTGTCGCGGCGATGACCGGGGCCGAGCCGGAGCTCCTCCGACGTCGTGCCCTCGACGATGACCTCCTGAACGCCCAGTTGCGGGATCGAGAGGAGACCCACGGGAGCACCGTCAGCGAGGAGACGGTCGTCGAAATCGCCCTCGCTCACCGGCGCCGTCCCCGCCGCGAGCTGGGCGCGGAACGTGTCGATGAGCTGCTGCTGCGCCGAGAAATGCACGATGTGGCTGACCACGAGCACGTTCGCCAGGAACGCCAGGACGAGGATCGCGAGAGAGGCGGCCGCGCCTCGGATGAACACCTTCACCGGTCCCAGCGGTTCGTACTGGGGCCGGCGTCTCGGCGCGCGCCGTGGCGGGGGCGGCGGCGCGACGGGGGCCGGACGTTGCTCGATCGTCATGCCGCAGCCACCGGCGCGGGGGCGGGCGAGAGCGCGGACCGCAGCACGCGCACCAGGACGTACGTCAGGGCGAGCAGGACGACGATGAGCACGAGGAGCCACGGGAAGAGGAGGACGAGCGCGTCACGTGTGACGGGCGTCAAGGCCGTGCCGTCCACGGATTCCGGCGGCGTGAGCGTGACGTAGGTCGACAGGAGCGTCCACTGGCCGCCGTTGTGGAGCTGGGCCGACACCACGCGCGTCTCGCCCGGCTGCAACGCGGCCACCGGAACGTCCTTCACCTCATCCAGACGGTTGGTGAAGATCGACCCGTCCATCCAGAACGAGGCGGTCGCATCGATGACGCTCTGGGAGGCGTTGCGCACGGTGAACCACACGTCGACGGTTCCGTCCGCCGGATCCAGCGCCGGCGTCCCCGACGCGTTGATGCCGCCGATGTAGAGCATCCCCGCGACGTTCACCTCGCCGGTCGTGGAGCCGGACCCCGCCGGCGTGCCCGAGCCGGCGGGAGAACCGCCGCCCGTCGACGCGCCGGAACCGGATCCGCCGGTGGATCCCGTCGATCCCGGACGGGCGGACGGCCCCGGGGCCGGGACGACCGCGGACGGCGAGACGCTGGCGGTCGGGCTCGGAGTGGGGGTCGCGGTGCTGCCGTCGGTGACGTTCACGCTCAGCGGGGTGCCGGTGGACGCATCCTCGGCCGAGGCCGGACCGGCGGACAACACCACGAGGGCGGCGAGACCGACCGCCCCGAGGATGTGGGCGCGCCGTCTGCTCATCGTGCGGCCCCGTGGAGGTCGGCGGACTGCTCGGCTTCCTCGGCGGCCGCCCGCTGCATGTACTCGACCCATTCCTGTGCCCGCGCTTCGTCGCGGCGACGGCGCCAGCGCACGAGGAGGACGACGCCGACGATGAGCACGATCAGGATCAGGACCGTCCACGGCGTGGCGAAGACGACGGTGTCACGCGACACGGCGGTCACCGGAAGCTGCAGCGTGGCATCCTGCGACTCCACGAACGGGTTCAGGGTGGTCCCGGGATTCAGGTAGAACCATTGGCCCACCCCATCGACGGTGAAGTCGTAGGACGCGGTGTTACCCGGGAGCAGCACCGGGATGCTGCCCCCGCGGTCGCCCGTGGCCGGGATGCCGAGCCACGTGCGCACGCCCGTGGTGATGTTCGCCGCCAGCGCCACATTGCCGGGGTTGGTGACGGTGTAGCGCATGCGGATGCTGCCGCCGAAAGGGTTCCACCAGTCTCCCTCGTACGCGGCGGAGTAGCTCGTGATCGACAGCTGCGGCTGCAGGTCGCCCGAGACCCGAGCGAAGATCGACGTCGCGACTCGGCGGTCGAGACTGACCTGCTGCCCTTCCTCGATCACCGAGGCGACGAGACCGCCGACGTGATCGCCGGGGGTGGCGTCGGCGGGCACCTCCATCGTGAACGGGAGCAGACGCACTTCGTTCGGCTCGAGAGAGAACTGGATGCGGTCGGTGCCGTTGTCGAAACGCACCCACGCGCCCACCGAGGTGGGAACATCCGCGGTGGGGAGCAGCGAGAAGGTGCCGTCCTGACCGTTGAAGGCGTCCGTCGCGTAGACGGTGAAGTCCTGGCGCTCGGTTCCCGTGTTCCCGACCAGGACCTGATCGGCGACGCTCTGCCCGGGATCCGAGCTGTAGCTGAAGCGCGTTCGTCCGTCAGGCCGCCCGTCGGAACCGGCGGGACGAGTGGCGACACCGATGGTCGCCGCGGTGGCGGCGTCGCCGTCTTCGGCGACGGCGGCGGGGGCGGCGACGAGGGTCGCGGCGATCCCGGCAACGACGAGGGCCGCGGCGCAGAGCGCCGAGAGCACGCGACGCGACGCCGGGCGTGAGGTCGAGGAGAGCACGATATATCTCCGCAGATGAGTGCGACGGAGGTGTGTCGCGAAGGTGAACGAGGGCTGTTCGGAGCGGACACGGCGAGTGTCACGGCACCAGGGGGAACGCACCTGCGGGGAGGCCGAGAACGGCCTCCCCGCAGGGCTCAGCGCAGGTCAGCTCACTTGGAGGTGAGGGTGACCGTCAGCGTCGAGTGGTACTCGCCGACCTTGGCGTCCTTGGGTGCCTTGAAGGTCAGGTCGGCGTCGAAGAGCGCGCCGGTGGGCAGCGTCGAGACGGCCGAGGACTGGGCGATCGTCGTGCCGGAGCCCAGCGTCACGCCGTCGATCAGCGTGTAGCCCTGGTACGCCTTCGGGGCGAGGGTGAGGGCGCTGGTCGGGATCTCGTCACCGGAGCCGTTCGAGAACGCCGTCCACGAGGCACCGAGGTTCCAGCCCTTGAGGACGTTGCGGTCGTCGACCACCGTGACCTTGCCGAGCGCCTTGGTGGCGCTCTGGTCACGGGCCACGTTGCCGAAGTCGACCTGCGTCTTCTCGGCGTTCAGCGACCACAGGTCGCTCGCGGTGACGGCGGCCTTCAGGTCGACGTCGTCGGTGGCGGGAGCCTTGCCGGCGAGGGTGACGGTGCCCCAGGCGAGGATCGCGAACGTCGAGTCACCCGGCTGGGTCAGGGCGATGGTGTGGGTCGTGCCGGAGGGCAGCGACGAGACGTCGACGGTGGCGTCGCCGTTGGCGTCGGTGGTGACCTGACCGAGGTTGGTCGGGTCGGACCAGGCCCACGCCTGCAGCGTCTTGTTGGCGTTGGCGGCACCGGCGGGCACCGTCACCGTGGTCGCGCCCTCGGCGGGAGCCGGGATCGTGACCTTGTTGGCGTCCGAGCCGGAGGGCTCGACCGGGGCGACGTCGAGGACCGAGCCCGAGAAGGCCTGGTCGTCGGAGCCGTCCGCGTTCGTGGCCGTCAGCGTGAAGCCGTACGCACCGGCGGCGGAGGGGGTACCCGAGATCTTGCCCGTCGAGGCCTCGAGCGTCAGACCCGCCGGCAGCGCGCCGGCCGTGACGGCCCACGTGATGGGGGCGGTGCCGGTGGCCGAGATCGTCTGCGAGAACGCGGCGCCCTTGGTGAGGGTGTTCAACGGCGCCGAGGCGACGACCGGCGGGTTGCTGGCGACGGGCGCCTGGTTGGCGAACGTCCACGCTCCACCAGGCTGAACGGTGATCGTGACGAACTTCACACCCGAGTTGGCGATCGTGAGGCCGTTGTTCTTCACCCACGCGAAGCCGAGGCTGTACGTACCGCCGTTGGCCTTGATCGACGCCCAGTTGCCGCCGATGAAGCCCGAGAGGCTGAGGTTGGGCTGGAGGATGTTGTGCGTGCCGGGCGTGAAACCGCCGTCGGCCGTGGCGGTCCACGACGCCAGGGTGTTCTCCGTGCCGGGCGTGGTGATGAAGTAGCCGACGCTCGTGGCGTCCGACTGGCCCACGAACGGCGTGTCGATGTCCGCGAACTCGGGTCCGGGGCTGGCGATGACCTGGTCGTCCCAGGCCATGACCTTGCCGTCGGGCAGACGCGAGCCGTCGCCGCCGTCCATGAGGTAGAACTGCGGAGCGGGGGTGGCCGCGTTGGCCGCGGTGGCCGAAACGCCACCGGCGAGGAGCGAGATCGCCGTCGCCGCGGCGACGATCGATCCGAACTTCTTGATGTTCATGAGGAGAGCTGTCCTTAGATCAGTCGATCGAACGTCAGAGCGTCGCGTACGCGCGCTGGATGTTGGTGCTGGAGGGAGCGAGGAAGCCGAACTTCTTCTTCACCGCGCCGACCGAGCTCGAGAGCGAACCGAAGCTGGTGAGGCTGTTGTTCACGCCCGGGTTGACGAGGTTGGCCAGAGCCGCGTCGTACTTGGCGTCCGACGGGGTGATGCGGGCGTATTCCACGACGAGGTACGTGTCGCGACCGAAGGTGGCATCGCTGTAGTACGCCGAGTTGGGGACGAGGTTGGGTGCGGTGCCCGTGAAGGGCGCCTGACCCGAGACCGCCGAGCCGAGCGAGACGCCCGACGCCGTGGTGGTGTTGATGCCGGTGGCGCCGTTGGCCTGCGAGATCCAGTTGGCGACGCTGAAGGGGATCAGCTCGTTGTCGCCGAGGACCGACGCGTCGTTCTCGGGCGTGGTGCCGGTGGCGTCCGTGACGCAGGAGCCCAGCGTCGGGTTGCCGATGGCACCGAGGAAGAAGTTGCGCGTGCCCGAGCCGCTCTGCGGGATACGGGGCTTGACCGTGACACCGCCGACCTGGGTGATGGTGCACTCGTAGATGCCCTTGAGCTGCGCGGCCGAGAGGTTCGCCCACGAGCCGTCGCCGCCCTTGTACGCGAAGCCGACGGCGTCGCGGGCGTAGGGGATGTACGCGAGGAGACCGTTGGCGTTGGCGTTTCCGCCGGGGCCGCTGGAGGAGCGCGCGATGTCGACCTGACCGGTGATCTGGCGGGCGGGGACAGCCGCGTTGCCGCTGTAGTTCGCACCCGTGATGGAGGCCCGCAGCGCCGTCACACCGGCACCCGAGCCGGCAGGACGACCGAAGAACGCACCCGTGGGCTTGGTCTGGATGGCCGCCGAACCGAACGCGTCGAAGTTGCCGAGCGTCTTGTTGTTCGAGGTCACGCGGACCGTGGCGCCGGTGATGGTGGTGCCGTTGATGATGGCGTTCATCGAGTCCTGCAGGGTGTCCGATCCGACCAGCGAGTAGCTGTTCGAGACCGGCTCCGCCGAAGCGGAGGTTGCGACGCCGACACCGGCGATCGCGATACCGCAAGCCGCCCCCAGAGCGACCAGCTTGTTGAGCTTCAACTCATTTGCCTTTCGTAGGTAGTGCACTGTGTTTTCGGGTGTTCAGTTGGTGGAGGGGAAGTCGTGGGGGCGACGCTCACAGGCGTCGGCGGAGGCGTCCGACCAACGGGACGGCGAACGCGCACGCGAGCCCGCCGAGGACGCTGCCGGGGAGGGCCCAGGTGATCGCGCCCATGTCCGGGTCGTCGGGGGTGGTGGCACCGGCGAGGGCGGTGGCCGCGGACCCGGTGGCCGTGGGGTCGGCGGGTGCGGCCGCGGCCGCCGCGGGAGCCGCCGCGGCGGCGGGCTTGCTGCCGACCACGCCTCCGGTGGGGAACGGGACGCCGCCGGACCCGGTGGGGGCGACGGGAGACGGCGTGGCGGTTCCCGGCACGGTGCCGTTCTGGATGTCGTCGGCCGCGGCCTTCGCGCGCTCGCGCCACCCCTCCGGCAGGGGGACATAACCCTCCGGAAGCTGACCGATCGAGGTTCCCGGGTCCTGGCCGGTGGTCGAGGCGAAGCGGATGAACGCGGCATAACTGGCGCGCAGATCGGCATCCTCCATGCGAGGGTTCACCGCGGCGTAGACCGGCACGGTCAGCGGGTAGGCCCCCGTCGCCGCCTTCGCGGCATCCGAGGTCGGGTCGAAGCCGAAGACCTGCGCCTGCTGGGGATCGGCGGTCATCGCGGCCGCGGCGGCCGCCATCGACTCCGACGTCGCCTCGACGAACTGACCGGCGGGATTCCGCAGCACCGCGGTGACGACCTGGTAGCGGGCGGCGGATGCGGTGTCGGTGAGGGCGAGCACACTCTGGCGCCCCGGCAGGTTGCGATCGGCCTTGGCGTACTTCGGCGGAACGCTGAGCGGGTTCCAGTCCCCGAGAATGAGACCGTCCCCGCGGAGGGTGTCGTAGGCGCCCGAGTCGAAGTCGTTGACGTAGGGGCGCCAGGTGACGAGGTTGACCGGGCCGGCCGCGGACGTGGCGGCCTGCTCCACGGGGTCGGCCTTGGGGAAGTCCTCGCGGGGAAGCGCGAGCGCTGCGCCGGACGTGTTGGCTTCGTCCGTCGTCGCACTCCAGGGGTTCACGGTCATCCCCCACGGATCGGGCTTGCCCGCCAGGAAATCACGTGCGTCCGGATCGCTGAGCACGTACTGCCACACGGCCCAGGCGGCGTCCGAGCGCCCCTGCGGGATCAGCACGTCGGCCAGCGATGCCGCCGCGAGCGCTTGGTACTTCCATTCGGGGTCGTTGATGTCGAGGAAATCGGGGTCGTACGTGAGCGTGCGCGGGTTGAAGACCCGCTCGAGGATTGCGTTGCCGTCCTTGTCCTTCTTTCCCGTGTCGACCTGGTGGCTCAGGTGGTTGCGATCGGAGAAGGTCGGCAAAGAGTCCACGTAGGAGTTCGTCAAGAGCTTCGCCATCAGGCGGGGCGTCAGCTTGAGGGACGTGAAGGGCAGGCCGACGCGCCCGGCGACCTCCGGGGGAACGGTGGAGTCGCCCGGGCGAGGGTTCCGGTCGATGGCGAACGACACCGCCGCTCCGGTGATGCCCACGGGGGCGTAGCGGAGGTTGTCGGTACCGAGCTCGGGGTTGAATGCGCGGGACGTCAGCGCGAGCGGCGCCGGCTTGGTGCCGTTGGCCGCCAGTGCCGCGTCGGACTCCGCGCTCGTGATGGCCGAGTAGATGGAGCCGCCGGAGGTGTTGCAGACGGCCGGCTGCCAGGAGGCGACGGCGCGGGAGATGAGCTCGCTGCCCGCCAGCCGCCGCTCGGACGCCCCGAGCGGACACCGCACGCCGAGGGGCTTGAAGTCGAGCTTGACGGCGATCCGGTGCTTCCAGGCATCCCAGAACAGCCCCGACTGCGTGATGAACGTCGATCCGGAGTCCTGCGTGCCACGGGGCACGATGACCAGCCAACAGCTCGAGCCCGACACGGATCCGTCCGTCGCGGTGACGGGCGTTCCGCATCCCAGCCCCTGCGATTGCAAAGCGGTCTGGACCTCGAACTTCACCGAACCCGAGCCGTCGCCGCCCGAACCGGCCCAGGACACCATGTTGGTGGTGTACTTCGAGAAGTACTCGTTGGTGTTCATGTCGGGAAGCGACTTGGTGCCGTCCTCCGCGACCGTGAAGTTGTACTTGCCGTCCACGACGGAGGCGACTGTCTTGCCGTTCGCCGCACGGAACGGGATCGAGGTGTAGGTCGGACTCGCGAAGCCGTCGCCCGGAACCGTGTACGCCTTGTCCTCCTCCGCGACCGACGCGTCGCTCTCGCGCACGTCGTCGCGGTGCGAACCGGGGACGCCCCCGATCCCGTACTGGCACGTCGTGCGGTCGGGGCCGGTCGGATCCTTCTCGTCGTCACCCCAGCACTGGAAGATCTGCAGGAAGTTCGCGCCGCCGATCTGCTGGCTCGGCACCGTGGAGGCCTTGCCGCCGGTCCACGAGATCACGATGCCCTGCGACTCGAGCGCGCGGGTCTGCGACACCGTGATCGACAGGTCCGGGAACGGTGCGCTCGCGATGTCGGCATCCTGGCTCTTCGCCGTGACCGTCACGGCGGAGGAATCCTCGGCGGTGGCCGAGGAGGGGGCGGCGAACAACGCACCGGACCCGCCGGAGACGGCGAAGATGCCCAGGCCCGCGACCACGCCGACGGCGACGGAGGTGACCCAGCGCGGGCCCCGGGCGCGCCGGACCCGCACGCGCAGGCGCGGGGTCGTCGGCGAGGAGGCCTCAGCGGTGAGCGCGCGATTCTCGGGCACGATGATCCTTCGGGAGTCGAGGACTCGGGTGCGCCCTCGCGAGAAGCTAAGGGCGGCCGAGTGTCTGCGGAATGAACGCGGCGGTAACGAGGTGCCGCCGCCCCGTGGTGGAGGTGCGAACGAGATTCACACCAGATCAGGGGGCTTTTCGGGCAGGCTCGCGCCCCGGTGGACACCGGGTCCCCCGGGGCGCGTCCGGCGCGGTCTACGAGCCGCCGCGGCGCGAGCGGCGAGACATCAACGGGGGCACGAGGATCGCCGCCACGACCAGGACGCCGGCGGCGAGCATGATGAACTGCGGCGTGCCCCAGCCGTTCTCGGCGAGCGTGAAGGGCGAGGACACCGCGGCGGCTCCTCCGGCCGCCGCGGCTCCCGAAACGAGGTTGCCGTTCGCGTCGTAGACGGGTTCTCCGCCCGCCGCTGCGGCGGCCGCGGCTGCGGTTGCCGCAGCGCCCCCGGTCGTCCCGTCCGCCGTCGTGCCGGGGGTACCGCCGGAGCTGCCGCCGGGCACGCCCCCGGAACCCGTCTGCGGTGTCTCCTCCTGCGCGCCGCCCGTACCTCCCAGGCACTGGTTCGGTCCCTGCTTGTCGCAGTCGGGCGGGTTCGGTGCGGACTGGGCGAGCTGGTTGTTCGACGGCGAATCACCCGGCTTGAACGTCGGGTTGTTGCATTTTCCGAGATCCGGTGCGCCCACGGTGCCGGGCATCTTCGCGATCTGGTCGAATCCCGCCTGCACGAGGTTCATCGGGAGGGGCGAGTACCCGAGGTCGGCGGCGGACTGCTGCCCCTCGCAGAGCATGTAGGAGGCGAACGTGCTGAGGGTCTTGCCCTTCTCCGCCGTGAAGATCTTGTTCGTCTGAGTCGGAACGATCATGTACGAGTAGCTCGACATGGGATACGTGCGCGGGTCGCTGCTGTTGTAGACGCCGTCGAGGTTCTGCGTGAGGTCCGGATTGATCTGCGCCGACATGAGCGCGACGGCGACCGATTGGTAGGTCGGCTCGACGTAGTAGCCGGCCTTGTTGAGCACCTTGGCGACGGGGAAGCCCGACTTCATCGCGTACGAGTACTCGACGTACGTGATCGCGCCCTCCCCGTAGCTCTGACTCACGTACCCCGCGACGCCCAGCGACCCGCTCTGGCCCTTGAACGAGGAGGTGATCTGCGGGAACTGCGAGCGCTGCCCCGCGGTCCAGATGCTCGGGAACTGCTTCGACATCCACAGGGTGAACTGCGCGCTCGTCCCCGACCCGTCCGATCGATACACCGGCGTGATCGGACGATCCGGCATCGCGAGAGCGGGGTTGTCGGCCTGGATCGCGGGGTCGTTCCATTTCGCTATCTGCCCCGAGAAGATCTTCGCGATGACCTCGCCCGAGAGGCGGAGGTTCGTCACGCGCTTCCCGCCGATCTTGAGGTTGTACATCAGCGCCGTGCCACCGGCGACGATCGGCATGTACGAGTACGACGAGGTCGGGATCTCGGGCGGCGAGCCGTCCTCGGTGGGGTTCTGGAACGGGATCTCGCTGACGGCGAAGTCGACCGTCTGGTTGATGAAGTCGTTGCGTCCCGCGGAAGAGCCGGTGCCGTTGTAGTTCACCGTCATGCCGTAGTTCGTCGCGACATTCTTGCGCCACTGATCGAGGGCGTTCTGCGACCAGGTCGAGCCGGAGCCGGTGATCGGCACGTAGCTCTCGGCCGCGTGCGCGGGCGTGACGCCCAAGCTCGCGAGGGCCGCGACGACGACCAGAGCCCCCAGTCGGGCCAGGCGGGTACGGACGTTCACGACGGGTTCTCCTCAGTTGGTGTTTCGATGTCCGGGCTGACGGGTGGCGGCGTGCTCGCATCGGGCGAGGAGGCGGCGCGGTGCGACGCGCTCGCGTCGGCGGACGGCGGGCCGCCCCTTTCGGCGCGTGCCGCCTGGGCGCTCTGCGCCATGCGCCACTCGAGGTCGCGCGGCGGCTTGCCCTTGGGCCGGGCTCGGCGCTCGGCACGCGTCGACGGCTGATCGAGCGGGCGCCCCTGCGACGTCGTGATGCGGGCGAGGTCGCGGGCGGAGGCCGCTGCGGCCGCGCGACGCTGACGATCTGACAGTTGACCGGGGCCCTTCCCGCCGATCAGTCGAGCGACGATGAAGAGGGTCAGGACCAGCAGCACGAGAGTGGCGGCGGCACCGAAGCCGCGGGCGATCATGTTCGGTTCCGGAGATTTGACGAAGTCGAACACCTGGAGGGGCAGCGAGATCATCGGCCCCGAGAACGGGTTGAGGTTCCACTCCGCCGTCACGCCCGAGGTCAGCAGAACCGGCGACGTCTCGCCGATGCCGCGCGCCGTGCCCAGGATCACGGCCGTGACCAGGCCCGAGCGGGACGTCGGCAGCACCACGCTCCACACCGTGCGCCATCGGCTGGTCCCGAGCGCGTACGAGGCCTCCCGCAGATTGTGCGGGACCAGACGCAGCACGACGTCGGAGGCGCGGATGATGATCGGCAGCATCATCACGCTGATGGCGAGGGATGCCGCGAACCCCGACCGCTGGTTCGTGATGAGGGTGACGACAGCGGCGTAGACGAACAGACCCGCCACGATCGAGGGGAGCGCCGTCATGGCATCCGAGATCGTCCGTACGAACCGGGCGAACGGGCCCCCGATCTCGTTGAGGAACACCGCCGTGGCGATACCGAGCGGGATCGTGATCGCCAGGGCGATGCCGATCTGGATCAGCGTGCCCACGATCGCGTGGGCGATACCGCCCATCGAGAGGGGATCCAGTGGGCCGGCGAGCTTCATCGTCTCGACGAAGAAGTTCAGGTTCGTGATGGCCGGAAGTCCCCGGATCACGGTGAACACGATGACGAAGAACAGCGCGCCCAGCAGCACGATGCCCGCGGAGTAGAACAGCGCCGTCACGATGCGCTCGCTCACCGCCAGGCGGTCCGCACGAAGCGACGACATCACGGCGTAGATGCCGAGGAAACAGAGGAAGGACACCGCGAACCAGCCGATGACGCCGGTCATCGGTGTCAACCACCCGAAGAGCAGCGTGGCCAGCGCGATACCCGCGGCGAGACTGCCGAGCACGTTGAAGGTGTCCCCGAACGGGATCGTGCGCAGGTCACGGCGAGGCCCCACGTGCCCCGTGCGTTCGGGGATGCTCGTCCGCGGGTGCGGGCTCGGTTCTTCGGCCTCGGCGATGGCCGGGGCGTCGGGGGCGAGGATCGCCATCAATTGCTCTCCGCTCCGGAACGGCTGCGCGCGACGATCGTCGATGCCGTGAAGTTGACGATGAGGGTGATGATGAACAGCACGAGGCCCGCGGCCATCAACGCCGACAGTCCGAACTGGCTCGCCTCGCCGTAGCGGAGGGCGATCAGCGCGGACACCGAGTTCGTCCCGGTCTTGAGCACCTCGAAATTGATCGAGAAGATCGGGGAGATGATCATCACGACGGCGATCGTCTCGCCGAGGGCACGTCCGAGCCCGAGCATCGTGCCACCGATGATCCCGCCGCGACCGAAGGGCAGCACGACGGCCTGGATCATGCCCCAGCGCGTCGATCCCAGAGCCAGCGCCCCCTCGCGCTCCCCCAGAGGGGCCTGCGAGAACGCCTCGCGCATCACGGATGTCTGGGTGGGCACGACCATGAGCGCCACCACGATGCCGGCGATGAAGGCGGATGAGGTGAACGCTCCCGCGTCGGTCAGGCGCTGGCCCGTGGCATCCGTGACGCTGAAGATCGGAATCCAGCCGAAGTAGGTCGAGATCCACTGCGACACCGGGATGATGTTCGCCTGCAGGAAGAACACGCCCCACAGCCCGAACACGACACTGGGAACCGCGGCCATCAGATCGACGAGCGTGATGAGGAACGATCGGATCGATGGCGGAACGATCTCGCTGATGAGGAGCGCCGTACCCAGCGCCAGCGGTACGGAGATCGACATCGCGACGAGGGCGATCGTCACCGTGCCGAAGAGCACCGCGGCCACACCGAAGGAGCCCGTCTCGGGAGACCACTCCTGGGTCGTGAGGAAACTGATGCCCGTGACACTCAGCGCGTCGCCGGCGCGGGCGGTCAGGAAGACACCGACGGCCAGCATGATCGCCACCGTGATGCCGCCGGCGGAGTAGGAGACGGCGCGGAAGACGCGGTCCGCCTGCACCGGGCGGCTCTTCAGCGAGCGTCGGACCGGAGCCCGTGGCTCGGATCGAGGAGGGAGGACCTCCGTGGTCGTGTCCGTCATGCGCTCTCCGTCGGTCGCGTCGGGCAGGTCGTGCAGAGGCACCGCACCGGTGTCCCGCGGGGCGGGTACGGCCTCGGAGCGGTGTCCGGACGACCGGCGACGCGAGGCGCCCGTTGTCCCTCGTACCGGCTCGGGACGCCGGCACGCCCGACGCTAGATCCGGGCCGTGAACGCCGCCGGGAGCGACCGCCCACGCCGCCTGGCCGGGAGGTGAACGAGGGATGCCGGTCCCCGGCGGACATCAGGGGGCCTCCGCCGTCGGGGTGGGTGCGGGGGTCGCGGTCCGGACCGGGGTGCTCGTCGGGGTCGGCGTCGGGGTGGGCGCCGCGGGGCGACCGCTGGACACGAGCAGACGCACCGTCGAACCGACCGGCGCGGAGGCGCCGGGGGCCGGTGTCGAGCCGATCACGGTCCCGGGAGGACGGTCCGACACGGTCGGCACCTCCTCCGACAGGAACCCCGCGGCCCGCACGGCGGCATCGGCGTCCGCGGTGGCCCACCCGTCGATCGGGGGGACGGCGTTCGTCCCGGATGCCACGACCAGGCGGACCGTCGAGCCGCGCGGCACCGCGGTGCCGGCGGCGGGGTCGGCCGACAGCACCGTCTCCGCGGCGAGCGGCGAGTTCTGCGAGATCACGGGACCCGCGACGAGGCCCGCGGCCTCGATCGCGGCGAGCGTGTCCTGGAGCCCGCCGAGGTCGGGGACGACCGCGACCTCCGCGGTGGGCGTCGCGCTCGGGCGCGGGGTGGCGGCGGGATCGCTGCTCGCGGCGGGAGTCGCCGACATCGGCGGGGCGGCCGCGGGCTCGGAGCGACCGGCCGAGGCCATGAGCGGGACCGCCACGGCGACCAGCACGAGGACGGCGACGACGATTCCCGCGGTCACCCCACCGCCGCGGGAATCGCGGGACCGGCCGGGGGCCGCGGGAGCAGCGGCGGTGTCCTCGACGCCCGGCACCGTGACCACCGGCGCCGGGCGCAGCACCCGCGTCGCCGCGACGGGTGCCGGGGCGGGGGCCGCAGCCTGCAGCGCCGCGCGCATCTCGGCGGCGTCGGCGAACCGATCCGCCGGGTCCTTCAGCAGCGCGCGCACGAGCACCCGATCGAGCGCGGGCGACACCCCGCGCGCCCGCACCGAGGCCACCGGGGGCGGAGCGTGCAATTGCGCCCGGACGACGGCATCCCGGTCCCCGCCCTCGAACGGCGCCCGGCCGGTGAGGGCGAAGTACAGCAGCCCCCCGACCTGGTAGAGGTCGCCGGCGACGCCCACCGCCTCTCCGCGCAGCTGTTCCGGCGAGGCGTACTGCGCGTTGCCGACGACCCCGGCCGCGGCCGACGCGGAACTGCGCAGGACGTCGTCGCCGCGCGTCGTCCGTCCGGCGGCGTCCGCGAGCCCGAAATCGAGCAGGGTCGCGCGCACCGGCGTCGCCCCCTCGAACCGGACGAGGACGTTCGCGGGAGACACGTCGCGATGGACGAGGCCGCCCGCGTGCGCGGCGTCCAGAGCGGCGAGGATCATGTCGCCCACGCGCCGCGTCGCGGCGGCACCGAGCGGACCGTGGGCCAGAACGTGCTCGGCGAGGGTCGTCCCCTCGAGCAGCTCCTGGGCGATCCAGGCGATCGTCACCTCGCCGTCCCGGAACGTCCCCATGTCGACGACCTCGACGATCCCGGGATGGGCGACGGCGGCCGTCCGCCGTGCCTCGTCGAGGAACGCCGCGCGCAGCAGCTCGCTCTCCGACAGATGCGGGTGCAGCAGCTTGATGGCGACGGGGCGGTCCAGGACCGTGTCGGTCGCGGCGAACACCGACGCCGTCCCCCCGGAACCCAGCAGTCCCTCCAGGCGGAACCGACCGGCGATGAGTCCGGATGCCGCGGTCACGGAGCGTTCATGCCGACGCGGGCGCGGCGTCCCGACGCGGTACCGATGCTCACGCCCTGCGCGATGGTCGCGGTGGCCAGCGCAGCGCCGGCGGCGCGCCCCGCCGCGGCGGCTTCGCTCGCCGATTCGTACCAGCGCGCCGCGGTCAGGACCGGCCGGTCACCCCGACGGATGACCCACCCGTGGGTGGTCGACTGCGGACCGCGGACGGCGGTGACGGTCATCTCGTCGACGCGGGCCTGCTCGGCGACGACGGCGTCGAACGCGGCACGGGGGGACACGAAGATGCGGGCGCAGCGCGCGAGCTCGCGATTGTTCGTCGCCAGCAGCCGCCACACGCCGAACACCCCGAGCGGCGTGAGGGCGGCCTCGGGTGTGCTCTCGCTGAGGCTGCCGGCCGTGATCGACCACTCCGGCAGCAGATGCGAGCGGAACAACAGCCACGCCGCCAGGCGGGGGTCGTGGATCGAGCGGAACGTGTCGAACACGATCCGTGCGCGACGCGTTGCGCGATCGGAGAGCGTCTCGCTCACGGGCACCCCTGTCTGACGTCCGCAGAGCTCGGGGTCGGGCACCCGTGCTGCAGTCCGTAGGCAAGAAAATGGCGGCGCCCGGTATCCGCAGATCCATCGGGGGATGAACGGGCGGTACACGGCGGTTCAACGCTCGGAGATCACCCTCAGATCACCATGAATTCGCCCAGCAGCGTGCGGGGCGTTACAGCGTGCGGCGCGTTACAGCGTGCGGCGTCCCTCGAACGCTCGGCCGAGGGTGACCTCGTCGGCGTACTCGAGGTCGCCGCCCACGGGCAGACCGGATGCCAGCCGCGTCACGCGGATCTCGAGCGTGTGGAGCAGGCGGCTGAGGTAGGTGGCCGTGGCCTCGCCCTCGAGGTTCGGGTTCGTGGCGAGGATCACCTCCTGCACCGAGCCGTCGGCGAGCCGCTGCATGAGCTGGGTGATGCGCAGGTCGTCGGGGCCGATCCCCGCGATGGGACTGATCGCCCCGCCCAGCACGTGGTACAGCCCCCGGAACTCGCGCGTGCGTTCGATCGCGGCGACGTCCTTCGCATCTTCGACGACGCAGATGAGGGCGGGGTTGCGGCGCGGGTCGCGGCAGATGGAGCAGCGGTCCTGCTCGGAGACGTTGCCGCAGATCTCGCAGAAGCGCACCTTCTCGCGCACTTCACCGAGGAGCTGCGACAGTCGGGACACGTCGAACGTCGGCGACTGCAGGATGTGGAACGCGATGCGCTGCGCGGACTTCGGACCGATTCCCGGGAGCCGGCCGAATTCGTCGATGAGGTCTTGGACGATGCCGTCGTACATCAGCTGAACCTCGTCGGGGGCTCGTAGGGTTCGTCACGGACGTAGTTCGCACCGAGCATCTGTCGGACCACGGCCTCTCCGTAGCGCTGCACTCCCCCGCGCAACGGCGCCATGCGCGGCACGATCACCGGCGGAACGGGGAGGTCGGCCTCGTCGTCGGGCGGCGGGATCACGTCGTCGTCGTCGACCTCCTCGGGCGCGGGCACCGAGGGGGCGACGTCGGAGGAGCGCAGCACGGCGCCCTCGAAGGGCGGCGGAGCGATGCGCGGGGCCAGCCGGACGGCGGCCTCCTCGGGCTCGTCGTCGACCGCGAGAGCGGTGCCCGCGGCCGCCGGGGCGGCGGAGGGCGCCGCGGCGACCGGGCGTGCGGCGGGTGCGGACGTACCGGCCGCCGACGCGGGCGCCGCGGCGACGGGGCCGGAACCCGTGCTGGCGGGAACGCCCGGGATCGGCGCGACGGCCCAGTCGGTGACGGAAGCGGACGCGTACGACGCCGCCGAGCGTGGTGCCGGAGCCGAGGACGTGGCTCGGGCGTCACCGGCGGGTCCGGCGCCCGGGCCGCGCGGGGAGCCGCCCTGCCCGCCGGAGCCACCGTCGCCCTCGAGGCGGGCGAGGTACTTCACCCGGATGCCGAGGACCGACTGGATGGCGCGGCGCAGGTCTTCGCTGGCGCCTCCGTCGGGCGTGCGGGTCTTGAACGAGGTCAGATCGGCACCCGTGCGGAAACCGAGCGTGAGCACGTCGTCGTCGAAGGCGAGGACGGACGCCGTGGACACGACGAGCCAGGACGCGCGGCTGAGGGCCTCGAGCTGGCCGAGGACTTCGGGCCACGCGTCACGCACGTGCGACAGCTCGAGCGGACCGACCGGAACCGCCGGCGGCGTCGGCGCCGCGGGATCGAGCGGCGAGGAATCGTCGCCCTCGCCTTCTGCCGCGGCGTCGGGTGCCGGGGCATCGGCGTCGGGCGTCGGCGCGGTGTCGAACGGGTGCGGGTCAGCGTGTGCCGAGACCGGCGCGGGCGCGGCGGGCGCCGTACCGGTGGGGGCGGCACCGGGTGCGGCAGTGGCCCGCGGTGCGGCGGGCGCCGCGGGCTCGGGCTCGACGTCGTCGAACGGCGGCGGGGCGTCGTCGTCGTCGAACGGCGGCGGGACGTCGTCGTCGGACGGCGCGGTGGACTCGGTGGTCGCGCCGGCGGGCCGGGCCGGCTCGGCCGCGGTGGGCGCGGACGAAGGCGCGGGAGTCGTCACCGGGGCGGCCACCGGCGTCGTCGGAGCGCTCGGCTCGGACACAGGAGGCGCCGCGACCGGCGGCGCCGTGGCGGGAGACGGCGCGACCACGGGAGGCGCGGCGCGACCCGGCGCGGCGACGCTCGGCGATGCGACACCCGGCGCAGCGATACCCGGGGACGCGACACCCGGCGACGCCACACCCGGCGCGGCGACGCTCGGCGATGCGACACCCGGGGACGCGATACCCGGCGATGCCACACCCGGAGCCGCGATACCCGGGGACGCCACACCCGGGGCCGCAGCGGCAGCGGCCGCGGCCGCGGGGGCGGAAGTCGGCGCGGGCGTGCGCGCCGGAGCCGGGGCACCGTGCTCGGCGGCGTGCGCCGAAGCGGCCGCGGGGGATGTGCCCTGCGACACACCCGCGTGCGTCAGCACACGGGCGACGAGGAGTTCGAGCTGCAGCCGGGGCGAGGTGGCCCCGGTCATCTCGTCGAGGGCCGCCACGACGAGATCCGCGGTGCGCGACAGCCGGGCGACGCCGAACGCGGTGGCCTGACGCGCCATGCGCTCGAGTTCGTCGTCGGGGACGCCGCGGAGCACCGCGGAGGCGCCGGCACCCGTGGCCGCGACGACGATGAGGTCGCGCAGGCGCTCGAGCAGGTCGTCGACGAACCGGCGGGGGTCCTGCCCGGTCTGCACCACACGGTCGACCGCGGCGAAGGCTCCGGCGCCGTCGAGGGCCGCGAACGCGTCGACGACCTCGTCGAGGAGCTCGGAGTGCGTGTAGCCCAGCAGCGCCACGGCGCGCTCGTAGTTCACCAGGATGTGGCCGTCGGCATCCCGATCCGAACCGGCGATGAGCTGATCGAGCAGCGACAGCGTGTCGCGCGGCGAACCGCCGCCGGCGCGCACGACCAGCGGCAGGACGCCCGCCTCGACCGCGACGCCCTCGCTCTGGCACAGCTCCTGCACGTACTCGAGCATCGCCGCCGGCGGCACGAGCCGGAACGGGTAGTGGTGCGTGCGGGAGCGGATGGTGCCGAGCACCTTCTCGGGCTCGGTCGTGGCGAAGATGAACTTCACATGCGCGGGCGGCTCTTCGACGAGCTTGAGCAGGGCGTTGAAGCCCTGCTGCGTCACCATGTGCGCCTCGTCGAGGATGAAGATCTTGAACCGATCGCGGGCCGGGGCGAAGATCGCCCGCTCGCGGAGGTCGCGGGCGTCGTCGACACCGTTGTGGCTGGCGGCGTCGATCTCGACGACGTCGAGGGATCCTCCGCCGCCACGGCCGAGCTCGACGCAGCTGTCGCAGACGCCGCACGGAGTGTCGGTGGGACCCTCGGCGCAGTTGAGGCAGCGCGCGAGAATGCGCGCCGAGGTCGTCTTGCCGCAGCCGCGCGGACCCGAGAACAGGTAGGCGTGGCCCACGCGGTCGCCGCGGAGGGCCGTCATCAGCGGCTCGGTCACCTGCGACTGCCCGATCATCTCGCCGAATGCCTGCGGGCGGTAGCGGCGGTACAGGGCTGTCGTCACTCCTCCAGCCTACGGCGTGCCACCGACATCGCCCCCCCCCGTCGTCCTCCCCCGCCCGGCGGCATCCGCCCCGGACCCGGCGTCGCGATCCGCGAGACTGCAGGCGCCTGACATCTCCACTGCAGCCCGCAGTGGAGATGTCGGCTCGATGCAGTCTCGGCGAATCCCGGATGCCACCCCGACAGACGCCGAACGCGGCGACACCCCGAAGGGCGCCGCCGCGTCAGGACCGCGGGTCAGGCGTCGAGGCCGACGGCCACGGGCTCGTCGTCGCTCGAGACGAGCGGGATCGCCGCCGTGACGATCGGCACCGAGGCCGACAGCAACGTGCCGTCCTCGCGCACCGACCCCTCGAGCTGCCGGATCGACGGGCGTCCCGGCAGGAGCGGACCCTGGCCGTGCAGCGCGACCCGCACGCTCTCGCCGGGGGCGACGGTGTAGTCCACGCCGCGCACCGCGAAGTCGACCGGCCCGCCCTCGTCACCGGCGCGCAGCGTGAGCGCGGTCGCGGTCAACGTCACGTTCAGTCGGGTGCCGTGCCAGTGCAGCACGTACGACAGCTCGGGCCAGTCCGCCGGCAGACGCGGGTCGAACGTCAACCGTCCGAAGTGGTCGCGCATGCCGCCGAAGCCGCTCACCAGCGCCGTCCACACGCCACCCGCCGACGCGACATGCACCCCGTCGGCGGCGTTGTGGTGCAGGTCGCCGAGGTCGACGAACGCGGCCTGGCGGAAGTACTCGAGGGCGAGGTCCTGGTAGCCGACCTCGGCCGCGAGGATCGACTGGACGACGGCCGACAGCGTCGAGTCGCCGGTGGTGAGCGGGTCGTAGTACTCGAAGTCGGCGAGCTTCTCGGCATCCGTGAAGTGATTGCCCTGCAGGAACAGCGCGAGCACGACGTCGGCCTGCTTGAGCACCTGGTAGCGGTAGATCACCAGCGGGTGGAAGTGCAGCAGCAACGGCCGCTGATCGGGCGGCGTGTTCTCGAGGTCCCAGATCTCGCGCTCCAGGAACACCGCATCCTGGGGATGGATGCCGAGGGCCGGGCTGAACGGGATGTGCATCGCCTCGGCGGCCTTCTCCCAGCGGTCGGGCTCGGAGGGGTCGAGGTTCATGCGGTCGGCCATGCGGCCGTACGCCTCGGGGTCGTTCTCGGCGAGGTCGCGCACGGTGCGGGCGGCGAAGCGCAGGTTGAAGCGCGCCATGACGTTCGTGAACAGGTTGTCGTTGACGACCGTCGTGTACTCGTCGGGGCCCGTCACGCCGTGGATGTGGAACGAGTCCTCACCGTCGCCGTCGCCGTCGCTCGACCGCCAGAACCCGAGCGTCGACCACAACCGCGCGGTGTCGACCGCGATGTCCACCCCCTCGCGCGCGAGGAACTCCTCGTCGCCGGTGGCGCGGACGTACTTCGCCAGCGCGAAGGAGACGTCGGCGTTGATGTGGTACTGCGCCGTGCCGGCGGCGTAGTAGGCCGAGGCCTCCTCGCCGTTGATCGTGCGCCACGGGAACAGTGCGCCGGCCTCGTTGAGCTGGTGCGCACGCTTTCGCGCCGCGGGAAGCATCAGATACCGCATGCGCAGAGCGTTCCGCGCCCACTGCGGCGTCGTGTACGCCAGGAACGGCAGGACGTAGACCTCGGTGTCCCAGAAGTAGTGGCCGCTGTAGCCCGACCCCGTGACACCCTTCGCGGGCACCCCCTGGCCGTCGGCGCGGGCGGCGGCCTGCGCGAGCTGGAACAGGCACCAACGGGTGGCCTGCTGCAGGTCGGCCTGGCCGCCGATGCGGACGTCCGAGCGCTCCCAGAACGCCGCGAACCAGTCGATCTGACGCTCCACGAGCGCATCGACGCCGATGCTGCGCGCGCGGTCGACCGTGCGACGGCAGCGATCGACGAGCTCCCCCGCGGGCACGCCGCGCGAGGTGTGGTAGCCGACGAACTTCGTGATCGTCGTCGGGACGCCGGCCCGGGCATCCACCCGGAAGACGTTCTTGGCGATGTCCGGCTCGACGAGGTGCCGTGATTCGTAGGTGTTCGCTGTGTCGACCTCGTGGTCGGCGACGACCGCGATCGTCATGCCCGATTCGGTGGCCTCGTACGACAGCGCGGACCGATTGCCGTCCTGCCAGTACTCCCGCGGCTGGAGCACGCGGTCGGTGAGCTTCTCGGTCTTGCGCGGGTCGAAGCCGGCCGTCTTGGATGCCATCGGCGAACCGCCGTAGATCCCCTCGCCGTCCTGGCGGTTCAGCAGCTGGCACGCCACCGTGACGGGGGCGTCGGAGTTCAGCACGGTGACGGTCAGACGCAGCACGACGAGGTGCTTCTCATCGAAGGAGACGAAGCGCTCATCCTCGATGCGCACCTCCTTGCCCGAGGGCGTCACCCACAGCAGGCTCCGGCGGAGGATGCCCTGTCGCAGGTCGAGCACGCGCTCGTAGTCGCGCACGTCGGCGACGTCGAGGGAGAGCGGCTCGTCGTCGACGTAGACGCGCATCACCTTGGCATCCGGGGCGTTGATGATGGTCTGCCCGACCTCGGCGAAGCCGTAGGCCTGCTCGGCGTGGCGGATCGGGAACGTCTCGTGGAACCCGTTGATGAACGTGCCCTGCTCGTGGGCGAAACGCCCCTCGATGGAGTTGCCACGCAACCCCAGATAGCCGTTGCCGACGGCGAAGAGGGTCTCTGTCACGCCCGTGTCGTCGACCGAGAACTCGGTCTCGACGAGGCGCCATTCGTCGACGGGGAAACGATCGCGATCGATCATCGGGGCATGCCTTCCGCGGGTGCCGGGCTTCGGGTGCGTCGCGCGGGGCGACGGCTCAGTCTACGAACGCCTGGAGGTCGTCGACGACCACGTCGGCCCCCGCGGCGACGAGGTGCTCGGCGCCGACGCCGCGGTCGACCCCGACGACGAGTCCGAACCCGGCGGCGGAGGCCGAGGCGACGCCGCTGGTGGCGTCCTCGACGGCGGCCGAACGGGCCGGGTCGACGCGCAGCATCCGGGCGGCCTCGGCGAACACGTCGGGGGCGGGCTTGGATGCCAGGTGGTCGCGCTCGGCCACGACGCCGTCCATCACGACGGGGAAACGGTCGCGGATCCCCGCGGCCTCGAGGACCTCGACGGCGTTCTTCGAGCTGGACACCACGGCGATCGGGATACCGGCGGCCTGCAGCACGTCCAGCAGCGCGACCGACCCCGGGTAGGGCGCGATGCCCTCGGCGCGGAGGATGCGCGAGAACACGAGGTTCTTGCGGTTGCCGACGCCGCACACGGTGTCGAGCGACGGGTCGTCGGACGGGTCGCCCCACGGCACCTCGACGTCACGGCTGCGCAGCAGGCTCGCCACGCCGTCGTAGCGCTTCTTCCCGTCGACGTGGTCGAAGTAGTCGCGATCGGTGTACGGCGGCTGGATGTCCCAGGCCGCGAACAGCTCGTCGAACATCTCTTTCCACGCCCGCATGTGCACTTCTGCGGTGGGGGTGAGCACGCCGTCGAGGTCGAACAGGACGGCATCGTAGGAGGAGAGGTCGGGCAGGTCGCGGCTGTCGGTCACGGTTGCTCCAGATCGCAGGACGGGACGCGCGGTCACGGCGGTGCGCCGCACTCCCAGCGTAGTGGCGGGGTGGGGAGGCCGCGGGGTCAGGACGCGACCGACAGGGTCTGGCGGGCGATCTCGAGCTCTTCGTTCGTCGGCACGACGAGGACCTCGACGCGCGACGCATCGGACGAGATCCGACGGATGCCACGCCCCCGCGTCTCGTTGCGCTCGGCGTCGAGTTCGACCCCCGCGAAGCCCAGCGTGGCCACGGTCTCGGCGCGCACCCGTGCGGCGTTCTCCCCCACGCCGGCGGTGAAGGAGATGACGTCGACGCCGCCGAGCTGCGCGAGGTACGCACCCGCGTACGCGCGGAGACGGTGGATGTACACGTCGAACGCGAGCTGCGCGTCGGGGTCGCCGGCGTCGCACCGCGCGGTGAGGTCGCGCATGTCGGACACTCCGGCGAGGCCGACGAGGCCCGACCGCTTGTTCAGCAGCGTGTCGAGGTCGGCGATCGAGAGATCGGCGCGGCGGGCGAGTTGCAGCAGCACCGCGGGGTCGAGGTCTCCGGAGCGCGTGCCCATGACGAGCCCCTCGAGCGGGGTGAGACCCATCGAGGTCTCGACCGATCGGCCGCCCTCGATCGCCGTGACGGACGCGCCGTTGCCGAGGTGGAACACGATCTGCCGCAGATCGGCGAGGGGGCGACCGAGGAAGGCGGCCGCCGATTCGCTCACGAACTTGTGGCTCGTGCCGTGGAAGCCGTACCGGCGGATGCGGTGCGTCTCGGCCAGTTCGCGGTCGATCGCGTACGTGTAGGCGGCGGGGGCGAGCGTCTGGTGGAACGCGGTGTCGAACACCGCGACGTGCGGCACGCCCGGAAACGCCTTCTTCGCCGCGACGATGCCGGCGAGGTTCGCCGGGTTGTGGAGAGGCGCCAGGACCGACAGCTCGTCGATGTTGATCTCGACGAGAGGGGTCACGAGCGTCGGTTCGAAGAAGCGCGCCCCGCCGTGGACCACGCGGTGTCCGACGGCGACCGGCGATCGCTCCTCGAGCGACGGCCCGTGGACCGCGAACGCCTCGAGCATGACGGCGAACCCCGCCGTGTGGTCGGGGATCTCACGTTCGATGGTGGACGTGGCATCCACGACCGTCGGCGCGGGGCCGCCCTCGGGGCTCAGGGCCGCCGCGGCGACCGTGTGCGTGGCGACGCCGATCCCCTCGCCGATGCGCTCGACCAGTCCCGAGGCGAGCACGCGCTCGTGCTGCATGTCGAGCAACTGGTACTTGAACGACGACGAACCGCTGTTGACGACCAGTACGACGCTCACGCGCGGCTCCCCTGGGCCTGGATCGCGGTGATCGCGATCGTGTTGACGATGTCGTCGACGAGTGCGCCGCGCGACAGATCGTTGATGGGCTTGTTCAGGCCCTGCAGGACCGGGCCGATCGCCACGGCACCCGCCGAGCGCTGCACCGCCTTGTAGGTGTTGTTGCCGGTGTTGAGGTCGGGGAAGACGAACACCGTGGCGCGCCCCGCCACCTCCGACCCGGGCATCTTGGCCTGGGCCACGGCGGCATCGGCCGCGGCGTCGTACTGGATCGGGCCCTCGACGAGCAGCTCGGGGGCGCGCTCGCGCACCAGCGCGGTCGCGGTGCGCACCTTCTCGACGTCGGCGCCGGTGCCCGACTCCCCCGTCGAGTACGACAGCATCGCCACGCGCGGCTCGATGCCGAACTGCTCGGCGGTCGCGGCGGACGAGACCGCGATGTCGGCCAGCTGCTCGCTCGTGGGATCGGGGATCACGGCGCAGTCGCCGTAGACGAGGACGCGGTCGGCGAGCGCCATCAGGAACACGCTGGACACCACCGACACCCCGGGTGCGGTCTTGATGATCTCGAACGCCGGACGGATCGTGTGCGCCGTGGTGTGCGCGGCGCCCGAGACCATGCCGTCGGCCAGGCCCAGGTGGACCATGAGCGTGCCGAAGTACGACACGTCGGTGACCGTGTCGGCGGCCTGGGCGTACGTGACGCCCTTGTGGGCACGGAGCCGCGCGTACTCGGTGGCGAACTTGTCGACGTGGACGGCGTCGAAGGGGCTGAGCACCTCGGCGTCGCGGATGTCGATGCCCAGCTCGATCGCGCGCCCTCGCACCTCGAGCGGCTCGCCGAGGATCGTGAGGTCGGCGATGCCGCGCGCCAGGACGGTCGCGGCCGCGCGCAGCACGCGATCGTCGTTGCCCTCGGGCAGCACGATGCGGCGCCGATCGCCGCGCGCGCGGTCCACGAGGCCGTACTCGAACATCAACGGCGTGACGACGCTTGGGCGGGCGACGCCGAGTTCGCGCGTGAGCAGGTTGGTGTCGACGTGGCGCTCGAACATCGCCAGGGCGGTGTCGTACCGGCGCTGCGAGTCGGCGGCGAGGCGACCACGCGTGTTCATGATGCGCACCGCGGTGTCGTACGTGCCGAGATCGGTGGCGATGATCGGCAGCGACGAACCGAGCCCGTCGATGAGGCGCACGATCGTGTCGGGCAGCTCGAACCCGCCGTTGAGGACGACACCGGCCAGTGAGGGGAACGTGCCCGAGGCGTTGGCCAGCAGGGTCGCCAACAGCACCTCGGTGCGGTCCGCGGGGATGACGATGACCGCCGACTCCATCAGGCGCGGCAGCACGTTGACCATCGACATGCCCGCGACCACCACGCCCAGCACCTCGCGCGTGAGCAGTTCGGGGTCGCCCTTGATCAGCTCGCCCTCGACCGAGCGCAGCACGCCCCGCATGGAGGGGGCGATGAGGAACCTGTCTTCGGGAAGCGCCCACACCGGCACGGTGCGGCCCGTCGGGGTCGGCGCGGCGTCGACGACGCGCCGGACGGATGCCACGACCTCGTCGAGGGCGTCGGGATCGGCGCGGTTGACGATGACGGCGAACACCTCGGCGCGCTCATGGAGCAGCTCGGGCATGGTGAGCGCCGCGATCTGCCCCACCTCCTGCGCGGTGCGCGCGACCGAGAGACCCAGGGTCTCGCCCTGCCCCTGCTGCGCCCGCCCGCCGAGGACGAGGAGCACGGGAGCGCCGAGGTTCGCGGCGATGCGCGCGTTGTATGCGAGCTCGGCGGGGCTGCCGACGTCGGTGTAGTCGCTGCCGATGACGACCACCGCGTCGCACTGGGCCTCGACGGCCTTGTACCGCTCGACGATGCGCCCCAGGGCGGCGTCGGCGTCGTCGCGGACGTCGTCGTACGTGACGCCCACGCAGTCGTCGTACGCGAGGTCGACGCCGTCGTGGTCGAGCAGCATCTCGAGCACGTAGTCGCGCTCGGCGGTCGAGCGCGCGATCGGTCGGAAGACGCCGACGCGCGGGGTCACGCGGCTCAAGGCGTCGAGGACGCCCAGAGCCACCGTGGATTTGCCCGAGTGCCCCTCGGCCGACGTGATGTAGATGCTCTGCGTCACGGCATCCAGCCTAGGCGGGGCGGGTGGGATCCCGCCGGGGTTGCCTCGCTGTCGAGGGATCCGACGCGCGCCGTAGGCTGCCCTCGTGAGCACTCCCCCGGATCGCCCCGGCACCACCGTCCCCGACCACCGCGGACGTACCGGCCTGCACCTCACCGGACGCGACCTCGACCGCAACCCGCGAGTCGAGGTGACCGATGTCGAGCTGCTGGCGGCGGGCTGGCACGTCCTGCGCGCGACGACCTTCCGCTACCTCGGCGACGACGGCGAGTGGACCTCCCAGAAGCGCGAGACGTACGACCGCGGGAACGGCGCGACGATCCTGCTCTACGACCCCGAGCGCCGGACGGTGCTGCTCACGCGGCAGTTCCGCTACCCGGTGTACGTGAACGACCACCCGGACGGCATGCTCATCGAGACCGCCGCCGGGCTGCTCGACGACGACGACCCCGTCACCGCGATCCGCCGTGAGGCCGAGGAGGAGACGGGGCTGCGTGTGACCGAGGTCGAACCGGTCTTCGAGGTGTACATGAGCCCGGGGTCGGTGACCGAGCGTCTGCACTTCTTCGCCGCCGCGTACGACGGCGCGAGCCGCGAGGGCGATCGCGGCGGCCTGGCCGAGGAGGGCGAGGAGATCGAGATCCTCGAGTACGACATCGACGTCGCCCTGCGGATGATCCGCGACGGCGAGATCCAGGATGCCAAGACCATCATGCTGCTGCAGTGGGCGGTGATCGACGGACCGTTCGCACGGCACTGAGGCCGGGGTCCGGGTGCGCCCGGGCATGAAAAGACTCTCCGCGCACCCGGCAGAGCCTGGTTACCCTTGCTACGTTTCCGTCCTGGGGGAGTTGGCCTGGATACCGCCGCGCGGAGAGCTGGGAACAGTCTACCCGACGTGCGCGGCGGTGCATGCCGGACGGAGTCGACGACCGATCAGGCGGGGAATGCGACGCGCCGGAGCAACGCCGCGAGATGACCGCGTTCCTCGTCGTCGAGCCCCGCGTGCAACGCCCGTTCGGCGGCGAGGATCGCCGGGCGCGCCTCGGCGAGGAGGGCGCGCCCCTCGGCCGTGATGACCACGACGTTCGCGCGCCGATCACGCGGGTCGGCTTCGCGGGACACGAGCCCGCGGCGCTGCAGATCGTCGACGAGGGCGACGACCTGGCTGGGGTCGAGCCGGAGGTGTTCGGACACCTCGCGCTGCGACGGGCGGGCCTCCCCCGCGGCGAGCGCGAGCACCGAGTACGACCGCACCTTGAGTCCGAAGGGCGCGAGGGCGGCGTTTCCGGAGGCGATCGAGAGCGCGTTCGCACGCGCCATGAGGAAGCTCAGGTCGTCGTCGAGGCGCACGGTCTCGTCGGTCGGGGTCTTCGGTGTCACAGCAGAATCCTAGCAATCGCAATCATTGACTTTCTCAACGATTGAGTTTAGAAAGAGTGCGACGGAAGGACTCCCATGAGCAACGCCCCCCTCCTCGACGGCAAAGTCGCCGTCGTCACCGGCTCGGGCCGCGGCCTCGGCCTCGCCTACGCCCGCGAACTCGCCCGCCACGGCGCGGCCGTCGTCGTCAACGACGTCGACGCCGCGACCGCCGCCGAGGCCGTCGCCACGATCGAGGCCGACGGCGGCCGTGCGGTCGCGGTCGTCGCCCCGGTCGGCCCCACCGCCACCGCGCGCGAACTCGTGCGCACCGCGGTCGAGACGTTCGGGAAGATCGACATCCTCGTCACCAATGCCGGGGTCCTGCGCGACACGGTCCTGTGGAAGATGAGCGACGACGACTTCGACACCGTCATCGGCGTGCACCTGCGCGGCACGTTCACGTGCGTGCGGGAGGCGGCGACCTGGATGCGCGAGAACGGCGTCCCCGGCCGGATCATCTGCATCGGCTCGCCCACCGGTCAACGCGGCAACTTCGGCCAGACCAACTACGCCGCGGCCAAGGCCGGAATCGTCGGCATGGTGCGCACGTGGGCCCTCGAGCTCCGGAAGGCGGGGATCACCGCCAACGCGGTCATCCCCGTCGCCGCGACCGCGATGACCGCGACCGTGCCGTATTTCGCCGCCGCCGTCGAGGCCGACGCGGCGGGCGAGCCCATGCCCGCGTTCTTCCGCCACGACCTCGGCTTCGGCACCTCCGACGACGTCGCCGGTCTCATCGCCCACCTCGCCTCGGATGCCGCCGGCGCGGTGACCGGACAGGCCATCGGCATCGGCGGCGACCGCTTGCAGCTGTGGACCCACCCCCAGCCCGCCGCCACCGCCTACCGCGACGGCGGGTGGAGCGCCGAGGCGCTGACGGACGAGTTCGACGCGGCGGTCGGCCCGCTGCAGAGCGTCGGCGAGACCTTCCCGCCCCTCCCGGACGAGCTGCGGCGCGACCCGGTCCGGTGACCGCGTGACCCGCTACGAGCCCGCCATCGACGTCGCGGCCCTCACCGCGATCGACATGCACGTGCACGTCGAGATCGACGGCCACGACCACTCGTCCCTCCCCGACGACCTGACGGAGGCCGCCAGCCGCTACTTCTCGACCGACGGTCCCCGACCCGACCTCGACCACATCGCCGCGTACTACCGGGAACGCCGGATGGCGGCCGTGGTGTTCACCGTCGACGCCGAGACGCAGCTCGGGCACCCGCCGATCTCGAGCGCCGAGATCGCGGCCGGGGCCATGCGCCACGCGGACGTGCTCATCCCGTTCGGGTCGGTGGATCCCCGGCGCCCCGACGCGGTGGACCGCGCCCGTCGGTTGATCGAGGATTCGGGAGTCCGCGGCTTCAAGTTCCACCCGACGGTGCAGGGCTTCGACCCGAGCGACGAGCGGTACTACCCGCTCTACGCGGCGATCGAGGCCGCCGGCGTCGTCGCCCTCTTCCACACCGGGCAGACGGGGATCGGCGCCGGGATGCCGGGCGGCCGGGGATTCCGTCTGGGCCTGTCCAACCCGATGCTGTTGGACGCGGTCGCGGCGGACTTCCCGGCGCTGGACATCGTCATGGCGCACCCCTCCGTGCCCTGGCAGGACGAAGCCATCTCGGTCGCGACGCACAAGCACAACACCTGGATCGACCTGTCGGGCTGGAGCCCGAAGTACTTCCCCGAGCAGCTCGTCCGGGCGGCGAACGCGTTCCTTCGCGAGCGGGTGCTCTTCGGCAGCGACTTCCCCCTCCTCACCCCCGACCGCTGGCTGCGCGACGTCGAGCAGACGGCGCTCAAGCCCGAACGCCTCCCCGGCATCCTCCGCGACAACGCCGCGCGCCTGCTCGGCCTCTAGACCCACCCGACTCCACAGAAACTCCCTCGAAACGGAGAACACCATGACCACGACCGTCGCCTACGCCGACGTCGTCGGGCTCGCCGGCACCGACCTCGGTTGGTCGGACTACCTGGAGATCACGCAGGACCGCGTCGACCTCTTCGCCGACGCGACCGACGACCATCAGTGGATCCACACCGACCCCGCGCGCGCGAAGGACGGCCCGTTCGGCGGCGCGATCGCGCACGGCTACCTGAGCCTCTCGCTCACGGTGAAGTTCTGGACCGAGCTGCTCGACGTCACCGGCGTCACCACGAAGGTGAACTACGGCCTCGACAAGGTGCGCTTCGTCTCGCCGGTGAAGGTGGGCGCGCGCGTCCGGATGAACGCCGTCGTCGCCGAGGTGACGGAGGTGCGCGGCGGTTATCAGCTCGCCGTCGACCAGACCGTCGAGGTCGAAGGCGGCGACAAGCCCGCCGTCGTCGCCCGCGGCCTGTACCGTTTCTACGCCTGACACCCGGCGGGCGCGGATCCGACCTCGCGCCCGCCGGACCCGCCTCCCGGCATCCCTCCCCCGCTCCGGGGCGCACCGCAGCGTCCCCTCCTCGACGAAGAGACCCATGAGCACACCCGGACTCGGCGCCTGGCTCCCCCGCCGCCGCCTCAAGCACCCCGACAAGACCGCCCTGATCTTCGGCGACGACCGGCGCCTCAGCTACGCCGAGCTGGACACCGCCGTCGAGCGGGCCGCCGCCGTCTTCGCCGACCACGGCGTCGCCCGCGGCGACCGCGTCGCCTACCTCGGCGAGAACTCGCCAGAGTTCCTCCTCACGCTGTTCGGCGCGGCCCACCTCGGTGCCGTGTTCGTGCCCGTGAACACGCGCCTCGCCGCCCCCGAGATCGCGCACGTGCTCGCCGACTCCGGCGCTCGCGTGCTGGTGCACGACGCGTCGTTCGCGGATCGCGTGGCCGCGGCGGTGTCGACCTCGCCCGTCGCACACGTCATCGCCACGGGATCCTCGGGCCGCGACGGCGACCCGGGCCTCGCCAGGCTGCTGGACCGCGCGGTCTCCGCGCCGCCGCCGGCGCCCGTCGGCCTCGACGATCCCGCCGCGCTCGTCTACACCTCGGGCACCACGGGTCGCGCCAAGGGGGCGGTCCTCACGCACGGCAACCTCACGTGGGTGTCGATGAACACGATCATCGACTACGACCTCGTCTCCGCCGACGTGTCGCTGATGATCTCGCCGCTCTTCCACGTCGCCTCGCTCGGAATGGGGGCGCTCCCCGCGCTGCTCAAGGGCGCGACCGTCGTGCTCGAGAACGGGTTCGAAGCCGGACGCGCGCTCGACCTCATCGAACGCCACGGCGTCACCGTGATCTCGGGTGTGCCGACGACGTATCAACTCATGGCGGACCATCCCGAGTGGTCCCGCACCGACGTGTCGAGCCTGCGGACGCTCACGTGCGGCGGCTCGGCGGTGCCGCCGCGCATCCGCGAGGCGTACGAGGCCCGCGGACTGTCGTTCACGCAGGGCTACGGGATGACCGAGACCTCCCCCGGCGCGACGAGCCTGTCCGCCGGGATGACCCGCACGAAGGCCGGGAGCGTCGGCCTGCCGCACTTCTTCACCGACGTCCGGGTCGTCGGAGAGGACGGGATGCCGGCTCCCGCCCGCGCGGTCGGCGAGATCCAGGTGCGCGGCCCGAACGTGTTCGCCGGCTACCACGGGCAACCCGAGGCGACGACCGCCGCGTTCGCCCTGGACGGCTGGTTCCGCTCCGGCGACCTCGGCTATCTCGACGAGGACGGCTACCTCTACATCGCCGACCGGCTGAAAGACCTCATCATCTCCGGGGGCGAGAACATCTACCCCGCCGAGGTCGAGGGCCTGATCCTCGGCATCCCGGGGATCACGGGCGTCGCGGTGATCGGCATCCCGGACGAGAAGTGGGGAGAGGTGCCGATCGCCCTCGTGACGGTGGCCGAGGGGGTGTCGGTCGACACCGAGAGCGTCCGCGCGGAACTCTCCGGCCGGATCGCGAGGTACAAGATCCCGAAGACCGTGACGGTCGTGGACGACCTCCCGCGTACGGCGTCGGGCAAGGTGCGCAAAGCGGACCTGCGCGCGCGGCTGTTGTCGGCGCCCTAGTCGGCGACCGCAGGCCCCTCGAGGGCGTCGACGAGGGCGAGGCCGCGCTCGGCCCACGCGATCTCGTGGTCGGCGCGCGCCACGAACCCCTCGTACGCGAACACCTTGAACGCCACGATCGCCTCCGGGGCGTGCCGCGTGTCGGTCTCGAGGCGGCGGGCGACGATCGGGTGCGTCCGTTCGCGGATCGCGTCGAGCTGCGCCTGCCACAGCCCGCGGCGCACGCGGTAGTGCGCGATGTGTTCGCGCAGCCGCGCGCGGGCGGCATCGGGGTCGGCCCACTCGAAGTAGGCGGCTCGTAGGAGCGCGGGGTCGCGGTCGGCGCCGTATGCGACCGGCTGCTCCATCCAGCGGCGGAGGTCGTCGACGCCCTCATCGGTGATCGTGTACTGCGTCTTGGTGGTGGCTGCGCCCCACGGGACCGATTCGTCGCGGAGCAGGCCGTCGGCGACCATGCGCTTGAGCTCGGGGTAGATCTGCGAATCGGGGGCGTGCCAGACGTGCCCGACCGACCCGTGGAACGCCTTCGCGAGGTCGTACCCGGTCATCGGCTGCGCGGTCAGCAGGGCCAGCAGCGCGTAGCGCAGGCTCATCGCGGACTCCCCTCTTGCGTCGCGGCGTCCGCCCACGATATCTTCCTCGCAATATCTATGTAGATAGTTATTGAGGACGAGGAGGTCCCGTGACCGAGACGATGGCGGCCAAGCTGCTCGACTACCCCCGGAACGCCTGGTACGTGGCCGCGTGGGACCACGAGGTCACGCGCAAGCGCCCTCTCGCGCGCACCGTCGCCGGGCGACCGCTCGCGCTCTACCGCACCGAGGACGGCACGGCCGTGGCCCTGGCCGACGCGTGCTGGCACCGCCTCGCCCCGCTGTCGCAGGGCACGCTCGTCGGGCCCGGCGACATCCGCTGCCCGTACCACGGCATCACGTACGACCCCCGCGGCCGGTGCACCTCGATGCCCGCACAGGAGACGATCAACCCCAGCGCCCTGGTGCCCTCGTTCCCCGTCGTCGACCGGTACCGGTACGTGTGGGTGTGGGTCGGCGACGCGGCGCTGGCCGACCCCGATCTCATCCCCGACATGCACCAGATGACGCACCCCGACTGGACCGGCGACGGACTGACGATCCACGCGCCGTGCAACTTCCAGCTCATCCTCGACAACCTCATGGACCTCACGCACGAGGAGTTCGTCCACTCCAGCAGCATCGGCCAGAAGGAGCTCAGCGAGTCGGAGTTCGTCACGACCCACACCGAGACGACCGTCACGGTGGAACGCTGGATGCGCGACATCGAGCCGCCGCCGTTCTGGCTGAAGAACATGCGCGACAAGTTCCCCGGCTTCACCGGTCGCGTGGACCGCTGGCAGATCATCCACTTTGAGGCACCGTCGACGATCTGCATCGACGTGGGGGTCGCCGCCGCCGGCACCGGGGCACCCGAGGGGGACCGCTCGCAGGGCGTCAACGGCTACGTCATGAACACCATCACGCCCGAGACCGACCGGACGAGCCACTACTTCTGGTCGTTCCAGCGCAACTACCGCCTCGACAGCCAGCTCATCACCACGCAGCTGCGGGAGGGCGTCCACGGCGTGTTCGGCGAGGACGAGGCGATGTTGACCGCCCAGCAGGCCGCCATCGACGCCAACCCCGATTACGAGTTCTACAGCCTGAACATCGATGCCGGGGGCATGTGGGTGCGGCGGCTGCTGGAACGGATGCTGGCCGCCGAGGGCCGCGAACGCACCCCCGTGACGGTGGGCTGATGGCCGTCGCGCACCGCGAGGTGTGGCAGGGCGGCACGGTCGCCGCCGCCCGCGACCTCACGCCCGAGATCCGGCGCATCGAGATCGACGTCGACTCCCCGGTCCGGGTGGAGCCCGGCGCGCACCTCGACGTGCGCGTGCCGATCGCCGGGAAGATCGAACGGCGCTCGTATTCGATCGTGGATGCCTCGCCCGACGGCTCCCGCGTGGCGCTCAGCGTCTCCACCTCCCCCGTGAGCCGCGGCGGCGCCGCCGTCATGAACGCCCTCCGCCCCGGCGACAGGATCGAGGTGACGCAACCGCTCAACGACTTCCCCCTGCGCCTCGGCGCGCGGCGGTACGTGCTGGTCGCCGGCGGCATCGGCGTCACGGCCCTGTACGGCATGGCGGAACGCCTGCGCGCCGCGCGCGCCGACTACCGGCTGCTCTACCTCGGTCGCAGCCGCCCGCTCATGGCCTACCTCGACGACCTGGACGAACGCCACGGCGACCGGCTCGCGGTGCACGTCCGCGACGAGGGCACGTCCATGTCGGTGCCGGACCTCGTGGCATCCGTCGAGCCGGGCACCGAGATGTACGTGTGCGGACCGATCCGACTGATGGATGCCGTGCGGCGGGCCTGGATCGAGGCGGGACTGCCGCCGGCCGACCTGCGCAGCGAGACGTTCGGCAACAGCGGGTGGCACGACCCGCAGCCGTTCACCGTCCGCATCCCCTCGCTCGGCCTCGAGACCGTCGTCCCGCCCCACCAGTCGATGCTCGAGGCGCTCCAAGCCGCCGGAGCCGACATGATGTACGACTGCCGGAAGGGCGAGTGCGGGCTGTGCGAAGTCCGCGTCGCCGGACTCGACGGCGACATCGACCACCGCGACGTGTTCTACAGCGAACGGCAGCGGGACGCGCGGACGAAGATGTGCTGCTGCGTCTCTCGCGTGGTCGCGCCGGCGGGTGCCACGGGCGTCGTCACGATCCTGCCCACGTGAGGCGGGTCACACCACCAGCGGGGCGAGGGCGCGCACGGCCGGCTCCAGCGCACCGATGACCTCGGACGGGTCGTCGACGCGGTGACGCGCGCCGGAGAACCCGACCGCGCCGACCGTGACCCCCCGATCGTCGCGGAGAGGGAGGGCGAGGCATCCGGTCGTCGGGAGGATCTCGCCGCACTGCCGTGTGACGCCGAACCGGCGCACGTCGGCGGCGATCGCGCCGTCCGGCACCCGCCCCTCGGCGACCAGCAGCATCCGGCCGAGGGCGTAGCGGGCGGGTTCGCGGACCAGCCGGTCCGCGTCGCTGAGCGGGAAGTCCGGATCCGCGTCGAGGACGACGACACGTCCGTCCAGGAACAAGACCACGTGCACGCCCCCGCGCACGGCGCGCCGCGCGTCGGCGAGAAGTGCCCGCGCGGCCGCGGGCAGGCGCGCGGGTGGGGCCGTGACCCCGGCCAGTTGCGCGACGCGGGCGCCCAGCGCGAAGCCGGAGAGGTCGGGGGTGCGGACGAGGAACTCGTCCTCGACGAGAAGGTTCAGGAGCCGGTACGTGGTCGCGCGCGGGAGACCCAGTTCCGTGGAGATGCGCTGCGCGCTCACTCCGGCACCGAGGTGCGCCACGGCCTCCAGCACCGCCAGCGCCGAGCGGACGGCTCCCGGCTGCCGCGCGGCCAGTCCCGGCGGCTCAGGCATCGGTCCGCCCGGGCGGTGCGACGCCGCCGAGCACCTGGGCGGCCACGGGTTCGTCGTACGCGCCGATCGGCCGCGACCGCGGGCGCGCCGCGACGATCGCGATCCCCGCGCCGGCGAGCAGGGTCGCCGCCGTGACCGACGCCAGGGCGACGGCGTCGGTCCCGACGACGAGGAACGCCACCAGCGCCGCGGTGAGCGCCACCGCGGAGACGCCCGCGACGACCGCCGGGCCCGCGGTCAGCTCCCCGATCCGCCGGAGGAACACCGGCGCCGCGACGCACACCAGCACGTACGCGACGATGTAGCCGGTCGCCCCGACCGCGAGCGTCGCCTGCATCGCCTCGCGCGCGTCGACGCCCGCGAGCGCGAGGATGAGCGGGACGCCCCCGACCACCGGCAGCGCCGCCGCGATCGCCGTGATCGGCGTGCGCAGCCGCCGGTGGGTGCGTCCCAGGCCCGCGGGCAGCACGCCGTCACGGCTCATCGCGAACAGCACGCGCACGAGCGCCGTCACCGTACCGATCGCGCACGCGAGGAAGGATGCCGTGATCCCGATGTCAGCGGCCACGCCCCACGGCCCCAGTCCGTACGCACCCGCGAGATCGTTGACCGGAGATGCGCTGGCTGCGAGGTCGAGGCCCAGGGCGTGGAAGCCCGACGCCTGGGTCACGGCCGCCAGGACGTACACGCCCCCGCTGATCACGACGGTGCCCGTGATCGCCCGAGGGACGTTGCGCAGCGGTGCCACCGATTCCACCCCGAGGGTCGCGGCGGACTCGAACCCCACGAACGCGGTGAGCGCGACCACCGCTCCCGCGGCGAGCGCGACCGGGTCCACGGGGCCGGGCGCGAGGGTCGCGACGACGTCGGCCGGGCCGATGAGCGCGAGGAGCACGGACAGCAGCGCGACGATGAGCGCGACAGAGATCGCCTCGACCACGAGCGCCACCCGCGCCGACAGGCGGATGCCGGAGACGAGGACCGCGGCGACGAACGCGACCTCACCCAGGAGCGCCACCGTCACCGTCGTGCCGCGGTCGAGGCCGGGCCACGCGGCCCCGAGCAGGTAGCCCAGGTAGTAGGCGCCTCCGAGGAGCGCGAACATCGCGATCGCCGCGTAGCCGATCACGATCGCCGCACCGGCGACCAGCCCCGCTCGCTCCCCCAATCCGCGAGCGGTGTAGGTGTACAGCCCGCCGACGGCGGCGAAGCGGCGGGCGAACTGCGACACGGTGCGGGCGACGGCGAAGCTGAGCACCCCGGCGGCGACGATCGCGGCCACCGCAGCCCCCGGCGCGACCCCCGCGACCAGCAGGACGACCGTGGTCGCGGCCGCCGCGGGCGCGACGGCGGCGACGGACTGGGCTGCGAGGTCGACGATGCCGATGCTGCGGCGTTGCAGTCCGTGCAGGGGCGAACGCGCGCCGAAGCCGGCGACGGGCGTGGGCCGGGCGATGGCGCGGGCAAGTGCGGTCATGGTGCTCCCCGTGGACTCGGTGCGACCGTACGCCCCGGCCGTTGCCTCGGCGCGACACCGATGTTTCGCGCGCGTATCCGCCACTGAGACACCCCCAGCCACGGTGTCTCAGTCGGTGTCCCGGCACTTTCATGTCGATCACATCGGCAGGCAACGCACCGGGAGGAACCTCGGACGCACACCCGACCTCCGAAAGGCTCCGACATGACCCAGCTCGAATCGAAGGGGGCCGCCGCCGCGACCCCGCGGACCCTCCGCGGCTCCCTCGGCGTCACGGCGATCATCTTCATGGTCGTCGCCGCCGCCTCGCCGCTCACCGTCGTCGGCGGCGCCGGTCCCCTCGGCATCCTGATCGGCAACGGCGTCGGCTACCCGACCCTGTACGCCGTCAGCGCCGTCATCCTGCTCCTGTTCGCCGTGGGTCTGGCCGCGATGACGCGTCATGTGCCGCGGCCGGGCGCGTTCTTCACCTACATCGGGTACGGCCTGGGCCGGCCGTCCGGTCTCGCGGCCGCGTGGACCGCGATGCTGACCTACACGACGATCCAGGTCGCGGTGTACGGCTACATCGGCTACCTCCTCGAGATCACCGTCGTGTCGATCGGCGGACCCGACCTGGCGTGGTGGCTGTACGCACTCGCCACGGTGGGACTCGTCGGCATCCTGGGCTACCGCCACATCGACCTCTCGAGCAAGGTGCTCGGCGTGCTGCTGGTCGCCGAGGTCGCGATCGTGCTCGTGCTCGTCGCCGCGGTCGTCGTCAACGGCGGACCCGAGGGACTGAGCCTCGCCCCGTTCGAGCCGGCCAACGTCTTCAGCGGGTCGCCGGGGGTCGGTCTGATGTTCGCGATCGCCGCGTTCATCGGGTTCGAGGCCACCGCGATCTTCCGCGACGAGGCTCGCGACCCCGACCGCACGATCCCGCGCGCGACCTACGGCGCGGTCATCGGCATCGGCATCTTCTACACCCTCGCGACCTGGGGCCTGATCATGGCGTGGGGCCCGAACGGCATCCTGGCGGCCGCGGCCGAGAACCCCGCGACGCTCATGCTCCGCACCGTCGCGATCTACCTCGGCACGGTCGGCGAGGTGCTCGTGAACGTGCTGCTGCTGACGTCGATGTTCGCGTGCGTCCTGTCGTTCCACAACGTCCTCACCCGCTACCAGCACGCGATGTCGACCGCGGGGGTCCTGCCCGAGCGCCTGTCCGGCGTGCACGCCCGCCACCTGTCCCCGCACGCGTCGTCGCTGGTGCAGACGGTGACCGCCGGCATCCTGCTCGCCGTCTTCGCCGTCCTCGGACTCGACCCGCTGCTGCAGGTGTTCACGTGGCTCTCCGGGGTCGCGACCGTCGCGATCGTGGCGCTCATGGCCGTCACCTCGATCGCCGTGATCGTCTACTTCGCCCGCAACCGCGCGGACCGCCGGCCGTGGAACACCGTGATCGCGCCCGCCCTCGGGTTCGCCGGGCTCGCGGTGTCCGCCGTCGTGATCGTGGCGTACTTCCCCGTGATGGTCGGCGACGTCGACGCCGACGGCGCACCGACGTTCGGTGCGGTGACCTGGGCCCTCCTCGCCCTGGTCGTGGTCGTGCCGCTGTTCGGCTACGTCCAGGCCGCGTGGATCCGTCGCCGCCGCCCCGCCGCGTACGCCAAGCTCACCGACGCCATCGCCGGTTGATCCCCCGTCCCCCACCCGCACCACCCAGGAAGACACCATGACCCTCACCGATCCCACCGTCTCCGCCTACGACGCGCCGGAGGCTCCCGCCCACCCGCTCGGTTCCCTGACCCCCGCGGAGATCACCGCGGTCCGCACGATCGTCGCCGGCCTCGACGGCGTCGACGAGGCGACCCGTTTCGCCTACGTCGGCCTCGAGGAGGCACCGAAGGGCGAGGTCCTGGCGTGGGAGGCGGGCGAAGCGCCCGCCCCCGAGCGCCGCGCCCGCGTGCAGCTGCTGAACCTCCGCACCGCGCACTCCCTCGACCTCGTCGTCTCGCTCGCGACCGGCACGGTGCTCCGTTCCACCGAGCTCGACGGATCCGACGGGCAGCTGCCGATCCTGGACGCCGAGTTCGAAGAGGTCGGCGTCATCGCGAACGAGGACGAGGCGTGGGTGGCCGCTCTCGCCGCCCGCGGCCTCACGACCGAGAACGTGGTGCTCGTACCCCTGTCGGCTGGGCACTACGGCTACGAGGACGAGGTGGGCCGTCGCATCCTCCGCACCTTCGCGTTCCGTCAGGACCACCCCGCCGACCACCCGTGGGCGCACCCGGTCGACGGCCTCACCGCCTACATCGACGTCGCCGACCGCCGGATCATCGAGATCGTCGACACCCCGGGCTTCACCGTGCCCGAGACGCACGGCAACTTCGACGACCCCGAGCTGCAGGGACCGCCGCTGGAGGGGCTGAAGCCGATCGTCATCACACAGCCCGAGGGCTCGAGCTTCACGGTCGACGACGAGCACGTCACGTGGGGCGAGTGGGACCTGCGCATCGGCTTCGACACCCGCGAGGGACTCATCCTGCGCCAGCTCTCGTTCGCGGGTCGCCCGGTGATGTACCGCGGGTCCATCAGCGAGATGGTCGTGCCCTACGCCGACCCGGCACCGAACCGCTTCTGGCAGAACTACTTCGACACCGGCGAGTACCTGTTCGGCCGCTACACGAACGAACTCGAACTCGGCTGCGACTGCGTCGGCGACATCACGTACGTCGACGCCGTGCTGTCGGACGAGAACGGGATGCCGCGCACCATCCGAAACGCGGTGTGCATGCACGAGGAGGACTTCGGCTCCCTGTGGAAGCACACCGACATCTTCACCGGGTCGAGCGAGGTCCGTCGCTCACGGCGTCTCGTGATCTCGTTCTTCACCACGGTCGGCAACTACGACTACGGCTTCTACTGGTACCTCTACCTCGACGGCACCATCGAGTGCGAGGCCAAGCTCACCGGCATCCTGTTCACCTCCGCCTACCCGGGCGAGGGCTACCCCTTCGCGTCGGAGGTCGCGCCGGGGCTGGGGGCGCCGTACCACCAGCACCTCTTCTCAGCGCGGCTGGACATGACCGTCGACGGTGTCGCGAACGTCGTGAACGAGATCGACGCGGTGCGACTGCCGATCTCGGCCACCAATCCCGCCGGCAACGCCTTCACCAAGAAGGTCACGCCGATCGCGTCGGAGAAGGTGTCGGGCCGCGTCGCCGACGGCGCGGTGAACCGGGTGTGGCAGATCGCCTCGACCGAGAAGACCACCGAGCGCGGGCAGGCGACCTCGTACGTGCTCTTCCCGACCGAGACGCCCGTGCTCCTCGCCGACGAGGCCTCGTCGATCGCCGCGCGCGCGGCGTTCGCGACGAAGAACCTCTTCGTCACCAAGTACGACCCGGCCGAGCGCTACGCCGCCGGCGACTTCGTGAACCAGCACCCCGGCGGGGCCGGCATCCCGGACTTCATCTCGGGCGACGAGCCGCTCGTGGGCGAGGACGTCGTGCTGTGGCACACGTTCGGCCTCACGCACTTCCCGCGCAACGAGGACTGGCCGGTCATGCCCATGGACTACGCCAAGTTCACGCTCAAGCCGTACAACTTCTTCGAGCGCAGCCCCGTGCTGAACGTCCCGGCACCGGCGAACACGCACTGCGCTCCGGCGTCGCACCCCGCCGCGCACGGCGAATCGTCGGCATCCGGGTGCCACTGCTGAATCGATGAGCGAGATCCTCCACCTGTGGGCGGTCGCCCCCGCCGCGATCGGAACGTGCTGTCTGGCCGCCGATCGCGCGCGGGTGCGGCCGCCCGAGGTCGTGGCGGCGGCCGTCATGCTGCTGGCGATGGTGGATGCCGCCGCGTTCGGTGTGGTCGCCCCGGTGTACTGGACCGCGCTGCTGCTCGCGGCGGCGCTGGGCCTGGCGATCTGGCGCCGTCCGCGCCAGCGGCGCGCGCCGCGGGTGCCGGCGCTGATGACGCTGCACACCACGCTCGGCATGGTCGTCATGGCCGGGCTGCAGCTCGCGATGGGCGGACACGCGACGGCCTCGGACCACACGCACGGGCTCTCACCGACCCCCCTGCTCGCGGCGGCGGCGATCGGCTACGGCGTGCTGTCGGTCACCGCGATGCGGCGGATGCCGGCGCGTCTGGACCGCGCGCAGATCGGCGCGATGGCGGTGTCTGTGGGCCTCATGGCGGTGGCGATGGTGTGACCGCAGCCGGGAACACCGCCGGTGAGCGGAGGGGAAACAGCGACGGGAGGACGAATCCGCAGAATTCGTCCTCCCGTCCCCGAATCTCCTCCCGGGCCGACGCGCTCAGCCGGGCCGACGCGCTCAGCGGGTGAAGCGCAGGGTCACGAGCTGGAACGGGCGCAGGGCCAGCTCCACCGTCGTGTCGTCGGCATCCACGACCGCAGCGGCCGCGACCGGTCGCTCGAGCAGGTCGGTCTCGACCGCGCCGGAGGCGGCGAATCCGACCGCCACCCGCGCGCGGGTGCGACGCCCCAGCGCCTCGTACAGCCGCACGATCACGTCACCGGAGCCGTCGTGCACGAGCTTGACCGCCTCCACGACGACCCCCTCGTCGTCGACGGCCACCAGCGGGGCGACCTCTTCCGCACTCGCCCCCTCGATCACACGCAGCGGCAGGTTGGTGCGGTAGCCCTCGACGACGGCGTCCTCGACCTCGGCGCCGACGACGATGCCCACCTCGAGGTGATGCGCGCCCTGGTCCTGCTGAGGGTCGGGGAACAGTGCGCCGCGGATGATCGACAGCCGGACCAGGGAGTACGTGCCGCCGGCCTCGCGCGCGTGGCGGGTGATGTCGTGGCCGTAGGTCGAGTCGTTCGTCACGGCGACGCCGAAGCCGCTCTCGCCCACGCGCACCCACCGATGGGCGGCGGTCTCGAAGCGCGCGGCATCCCAGGAGGTGTTCGTGTGGGTCGGACGGCTGATGTGGCCGAACTGGATCTCGGATGCCGCCCGGTCGGTGTGCACGTCGACGGGGACGGCGAGCTTGAGCAGCTGCTGCTGCTCGTGCCAGTCGATGTCGATCGACAGGCGCACCGTGCGCGCGCCCGCGGCGAGCGCGATGCGGGTGGTCAGGTGCGAGTCGCCGAAGGTCCGCTCGACCACGACCGCGTCGCCGTCGATGCGCACCGCCTGCGCGGAGTCGAGCGGGGTGACGTGGCGGCGGTAGGTCTCGTCGATGTCCCACGCGTCCCACTGGGTGGGCGTGTCGCGGAACAGCTGGAACAGGCCGGCGGCCTGCCCCTCGGGGACGATCTCGCGACCGGATGCCACCTCTACGAGCGAGATGATCAGACCCCGGGCGTCGATCACGGCGTGGACGACGCCGTTGTCGAGCACGAAGCCCGCCCCCTCCGCGCGCGGGGCGACATCGCGGACGGCCGGAGCCGCCGCGATCGCGAGGGCCGGGGCACCGGAGCGGGTGTGCGGGGCGGCGTTGGCCACGAGCGTGCGGTCGCCCTCCCCCGCGAGCGCGCGCAGGGCGTCGGCGATGATCTGCTCGAGCTCGGTCGCGATCGCGCCGTAGTTGCGCTCGGCATCCCGGTGCACCCAGGCGATGGAGGTGCCGGGGAGGATGTCGTGGAACTGCTGCAGCAGCACGAGCTGCCACAGGCGCCGGAACGCCTCCGCGGGGTACGCGGCGCCCGTGCGGACGGCGGCGGTCGCGGCCCACAGCTCGGCTTCGCGGAGCAGGTGTTCGCTGCGGCGGTTGCCCTGCTTCGTGCGCAGCTGGCTGGTGTAGGTGCCGCGGTGGAACTCCAGGTACAGCTCCCCCGCCCACACGGCCGGGTCGGCGTATTCGGCCTCGGCGGTCTCGAAGAACTCCCGCGGCGTGGAGTGCTTCACGATCGGCGCACCCTCGAGCGAGTGCGCGCGGGCGATCGTCGCGGTCATCTCGCGCGTGGGGCCGCCGCCGCCGTCGCCGAAGCCGTACGGCAGGAGGGACGTCCGCGCGCGGCCCTTGTCGGCGAAGTTGCGCTCGGCGTGCGCGAGGTCGGCCGCGGTGACCTCGGAGTTGTACTTGTCGACGGGCGGGAAGTGCGTGAAGATGCGCGAGCCGTCGATGCCCTCCCACTGGAAGGTGTGGTGCGGGATGCGGTTGGTCTCGTTCCACGAGATCTTCTGCGTCAGGAACCAACGGGCACCGGCGGCCTTCATGATCTGCGGCAGGGCGCCGCTGTAGCCGAACGAGTCGGGCAGCCACACCTCCTCGGTGTCGATGCCGAACTCCTCCTGGAAGAAGGTCTTGCCCTCGAGGAACTGGCGGGCCATCGCCTCGCCGCCGACCATGTTGGTGTCGGACTCGACCCACATGCCGCCCACGGGCACGAAGCGCCCCTCGGCGACGCGCTCCTTCAGCCGCTCCCAGAGCGCCGGGTAGTGCTGCTTCATCCACGCGAACTGCTGCGCCGACGAGCTGGCGAAGACGAACTCGGGGTCTTCGTCCATGAGCGACAGCACGTTCGAGAACGTGCGCGAGACCTTCCGCGCCGTCTCCCGCACCGGCCACAGCCACGCCGAATCGATGTGCGCGTGACCGACGGCGTGCAGCACGTGGGCGCTGGATGCCGCGGGCGCCGCGAGCAGCGGAGCGAGCACGTCGCGGCCGGCCTGCGCGGTGGCGGCGACGTCGTGCGGGTCGACGGCGTCGATCGCGGCATCCATCGCCTCCACCAGCGTTGCCCGGCGGGCCGAGGTCGCGTCGAGTTCGTCGATGAGGCCGCGCAGCAGACGGAAGTCCGCCAGCAGTTCCCACACCGCGAGGTCGCGCAGACCGATCGACATGTCGCGGAGCGTGTAGAGAGGAGCGTCTCCGGCGGTGGCGGGGTCGCCGAGGGGGGTCGGCTCGAACGAGAAGAGGCTGCCCACGTCGGGGTTCGACGCGGCCTCCACGAGCACGTCGACGCGACCGTCGGCGTCGAGGGCCGCGGAGGTGGCGTTGTTGAACGGAGACACGCCCTTGATCGGCGCGCCCTGGCGGTTCCACACGAGGGCCTCGCACTGGAAGCCGCTCTGCCCGGCGGTGAAGCCCAGGTCGATGACGAGCTCGGCGACCGTGCCGGCGGGCAGCGCGCCGTCGGCGTCGCGCCACGCGGCAGGGATCTCCCCCGACACGGCGAACCAGGTGGTCCCCCACGCCCGGCCCCACGGCGTCCCGACGGCGAACGGACGGTACTCGGCGGCGGCGGCCTCGGCGAAGGTCACGGGCTCGCCCGGGGCCTCCCAGGCCGAGATGCCGAGGGGGTGGCGGGCGCGGTAGACGGCGGGAGCGAGGCGCTCGCGGACGAAGCGGTCGATGCGCATCTCGATGAGCGCGGTGCGGTCGTGCATGAAGAGTTCCTTGTCTGGGGGGGACGGGTCAGCCCTTGACCGCGCCGGCGAGAGCCGACGGGCCGCCGAGCCCGCGCTGCACGAGGACGTACAGGCCGAGGACCGGAAGGGAGTAGACGATCGAGTAGGCCGCGAGCTGGCCGTAGGCCACCGCTCCGAACGAGCCGAAGAAGTTGAAGATGCTGACCGCGGCCGGCTGGTAGTCGGGGCTGAGCAGCAGCACGAAGGGGACGAAGAAGTTCCCCCACGCCTGGATGAAGGTGAAGATGAACACCACCGCGATCCCCGGGCGCATGAGCGGCAGCACGATCTGCACGAGCGTGCGCAGGGATCCCGCGCCGTCCATCCAGGCCGCGTGCTCCAGCTCGACGGGGACGCCGTCCATGAAGTTCTTCATCATCCAGATGGCGATCGGCAGGGCGCTCGCGGTGAGGAACAGGATCGTCCCCCCGATGGAGTCGATGAGGTTCAGCTGCACGAACAGGCTGTAGACCGGCACCATGATCGCGGTGATCGGAAGGCACGTGCCGAACAGCACCGCGTAGAGGAAGGGCTTTCCGACGCGCATCCTGTAGCGCGACAGCGGGTAGGCCGCGAGCGAGGCGAGCACCACGGTGGCGATCGCCGTGCCGCCGGCGAGCATCACGCTGTTCCACAGCGGCAGGAACAGCAGGTCGGGCTTCATCACCGCGGCGAAGTTGTCGAGGGTGATGACCTCGGGCATCTTGATCGCGAGCGTGGGTTGGGCATCGAGCGACGCCGTGACGAGCCACACCAGCGGAACGACGAACAGGATGCCGATGACGATGAGCAGCGTGTTGCTGAGGACGCGCAACGCCCGCGCGCGCGGTGACGAGAGCGAGGTCTTCGTGCGCTTCGGGGCACGCCGCGCGCGGGTGCCCACGACCTCGGGGAGGGTGGTGGTGGTCACGACGAGACCTCCTCGCGCAGCGCGCGGACATAGAAGAACGAGAAGACCGCGCCGATGAGGAGCATGATCGTGGCGATCGCGGTGCCATAGCCCAGCTCGCCGAACTTCAGGCCCTGCTGGTACGCGAGGATCGGCAGCGTCGTGCTCTTGGTGCCCGGGCCGCCGCCGGTCATGACGAAGATGAGCGTGAAGACCGAGAGGGTCTGCAACGTCACGATCATCGAGTTCGTGCCGATGGTCGAGCGGATCATCGGGATGGTGACGAGCAAGAGGCGCTTGATGCCGCTGGCCCCGTCGACCTCGGCCGCCTCGGTGATCTCGGGCGGCACGTCGGACAGCGCCGCGGAGTACACCATCATCGAGAACGCCGTGCCGCGCCAGATGTTGGCGAAGATCACCATGAGCACCGGCATCGTGAACAGCCAGCTCACGGGCTCGAGGCCGAAGACGCCGAGGACGGCGTTGAGGGTTCCGTTGTCGCGGAAGAACGCGTAGGCGGCGAAGGCCGCGACGATCTCGGGGAGCACCCACGCGGTCACCACGATCGTTCCGACGACGGCGGTGACGATGCGGTTGCCCGAGCGCATCATGAGCGCGAGGGCGAGGCCGAGGACGTTCTGCCCGACGACGGCGGAGAAGAACACGAAGACGATCGTGTTGATCACCGCGACCGGGAAGTCGGGCGAGGCGAACAGCTGGGTGTAGTTCTGGAAGCCGACGAACTGCGAGTCGACGGCGGTCGAGCCCGAGAGCGTGGCGTTGGTCAGGGAGCCCCACAGCGACACCAGGATCGGGCCGAGCAGGAAGACCGCCAGAAGCAGCGCGGCGGGGAGCAGCGGGAGCGCCCGGACCGACGACCGGAGGCCGCGCGTGGTGGCGCGCGACCTCCGGCCGGGGCCGGTCGCCCCGGTGATGGCCGGGGCGGTCATGATCAGCCCTTCTGGGTGTTCTCTTCGCCGACGATGCCGATGACGGCCTGGTCGTAGGCGGCTGCCGCGTCGTCGACGCTGGACTGGCCGGTCATGACCGCTTCCATCGCGACCTGGATCTGGTTGGAGATCTTGTCGTAGTCCTCGGTGGCGGGACGGAAGTGGGTGGTGTCGACGAAGCTCGAGAAGGTCTCGAAGCTCGGGTTGGCGCCGAGGTACTCGGTCGACTTGGCCACGTCCGCACGGACGGCGATCTGGCTGTTGTCGATGTCGTACGCGGTGGCGTTGTCCTTGTTGACCGCGGTGGTGAGGAACTCCCACGCCAGGTCGGCGTTCTTGGTGTTCTTGCCGAGGGCGAGGGTCCAGCCGCCGGACATGCTCGTCGTGCCGGGCGCCTGACCCTTCTGGGTCGGCATGGCGGCGATGCCGAGGGTGTCGCTCCACTGGGGCCACGGGGCGGTGCCGCCGTCGATCCAGGCGGCGGACTGCCACGAGCCGTCGAGCGCGATGGCCAGCTTGCTCGAGGGCAGCCAGTCCGCGGTGACGCTGGTGAAGATGTTCGGGTCGAGCGCCTGCTGCAGCGACGGTCCGAGACCGCCCTGGTAGACGTCGGAGATGAACTTCAGCGAGTCCTTGAAGCCCTGGCTGCCCACGACCCACTTCTTCGACGAGGTGTCGTAGAGGGTGTCGTCGGTGCCGTAGAGGAGCATCTCCAGGCCCTGCATGGAGGCCGCCTCACCGGCGGTCTTGCCCGAGTAGACGTTGATCGGGATCACGTCGGGGTCGGCGGCCTTGACCTTCTCGGCGGCGGAGAGGATGTCGGCCCAGGTCTTGGGCTGCCACGGCACGGGGATGCCGGCCTTGGCGAAGAGGTCCTTGTTGTACCAGAGGCCGCGGGTGTCGGTGCCGAGCGAGACACCGTAGGTCTTGCCGTCGGGGCCGAGGCCGGCCTGCTTGGCGCCTTCGGCGAACTGCGACCAGTCGTCCCACTTCGCGAGGTAGTCGTCGAGCGGCAGGAGATAGCCGGCCGCGGCGTCGGACTGGATCTTGAACGTGTCTTCGTACTGCACGTCGGGGGCGGTGCTGGCCGACTTGTTCATCAGCGCGAGCTTCGTGTAGTAGTCCGGCCCCTCGGCCTGGATGGGAACGAGCTCGACCGTCACACCTTCGTGGCTGGCCTCGAACTGCTTCTTGGCGTTCTCCATCAGCGTCTGCATCTGGTTGAACGTGGCCGTGGTCTGGTACGCGACACGGATCGTGTTCGCGTCTGCGCTGCTGCCGCCCCCGCCGGCGCAGCCGGCCAGAGCGACGGTCAGCGCTGCGGCGGTCATGAGACCGCCGGCAATCGTCGTCGATTTCTTCATGGAAGCTCCCTTGCTCGGGTGGGACATCTCGTCGCCGAGATCTTTTATAAATCAAATGGACTAAAGCGGCAAGTTCTTCGTCCGAACCCGGGGTAACGAATCCGCAACGCCGGGGAGAGGACCCGCGTCAGAGCGCGATCATCATCCGCGCGGGGCGCGCGGCGAAGGCTCCGTCGAGCATGAGACAGGCGGCACCGACCGCGGCGACGTCGGCGCCCACGAGCGAGCGACGGACCTCGATCGCGCGGGTGGCGGTGGAGGCCGGGTCGGCGGCGACGCGCGCGCTGACGGCGTCGCCCAGGATGCCGGCGAGACGCTCCCAGACCGGACCGCCCAGGATCACCTCGTCGACGTCGAGCAGGTTGTTGGCCACGACCAGCGCACGCGCGATCCGCTCCCCCGCGCGGCGCAGCACCGCGACCGTCTCCGGGCGTCCGGCCGCGGCATCCCGGACGAGGCGGTCCACCTCGCGGCGGGAATCGCCCCCGGTCGCGGGGTCGTAGCCCGCCTCCGCGAAGAGCGTGCGAGGCTCGATCGACACACCGAGGCACCCGCGCGACCCGCAGCCGCAGACCGGCCCGAGCGGGTCGACGACGATGTGGGCGATGCCGCCGGCGTTTCCCGTACGACCGCGGACCGGAGCCCCGGCGATCGCCACCCCGAGGCCCACACCGGCGCCGTAGTACAGGAACATCGCGTCGCTGAGGGCATCCGAGCGGTCGAACCACAGCTCGCCGACCATCGCGGCGGTGACGTCCTTCTCGACGATGACGGGCAGGCCCGTGGCGGCGCCGAGATCGTCCCGGACGTTCACGTGGTGCCAGGCCGGGAGCAGGGGCGGATCGAGCAGACGCCCGCCGCGGGGATCGAAGGGACCGGGGGCGGCCACCCCGACCCCCAGCACGAGGGTGCGGTCGATCCCGGCCCGCGCGAGGATGTCGTCCACGGCTGTCGCCACGGCAGCGACCAACTGGGCGGCGGGGACCTCGCCCTGCGGCGCGATCTCCTCGTGGGCGACCACGTGGCCGGCCATGTCGACCACGACCACGGTGTCGACCACGGGGTCGAGGTGCACGCCGACGGCGAAGCGCGAGCGCGGCTCGAGCTTCAGGAGCGTGCGGGGCTTGCCCGGGCCGGAGATGACCTTCCCGGCCTCGGCGATGAGCCCCTCTTCGGCCAGACGCCGGGTGACGTTGCTGAGGGTCTGGGCGGACAGACCCGTCCGGGCGGACAGCTCGACGCGGCTGAGCCCCTCCGGTGAGCGGCGGATCAGATCGAGCACGAGGGTCTGGTTGTACTCGCCCACCGCGGGCAGATTGGAGCCCGTCCGCATGGCATCCCCGCTCTCGATTCCGTCGGTCCGCGACGCGGGCCCGTGCTCAGATTACGCCGCCGCCCCTCGCCCGGCCGGTCACGCCCCGAGCGCGAGGGCGGCGGCGCCCAGCAACGGCCCGTCGCCGTCGAGACCCGAGGGCACCACGCGGCAGCGTCGCGCGTAGGCGTGGACGGATGCCGCGACGGCGGCCGCGGCGACCAGATCGACGTAGTCGTCGGCCACGTGCGAGAAGCCGCCGGCGATCGCCACGGCCTCCAGATCGCACAGGGTCGCGGCGGCGGCGATGGCCTGCCCCACCGCGCTCGCGGAGCGACGGACCGCGGCGACGGCGACGGCATCGCCCTCGCGGTACGCGGCGGCGAGATCGAGTCCCGTCTCGCCGACCCAGCCCTGGGTGCGCGCCCACGCGACCGAGCCGGGGCCCGCGGCCACCGCCTCGAGCGTCGCGGCCGCCGCGTCTGTCTCCAAGGTCCGCACGAACGTCTGGCCCAGGTGCCCCGCATTGCCCGAGGCGCCCGAGATCGGACGGCCGCCGAGGATGAGCCCGCCGCCGACACCCGTGGAGACCACGATGGCCATCGCGTTCTGCGTGCCGACGAGCGCGCCGCGCCAGTGCTCGGCGAGCGCGATGCAGGTGCCGTCGAGGGCGAGCGAGATCGGACCGTCGACGAGACCCGCCAGCACCTCGTCGATCGGGAGCCCCGCGGCCTGCGGGAGATTGAGGGGCGACACCGAGCGCGCGGGCAGGTCCACGGGTCCGGCACTGCCCACGCCGATGGCGCCGACGCGCAGCTCGGGGACAGCGGCGAGCGCCTCCTCCGCCGCCGCGCGGATGTTCGCCGCGATCCCCTCGCGGCTGGTGTCGCGACCGGTGGGTCGGCGTGCGACGCTCGCGCGCACCACCTCGCCCGCGGCGGTGACGACGGCGGCATCCACCTTGGTTCCGCCGATGTCGACGGCGAGTACGGGGGCGGCAGGGGACATCGCGGGCTCCTCGGTTCGGGCGACATCGCCCGGACGATGCGGGCGGGTGCGCCCGAGCGGTGCGGGCGACGATGCCCGATCCTAGGGCCACGGTGACGCGTGCACGCACCTGAGCACCTGCCGCATTCCGGCCCGGGACGGGTTCACGCAGGTTACGATCAGGTCACGGCGGCCCGAGACGCTCCTCCGCCGCGATGCGACACGAGGGATGCCATGGACGATACGGTGACGCCCGAGGCGGCCCCGCGGCTGCGCCGCCCCGACCTCCAGCCGCTGCGCACGGAATCCGACGAACCGTTGGACGCCGCCTCCTTCGCCCGGCTCACCGAGCGCATCCTGGCGTCGATGTCGCGCGTCATCGACGGCAAGCCGGACGCTGTGCGCAGCGCCCTCATCGCACTTCTCGCCGAGGGGCATCTGCTCATCGAGGACGTCCCGGGCGTGGGCAAGACCATGCTCGCGCGGGCCCTGGCCGCCACGATCGACGCCGATGTGCGCCGCATCCAGTTCACGCCCGACCTCCTGCCCGGCGACATCACCGGCGTATCGGTCTTCAACCCGGTCGAGCGGCGTTTCGAGTTCACCGCGGGTGCCGTCTTCGCTCACATCGTGATCGCCGACGAGATCAACCGTTCGTCGCCGAAGACGCAGTCCTCGCTGCTCGAGGCCATGGAGGAACGGCAGGTCACGGTCGACGGACGCACGCACGTGCTCCCCTCCCCCTTCCTGGTCGTCGCCACGCAGAACCCGCTCGAGATGGAGGGCACGTACGCCCTCCCCGAGGCGCAGCGCGATCGCTTCCTGCTGCGGATCTCGATGGGGTACCCGGACGCCGCCGCCGAGACGCTGATGCTGCGCCAGCGCGACGCGGTCAATCCGCTCGACGCGCTCACCCCCGTGGTCTCGGCCCCCCAGGTCACCGCGATGATCGCCTGGGCGCGCGGGGTGCACGTCGCCCCGGCTCTCGAGGAGTACGCCGTCGCCCTGGCGCAGGCGACCCGCAGCCACCCCGACATCCGCCTCGGGGCGAGCCCCCGCGCGACGCTGCAGCTGGTCCGCGCGGCGAAGGTGCGGGCGGCGCTCGACGGCCGCGGGTACGTCATCCCGGACGACCTCACTGCGCTCCTGAGCCCCGTCTTCGCGCACCGCGTCATCGCGAACCGCTCGGCCGCGGGCGGTCGTGCGGGGGCCGTGGTCGTGGCCGACGCGCTGGAGCGGATCGCGGCGAGCGTGCGCGTCCCGCTCGCGCAGCGGGCGTGAGAACGCCGTGAGGGGGCGCTGGCCGCTGACCCTGCGGGGCACCGGAGCGCTCGCCCTCGCGGTGATCGCCCTCGTCGTCGCGCAGCGCGCGGCGATCCCCGAGCTGCTGTACTTCGGCGTGCTGATGCTGGCGCTCGTGCTGTGCGCGGCGGCGAGCGCGCTGGCGGTCCGCGCGACCGGGGAGGTCGTCCGGTCCGCCGCGCCCGAGGTGGTCGAGGTCGGCGGGATCTCCGAGGTGGAGCTGTCGGTGCGGGTGAGCACCGCGCTTCCGACGCTCCCGGGCCGCTGGTCGGACACGCTGCCCGCGGGTCTGGACGGCCGCGCGGAGGGCGCGTTCCCCGCCGCGGCGTCCACCCTGCGGCGCACGGGCACCCCCGTGCGGCTGCGGTACGAGGTGCGCGGTGCGGTACGCGGCATCCATTCGGTCGGGCCGCTGCGGGTGTCCACGACCGACCCGTTCGGGCTGATCCGGCGGCGATTCGCCGTCGGCTGCGCGACCGATGTGACCGTGGCACCCACGATCGTCGAGCTCGCGCCGCTCCCCTCCTCGACCGGGGAGGCCGGCGGCACGCGGCAGAGTTCCGCCCTGCATCTCGGCCAGGGCGCGGACAACCTCGTCGCCCGTCCGTACGCCCCCGGCGACTCGATGCGGCGCATCCACTGGCGGGCGACCGCCCACCGCGACACCCTCATGGTCCGCCAGGAGGAGCAGGAGTCGAGCCCCGCCGCGACGGTCGTGCTCGACCGCGCGCTCGCGCGGTGGTCACCGGCGGCCGCCGAGGGACCGGGCCGCGACCGCGCCTTCGAGACCGCGGTCTCCGCGTGTGTCTCGGCGGTCGCACGGCTCGTGCACGAGGGCTACACCGTCGACGTGATCGACAGCGACGGCGCGCTCCTGGCCGACCCCGTCGACGGTGGAGAGGATGCCGAGGCCCGCGGCCTCGCGGCCTCGTTCGCGACGCTGCACGCCCGCGCGGACGGCCCGTCACGCCGCATCGTCCCCGCGGGGGCATCCGCCCTGCTCGGCCCGGTCGTCGTCGTGACCGGGCGCGTGGAGCCGGACGACCTCCTCTCCCTCCGGGCAGCGGCCCCGCGCTCGCCGCTCGCGATCCTGCTGACCGTGTCCGACGTCGGCCCCGCCGGCGATCTCCGCACCACGACCGGATGGCACGCCACGTCGCTCACCCCGGGAGGCGACGTCGCCCGGGCGTGGGAAGAGGCGACACGACCGGAGGACGCCCGTGTCGGCGCCTGAGGCCGGCGGCCGCCCCGAGCGGCGGCGGCGCGATCTGGCCCTGCTCTCGCTCGGGGTGTTCGCCGGTATCGCCGCGGCTCTGCTGCCGGTTCTCTCCGTCATCGCACCCGGCGCGTGGACGGTCGGCGCCCTCGCCGGGGCGGCCCTCGTGCTCGGATGCGGTCTCGCCGTGCGGTTCTCGCGCGCCCCCGCCCTCGTCGCCACGGTGGTCGAGCTCGTCGTCGGAGTCGTGTTCCTGACCGCGGTCTTCGGTCGCACCACGGCGTTGCTCGGCGTCATCCCGACGCCCGCGACGCTCGCTTCGGTGCCGACGCTGTTCGCCGGTGCGTCGGAGGAGATCCGGCTCGGCGTCGCCCCCGTCGTCCCCGCCCTGGGCCTCGCGTTCGTGCTGGTGGCCGCGGTGACCGGCCTCGCGGTCGTGCTCGACCACGTGGTCCTCACCGCGCGGATGCCGCTCCTGGCCGGGGTCGGACTGGTCGCGGTGTCGCTCATCCCGACGATCGCGATCCCCGCCGACGTCGACGTACCGGCCGTGCTCGCCCTGGCCGCCACCGTGCTGTTCCTCCTGCGCATGGATGTCCGCTCCCGCACGCGCGGCGCTCCCGCTGCCCGCCGGAGCGGTTCGCGGGCGTGGGGCGCATCGGCGACCGCGATCGGGATCGCGGCCGTGTCGGTGGTGGTGACTCTCGTGGCGGTCCCGCTCCTCCCCCAGCCGGCTCTGCGTTTCGCCTCGGGCACGGGCGCGGGCTTCGGCACGACCATCAACCCGAACCTCGAGCTCGGCAACGATCTGCGCCAGCCGCGCGACATCGACGTGCTGACGTTCACCACCACGGCACCGTCGGCGCCCTACCTCCGCGCCGTCACGCTGTCGCAGTTCGACGGGGCGGTGTGGCAGCCCGACTCGGGTGACACCGTCGGCGTCCCCGGCGGGGACGCGCCGGTGTTCGATCCCGTGCAGGTCGACGGCGACATCGCCGTCGCCGACTGGACGACGAGCGTGAAGGTCGGCGAACTCGACAGCCCGTGGCTTCCGGTGCCCTACCCGGCATCCACCGTCACCGGTCTGGAGGGCGACTGGTTGGGGATGCCGGCCAACCGCACGATCGTGTCGCGCTCGGGGTCGTCGCGGAACCAGGACTACGAGGTGCGCGCGCTCGTCCCGCGGCCCACTCTCGAGCAGATCCGTTCGCGGCCGGTCGGCGGGGCCGAGCTCGGGGACGCCGTCCGCGCCCTCCCCGCCGACGTCCCCGCGATCATCGGTGACACGGCGCGCTCGGTCACGGCCGGAGCGCAGTCGCCGTACGACGCACTGATCGCACTGCAGTCGTGGTTCCGCAGCAGCCAGTTCCGCTACTCGTTGGACGCTCCCGTCGAGGCCGGATTCGACGGGGCGGGCATCGACGCCGTGGCGCGTTTCCTCCAGGAACGCACGGGCTACTGCGTGCACTTCGCCTCCGCGTTCGCGGTCATGGCGCGCACCCTCGACATGCCCTCGCGGATCGTCGTCGGCTACCTCCCGGGCACCCGGTCGGGTTCGGTCGAGCAGACCGGTCAAGCCGATTACACCGTGACGTCGAGTCAGCTGCACGCCTGGCCCGAGGTGTACTTCCGCGGCATCGGCTGGGTGCCGTTCGAACCGACCAACAGCCTCGGCGTGCCCACGAACTTCGCCTCCGGGAACACCGGCGGCCAGTCGGGTTCGGCGACCACCCCCGAGCAGCAGGATGCCGCCACCCCCGGCGCGACCCGCACCGACGCTCCGCAGCTCGGCGACCAGGACGGTCCGGGATCGACGTCCGCCGGTTCGGGGGCGTCCAGCGCCCAGAATCCGACCGGCCTGCTGCTCACCGTCGGCGGCGTCGTGCTCCTCGTCCTGCTGGCCGCACCGGGCTCGGTGCGGGCGTGGCGGCGCCGGTCGCGCACGGCGCTCATCCGCGCGGGCGACGCGGTGGCCGCCTGGGCGGAGATCCGCGCGCAGGCCGTGGACCTCGGCATCCGTGCCCCCGACGCCGAGTCGCCCCGCGCGTTCGCCTCTCGCCTCATCGATGAGCACGGCGTGGACGCCGACGACATCACGGTCCTGCGCGACGCGCTGGAGCACGCCGTCTACGCCGAGGACGGCGGCCGCTCCGGGGACGGTGCGGCGCTGACCGAGGCCGTCGCCCGCGTCCGCGCCCGGCTGCGCTCGGGCGCATCGCCGGGGCGACGCGTGCTCGCGGTGGTCCTCCCCCGCTCTCTCGCGATGCGCGGGGAGCCATCGCCGGTCGAGGTGCCCGAGAGGGTCGGCTGAGCCGAAGGGGTGAACGAAGGAGCCCCGCCCGAACTCGCGTTCGGACGGGGCTCCGTCTGGCGGAAGTGACAGGATTTGAACCTGCGAGGCGAGTTACCCCGCCTACATGGATTCCAGCCATGCTCCTTAGGCCGCTCGGACACACTTCCAACAGACGATCTTACACGGCGGCGGCGGCTTCCCCCGCCGCGGGCGACGGCTCCCCGTCGAGCAGGGCGCGCGGCACGCGATGGAGGGTGACCGCGCCGATCGCGTCGAACGGGTGCAGCGGGTCGGGGTCGACGGCCCCGGTCGGTCCGCCGAGCTCGGAGTGAGCGAGCGCGCTCATCACGGTGTAGGCGTCCATGGCATCCCATCCCCGCTCGGTGAAGGCGTCGAAGGCGTCCTCGTATCCGCGGCGGACGCTCTCCTGCACCGTGGCGCCCAGGCCGACGAAGATCCACTCGTCGGCGGTCGCGATGCGCGGGGCCCGCAGGGCCAGGCCCGGAACGAGGTCGACGGAGACGACCACCGTGCCCTCGGCCTCGATCGCCACGAACGACGACTCGCCGCGCGCCATGATCGCGTGCACGTCGCCGATCGCGAGCAGCGCCCCCTCGACCTCGACGGGCAGGTACACCGTGGCGCCGGGGGCGATGTCGGTGACGTCCATGTTGCCGCCGATCGCGTGGGCGGGCATGACCGTGGAGGCCACACCCGACGCCGGCGCCGTGCCGATGCAGCCGACCATCGGCCGGGGTGCGACGGTCACGGCATCCGTGAGATGCACGCCGTCGGCGTCGATCGGGATGCGGCGGGTCACGACGCGGTCGGGCATGCGCTCGCGCAGGGCCCCGACACCGGGCAGGCTCATCGCCCACCCGGTGTCGGTCAGCCGGATCTCATGGATCGTCACCGCCAGGGCGTCGCCGGGCCGCGCGCCCTCGACGTACACCGAACCGGTCACCGGGTTCAGAGGAGCCTGGAGGCGCGCGAGGTCGCCGTGCTCGTGGAGCTCGCGGTACACGGCGTCGTCGGTCTGGAATGCGATGCGCTCCCCGGTGCCCGGCGCGATCCGCAGCACCGGGGGCACGTCGGCGCTGTGCCCCGGACGCCCGAACTCCTTGCCGAGGCGGTGCTCGGTGGTCATCGCGACGACACCTCCGCGCCGCCCTCCCCGGCGGTCGAGGCGGCGTGCTCGGGTGCGGGAGCGGGGGTCACACCGTACTTGCGGGCGAAGACGACGTACACGATCCCGCCGACGACGAGCCACAGGATGCCGCCGACCTTGGCGGTGATGTCGGCGTTGAGCAGCACGTATCCGATGATCAGGAACCCGATCAGCGGCACGACGAGGTGGAGGAGGTAGTTCTTCGACCGCTTCTTGCCGAGGTAGTACACCGCCACCGACACGTGCAGGAGCATGAAGCCGAGCAGCGCGCCGAAGTTCACCAGCGACGAGATCACCGCGATCTGGCCGACGAAGAACAGCACCAGCACGAGCGAGATCGCGCTGACGACGAGGATCGCCGCGAGGGGCACCTGCCGCGAGTTGACCTTCGACAGGAACGCCGGGAGGCGCCGGTCGCGGCTCATCGAGTACAGCAGGCGCGAGGTCGCCGCCTGGGCTGCGACGGCGTTGGCGATGCCGACCGCGATGACATTGACGGCGAGGAACGCGGTCGCCCAGCCCGAGCCCGCCGCCTGGGCGACGAGGAGGAAGAAGGCGTTGTTGACGTCGTCGTCCGAGAACGCGATCGTGCCGGCGGCGAGCGCACTGGCGAACCACGTCTGGGCGATGAAGAGCACCGCCACCACGAGCAGCGCGATGATCATGGCGCGGCCGCCCGACTTGCGGTCGCCCGTGGACTCCTCGGCCATCGTGGAGATGCCGTCGAAGCCGAGGAAGCTCAGCACCGCGATCGAGAGCGCGGTGGCGATGAGCGCGGGGTTGACCTTGTCGGCATCCCACACCGGGGCGATCGTGAACTCGGCGCCGGGGATCGTGCCGGAAGAGAGCGCCACCATCGCGATCACGACGAAGATGACGACGAACGCGAGCTGGATGCCGAGCATGACGCGGTTCGCGAGCTTGATCGACCCGATGCCGAGGACGTTGATGACGGTGTTGACGATCACGAACGCCACCGCCCAGATCCACTGCGGCACGTCGGGGAAGATCCCCGCCATGGAGGACGCGGCGAACACGTACAGCAGGGTCGGCACGAGCAGATAGTCCAGCAGGATCGCCCACCCGGCGAAGAAGCCCACGGTGGGGTGGATGCCACGACCGACGTACGAGAACACGGAACCGGCGATCGGGAACGCCTTCGACATCTGGGCGTAGGCGAGGGCGGTGAAGATCATCGCCACGACACCGGTGATGTAGACCAGCGGCACCATGCCGCTGGCGGCGTTGTAGACGACGCCGAAGATCGCCCACGGGGCGATCGGGACCATGAAGACCAGGCCGTAGACGACCAGGTCGAGGGTGGACATGGAGCGCTTGAGCTCCTGCTTGTAGCCGAAGGACTCCAGCGACTGCTGGGCTCCGGGAGCGGTGTCGGACATGGGACTCCTGTTCGGGTGCGGTGGAGCGTAACGGGGTGCGGCGGGTCAGGGAAGCGGAGCGAGGAAGTCGGCGATGACGGCGCGGAACGCGTCGGGCATCTCGAGGTGGGTGCAGTGGCTGGCACCCGCGAAGACGTGGGAGCGCGCGCCCGGGATGCGTTCGACGAACGGCGCCCACGTCTCGGGGGTCGCTTCATCGAACTCGCCCGCGACGACGAGCGTCGGGACGGCGATCTGCGGGAGACGGTCGATGATCGTCCAGTCGCGGCCGGTGCCGACGACGTGGAACTCGTTGGGGCCGTTCATCGTGTGGTACACCGTCGGGTCGGCGAGCATCTGCGCCTCGCTGTCGACGAAGTCCTGCGGCATGGGCGTGATGCGGCAGACGTGACGCTCGTAGAAGAGGCGGGTGGCATCCACGTAGTCGGGGTGGTCGAGCGTTCCGTCGGCTTCGTGGCGGTCGAGGGCGGCGCGCGCCTGGGCGGGCAGCTCGGAGCGCAGCCGAGCGGCTCCGGCGAGCCAAAGTTCCATGGATGCCGGGGAGTTGCAGATCTCGAGGCTCTTCAGCCCGACCGGCTGCCGGACCGCGATCTCGGCGCCGAGCATCCCACCCCAGGACTGCCCGAGCACGTGGTACTCGTCGAAGCCGAGCGCTTCGCGCAGATTGTGGAACTCGTCGACGAAGAACTGCGGCACCCACTGCTCGACGGGAGCGTCGGGGTGGTGCGAGCTGCGTCCGCAGCCGATCTGGTCGTAGTGCACGACGGTGCGGCCGGTCATCTCGGCGAGGGCGTCGAGGTTCTTCACGTAGTCGTGCGCCATACCGGGGCCGCCGTGGAGGACGAAGAGGGGCGCGCGGCCGGTGGGTTCTGCGGGTTCGGTCAGACGGGCCCAGGTGAATCCGTCGTGGAACGGAACGGTGATCTCGCGGTGCATGGAGTCATCGTGGACCCGGTAAAGGTTCGTTGGCAAACCTTTTCTCGGGATTTAACATGAAAGAAATCGACGGGGAGCTGATGGCCGAGACCGACGACGCATCACTCGTGGAGCGCGTGACCGAGCGGTTGATCACCGCGGTCGCCGTCGGCGAGTTCCTCCCCGGGACGCGCCTCCCTCCCGAGCGCGACCTCTCCCCCCTCCTCGGAGTCGGGCGCACCACCGTCCGCGCCGCGCTCGACGAGCTGTCCGCGCGCGGCCTGATCGAGAAGCGCCGAGGGCGTGCCGGGGGCACGTTCGTGGCGCAGGAGTGGCCCGCGTCGGTGGTCGTGGGGGTGGACCGCTGGTTCGCCGAGCGCTGGGACGACCTCGTCGACGCGTGCACCGCCAGTTCGCTCCTGCATTCGTCCCTGGCCCGCTTGGCCGCCGAGCGGCGGACGGATGCCGACATCGCGACGATGCAGGACAACCTCGCCGCGTTCCACGCCGCGGAGTCCGGCGACGCCAAGCAGCGCGCGGACAGTCTGCTGCACCTGTCGATCATCGACGCGGCGCACAACACGGCGCTGCGGGAGATCCTGCTCGACCACGAGCGCCACCTCTCGCTGTCCGCCCCCGCCCACCCGTGGGGCGACCGCGAGAGCCACCGCCGCATGGAGTCGCGCGCCGGGCGCGAGCACGACGCGATCGTCGCGGCGATCGTGCGGTCCACCCCGGACGACGCCGCCGAGCTCGCCCGCCGTCACGTGCAGATCGACCTCGAGCTGTTCGCCGAGGCCAGGGAGTTCGCCCGGCAACGGGCCGCGGCGGCGCGCGACTGACGCGAACCGCGGCCGCCGGCACTCTGCGACGGGAGGAGATTCCGGGAGCGGAGGATCGCGCGGGGCCCTGGCATCCTCCCCTCGCCGAATCTCCTCCCGTCGCGGCGGCGTGCGCGGCAGACGGCGGCTTCGGGTCAGCCGCGCAGGAGCGCCTCGAGCTGCGCGGGCACGTACTCGTAGAACGAAGTGGATCCGCACGGGCGGCCGGTCTCGGCATCCCGTACGACGAAGGCGGACGTGCCCGGTGTCGCCCTCTGCCGCTCGATGTGCACGGCGTAGGCCTCGACCGACTCCGGCCACGGCGTCGTCATGCCGCGCCAGAGCTCGGCGTCGGTGAGGGGCCACAGGTCGGCCGCGTCGTCGGGGTGCGCGGCCGTCAGGTGCAGACCGTGCCCGCGCAGATCGAAGCCGCGGTCCGTCATCGCGCCGCCAGCTGCGCGAGGAACTCGTCGGCCGCATCGACCTGACGGCGCAGGGCGTCGCGGCGCGCCACCGCCTCCTCGCGGATGCCCTCCAGCCGCGCGCGAAGGACGGCGTCGGCCGGGGCATCCGCGAGGCCGTCGACGACCGCGAGCAGTTCCCCCATCTGCTCGAGCGAGTACCCCAGGGGCTTCATCCGGCGGATGAGCAGCAGCCGCGACTCGTCGTCCGGGGTGTAGAGCCGGAAGCCGCCCTCGGACCGCGCGGACGGGCGCAGGAGGCCGATCTCGTCGTAATGCCGGAGGGTGCGGATCGACAGTCCCGTACGTTCGGCCAGTTCGCCGATCTGCATCGGCCGCACGTCGTTCATGGCATCCCCGATCCCGCAACCCTCTCGTTACGGTAGAGTTCGATGGTCGCCCTCGCGACCCTTCCCCATTCTCCCCGCCCTCCCGGAGGCCCCGTGACCGACGTCCTCGCGCGCCCGCGCACCGCGCCCACCGTCCTCCAGGCGCTGCGCTCCCCCCGCCTCCTGACCCGCGAGGTCCTCGCCGGGCTCGTCGTGGCGATCGCCCTCATCCCCGAGGCCATCGCCTTCTCGATCATCGCGGGCGTCGACCCGCGACTCGGGCTCTTCTCCTCGTTCGTCATGGCGGTCGCCATCTCCTTCCTCGGCGGACGCCCGGCGATGATCAGTGCCGCCACGGGGGCGGTCGCTCTCGTCATCGCGCCGGTCGCCCGCGAGCACGGCGTCGACTATCTGCTCGCCACGGTGATCCTCGGCGGCATCCTGCAGGTGATCCTCGGCCTCCTCGGCGTCGCGAAGCTCATGCGCTACATCCCGCGGAGCGTGATGGTCGGGTTCGTCAACGCGCTGGCGATCCTGATCTTCATCGCGCAGGTGCCGCAGCTCATCGGCGTTCCGTGGGCGGTGTACCCCCTGACGGCCGCGGGCCTGATGATCATGTATCTGCTCCCGCACCTGACCCGCGCGGTGCCGGCACCGCTCGTCGCCATCGTCCTGCTGACGGGCGCCGTGGTCGTGTTCGGCATCTCGGTTCCCACCGTCGGCGATCAGGGTGCGCTGCCCGAGAGCCTTCCGACGCTGCTCCTGCCGAACGTGCCGATCAGCTTCGACACGCTCGCGATCATCTTCCCGTTCGCCCTGGCGATGGCGGTGGTCGGGCTGCTGGAGTCGCTGATGACCGCGGCCCTCGTCGACGAGATCACCGACACCCCGTCGTCGAAGACGCGGGAGTCCCTCGGGCAGGGCGCCGCGAACCTCCTCTCCGGGCTGTTCGGGGGCATGGGCGGGTGCGCCATGATCGGGCAGACGATGATCAACGTGAAGGCCTCGGGAGCGCGCACACGCATCTCGACGTTCCTCGCGGGCGTCTTCCTCCTCCTCCTGGTGATCGTCTTCGGCGATGTCGTGGCCGTCATCCCGATGGCGGTGCTCGTGGCGGTGATGATCGTCGTCTCGGTCGCCACATTCGACTGGCACAGCATCCGCCCGTCCTCCCTGCGACGGATGCCGTTGAGCGAGACGACCGTGATGGTGGCGACGGTGGCCGTGACGGTGTGGACGCACAACCTCGCCATCGGGGTCGGCGTCGGCGTGATCGTCGCCGCCGTGCTGTTCGCCCGGCGTGTCGCGGGGGTCACGGAGGTGCACCGGACCATCGACGGCGACGTCGCCCGCTATCGCGTCCAGGGGGAGCTGTTCTTCGCGTCCAGCAACGACCTCACGACCCGCTTCGCGTACCACGACGACCCCGCCCACGTGGTGATCGACCTCTCGGAGTCGCACGTGTGGGATGCCTCGACCGTGGCCGCGCTGGACGCCGTGCAGACGCGCTACGCCCGCGAGGGCACGACGGTCGAGATCATCGGGATGAACGCGCCGACCGCGCAGATCCACGGCCGTCTGAGCGGGACGCTCGGCGGGCACTGACCCGCCCGGACCTCAGGATCGCAGGGTCGTCGAGGGCGTCTCACCGAACTCCGCGCGGTACATCGCGGCGAACCTGCCGAGATTCGAGAAGCCCCAGCGTGCCGCGATCGCCGCCACCGTCTCCATCGAGGGATCGGCGGCACGCAGCTCGACCCGTGCCGCGTCCAGGCGCACACGGCGGACGTACTGCATGGGGGTCCGCCCCGTGGCGGTGCGGAATGCGTACTGCAACCCGCGCGGGGAGAGCCGCGCGGCCTCCGCGATGTCCGCGAGGGCGATGGACCCGGTGGCGTGCGCGTCGATGTAGGCCTTCGCCCGGCGCACCGGAGCCGGCAGCATCCGGGCCGGTCGCCCCGAGGCCAGAGCCTCGGTGAGGGTCGATGGGAACGTCAACAGCGAGGCCTCCAGGAGGAGGGAACGCACCTGCTGCTCGATCAGCGGCGCACGCTCGGGTGAGCGCAGCAGCACGTCCCGGCCGTACTCCCACGTCCGGGTCCAGTACCGCAGGCGCTGCTCGGACATCGGCGCGTACCCGAGGGGACGCACCCGCAACGTGTCGTCTCCCGAGAGTCGGCGCGCGGCCTCGTCCACGTCCTCTCGGGCGAAGGACACCGCGGTTCCGGCGATCCGGCCGGTGAACGCGATCTCGATCGGGCGATCCATGACCACGAACGGCACGGTCGTGTCGATGCGTTCGCGTCGGTAGGTCGCGCGGATGCGCGGACCCGCGATCCGTCCGACGACCATCTGGTCGCCCGGATCCGACTCGATGACCATCGTCGACCCCACGGTGTAGTCGCAGAGCCCGAAGCCGGGCTCGGCGACACCGTGGAAGACGAAAGCGGGCTGGATGCCGTCGGCGCGGGCGATGCGGGCTCCGGGTACCACTGTCTGCCACATCTCCTCCACCGTGGTGGCATCCCTGGTCTCGACATGCGTGTGCTCCACCGGCACTTCCTAAGTTCTCGCTGCCGAAACCGGATAGACCGTTGCGTGTGCACGCGAACTGTGCGATGGATCCGTTTCCACGCCGTGGCGGGATGCGCGCTCGCGCGTCGGGCCCGATAATCGGAGGGTCGCCGCCCCCGCTGCGCACTCACCGACGGGACGCCCCATGCCCTACCGCACCATCACCACGCTGCAGTCGTGGATCGACGACTTCCGCACCCTCGGGTACGACGACGCCGGGATCCTCCGGGTGATCCCCCAGGACGGCGACGGAGACTCCGATACCGGCCTGATCGCCGCGCGCTTGCGGAGCGTCTCGACGACCTTCTACGTGGCCCCCGAGACCGAGCCCGGGGCGACCGGATGGGCGGTGACCTTCGAGCCGCGCGAGAACGCCGCGCCGCTCGGCTCGGCCCGCGTCCTCGCGCTCTCCGGCGAGCTGGCGATGCTGTCGGCCCTGTGCACGTTCCTGCAGGGTCGAGCCGAAGCCTTCGTCAACGCCCGAACCTGAGCCGCGGAACCGGGCGGGAGGTCGAGCGCACGCCGTGCGTCAGCCGGCCGCCGCGCCGGCGGCGGTGAGGGTCCGCAAGGCGGCGGCGACCCGGTCCGCTTCCGCGGGGTCCATCTCCGCGATCGCGGCTTCCACCGCGTTGTCGAAACCGCGCAGCGAACACCACGGCGGCGAGGTCAGGTCCACCGTCGCGGTGATGTGGTTGACGCGGCGATCCTCGTCATCGAGGTCGCGACGGACGGCTCCGCGCTGGACGAGACGGTCGATGAGCGTCGTCACCCCGGCGGAGGTGATGCCGAGGTGGTCGCGCACGTGCGAGGGCCGAGCCCCGGGATTCTCGGCGACGAAGATGAGGGCCTTCGCGTCGAGCTCGTTGAGCGAGAGGGCGCGCCGCGCCTCCGCGGTCGCGGCACGACGTGCGTCGTCGTAGGCCAGGAGCGCGCGCGCGAGGTCCGAAGTCGTCGACGCGTCCGTGGAATTCTGCACGACCCCCGATCGTACCGGTGCGATGCCCGGTGCGCGGACGCCGGGGTCGGTGCGTTGCGCCGCGTCCGTCGGCCCACGCGTTCACGCAATGGTCTTCACGGCGTAACCCGCGACCCGGGGTCGAACCCTCAGCATGGGGAAACCGCAATCGCGGTGATCGATTCGGCTCCGCCCGGCGGCGCCCGTCCACGGAAAGCGATCGCGATGAACCGACCCGTGCGCGTGCTGTCCCTGTACGAGGGATTCTTCGCCGGAGGAGCCCGTATCCTCCATTCCGACGTCGTCGCGGGGCTCCACAGCGGCGGAGGGCAGGACCATCGCGTCCTCTCCCTGACGGCCGCGGCCCGCCGGGACGCCTCGCTGCAGCACGCGCACGACGACACCCGGTTCCGCACCCTCCGCGGCGCGGGAGTGTGCATCGACACCTTCGACCGCATCGCCGGCGACCAGCCGATCACTCCGGACTCCTTCAGCCGGGCCGAGCTCGCGCACGCGGCGTCCCTCATCGCGGATGCCGACATCGTGCTGTCCCTGAAGGAGCAGCCGCTGAGCCTGATCATCGCCCTCCAACGGGCGGGCATGCTGCCCGACCGCCCCACGGCCGCCTGCCTGCACCGCTCGGACCCGACGCACTCCGGCCCCGCCCTGGGGTGGCTGGTCGAGGCGGGCGCGTCCGGCGCGGTCTCCGCCACCATCTCGTGCGCGGAATCGACCTCGATGGCCTACACGCGCGCGGGCGTGTCGACGACGCACGCCTGGGTGATCGACAACGGGATCGACACGCGCCGGTTCCGTCCCGGCACCCGCTCCGAGCGGCGCCGCATCCGGGAATCCCTCGGCATCCCCGAGACGGCGTCCGTGGTGATGCTCGCCGCGCGGTTCGACGCGATGAAGGACCCGGGCCTCTTCCTGGATGCCGTGGCCCGGCACTCGCGGCGCCACCCGGGCGCGCACTACGTGCTGTGCGGGTCGGGCATGACGTTCGCCAACCCCGGGTTCGCGGCACTCGTCGCCGACGCCGGACTGGACGCGGGCGTCGCCCTGCATGCGCTCGGGCTGCGGGAGGACATGCCCGCGCTCTACCGGATCGCCGACGTCGTCGCGCTCACCAGCGCGTTCGGCGAGGCCTCGCCCCTGTGCCTCGCCGAGGGCGCGGCGTCCGGAGCGATCCCGATCACGACCGACGTCGGGGACGCCGCCCGGGTCGTCGCGGGGTTCGGGCTCGTGACCCCGCGCGACGCCGACCTGATCGCGGCAACCTGGCAGGAGGCCCTGACCCGCCGCATCGAGTTGCGGTCGGCGGCGATCTCGGCCCGCGCGCGCCTGGACCGTCGACGGATGGTCGCCGACTACCGCGGCGCGATCGAGGAGCTCGTGCTGCCCGAGGTGCTCGCGGCCTGACGCCCGCAGGCCAGGGCCCCGGGGCAGGACCGACGCCCGCGCCATCCTCCGACGGACCCTCGGCACCATAGACGGCGGGTCGCGGCGGCACCATCCCCGCCGCGGCTGCCCGCGACCGTGTCTACAGTGAGTCATGACCGCGAGCATCCTCTCGATCGGCACGGCTCTGCCCCGCACCCGTGTGCCCCAGTCGGCGCTGCGCGACCTCTTCGCCGCCCAGCCCGGATTCGATCGCCGCAGCCAGCGTCTCGTGGGCGCGGCCTTCGACGCCGCGGCGATCGACACCCGCCACACGGTGCTGCCGCAGTTGGCCGGAGGTGCGGCCGACGGGCTCGCGGCGCTGTCGGACGGCGAGTTGACGATGCCGCCCACGGGCGCCCGCAACGACGAGTACCGCAGGACCGCACCGGCCCTGTTCGCCGAGGCCGCCGCGTCCGCGGTGGACGGCTCGGGACTCGGCCGCGAGGCCGTGACCCATGTGGTCACGGTGTCGTGCACGGGCATGTTCGCCCCGGGGCCGGACTACCTCCTCGTGCGCGACCTCGGCCTGTCCCCCTCCGTCGAGCGGTACCACCTCGGGTTCATCGGGTGCGCGGCCGCGATTCCGGCCCTGCGCCTCGCGGCGCGGATCGTCGCGGCCGACCCCGCCGCCGTCGTGCTCGTCGCGGCCGCGGAGCTGTGCTCCCTGCACTGGCAGACGTCGTCGCATCCCGACCAGATCGTCGCCGCGTCAGTGTTCGCCGACGGCGCTGCGGCGGCGATCGTGGCCGCGGCGGACGTCGACCGGCCGGGACTCGACCTGGAGGGCTTCGCGACGTTCGTCACCGACGACGGCGAGAAGGACATGTCCTGGACCGTGGGCGATTCGGGCTTCGAGATGACCCTCACGCCCGAGGTGCCGCGCATCATCGGGCGCGAGATCGCGGCGATCGCGGCCGACGTGCTCGGCGACCTCGCCGAGGTCGACGCCTGGGCCGTGCATCCGGGCGGTCGGAGCATCCTCGACCGGGTCGAATCGGCCCTGAACCTGGATGCCACGGCCCTCGCGCCCTCGCGCGAGGTGCTGCGGGCGCACGGCAACATGTCGAGCGCCACGCTGCTGTTCATCCTGCGCGATCTGCTCGCCGACGCGGCGCGCGCCGACGGCGACCGCGTCGCCGCGCTGGCCTTCGGTCCGGGACTGACGGTGGAGGCGGCGCGCCTCGTGCTGCGCCGACCGACGGCGTGAGCGGCGGGGTGTGGCGCGGGCTCGCGCGACGCGACACGGCGCTCGTCGAGCTGATGGACGACCCCGGATGCGACCCGCGTGTCCTCGCGGCGACCTATCGCCGGTTCGACCTCGTGAACCGCGCGGTGTCGGGGTGGGGCGGCGTGTATCGCGCGCACGTTCGACCGCGGCTTCGCGCACTCGGACGGCCGGCCCGCGTGCTCGACCTCGGGTGCGGCGGTGGCGATGTCGTGGCGCGTCTCGCGGGGCTCGCTGCCCATGACGGTCTCGACGTCGAGTGGGTGGGCGCGGATCCGGATCCCCGGGCGCTCGAGGCGGCCCGGGAGCGCGAGCGGCCCGGGGTGAGGTTCGTGTCGCGCGGCTCGGCGGAGCTGCTCGCCGGCGGGGAACGGTTCGACCTCGTGCTGTCGAACCACGTGCTGCATCACCTCGACAGCGCGCAGCTGCGGGAGTTCACGGACGACTCGCGAGCCCTTGCGCGGTCCGCCGTGCTGCACGCCGACATCGCCCGGAGCCGCCTCGCGTACGGCCTGTACGCCGCCGGGGTGACTCCGCTCGCGCCGGGTACGTTCCTGCGCACCGACGGCCTCCGATCGATCCGACGCAGCTACCGGGCGGACGAACTCGCCCGGGCGCTGGGCGACCCGTGGAGGGTCGTGACTCCCGCACCGTTCCGCGTGCTCGCGATCACCGAGGGCACGGCCGACCGTGGCTGACGTGCTGATCGTCGGGGCGGGGCCCGTCGGGCTCGCGCTCGGCGCCGACCTGCGCGCCCGCGGCGTCGACGTGGCGATCCTCGAGCGACGGAGCGAACCGGATGCCGGCACGCGGGCGATCGGCATCCACTCTCCGTCCCTCGCGCACCTGGAGTACTCGGGGGCGACCGATGCGCTCCTCGCGCGTGCGGTCAGGATCCGCCGCGGGGAGGCGCGGGCGGACGGGAACGTGCTTGCGGCGATCCGCTTCGATCGGCTGCGCGCGCGGCACCCGTACGTCGCGGCGCTGCCGCAGGCCGACACCGTGGACGTGCTCACCCGCCTCGCGCCGCCCGTGGAGCGGGGCGTGCGGGTGACCGGGCTCCGTCAGGACGGCGTTTCGGTGAGGGTGCGGGGATCCGGACCGGACGGCGAGGTCGAACGCCGCGCGAAGGTCGTCGTCGTGGCATCCGGATGGGCGGGGCGCGAGCTCGTGTATCGGCCCGGAGCCGTGCGCACGCGGCACTACCCCGATCGATACGCGATGGTCGACGTCGCTGCTCCCGGCGATGCGACGGCGCTCGTCCACCTCGAGCGCGAGGGGGTCGTCGAGTCGTTCCCGCTGCCGGGCGGGCGGCGGCGCCTCGTCGCCTGGGCGGGCACGTCGGATGTTCCGGATGCCGCCGGCTTCCTGCGCGCGGCCCTCGCCGATCGCGTGGGTCTCGACGTGGACACGTCGGCCGCGTCGACGTTCCGCGTGCGGCGGGCGGTGGCTCCCGCGCTGCGGCGCGGGCGGGTGATCGTCGTCGGCGATGCGGCGCACGAGGTCAGTCCGATCGGCGGGCAGGGCATGAACCTCGGGCTCCTGGACGCCCTGACGCTGTCGCCGCTGCTGGCCGAATGGCTGCACGGGGACGAGCCGGACGGGTGGGCCGCGTGGGAACGGGGGCGGCTCGCTTCGGCTCGGCACGCGGCGCGCCTGGCGTTCCTCAACACGATGCTGGGACGCGGTGCCTCGACCCGCGGACACGCCGCACGGTCGTTCGCACTGCGCACCGTGCTCCGCGGCCCGGGGGCGGCGGCGTTCACACGCGCCTACGCGATGGACTTCGACGCCGCCGCGCGGACGGCGGGCCGGGTCACGTGACGACGAGCTGTACGGCCAGCAGGAGCGCCGCGAACATCGTCAGCTGGAACACCGCGCGCCCCGGTGGACGCCACAGGGCGAGGGCGATCGTCGCCGCCGCGACGAGCACGGCCGCCGCGAAGAAGACGGCTCCGACGACACCCCCGCCCGACCCGGCGAAGACGGCGACGGCGCCCAGGACGATGCCCGCTGCGGCGGCGACCACGCTGACACGGGCACCGAGGCGGTGCGGCAGCCCGCGCACCCCCGTGGCGCGGTCGTCATCCAGATCGCGGACGACGTTCGTGAGGTGCACGGCCGCACCGAGCGCCGCCCCCGCCACGGACGCCCACGGCGCGGCGAGCGCCGGCTCCGGTGACGCGAGGGTCGCGAACGACGGGAAGAGCCCGAAGCTGAGCAGGAACGGCGCGATCGATACAGGGGTCGACTTCAGCCCCGCGTTGTAGGCCCAGGCCGAGGCGAGCGCAATCGCGTGGGCGGCGACGAACCCCGGTCCGAGCGGCACAGAAAGCGCCAGGGCCACGACGAGGGAGGCCACGGCCACACCGAGCGCGCCCTCCGGAGTCACCGCTCCGCGGGCGATCGGCTTGTCGGTGCGCCCGACAGCGACATCGCGGGCCGCGTCGATCGCGTCGTTCGAGAGCCCGACGGAGACCTGCCCGGCGAAGACGGCGACGACCAACAGGATCAGCCGCCCGGGATCGAGACCCGCGGCGATGCCGAGCGCGAGCGACAGCGTCGTGACGACGAGCGTGGGCCCGGGATGCGTCGCGCCCCAGAGCGCCCGCACGAGCGGCGGCTTGACGGGGACGGGGGGCACGGGATGACGGTACCGCGTCTCCCCCGCGGGAGAGGTCGGGGCAGGCGGACCGACCTCTTGGCACTCTCGACACGAGAGTGCTAATCTGACATCAAGTTGAGCGCGATGCACTCAACTTCTGAGAACTCTCCGGATGGCGTATCCGGACCGATCGAAAAGGAGAACGACCATGGCCACTCACGACCCCTTCCGCGACCTCGACCGCCTCGCGTCCACGCTCCTCGACGCCCGCCGCGGCGGTGGTCCGCGCCGCATGCCGATGGATCTGTACCGCGACGGCGACCACTACGTCCTGAACGCCGACCTCCCGGGCGTCGACCCCGGCTCGGTCGACATCGACGTCGACGGGCAGCTGCTCACCATCCGCGCCGAGCGCACGCTCGCCTCGGGCGACGACGTCAAGTGGATCACCCGCGAGCGCGAGACCGCCTCGTTCGTCCGCCAGCTGAACCTCGGCCAGGGCATCGACACCGAGCGCATCAGCGCCGCGTACCGCAACGGCGTGCTGTCGGTCACGATTCCGGTGAGTGAGAAGGCCAAGCCGCGTCGGATCGCGGTCGCGACCGACGACGGGAACGACCTCATCCAGGCCCACGAGAGCACCCCGCAGCCGATCGAGCAGTGATCGCCGGGAGGGGGCGACCGCCGGGTCGCCCCCTCCCCCTTGTCAAGGGGCTCGGTGATACGGCGAGGCGCCCGCAGAGTGCCCGGGTGTCCGCGATCCTCTCCCCCCACCACCCGCCGGCCGTCGTCGACGCCGATGACGTGCCCGCCCTCCCCTTCACGCCCCGCGGCCCGGTGAGCGCCGCCGTCCTGCACCACCTCAGCACGGGCGCGGCCACGAACCACACGGTTCTCGCCGACGCGGCCGTCGCTGCATCCTCCGACGTCGAGACCGACGACGACATCCAGCTGGCCCTGTTCGCGCTCTACGCCTCGGCCTACGGATCGATCGCGGCGTTCGACCCGGAACTCGAGTGGGACCCCTCGCTCCTCGCCACACGCGCGGTCATCGAGCGGGCGTTCGAGGCGGCTCTCCGTGCCCGCCTCCCCGAGCCCGAACTCCCGGCGCCGACCGCGGATGCCGTCGCCCGTGCGCTGTTCGCGCTGACCGCCGCCGACACCGGCCCGAGCCTTTCGCGCCACCTCGCGAAGAAGGCGTCGCTCGATCAGGCGCACGAGTTCCTCGTGCACCGGACCATCTACACGCTGCGCGAGGCAGACCCGCACTCGTGGGCGATCCCGCGGCTGACCGGTCGCCCCAAGGCCGCGCTCGTCGAGATCCAGTCCGACGAGTACGGCGGCGGCAACCCCGAACGCGTGCACGCCGCGCTGTTCGCCCGGGCCGTCCGCGGAGCCGGCCTCTCCGACGCTTACGGCGCCTACGTCGACGACGTCCCCGCGGTGACGCTCGCCTCCCATAACGCCATGTCGATGTTCGGCCTCAACCGGCGCCTCCTCGGCGCGATCGTCGGCCACCTCGCCGCTTTCGAGATGACCTCGTCGATCCCCAACCGCCTGTACGCCGAGGGGCTCCGCCGCCTCGGGTTCGGCGACGACGTCTGCGGCTACTTCGACGAGCATGTCGAGGCCGACGCCGTCCACGAGCAGATCGCCGCGCGCGATCTCGCGGGCACCCTCGCCGAGGACCGTCCCGACCTGCTCCCCGACATCCTTTTCGGTGCCGCGGCCTGCCTCAGCGTCGACGGTCGCGTCGGCGAGCACCTGCTCGACGCCTGGTCACGGGGAGAGTCGTCGCTGCGCCCGGAGGAGGTCCGTTGACCTCGGAGGCACCGCGGATCACCGCGTACCCCGACGGCCCGCTCCTCGTGCGGGGCGACGTCGACCTGCGCGACGCCGACGGGAACCCGATCGAGAGGCGGCGACGCACGGTCGCCCTGTGCCGCTGCGGCCTGTCGACGATCAAGCCGTTCTGCGACGGCACCCACAAGCCCGCGGGGTTCCGCACCGACGACTGACGTGGGGCGCCCCGACCACGCCGGACACCGTCAGTCCGCGGCGCGCTCCTCCTCCGTCGGCCGGGAGAGCTCGGCATCCAGGGCGTCCACGAGCCGGGCGAACGTCTCGTCGACCGACGCCGACTGACGGAAGCCGCCGACCCGCTCGAGATCGGTGAACCCGTGCAGAGCGGAGCGCACGTAACGGATGCGATGCACGTCGGCCGCCGCCGCGCCGTACCCGGCGAGCGCGCGTGTGATCTCCTCGACGAGGGCGGCGGCGGCCTCCTCCCACTCGGGGCCGGCGCCCCCGCGCTGGGCCAGCGCGTACATGCCCGGACGCTCTCGCGCGAACCCGCGGTACGCCGCCGCGAGCGACTCGAGCGCGTCGCGCGAAGACAGCCCGCGGGACGACTGCGCGAGCGCCGAACCGAACGCCCGGGTTGCGGCGAGCGCGACGCGGTCCGTCAGATCGCCGAGTCCGCCGACATGCTTGTACAGGCTCGGTGCGGCCACACCGAGCGCCGTCGCGACGCGTGCCAGAGACAGGGATGCCACGCCTTCGGCATCCACGAGTTCGGTGGCGCGACGCACGACGACCTCGGCGTCAAGCCCGGCCCGCGGCACCACTCACCTCCGCGAGGAACGACGAGACGCGATCGGCGACGAGGTCGGGCGCCTCGAGCATCGGCGCGTGGCCGACACCGGGGACGATCTGCACCTCGGCGGACAGTTCGCCCGCGAGCCACGCGGCTTCGGCGGCCGGGTCCTTCCAGTCCGGGTCGGACGCGCCCATCACGACGAGCGAACGGGCCGTCACGCGCGGGAGGAACGGCGCGACGACCGAGTGATCGACGCGCGTCGTGCGGGCGAAAGCCGCCCACCGTCCGGGCCGCGCCAGCCGCCGCGACAGGTGCGCGGCACGCTCGCGGGCGCCGGCACCGAGTCCCGGCCACAACGATGCGGAGTAGCCGCGCCACACCGCGGGACCCCACGGCCGGGCGAGCAGGAGCCGCAGGAGGGCGCTCATGGCGGGGTTGCCGTTGCGGGCGAACGGCCCGAGGAGCACCAGGCCGGACACGAGATCCGGTCGCGATCCGGCCGCGATGATCGCGGCGCCGGCGCTCATCGACGCCCCGGCGAGGACCGCGGGCCCACCGCCGAGCGCGTCGACCACCGCGAGCAGGTCGCCCGCCGTGGCCTGATCGCCGTAGTCCGAGAAGGTCGTGTCGCTGTCGCCGTGTCCGCGCAGGTCGACGAGCGCCACACGGTAGCCGCGGGCGACCAGTCGATCGGCCAACGGTCCGAACGCGTCGCGCTCGTCGCCCATCGCGGGCGAGCACACCACGAGGGGTCCCGTCCCGCGCACCTCGACGGCCAGTCGACCGCCGTCCACCTGAAGTTGGCTAATGTCCATAGCCATAAGCTACGCCCATTAGCCAGAGACTGCAAGCGCGGGATCGCGCGTCTCAGAGATCCTCGGGTGCGAGGTCACCCTGTCCTTCCTCGCCGAGCTCGACCACGCCCGGGTCCTCGCCCTGAGAGTCGGTGCCGGTCGACTCCGGGTGCACGTCCGCGAGCGGGATGTCGGCGTCGACGGCGGGGATCTCGGCCGGGTCGGCGCCCGTCGCGGTCGCCGGGTCGAGGTCGGCGGGGTCGGCACCCTCGTCGAGAGCGGTGGTGGCATCCCACTCCGCCTGAGCGGGGTCGAGCGCGGGATCGGGCTCGATGGAGGTGTCGCCGTCGCGCAGCGGCTGCGCACCCGTCACGCCATCGGCGGCGGCGGGGATGCCAGGGTCGGACGAGACGTCGCTCATGGGGGATCCTTTCGGTCGTCCGTGCGGGTCCGCACGCGTCGTCGGCTCGACGACTCCCCCATCCCACCGCCCACCCGCCACCCCTCCCGCCCCCTTGACAGCGTCGACGACCGACGCGACCCCGCCGGTTTCGCTCCGAGGCCGAAGCCTCGCGCGCCCCGTCCCACGAGGACGTCCCTCCTCACCGCGGGGGCAAGATATCCCGGATGCCGCGGACCGATCGCCGCGGAGGAGGGTGACATGGGGGACGTTCTCACCGTGAACGCGACCGGCGCCGACGAGGTCGAGACGGTGTGGCAGCAGTTCGTCCCCAGCGCCCGCCTCGAGCACGTGGACCCTCGGCGCGTGAGGTTCCGCTGGTCGTCGATCGAGACGGGGGCCTTCTCGCTCGTCCAGTACTCGCTCCGCGCCGACGTGCGTTCGTCCATCCACCTCGACGACCAGATCATGGCGTGTCAGCTCATCGCCCTCGACGCCCGCGTGATGACCGAGGGGCAGCCGATCGATGCGCGTCAGCCCTGGCTCACCGGCGACAGCCCCATTCAGGCCCGCTGGAGCGGTACGGCGAACGTCCGGGCGTTCATCTTCGACCGCACCTCCGCCGAGCAGGTCGCCCGCGCCGTCTCGGGCGAGGACCGCCTCGTACTGCGCTCGATCGACCCCGTCCCACGCGACCGAGCCCTCGCCGTGCAATGGGAGCGCAGCTTCGGGTACGTGGCATCCGCCCTCGCCGTCGGCCACGACCAGCCGCTCGTGGCCGCCGAACTCGAACGGCACGCGCTGATGTCGACGCTGACCGCCTTCTCCACGACGTACCTCGAGGCGCTCGACACGAGCGCCCAGCGGGCCGCCGCGCCGCGGACCGTCCGCCGCGCGCTGGCCTACATCGACGCGCACGCCCACGAGCCGATCACGATCGACGACATCGCCGAGGCCGCCGGGATCTCCACACGCGGCCTGCAGCACGCCTTCCGCCGCGCGCTCGACACCACCCCCTCCCAGCAGCTGCGGACCGTCCGACTCGCCGCCGCGCACCGCGACCTCCAGCACGGCGGCGATCACGTGAGCGACGTGGCCCGACGGTGGGGGTTCTCCAGCCCGTCGCGGTTCGCCCGGTTCTACCGCGACATGTACGGGCGCAATCCGGCCCAGACCGCGCGCATGTTCTGACCGGTGTCGCGCGGGCGCATCCGATGTCGCATCCGGTGCCGGGATGGCGCGAAGAGTGCGGGATGCCGTCCACCGGCCGCGCGACCGGGCACAGTGACGAGGTTCCGAGGCGAGGAGGACCTTTCGTGGGGAAGTTCGTGTACGAGGGGACCACCCGGACCGATTTCGAGGATCGGCTCCTCGCGCACATGCAGGTGGTCATCGGCAACAAGCTGCGCCGCGGCGAGCCGTTCTACTTCCAGTGGAAGGACGAGGTGAGCACCGGGGGCGGACGCACGTCCGTCTGGCTGCACCCCCGCGCGAGCATCGTGTTCAAGTTCCACGGCGGACGTCCTCCCGCGCTGAACCGCGCGTGGTTGGAGGCCCTGATGACGGTGGCGAACTCCCCCACCGGCCTCTACGTGATCCCCGAACCGCCGGAGGACCTGCTCGCCACCGAGCCGATCGGCTGACCCGTTGTCAACGCGGTCGCCGCCCGCGCCGTATCGGGGTGTGCTCGCCGGGACGGAAGGATGCCGCATGCCCGACTCCCCCACCGCGAACCCCCGGATCGTCGTGATCGGGGGCGGCAACGCCGGTCTCTCGATCGCCGGGCGCCTCCAGCGCGCCCGGCTCGGTGACATCACGGTGATCGAGCCGCGCACGACGCACATCTACGCCCCGCTGCAGTCCCACATCGCCGGCGGCACGGCGCGCGCCTCGCGCGCGGTGCGCCCGCAAGCCGATGTCATCCCACCGGGCGTCCGCTGGCTGCGCGACGAGGTCTTCACCGTGGATCCGGCCGCGCACCGCGTGCACCTCATCTCCGGCGGTCACCTCGACTACGACCAGCTCATCGTCTCGGCGGGTCTGCGCCTCGCGTGGGACGCGATTCCGGGGCTCCCGGAGGCGATGGCCGCGCCCGAAGGCGTGTCGAACTACGACCTCGCCCTCGCCGCGAAGGCCTCGCCCGCGCTGCGCGACCTGCGCCGCGGCACGGTCGTCTTCACCCAGCCTCCCGAGCCGGCCTCGTGCGGCGCCGCCGCGCAGAAGCCGCTCTACCTCGCGTGCGACTGGTGGCGCTCGCTCGGGGTCCTCGACGACATCCGCGCGATCCTCGTGCTGCCGGACCCCGTGCCGTTCGGCATCCCGGACGTCGATCGCGAACTCCGCCGCGTGCTCGACGCGTACGGCGTGGAGGTGCGGTACTCGCGGGAAGTGCGGAGCGTGGATGCCGGCTCCCGCACGCTCACCATCGGTCACGGCGACGACGAGGAGACGCTCGCGTACGACGTGCTGCACGCGGTCCCGCCGCAGCGCGCACCGGAGTGGATCGCGGGAAGCGGACTCGCGGACCCCGACGACCCGCACGGGTTCGTCGACATCGACCCCGAGACACTCCGGCACCGCCGCTTCGCGGACGTGTGGTCTCTCGGCGACGCCGCGCGCGTCGCCACCCGGCCCTCCGGGGGAGCCATCCGGCCGCAGGCGAAGGTGCTCGCGCGGAACCTGCGGGCGGCACTCCGCGGCGGAACGCCGACCGCGCGGTACGACGGCTACAGCGTCGTCCCGTTCACCGTCTCGCGCGGCACGGTCGTGTTCGCCGAGTTCGATCGGTGGGGGCGACCGCGACCGACGATCCCGTTCTGGCGCTCGCTGTCGCGCGAGCGACGCTCCACCTGGATCGCCGACCGACGGATCCTGCCGTGGGTCTACTGGAACCTGATCCTGCGCGGCCGCGCCTGAGGGGCGTATAGGCCAGATCCGTCGATCCCTCAACCCCGGGGGCCCGCGGGAGCAATCGCGCGAAGACTGGCCTTCACCCCGGATCACCGAGAGAGGACATCATGGCCCAGGTCATCGAAACCATCGACGTCGACGTTCCCGTCCGCGTCGCCTACAACCAGTGGACGCAGTTCGAGGAGTTCCCCCACTTCATGAGCTTCGTCGAGTCCATCACGCAGAAGACCGACACGCTCACGCATTGGAAGGTCAAGATCGCGGGTGCGGAGCGCGAGTTCGACGCGGAGATCACCGAGCAGCACCCCGATGAGCGCGTCGCGTGGAACAGCGTGGGTGGGGACGAGAACCACGCCGGTGTCGTCACGTTCCACCGTCTCTCCGACGCCGAGACGCGCGTGACGGTGCAGATCGACTGGGAGCCCACGGGCCTCCTCGAGAAGGCGGGCGCCGTGCTCGGCGCCGACGACCGCTCGGTCAAGAAGGACCTCGAGCACTTCAAGGAGTACATCGAGTCGCGCGGCGCCGAGTCCGGCGCCTGGCGCGGCGACGTCAGCTGACGCCTTCCTCACAGGAACACGGATGCCGGACCCCCGCGGGGATCCGGCATCCGTCGTGTCAGGGGTGCCTCACCACTGGGGGTGGATCTCGGCACGCAGGCGGCGGTCGTAGACGTCGCGCACGAGCGCGTCGAATGCGTCGAGGTCGAACCCACCCTCGAGGAGATCCGCCGCCGCAGCGTTCGCGGCGGCCTGTTCGGCCGAACGCGCCCCCGGGATGACCGAGGTGACACCGGACCGGGAGGCGATCCACGCGAGCGTCGCCGCGGGGAGCGTCACGCCTTCGGGCAGCGCGGCCTTCAATTCGCCGGCCGCGGCGACGCCCTCGCCGAACGGAACCCCTGAGAACGTCTCGCCCTTGTCGAAGGCCTCGCCGTTGCGGTTGTAGGTGCGGTGGTCGTCCTTGTCGAACGTCGTCTCGGCGGTGTACTTCCCCGACAGCAGACCGCTCGCGAGCGGGACCCGCGCGAACACCGCGACCCCCTTCTCGGCCGCGAGCGGGAGCACCTCGTCGAGCGGCTTCAGGCGGAACGGGTTGAAGATGATCTGCAGGTTCGTCAGATTCGGACGGCGGAGGGCCGACAGCGCCTGGTCCATCGTCTCGACCGACACCCCGTACGCCGCGATGACGCCCTCGGTGACGAGCTGGTCGAGCACATCGTAGGTGGCGTCGTCGTCGATGACGGCCGACGGCGGACAGTGCAGCTGCACGAGGTCGAGGGTGTCCTGCGCGAGGAGCCGACGCGACCGGTCGGTCCACGCGCGGAAGTTCTCCATCGTGTAGTTCTCGGGCACCTGGTCGGCGCGGCGTCCCATCTTGGTCGCCACGGTGATGCCGGTGGCATCCGTCTTCTGCAGGAAGGCGCCGATGAGCTCCTCGGACCGCCCGTCGCCGTACACGTCGGCGGTGTCGAAGAGCGTGACACCGGCGTCGGCGGAGGCCCCGAGCACCTCCATGGCCGCGTCCTCGCTCACCCCGCCCCAGTCGGGCCCGAGCTGCCAGGTGCCGAGGCCGATCGCGGAGACCTCGCGGCCGGTGCGGGAGAGGGGACGCTGCTGCATTGCGGTTCCTTTCGGGAGTCTCCCCGAGCCTATCCAGCCCCTCCGACACCCGGGCCGCCGGGTCCGTCAACCCCGTCACCGCGCTGCGCGCGGCGGCCTAGCGTGGGCTGCCACCCACCGGAAGGACCGCCGTGACCACTCCCCCCGAGAACCTGCCCGGAGCCGACCACGAGAGGACCGTCTCGGAAGCCGAGGGCCTGGCCGCCGACGTCCCCGCGGGCGGCGCGGGCGCCGACACGGGCGCCGTGTCGGCCGCCGAGATCGACGACGACGCCGACGCCCGGGTGCAGAACGTCTCGAGCCAGAACGACGTCCCGGGGGTGGGCACCCGCGCCGCCGACGGCGAGATGGAGCGCGACACCGACGACGCCCCCGGCGGCGGCTCGACGTCGGATCATCGGACGCCCGCGTCGCCGACGCCCTCCCCGGCCGACGGCGAAGAGCACGTGGATGCCGACTCCCCCATCGGGAGGTTCCAGCCCGGTGTCGGCAAGGACTCGGCGGAGTCGAGCAGGATCGCGCAGAGCCTGCCCGGCCCCGACGAGGCCTGACCCGGTCGGCTACCCGGCCGAGCGCCGCCGCACGAGCCCGATCACGATGTCGAGGACGACGAACACGACGAGGGTGTAGCCCACGAACGGCAGGAGGATGCCGAGCCCCACCGCCGCGAGGAGCACCAGCCCGATCCCCCACCAGGGCGCTCCGCGCAGCGCTCCGCGCGCGGGAGGGGCCGCGACGCCGCTCGTCGGCCGGCGCCTCCACCACATCGCGTACCCCAGCACGACGAGCGCCGCGATGCCGAGGGCGAGGACGAACAGCACGAGCTGGTTCGCGAGTCCGAACATCGATCCCATGTGCGTGTCGATCCCCCAGCGGGAGAGCTTGGCGAGCAGCGGGAAGTCCGCGAAGTCGATGCGGTCGGTCACCTGCATCGTGGATCCGTCGATGGCGACGGCATCCACTTCGGTCGGGAAGCTGCGCTGGATCTCCTGCACGACCCACGCCTTCCCGGCGGCGGACGGCGGCTTGATCTCGACCTGACCGGTGTTGACGTTGATGCGCTGCGCGATCGCGAGCACCGCGTCGAACGTCGCGGGGTTCGCCGCACCGGTGGGAGCCGCCGTCACCGCGCCGTGATGCGCGTGCTCGCCGCCGGCACCGGGCTCCCCCTCGAGCGAGGTGGACAGCGCGGGAGTCCCCCCGCCGACCGCCGCCCGCAGGTCGGCGACGTTCGCCCCCGCGAACGCCGACCAGGTGATGCCCGTGGCCGAGAGGAACACGGCCCCGAGCACCACCCACACCCCGATCGACGCGTGCCAGCCGAACAGACCGCGGTAGCCCGTGTGCGAACGGTTCGGGCGGACGAGGTCGGCGCGACCCCGACGGGCACGCCGCATCCGTCCGATCCACAGGCCGAGTCCGGCGAGCGCGACGATCCCGAGCCAGGATGCCGCGAGCTCGCTGTACCAGCGTCCGGGCTCCCCGAGGTGGAGGGTCCGGTGCAGGTCGCTCACCCAGGTCCGCACGGGCAGCGCACCGCTCGTGCCGTAGGCGGTGAGGTCGCCGCGGATCTCGGCCGAGCCGGGGTCGACGAAGACCGCGCGCGTCTCGCTCTCCCCGAGGGACGGGTCGGCGAACATGACGCGGGTCGTCGTGCCCGGTTCGGGCGCGGGCCGCACGGCGACGGGGCTCGCGCCGCCGCCGACGTACCGTTCGGCGGCGACGATCTGGTCGGCCAGCGGCAGCGGGGCGGCCGTCGAGGGCGCCGTCAGCTCGTGCGCGTAGACGATGCGATCGAGCGTCGGGGTGATCGCGTACAGTGCCCCGCTCAGCGCCGCGACGAGGATGAACGGCCCCACCAGCACCCCGGCGAAGAAGTGCAGGCGCCGCAGCAGCGCCGTGAACCAGCCCGTCCGGGTACGCGGCGGCGAGGGGTCGGATGCCGCGAGCGCGGGAGCGCGGTCGGCGTCGGTGGTGGTCATGACAGGATTCCTTCTCCGATGAAGCCGCCTTCGGCACAGCCGGGCGGAAGGGCGAACACGGCCGACCCGATCGGGGTCGTCCATTCGTTGAGCAGGTCGAGCTCGTCGAGCCGACGCTGGAGGGGGACGAACTGCCGATCGATGTCGGCCTGGAACGAGACGAACAGCAGCCCCGCGTCCGAGACCGTGCCGGTCGGGGGTGCGTCGTCGTAGTTGTACCCGCGGCGGAAGATGCGCTCGGCGGAGTCGTCCGACCGCGACCGGCGCACGTGGGAGAACTCGGGGATCACGGGGAAGCCGATGGCATCCGTGGCCGCGAAGTCGGGTTCGTCGAACTCGTCCGTGCCGGTGAGCGGAGCGCCCGAGGATTGGAAGCGCCCCACCGCCTGGTCACGGCCGGGACGATCGAGCCGATCCCACTTGTCCAGGTCCATCACGATCCGCCGCACCACCATCCCCGTCCCGCCGGCCATCCAGCCCTCGCGCGACCACACGATCTCGTCGAACCCGGTCGTCCCGGGCTGCGGATTGGCGGTGCCGTCGACCTGGCCGAACAGGTTCCGCATCGTGGTGCCCGGCCGTGTCGTGCCGTGCGCGCGGCGGAAGCCCTGCTGCACCCAGCGAGGCGCCGCGAACGCGCGCGCATCCTTGAGCAGCATGCGCGTGGCGTGGGCCACGGTGACCGGGTCGTCCGCGGCGATCTGCAGCAGCAGGTCGCCGTCGCCGTACTCGGGCCGGAGCCGGTCGATCGTGAAGGCGGGCAACGGCCGGAGCCACGCGGGGGCCGCGGCGCCCGTGCGCGCGACGAAGCCCGGGCCGAACCCGAACGTCACCGTCAGGCGCGCCGGCGACACGGCCAGCTCCGGTTCGGTGTCCGCCAGCGCGCCCTGACCGCGCGTGAGCCGGACGGCATCGTCGGTGAGCAGGCGCATGAGCCGTCTCAGGGCATCGCGGTCGGTGTCGGCGCGCAGATCGAGCGCGACGAGCGACACGTGCGCCTGCGCGTCGGTGTCGATGCCCGCCTGGTGCGCGCCGTGGAACGGCACCACGACGTCGCCGTTCAGCGGCGGCGAGACCGTGGCATCCGTCGCTCCGGCCGAGACGGCGGCGTCGATGCCGATCGCGGCGACGGCCCCCGCGCCGGCGACGGCTCCCCCGAGGAGGAACCCCCGCCGGCCGAGGCCGCGATCGCCCGGGGCGGATCGATCGCGGGATGCCATCAGTGACCCGACTCCGCGGACCCCATGTCCATGTCGCCCATGTCGCCCTCGTAGTTCTCGTTCGCGCCGGCGAACTCCTTCACGGGCGCGGAGATCTCCGCGGTGGAGTCGTCCGCGAAGGTGAGGGTGATCGTGGTCTCGTCGCCGACGCGCAACGGCGTGGTGACGTCCATGAACATGAGGTGGTCACCACCGGGCTCGAGGGTGATCGCGCCGTGGGCGGGAATGACGAACCCGCCTTCGACCGGGCGCATCACCATCTGACCGGACTCGTTCTGCACGGTCTCGTGCAGTTCCATGGCCGAGGTCGCGGGGCTCGTCGCCGACACGACCGTGAGGTCGGTGTCGCCGTCGTTGCGCAGCTCGCCGAACCCGGCGCTCATCCCGGCGTCGGCGGCCTTGACCCAGACGTCGGCGGTCGAGAAGGAGTCGGCCTCGGGCGCGGCGGGTGCGGGTGCGGTCGACGCGCATCCGGAGAGGGCGACGGTCGCGGCGAGGGCGACGGCGCTCAGACGCAGGAGGGAGGTGGTGCGAAGGGACATAGGGAAACCTTTCAGGAACGGCCGCCGCGGGGGCCGCGGCGACGGAGGAGAAGCGTGACCGCGAGGAACACGGCGAGCGCGAGGCCCGCCCCGATCGCGGCGATGACGACGATGCGAGGGACTCCCGCGTCGCCGGTGGGGGCGGTGGCCGCCGCCGGGGAGGGTGCCGCCGAGGCTGCGGCCCGTGCGAGCGGTGCGGCGTCTCCGACGGTGAACGGGATCACTCCGGAGATGGGGTGGCCGTCGACCGAGACGACGCGCCAGCGCACCTCGTACCCGGCGACCGGCATCCCGCCCTGGAGGAGCACCGAGACGGTCCCGGATGCCACGACCGGGTCGGCCGCCACCCAGTCGGTGCCGTCGCCGTCGGCGACGATCACCTGTGCACCGACGTCCATGACGTCGGCAGAGAACCTCAGCGAGATCTCATCGGGAGCGCTGGGCAGGCGCTCACCCGCGGAGGGTGAGCTGGAGAGCAGTTCGTCGTGGGCGGATGCCGGGACGACCGACGCCAGGACGGCGACGGCGGCCACGGCGATCCCCGCCGCGACGACGCGGAGGCGATGCATGGGAACCTCTTCCGGGATGCCGGAGCATCCGTCGAACGGCGTCCGTGCGGAAGCGCACGAGAGCGCGCCGGACGTGGACGCCGAGGGCCGTGCGGACCCGCGCCCGCTCGGACGCGGACGCGGGAGCCCGCGCGCTGCGCGCGACGGCCCCGGTGGACGTCGGAGACGTGAAGCTCTGCCCGCGCCTCACCGACTGCCCCACGAGGCGCAGGGTCAGCGGCGTCGCTCCCCTCGGGACGGGGAGCGGGGCGTCAGAGAGCGAAGAGGGGTGGCCCGCGTCGCCCGAGGGAGGCGGTGAGCAGCAGCGAGATCGGGCGGACGACCTCGATCAGGACGACGTGGACCCGGCGCAGCGGAACCGGAGCCGGGCCGGTGGCGATGATCGCGGCACGAGCGCGCAGCCAAAGGACGAGGCGGTCGGCGAGCAGCCGGAGCAGCGCCACGGTGGTCTCACCCCGGTGCATGGCCAGGGTGGTCACCGCGGCGGCGACGAGGTGCCAGCCGCCCATCGTGGCATCCGCGGTCACGAGGGGGCCGGCGGGGCCGTCGAGCACGGTCGCGACACCGTGGACGTGCGTCGCACGCCCCGTGTCGTAGGTGCCGAGGACGAAGAGGGCGTGGAAGAGCACCTGGCTGAGCGCGACCGCCGGCCCGAGCCGCCAGAGCGAGGGACGGCGTCCGGCGAAGGCGACGCACACCACGAAGGACAGCGCGAGCGGCACGATAATGCCGAAGATCCCGGGCACCGCCCCGCCGGCGGTCACGTGGGACAGGAGGGCCACGAAGGTGGCGACGCTCGCAGCGACCGCCCCGCGCAGGACGCGCGCACCCCGGTCCTGTCGTCGCATGCCCCCCATTGTGTCAGCCGGGCGGAGGTTCTCCCGCCACCCCTAGGCTGGCCGGATGACGAGCTCCCCGGGCACCCCGCGCCGCGTCGTGATCGCGGGCGCGAGCGGTTTCGTCGGTCGGGCACTCGTGGCGGCGTTCCGCGAGGACGGCTACGACGTCGCCACGATCGGCCGCACCGGCACCGCGACCTGGGCGGACCCGGTCGGGATCGCGCGGGTGATCGACGGTGCCGATGTGCTCGTGAACCTCGCCGGGCGCATCGTGTCGTGCCGCTATACGGCCGCGAATCGCGACGAGATCCTGCGTTCCCGGGTCGACACGACGCGCGCACTCCACCGAGCGGTCCGGGATGCCGCACACCCCCCACGCGTGTGGATGAACGCCTCGACCGCCACCGTTTACCGCCACGAGACCGAGCGCGGCAACGACGAGATCGACGGCGTGATCGGCGACGGGTTCTCCGTGGACGTGGCGACGAGCTGGGAGCGGGCGTTCTTCGACGGCGACCTCCCCGCCACCCGCCGTGTCGCCCTCCGCATGGCGATCGTCCTCGGCGACGGGCCGGCCACACGCATGCTCTTCGCACTGGGGCGACTGGGCCTCGGCGGTCCCCAGATCGACAGCTGGTGGTTCCCCCACCGCCGCTATCGCGGGATCGGCGCGCGGCCGAGCGGACCCGTGTGGTCGTCGTGGCACCGCACGCGAGGACGCCAGCGCTTCAGTTGGATCCACATCGACGATGTCGTGGCATCCGTCCGCTTCCTGCGCGACCGAGACGACATCTCGGGGCCGGTGAACCTCGCCGCCCCCGGCGTGAGCGACAACCGCACCCTGATGCGCGAGGTGCGCCGCGTGGCGGGGATGCCCGTGGGCCTCCCGGCGTACCGCTGGATGCTCGACCCCGCCATGGCGATCCTCCGCAACGAGCCCGAGCTGGTGCTGAAGAGCCGGTGGGCCGTGCCCGCCGTGCTGACGCGCGCGGGCTTCGCCTTCGCATACGACGAGCTGGGGCCGGCGCTGGACGCGGTGGCATCCGTGCGCCGGCCCCGGGCCCGCGACCTCTTCTCGAACTGAGAAGAGACGATCGATCAGGTGTTGCGGCGCACGAAGCGCAGCAGGGCGGCGATGACGCCGACGATGAGGATGATGATCCCGATCCAGAGCAGGAACTTCACGGCCTCGACGAAGATGCCGAGGAACAGGAAGACGAGACCGACGACGATGAGGAGGATGGCGAGAGCTGGCATGGCATCCACTCTGGTCCTGCCGTGCGGATCGCCGCTCTCCCTTGACAGACGGCGGAGGCCGGGGCACGCGCGTGTCAAGCACCCGGTGGGCGGAGGGCGCGCGGTCTAGCCTCGGTTCCGTCACCACGAGAAAGGCGCATCATGGGCGATCGCGACACCACCGGGCACGGCACCGGACCCGACGAGGGCGAGTACACCGAAGTCCAGCTGCCGGACGGCGAGGAGGCAGGACGCAACCTGGACGCTCCCGGCGAATACGTCGACAGTCAGCGCGCCGACGGCACCGACGCCCGTCCGCGATCGGACGAGGCGGGGTCCTACACGGACGTGCAGCTCCCCTCGGGCGACGAGTCGCGCGAGGACACCGAACATCCGGGCGAGTACACCGACCGCGATCGTTGAGTCAGCGCTCGAGGGTCGCCCGCGGATCCGTGCCGTACGCGACGCGGTAGATGGACGCGAATCCGGCGAGATCCGCGAACCCCCACCGCAGGGCGATCTCGGCGAGCGTCGTCCGCGTCGGATCGGCGGCGACCAGGTCGGCGTGCGCGGCGCTGACGCGGGCCTGCGCGAGGTACTCCTCGGGAGTCGAGGCGAGATGACCGTTCGCCGCGAACGCACGGCGGAGCCCCGCGGCCGACGTCCCCGCCGCCCGCGCCGCGTCGTCGGCGGTGACCGGCAGAGAGGCGTGGTCGTCCATCCAGCTGGTCGCCGCGGCGTAGATGGCGGCCTGCTCGAGCGCCGAAGCCCGGCGCTCCCTCGGATCGCCGACCAGCGGGAACGCCTCGAGAGTGGCGGAGACGAGCGCCCGATGGACATGGGCGCGCACGAGGGGTTCGCCGAGGAGGGGGACCTGCGTGAACGACCAGCGCAGGGTGGCGAGCCAGTAGTCCCTCATCCGCGACGACACCGGTCCCCTGCCGTCGAAACGCACCTCGAGGGTGTCGTCCCCGTAGATCGTGCGCGCGGCCTCGGTCAGATGCGCCGGGTCGAAAGCGACCATCTCGACGGCGGTGCCGTGGGCGTTGCCCACCATCTCGTCGCCCGGCTGGATGACGCCCGGCTCCACGCTGAACTCTCCCGTCGCCGATCCGATGCGCCAGGTGTAGCCCGGGGTGGAGGTGGCGAAGAAGAAGCGGTCGGCGCCGTACACCACCTCGGCGCGACAGTCCCACAGGAGTCGGCGCAGGGCGAAGCCGCAGTCACCGACGGCGCGCTCCCCGATCGCGCCGTCGTCGGCCCGCAGATCGACCCGCCCGTACTGCGTCTGCAGCCAGGCGAGGGCCTCGGCGGGTTCGGCCGTGCGCATGCGCTCGTCGAAGTAGTCGCTGCTCATGGACGTGCGGCACCTCGCTCCCGCTCGACTGCGCCACCGCCATAGTAGTTAACCTCCCGCACGACCCGGCATTCTCACACCGGCACCGATAGTTCACCCACCGCAAAGGAATCGAGACCGTGACCGACTCGCCCGTCATCCGCGACATCCACCCCGACGACGCCGGAGAGGTCCTGACGATCCAGCGCGCCGCCTTCGCCGGGGAAGCCCTCATCTACGGCGACCCCGACATGCCGCCGCTCACTCAGACGCTCGAAGAGCTCGAGGCCGAGCTGGTGGAGAACCTCGGTTGCGTGGCTCTCCAGGGCGAGCGGATCGTGGGCGCCGTCCGCGCGCGGCGGGACGGCGAGCTGCTGCTGATCGGTCGGCTCGCCATCGCCCCCGATCAGCAGGGCGGCGGACTGGGCTCCGCGCTGCTCGCCGCGGTCGAGGAGCGCGGCCGTCGGGCCGGCGCCACCGAGGCCGAGCTGTTCACGGGCGCTCTGAGCGAAGCCAACCAGCGCCTCTACGAGCGCGAGGGCTACCACCGCACCGAGACCACCGCCGACGGAGAGATCTTCTACCGCAAGCCCCTGACCTGACGCGCGGGGCGTTCCGCCGGTTCAGCGTCCAAGACACGCGGATGCCAGGGCGGCTCGTCCGCGTGTCCTGGACACTCGGCGGGGCGTCACTCGATCGTGCGGACCGCCCCGGTCACCATGCCGACCAGCTGTTCACCCGTGACCTTCTCCGTGCGCGTCCCCCCGACGACACGGCCGCCGCGCATGACCCACACCTGCTGCGATAGTCGCTTGACCTGCTCGAAGTTGTGCGAAACGACCAGCACGGTCTTGCCGCCCTCCACGACGCGGCGGATCAGTGCCTCCACCTGTGCGGTCTCGTTCAGACCGAGAGCCGCGGTCGGCTCGTCGAGGATGATCATGTTCTCGGCCCACATCACACCGCGGGCGATCGCGACCGCCTGGCGCTGTCCACCCGACAGCCGTTTCACGGGGCGTCCGACGCCGGGAACGTTCACGGCGAGATCGGCCACGAGTTCCGCCGCCCGCTCCTTCATCTCCTTCCGGGCCAGGAATTTCAGCCCCGGGATGCCACGGACCAGCTCGCGGTCCATGTACATGTTCTGCCACACGCTCAGTTGATCGCTCAGCGCGAGGTCCTGGTAGACCGTCTCGATGCCCTTGTCGCGGGCGTCGCGCGGCGACGAGAACCGCACAGGACTGCCGTCGATGCGGATCTCCCCCTCGTCGGGCGTGTAGAGACCGGTGAGGCACTTCACGAGCGTGGACTTGCCCGCGCCGTTGTCACCGACGATCGCCGTGATCTCCCCCGCACGGATGGTGAGGGAGGCGCCCTTGAGCGCGTGGACGTTGCCGAAGGACTTGTGGATGTTGTCGACGACGATCTTCTCGCCCGCGTCGGTGGTCATTTGCGCCCCCTCATGAGCGTCGCGGCCGCGATGACGACGATGCCGATCACCAACGGCGAATAGAACGCGCTCACGCCCAGCAGCGTGAGGCCGGATTGCAGGAACGTGAGCAGGATCGCGCCGATGACCGGGCCGTAGATGGTGGCGCGGCCACCGAAGAGGCTCACCCCGCCCAGCACGACGGCGGCGATCGCCTTCAGAAGGTAGTCGGTGTTCGTCGCCGGCTGGCTCGACCCGATGTAGGACGTCAGCAGGATGGCTCCGAGACCGCCCATCGCCCCGCAGATCATGTACCCGGCGAGCTTCACGCGCGGGACCTTCAGACCCATCGCCTTCGCCGCGTCGGGGTTGTCTCCCACCGCGAGGAGATGGGTCCCGAACCGGGTACGGAACAGCACGATGTGCAGCACGATCGCGACGGCGATCGCCAGGAGGAAGTTCACCCGGATGCCGGCGAAGCTCATGGTGCTGAGCGAGGTCAGCGCGCGCTCCGGAATGGCGACCGGCTTGCCCTGGGAGATGATGAGGCTGAGCCCCATCACGACGCTGAGCGAGCCCAGCGTGACGATGAAGTCGGGGATCCTCACCCATCCGATGAAGGCACCGTTGACCGCGCCGACCGCGAGACCCGTGAGCAGCGCGATCGCGCAGCACACGATCAGCGGCAGCCCGCCCTGGTAGGCCGTGGCCATCGTGACGCTGCCGAGGGCGACCGTCGCGGCGAGCGACAGATCGATCCCTGCGAGGGAGACGGCGAACGTCGCCCCCAGCGCCAGCAGGATCGGGATGGTCGAATCGGCGAGCATGGTCGAAACGCTCGGCCAGGACAGGAACCGCGGGTTGAGCGCCGTGAAGACGATGGAGAGCGCGATGAGGGCGACCGGTGCCGCCAGCTTCATCCAGATCTCCTCGGAACCGAGCGCGCGACGGAGTCCCATCGCGGTCGTCTCCGCGGCGGCCGCCGGTCGAGTGGGTGTCTGCGTAGTCATGGGTGAGGATCCCCGATCACTCGTGAGGGGTTACTTGAACGGGTTCGGGACGTCGAAGCCCTGCGGCGGGGCCGGGAAGGCGTCGAGCGCCGCCTGGGCGTTCTTCGAATCGACGATCAGGACCGGGGTCTCGACGTTCGACGGGATGGACGTCCCCTTCATCGCCGCGACGCACGCCTGGACCGACTGCGCCCCCATCAGGTACGGGAACTGCTCGATCGCGGCGGGCTGCCCGCCGGCGACGATGTCCTTGAGCTGATCCTGCGTCCCGTCGATGCCGACGACCGCGACCTGACCCTTCTTCCCCGCCTCTTCGACGGCCTGCTGGATACCCATCGCCATGTCGCCCGACGGGGTGAAGAAGCCCTTGATGTCGGGGTTGGCAATGAGGATCGTCGCTGCCGCGCTCTTGGCCTTCGCCTTGTCGAAGTCGGCCGCGACCGTCTGGGTGATGTCGAGCTTGCCCTCCACCGCCTTCTCGAAGCCGCCGAGGCGCGCGATGTTGCCCGGGTCGGCGACGAGTCCGCCGATGAGCGCGACGGAGGAACCCTCGGGCACGAGCGAGAGCATCGCCTTCCCGCCCGCCTCGCCCGCGGTCTCGTTGTTGGTCCCGACGTAGGTCGTCACGTTCACGCCCGCCTGCTTGGCGGCATCCAGATCGATAGGCAGGTCGAGGTTGACGATGGCCGCCCCGGCCTGCGTCACCGGCACGAGTCCCGTGATGAGGTTGGTCTGGCTGGTCGGATTGACGATGTAGCAGCCGTACCCCGCGGTCACGAGGGAGTTGAGCTTCGTCGCTTGCCCGGAGTCGTCGGTGACGTTCTCGGCCGCGACGATGGTGAGGTCGACTCCGGCTTCGTCCGCCGCCGCCTGTGCGCCCTCGGCCATCGCGCCGAAGTAGGTGTTGTCGAGCGGCTTGAGGACGAGCGCGATCTTGCCGTTGCCGCCTCCGCCTGCCGCGGGGGTGCCCTGCGGCGCTGCGGAATCCGAGCAGCCGGCGAGCGCCCCGGCTAGGATCGTCACCGTCGCGGCGGCCGCTACGGCGGAGCGCATTCGGGTGTATCGGGTCATGGTTCTCTCCTTTGAGGATGTGACTTTCGGTACTACTGGTGCGACATTGCGGGGACTGGTCTCGTCGTGCTTGCGGCTGCCGAGGTCAGTCCTCGCTCTCTGCCCGCGTGTCGCGCGCGGGAGTCGTGGGAACCGTGGATGCGGCACCGACGGGGCCCATCATCAGGGGGTTCGTCAGCGGGATGCATCCGCACGTGGTGCCGAACTCGATGTCGATGTCGACCGTCTCGCGCCGGGGCGGCAGGGTCGGGTCCTCGGTGCGTTCGGCGAGAAGGCGCATCGCCTTGGCCGCGACCGTCTGAACGGGCACGACGCCCTGCGTCGGCTTGAGGCCGGTGACCGTCGCCTCTCCGATCGAGTCGATCGTGGTGACCAGCACGTCACGCGGGACGTGCAGCCCCAGACGCGCGATCGCCGCCATCGCACCCCAGAACATCCGGTTGTTGGTGGCGAAGACACCGAAGGGCGGGGTGAGCGTGCGGAACAGTTCCATCGCCCCCGCTGCCGCATCGTCCGGGGTCGAATGTCCCGACGTGATGTGCGGCTCGAGCCCGGCGTCGCGCACGACGCGCAGATAGCCGGCCTGTCGGTCGCGCACATTGGAGACCCGCGTGTTGCCGGCGACCAGCGCGACCGAGCGCAGCCCGTGGTGACGGACGAGGTGCTCGACGAGACGGCCGGCGGCGCGGGAGTTGTCGGCGAGGACGTGGTCAGCGATCTTGCGGACCGACGGGACGGTGCGATCGACGATCACCGTCGGGATCTCGGACACGGCGTCGGGCAGGCTGGGGGCCCCGCTGGGCAGGATGATGAGCCCGTCGACCCTCTGCTGACGGAAGGTACGCAGGTACCGTTCCTCCTGGTCGGCCTCCTCATCGGAGTCGCCGAAGAGCAGCGTGGGTGACGCCGGGGACAGGCGCTCCTCGATGGCGCGGGTCAGCAGCGCGAAGAAGCCGTTGCGCACGTCGGGGAGGATGAGCCCGATGAACCCGGACTTCCGGGTGCGCAGTCCCGTCGCCGCGGCGTCGCCCACGTAAGCGAGTTCGGTGACCGCGTCCATGACGCGTTGGCGCGTGGCATCCGTGACGTACATCTCGTCGTTCAGCACGCGCGAGACCGTCTTGGTGGAGACCCCTGCCGCGCGCGCGATGTCGACCAACCGGGCGGGGGGCCGGAGCCCGGGGCGCGGCGAGCCGGTCATGATCGTTCTCCCCGAAGACGGGGCGCGGGAGCGCCGACGAGCGTCCGGCTCATCACAGGCCCCCGACCATCTCGCCGCGCTCCGCCCCGGCGGCCAGGGGCACCGCGTCGGCGGGCGGGTAGTTCTCCGGCGCCCACCAGCCGGCGGCGACACCGGCGAGCAGTCCCGCGCCGCGGGACACGGCCTCCCGCTCCTGCGCCATCGCGACGGGGTGACGTGTGCGCCGGATCTTCGCCTCGACCCAGCGACGGCTGCGCAGGCCTCCCCCGATCAGCAGGGTCTGCCCGGAGACCCCGGACAGAGCGCGCAGACGCTGCTCCGCATCAGCCGATGCCTGGGCGAACCCCTCGAGGACGCTCGCCCACGCGACCTCGGGGGCGAGGGCGCGCAGGTCGGCGGAGACCTCGCCGTCCTGCAGGGCGAGCAGCCTCGGCAGCGACAGCGGCTCTGCCTCGACTCCGATGGCGGCGAACTCGATGTCGTCGCGGTCGACCCGGAGGGCCTGACGCAGGTGACGCATGGCGAGGCCGGGCCTCAGCGTCTCCCACAGCAGCATGTGTCGGGAGGTGCCGGGCCATGCCGTGATCGTGAGGTCGCCGAACTGGTCGGGCCACTGCGGGTGGGAGCGCCCGGCGGCACCGCGGGGCTCCCAGGCGACGACGAGCGGTTCACCGGTGCCCATCGAGTCGATGACCTCCGTGTGGTCCCCTCCGGCGCCGATGACGCCGACCGGGTGGTCGTGGCCGGCGATGGTCACGGGGATGCCGGAGCGCAGGCCGCTCCACGCCGCCCCCTCGATCGAGACCCGGCCGAGTGCGGTCCCCCCGACACGGGCGGGCGCCCAGACGAGGGAGTCCAGACCGAGGAACGACAGGATCTCACGGTCGTACTCGCCCGAGAGCGGATCGAAGGCCCCGCTGGACGCCGCGAGCGACTGCTCCTGTGCGAGCGCACCGGTCAGGCGCCACAGGGTCAGACCCGCGACCCCCGTCCACGTGCCTCCTGTCCGATGACCGTTGCGCAGCAGCCACCCCAGCTTGGCGATGCTCGTCACGCTCCGCGGAGCGCGTCCGGTGCGGCGATAGATCTCCTCCGCCCCGAAGTGCGCGATGACCTCGTCGACGATCTCGCCGCCACGCGCGTCGTGCCAGGCGACGAGCGGGAGGTCGCTCGGACCGTCGGGGCGGATGATGGTGCCGGTCTCCCCCATGCTGGCGATACCCACACCCGCGATGCGCGTGGCCAGGATGCCCAGGTCGGCGATCGCGTCGCGGATGGCGGAGAAGAGCGCGTCGGTGCTCATCTCCACGCCGTGGGGGCTCGCCTCGAACGGCGTGGGTGCCACGCCGAGGCCGATCGATCGCCCGTGGCGGTCGATCGCGTTCGCCTTGATCGACGACGTGCCCAGATCGATGCCGAGCAACAGCTCGTCTCGCATGGCGGCCTCCGCGTCCTCCGTCGGCCTCGTCGCCGTCGGTGTTCTGTCTAACGATGGACAAAGTAGCACGACCCCCCTAGCCTGTCTACCGTTGTCAGAAACCGCCCGTCCCGACGGGCCGACGAAATGGAGGACGAGCCCGTGGCTCTCATCTCACTCACCGACGCGCTCGACGCCGCGCGCGCCGGATCGTACGGAGTCGGGGCGTTCAACGTCACCGACCTCGCCCAAGCCGAAGCCGTGCTCGACGCCGCTGCCGAGACCGACTCCCCCGTGATCGTGCAGACCATCGCCGGCGCATCGACGCACGGTCGCGACGAACTCTTCTGGGAGGCGCTGGTCAACCTCATCGCGCACTACCCCGATGTGCCCGTCGTCCTGCACCTGGATCACGGCGCGTCCTACGACGACTGCGTCCGCGCCATCGGGGCGGGATTCACCAGCGTCATGATCGACGGGTCGATGCGCGACGACCACGTCACCCCGGCCTCGTTCGACGAGAACGTCGCCGTGACGAAGAAGGTCGTCGACTACGCGCACGCCCACGGCGTGTCGGTCGAGGGCGAGCTGGGCACCATCGGCGGGTCCGAAGACGGCGGCGCCAGCAGCAAGGAGATCGTGCTGGCCGACCCCGACGAGGCCGAACGATTCGTCGCGGCCACCGGCGTCGACGCCCTCGCCGTCGCGATCGGCACATCCCACGGCGCGTACAAGTTCACCAGCCCGCCCGATGGGACGGTCCTGCACATGGACCTCATCGAGCGGATCGCCGCACGTGTTCCGAACACGCATCTGGTGATGCACGGTTCGTCGTCACTGCCCGCCGACCTGCGCGAGACCATCAACGCGCACGGGGGAAAGCTGCCCGAGTCGTGGGGTGTGCCGGAGTCCGAGAAGGCACGTTCGACGCAGCTCGGCATCCGCAAGATCAACCAGGGCATGGATTCGCACATGGCCCACGCCGCGGCGGTGCGCACCTACCTCGACGAAGACGGGATCGGCTGCGACCCCGCCCTCTACGGGTCCCGCGGCCGTGTGGCCATGCAGAACATGGTCGCCGAGCGGATGCAGGTGTTCGGCCAGGCCGGCCAGTCGTACCGCCACCGCTGACCGGTCGGACGACGCTCGCTGAGAACGGCTCAGCGTCCAAGACACGCGGATGCCACGGCGGCTCGTCCGCGTGTCTTGGACACTCAGCGGCCCGGACCGGGCCGGGGGCTCACGGGGTCGGCATCCCGCCGTTGACGTTCAGCGTCTCACCGATGACGTAGCTCGATTCCGCGGATGCCAGGTAGACGTACGCCGGGGCGAGCTCGGCGGGCTGCCCCATGCGTCCGAGGGGTGTCTCCTCGCCGAACTCGGCGACCTTCTCCTGGGGCTGGCCGTCCGACACCTGCAGCGGCGTCCAGATCGGGCCCGGGGCGACGGCGTTGACCCGGATGCCCTTCGGTGCCAGCTGCTGACCGAGAGCCTTCGTGAACGCGTTGATCGTCGCCTTCGTCGAGGCGTAGTCGACGAGGATCGCGGACGGGGAGTACGCCTGGATCGACGTCGTGTTGATGATCGCGGACCCGGCCGGCAGGTGCGGCAGCGCCGCCTTGGTGATCCAGAACATCGCGTACACGTTCGTCTTGAACGTGGCGTCGAACTGCTCGTCGGTGAGGGTCTCGAGGTCCTCGTTGAACAGCTGTTTGCCGCCGTTGTTGACGAGGATGTCGAGGCCGCCGAGTCCCTCGACCGCCTGCGCGACGAGCGCCCGGCAGTACTCGGGGTCGCGGAGATCGCCGGGGATCTGCACGACGGTCGCACCGGCCTCGCGCAGGATGCCGGCGATGCGATCGGCATCCTCCTTCTCCTCGGGCAGGTACGACATCGCCACAGAAGCCCCCTCCCGGGCGAAGGCGATCGCGGTCGCCGCACCGATACCGGAATCGGCGCCCGTGATGAGGGCTTTGCGGCCCTCGAGGCGGCCGCTGCCGACGTAGGTGTCCTCGCCGAGAGCGGCCTGGGGCGACAGCTCGGCATCCAGGCCCGGCTCGGGCTGGTGCTGCTTCGAGGGTTCGATGTCGGCGTAGAGCTTCGCGGGGTCGGTGAAGGTGTACTGACTGGTCATGGCGAGTCCTTTCAGGGGGATGCCGGAGCGCGAGGCGCCGCGGCGGGGGGGATCAGCGGTCGCGGAGGTCGGCCTCGTCGACCACCTCGCGGATGACGAGGGCGGCGTTGATGAGCGCGAGATGACTGAGCGCCTGCGGGAGGTTGCCCCAGAAGGCAGCGTCGTCCTCGGCGATCATCTCCGAGTAGATGCCGACGTCGTTGGCCTGCGCGACGAGCGCATCCATCGCCTCGATCGCCTCGGCGTGGCGACCGACGCAGGCCAGTGCCGTCGCGCGCCAGAACGCGCACGCGACGAACGTGTGCTCCTCCTGGTCCATGCCGGTGTAGCGATACACCAGGTGGTCGTCGGTGCCGAGGCGTTCGGTGATGGCATCCACGGTTCTCGACATGCGCTCGCCCCGGTCGAAGCCGGTGGGGGCGTGCAGGAGCACCGAGGCGTCGAGGTCGTCGGAACCGGGGCGCAGCGTGTACGCCTGCAGCGTCTCCGACCAGCAGTTCTCCTCGACCCAGGCGTGGATGCGGTCGCGCTCCGCGCGCCAGCGGTCGCCGTTGTCCGGGATGTGCCCGCCGTCCGCGAGCCACTGCGCATCGTCGAGCGCCTTCCAGCAGCCCATCTTGGACGACGTGTAGTGCTCGATCTCGGGCAGCTCCCACATCCCCGAGTCCGCACGTCGCCACAGGTCGCACGTGCGGTCCGCGACGTCGGCGAGGAGCCGCCCGGTCGGGATGTCGAGACGGTTGCCGGCCTCGACGTAGGTGCGGCAGATCGCGATGAGGTCGCCGTACACACCGAGCTGAAGCTGGCCCTGGGCCGGGTTGCCGGTGACGACCGGAGGGATGCTGTTCCACCCCGGCACCTCGTGCTTCTCCAGGCCGATGTGCGCGGCGCCGTCGAGCGTGTACATCACCTGCACCTCGGGACCGTTGGCGCGGATCGTGCGCAGCATCCACGACAGGGCGGCGTGGGTCTCCTCGCGCAGACCGAATCCGACCCAGGCGTGCGCGGTGTAGGCGAGGTCGCGCACCCAGGCGAAGCGATAGTCCCAGTTCTTGCCTCCGCGCGGGTTCTCGGGGAGCGATGTGGTGGCGGCGGCGGCGATCGCGCCGGTGGGGCTGAACAGGAGCAGCTTCAGGATGAGGGCACTGCGCTGGACGTCGTCCGCCCAGGGACCGTCGTACGAGAACTCGTCCGACCACAGCGTCCAGCCGGCGATCGTGCGGTCGATGCCGCGGTCCACGTTCTGCGCGTCGGGGATGCGCAACGGCTCCCCCTCGGTCGCGGCGATCACGAGGAGATGGCGCGAGCCCTTCTCGGTCGTGAATGCGCCCGAGATGCTCTCGCTCCGCTCGTCGGGTTCCCCATGGATGCCGTGCTCGTGACCGACCACGGCGAGCGAGACGTCACCGACCCGCATGATCGAGAACCCGTCGATGCGCTCGGTCCACGGGGCCGCCGAACGGAGCATCGTGCCGGGCTGCACGCACCAGGCGAACTCGACCTCACCCTTCACCCCCTCCACACGACGCGCGAGCTCTGCCCACGGCAGTCGTCCGGCGATGCCGGTCACCATGGCATCCGTGAGCTTCGCGACTCCGCTCGCTGTGGTGAACGTGGTCTCGAGGACATTCGTGCGGGCGACGTAGCGGCGCGTCACCGTGTAGTCCCCGATCGGTGCCAGCGCGATGCACCCGCCCGCGGACTCGTCGACGAGGCGCGCGAACACCGGGCGCGAGTGGAGATTCGGAAGCGGCAGCCAGTCGACCGAGCCGTCGAGCCCGATCAACGCGACCGTCCGCCCGTCGCCGATCGCGGCGTAATCGCGCAGCGGGCGGGACGGCGGGGGCGGGGGCGGGGTCGCGGGCACGGTCCCACGCTAGGAACCGTCACTGCCCGTATCGCAGGGGTTGTCGATCCCGGTCGGAGCGGGTACGGGCCGGCGGTACCGCCGCGCGGCCCTCCTCGCAACCCCCGGGCGACTGCCGCCGGTGCGTCCTAACGTCGAGGACGACCGCGAGTGAAAGGAACGCGCATGTCCCCCACCACGAAGGACGCCCCGACCAAGAACCGCCGTCGCCCGGCCCGCGGCGGCAGCGGCCCCGAGACCACCGACGAGCAGAACGCCGAGAAGGGCTTCCAGGCCTCGGAGAAGCTCACCGACAGCCTGCAGGCCGTCCTCGTCGACCTCATCGAGCTGTCGATCCAGGGCAAGCAGGCGCACTGGAACGTCGTCGGCAAGAACTTCCGCGACACCCACCTGCAGCTGGACGAGATCATCGACGCCGCTCGCGAGTTCAGCGACACCGTCGCCGAACGCATGCGGTCGCTGCACGCGCTGCCCGACGGTCGCAGCGACACCATCGCCGAGACGACGACCCTGCCCGAGTTCCCGCAGGGCGAGGTCGACACGGCCGAGGTCGTCGACCTCATCACCGAGCGCCTCGACGCGACCGTGGGCACGGTCCGCGACGTCCACGACGATGTCGATGACGAAGACCCCACCAGTGCCGACATCCTGCACGGGATCCTCGAGCGCCTCGAGCAGCTCTCGTGGATGGTCAGCGCGGAGAACCGCGTCGCGCGCAAGTCGTAGTCGCGATCGCAGACGACGGATGCCGGGGCCTCGGGGCCTCGGCATCCGTCGTCTGCGAGGCGCTCATGGGGAGGGCAGGAGCAGCGGCGGGCGTGGTCCGTCGAGGCGGTCGATCGATGCCTTGATGTCGGCGAGGTTGACGTCGATGGTCACCAGGCGCCCGTCGATCCGGCGCTCGCGCACATCGATCAGCGCCATGCGCTCGTCGAATCGTGCATCGGCGCGATCCATGCGGGCATCGGCGCGATCCATGCGCACCTCGATCCGTTCAAACCGCTTGTCGACCTGTTCGAAGCGCTTGTCGACTTGTTCGAAGCGCTTGTCCACCTGCTCGAACCGTCGGTCCACCTGTTCGAGCCCGCGGTCCACTTGTTCGAATCCCTGCTGGGTGCGCCGCTCGACACGGTCGAGCATCCACTTGATCCCACTGAGAATCGCCGCGGAGAAAGTCACGAAGAAAACGGCGAGCGCGATGAGCGCTTGTGCGGTGTCGAGGTTCACGGGCGGGTCCTTCCGGGTCGCGGGTGTCGTCGACTCTACGGCCGGGCTCGGCATGTTCGCATGCGTTTCCGGCGCTCTGTGCACAACTTCACCCCGCCCTCCACCGGGGAGGAGTCGTCAGAGCCGCAACACCTCGGTGACGCGGACGACCGCGGTCCCCTCCTCCTCCGACGCGGCGAGATCCACCTCGGCGCGGATGCGCCAGTCGTGATCGCCGGCGGGGTCGTCGATGGTCTGCTCGACACGCCACACGCCGTCGGCAGCGGCAGACTCGTCGATGTCGACGTACGCCGACGACCGCGCGGCGCCACCCGTGCCGATCGCGTCGTGCTCCTCGAAGTAGCGGTCGAGGACGTCGGGCCAGTCGGCATCCGGATCCAGCTCGACGAGCTCGTCGTCGCGCTGCAGCGCGGCCAGCTGCACCCGGCGGAACATCTCGTTGCGCACGAGCACGATGAACGCACGGCGGTTCGTGAGGATCGACGGCGGGGCCGGCGGCACGACCGGGGCGGATGGATCGTCGGCCGGGTTGATCAACTGCTCCCACTCATCGACGAGGCTGGAGTCCACCTGCCGCACGAGCTCGCCCAGCCAGGCGATGAGGTCGAGCAGGTCGGGGGTCTGCGCGTCGGACGGCACGGTCTGGCGGATGGCACGATACGCGTCGCTGAGGTATCGCAGCACCAGCCCCTCGCTGCGCGCGAGCTGGTACAGCGACACGTACTCCCCGAACGAGCAGGCCCGCTCGAACATGTCGCGGACGACGGACTTGGGCGACAGCTCGAAGTCGCGGATCCACGGCTGGCTCGACGCGAACACCTCGTAGGCCTGGGCGAGCAGATCGTCGAGGGGCTTCGGCCAGGTGATCTCCTCGAGCAGCTCCATGCGCTCGTCGTACTCGATGCCCTCCCGCTTCATCGCCGCGACGGCCTCGCCGCGCGCGCGGAACTGCTGCTGCGACAGGATCGGGCGGGGGTCGTCGAGAGTGGCCTCGATGACGCTGACGACGTCGAGCGCGTAATGCCCGGTGCCCACCGACGACGCCGGGGGCGCGGCATCCGGTCCCCTGCCCAGCTCGACCTCGGGATCGAGCATCTCGATGGCGGCCAGCGCGAACGGCGACAGCGGCTGGTTGAGGGCGAAGTTCGGCTGCAGGTCGACGGTCAGACGGATGCCATCGGCCCCGGCCTCGACCACACCGGCCTGCACGAGGGTGCGGAAGATCGCGATCGCCCGCCGCGCGAGCTCGTACTGGCGGGCGCGCGGCTCGTGGTTGTCGAACACCAGCGACCGGACGTTGCCGAAGACGTCGCCGCCCCGCGCGATGACGTTGATCAGCATTGCGGCGGTGAGCTTCATCTGCGGCACGAGCGGCTCGGGCTCCGCCGCGACGAGACGGTCGTAGCTCTGCTCGGTCCAGTTGACGAAGCCCTGCGGCGCCTTCTTGCGCACGATCTTCTTCTGCTTCTTCAGGTCGTCGCCGGCCTTGAGGATCTGCGCGGCGTTCTCGATCTCGTGGTCGGGAGCCATGACGACCACCGTGCCCGCGGTGTCGTAGCCGGCCCGGCCCGCGCGCCCCGCGATCTGGTGGAACTCGCGCGCCGACAGCTGGCGCATGCGCGTGCCGTCGTACTTGGTCAGCGCGGTCATGAGGACCGTGCGGATCGGCACGTTGATCCCCACACCGAGCGTGTCGGTTCCGCAGATGACGCGCAGCAGCCCGCGCTGCGCGAGCGTCTCGACCAGGCGCCGATACCGCGGCAGCATGCCGGCGTGGTGGACGCCGATGCCCGCGCGGACGTACCGCGAGAGCGTCTTGCCGAAGCCGGTCGTGAAGCGGAAGCCGCCGATCGCCTCGGCGATCTCGTCCCGCTGCTCGCGACCGATGATGCGAATGGACGACAGCGCCTGCGCGCGCTCCATGGCCGCGGCCTGCGAGAAGTGCACGACGTAGATCGGCGACTGTTTCGTGTCGAGCAGCTCCTGCACCGTCTCGTGCACGGGCGTGCGCGCGTACTCGAAGTGCAGGGGGACGGGGCGTTCGACGCCGGTGACGCGCGCGGTCGGGCGATCGGTGCGGCGCGAGAGGTCGTCGGCGATGTCCTCGACGTCGCCGAGGGTCGCCGACATGAGGATGAACTGCGCCCGGTTCAGCAGCAGCAGCGGCACCTGCCACGCCCAGCCGCGGTCGGGCTCGCCGTAATAGTGGAACTCGTCCATGACGACCTGGTCCACGTCGGCATCGGCGCCCTGCCGCAGGGCGAGGTTCGCGAGGATCTCGGCCGTGCAGCAGATGATCGGGGCGTCGGAGTTGACCGAGGAATCACCCGTGACCATGCCGACGTTCTCGGCGCCGAAGATGTCGACGAGGGCGAAGAACTTCTCGCTCACGAGCGCTTTGATCGGGGCGGTGTAGTAGCTGCGGCCGCCCCGGGCGAGGGATGCCGCGTGCGCGGCGACGGCGACGAGGGACTTCCCCGTCCCCGTCGGGGTCGACAGGATCACGTTCGCGCCGGAGACGATCTCGATGATCGCCTCGTCCTGGGCGGGGTAGAGAGTGAGCCCGCGGCCGTTCGCCCACTCCACGAACCCGAGGTAGGCGGCATCCGGGTCGCTGCCTGCGGGCACGTGGTCGAGGAGCGAAGTCACCGCTCCACCCTCTCATCCCCCGCCGGCCGGCCGGTCGGCGGAGCTCATTCCGCGTCGGAGAACACCCCGACCCGGTCGCCGTCCCGCACGAACTGGACCGAGCTGCCGACGGGGAACCTCGCTCGGAAGACGTCCGGCAGGTCGGGCGTCACCACGAACTCGACGGTGGCCGGGAAGGCTCCCGCGCCGCACCCGCCGTACCGGAACCCTCCCTGGAACACGTTGCCGTCGTCCATCTTCCCGATCGTCGCGGTCTCCACGAGGAGGACGCATTCCGCCCGGGTGCCCGCCGCATCGATCTGCGACGGACCCACGTACGTGGTGAGGCCGTAGAAGTCGGCGTAGGCCGACACGTCGTCGGATTCGAAACCCATGCTGCGGACCGGCGCGGTGTCGGCGGCCGGGTCGGCCTGGAGCGTGGCCACCTGCGCGACGCCCGCGGTCCGCGCGACGGGCACGAAGGTCGTCGCCGCGATCGACGCGGCGCTGGCGATGGCGGCCACGGCGGCGAGCGAGCCCGCCCACAGCCACAGCGTGTGCGCGCGCCGCACGACCGGGCGACGGGTCGCACGCTCCGTCGGCTCGTCGAGGTCGGGTTCCCCCTCCTCGGCGACGAGCGGATCGTCGGATGGGGCCGTCGGCGGGTTCATCGGCACCACCGGCGTCGAGGACTCCCCTCGATCGCGGCGCTCGAGGTCCTCGAGCTCTTGCAGACGCCCCAGGGCGGCAGGATCGGCGGAGAGATCGGCGTCCGGCCCGTACGCCCGCGCGCGCAGTTCCGCCAGCTCCCCCCGCAGCTCGGCATCCATGCCCTGCATCGTGCCACAGCCCGGACGGGCCGGGGCCGGATTCTCCATTCGCGGGAATAGACACGGGGATGCCGCGTTGCACACGTCATGCGTTCCTTCGGCACCCTCTCCTTCGGGCATTACGGCCCCCTCGGCGGCGGCCACCACCTCTCCGCCGGCGATTCGATGCTGCAGGCGATCGACCTCGCCCAGGGCATGGACGACCTCGGCGTGAACGGCGTCTCGTTCCGCGTCCACCACTTCGCCCGGCAGCAGGCGGCCCCGATGCCGTTGCTCGCCGCCATCGCCGCACGCACATCGCGCATCGAGGTGGGCACCGGCGTGATCGACATGCGCTACGAGAACCCGCTCATGCTCGCCGAGGAGGCGGCGTCCGTCGATCTCATCAGCGGGAACCGACTCGCCCTCGGTGTGAGCCGCGGGTCACCCGAGACCGTCCTGCGCGGGTACGAGGCGTTCGGCTACACCGGGTCCGAGGACCCCCGCGGCGCCGACATCGCGCGTGACCACTTCGACCTGTTCCTGCGCGCGATCGACGGGGAAGGGCTCGCCGAGCGCGACCCGATGAGTCCCTTCGGCGGCGGCACCGGTCTTCAGCGCATCGAGCCGCACTCCCCGGGGCTGCGCACGCGCATCTGGTGGGGCGCCGGCACGACCGCGACCGCCGAGTGGGCCGGACGCACGGGCGTGAACCTGATGTCGTCGACGCTCCTCACCGAGGCGGACGGCACGCCGTTCGACATCCTGCAGGCTCGACAGCTCGACGCGTTCCGGGCCGCGTGGAAGGACGCCGGCCACGCGGGCGAGCCGCGGACGTCGGTGAGCCGCAGCATCTTCCCCATCGTCAGCGACGAGGACCGCCTGTACTTCGGGGGCTCGGCCGGCTCCGATCAGATCGGTGTGATCGACGGCATGCGCTCGACCTTCGGCAAGACGTACGCGGCAGAGCCGGACGTGCTCATCGAACAGCTGCAGAACGACGCCGCGGTGATGAGCGCTGACACGCTGATGCTCACGATCCCTTCGCAGATGGGTGTCGAGTTCAACCTGCGCCTGGTCGAGAACTTCGCGCAGCACGTCGCGCCGGCGCTCGGCTGGCAGTCGACCCTCGCGACCGTCTGAGTGGCGGAGAGGGCGTTGCGGTCCCCGGCCGTACGCCCTCGAATGCCGTGTACGTGCGGTGCCGCGCGCCCTATGCTGACGCCGTGAACCCGACACGAAAGTCCCCGATGGCGTGCGCGGTCGCGCTGACCGCCATCATCGCCCTCTCCGGATGCGCGAGCGCCGCCCCCGCCCCGGCGGCCGCCGAGGCCTCCTCCCCCAGCGCGACCGCCGCGCCCGTCGTCACCGCGGCGACACCCGCGTCCACCGCGGCGGCCGCGACGAGCTGTGTGCCCGCCGACGTCACCGCGGCCGGCATCCCGATCGTCGCGGGCACCGTGGTGTGCGATCTCGTCCGCGGCGAGCTGAGCGACGGCACCCTGTCGATCGTGGTCCAGGTCGCGTCCGTCGAGCACGGATTCGCGGAGGCGACCAGCGCGCTGTCCGCCGCCGGGTACACCGCCGGCGTCACGGCTCCCGAAGCGTCCGACTTCACCAACGGCACGTACACCGTGCTCGTGTCCGTCACGGAGCAAGACCCCTACGGCGCGGTCGTGACCTACGCCCTGTCGCCCGCCTGACGCGCACAGGTCTCCCCCCGGCGACGAACAGCACGGAGCCCCGGATGCCAGGCATCCGGGGCTCCGTCGTCCGTCGGGCCGCTCAGCCGCCGACGAAACCGCTGCGTTCGATCGGCAGCGGAGGGTCGGGATGCAGCGTCCGATACGCCGCGACGTCGCGGACGTTCTTCTGCACGGCCACGACGGCGAACAGGCTCATGGCGAAGCCGATGCCGTAGAAGCCCTTCTCCGACAGCAGGAGATCGGCATTCCACAGGCCGACCGCCATCAGCGCGAGCGACGTGAGCAGCATGCCCCATGCGACGCCCAGGTACGCTCCGGTCACGGGAACGTCTTCGGCGCGATCGCGAACGGCCTTCTGCACGGAGATGGCGGCGAACAGTCCGAGGAGGAAGATCGCGAGGAAGTAGCCCTTCTCGGCGAGCTGCATCTGCGCGTTCCACAGACCGATGAAGTACACGGATGCGCCCAGTCCGAGAGCGACCCAGGAAGCCCCGACGAACGCGGCCGTCGGCCGACCGATCTCGAGGTGCGTCTGCTGATCCATCTTTGGTCCAACCTTCCTCTCGAGCCCCGCGGACGAGGCATATGCGTGTGGAGGAAGGTAGCGGCAGTCGCATGCGATTCACTTCATATATCCGCTCGACGTCGTCACGGAGCGTCCGGTTTTCGCCCGCAGCCCGCTAGGTTCGGCTCGTGACCGCCTCCGATTCACCTCCCTCCGCAGCCATCGTCGCGCTCGCTGACCGCGTCGAGCGAGCGGCATCCGATTCGCCCCGATTCCTGCTCGGGATCGCCGGGAGCCCGGGAAGCGGAAAGACCACGCTGGCGGCAGCGATCGTCGCGGAGCTGAATGGCCGGCATCCCGGGACGGCGTCGGCCGTTCCCATGGACGGCTTCCACCTGGCCAACGCCACGCTCGACCGCCTCGGCCGACGCGATCGCAAGGGAGCGATCGACACGTTCGACGGCTGGGGATTCCTCGCGCTCCTGGACCGGATCCGCACCGAGACGGAGCACACGGTGTTCGCCCCGGGCTTCCGGCGCGAGGTCGACGAGGGCGTGGCCGGCGAGATCGCCGTGGAGCCCGCGACGCGCATCGTCGTCGTGGAGGGCAACTATCTGCTGGTCGACGACGGCCCGTGGGCGCGCGTGCAGGGCGCGCTCGATGAGGTGTGGTTCTGCGCGGCGCCGAGCGCGGTCCGCGAGACCCGGCTCGTGCACCGCCATACGCGGCACGGGCGCAGCCTCGCCGCGGCGATCGACTGGGCGCGCGGCGTCGACGGGGCCAACGCCGCGCTGATCGAGGCGACCCGCGAGCGGGCGGCGCTGGTGGTGTCGGGCGAGACGGGCGCCGTCGTCGACTGAGTCGCTGTCCACTTGACAGGAGCAGTGCCACTCCCTAGGTTCATTACTCAAGTAACGAACCAAAGGAGCCCGATGCTCGACGACGGCAAGCCGATCTTCATCCAGATCGCCGAGTCCATCGCCGACGGCGTGCTGGCCGGCAGCTACCCGGAGGGCACGCAAGTACCGTCCACGAACGAGTTGGCGGCGTTCCACCGCATCAACCCCGCGACCGTCGGCAAAGGTCTCGGCCTCCTCGTCGACCGCGGCATCCTGCACAAGCGGCGCGGACTCGGCATGTTCGTCAGCGAAGGCGCCCACCAGCGTCTCCGCGACGAGCGGACCACGGCGTTCCGGGCCGACTTCGTCGCGCCCCTCCTCGCCGAAGCACGTTCCCTCGGCCTCGACCTCACCGACATCCACCGCATCATCGATCAGGAAGGGGCGTCCTCATGACGCAGCCCGCCGTCCGCCTCTCGGGGGTGTCGCGCCGCTTCCGGCGCGCACAGGCCCTGGACGACGTCACTCTCGACATCCCCGCGAACGCCATCACGGGACTCCTCGGCCGCAACGGCGCCGGGAAGACGACCCTCATGTCGATCATCGCGGGCCACGACCGACCCTCGAGCGGCTCGGTGCAGGTCTTCGGCACCGATCCGTTCGAGGACGCCGCCACGATGTCCTCGATCAGCTTCGTCCGCGACAACCAGCGCTACCCCGACGATTTCACTCTGCGGCAGGTGCTCGAAGTGGCCCCGCACTTCCACGCCGGGTGGGACGCCGACGTCGCCGAGCACCTCGTCCACGGCTTCCGCCTCCCGCGCAAGACCGCCATCAAGAAGCTGTCGCGCGGACAGGCCTCCTCGCTCGGCATCGTGCTGGGCCTGTCGTCCCGCGCACCGCTGACGATCTTCGACGAGCCGTATCTCGGATTGGATGCCACGGCCCGCCGCTTCTTCTACGACACCCTCATGCAGGACTACCTCGAGCACCCGCGGACCATCCTCGTGTCGACCCACCTCATCGACGAGATGGAGCCGCTCCTCGAACACGTCGTCATCGTCGACGAGGGACGCCTGGTGCGCACGGCCACGGCCGATGATCTCCGGGGCAGCGCCGTCACCCTCAGCGGCACGACGGCGGCGGTCGACGAGATCGCCGCGGGTCACTCCGTGCTGCAGCGGCGCGTGGTCGGCGGCCTGTCGTCGCTGGTACTCGAGACGCGCGCCGACGAAGAGCTGCGCACCCGCGCGGCGCGCGCCGGCGCACAGCTCAGCCCCGCCACTCTGCAAGACCTCGTGGCCGCCTACGGCGTCGAGCGCGACTCCCGGGAAGGAACACTCGCATGACCGCCCTCACCACCGCTCCCCGACGGGGCGCCGCACCGACCGACGTCCTCCGTCTGCACTTCTCGCAGCGCGCACTTCTGCTGCGCACGCCGCCCGGCATCATGCTCGTCGTGTTCGCGCTGACGGTGATCATCGCGATCATCTTCTGGCGCGTCGGATCCGTGCCCGGCAGCGACGAGTGGGTGCAGAACAGCCGGAGCAACGCCGCGATCTTCTGGGCCCTCCCCGGTTTCTTCGGCTGGTTGGGCGTGCAGACCGTGTCGCTCACGTTCCCCCTCGCGCTGTCGCTGGGGAGCACGCGTCGCGCGTTCGTCACGGGAACCGTGCTGACCCACGTCGTGCTGTCGCTGTACGTCACCGCGATGCTGCTGGTGCTGCTCGCGATCGAGCTGGCGACGGGGCACTGGTTCTTCGACATCTACATGACCGACGTCTGGATCCTGGGAGCCGGGAACCCGCTCCAGCTCGCCGTGACCGCTTTCCTCGGGACGCTGTTCGTCCTGTCCGTCGGTGGCGCCTTCGCCGCGTCGTGGGTGCGGTTCGGGGCACTCGGGCCGATGACCCTCGCCGCGGTCAGCGTGATCTCCCTCGGCATCGTCGCGATCTTCCTGATCCCCCTCGCCGCCCTCTTCCAGCCGTGGTGGATCGCCCTGGCGGCGGGCGTCGTGATCGTGCTCGCCGTCCTTGCGCAGTACGCGTTCCTCCGCCGCGCATCGGTGCGCTGAACGTGGCCGCATCGGCCGCGGATCACGTCGCGGCCCCCTCCGTAGGGTGAACCCATGCCGCTGCACCTGACGCCCCTCGTCGCCGCGGGAGACGACCGCGACCAGCTCGTCTCCTTCCTCACGCGCAACGTCTTCCCGTTCCACGTGCGCGCGCGGTCGACCGTGGAGCAGGTGCGCGCGGCGATCGACGGCGGGGAATGGGGCGGCGACGAGACCGAGGCGCTGTGGATCGACGACGCGGAGCGCGGGCGACTCGGCGTCGTCCGTCTCCTCGATCTCGCCGACCCGACCGCCATGGTCGACCTGCGGCTGGGCGAGCCGCACCGCGGCTTCGGTTTCGGGGTCTCGGCCCTCACCGCGGCCGCCGACCGCGTCTTCCGGGAGCACCCCGGCGTCGCCCGCTTCGAGGGTCAGACGCGCGAGGACAACATCGCGATGCGCCGGACGTTCGAGCGCGGTGGGTGGGTGTTCGAGGCCCACTACCGCGACGGATGGCCGGTCACGGACGGGGCGCCCGTGGCATCCGTCGCTTACAGCGTGCTCCGCCGCGACTGGGCGAACGGCACGACGACCCCCGTTCCGTGCGGCGCACCGTCAGCGGTGCGCGAGACGCGTCCACGGGATGTCGAGGCTCTCATCGCCGCGACATGGGACGCCGAAGAGCGCCTCCTCACGCCCGCTGTTCGCGGCGACGCGACTCGACTGCGCGAGCTGCTCGCCGAGGACTTCGTCGAGATCGGCCAGTCGGGGCGCCGCTGGACGCGAGACGAGATCGTCGCCGCACTGGCGTCCGCCCCTGGCCGGGGCGACGTCGAGATCAGCGAGCGGGAGGCGCGACAGCTCGCGCCGGGACTGCTGCTGCTGCACTACCGGCTGCGTTTCGAGGGGCGCGACAGCCGCCGCACCTCGATCTGGCGCGGCGATCCCGAACCGCGGTGCGTGTTCCACCAGGGCACGCCGGTTCCCTAGCGCTCAGCGCGGCGGCGGCACGGGCATGGTGTCGTCGAGCGTCCAGCCGTTCTCATCGACGGCGCCCGCCCCCGGGCGTTCCCTGTCGCGACGCGCCGCATCCGCATCCGCGTAGATCAGCTTCACGAGACCGCGCTGCCGCCACATGTGCTCGCGCGAGTACGCGTCCTCGAACATGACGAACGCACCCCCGCCCGTGCGACGGCGCAGCTCCCGCAGCCAGTCCGCGTACGCGGGGTCGGAGACGGATGCCGAGGGGAACGGCCGCGCGAGATCGATGAGGCGATCCGCGATGGCATCCACGGTCTCGTCGGTGCGGCCGTCGCCGAACAGGTCCCACCCGCCGGCGCTGGAGTAGGCGACGAGGACGTTCTGTTCGTCGTCCTGACCGGGTCCCGGCACGGTGACGCGACACCGCCAGTGCCCGGTGGCGTAGAAGTTCGCGACGATCCGGATGCCGTCGAACCCCCGCTCGTGCGCGCGGGCGACCGCCGCGACGAGGGCGGATTCCGGTCGGGTCTCACTCATGGGGGCCTTCCGTGGGGGATGCCTCCACGGTAGGCGATCGCCTGTGGATAGTCGCCGCGCGATGTCGGAGGTCCGTGGCAGCATGTGTGCATGCCAGATCGACCGCCCGTCTTCGACGATCGGGAGGACGCCGTCCTCACCGACGCCGTCGCCGCGCTCGTCGAGAGCGAACGGGCGCTGGCCGAGCTCGAGGCCGCCCGCACCGTGCAGTTCGCCGCCGCGATGCGGGTCGCGCTCGAGCGATCGAAGCACCGCCCGCGCGCGGTGCAGGAACGCGAGATGGCACTGCGGTCGATCGCGGCCGAGATCGGCGTGGCCCTCCGCTGGAACGACCGCACCGTCCAACGCCGTCTCGGCGAGGCCCTGCAGCTGGTCGACGACTTCCCGGCGACGCTGCAGGCGCTGGCCGATGCGCGGATCAGCGCGCGGCACGCCGCCGTCATCCGCGACGTGGGCGTCGAGCTCGCCGACCCGGTCGCGCGGGGCGTGTTCGAGTCCCGCGTGATCGAGCGCGCCGCGACCGACACCGTCGCGGGCACTCGGGCGTTCGCGCGCGCCCTCGTCGAAGAGCTCCATCCGGTGTCGATCAGCGAGCGGTGCGCGCGGGCCGAGCAGCAGCGCCGCGTCTGGATCGACGACGACGTCGACGGCATGGCCCGGCTCGGCGTGCTCGACGGGGCGGCGAAGATCCGCGCGATGTACGACCGCCTCACGCGGCAGGCGCGGGCGATCCGCTCCGTTCCTCAGCCGCAGAGCGCGGGCGATGAGCCGGATGCCGTGAACGACCGTCGCACGACCGACCAGGTCCGCGCCGACCTGCTGTGCGACCTCGTCCTCACCGGTCAGCCCGCGATCGACCCCACCGCCGACACTCTCGCGGGCGGCCTCGGCGCGATCCGCGCGCACGTCTCGGTCGTCGTCCCGGCCCTCACCGCCGCCGGTGCGAGCGACCGCGGGGCCTCGATCGACGGGCAGAGCCCGATCGACGCCGACACCGCACGCCGTCTTCTCGCGGGGGCGCCCGCGTGGGACCGGGTCGTCACCCACCCCGTCACGGGCGCCGTGCTCGCCGTCGACCGCTACCGCCCCTCCCCCGCGATCCAGCGCTTCGTTCGGGCGCGCGACGTGCACTGCCGATTCCCCGGATGCCGGCGGCCGGCGCGCGCGTGCGAGATCGACCACAGCGAGGACCATGCCCGGGGCGGGCCGACCGCCCGCACCAACCTCGCCTGCCTGTGCACCCGGCATCACACATTGAAGACCGAGACCGCGTGGACCGCCCGGCAGGGTCCCGACGGCAGCATCGAATGGACCAGTCCGCTCGGGCGCACCGTCGGCGACCGCCCGGAGAGATACGTCGCCTTCGTCCCCGAGCCGGATCCCCCGCCGTTCTGATCGGCGCCCTCCCCCGGAACGGGTCAGCGCCCGTCGGGGTCAGCGCCCGTCGGGGTCAGCGCCCGTTGCGGTCCGCGGCCGAGCGCGGCGGGGCCGACGCCACCTCGAGGCGATCGAGGCCCCGCAGAGACGTCCAGATGAGCTCCTCGCCCTTCGCCGCGTGCTGCGACGCGCGCACGGCGCGCTCGTCGGCCCATGAGTTCAGCACGTGCCCGCTGTGTCCGCGGACGTGCTCGAGCACCACGTCGGGAAGCCCGGCGGCGCGGCGTGCATCCCGGGCGGCGATGAGCGCCTCGAGGATGCCGCGGTTGGCGACCGGCTTCTTGGCCGAGGTCACCCAGCCGCGGCGGCGGTGCCCGTCCATCCACGACGAGTACGTGTCGATCGCGTACTTCGAGTCGGCCTGCACGACGAGATCGCGGACGTCGGCGTGATCCGTGATCGCGTGCAGCAGCCCCAGCAGTTCGCCGATGTTGTTGGTGCCCTCGGGGATGGACCCGGCCGCCCAGTGCCCGTCCTCACCGACCCAGGCCCACCCGGCGGGACCGGGATTGCCCTTGCACGCGCCGTCGGTGGCGACGACATACCGATCGGAGGACGCGGGCGCGGAAGAACTCATCCCTCTAGTCTCCCCGACCGCGGACCCCCGACCGGCGCACGCGTCAGCTCGCGCTGCTGTCGGCCTTCTTCCCGCCCGCTTCCAGCACGTCGCCCGCGGGGAGCTCCTGGTGCCCGCCGAACTGCAGGCGCATCGCGGAGAGCACCTGGTTCGCGAAGTGGTCCTCACCGCGCGAGGCGAAGCGCTCGAACAGCGAGGAGGCGAGCACGGGCACCGGCACGCCGGTGTCGACGGCGGCCTTGACGGTCCACCGTCCCTCACCCGAGTCGGAGACGCGGCCGGCGAGACCGTCCAGCGTCGGGTTCTGGGCGAGCGCCGCGGCCGTGAGGTCGAGCAGCCACGACGAGATCACCGATCCGCGGCGCCACAGCTCGGACACCTTGGCCGTGTCGATGTCGAACTGGTAGAACTCCGGCTCTTCCAGCGGGGCGACCTCGGCGGAGTGCTCGCCCTGCTTGAGTCCCGCGTCGGCGTTGTTGAGGACGTTGAGTCCCTCGGCGAGCGCGGCCATGATGCCGTACTCGATGCCGTTGTGGACCATCTTCACGAAGTGCCCTGCGCCCGACGGACCGCAGTGCAGATAGCCGCGCTCCTCGGGGGTGTAGTCCCCCGAGCGGCCGGGCGTGCGCTCGATGTCACCGGGTCCGGGGGCGATCGTGCGCAGAACGGGCTCGAGGTGGGCGACGGCCTCGTCGTGTCCGCCGACCATGAGGCAGTAGCCGCGCTCGAGGCCGAAGACGCCACCCGACGTGCCGATGTCGACGTAGTGGATGCCGGTGTCCTGGAGCTTCGCGGCCCGGCGGACGTCGTCACGGTAGTTCGAGTTGCCGCCGTCGATGATGATGTCGCCCGCTTCGAGCACTTCGGCGACCTGGTCCACGACGGAGCCGGTGAGGCCGGCGGGGATCATCAGCCACACGGCGCGGGGCTTCTGCAGCTTCGAGGCGAGGTCGGCGATGCTCGTCGCCCCGGTCGCGCCCTCCGCGGCCAGCGCCGCCACGGCATCCTGGTTCACGTCGTAGACCACGCAGTCGTGGCCGTCCTTCATGAGTCTGCGGACGATGTTGGCGCCCATCCGTCCGAGTCCGACCATGGCGAGTTGCATCCGTACCCCATTCGTCTGAATCCGCCGCGACGGGCGGCACTTCGAGTCTAGGAGCGTGCGCGACCGACGTGGCCGGCTCAGCCCTGGAAGTCGTCGGGGTCGACGTCGTCGAGGAACTTCCGGAACTCCTCGACGCGGTCGTCGTCGCCGCGCGCGTCGAACTCGACCGCCCCCTCGGGCACGCCCGCCTCGGCGAGAACCGCCTCGGCGACCGCGATGGGCGCGTCGGTGCGGGCGGCGAGGGCGATGGCATCCGACGGTCTCGCGTCGATGACGAGCGGACCGCGCGGCGTCCGGAGGTGGATCTCGGCGTAGAACGTGCCCTCGAACAGGCGTGTCACCGCGACCCGATCGACGGATGCCGACAGCCCCCGCAGCATCACGACCATCAGATCGTGCGAGAGCGGGCGGGGCGTCACGGCCCCCTCCGTCGCGACGAGGATCGACATCGCCTCCTGCGGCCCGATCCACACCGGCAGGACGATCCCCTCCTCGGTTCCGGCACCGGGGAGCGGCGCGAGGAGGATGACGTGCTGCTGGGCGGAATCCAGGGCCACGCCGAGCACGCGAACCGGGACCATGACGCCAGGGTACCCGGCGGGGTCAGCGCACGATCCCCAGGGCGCGGGCGGCCGACACCGCAGCGGTGCGCGAGGACACCCCGAGCTTGGAGAACACGTGGGCCAGATGCGACTTCACCGTCGCGTCGGTGATGTGGAGGCGCGCCGCGACGTCGGCGTTGGACGCTCCGCGGGCGACGAGCCGCAGCACCTCGATCTCCCGTGCCGACAGGCTCACCCGGGGCTCGCGCAGTCGTGCCAGCAGGCGTCCCGCGATCGCGGGGGCCAAGGCGCTCTGCCCGGCGGCGGCGGCACGGACGCCCGCGAGCAGCTCGTGCGGCGGCGCGTCTTTCAGGAGGTACCCGCTGGCTCCGGCCTCGACGGCGCCGAGGATGTCGCCGTCGGTGTCGTAGTTCGTGAGCACGAGGACGTAGGGCGGCGCCGCCAGGGCACGGACGCGGCGCGTGGCCTCGGCCCCGGCGGCCCGTTCACCGAACTGCAGGTCCATGAGCACCAGCTCCGGCGAGAGGTCGGCGGCGAGGGCGACGGCCGCGTCGGGAGTGGATGCCTCGCCGACGACCTGGATGTCCGCCTCGGCCTCGAGCAGCGCCCGGACCCCGGCGCGGACCACCGGATGATCGTCGGCGATCACGACCCGGATCATGAGGCGGTCCCCCGCAGGGTGACCGCGACCACCGTGCCGGCACCCGCGGCGCTGACGACCGACAGGTCCCCCTCGAGCTGTTCGACGCGCTCGCGCATCGCGCGCAACCCGAACGAGTCCGTCCCGGAGGCCGTCTCCCCGGCGCCCGCCGGGTCGAACCCGCGACCGTCGTCGGAGATCGTCAGCCGGACGTCGCCGCCGTCCTGCGCGAGGTCGACGCGGACGCGCGTCGCGTCGGCGTGCTGAGAGACGTTGGCCAGGGCGCCCTGCGCGATGCGCAGCAGCGCCGCCTGCGCGTCCATGGGCAGGGACACATCGCCCGGGGTCGAGATCTCGACGTCGACGCCCTCGCGCTGCGCCCACCCCTCGGCCCACCGCTGCAGAGCGGGGCCCAGTCCCCGATCCAGCGTCGGCGGCGCGAGCTCGCGGATGAACCGGCGCGTCTCGGCGAGGCCGTCGGCGGCGGTCTGTCGCGCCAGCCGGATGTGCGCGATGCCGGGGCCCGTGGCATCCGCCCGTTCCGCCGCGTGCAGGAGCATCTGGATGCTCGACAGCCCCTGGGCCACGGTGTCGTGGATCTCGCGCGCGAGGCGTGCCCGCTCGGCCAGGACCCCCTGTTCGCGCTCGGTCGCCGCGAGGCGGTCGCGCGTCGCGAGGAGTTCGGCCACGAGCGCCTCCCTCTCGACGCTGCGGCGCTGGAGCGCGCCGTACCCCAGACCGATGAGCAGGGCCACTCCGGCTCCGACGACCGGCCCGACCACACCGCCGACCGTCAGACCGCCGTGCACCGCGAACGCCGCGATCGTCAGCCCGGTCGCAGCGATCACCGCCGCCGGCCCGACCCACCGCGGGAGCAGATGCAGATAGAGGAAGAACAACGGGAAGACGAGGTACGCGGCCTCGGGCACGAGCCACATCAAGGGCGCCCACACGAGCGTCAACGCGCACACCCAGGCGATGCCGCCGGCCGACCGCCCGCGGCGCGCCAGCCACAGCCCCGCGAGGTACACCGCGGCCAGCAGCGCGACGAGCACGAAGGCCCACGGCGAGCCCCCCGTCCAGACGACGCGGACGACGACGAGCGCGAGGAGCCCGGCGAAGAGCGCGTGGACTCCCGCGCGCAGCCCGGTGAACACGGGGGCCAAGGTGCGGTGCGGCATTTCCGTTCCAGCGTACGGACGCCGTGCCCCCCGCGGATCATCCGAAAGGTGGAGAGGGAGTTCGCCCTCGCCGCCGATGACCGGCCGACGCGTTCCGAGGAGGGTGGAGACACCGGCGAGATCCGCCGGACGGAAGGAGGCGACGTGTACGTCGCATGGCGGGATCTGCGGTTCGCCCGCGGGCGATTCGCCCTCATCGGGGCGGTCGTGGCGCTCATCACCCTGCTGGTCGGGTTCCTCTCGGGCCTCACCGGAGGTCTGGCGGCGCAGAACGTGTCCGCGGTCCTGCAGCTCCCCGGCGACCGGCTCGTCCTGCACGCCGACGGGACCGCGGCACCCACGTTCGCGGACTCCGCCTTCGACGACGCCACGATCGCCGCGTGGCGCACGGCATCCGGGGTGGATCACGTGACACCGATCGGCATCGTGCAGGGACGCGCCGAGGGACCGAGCGGCAGCGACGGCGTCGCGGTGCTCGGACTCGACGCCGGCGCGGGGTCCACCGTCCTCACCGACCTCGCACCGTCGGACGACAGCGGCATCGGGCTGTCGGCGGGCGCGGCGAGCGCCCTCGGAGCCACGACCGGCGATGAGATCACGGTGGCCGGGTCGACGTACCGCGTGGCCTCCGTCGGCGCCGACTCCTGGTACAGCCACACGCCGGTGGTGGTGCTCACGGCGTCGGCGTGGACGGCGCTGGATGCCAAGCTCGGCGGATCGGGGGATCCCACCGTGCTCGCCGTGACCGGCACCCCCGACTGGTCGGCGGTCGCCGCGGAGACGCGCGCCACGGCGACGAGCCCGCTCGCGAGCCTGACGGCGCTGCCGACGTTCCGCTCCGAGATCGGGTCGCTGGCCCTGATGATCGCGATGCTCTTCGGGGTCTCCGCGCTGGTCGTCGGCGCCTTCTTCACGGTCTGGACGATGCAGCGGGCGGGCGACATCGCGGTGCTGAAGGCGCTAGGAGCCGGAACGGGCGCCCTCGTGCGGGACGCGCTGGGTCAGGCGATCGTCGTGCTCGTCGTGGGGGTCGGCGTCGGGATCGGCCTCACGGCCACCCTCGGCGCGCTGGCCGGCGGCGCGCTCCCGTTCGTTTTGAACCCGCTCACGACCCTCGCTCCCGCCCTGGCGATGATCGCCCTGGGCCTCCTCGGCGCAGCCGTGTCGCTGCGCACCGTCACGAAGTCCGACCCCCTCACCGCTCTCGGGAGCACACGATGATCCTGCTCGACGACGTCACCCTCACCTATCCCGACGGCGACAGCCGCGTCACGGCGGTCGACCACGTCACCCTGCACGGGCGGCCCGGCCTCGTGACCGGCATCACGGGCCCCTCCGGCTCGGGGAAGTCGAGCCTGCTCGCCCTCGCGGCGACGCTGATCCGGCCCGACTCGGGTCGTGTGGTCATCGACGGGACGGATGCCACCGCGCTCACGCGCGCCGAGGCGACCGCGCTCCGGCGCGAGCGGATCGGGATCGTGTTCCAGCAGCCGCAGCTGTTGCCGGCCCTGACCGCCCGCGAGCAGTTGCGCGTGATGGGCGAACTCGGCGGACGCGGATCGCGGTCCCGCCGGGCGGCGGTGCGCTCCCGGGTGGACGAGCTGCTGGATGCCGTGGGTCTCGGCGGCCAGGCGGACCGTCGACCGGCGCAGCTCTCCGGCGGTCAGCGACAGCGCGTCGCGATCGCCCGTGCCCTCGTGCACGAGCCGCGCGTGCTGCTCGTCGACGAGCCGACGAGCGCACTGGACCGGGAACGCGGGGCGGCGATCATGGATCTGCTGTCGCGGCTCACGCGGGAGCGGCAGACGGCGACGCTGCTGGTCACCCACGACCTCGTCCACAGCGACGCGCTCGACGAGACCGTCGAGGTGATCGACGGTCGCGCCAGGGTGCTCGACTCCGACGTCACCAGCCGAACGCGTTGAACCACTCCCGGCGCCGGTCGGCCTCCGCGCGCGTCGGGTCGCCGCGCCAGGTGTCGTGCGGAGTCAGCACCCCGCGGTCGAGGGGGACGAAGGCCCAGCAGACGGGGCACACCGCGCGCCCGTCGGGAAACCCGTCCGCCAGCGTCGGAGCCGCCTCGGCCGCCGTTCCGGTGCCGGGGCACTCCGGCGGGTCGGCCTGCAGGTCGTTCCACAGCAGCGAGCCGCCGCGGCGGTGGTGCAGGCCGCGGTGGCCCTTCTCACGCGTGCAGATCTCGCCCTTTCGGCGGCTCAGGCACAACCGCCGAGCCGCGCCGGGCAGAGCGGCCAGTGTTCGCGTCACCCTTCGATTCTCGTCCCTGCGCGCGCAACGGGGGCAGGGACGCGATGCGCACGGGACGGTGCGGTCCGGTGGGGAGGGGGTCGTCGGTCATGGTGACTTCACCGTGTGTCAGATGTGGCCTGCGGCCGAGGGGGTTGACTCTTCCGACGACGGTGCTACCCGCGGGGGATCACCGACCCGCGCCGCGGAGGACGGTGTCGACCGCCGCGTGGAAGGTCACGTGCTGCGCCACCTCCACCGCACGGTCGTACCTCGCGCCCCGGAGGGCGACGAAGATCGCGCCGACGACCTCGACGTAACCGACGATCAGACCGTCGCACGCGACCTCGTACAGGTCGAGATCGATGCGTGTCCACGGGATCTCGGTGGCCGCCTTCGGCTGCCCCGGACGACTGAGGGGAATATCCATGACCATGAGAGCTCCTTGCGCCTAGCGGGGTGCTCTCAGACTGCGTCGAACGGCGCGACCCCGTTCCGGGGTTGACAATCGACGCGGCGGCGATACCGGTCAGGGCGCGCTGCGGACGGGTCGTCCGCGACGCGGGCGCTCGTGCGACAGATCGAACGGGGCGGCCGCGGATGCCAGACGTTCGGCCTCGTCCAGGAAGCGCAGATCGGCCTCGAGCCGCGATCGACGCGCGGCCGACACGATCGCCCGGGTCACGGCGTCCAGGTTCTCGTCCTCGGGCTCGACGCTCGACAGCGCCTCGCGCACGGCCGCGCGCTGGGCGCCGATGATGCCGGCGACGTCCGCGCCGGGGAGGGTGAGCGCGAGCGCGATGCGCAGGACGACCTCGTCGCGTCGCTCGACGATCGTGGCGGTTCGCAGCCATGCCCGCGCCTCGGAACGGCCGGCGGCGGTCGTGCCCCACAGCACGCGGCCGTCGTCGTCGGCGCCGCGGTGCTCGACGAGGCCGTCGCGCTCGAGCCGTTCGAGGGTCGTGTACACCTGGCCGACGTTCACCGCGACACCGGTGCGGCGCAGGTACTCCGCGCGCAACTGCGAGCCGTAGCAGTCACCGCGATCGAGGATCGCTAGCAGGCTCTGGCGCACCGTCATAGGGACCTCCGACCCACCGCGAAATGCTGTTCCGAGTATATCGTTCGATACCGAATCACCCGGTTTTCCGCGTCGTGACGCGGGAGTAGCCTGTGGTCAGACCACAGAGAAGATCGTCGATCGGAGACATCCCGTGGAGTGGCTCGACCCCCTCATGCTCGCTCGGTGGCAGTTCGGACTGACCACTCTGTACCACTTCCTCTTCGTGCCGCTGACGCTCGGGATGTCGCTGGTCGTGGCGATCTTCCAGACCGTCTGGTACCGCACGGGCGACGTGAAGTGGCTGCACCTGACCCGGTTCTTCGGCAAGATCTTCCTGATCAACTTCGCCATGGGCGTCGTGACCGGAATCGTGCAGGAGTTCCAGTTCGGAATGAACTGGTCGGCCTACTCCCGGTTCGTGGGCGACGTCTTCGGCGCCCCGCTCGCGTTCGAGGGACTGCTCGCCTTCTTCCTCGAGGCGACCTTCATCGGTCTGTGGATCTTCGGGTGGGACAAGCTCCCGCGCGGCCTGCACCTGGCCAGCATCTGGCTGGCGACGCTCGGCGCGACCCTGTCGGCGTACTTCATCATCGCCGCGAACGCGTTCATGCAGAACCCGGTCGGGTACCAGATGTCCGCGGACGGCAACCGGGCCGAGCTCGTCGACTTCGGCAAGCTCCTGACCAACCCGGTGGCGCTCGCGGCCTTCCCCCACACGATCTTCTCGGGCTGGATGTTCGCCGCCATGATCGTCGTGTCGGTGTCCGCCTGGCACCTCGCCCGCGGCCGCAACGTCGAGATGATGCGCGCCCCCCTGCGCTTCGGCCTCTGGTCGACCGTCGTGTCGTTCGTCCTCGTCGCCATCGCCGGCGACCAGCTGAGCCTGGTGATGGTGGCCACGCAGCCCATGAAGATGGCCGCGGCGGAGGCGACCTTCAACACGGTGTGCGGCGCGAACGCCTCGTTCTCGATCTTCACGCTCGGAACGCCGGACGGAACGAGCGAGCTGTTCTCCATCCGGGTGCCGTTCCTCCTCAGCATCCTGTCCACGCACTCGCTGGACGGCTGCGTCGAGGGCATCAACGACCTGAACACGATGTACAGCCAGCAGATGTTCCCGCAGTTCGCCGACCAGGTCGACGGCAACTTCGCCCCCGTCCTGTGGGTGACCTACTGGGCCTTCCGCTGGATGATCGCCCTCGGCGGCCTCGCGACCCTCATCAGCGTCGTCGGCCTCTGGGTCACGCGGAAGAAGGCCAAGCGCCCCGTCGCCCAGTGGATGTGGCGCGTGGCGATCTGGGCGGCGCCGCTGCCGATGCTCGGCAGCCTCGTCGGCTGGGTCTTCACCGAGATGGGCCGCCAGCCCTGGATCGTGTTCGGCCTGATGCTCACGCAGGACGGCGTCTCCCCCAGCGTCCCCGGCTGGAGCGTGCTGATCTCGCTCGTGGCCTTCACCGTGGTCTACGCCTCCCTCGCGGTCGTCGAGTTCGGACTCATCAAGAAGTACGCGCAGAAGGGTCCGGACCCGCTACCCGACCCGAACGCCCCGAACGAACCCGACACCGTCGAGAACACCCCGACGACCGTCTACTAGGAGCACAGTCATGGACCTCGCATACCTCTGGTTCTGGATCGTCGGATTCCTCTTCATCGGGTACTTCGTCCTCGACGGGTTCGACTTCGGCGTCGGCATGTCGCTCCCGTTCCTCGGCAAGGACGACATCGCCCGACGGCAGATCATCAACACGATCGGCCCCGTGTGGGACCTCAACGAGACCTGGGTGATCGTGGCGGGCGCCGCGCTGTTCGCCTCTTTCCCCGAGTGGTACGCCACGCTGTTCAGCGGGTTCTACCTGCCGCTGCTGCTGATCCTGCTGGCGCTCATCGCCCGCGGAGTCTCGTTCGAGTACCGCCACCAGCGCGACTCGCTGAAGTGGAAGCGCGGCTTCGACCGGATGATCCTGATCGGCTCGGCCGTCCCCGCGTTCCTCTGGGGCGTGGCGTTCGCGAACATCGTGCAGGGGGTTCCGCTGGATGCCGACCACGAGTACGTGGGCACCCTGTTGACGCTGCTGAACCCGTACGGGCTCCTCGGCGGTGTCGTCACGCTGCTGCTGTTCTTCACGCACGGCGTCTACTTCGTGGCGCTGAAGACCGACGGGCAGGTGCGCACGGACGCCCGCTCCCTCGCGAAGAAGTCCGGGCTCGCCACGATCGTCGCCGCCGCCCTGTTCCTGGTCTGGACGATCATCCAGGCCGCGAACAACCAGGCCCCGTTGCTCCTCGGCGTCGTCGCCCTCTCCGGGATCGCCGCGCTCGCGCTCATCGGCTCGTGGGTGGCGAACCTGCGCGACCGCGAGGGGACGGCCTTCACGCTCGGCGCGATCACGATCGTCACCGCCGTGGCGGCGCTGTTCTTCGCCCTCTTCCCCAACGTCATGCCCTCGACCCTCGAGCCGGGGTCGGGCCTGACGATCGAGAACGCCTCCAGCACCGACTACACCCTGACGATCATGAGTTGGGCGGCACTGATCTTCCTTCCCCTCGTCCTGGCCTACCAGGGGTGGACCTACTGGGTGTTCCGCAAGCGCGTCACCCGCGCCCGCATCGAGAAGGCAGCCCTGGTGGCGCATTGACCGACACGACCCGGGTGCGCCCCGTCGACCCCCGACTGGTGCGATACGCCTCCGCCTCCCGCGGCTTCTTCGCGGTGAGCGCGGCGATCGTCCTCGCCCAGACGGGGGTCGTCGTCGGCTTCGCGTGGTCGCTCACGTCGGCCCTCGTCGGCGCCGTCGACGGTCGCCCGTTCGACGAGCTGACCGGGTACGTCGCCGCGGCCGTCGCCCTCGTGGTCGTGCGGGGCCTCCTGATCGCGGCATCCGAGCGGGTGTCCGCCCGGGGAGCCGCGGCCGCCTCGCTCCAGCTGCGCGAACGCCTCGTCGCCGCCGTCGCGACGCTCGGGCCGGGGTGGCTCGCGCGCCGCAACGCCGCGTCGCTGTCGGTGACCGCCGGGCACGGTCTCGAAGCGCTCGACGCGTACTTCGGCCGCTACCTCCCGCAGTTGGTCGCCACCGCGATCACGACCCCGATCCTCATCGGCGCGATCACGCTCGCCGACCCCCTGTCGGGTCTCACGGTCGTGCTGACGATCCCCCTCATCCCCCTGTTCATGGTGCTGATCGGTCTGGCGACCCGCAGCGTGCAGAAGAAGCAGTACGGCACCCTCGGGCGTCTCGCCGCCCGGTTCGCCGACACCGTCGAAGGCCTCGGGACGCTCAAGGCCTTCGGCCGCGAGCACCGTGCCGCGGACACGGTCGAACGGGTGACGCGCGACTACAAGCGCGAGACGATGACCGTGCTGCGCGTGTCGTTCCTGTCCGGTTTCGCGCTGGAGTTCCTGGCATCCATCTCGGTCGCGATCATCGCCGTGACGATCGGGTTCCGCCTCCTCTCCGGCGATCTGACCCTGCTCGTGGGCCTGTTCGTGTTGCTGCTCGCGCCCGAGGCGTACCTGCCGCTGCGCCAGGTGGGCGTGCAGTTCCACGCCGCGTCCGAGGGCGTCGCCGCCACCGAGGAGATCTTCGACGCCCTGGATGCCGCCCGCACCGCGCCGGTGTCCGAGGGCACCGCCGCCGGGACGGGAACGACGCTCGAGCTGCGCGATGTCCGCGTGGAGCGCGGCGTCCACCGGATGCCGAGCGTCTCGCTGCGCGTGGAGCCGGGCGCGGTCGTGCTGATGACGGGCCCGAGCGGGGTGGGGAAATCGAGCGTGGTCGCCGCGATCCTCGGCTACGCCGATCACGGCGGGGAGGTGCTCCTGGACGGACGCGCGGTGCCTCACGCCCGCGCCGCGGTCGCATGGGCCGGACAACGGCCCGGACTCGTCTCGGGAACGGTGGCGGAGAACGTCGCGCTCGGATCCGACGCCGACCCCCTCGCGATCGCGGAGGCCCTCGTCGACGCCGGAGCCGCCGACCTCGACCCCGCGACGCCGCTCGGCGCGGGAGGGGCGGGGCTGTCGGGTGGGCAGGCGCAGCGCGTCGCCGTCGCCCGCGCGCTCTACCGCTCCCGCACCGCCGGGGCGCGGATCCTCGTCCTCGACGAACCCTCGAGCGCACTGGATGCCGATACCGAAGCACGCGTGTGGGAGACCCTCCGCGCCGAGGCCGACGCCGGCGCCGGCGTGCTGCTGGTGTCGCACCGCCCGTCCGCGCGGGAGATCGCCGACCGCGTGGTCGACCTGGGGGTGCTCGCGTGAACGGGCGGGTCCGCGGCATCCTCGCCTCCGCGATGCCCTCGCGGGGGCGGTTCGCCCCGGCGGTCCTGTCCGGGTTCGGTACCGCGGGAAGCGCGGTGGCCCTGCTGGCGACGAGCGCGTGGCTCATCGCCCGGGCCGCGGAGCAGCCTCTCGTCATGTACCTCTCGGTCGCGGTTGTCGGTGTCCGCGCGTTCGCCCTCTCCCGGGGCGTGTTCCGCTATCTCGAACGCCTCACCGGCCACGACGCCGCCCTCGAGCGACTCGCGGTCGTCCGCGCGGATCTGGTGCGCGAACTCGTGCCGCTGGCACCCGACGGGCTGGGCCGCGCGCGGCGGGGCGGGCTGCTCTCCAGCGTCGTGGACGACGTCGAAGAACTGCAGAACCTCCCGCTGCGCGTCGTGCTGCCGCTCTCGGTCGCCGCGCTCACCTCGCTCGCGGCCGTCGTGTTCACGGCGTTCGTGTCGTGGCCCGCGGCGCTGGTCCTGCTGGCCTGCCTGGTCGCGGCGTTCGCGGTGTCGGTGGCCGCGGGATGGGCGGCCGGCGCCCGCGCCGAGCGGGCGATCGCCCCGCTGCGTGCCGTCCTCGCCGACGCGGTCCACGACCTCCTGACCAACCTCGACGTGCTCACCGCGTACGGCGCGCTGGACGCCGCGCAGGCGCGGGTGCGCGACGCCGACCGGGCCCTGCGCCGCGCGGTCGTGCGCCGTGGAGCCGCCCAGGGACTCACGTCGGGGACCGTGTCGGTGCTCGCGGGCCTCGCGTCCCTGTTCGCGCTCACGGTCGCCGCGCCCGGTGTCGCGGCCGGGACGCTCTCCGGCCCCGGCCTCGCCGTGGTGGTGCTGCTGCCGATGGCGGTGTTCGAGGTGTTCGGACCGGTGCCGCTGGCCCTGGCGTCCTGGCGTCAGGTGCGCGCGGCGGCCGAGCGCATCGCCGACGCCGTCCCGGCGGAGATCCCCGAAGGACTCCCCCGCGACGAACCCGTCGCGACGGGCGCAGCGCCCGCCCTCGGCGACGGCATCGAGCTGCGCGACGTGCGCGCGCACTGGCCGGCGAGATCCGATGCGGGCCTCGACGACACCGGGCGCATCACCGACGTCACGCTCCGCGTCGCAGCCGGCGAACGCGTCCTCGTCACGGGTCCGAGCGGCGCGGGGAAGACGACGCTGGCGCACGTCCTCGCGCGCTTCCTCGACTACGACGGCGAATTCACGATCGGCGGCGTCGAGGCGCGGACCCTCGCGGGCGACGACCTCCGTCGCACCATCGGGCTGGTCGAGCAGACGCCGTACCTCTTCGACGAATCGGTGCGTCAGAACCTGCTGTTCGCGCGCGAGGATGCCGGCGACGACGACCTGACCGAGGTGCTCAGCCGCGTCGGTCTCGACGCCTGGGTGCGCGAGCGGGGCGGCCTCGACGCCCCCGTCGGCGACCGCGGCGGGCTCGTCTCGGGCGGCCAGGCGCAGAGGCTCGCCCTGGCGCGCGCGCTGTTGCGCGGCTTCCCGGTGCTCGTGCTCGACGAGCCGACCGCGGGCGTCGACCCGGCGGCATCCGACGCGCTCCTGCGCGACCTGCTCGGCGCTGTCGGCGGCGAGCGCGACCGCGGGCGGGCCGTCGTGCTCGTGTCGCACGTCGACGTTCCGGACGACCTCGTCGACCGCATCGTGCGACTGGAGAGCGGGCGGGTCGTCGCGGGCTGACCCGGTTCAGGATGCCGCGACGAACCGCACGTGCCCGGGCTCGACGGACAGCCGGACGTGTGCGCCCGGCCGGAGCCGCGCCGCGTCGGCGGTCGGAACCTCCGCCGCTCCGCGGTCGGTGACGACGCGAACGCCCGTCGCCGTCGCCTCGTGGTGCCGCACGACCGCATCCCACCCGTTCGGACCGTCGCCGAGCCGCACGTGCGCCGCTCGGAAGACCGCCGCGAGCGCGGAGCCGTCGCGGCCGTCGAACGGCTCGGTCGATCGCAGACACCACCCGTCCGACTGCCAGTGACCGCGCGACGCGACGCCGACGATCCGTTCGAGCCCGGCGATGCGGGCGGCCAGATCGGTCGCCGGCGCCTCGAGCACCTCGCGCACGGGTCCGAGCTGCGTCGCCCTGCCCGCCTCGACGATCAGCAGACGGTCCGCGAGGACCGCGGCGTCGACGGCGTCGTGGGTCACGGCGACGGCCGTCACGCCGTCCAACGCCTCGCGCAGCATCGCGCGGATCTCGGCCGCGGTCACGGCATCCAACGCGACGAGAGGCTCGTCCAGCAGGACCGCGCGGGGCCGGGCGGCGAGCGCGCGGGCCACCGCCACACGCTGCTGCTCACCACCGGAGAGCTCGGACGGGCGACGGTCGCCGACCCCCGGGAGCCCCACGCGCCGGAGCCACGCGTCGGCCTCGGATCGGGCGTCGATGGCGTCGACGCCGGCAGCGCGGGGGCCGAAGGCCACGTTCTCCCGCAACGAGAGATGGGGGAAGAGCCGTGCGTCCTGGCCCAGCAGCACGAGACCGCGGTGCATCGGATCGGTGCGCACGCGCGGGCGCGCGGCGCGGTCGATCACCCGACCGTCGAGCGAGATCTCACCGCCGTCGAGCGGCTGGAGTCCCGCTAGGGCCTCGAGCACGGTGGATTTCCCCGCGCCGCTGCGACCCATGATCGCGAGCGTCTCGCCCGGGGCGAGATCGAACGCGACGTCCACGAGGAACGCCCGTCGCCGCACGACGATGTGCGCCGACAGCGCCGCGCTCACGCCGCCCCCACGGCCGGTCGCCACCCGCGGACGAGCAGCAGCACCGCGATCGCCGTCACCAGGAGGAGCAGAGCCAGCGCCACGGCCGTGCCCTGCGCGACGCCGCCGCCGTTGAACGCCGTGTAGATGGCGAGCGGCATCGTCTGCGTGACGCCGGGCCGGTTGCCGGCGAACAGCGCAGTGGCGCCGAACTCGCCGATCGCGCGGGCGAAGCACAGCACGACGCCGGCGACGATGCCGGGCGCGGCGAGCGGCAGGGTGATGCGGCGGAGGATGGTCGCCCGGCCGGCTCCGAGGGAGGCCGCGGTCCGTTCGAGATCGACGCCGGTGCTGCGCAGCGCCCCTTCCACGGCGAGGACGAGGAACGGCAGCGCCACGAAGACCTGCGCCAGCACGACGGCGGCCGTCGTGAACGGCAGACCGAGACCGCCCAACCAGCCGTTGCGGCCGAAGAGGTACAGCAGCGCGACGCCGCCGACCATCGGCGGGAGCACGAGCGGAACCGTCACGAGCGCGCGGAGCAGCGCCGCGGTCCGCGGCGAGGCGCGCGCGATCACCAGGGCCAGGGGGATGCCGGCCACCGCGCAGGCCGCGGTGGCCGCCGCGCCGGTCGCCAGCGACAGGCCGAGCGCCTGCAGCGCCGCGGGCGAGGTGACGTCGGTGAGGAGCGTGGACCACTCCACCCGCGCGACGAGCGCGGTGAGCGGCACGAGGAGGAAGAGCAACCCGATCACCGCCGGCACGATCAGCCAGCGGGGAACGTAGCCCGCCCCTCTCACGGAGCCCGGAACCCTGCGTCGGCGAGGATCTTCTGCCCGTCCGCCGACAGCACGAAGGCGACGAACGCGGCGGCCGCGGTCGGATTCGGAGCGTCCGTGAGCGCCGCGATCGGGTAGCGGTTGACCACCGCGTCGGCGCCGGCGGGGACGACCGACTCCACGTCGTCGCGACCCACCGCGTCGGTGGCGTAGACGAGCCCGGCATCCGCCTCCCCCGCGGCGACCTTGGTCAGCACCGCGGTGACGTTCTGCTCGGAGCTGGCGGGGGTCACGGAGACACCCGCGTTCGACAGGAGCGTCGCCGATGCCGCGCCGCACGGGACCTCGGGGGCGCACAGCACGGTGGTCACCCGGGCGAGATCGGCGAGCCCCCGAACCTTTCCGGGATCACCGGCGGGTACCGCGATGACGAGGGTGTTCCCCGCGAAGATCCGCGGGTCCGGTGCCTGCGCGGCCACCTTCGCCATGTTCTTCTCGTCGGCCGACGCGAACACGTCCGCGGGCGCGCCCTCGCCGATCTGGGTGGCCAGCGTGCTCGATCCGTCGTACACGGCCTGCACGGTGACACCGGGATGCGCGGCCTCGAACGCGGTGGCGATCTCGTCGAACGAGCGCTGCAGCGACGCCGCGGCGTAGACCTCGATGCTTCCCGAGACGGGGTCCTCGGATGCCGCGGGGGTCGGCGCGGACGAGGCGCACCCGGCCGCGGCCAGGGTCAGGGTGGACAGGAGTGCGAGCACAGCGAGGGGACGACGCATCGGGGGTCCTTTCCGCGGAGCCGAGTGCCCGCGGCATCCAGTATTCCGCATCTGCGGATCATGGGACGGAATGGGGGCGCTAGCGCGGAGTCTCGACCGTGACCACCGTCGCCTTCACGGATGCCACGGCGAGCGCACCCGGCTCGAGCGCGAGCTCTTCGGCGGCCTCCGCCGACATGAGCGACACGACCCGGTGCGGACCGCACTGCAGGTCGACCTGCGCCATGACGCCGTCGATGCGCACCCGCGTCACGATGCCGACGAAGCGATTGCGCGCGCTCGACGCGACCCCGGTCGGATCGTCGGGTTCGGCGGCGAGCGCGACGGCGCGCTCCGCGAGCGCCGCACCCGGGATCTCGACCGGCGACGCCCCCGTCGTGGGCAAGAGGCCCTGGTCGATCCAGCGCCGCACGGTGTCGTCGCTGACGCCGAGCAGCCCCGCGGCCTGCGCGATCCGGAAGGTGGTGGTCATGGCTCGACGCTAGCGCCCCGGCGGCGGCCCGCCCCACTCCCCGTTCGCCTAGGCTCGACCCATGGATGCCGTGCGCGAGACCGGGGCGCCCCGCGAGGGCGGGCTGCTCGATCGGTTCGGCCGCGTGGCCCGCGACCTGCGCGTGTCGGTGATCGACAAGTGCAACCTGCGCTGCACGTACTGCATGCCCGCGGAGGGCCTGCCGTGGATGCCGCAGCAGCAGCTCATGACCGGCGAGGAGATCGCGCGGATCGTGCGCGTCGCCGTCCGCGCGCTCGGCGCCGAGGAGCTGCGCCTGACGGGCGGCGAGCCGCTCGTGCGCAAGGACCTCGAGGACGTCATCGCGCGGATCCGCGCCGACCACCCCGACCTGCCGATCGCGATGACCACCAACGCGGTGGGACTCGATCGCCGCGCCCAGGCTCTGAAGGACGCGGGGCTCACGCGTCTGAACGTCTCGCTCGACACCCTGCACCCCGAGACGTTCGCCGAACTCACCCGCCGCCCCCACCTCGACAAGGTCCTGGCCGGGCTCGACGCCGCCCGGGCCGCGGGCCTCGGTCCCATCAAGATCAACGCGGTGCTGCTGCGCGGCATCAACGACACCGAGATGACTCCGCTCGTGGATTGGGCCGTGACCCACGGCTACGAGATGCGGTTCATCGAGGACATGCCGCTCGACGGCGACCGCTCCTGGACCGAGACGCAGGTTGTGCCGGCGCGCGAGATCCGCGCCGCACTCGAGGAGGTCTTCGATCTCGCGCCCGACCCCCGCGGTCGCGGGGCCGCGCCCGCCGAACGCTGGGAGGTGCGTCGTCGCGGCGACGACACCCTGGCCGGTCACGTCGGCATCATCTCCTCGGTCACCGAGCCCTTCTGCGCCGCCTGCACGCGCACACGCGTCACCGCCGACGGTCGCATCCGCTCCTGTCTGTTCTCCCATGAGGAGACCGACCTGCTCACGGCGCTGCGCGACGGCGCGAGCGACGAAGGGCTGGCGCAGATCTGGCGGGATGCCATGTGGCGAAAGCCTCGCGCGCACGGCTCGGACCGCGTCGGCCTGGCGCGTGCCGACTTCATCCAGCCCGCGCGCACGATGAGCGCGATCGGCGGATGAGGCCGCTCGTCGACCCGGTGGCCGCCCTCGCCCCCGAAGAACTCATCCGCACGGCCCGTCACGCCGTCCTCGCCGGGATCGGCGAAGAGGGACAGCGGCGACTCGCGGCCGCCCGCATCGCCGTGGTCGGCGCGGGGGGCCTCGGCTCCCCCGTGCTGCTGGCCCTGGCCGCCGCGGGCGTCGGCGAACTGATCGTGATCGACGACGACGTCGTCGAGCGCACGAACCTGCAGCGGCAGCTGATGCACCGTGTGGACGACATCGGCGCACCGAAGACGGCGTCCGCGGCGCGCGCGATCCACGATCTCTCACCGCTCACGCGTGTGCGGCAGGAGACGACGCGCCTCACCCCGGACAACGCCCGCGACCTCCTCGGCGACGCGCACGTCGTGATCGACGGCAGCGACACGTTCGACACCCGCAGCGCCGTGGCATCCGCGACCGACGATCTCGGGATGCCGCTGGTGTGGGGCGCCGTGCAGGAGTGGTCGGCGCAGGCCACGGTGTTCTGGTCGCGGCCCCCCGCGGGCCACGCCCCCGTGACCCTCGGCGACGTCTTCCCGCCCGAGTCCGTCGGCGAACCGCCGACGTGCGCGCAGGTCGGCGTGCTGGGGTCGCTGTGCGTGCAGGTCGGGGGCCTGCTCGCGACCGAGGCGGTCAAACTCATCACCGGCGCCGGCGAGCCTCTGCTCGGGCGTCTCGTCGTGATCGACGCGCTGCGCGCCCGCCAGGACGTCATCCCCCTCGCCGGAAGGACCCCGCGTGTCTGAGCTGCTGACCGTCGAAGAGCACCGCGCCCGCATCCTCGCCGCCGTGAACGCCCTGCCCGTCGAGACGGTCCGGCTGGACGAGGCGGCGGGACGGACGCTCGCGGCCGACGTCCGCGCCCGGCACGACCTCCCCGGCGACGACAACTCCTCGATGGACGGGTTCGCCGTCCGCTTCGCCGACGTCGAGGGGGCGGATGCCGAGAGCCCGGTGCCGCTGCGCGTCGTCGCCGATCTGCCGGCCGGGTCGGCCGACGACCCCGCGTTCGGGCCGGGCGAGGCGGTGCGGATCATGACCGGAGCCCCCGTGCCGACGGGCGCTGACGCCATCGTCCCGTTCGAGGACACCGCCGGCGGCCTCGCCGACTCCCTCGGCACCGTCGAGGTGCTCCACGCCCCCGCCGCCGCGGGCGCGTTCATCCGACGTCGCGGCGGTGACGTCCGCACCGGCGACGCCGTGCTCACGGCGGGCGAGCGGCTCGGGTCGTACGCCCTCGCCGCCGCCGCCGCGGCCGGCGTCGATCGTCTCGAGGTACGCCGCCGTCCGCGCGTGGCGGTCGTGTCCACGGGGAGCGAGCTCGTGGCCCCCGGGACGACACCGGGCCGCGGACAGACGCCCGACTCGAACGGGGTGCTCCTGAACGCTCTCGTCACCGGCGCCGATGCCGAGGTCACCGTCCTCGCCTCGGTCGCCGACGAGCCGAGCGCGATCGAGGCCGTCCTCGAACACGCGTCTAACGTCGACGTCGTCGTTTTCAGCGGCGGTGTGAGCGCCGGGGCCTACGAACCCGTGCGTCTCGCGCTGTCCGAGCGCATCGCGTTCGACAAGGTCGCGATGCAGCCCGGCAAGCCGCAGGCCTTCGGCGTCGTCGACGACGGTCGGCTCGTGTTCGGCCTCCCCGGCAACCCGGTCAGCGTCGCCGTCTCGTTCGAGGTGTTCGTGCGCCCGGCACTCCTCGCCCTCCAGGGCCGCACGGCGATCGATCGCCGCCACGCCCGGCTCACGGCATCCGAGTCGTGGCGCACCCCGCCCGGCCGCCGACAGTACCTCCCGGCGGTCGTCGATCTCGTCGCCGGAACGGTGCGCCCGGCCACCGCGGGCGGGTCCGGCTCGCACCTCGCGGCGTCGCTGGCGCGCGCCGAGGCGTTCGCGATCGTCCCCGCCGAGGTGTCGGTCGTCGCCGTCGGCGACCCCGTCGATGTCATGCTGATTCCATGACCTTCACCCACCTGGACGCCGCGGGCCACGCCCGCATGGTCGACGTCACTCTCAAGCAGCCCACCGTCCGCACCGCGACGGCGCGCGGCTTCGTGCGCTGCACCCCCGAGGTGGTCACCGCGCTCCGCGGCGGCACCGCGCCGAAGGGCGATGTGCTGGCCGTGGCGCGGATCGCCGGCATCCAGGCCGCCAAGTCGACGCCGACGCTCCTCCCCCTCGCGCATGTCATCGGGGTGCACCGCGCCTCGGTCGACCTCGAGATCGTCGACGACGGCGTCGAGATCGAGGCCACCGTCGGCACCGCCGACCGCACCGGCGTCGAGATGGAGGCGCTCACGAGCGTCTCGGTCGCCGCGCTCGCGATCGTCGACATGGTGAAGGGTATGGACAAGGGCACCAGCATCGAGAACGTGCGGATCGTGTCCAAGACCGGGGGCAAGTCCGGCGACTGGCACCGCGCCGGGGAGCCCGCGTGAGCGTGCGGGTCCGGTACTTCGCCGCCGCCGCCGAGGCCGCGGGGACGGATGCCGAGGACCGCGCCGAGTCGACCCTCCTCGCGCTGCGCACCGCCGTGCTCACGGACCACCCCGCGCTCGTCGGCATCCTGGACCGCTGCGCCGTGCTCGTCGACGGCGAGCGCCGCGACGACGACGCGCCCCTCGCGGGCGTCGCGCACGTCGACGTGCTGCCGCCGTTCGCCGGCGGCTGAGCGCTACACCAGCTCGAGGTGCGCGACCAGCGACGGCGCCCGACGTTCGCGCGCGAGGGCTTCCACCGCGACGAGGACGTCCATCGACGGCGTGACCGCACCGCTCAGGTAGGAGGTCATCCGCGGACGAGACGTCCCCAGCCGGGATGCCACTTCCGCCTGCGTGAGCCGGGTCTGGCGAAAGGCGGCACGGAGCCGCTCCAGTGCCTCCTGCTCGGCGGTGCGCTGCGCGACCGCCAGCGCCGCGTCGATGAGCGCGACCGTGGCTCGCGACTCGGCGGCGTCCCGCGCGTCGTCGTAGATCTCGCGCAGAGCGGGCTCGTCGGCGAGGGCGTCGATGAGCTTGCGCCAATCGCTCGCGTAGCCGCGGTCGATCGCGGCGAGCATGCCGTCGAACCCCCAGGACTCCACGGGATCGGCAGGGGTGGCGTCGATGCTCCGGAAACGCAGCGGCACGACTCTCCTCAGACGAGATGGGCCGCGAGAACGCGGCATTCGGCGACGACGTCTTCCCAGTCGCGCCAGCGCGGGACGAGACCCTTGTACGAAGCCAGACCGGCGAGCGCGCGACGGTCCTTCGGCGCCGGGTCGGCGAGTTGACGCGCCAGCTGCGCCTGCACCGGCTGGTCCTCGGGGTGGGAGGGATCGGTGTAGTACTCGTCGATGGCCGCGAGCACCGCGCCGATGTGATCCGCTCCGAACGCCCCGGAGAGGGCCGCGACGTCGAGGTAGTCCCGCATCTGATTGCGCTTGACGATGAGGAAGCCCTTGATGCGGGCGATCTCGTCGAGCGTCGGCACCGTGATCTCCCCACCGGACGGGAGCGTGACGCGCTGGACCTCGAGCGGTCGACGGCGGATGAGCTGGCGCACGCCGGCCTCGATACCCCCCAGTTCGCCGAGGATGATCTTCCCCGGCACGGCGCGGTTCAGGACGAAGTCGCCGTCCCGCTCCAGCGCGTCGAGCACGAGATCGAACCGGTCCTGTAGATCCGCGAGGACGTGGTCGTGATCGGTCGACATCCGGTGGCGGGCGTACAGTGCCGCGGCGGACCCACCGACCCGAACGGCATCCGGAACCAGCTCCTGCAGCCGCGCGGCGGAGTCGAGGACCTCCTCGAGGCCGGTGGGCAGATCCGACGACATAGTCAATATGGTATCAGATCCGATACCTAGCCGCCCAGGCCTTTCCACGCGGTCGTGCCGTCGGCCTCGACCTGACGCTTCCACACGGGCAGGTCGGTCTTGATCGTCTCGATCACCGTGCGGCACACCTCGAACGCCGCCGCGCGATGGCCCGAGGCGACGGCGATGATCACGGCGGCCTCCCCGACCTCCAGCCGCCCCACGCGGTGGCTCACCGCGACGATGGCGTCGGTGCCCGCGGCAGCCTGCTCGGCGATGCGGTGGAGTGCGGCGGGCGCGTCGGGGTGAGCGCTGTACTCGAGCGCGACGACGGCGTCCGTGGCATCCGGGTCGGTGTCGCGCACGCGCCCGACGAAGGTCGTGACGGCGCCCGAGGCGTCGTCCTCGACCGCACGCAGATGAGCGTCGAGGTCGAGCGGCTCCTCGGACAGGCGGGCGATGCGGACGGCACTCATCAGTGGTCTCCTCCGGCGAGCTGGTCGAGGACGTGCGGGGCGAGCTCCGCGAGGACGGCGATCCCGGATGCCACGGCCCGCGTGGATCCCGGGAGGTTGACGACGAGGGTCGCGGGGTCGGCGATCCCGGCGAGGCCGCGCGAGATCACCGCGAGCGGGGTGTCGGCGAGCCCGCGGCGACGCAGCTCCTCGGCGATGCCGGGAAGCTCGCGGTCGATCACGCGAGCGGTGCCCTCGGGGGTGCGATCGGTGGGCGCGATCCCCGTGCCACCGGTGGTGACGACGAGTCCGGCTCCGGCGGCGAGGGCGGCACGCAGGGCGGTCTCGACGCTGTCGGCCCCGTCCGGCACGACGGCCGCGTCGGCACAGTCGAAGCCGGCGTCGCGCAGCAGCGACACCGCGAGCGGGCCGCCGCGATCCTCGCGGAGACCGGCGGCGGAGCGGTCGGACACGGTGATCACGCGGGCGGTGTACGGCACAGTCCCAGCCTAGGCGGGCGTGTCGGCCGCCGAGGGGATCGTCTCGACCTCGGGGACCTCCGGCGGGATGCGGCCGGCCTTCGCCCTCGGCTCCAGGTCGTCGCGCTGCACGTGTTCGGCGGCGGCGGTGATGCGCCGGGCCATGCCGCTGAAGATCAGACCGTGGAAGGGCAGCACCGACAGCCAGTACAGACGCCCCGCGAGGCCGGTCGGGAAGAACAACGCCCGCTGGTCGAACCGGGCGCCGTCACCGTCCGCACTCGCCCGCAGCTCGAGCCACGCGCCGCCGGGCACCTTCATCTCGGCGCGCAGCCGCAGGAGATGCCCCGGCTCGATCGCCTCGACGCGCCAGAAGTCCAGTGCGTCGCCAACGGTCACGACGCTGCGGCTCCGGCGTCCGCGGGCGAGGCCCACGCCGCCGACGAGGCGATCCATCCACCCGCGGATCGCCCACAGCAACGGCGAGGAGTACCACCCGTTCTCTCCGCCGATGCCCTCGATGACCGACCACAGCTGCGCGGGGCTGGCGCTGGTGCGCATCGTGCGCTCGTCGGTGTAGACCAGGCGACCGGCCCAGTCGGGGTCGCTCGGCAGCGGGTCGCTCGGGGCGCCGGAGACCTCGGCATCCTGCCAGCTCGTCTCGATGGCGTCGTCGTTGACCCGGCCGAGCGCGCGCCGCACGGCCTCGCGGTAGGGCATCAGCCCGCCTTCGGGGCGCGGCACGAGATCGTCGATCGCCCGGTCTTTCACCACGCAGTCGTTCTGCAGCGACTCCACGAGCGGCCGGGCGATCGATTTGGGGATCGGGGTGACGAGGTTCACCCAGTGCGAGGCCAGCCGGGGCGTCAGCACCGGCAACGACGCGATCGCGCGCTGGTGCAGACCCGCCTCGAGGGCGTAGCCGTTCATCATCTGCCCGTAGCGCAACACGTCGGGGCCGCCGATGTCGACCGCGCGGTTGACGTTCGGGGCGATGCGCGCGGCCCCGAGCAGGTAGTGCAGCACGTCGCGCACGGCGATCGGCTGGATGCGGTTGCGCACCCACTTGGGTGCCGGCATGTACGGCAGCACATCGGTCAGGTGCCGCACCATCTCGAACGACGCCGAGCCCGAGCCGATCACGACGCCGGCCTGCAGCACCAGCGTCGGCACACCGCTGGCGAGCAGGATCTCGCCCACCTCGACACGCGATCGCAGGTGGGCCGACAGCGTGGCGTCGTCGGGGTGGAGACCGCCGAGGTAGACGATCCGCGACACGGAGGCCGCAGCCGCGGCGTCGGCGACCGTGCGGGCCGCGCGGCGGTCGGTGCTCTCGAAGTCGCGGCCGCCACCCATCGAATGGATGAGGTAGTACAGGACGTCGACGGCCTCGACGGCGCGCGCCACCGCCGCCGCGTCGGTCGCGTCGCCCTCGATCGTCTCGACGTCGTGGCCCCAGGGGAACGCCCCGACGCGCCGCGCGTCACGGGCGAGCACCCGCACCCGGTAGCCGGCCGCGAGCAGCCGAGGCACGAGACGCCCACCGAGATAGCCGGTGGCGCCGAGGACGAGGGCACGCGGCGCCGACCCGTCGGGACGGGGCTGGGCGACGAGCGCGGGTTCACGGCCGGTGGGGGCGGACAGCTCGCTCATGCCGAAAAGGTACGCCCGGCCCCCGACATCGCGGGGGGCTTGACGTGGATAGTGTGAGTGCGTGGAGACCGCGTGGGTGCGTCGCGTGCTCGTCGTGGAAGATCAACCGGCGATGCGCGTCCTGCTGTGCGACATGCTCGCGCACCGCGGCTTCGAGGTCACCGGCGCCGCCGACGCCGCCGAGGCGACGACCCTCTTCGCCGGAACCGATCCCGATGTGCTGCTGACCGACATCGATCTCGGTTCGCGCCCCTCGGGCGTCGAACTGGCCACGATCCTCACCGGTCTCGCCCCGCACCTCGCGGTCGTCTTCCTCAGCAGCTTCCCGGGAGCGGTCGCCGGCTCCGGGCGCCCCGGCCCGGCGGGCGCCGTGTTCGTGTCCAAGCTCGACGTGAGCTCCGCCGATGTCGTGGTGGATGCCATCGAGGCGGCGCTGCGCACGACGACACCACCCGCTCCCCCGGTATCGCCGCGCACCTCGCCGCTGGCCGGGCTCACCCGACGGCAGATCGAAGTGCTCGCCCTCGTCGCGCGCGGGTGGTCGAACGAGCAGATCGCGCGCGAGCGGGGCACGACGACGCGCGCGGTGGAGCGCGCGGTGAGCCGCATCTTCGCCCGACTCGATCTCGGCGCGGTGGGGACGAACCCGCGCGTGCGCGCGAGCGCGCTCTATCTCGCCGAGTTCGGCCCCGTCGCGTGAGGACGCTGCTGCGCGCGGGGAACCGCGCGCTCTCGGGCGGCCGTTTCGTCACCCGCTGGACGTTCGTCACGATCGTCGCGGTGTCGCTGACGGTCCTGGCCCCGCTGCCCGCGGGGCTGTCGGACGCGGAGCGCGCCCTCGTCGCCGTGGTGACGGCGGCGGTGTGCGCCGTCGTGTGGGTCGGGATCGCCGGGGCGGAGCGGACCCTCCGGCGCCCTCGCGCGCGCGCGGCGGTGGTCGTCTTCGCCCTCGCCGCCACCGCTCTCGCCCGGCCCTTCCTGCTCGACGCCGTCTCGCGTGCCGCCGGGCTGCCCGTCCTCCCCCCGGGCGACGGTGCGCTGCGCGCCGCCACCAATCTCCTCGTGTGGACGATCGCGCTGGTGGGGACCGCCGTCCTCGTCGACATCGTCCGGTCCACCCGCGAGACCAACGCCCTGCTCGCCCAGGTGCTCGCCCAGTGGGACGACGGCGCCGCGCGCGTGCGCGCGTACACCGCCGAGGCCCGGGCCGCGGTCGCGGCGGTCGCCGACGCGCTGGAGGCGGCGCGCCTCGAAACGGTCGCCGACGTCCGCGCCCTGGCATCCGATCTCCGCGACCGCGCCCGCGACCTGTCGGCGCGTGCCGCCGCGACACCCGGGGCGGCGGTGACCGGCGGCGTCGTCGACGTCACCGGGCTCCCCCGCGCGCCGCTCGCGCTGCGCCTGCCGCCCGTCGGCCTGGCCGCGGCGGTCTACGGGCTCGCCGTCCTTCCCTACGCGCTGCGCGCCGTCGTGCCGGTCGATCTCCTCACCGGACTGGTCGGCGCTCTCGTCTGCGGGTCGGCGGCCGACCTGCTCCCGCGCGTGCCTCCTCTCCTTCGTCGCCCGCGGGCACGCGCCGTGGTCTTCGTCGCGTCGTCCGTGCTGGTCGGTCTGGCGCTCACGGCCATCGCGACGTCGCAGGGCGTCCCGCTGCCGCTCGCGGCCGTACCCGCGCTGACCTATCCGGCCCTCTCCCTCGCCCTCGCCCTGGGGCGCAGCGGCCTGCACCGACTCCGGGTGGAACGTCGACGACTGTCGAGTGCGATCGTGGACCGGGGTCGCGCGGACGAGCTGGGCACACGCCGGGTCCGGGCGGGTCTGCACCGCGCCGCCGACCTCGTCCATGCCGACGCGCAGGGCGCAGCGGTGCATTTCGCGCTGCGGCATCCGGATGCCTCTCCCGCCGACGTGGCCGGATTCCGGGCCGGGCTCGTCCCTCTGGCGACCGCCGTGCGGGGCGTGTTCGATTCCCCGGCCGAGCGGGCGTCCTCGCTCGCTCCCCTGCTGCAGACGTGGGCGACGGCGATGCCGGTCGACGGCGATGTCGCCGACGAGGCGGCCGACGCGCTGCGCGCGGACCCGGCCCTCGCCGGCGACGTGATCGACGTCGTCGCCGAGGGGCTGCTCAACGCCGCCAAGCACGCGCGGGTGAGAGCTGCGCGCGTCGAGATACGTCTGGCGGCGACGGCCGCCGGCCCCCGTCTGCGCGTCCGGGTGACCTCGCCCGGTGCGCCCGTCGCGGGGGCGCGACTGAGGCCGGGCTCGCGCGCCGACCGGCTCGGTGCGCGCCTGACCGGCCGGGGCGGAGAGGCGGCGCTCGAGGCGCTCTTCCTCGTCGCGGACGAGACCGGGCGGTCGGGTTCTGTCGTGTCGACCGAACATCCCGGCGCGCGTCCCGGTCGCCGCGCGTAGCGTCGAGCCCATGGACGCTCCCGTCACCGTCACCGCTCCCGCCGGAACCTTCCGGGGCCTCCTCGACCGTTCGGTGCTCTCCTGGCGCGGCATCCGCTTCGCCGTCGCGCCCACCGGCGATCGACGCTGGCGCGACCCGCTCCCCGCCCCGGATGCCGAGGGGGAAGTGGATGCCACCTCCTTCGGCTCCGTCTGCCCCCAGCCGCTGAACCCCGCGGTTCCGCTCGGCGACGAGGCCGTGGAGGACGAGGACTGCCTGTCTCTGAACGTGTGGGCGCCGGCCGACGCCTCGGAGTCCGGCCGGCCGGTCATGGTGTGGCTGCACGGCGGCGCGTATACGTTCGGATCGTCGAGCCAGCCCCTGTACGACGCCACGTCGATGGTGTCGACGGGCGGGGTCATCGTGGTCACGGTGAACTACCGTCTGGGTGCCCTCGGCTTCCTCGACCTCTCGGGCGCGCTGCCCGACGCCGGCTTCGACGGCAACCTCGCCCTCAAGGACGTGCTGCTCGCGCTGCGCTGGGTGCAGCGCAACGTCGCGGCCTTCGGCGGCGACCCCGACCGGGTCACGGTGTTCGGCGAGTCGGCGGGCGGCGGGCTGGTCACCACCCTCCTCGCGACGCCGTCCGCGCGGGGGCTGTTCCACCGCGCGATCGCGCAGTCCTCCCCCGCGTCGAGCGTGTACGGCACCGCGCGGGCCGAGAAGGTGGCGCGCAGCTTCCTCGGCGAGTTGGGCATCGACCCCGACGACGCGGGGGCTCCCGCCGCGCTCCAGGCCGCCCCGGTGGAGGCGGTCGTGGCCGCGGGCAAGGCCGTGTACGCGGCGGTCCCCACCACCGACCCGGGGACCCTGGCCTTCGCGCCCGTCGTCGACGGCATCCTGCTCCCGGAGGCCCCGATCACCGCGCTCCGGGCCGGCCGCGGCATCCCGGTGCCGCTGATGATCGGCACCAACAAGGACGAGGCGTCGCTGTTCTCGTTCATGAAGTCGCCGCTGATCCCCATCACCGGTGACCGGATCGACCAGATGTTCGCCGACATGGCGGCCGAGAACACCGGGGTCGAACTGCCGACGCGTGAGCAGGTGCTCACCGCGTACGAGCACGTCCGGCACCGCGCGATCGGTCTCGGGGTGGCCCGCGACATCGGCTTCCGCCTGCCCACCCTGTGGCTGGCGGAGGGGCACTCGACCGTCGCACCGGTATGGCTCTACCGCTTCGACCATGCCTCGCCGTTCCTGCGTCTCATCGGCCTCGGCGCCACGCACGCCACCGAGCTGCCCTATCTGTGGGGCAACCTCGTGAGCGGTCCGAAAGACCTCACGTTCCGTCTCGGCGGTCGCCGCGTCGCCGAACTCATCTCGGCGCGGATGCAGGCGCGGTGGACGGCGTTCGCCCGCGGCGATGCGCCGTCGGCGCCCGACGCGCCCGCGTGGCCGACGTTCACCGCCGACGGCGACGACGCGCGCGCGACACTCGTGATCGACCGCCACGATGTCGTCGTGTCGGACCTCGACGGCGAGCTGCGCCGCGCGTGGGGCGACAACGTCCTGTCGTTCTCCTGAGGCGCGGGCCGCCGGATAGCAGATCCGCCCCGCGCACCCCGTCGGCTGGAAAACGCACGCCGATCGGGGTAAGGGTGGAAGCATGAGCCAGCATCCCCCCGCGGCATCCGGATCCCCCCGACTCGAGGTCGACGACGTCATCGTCGTCGACAAGAAGCGCGTGCGCACCGCCATCGGCGGCACCGTCGTCGGCAACTTCATGGAGTGGTTCGACTTCGGCATCTACGGCTACCTGGCGGTGACGTTGGCGGTGGTGTTCACCTCCGACCTGCCCGAGCCGTGGGGCCTGCTGGTGACCCTGCTCGGCTTCGCGATCTCGTTCCTCGTCCGCCCGTTCGGCGGCTTCGTGCTCGGTCCCCTCGGCGATCGAATCGGGCGGCAGAAGGTGCTGTTCCTCACGATGGCGATGATGGCCACGGCCACCGCGCTCATCGGCATCCTGCCCACTTCCTCCGCGATCGGCCTGTGGGCGATCGTGCCGCTGTACCTGCTCAAGATGGTGCAGGGCTTCTCGACCGGTGGTGAGTACGCCGGCGCGACGACCTACGTCTCGGAGTTCTCGCCCGATCGCACCCGGGGCTTCTGGTCGTCGTGGCTCGACGTGGGCTCGTACGTCGGTTTCGCGGCGGGCGCCTCCGCGGTGGCCGCGACGACCGCGATCACCACGGCGATCTCGGGCGAGAACGCCATGGTCGACTACGGGTGGCGCATCCCGTTCCTCCTGGCGATCCCGCTCGGCATCGTGGCGATCTACTTCCGCCTCCGCATCCCCGAGACGCCGTCGTTCGAACAGACCCACGCGGTCGAGGCCGCGCAGGAGACCGGCTCCGACGACCCGATGGCCCGTCAGGGACTCGCGGGCATCGTCCGCCACCACTGGCGCGCGCTCCTCATCGGCATCGCGCTGGTCGCGGCGACGAACACCGCCGGATACGCGCTCACCAGCTACATGCCCACGTACCTCGAGACCGAGGTGGGCATCTCCAACCTCGGTGCGGCCGTGGCCACGGTTCCCGTGCTCCTGGTGATGTCGGCCGCCCTGCCTCTCATCGGCAGGCTCAGTGATCGGATCGGCCGGAAGCCGGTCTACGCGATCGCGGCGAGCTCCGCGATCGTGCTGCTCGTCCCCGCGTTCCTCATCATGCAGATCGGCGAGCTGTGGGCGGTCATGATCGCCCTGGCCCTCGCGGCGGTGCCGGTGGCGTTCTACGTCGCGATCTCGGCATCCGCTCTCCCCGCCCTGTTCCCGACCGCGTCGCGGTTCGGTGCGATGGCCGTGGCCTACAACATCGCGGTGTCGCTGTTCGGCGGGACGACGCCGCTGTTCAGTCAGGCGCTGATCGAATGGACGGGCAACACCCTCATGCCGGCGTTCTACATCATGTTCTTCGCCGCCCTCGGACTCGTCGCGCTCTTCGCGATGCGCGAGACGGCACGTCGGCCGCTCCTGGGCTCGGTGCCCGCGGTCGAGACGCCCGCCGAAGCGGAGGCCGTCGTCGCCCGTCAGGACGAGGACCCGCTCATCGACACCTCAACGATGCCGTTGGAAGTCCGTCGGATGTGACCCCCGCGAGGTTCAGCGGCGACGGCCGGTGCCGAACAGGCCCCGGATGACGCCGGTGAGGATCGTCTTCGTCGCTCCGCGCCCCAGCACGTCGTCGAGCGGCGTGGTCGGCGCGCTGGAACGTGCGCGCGGAGCCGCGGTGCCCTTCAGCAACCGGTCGTACTCGCGTTGCGCCTTCTTCTGGGCCTCCGCGTGCGCCTTCTCGATCGCGGCCTGCTGCTTCGCGTACGCGGCTTCGTCCGCGGCCGCCTGCTTCGCCCGCTCGGCGGCTTCGCGCGCCTCTGTCGCCGCCTGCATGCGCGCCGCGAGGATCTCCCGGGCCGACTCGCGGTCGATCGGAGTCCCGTACTGCGCGAAGAGGGGGGATGCCGAGACGGCGGCGGCGAGGTCGGCGGCGGGGATCGGCGACATCGAGGCGCGCGGCGCGAACAGTCTCGTCCAGGCGACGGGGGTCGGGGTGCCGCGTTCGTCCATGACGGTCACGATCGCCTCCCCCGTCCCGAGCTCCTGCAGCACCCGTTCGAGGTCGTAGCCCGACGCCGGATACGTCCGCACCGACGCGCGCAGCGCCGCCGCATCGTCGGGCGTGAAAGCACGGAGGGCGTGCTGGACGCGCGATCCGAGCTGCGCGAGCACGTCGCCGGGCACGTCCTTCGGTGTCTGCGTCACGAAGAAGACACCGACGCCCTTGGAGCGGATCAGGCGGACCGTCTGCGTGATCGCGGACAAGAACGCCTTGGACGCCTCGCGGAAGAGCAGGTGCGCCTCGTCGAAGAAGAACACGAGCTTCGGCTTGTCGAGGTCGCCGACCTCGGGCAGCACCTCGTAGAGCTCCGCGAGCAGGTACATCAGGAACGTCGAGTACAGCTCGGGCCGTGACGCGACGTTCGGCACTTCGAGGAGGCTCACGACGCCCTCGCCCTCGGCGGTCGTGCGCAGGAACGCGGTCACGTCGAGCTCGGGCTCGCCGAAGAACGAGTCGGCGCCCGCGGCCGAGAACGCGACGAGTTCGCGCAGGATGACCCCCGCGGTCGCCCCCGACAGGCCGCCGAGGTCCTTCAGCTCGCTCTTGCCCTCGTCGCTGGTGAGGAACGTCAGCACCGCGCGCAGGTCGGACAGGTCGACGAGCGCGAGCCCCTTCTCGTCGGCGTAGTGGAACACCAGACCGAGGCTCGATTCCTGTGTCGCGTTCAGGCCCAGGACGCGGCTGAGCAGCAACGGCCCGAACCCCGACACGGTCGCGCGGACCGGGATCCCGGATGCCGCGTCGTCACCGAGGGCGTAGAACTCGGTCGGGTACGCCCGCGGCGTCCACTCCTGCCCGAGCGCACTCGTACGGGCGAGCAGCTTCTCGCTCGAGGCGCCGGGAGCGGCCACGCCGGACAGGTCGCCCTTGATGTCGGCGGCGAACACGGGCACACCGTTCGCCGACAGCTGCTCGGCGAGCAGTTGCAGCGTGCGGGTCTTCCCGGTTCCCGTGGCACCGGCCACGAGCCCGTGCCGGTTGGTCATCGCGAGCGGGATCCGGACGGGGACGGATGCCACGGGCCCGCCGTTGACGAGGACCCCGAGGTCGAGGGCCGCGCCGGTACCCGCGTATCCCGCGGCGACCGTGGCGACCTGCGCTTCGGTCAGCGGCACGGTCGGCGCCGGGGCCTCGGCAGCAGGGGCCGGTGCGGGAGCGGCGGCCGGCGCCGGGTCGGCAACCGGCGTCGGCTCGGCGATCGTGGCATCCCCGGCATCTCCGGCTGCGGCTGCGCGGGCCTTCGCGGCCGCCGCCTCCGCCGCCGCGAGATCGGCGCGGGCCCGCGCCAGGCGGAGCTCGGCCTCCGCCGCCTCGGCTTCGGCGCGCAGTCGGGCGACCTCGGGGTCGTCGGCGGGACCGGGAACGGACGGCGCTGTGTCGCTCATGCCGTCAGCCTAGGACGGTGCGGAGGACGCGGCATCCGGGATCCGACGGTTGCGTCGGAGCGTCGCCCAATCGTCGTCGCGGGCCCGGAGACGGGAGAACACCACCGCGAGCACGAGGGCTGCACCCGCGCCGAGCAGCGCACCCCCGACCGTGTCGGAGAGCCAGTGCGCGTGCAGGTACGTGCGGCTGAACGCCATCAGCACGATCCACGCACCACCGACGATCCGCACCCACAGGGTCGGGAACACGATCGCGGCGACGACCGCGATCGTCGCGGCGTTCGCGGTGTGGCCGGAGGGGAAGGAGCCGTAGTCGGCGAGCACGAGGATGTCCTCGGGTCGCGCGCGGCCGAACGTGTGCTTGAGCACCTGCACGAGCAGGGCGCTGCCCGCCGACGCGGCCAGGAAGTACACCGCCGTCCAGCGCCGACCGGTGAGGAACAGCGCGAGCGCGCCCCCGAGCGGGACGATGAGGATCGCGGTGACGTACCCGCCGATCTGGTTCATGACCAGGGCGATCGTCAGCAACGGCTGGATCGGCGCCGAGGCGAACAGCTGGTTCCACCACACGTCGATCGCGAACGGGCTCGGCCCGCGGAAGAAGACCCAGGCCCCCAACCCGCACGCCAGCGCGATCAGCACCAGGCCGAGGACGGCGCGGACGCGCTCGGAGCGCACCGTCACGAACGGCGGGGGCGCGGCATCCAGGTCCATCGCCCCATGATGCCGGTCCGCCGGGTCTCCCGGCACCACCCGGTCCGGCGCTTCGCCCTCTGCTACTGTTCGGCCCTCACGGGGCGAGGCGCTCGACGGTGCGCGGACGCACCAGCAGCCACAGCGACAGCACACCGAGGATCGCGCAGCCCACCATGACGGATGCCATGGTCGTCGCGGTGATCCCCGATCCGGTCGCGAGCAGGCCCACGACGGGAGAGATCACGCCGGCGATGCCGAAGTTCGCCGCACCGATGATCGACTGCGCCGTGCCCGCGGCCTTGCCGTGCCGATCGAGGGCGAGCACCTGTGCGCACGGGAACGTGAAGCCGCACGAGGTCATGAACAGGAACAGCGGGATGATCGTGCCCCAGAGGCCGAAACCGAGCTGGTCGAAGACGACGATCACCACGCCCCACAGCACGAGCGAGGCGGTCGAGAAAGCCAGCACCCACTGGGGGCCGAACCGCGCGGCGAGGCGCGAGGCGATCTGCACGCCGATGACCAGGCCCACGGAGTTCGCGGCGAACAGCACGCCGTACTGCTGCGCGTCGAAGCCGTAGCTCTGCTGGAAGAGGAACGAGGACGCCGACAGGTAGGAGAACAGGCCGCTGAACGTCATCGCCCCGATGACGAGGACGCCGATGAACACCCGGTCGCGGAAGACGCTCGCGTACCGCTGCCAGACGGTGGTCGCGCCCTTGCCCCCACGACGGGCGGCGGGCAGCGTCTCGGGAAGGAAGACGATCGCCGAGACGAGCATGACCGTGCCGTAGGCGGCGAGCACCCAGAAGATGCCCCGCCAGGGCATGACCGACAGCAGCAGCGACCCCGCGAGCGGAGCGAGCACCGGCGCGACGCCCGAGACCAGGGCGAGGCGCGAGAGCATCACGACCAGGCGGCGACCGCCGAACAGGTCGCGGACGATGGCGGCGGCCACGACGCCGCCCGCCGCGGCCCCGGCCCCCATGAGCACGCGCGCGATCGACAGCGTCCCGAGGGTCGGGGCGAGAGCGGCGAACACGCTCGCCGCGACGTGCAGAGCCGTGACCGCCAGCAGCGGGATGCGACGACCGACCTTGTCGCTGAGCGGTCCGACGATGAGCTGGCCCAGCGCGAAGCCGATCATGGTGCCCGTGAGGGTCAGCTGGATCGCGGCGGCCGAGGTCTGGAAGTCGGCCTCGAGCACGGGGAAGGCGGGGAGGTACAGGTCGATCGTGAACGGACCGAGAGCCGTCAACGCGCCCAGCAGGACGATGTAGAGGACACGACGTCGCGCGGAGATGCTGTCACCGGGGTGCAGCACGATCGGCGCGGTCGCCGGATTGCTTCCGAGCGCGCGGATGGCGCCCGTGGCCGAGGACTCGGCGCGGGCGGTCGGGGGGATCACGGGCTGGGAGGCGGTATCGAGCACGTCAGTCAGTCAGTTCTTTTCGCAACACGGACGGCCCGGACGAAGCCGGGCTGTGAATTCGGGGGGATCGTCGAACCTCGAATCGATTCGACATCGTCATACTATCGCGCGGCCCGGGGTCTCCACCATCCCCCTCGCGGGTTCCTCCCAGGCCACCACCGCATTCATCCGCATAGGCTGGGCGGAATCGGCCCGCGCCGAGCCTCCCGCCCCAGAGAGAGACAGCACAGACCGCATGAGCCCCTCCCCCGACAAGCGCACGAGCGGCAACCCCGCGACGCAGGCCGACATCAACCTGACCGTGAAGCAGCAACGCGAGCAGAAACGACAGGAGAAGCTCGCGGAGTACCAGAAGCAGATCGCGCGCCGCAAGCGCAGCAAGCTCGTCTGGTGGGTCGTGGGATCGACCGCCGCTCTCGCCGTGGTCGCCGTCGTCGTGGCATCCTTCGCCCTCGCCCCCGCCCCGGCCCCCAGCTATCAGGCGGGCAACACCACGGGTCGCGAGATCGAGGGCGTGGAGACGTTCCAGAACCGCTCCGACCACGTCCAGGGGGCGGTCACGTACGAGCAGACACCCCCGGCCGGCGGGCCGCACAACCCCTACTGGCTGAACTGCGGCGTGTACACCGAGCCGCAGCAGAACGAGAACGCGGTGCACTCGCTCGAGCACGGGGCGATCTGGATCACCTACGACCCCGAGCGCGTCGACGCGGCCGGCATCGACGCGCTGAAGGCCGTCATGCCCTCCAGCTACGCGATCCTCTCGCCCTACCCGGGCATGGACACCCCCGTCGCGGTGAGCGCGTGGAACCACCAGCTGAAGGTCGACGATCCCACGGATCCCCGCATCGGCGAGTTCTTCACCGAGTACTGGCGCAGCCAGAACGCCCCCGAGCCCAACGCCGCCTGCTCGGGCGCCATCGACGGCCCCGGCAAGGCGTGACGTGACCGACGACGACACCGCGGCCCGGCCGGCCGCGCGGCGCATCGTCGTCGCGCTGGCCGTGGTCGCGCTGCTGGCGGTCGCGTTCGCCGTGGGACGCTTCACCGCGTTCGGGGCGACCGCCGCCCCCGCAACCCCGTCGACGACGTCCGCGGACGCCGGCTTCGCGCGGGACATGCAGGTCCATCACACGCAGGCCGTGCTCATGGCGATGGAGATCTACCGCAAGACCTCCGACGATGAGCTGCGCACGCTCTCCTACGACATCGCCACCACCCAGGCGGGTCAGCGCGGCGAGATGTTCGGGTGGCTCGTGCAGTGGGGGCTGCCGCAGGCGTCCTCCCAGCCGTTGATGCAATGGATGGCCCCGTCCGGCGCACACAGCCACGGCGACACGTCGGCGCTCTCGCAGGACGAGCTCCTCTCCCAGATGGGGATGGCGAGCGAGGCCGAACTCGACCAGCTCCGTTCCCTCGAGGGACAGCCGGCCGACTGCCTCTTCCTCGGCCTCATGATCCGGCATCACGAGGGCGCGATCCCCATGGCCGAGGCCGTCATCGAGCTCGGCAGCGACCCGCGGGTGAAGGACGTGGCGCAAGCGATCATCACGGGCCAGTCCGCCGAGATCGACGCGATGCGCGACATCCAGTCCCGCCTGTCCTGCACCGGCTGACGCCCCCTCCCCCTGCGCCCCGGCCGCCCCGGCCGCCCCGGCCGCCCCGGCGGCCCCGGCGGCCCCGGCGCCCCGGCCGCCCCTGCGCCCCGGCCGCCCCTGCGCCCCGGCCGCCCCGGCGGCCCCGGCTCCCCGGCGCCCCGGCGCCCCGGCCCCGGCTGCCCCGGCGCCCCACCCCTCCCGATAAACGCGATCCACGACGAGAAACGCGCTGTCCCCGCGTTTCTCGTCGTGGATGCCGTTTATCGCACAGACACTCCCACGCCCGCGCACTCCCACGCCCGCGCACTCCCACGCCCTCACGCCCCGACACCCACACGCCCCCACGCCCCACGCACGAAGGACGTGGCATCCGATCGACGGATGCCACGTCCTTCGTGGTTCGTGCGGGTCTCAGCCCTTGGTCGCGCCCGCCAGCAGGCCGCGGACGAAGAACCGCTGCAGCAGGAAGAACACGATCAACGGCACGAGGATCGAGATGAACGTTCCGGCCGACTGAAGGAACCACTGGTCGCCCCACGTGCCCGACAGCGAGTTCAACGACTGCGTCAGCGGTAGCGACGACGATGGCGCGAAGATCGTGGCCACGAGCAGGTCGTTCCACACCCAGATGAACTCCAGCACCGCGAAGGATGCCAGCGCGGGAGCCGCGAGCGGGAGGATCAGGCGGAAGAACACCTGGCCGTGCCCGGCACCGTCGACGCGCGCCGCCTCGATCACCTCGTGCGGGATCTCCGCGATGAAGTTGTGCAGCAGGAAAATCGCCAACGGCATCGCGAAGATGACGTGCGCGATCCACACGGTCGCGAAGCTGTGCTCCACGCCGCGGAGCTCCAGGCCCGGGAAGATCGTCACGTCGTTGATCGTCAGACCGCGCGAGAACAGGCTGAGCAGCGGCACGAGGGCCATCTGCAGCGGCACGATCTGGAGCGCGAAGATGAAGATGAAGAAGAAGTTCCGACCCTTGAAGTCGATCCAGGCGAACGCGTACGCGATGAGCGAGGCGATCGCCAACGCGAACAGCACGACCGGGATCGTGATGGCCAGCGAGTTCACGAACGATGCGGCCAACGTCAGCGCCGTCCCGCCCGAGGTCAGCGCGAGACGGTAGTTCTCGAGCGTGAACGCCGGGTCGATGAAGACGGTCCACCATCCGGTCGACTGCGTGTCGGAACCGGGACGGAACGACGTGACCAGGAGGCCGAACGTGGGGATGGTCCAGAAGAACGCGATCGCGACGGCCGCGATCGTGGCTCCCTTCGAGGTGAGACGCTTGCGCGCCATCGCCTCGTGCTTGCGCGTGTCGCGGGCGACCTGACGCGCCGAGCGCTTGTCGTCGGTGGGCTCGAGCACCACGGTGGAGGTGGTCATCGCACTTCCCTCTGCTTCCGGATCTGACGCACGTTGAAGATGATCAGCGGCAGGACGAACAGGAACAGCACCACGGCCAGCGCCGCGGAGTGCCCGTAGCTCTGGAACCGCTGCTGCTGGTTGACCATCTCGAAGGCGAGCACGGTGGAGTCGTTGCGCCCACCGGTCATGACCGCGACGATGTCGTAGATCTTCAGTGCGCCGATGGCGATCGTGGTGAGCACGACGATCAGCGACGAACGGATGCCGGGGACGGTGACGTTGATGAACCGCTCCCAGGCGTTCGCCCCGTCGAGTTCGGCGGCTTCCATCTGCTCCGGCGGCACCGCCTTGATCGCGGCGGACAGGATCACCATGGCGAGTCCGGTCTGGCTCCAGATGAACACGACGACGAGGAGCAGCGTGTTGATCAGCGGCGTCGCCGAGAGCCACGAGACCGGCTGACCGCCGAGCGAGGTCACGATCGCATTCAGGATGCCGATCTGGTCGCCCTGGCGGAAGTCGTACACGAACTTCCAGATGATGCCGGCGCCGACGAACGAGATCGCGAAGGGCATGAAGATGAGGACCTTGAGGAACCGCTCCCCCGCGGCGCGGTCGATGAAGACGGCGTACGCCAGACCGATCGCGGTGGCGAAGGTGGGGGCCAGGAGCACCCAGATGAGGGTGTTGATGACCGACCAGAAGCCCTCGGGGTTGGTGAAGGTCCAGATGTAGTTGTCGAAACCGACGAAGTTCTGGCCCGTCTTGTCGAGGAACGACTGCACCAGAGTGGACAGGGCCGGGTAGACCAGGCCCATCAGCAGGAGGATCGCGGCCGGGGCGGCGAACAGGATGAGCTGGAAGAGGTAGCCGGCGCCCTGACGCGATCGGTAGTCGGCGTAGAACAGGATGCCGCCCAGGATCACCGCGATCGCGAGGACGTAGATGACCGCGTTCTGGTAGGGACGCAGCAGCATGAAGGCGATCACCGGGATCGCGAAGCACGCGACCAGGCGGATCCAGAAGTAGCGCTTGCCCGACCGCGGCGCGTACTCGATGAGCAGGAGCAGCAGCCCCACCACGGCGCCGAACACGAGCAGCACGAGCGGGATCTGCACGAGCGGGTTCATCTCGCCGAGCGTCTTGAAGAAGCTGTTCAGCGAGAACCCGATGGTGGTGGGCTTGGTCTCGGACGGTGCCCGCGTGACCATGAACAGGAACAGCGCCACCACCGCGATGAGCGCGATGACCACGACCGTGACGGTCGTCCGGTGCCTCCGTGCGAGATTGCGGGATGCCGTCTCGGCATCCGGCGTGTCGTGTCGGGGAGACGCCGCTGAGGGCCTCTCCGCCTGCCTGATCTGTGTCATGACTTCCCTCCCGAACACGCCGTCGTGCTCATCGATGGACGGGCCGCGCAGCGGCGCCGTGTGGGCTTACGGTACCGGTGGGCCGCCCGCCGAAGCGGACGGCCCACCGATCTTGCGGTCGGGGTCAGTTGTTGTAACCGGCCTGGATGTCGCTGAGCACCGTGTCGGTCGGCGTGCCGTCGATCCAGCTCACCATGCCCTTCCAGAACGAACCGGCACCGACGGTCGCCGGCATGAGGTCGGACGCGTCGAAGCGGAGCGTGGTGTCGGGGTTCTGCACGACCTTCATGGCCTCCTGCAGGAACTCGCTGGATGCCAGCGACGGGTCGGCGCCCTTGTTGGCGGAGATCACACCGCCGAGCTTGACGCGGGCGTCGGCGAACTCGGGGCTCGACATGAACTCCGCGACCTTCTGCACGTTCGCGTCGTCGGAGAACGTCGCGACGAACTCGCCGCCACCCTCGACCGACTGCTCGCCCTCCTTGATGCCCGGAAGCAGGAACGCGTAGACGTCACCGTCGGGTGCGACCTTGACCTCGCCGCCGGAGGCGTTCTTCACCGTGAGGAAGTTCGACGACAGGAACGAGGCCTGGTGCGTCATCGGGCAGCTGCCGTCGGCGACCTTGGCTGCGACGTCGGCGAAGGCCACCGAGTTGATGCTCTTGACGTCACCGAAGCCGGCGTTGACGTACGCCGGGTTCAGGAGGATCTCCCCCACGGCGTCGAAGGCCTGCTTGATCTGCGGGTCGGTGAACTTGACCTCGTTGGCGACCCACTGGTCGTAGACCTCGGGGCCGGACTGACGCAGGACGAGGTCCTCGATCCAGTCGGTGCCGGGCCAACCCGACGCATCGCCCGAGGCGAAGCCGGCGCACCAGGGAGCGGCGCCCGTCTTCTCCTGGATGGTCTTGGTCAGGGCGAGCAGTTCGTCGTAGGTCTTGGGGATCGAAACGCCCCACTCCTTGAACTTCGCCGGCGAGTACCAGACGTAGCCCTTGACGTTGGCGAGCATCGGGGCGGCGTAGAAGTCGCCGTCCACGGTGCCGTAGGACTTCCAGTCCTTGCCCCAGTACTTGTCGACGTTGGCCGAGACCGCGTCCGAAGCCTTCTGGACGTCACCCGTGCCGACGAGGGTCTGCAGAAGACCGGGCTGGGGGACGATCGCGATGTCGGGGGCGTCGCCACCGGTGACCTTCGTCACGATGTTGCCCTCGAAGCTCTTGTCGCCGGTGTACTCGACCTTGATGCCCGTGTCCTTCGTGAACTGGTCGAAGGACTGGTTCAGCAGGTCGGCCTCGCTACCGGTGATGCCGCCGGAGATGCGAACCGTCGTGGTGCCCTCCGAGCCACTGCCGGATCCGCCCGAGTCGCCCTCGGCACAGCCCGCGAGCGCGATCGCACCGACTGCCAGCAGACCGACGGGAGCCAGCAGGCGATACCGCTGTGACATGCCCATGTGATTTCTCCTCTTTGAGTTCTGTGCTGCACCGGCACCCGTCGGGAACCGATTCCAGATCACCGTAAGGGACAACGACCAGTTCCGCAACAAACTTTCATCACGACTCCATAACTGGCGGAATGGCGGGGTTTTTCGGGACCGACACGCAGAGGAACCGGTTCCAGATTCTTCATTTGTCGGATACTCTTCTTGACGTCGACACGGACGTCGACGACCCTCGAGGAAGACGGCTCATGAGCGGAATCGCCGATGTGGCACGCCTGGCAGGCGTGTCCAAGTCGACGGCGAGTCGCGCGCTGACCGGCGGCGGCTACGTTTCGGACGACACCCGCCGGCGGGTCACCGACGCCGCGGCATCCCTCGGCTACGTCCCGTCCACGAGTGCCGTGAGCCTGGCCACGGGACGCACGCGTACGGTCGCCCTGATCGTCCCCAAGGTCAACCGCTGGTACTTCGGCGCCATCATCGAGGGCGTCGAGCGGTCGCTGATCTCGCAGGGCTACGACGTCACCCTGTACGTCGCTGAGCCCGGGTCGCGCGACCGCGAGAGCCTGTACTCGAAGTACCTCGCCCGGAAGAGGTTCGACGGGATCATCGCCGTCGCCCTCGAACCCGGCGACACCGACCTCGAGCGGCTGCTCGCCATCGACAAGCCGACCGTCTGCATCGGCAACCCGCTGCAGGGCATCCCGACCCTGGGGCTGGACAACATCGGCATCACGCGCATCACGACGCAGCATCTCATCGCCCTGGGCCACACCGACATCGCGTTCGTCGGGAGCACACCGCCCACCGACGCACCGGCCCGCGACGTCGACGAGCGCTCGATCGGCTACCGCAACGCGATGAACGACAGCGGGCTCGCCGTGCGCATCCGCAGCGTCCCCTCCACGCTGACGATCACCGACGCCTACGCCGCCGCGGCGTCCTTCCTCGCCGATGCGGCCTCGCGCCCGACGGGCGTGGTCGCCGCGTGCGACGAAGTGGCGATCGGCGTGATCATCGCCGCGCGCCGCATGGGCATCTCGGTGCCGACCGAGCTGAGCGTGGTCGGCATCGACGGACACGATTACGCCGAGATGTTCTCCCTCACCACCGTGGAACAGTACCCGGAGCAGCAGGGCGTCGAGGCGACGCGTCTCCTGCTCTCCATGCTGGACGGCGAGGCGCCTCCGCCCCGTACGCTCGCCCCGGCGCGCCTCGTGGTGCGCGCCTCGACCGCTCCCCCGCGCAGCGCCTGACGCGGAAGGACCCCGGATGCCAGGCATCCGGGGTCCTTGTGGTTCCGCGTCAGTCGATCCGGCGCAGCGACCGGCGTCGGGCCACCACTCCCAGGCCGAGCAGCGCGAGGGCGGCGAGGACGCCGGCCCCCATCCACGCGCCGTCGGCCCCGGTGATCGCGAGCGCACCGCCGGACGCCGACGCGTCGCCGCCCTCGCCCTGGGCGCCGCCGCCCTCGCCCGCCGCACCGCCGCCGACCTCCGTGGCGTCCGCGAGCCGCAGCGGAACCGTCACGAGCGTGCCCGTCGGCTGCGCGGTGAGCTGCAGTTCGATCACGTCGAGGGCGTCCGCGGGCACCGTCGCGGTGACCGTCGCCGATCCGCCGGCGACCGGAGCCTCCGTCGTCTCACCCGCGCCGAACGAGGCCGCGAGGGACGTGTTCTGCGGCGCTCCGAGCGACGTGAGATCGAGGTTCGACACGGTGAAGGTGAACTCGTCTCCGGGCGTGATCTCGGCGGGCAGACCCGTGACCTGCACACCGCGCGCGGTGAAGTCGGGGGTGAGGCCGGGGTGAGTGCGGAGGTAGGCGATCCAGCCGTCCCGGTCGACGAGACCGGAATCGAGCGTGTTCTTCCCCTCCTGGAAGACCGAGAAGCTGTCCCCACCGCCGAGAAGGAAGCTGAACGATCCGACCCGGTACTCCGCCGCCGGGTCCACGGCCACGCCGTCGATCCAGATGCCGAGAACGCGCTCCCCCGCGGGGCGGGTGGCGTCGTAGGTGAAGCGGACGTTGTCCGAGACGCCGAGCGCGAGATTCGTCGTGCCGCGACCCGAAGCATCGCCCCACTGCTGCTCGAACATCACCCGCAGCTGCTCCCCGGTGAGGGTCGTGGTCCACAGGTTGTTCACGAACGGCAGCACCGCGTTCGCCTCGGCGAGCGTGATCACCCCGTCGGTGTCGCGGAACAGTTCGGCCCGCAGTCCGCCCGGGTTCACCACCGCGATGTCCGCGCCGCCCCGCTCAGGGTCGGCGAGGGTCTCGCGCAGCGCGTCGGCCACCAGACCGCCCAGCGCGGACTGCTTCGAGCGGTCGTCGCGCTTGCCGCCGGTGTAGACGCCGTCGACGTAGCCGCCCTCCTGGAAGGCGGTCGTGATGTCTGCCGTCACCGATCCGACGGGCTCGCGGCCGACCACATCCGCCTCGGCGCGCGCCGCGGTGACGATGTCGTTCACCTCCGCCACACGCGGGTACGTCGCGATGAGCTCCGCGTCCAGCGCCGCGCTCGCCGCCGCGTCCGGTGCAGACAGGCGCGGGACGTTGCGGGCGGTGTACCGCACCACATCCCCGTCCTCGTCCACCGACAGGACGATCTGTCCGATGTTGGCGCCGTAGCTGCCGGTCTGCAGGATCGGGCGGGTGCCGTCGCCGCCGGGGACGGGCGCGTCCCACACGTATTCGGCGTGCGTGTGGCCGGTGAAGATGGCATCCACGGCCGGATCCGTGTCGTTCACGATCTCGGCGAAGGCACCGCCCTCGGCCACGGCCTGCGCGAGCGTGGCGGTCGAACCGCTCAGCTCGGTGCCCTCGTGGTACTGGGCGACGATCACGTCGACCTGGTCGTCGATCTCCGTGACGACGCGGTTGACCTCCGCCACCGGGTCACGGAACTCGATGCCCTTGATGCCCTCCTTCGACACGAGCGTCGGCGTCTGCTGCGTGACGGCGCCGATCACGCCCACGCGCACGCCGTCGACCTCGAAGATCGCGTAGCCGGGAAGCAGCGGCTGCCCGTCCTTGAAGACGTTGGCCGCCAGGTACGGGAAGTCCGCGCGATCCGACACCCGTCCGGCGAGGTCGTCCGCCCCCTTGTCGAACTCGTGGTTGCCGGTGCCGGAGGCGGCCAGTTCCAGAGCGTTCAGAACATCGATCGTGGGGCGGTCTTCGAACAGCGACGACGCGAAGAGCGAGGCGCCGATGTTGTCGCCGTTGGAGAGGAACAGCGTACGGTCGTCGCCCCCCTCGGCCCGCAACTGCTCGACCGTACCCGCGAACTTCACGGTGTTCGCATCGATGCGGCCGTGGAAGTCGTTGATGCCGAGCAGGTTGATGTCGGTCGTCGACGACAGGTCGAGGCCCACGATCACGGGGTCGTGGTCGCTGGAACGGTAGGGCGAGGTCTCGTAGAAGTTCAGCGCGTTGTAGTTGTAACGGCTGTACTCGAGAGCCAGAGCCTCCACCGCGTTGATGTTCCAGATGTCGGTTCCCGTGACCAGCCCCCGCGCCGACGGCGACGCGAGGACGTGGTCGAGCGAACCGGACTGCCCGTCGTACGAATACGAGTACTTGCCCGTTCCGGTCTCGAGCGGCTCGAAGCCGAACGAGCGGAGCTTCTCGATCGGGTCCTCCTTCGTGTAGGCGTTGAAGTCGCCGAGCAGGAACACATCGTCCGTACCGAGCGCCGCCGACCGCTGCGCCGCGAAGTTCCCGAGGGCCTCCGCCTGGCGTACACGGTCGCCGTTGAAGGCACCCTGGATGCCGTTGGCGTTGTCGCCCGTGGCCTTCGGGTCGCTGTCGCCCTTCGACTTGAAGTGGTTCACGATCGCCAGGATCGTGGCATCCGTGTCGCCGATCGGGGCGAACCCCTGCGCGAGCGGCTGTCGGGCGTTGGCGAACGCGGGATCGTCGAGGATGACGCTCTCGCCGACCGGCGCGACGACCGCCTTCTTGTAGATGAATGCCGTGCGGATGACGTCCTCCGACGCCGGGAGTGCGGCCGGCGACGGGACGAAGGCCCACTGCTCGGACCCGAGGGCGGCGTTGAGGGCGGAGACGAGCGTCGAGAGGGCCTCGTCACGGTCCTTCCCGTACTGGGCCGAGTTCTCGATCTCCTCCAGCGAGACGACGTCGGCACCGAGACCGTTGACGGCGGCGACGATCTTCGCCTGCTGGCGCTGGAGGTTCTCATCGTTGGCGGCACCGCGGGGGCCGTTGTCCGGGCAGCGGTCGGCCGTAACGGGGTTGCCCGCGCGGTCCTTGTACGTCGAGGTGCAGCCGACGCTCGCGGCGGTGGTCGTGAAGTAGTTGAGCACGTTGAAGCTCGAGATCTTCACGTTGCCGCCGACCGGCGCCGGGGCTTCGGTGCGCGTGTTCTCGAACGTCGCCGGCTGGACGGTGTCCGCGTTGTCGACGGTGAGCTGCTCCGTCGGCTGGAACTTCCACGCGTTGTTGCGGAAATCCAGGATGACGGGCGTCTCGAAGGTGACGGCCGCCCCCACGCGTACGGGATCGGTGAGCGACAGGTACGGCAGCGGAACGTCCTTCGCGGTCGACAGGAAGTTCAGCGAAGCCCCGTCGTCGAGGACGATCGCGCGCGCGGCGTTGTCCTTCACGACGTCGCGATACTCATCGGTGTCCGGGCGCGCGACGTCGGTCGGGGTGCGCAGCGGACCGGCGCCCGCCGCGAGTCCGACCTCGGCGTACTGGTTGGTCGAGTACGTGTTGGTGACGGTGAAGTCGCCCTGCGGCGCGAGGAGCATGCCCTCGAAGCGTTCGCGCTCCTCGTCGGTCGCGGGCCACTCGATCTTCGCCGGCTCGACGGCGGCGGGCGTCTCGTCCAGCAACCGCACGCCATCGGCGGCGACGGTGAGCTGCGTCTGCCCGAAGTACTCGCTCGCCGGACCCGTGACCTCGACGAAATCGCCCTTCTTCACCTGGGCGGTTGCGGCGGAGCCGAAGACGAAGATCGCGTCGGATGCGGTGTGCGCCGCGACGTCGATGTCGCCGCCGGTGCCCGGCGTCTGGAGGAAGAAGCCGTTGTATCCGCCGGTCGGGTAGGCCGCCGTGACGACGCCGCGGGTGGTGACCGTGGTGCCGGCGTACGGCGTGGTCGCACCGGTGCCCTGGATGTCGCGGATCGCGACGGTGTCGGCGGGAGCCCCGGGGCCGGGGTCGCTCGGCGCGTCGTCCGTCGGCTCGGGCGAGGGCGTCGACCCGGAGGACTGCGGGGTGACCGTCGTGGCGTTGGTGAAGTCGGCGGAGTTGTCACCCGTGTCGGTGAAGTCCGTGCGCACGAGGGAGTTGGGGGTTCCGTTCGGGCCGTCGACCACGGCCGGCGCCGCCTCGAACGAGACGGCGCCGCCGTATCCGAGGAAGTCCACGACGCGGGGGTCGTCGACGTCTCCCGCCGGGAGGGCGAGCGACTCCGCGACGTTCGCGAGGAAGAGCTGGCCGGTCGTCCCCGACGGGTTCAGCCCGCTCGTGAGGTCGGGGCCGGGCAGATCGGCCCCGGTCGTCCCGTTCCCGGGGAGGCCGATCAGGTAGTACCCGCCCGGCGCGATCGAGCCGCTCAGCGCCTGGGTGTTCGCACCGGTGGGCGCCGTCACGCTGGTCGCCGAGCGGTACTGCAGCGACCACCCGGTCAGGTCCTGCGCGGTGTCGCCGGCGTTGTAGAGCTCGACGAACTTCTCGGCGAAGGGAGCGCCGGCGCTCCCGCCCTTCAGGTAGGCCTCGTTGATCACCACCCGGGGGCCGTCGGCCGCGAAAGCGGGGGCGGGGACCAGCGCGGATCCGAGCAGAGCGGCGCCGAGGACGGCACTCAGGGTGGTGGTGAATCGGCGCGCGGGCGCGCGGGAGGGTGCGTGATGCATGGGTCTCCAAAGAACGACGCGCGACGGAGCGACGTCGGGTGGGGGGATCGACGGGGGGGGTCTCTTCGACCGTAGAGGAAGACATATCGATTTCCCAGACTCCGATGTTTCGAAACGGTGAACATCAGTGCCGCGCCGCGTGAAACCCGGTGCCATCACGCGGGAACGACGAAGGCCCGGATGCCAGTGGCATCCGGGCCTTCGTGTACCTCGAAGGTGACTGAATTACTTCAGGGTCACCGAAGCGCCGGCCTCCTCGAGGGCAGCCTTCGCCTTCTCGGCGGTCTCCTTGTTCGCGCCCTCGAGCACGGCCTTGGGGGCACCGTCGACGACGGCCTTGGCCTCGCCGAGGCCGAGCGAGGTGAGCTCGCGGACGACCTTGATGACCTGGATCTTCTTGTCGCCGGCGGCCTCGAGGACGACGTCGAACGAGTCCTTCTCCTCGACCTCTTCGGCGGGGGCGCCACCGGCGGGGCCGGCTGCGGCCACGGCCACGGGGGCGGCGGCGGTGACGTCGAACGTCTCCTCGAACGCCTTCACGAACTCGGAGAGCTCGATGAGGGTGAGCTCCTTGAACGCGTCGAGCAGCTCTTCGGTGCTGAGCTTAGCCATTGTGTTTCTCCTTGATCGGGATTGTCATCCGGGCCGGGTCAGGCCGCGGTGTCCTGCTTCTCGCGCAGCGCGTCGACCGTGCGAACGGCCTTCGACGGAAGCGCCTGGAAGACGTATGCCGCCTTGGTCATCGTCGCCTTCATCGCACCGGCGAGCTTCGCCAGCAGGACTTCACGGCTTTCGAGATCGGCGAGCTTGTTGACCTCATCCGCGGTCAGGGGGGCGCCATCGAAGTAGCCACCCTTCACCACGAGCTGAGGGTTAGCCTTGGCGAAGGCACGCAGGCTCTTCGCGACGGCGACGGGGTCGCCGTGCACGAACGCGATGGCAGACGGGCCCTTGAGCTCGTCGTCCAGTCCCGAGACCCCCGCGTTGGCGGCGGCGATCTTGGTCAGCGTGTTCTTCACCACGGCGTACTCCGCGTCCTGACGGATGTCGTTGCGCAGCTGCTTGAGCTGGGCAACCGTCAGACCGCGGTACTCGGTCAGCAGAACGGCAGTCGAGTTCTCGAAGTGCTTCGTGAGCTCGGCGACCGATGCGTCCTTCTGCGCCATGGCCACTCCTTGTGTGTACGAGGCGCTCCGCGGAAGCGGGGCGCCGGCCAAGACACCGGGCGACGGCAAAAAAGAAGAGCTCCGGCGCAGGGCACGGAGCTCGGATTCCCGATCGGGAGGAGTCACATACACCTGCGCAGGTCCTCTGCCTTTCGGCAGACGCTTCGATCTTCGTGCACGCACGACGATGACCGGCGGTCTTTGGCTTGCCCCCACTCTACCCGATCCCTCCCCGTCCCGCCAAACCGCCCGCCCCGCCCCGCCCGAGGCCGCGAAAACGCTCCCGATCGACGAGACCGTATCCGATGGGCCGCATTCGCATGCGTTCTGGACGATCGGATGCGGTTTCGCCACCGCCACAACCGTCGCGCGGTCACCTGGGCGAGCGCACGCCGAAGGCGGCGAGGCGTCGAGCGAGGGTCTCGGGGGTGGCGATGTCGGAGAAGCCACCGCGGCACAGTCGCCACTGGGTGCTGCCGCGGATCCAGTCTTCGCGCCGCTTCTCCTGGAGGAGCACGTCCTCCACCGAGCCCCCCTTTCGCATCGCCGCGTCGCGGTACTTGACCTCGCCGTCGAACTCCCAGAACGTCTTGACCTCGCGCAACGCGAGATCGACGTAGTACATGGATCGATGCGGCCCCTCGACCGGGACCTGCAGGTCGAGGTCGCGGAAGCCCAGGCGGTGCAGCTGCAGCCTGCTCACGCTCTCTCCCGGCAGTTCGGCGCGCCCGTCCGCGAACTCGACGATCCGACGGGCGTTGCGGATGCCACGACTGCCTGCGGCGCGAGCCGTCCGAATCCGCATGCGCTCACGCCATTCATCCTGCGCGGCCGAGTCGAAGCGTCGCCCCGTCATGACTTCGCGGCGAAGCGCGGCGTCGGCGCAGCTGAGGGCGGCTTCGAGCGGCTCCGTGCGCGCGACGTCGATGATCGTCCGGTCCATCGACGTGCAGCGGATGCCGCTGATCTCGACCACATCGCCGTCATGGAGGGCATCCGTGTGCCGGCGCACGCGTGGCCCGCTGGGCGGGTGCGCCGTGGCCGCGACCGTCACAGCGACGCGCTCCGCGTCGAACCGGTAGAGCGGCAGGCCGTGCAGCACCGCCGCCGACAGATGTGACACGACGCCGATTGCCCCGCGGGCCTGGTCGACCGCCGCGACGACCGAAAGCAGGTGGCGTTCCGCCGGGCGCAGGGGGGCGTAGAGACGGCGATCAACATAGACGCCGGGACACAAGCGGTGCCACGCGCCCTCGACACCCGCACGACGCAGCGCGGCTTCAGCGACGCCGCGATCGAGAAGATCTGCCCGTCGGTACAGCATGCGACGTGCCCGGTCGAGATCCGTTTCGCCCTGCATCCCTCCACATTGCCCGCTCAGCGCCACGCACCTCCGCCACCGTCCACAGCCCCACGCCCTGTGGAGGAATGGCCACCCCGCCCGCACGGCATCCACGAAACCGCAGCGAATCGTCGACACCGCATCGAATGGGCCCCGAACGGCTACGTGCTCGGCAATTGGATGCGGTCTCGGCGCCCACCGTTCGCCCGGCACGCCGGGCAGCCCGCGCAGCCACACCGCGCGACGGGGTTAGTCTCGAACGCATGTCCCCCGAGCTCGTCGCCTCCCGCAGCGCCGACCTCGAGTCGCGGATCGTCGCCGATTCCCGCGACCGGGTGGCGTGGATCCGGGCACGCTCGCGCGGCATCACCGCGACCGACGTCGCCACGCTCACGAGCGCCAATGCGATCGCGCGGGCGGCGGATGCCAAGCTCCTCGGCTCGAACTTCTCGGGCAACGCCTACACGGCGCACGGCCGCCGGCGCGAGCCCGAGATCGCGGCCTGGGTCGCCGCGACGCACGGCATCCAGCCGTCGTCGGCGCTCTACCACGCTGTCGTCGAGAAGCGTCATCTCGCAACACCGGACGGTGTCGTCGTCGACGCAGAGGGACGCATCGTCCTGGCTGAGATCAAGACGACGAACAAGGCGTGGCGCTCGATCCCTCGCACGTACCTGCGTCAGGTGTGGTGGCAGCAGCACGTCCTCGGGGCGGAGCGCACGCTGGTCGCATGGGAGCAGCACGACGGTTTCGTGCCGATCGGCGACGAGCCCCGCTGCCAGTGGGTGGACCGCGACGAGAAGGAGATCTCCTCGCTCGTGCGCTTGGCCACTTCCCTCATTGACGAGTTGTATCGCCGCACGACCGCGGGGCGCGCGCCCGCTCCCCGCCCTGAGCCGACCGAGAGGTACCGCGCCCTCGCGCTCTTCGACGGATAGTTGACCTGAATCAAACATTCGGCGTATAGTTGATCTTCGTCAACTAACGCGCCGACGTCGTCGCGGCATCCTTCTTCCTCCCCTGGAGAGCCCCGCATGACCTCATCCCCTCCGGAGACCGCCGCCCCGCGGCGCGTGCTCCCCGCCCTCACCGGACTGCTGCTCGGCATGTTCGTGTCGATGCTCGCCTCGACCGTCGTCTCGACGTCGTTGCCCGTCATCGTCCACGACCTCTCGGGTGACCAGAACGCCTACACGTGGGTCGTCACCGCGACCCTGCTCACCACCGCGATCTCCACTCCCATCTGGGGCAAGCTCGCCGACCTGTTCAACCGCAAGGTGCTGATCCAGATCGCGATCGCGATCTTCGTGCTGGCCACCGCCGCCGCCGGCTTCTCGCAGAACACCGACATGCTCATCGCGTTCCGCGCGGTGCAGGGCCTCGGCGCCGGCGGCCTCGCCGCGCTCAGCCAGGTGATCATGGCCGACATCATCAGCCCCCGCGAGCGCGGCCGCTACATGGGCCTGTTCGGCGCCGTCATGGCCGTCGCGACAGTGGGCGGTCCGCTCCTCGGCGGCGTCATCACGGATGCTTTCGGCTGGCGATTCAACTTCTTCGTCGCCCTCCCGTTCGCCGTGGCGGCCCTGCTCATCCAGCAGCGCACGCTGCACCTCCCGAAGCGCGAGAAGCGCAAGGTGAAGATCGACTACCTCGGCATCGTGCTGCTGTCGACGGCCGTGTCGCTGCTGCTGATCTGGGTGACCAACGCCGGCCGCTCGTTCGACTGGGCGAGCACCGAGACCCTCCTCATGGTCGGCGGCGCCGTCCTCGCCGCGCTCCTGTTCATCGTGGTGGAGCTGCGTTCGTCCGAGCCCCTCGTGCCGCTCACGCTCTTCCGGGATGCCACGTTCACCCTCGCCACGATCGCCTCGATCGCGACGGGCCTCGCCATGTTCGGCACCTCGGTGTTCCTCAGCCAGTACATGCAGATGGCCCGCGGTGCCACGCCCACCGAGGCCGGCGTCATGACCATCCCGATGATCGCGGGGCTGCTGCTGGCATCCGTCATCGTCGGTGCGCTCATCTCGCGCTTCGGCCGGTGGAAGCCGTTCCTCGTCGTCGGTGGCGTGCTGCTCATCGCGGGGACCTACCTGTTGTCGACGATCCACTACGACACGAACTTCGCACTGGTGTCGGTGTACATGTTCCTGCTCGGCGCGGGCGTCGGCATGACCATGCAGAACCTCGTCCTGATCGTGCAGAACACCGCCGATCCCGCACGGATGGGGGCGGCGAGCTCCGGTGTGACGTTCTTCCGCAGCCTCGGCGGCACCATCGGCGTCTCCGTCATGGGGGCGGTCCTGGCCAGCACCGCGACGGGCCTGTTCACCGATCGCGCGGCCGACGTGCAGAAGGCGATCGCCGGACTCGGCGCGGCCGGAGCCCCGGTCGCCCAGGCGCTGCAGTCGGGCACGATCCCGCAGGTGTCGACGCTGCCGGACACCGTGCGCGTGATCGTCGAGGACATCTACGCCCAGTCCATCGCCCACGCGTTCCTCATCGCGGTGCCGGTGGCGATCGTGAGCCTCCTCGCGATCCTGTTCCTGCCCAACCGTCCGCTCACCCGGATGACCACGTCCGAGCGGGTCGCCGCGAGCGAGGCCGACCTCGCCACGGTCTCCGTCCCCGCCGGCATGGCGACGCTGTCGACCACCGGCGCGGTGCCGACCGTGGATGCCGCTTCGCGGCGTCGCACGCGCTCCGGCGCGCGGATGGGGGAGGATGGGTGACGTGACCCGCGAACCCGACGCCGCGCGCGAAGCCGCCGTGCACGCGCTCGAGCAGTCGTTCTCGGAGCTGATGACCGTGTTCCGTCGCTTCGTCGCCGAGGCGGCGGAACGGGTCAGCCCCGGGATGCTTCCCGCCACCTTCAAGACGCTGTCGGTGGTGAGCCGGTTCGGGCCGATGACCCTGTCCGCCCTCGCCGAGCGGCTCGCCGCGGACAAGGGCTTCCTCAGCCGGTCCATCAGCGAGTTGGAAGACCTCGGGCTCGTCACCCGCACCCCCGATCCCCACGATCGACGTTCGCGGCTCATCGCCGTCTCGGAGCTCGGGCACGGACGGCTGGCCGAGGCCCGCGCGCCGCACGAGAGCCGTCTGCACGATGCGATGGCGGACTGGTCGGTGGACGACATCCAACACCTCTCGGTGATGCTCCACGCCCTCGCCGTGGGCGAAGTGCCCGACCGCGACTGACGCGGGGGCGCCTTCCCGGCGCGGCGACGCGACACGGTGATCGAGGTGTAACACCGCGGAGACAATGGCGCGCTTGACTGAGGGAGTCGAGGCGGAGCCGCCGTCGACGTGACCCCCGAGGAGGAGCGCCCGATGAGATTCCGATCGTCGCGTCCCGAGGCCAGCGTCGAGGCGCCCGGTCCCCCACTTCCCGAGACCATGCGCGCGGCGGTCCTGGACGCTCCCGGAGCGCCCGAGGCCCTGCACACCGCGACCGTCCCGACCCCGAGCCCCATCCTGAGCGAGGTGCTCGTGCGCGTCGTCGCGGCGGGCATCAACCCGATCGATGCGAAGACGCGCGCCGGTCGTGGCGCGAGCGGCGCGATCACCGCGTGGCCGGCGACCCTCGGATACGACTTCAGCGGCGTCGTGGTCGAGGCCCCGTACGAGGGCCATCCTTTCCCGGTGGGGACCGAGGTCTTCGGGATGACACCGACGCCGCGGACTCCGGGGACCTACGCCGAGTACGCGGTCGTCCCCTCCCTATCGCTCGCCCGAAAGCCCACCTCGCTCTCGCACGTCGAGGCTGCGGGGGTACCGCTCGCCGCGCTCACGGCGTGGGGGCTCGTGGTCGAGACCGCCCTCGCGCACGCCAACCAGCGCATCCTCATCCACGCGGGGAGTGGTGGTGTCGGACACTTCGCGGTGCAGTTCGCCGCCTACTTCGGCGCGCACGTCATCGCCACCGGGTCGCCGCGCAACCTCGACTGGCTGCGCGAACTGGGCGCCGCGGAGGTGGTGGACCACACCGCGGTCCGGTTCGAGGAGGCCATCGCCGACGTCGACGTCGTCATCGACCTCATCGGCAACGTCCAGGACGACACCGGGACGCGGTCGCTCGAGGTCCTCCGTCCCGGCGGGCTGCTCATCGAGGTGCCGACGGGCGGCTGGGCCGGCTTCCGCGAGGCCGCCTCGGCGCGCGGCATCCGCTCGACCGGGTACAAGGTGATCCCCGACGGCAGTGCGCTCGCGACGATCGCCCGCCTGCTGGATTCGGGGGCCGTGCGCGTGTTCGTCGACCGCGTCTTCGACCTGGAGGATGCCGCCGACGCCCACCGCGAGCTCGAGAAGGGCCACACCCGCGGGAAGATCGTGCTGCGCGTCAGCGACGACTGAGCCCGTCGACCGCGAGCACCCGCCGTCCCTCGGCCACGACTTCGTCGGCAACCTCGTCGAGCAGCGGTGAGGTGAGGTTCCACTGCTGCCAGAACAGCGGCACGTCGACCGGATCGCCACCGAGTCGCACGAGAGAGCCGTCGGCGAGACCGTCGGCGGACTGGAATCCGGGCAGCAGCCCCCACCCGAGACCCAGGCGGACCGCTGTCGCGAAGTCCTGCGACGCGGGCACCCGATGCCGGGGCGGTTCCGCGACCGACGCCCCCCGGGAGGCGAGCCACTGCGTCTGGAGATCGTCGCGGCGGTCGAAGTCGACGACCGGCGCGTCCGCAAGCGCCGCGACGTCCGGACCCTGCGGGAACCACCTCGCGCAGAACGACGCGGCGGCCACGGCTTCGTAGCGCAGGACGCCGAGACGGCGGACGCGGCAGCCGGCCACCGGCGCTGCGCGGGACGTGACCGCCGCCATCACCGTCCCCGATTCGAGGAGCCCGGCGGTGAAGTCCTGATCGTCGCGGTGCAGGTCGAACACGACGGGGTGCCGCTCGGCGACGCGCTGGAGCGGCGGCAGGAACCACGTCGCGAGCGAATCGGCGTTCACCGCCAGCGGGAGGGATGCCACGGCTCCGCCGTCCGCTCCGATCGCCGTGAGCGCGTCGTGCTCGAGGAGCGCGAGCTGTCGCGCCAGCCGGACCACCGCGTCGCCGGCCTCGGTCGCGCGCACCGGCTTCGATCGGACCAGGACCACGCGACCCAGCTGGTCTTCGAGCGCCCGCAGCCGCTGGCTGACGGCGGACGGGGTGATGTGGAGACGGCGGGCGGCGGCATCCAGGGTTCCCTCGTCCACGACGGCCGCAAGCGTGCGGGCGAGGTCCAGGGGAATCGACATGAAGCGATGCTAATGGTTCGTGAGAATCCTGAACTGTACTTGATGCGGTGGGGGCCATAGCGTCGCGTCGTGCTCTCCTCCCTCCTCGCCGGTTTCGGGCTCGGCCTGTCGCTCATCGTCGCCATCGGCGCGCAGAACCTCTTCGTCCTGCGCCAGGGCATCCGCCGGGAGCACGTTCTCGCGGTGGTGACCGTGTGCGCCGTTTCCGACGCCGTCCTCATCGCCCTGGGCGTCTCGGGTGTCGGCGCGGTCGTGACCGCCGTCCCCTGGCTGCTCGACGTCGTGCGCTGGGCCGGCGCGCTGTTCCTCGTCGGCTACGGCGTCGTCGCGGCCCGGCGTTCGCTGCGCCCCGCGGGGGTCGGCCTTCACGTCGAGGCGCACACCGCCGCGCCGGCCCGCGGGGCGGCCGTGGGCACGCGTACGCGTATGACCACCCGCGCCGCCGCCGTGCTCACCTGCCTCGCGTTGACCTGGCTGAACCCGCACGTGTACTTGGACACCGTGTTCCTCCTCGGCTCCGTCGCCGCGACGCACGGTGCGGAGCGCGGGGTCTTCGGGGTGGGGGCGGCGGCGGCGAGTCTCGTCTGGTTCGCGGCCCTCGGCTTCGGGGCCCGCTACCTCGGCCGCTGGCTGGACTCCCCGAAGGCGTGGCGGGTGCTCGACGGCGTGATCGCCCTCGTGATGTGGGGGCTGGCCATCTCCCTCGTCTTCCCCGTGTTCACCCGGTGAGGTCACAATGGATGCCATGGCATCCGTCGAGATCACCGTCCGCGGTCACGTGCAGGGCGTCGGTTTCCGCTGGGCCCTCCGCGCCGAGGCCGAACGCGTCGGCGCGACCGGCTGGGTACGCAACCGCCGGGACGGCACGGTCGAGGCGCACATCGCGGGAACGGCGGCGGCCGTCGCAGCCCTCGTCTCGTGGGCGCAGCACGGTCCGCCACTGGCGCGCGTCGCGCACGTCGAGGTGACCGAGACCCCCGGGGCCGCGGACGGCGACGGGTTCGAGATCCGGGACTCGGCCTAACCGGACGCCCCGGGCAGCCCCGCGCGCAACTCGGCGAGCACCTCGACGGCATCGTCGCGTCGAGCGAGACCGGCCGCCTGCCCTGCCCAGAGCGACAGCAGCTCGCCCTCCCCCGCCGCCGCGGCCGCGGCGCGGAAGACCCCGGTGAGCCAGTTCTGCGCGGGGAAGGGCGCGATGGCACCGGCGGCCTCGATCTCTCGGACGGCACGGTTCGGGATGCCACGCGCCCACCGTCCGCTCATCGCCCGCGTCAGCACGGTGTCGGTGTCGGCTGCGGCGGCGATCGCCGCGCGGTGGGCCGCCGTCGCCGCGGACTGCCGGGTGCGCAGGAACGCCGTGCCGACCTGGACCCCCTCCGCGCCCAGCGCGAACGCGGCGGCCACCCCGCGGCGGTCGGCGATACCGCCGGCCGCGATCACCGGCACCGACAGCGCGTCGACGACCTGCGGCACGAGGGCGAACGTGCCCACGAGCGACGCGGCGGGATCACGCAGGAACGACACGCGATGGCCGGCCGCTTCCATGCCGGTGGCGACCACGGCGTCCACGCCCGCGTCCTCGAGTGCCACGGCCTCGGCGACCGAGGTGGCGGTGCCGACGAGACGGATGCCCCCCTCCCGCGCCCGCGCCACGGTCACGGCATCCGGAACCCCGTACACCAGGCTCAGCGCGTCGGGTCGGGCCGCGAACACCGCGTCGAGCTGGTCCGCGACCGCGGGGAGGAAAGCCGCGGGGATGTCGGGTCGTGCGGCACCGGCAGCGGCGAAGAGCGGGGCCGTGGCATCCAGGACCGGGGTCAGGTCGACATCCGTCGGGGCCACCTCGTCGCCGCGCGGCCACCACAGGTTGACCGCGATCGGCCGATCGGTGGCGTCCCGGAGCCGGGCGATCGTGTCGTGGATGCGCTCGGGCGTGTAGCCGTAGAGACCGAAGGATCCGAGGCCGCCGCCGGCGCTCACCGCCGCGGTCAGCTCGATCGAGGACAGGCCGCCGAACGGCCCGAGAACGATCGGGACGTCGATGCCGAGAAGCTCCGCCAGCCGCGTCACGGTCAGTCCAGCGGCCGGAGGAGACGGTCGAGGAATCGGCGCGTGCGCTCCTTCTCCGGCGCGGTGAAGAGCACCTGGGGCTCACCGCGCTCCACGATCACGCCCTCGTCGAAGAAGAGCACCTCGTCGGCGACCTCGCGCGCGAACCCCAGTTCGTGCGTGACGATGACCATCGTCCAGCCCTCGTCGGCGAGACCGCGCAGCACCTTCAGCACCTCCCCCACCAACTCGGGGTCGAGCGCGCTCGTCGGTTCGTCGAAGAGAAGGAGGCCGGGCTGCAGGGCGAGCGCCCGCACGATCCCGACGCGTTGCTGCTGACCGCCGGAGAGTTCGGAGGGGTACGCGTCGCGCTTGTCCGTCAGCCCCACGCGGGCCAGCAGGGCCTCGGCGCGGACGATCGCCTCGGCCTTCGGCACGCCGTGCGCCTGCACCGGACCCTCGATGACGTTCTGGAGGACGGTGAGGTGCGGGAAGAGGTTGTGGTGCTGGAAGACCATCGCGGAGCGGTCGCGCAGGGCGCCGAGATCCGCCTTCGACGCCTTTCGTCCGAAATCGATCGTCGGACCGCCGTCGAAGGACGCGACACCCGCGTCGGGCGTCTCGAGTCCGTTGAGGCAGCGGAGCACCGTGGTCTTACCGGAGCCCGAGGGTCCGATCAGCACGAGGACCTCGCCGCGACGGACCTCGAGATCCACGCCGTCGAGCACGCGGTTCGAGCCGAAGCTCTTCTGCAGGCCGGTCACCCTCAACAGCGGGGCATCCACGGGGGTCAGGGCGTCGTCACCGAGCGACATGGCGATCGAGCCTCCTTTCGAGCACGCCCTGCCCCGCCGACAGGACGAGGCAGAACAGCCAGTAGATCAGGGCCGCTTCCAGGTACACCGCCATGAACTCGTACGAGAAGGCGGCGATGTTCTGGGCCTGCCGGAACAGCTCCGTCACCAGGATGAGGGATGCCAGAGAGCTGTCCTTCACCAACGAGATGAACGTGTTGGACAGCGGCGGCACGGACACCCGCGCGGCCTGCGGCAGGATGATCCGCGTCAGGGTCTTGCGGCGCGACAGACCGACGACGTGCGCCGCCTCCCATTGGCCGCGCGGAACCGAGAGGATCGCGGCACGGATGACCTCGGCGGCGTACCCGCCGACGTTCAGCGAGAACGCGATGACCGCGGCCGGGAACGGGTCGATGACGACCCCGACCGCCGGCAGCCCGTAGAAGATGACGAACAGCTGCACCAGCAGAGGCGTCCCCCGGATGACCGAGATGTAGAACCGCGCGATGCCGCGCAGGACGACGTTGCGCGAAAGCCGGAGCAGCGCCATCCCGAGGGCGATGACCAACCCGATGGCGAACGACGCCAGCGACAGCGGGATGGTGCCCCGCAGCCCCGCCAGCACCATGGGCCAGAACGAATCGAGCAGCAGGGTCCAGATGTCGTTCACTCGGCCTCCTTCCAGTGGCGAACGCGGCGCGCCCGCCCCCCCACGCTAGGCGGGAGCAGCGGGCGCGCGTCCGGGGTTTACTTCGTGACGTCGGCGCCGAAGTACTTCTGGCTGATCTCCGCCAGGGTGCCGTCGGCCCGGAGCTCCTCGAGTGCGCCGTCGATGGCATCCGTCAGAGCCTGCTTGTCCTTCACCGTCGCGAAGGCGCTCTCCGAGGTGTCCTCGGTCTCGGCGGCGATCTTCAGACCCGTGGGGCTGTTGGTCTTCGCGTAGTCGAGGTAGGTCAGCTGATCGTTGACCGTCGCATCGACACGGCCCTGCTTCAGCAGGGCGACGGCCTGGGCCCATCCCTCGACGGCCTCGACCTGGGCGCCGCTGGAGGTGGCCAGCTCGTACCAGTTGCTCGTGAGCGACTGGGCGGTGGTCTTGCCGGCGAGGTCGGCGAAGCTCGAGATCGACGAGTCGTCCTCGGTGGTCACCACGACACCGCGCGACACCGTGTACGGGGAGCTGAAGAGGTACTTCGCCTGGCGCTCGGGAGTGATCGACACCTGGTTCGCGATGACGTCGAAGCGTCCCGCGTCGAGCCCGGCGAAGATGGCATCCCACTGGGTCTCCTGGAAACGCACCTTCAGCCCCAGCTTGTCGGCGACGGCCTGCGCGATCTCGACGTCGTATCCGGTCAGGGCGCCGGACTCGTCGTGGAACGAGAAGGGGCGGTACGTGCCCTCGGTGGCGACGGTGAGCGTGCCGCCGGTCACGAGACCGTACGCGTCGCCCTGCTCGGTCGATCCGGACGTGGAGCCGCCGCTGCACGCGGTGAGCGCGAGCGCGAGGGCGCCGAGGGCGGCGGCGAGGACGGGAAGACGACGACGGGGCATGGCTGTTCCTTGCTGTGGTGCGGGTTGGGGTCCGGGGGTGTGCGCGAAGGCACCCCCAGCCCAACACGGGTCGGGGCGGCATCCTTCCCGGATGACGCCGTATTGCACGTTCGTGCAGAGCACGCGAAAGCCCCGCCGGCGCGAGGCGCAGCGGGGCTTTCGACGGGGATGTCAGACGAGCGAGTTGACGTCCAGCGGGATGCCGGGACCGAAGGTGGTCGAAACGGCGCCCTTCTGGATGTAACGGCCCTTCGAGCTGGACGGCTTGAGGCGGACGATCTCCTCGAGCGCAGCCTTCAGGTTCTCGTCGAGCTGCTCGGCCGAGAACGAGGCCTTGCCGACGACGAAGTGCACGTTGGCGTGCTTGTCGACGCGGAACTCGATCTTTCCGCCCTTGATCTCCTCGACGGCCTTGGCCGGGTTGGGGGTCACGGTGCCGGTCTTGGGGTTCGGCATGAGGCCGCGGGGTCCGAGGACCTTACCGAGGCGACCGACCTGGCCCATGAGCTCGGGGGTGGCGACGGCGGCGTCGAACGAGGTGTACCCGCCGGCGACCTTCTCGATGAGCTCGGCGCCGCCGACCTCGTCGGCACCTGCGGCGAGAGCCGCCTCGGCCGCGGGGCCGTTGGCGAAGACGATGACGCGCGCGGTCTTACCCGTGCCGTGGGGCAGGATGACCGTGCCGCGGACCATCTGGTCGGCCTTACGGGGGTCGACCGAGAGCTTCAGCGCGACCTCGACGGTCGAGTCGAACTTCTTCGAGCCGGTCTCCTTCGCCAGGGCGACGGCCTCGGCGGGGGTGTAGAACGTGTCGGCCGCGATCTTCTCAGCAGCGGCGCGGAATGCCTTGGACTTGGTAGCCATTGTTATCTCCCTCAGTCCTCGACCGTGATGCCCATGGAACGGGCGGTGCCGGCGATGATCTTGGCCGCGGCCTCGATGTCGTTCGCGTTCAGGTCGGGCTGCTTGGTCGTGGCGATCTCGCGAACCTGGTCCTTGGTGAGCTTGCCCACCTTGACCGTGTGGGGCGTGGACGAGCCCTTGGCGAGACCGGCGGCCTTCTTGATGAGCTCGGCGGCGGGGGGCGTCTTCAGGATGAACGTGAAGCTGCGGTCCTCGTAGACGGTGATCTCGACGGGGATGACGTTGCCGCGCTGGGCCTCGGTCGCCGCGTTGTACGCCTTGCAGAACTCCATGATGTTGACGCCGTGCTGACCGAGCGCCGGACCGATGGGCGGCGCGGGGTTGGCCGCGCCCGCCTTGATCTGGAGCTTGATCAGGCCGGTCACCTTTTTCTTGGGTGCCATATCCTTTTCCTCTCTCGAGCGGGCGCCTCGCGGCGCCCTCTCTCCCGCACGTCCGGCCGTTCCGGACAGCGGTCGCGCTCGTACAGACGCACGAGCAACCTCCCCATCATACGCGATGTCCCGGCATCCGCGTTCCCCCGCTCCCCGGCCGCGTTCCGCGCCCTGCGCCCGCGCCCCTTTCCGCGATAAACGGCATCTACGACGAGACACGGCGCGACGAGCAATTTCTCGCCGCCGATCGCGTTTATCAGTGACGAAGAGGCGGATGCCGTGCCGCGCGCGAGTTATCCACAGGCTGCCGATCGGGCTCGCCCGCACCTGGCATCCTCGGCCAATGCACGCTCTCGCCCTCCGCCCCTCCCCCGCGCCGCTCATCCGGACGGCGGATGCCGAGCGTGCGGGCCGGTACCCGCACAAGGACGGCGACCTCCACCGCGTGCGACCCGGGGTCTACACCCGGCGGGAGGACTGGGACGGCCTCGCCCCCTGGGACAGGTATCTGGCGCGCGTGCACGCGTACGCGTTGATCCGGCCGGACGCGATCTTCTCGCACGAGTCGGCCGCCGCGCTCCTGGGCTTGCCGCTGTTCGGGCACCCCCTTCGCATCCATGTCTTCGACGACAGACGTTCTCGATCTCTCGCCCATGGGGATGTGATCGCCCACACCAGCGCCGACGCACGTCGCTGCACGACCGTCGAGGGGCGACGCATCTCCCGTCCGGTCGACGCGGTGGTCGACCTCGCACGCGCACTGCCGCCCGCGTTCGGCCTGTCGGTCGCCGATGCGGCGTCGCGTCGGTTCGACGTGACACCGGACTGGGTCCGGGAGACGATGTCCGCGCAGCGCTCCATCCGGGGGCGCCGCCGCGTCGAGTGGGTGTGCGAGCACATGACCGGGGACTCCGAGTCCGTCGCGGAGTCCGTGAGCCGAGCGGTCGCACACTGGCACGGTTTCCCGGAACCGCTGCTGCAGGCGGAGCACCGCGTGGCCGGACGCGTGTACCGGTCCGACTTCTGCTGGCCCGAGTTCCGGGTGCTCGGCGAGGTCGACGGATGGATGAAGTACAGCGACGACGACCCCGCTGATGCGGCGATGACCGTTCGCAACGAGAAGCGCCGCGAGGACGCGCTGCGGCGCGCAGGCTGGCGTATCGCGCGCTGGGATTACGCCGGCGCCCTCCGCGGGGACGGACCCTACGACGCGTTGAGAGCCGCGGGGCTCCCGCTCGTCCGCCCGGCCGACACCGCGCAGCTGCTCGGCATCGGCCGCAATCCGCGCTCCCGGTAGCCTCCGCGATAAACAGCATCCGCGACGAGGAACGGCACGGCAAGCCGTGTCTCGCCGCGAAGAGCGTTTATCGGCGATGGGCGGCGACTCAATGCCGCAGCGACAGACCCGCCCCGCCGGGCACCGCCCCGCCGCGAAACCGCGAACGCCCCGCACGGCACAGGCCGGGCGGGGCGTTCACGAACGCGCGGGGCGTCAGAGCATCTTGGTGACCTGGTCGAACGACAGCTCGACCGGGGTCTCGCGCTCGAAGAGCGACACGAGCACCGTGAGCTTGCCGCTCTCGGGCTTGATCTCGCTGATCGTGCCGGGAAGACCCGCGAACGAGCCCTCCTTGATCGTGATCGTCTCGCCGGCCTCGAAGTCGACCTCGGCGGGGATGACGCGCTGGGCGACGGGAGCACCCTTGGCGGCACCGCCCTTGGCCGGTGCGGTCTCCTTCACCTCGACGAGGCTCTTGAGCATGTTGAACGCCTCGTCGAAACGCAGCGGCGTGGGGTTGTGGGCGTTGCCCACGAAGCCCGTGACGCCGGGGGTGTGACGCACGACCGACCAGGTGTCTTCGTTCAGATCCATGCGCACGAGGACGTATCCGGGGATGCGGACACGCGTGACCATCTTGCGCTGGCCGTTCTTGATCTCGACGACGTCCTCCATCGGGACCTCGACCTGGTAGATGTCGTCCTCGACCTCGAGCGTCGACTTGCGCTGCTCGATGTTGGCCTTCACCTTGCGCTCGAAGCCCGCGTACGAGTGGATGACGTACCACTTGCCCGGCAGCGAGCGCAGCTCGACCCGGAACGCCTCGTAGGGGTCGAGGTCTTCGTCGTCGGCGGAGTCCTCGTCGACCGGGGCGTCGGCGGGAGACAGGGATGCCTCGGCCTCGTCGACCACGCCGGCGGCGGCCGAGACCTCCTCGACGAACTCCTCGTCGAGGACGGGCGCGTCGGGCTCGCCGTTGATGTCGGGACCGTCGTAGGGGGTGACCTCGTCGGCGGCCTCCGCGGCCTCCTCGGCGGCTTCCTCTTCGAGGGACTCGTTGAGCACCTCGGCGGCGGCCTCGGCCTCGCTGGCCTCGTCGATCTCGAGAGCGTCGTTCACGATGGCGTCGGCCTCCGGGTCGGTGATGTCGATGTCGTCGAGCTCGTCGTCGACGTCGTCGTTCTCGTCGTCGACGATGTGGATGGCGGTGTGCTCGGCCGCATCCGAAGCGTGCTCCTGGGATGCCAGGATGTCGCCCTCCTGCGCCTCGTCGTCCTCGCTGGACTGCTCGGCCGTGGGCGCCCAATCGGCGTCGTCGACATATCTTTCAGACACTGGTGATCTCTTCCGTTCTGGGGCGGCCGCTCGTGGGGCCGCGCGTCCGCCGAAGCGCCGGTCAGGCGCCGGCGCCGCCGGGGACGCCGAACACGGCGCTGGTCAGCCACACGAACAGCACGTCGAGGCCGTACACGAGAGCCATCATCACGACGACGAATCCGAGGACCACGGCGGTGAACTTGACGAGTTCCTGCCGCGTCGGGGTGACGACCTTGCGCAGTTCCGCGATGACCTGACGGATGAAAAGAGCGATCCGTGCGAAGAAGTTGAGCTTCTTCTCACGGGGCGCGCCGCGTTCTGCGACGATCTCGCCCTTCGCCTCGTCCTGCGTCATCGAACCACCTAGGTCGCTTCTCGTTGCCAGCGTGCGCTGTGCGCAGGGCGGACAGGAATCGAACCTGCAACCTGCGGTTTTGGAGACCGCTGCTCTGCCAATTGAGCTACCGCCCTAAGACCCGCGGGGGGCCCAGGATGCGAAACCGACACGCTTTCGCCAGGAATCTCTCGGGGAGGGATGCCGCCTGTGCGCGGGGCACGGCGAAAGAATGCAGATTTCTACTGCACGTCCCAGTCTATGCCATGTCCCCCGACGTGGCGAACCGCGCCGGGGGACGGACACGACTCAGGCCGTGCGGATGAGCTTCTTGTTCACGAACTCGTCCGCCGCGAGGAGCCCCATCTCGCGTGCGGTGCCGCTGCGCTTCACGCCGCCGAACGGCAGTTCGGGCGAGTCGGCGAGCACCAGGTTCACGTAGACCATCCCGGCCTCGATCCGCTCGGCGACGCGCTCGGCCTGAGCGGCATCCGTGGTGAAGACGTACGAGCCGAGACCGAATCCGGTGTCGTTCGCGATCGCGACGGCCTCGTCCTCGCCCGAGACGCGGTAGACCGTGGCCACGGGGCCGAAGAACTCCTCGCCGTAGGCGTCCATGTCGCTCGTGACGCCCGTGAGCACCGTGCCGGGGTAGAACGCGCCGTCGCGCGTGCCACCGACTTCCAGGGTCGCGCCCTGGGCGACGGCGCGCTGCACCTGCTCGTCGAGACGTTCCGCCGCGGCGAGCGACGAGAGGGGCCCGAGAACGGTGTCGTCGGCGAACGGGTCGCCGACCTTCGCCTCACCGAGGGCGGCACGGAACTTCGACAGGAACGCGTCGTACAGGTCGTCGACGACGATGAACCGCTTGGCACCGTTGCAGGACTGACCGTTGTTGTCCAGACGCGCGTCGGCGGCGGCCTGCACGGCGGCATCCAGGTCGTCGGTCGAGAGCAGGATGAACGGGTCGGAACCGCCCAGTTCGAGCGCGACCTTCTTGAGGTTGCGACCGGCGATCTCGGCGACCGCGGCACCGGCACGCTCGGAGCCGGTGACCGAGACGCCCTGCACGCGGCGGTCCGCGATGATCGTGGCGGCCTGGTCGTTGGACACGCGGATGTTCACGTACGCCCCCTCGGGGAGCCCGGCGTCGCGGTAGATCAGCTGCAGCGCCTCGGCGGACTCGGGGCACTGCGGCGCGTGCTTGAGCAGGATGCTGTTGCCCACCGCGAGGTTCGGGGCGGCGAAGCGGGCGACCTGGTAGTAGGGGAAGTTCCAGGGCATGATGCCCAGCAGCGGACCGAGTGCCGATCGGCGGATGACCGCGGTGCCCTCACCGAGGATGTCGATGGGGCTGTCGCCGGTGATCTTGTCGATGTTGTCGGCGTAGTACTCGGTGATGTCCGCGGCGAAGTCGACCTCGCCGAGCGCGGCCTCCAGCGGCTTTCCCATCTCGCGCACGATGATCGCGGCGAGGTCGTCGCGACGCTCGCGGTGCAGTTCGGCGACGCGGCGCAGGGCCTCCGCACGCTGGGCCGGAGCGGTCCGCGACCACACGCGGTAACCGTCGTGCGCGGCGGTCAGGGCGGCCTCGACGCCCGCGTCGGACAGGGTGTCGTATTCGGCGAGGGTCTCCCCCGTGGCGGGGTTGACGACGGCGTAGTCACTCATGTGGGCTCCCGTGTTCGGTGTCGTGGTCGGAGTGGTCGAGGTCATCGGGCGAGGCGGCGGCCCCGGCGGGCGCTGGCCGGGGCGTCGATCGAGAGCGTCTCGCCACGGAAGAACGCCGGCCGGCGGAAGTACTGCACCACCATGATGACCGCGCCGAGCACGATGATGGTGACGCCGAGGACGAACACCAGTCCGACACCGCCGATCTCGGATCCGCTGCCGTACTCGGGGTTCATGCTGTCGATCAGCGTCGTGACGAAGATCACCGCGAGGATCACCCCGCCCACGAGCGGGAAGAGCAGCGTGAAGAAGACGTTGCGCACCGAGTCGAACCACTGCTTCCGGAAGTACCAGACGCACGCGAAGGCCGTCAGACCGTAGTAGAAGCAGATCATGATGCCGAGGGTGAGGATCGTGTCCGAGAGCACGTTGACGCTCACCACGCGCATCACGGCGTAGAACCCGGCGGCCACGATCGCCGACACGATCGTGGCGTAGCCCGGGGTGAAGAACCGCGGGCTCACCGCGGCGAACTTCGGCGGCAACGCCCCGTAGTGGCCCATCGCCAGCAGAGTGCGCGCCGGCCCCACGAACGTGGACTGCAGGGAGGAGGCCGAGCTGGTGAGCACCGCGAGCGAGACGAACGCCGCGAAGGGCCCCAGGATGGGTCCGGCGAGCGCGAAGAAGGCGTTGTCCTGGATCTCGGGGTTGCCGAGACCGAACTCGCCGTCGCCGATTCCGGCGAACATGATCATCGACACCGCCAGCAGCAGATACAGCGACACGATGGTCACGACCGTGATGGTCGCCGCACGCCCGGGGGTCTTCTCGGGGTCCTTCGTCTCCTCGTTCATGGTGAGGGTGACGTCCCATCCCCAGAAGATGAAGATCGACAGCGAGACCCCCGCGGCGAAGGCGCTGAACGACGACACCGCGAACGGGTTGAACCACGACCAGTCGAAGGGCGTCGCGTCGTAGGCATCCCCCCGCAGGACGTGCGCGACGGCGACGACGGCGAACGCCACGAGCACGATCACCTGGAATCCCACGAGCACGTACTGCAGCTTCTGCGTCGTCTGCATGTCGCGGTACGACACCACGGTCGCGCCCAGCACGAACAGCAGGCACACCACGATGTTGATCGGGAGATTGGATGCCAGATCGGCGATGCCGGGCTGCCCGGTGAGCTGCGAGATGAGCAGGAAGAGGAAGTCGACGGCGATGCCGGCGAGGTTGGACAGCACGATGACCGTGGCGGCGATGAGCCCCCAGCCGGCCATCCAGCCGATCCACGGGCCGAAGGCGCGGGCCGCCCACGTGAACGACGTCCCCGAGTCGGGCATGCGGTTGTTGAGCTCGCGGTAGCCGAAGGCGACCAGGAGCATCGGGATGAACCCGACGAGGATGATCGCCGGCACCTGCACGCCGACGGCCCCGACGGTGGGGCCGATCGCGGCGGTGAAGGTGTACGCGGGTGCGATGCAGGAGATGCCGATGACGACGGCGCCGAGCAGTCCGATCGTGCCGGCACTCAACCCCTTCTTCGACAGGCCGCCGGCGTCGCTGCCGGTCGTGGGTGCGGGGGCGGTCATGGCCGCGATCCTTCCGGGGTGGAGACGTCGGCACGACTGCGTGGCACGACGACGAGGGGGACGGGGAGTTCGTGCAGCATCTTCGCCGCGGTCGACCCCAGGAACAGGCGGCGCGGCTGCGCGAGGCGGCTGCTGCCGACCATGACGAGCTCGGCGGGGTCCCACGGGAGGTCGCGCACGGCCTCCTCGATGCTGTCGCCGTCGGCGACGACGACCTCGGCCGCGACGTCGGAGGGCAGTTCGACACGGGCCTGGGACAGGACCTCCTCCGCGTGCCGCGCACCGGCGATGCGGATCGCTCCGGTCTCGAGCCCGGGCGGCAGGTCGACGGTCACGAGAGACAGCAGACGCAGAGGGACGGATGCCGCGGCCGAGAGCGCGATGCTCTCCTCGCGCAGCACGTCGGCCCCGGGCCGGCTGCCGATCGCGGCGGTGACCCGGCTGATTCCGACCGCCGGGTCGACGCGGCGTGAGCCCTCGGGGGCGAGGACGACGGGCACGTCCGAGGAGTGCAGCAGCTCGGAGGCGACGGTGCCGAGGCGGTGGCGTCCGCGGAGGCCGCCGTTCGCGGCCCCCACGACGATGTACCCGGCACCGATCTCGTCGGCGAAGCCCAGCAGGCCCTCCGCGAACGAGTCGGCGTGCCGGAGATGCTCGCGGTGGGGCACGGCATCCCGGATCGTGGCGGCCGCCTCGGCGAGCCATCGCTCCGCCTGCTCGGCCACGAGCCGCGCGTAGGCGGCATCCGGGGGCGTGATCACGCTGCGCGCGTCGTCGGGGAGCACCAGGGCCACCTCGAGCGGTGCCCCGATCGCCCGGGCCAACCGGATGCCGAGCGCGAGGGCGTCGGCACCGGTGTCGGTCGCGGTGTATCCCACGACCACCGGGGCGGTCATCCGCGGGCCCGCTCGAGGATCTCGTCGGCCGCGCGGTGACCCTGGCGGATCGCCCCGTCGACGTGCTGGTATCCGGCACCCGCCATGTCGCTGCAGGCGAGGTGGATCGGGCCCACGGGCTCACGCAGGTCGGCGCCGTAACGGTTCAGACCGCCCATGTCGAAGCTCGCCGCGTACGCTCCGCGGGTCCACTCCTCGGTGCCCCAGTCGCTCTCGTAGTAGACGACCGGGTTCTTCGCCTCGGGACCGTAGTAGTGGGACAGCGACTCGAGGATGCGCTCCTTGCGCTCCTCGGCGCTCACACGGAACAGGTCGTCGGCGTTCTGGTCGGAGACGAAGCCGACCAGCGTGCCGCGCTCGTCGCCGTGGTTGGTGTTGTCGTAGGCCTCGTGCGAGAGCTCGTAGGGGCTGAACGCGGTGCCCGAGAGTCCCTGCTCGCGCCAGAAGGGGCGGTCGTAGACCGCGTGCACCTTGATGACGAAGCCCATCGAGATGTGCTGGTGCATCTGGTGCTGCCGGCGCGGCAGCGGCGGGTCGAAGGAGATGCGCGGGTAGAGCACGGGGGCGAGCGCCAGGATCGCGAAGCGCGCGCGGACGGTGAGGTCGTCGGTGACGACGGTGACGCCCGAGGAGGAGGACTTCGCCGCCTCGACACGGGCCGTCAGGGCACGCAGGTCGTCCACGCGGCGTCCGGTCACGGAGTCGGCGGGGCGCTCGGCGGCCACCGCATCGGGACCCCAGACGATCCGACGCACCGGCTGGTTCAGCAGCACGTCGTCGCCGAGCCGCTCGGCGAGGAGCTCGGGCACCTGCTGCAGGCCGCCGACGACGCGCTTGTCGAGGATGAAGTCGGCGTCGACGAGGTGGGAGTACGAGCCGGCGGATGCCGCCATGAGCAGCGACTGCAGCAGCGAGAACGTGTGCGTGGGCTTGGTGAGCATCGCGGATCCCGTGGCGAAGGCGAGGTTGCGGACCGCCTCGTCGTCGTCGGTCTGCTGACGCAGCCACGCGTCCCACGAGATCTTGTCCCACTCGGCGGCGTTCGGGTGCTCCCACGGCTTGTCGGGGTCGATCTCGGCGACCATGGCATCCAGGCGCGCGGTGATCTCGTCGATGACCTTCTCGGTCGAGGCCGCGACGGGGAACATCTCTCCGGTGAAGCGCCGCGCCACACCGTCGGGACCGACGTAGACGCTGTCGCCCTCGCGGTAACGGCTGTAGGTCGACAGCCCCAGGTCGGCGACGGTGTCGATGAGCGCCTGCTGGTCGGGAGAGACCCACTGGCCGCCGAGCTCGAGCATGGCTCCGTCGACGACGTCGGTCCAGAGCCGCCCGCCGACGCGGTCGCGTGCCTCGAGCACGACGACCGACAGACCGGCCTTGCGCAGGTCGTTCGCGGCGGTGAGGCCCGCGGCTCCCGCCCCGATGACGACGACGTCACGCGTGATCTCGTCCATGAAATCTTCTCTCTCTGCCTCGTGACCCGGATGGTGCGGACGAGGGGGTGGCTCGTTCGGGTCGTATGCCACCCCCTCGGGTCTTGGTGCTCAGTGGCGCGCGAGGACTCCCGCGACCACGTCCAGGCCCTCGTTCAGGAGGTCGTCGCCGATGGACAGGGGCGGGAGGAACCGGATGACGTTGCCGTAGGTCCCGCAGGTGAGCACGATGACGCCCTCGGCGATCGCGGCCTTGGCCACGGCCGCGGTGAGGGCGGCGTCGGGCGCGCCGGTGGCGGGGTCGACGAACTCGGCCGCGATCATCGCGCCGTGTCCGCGGACGTCGCCGATGCGCGGGTCGCCCTGCTGCAGCTCGTGCAGACGGCTCTTCAGCACTTCGCCGATCGCCTGCGCCCGCTCGACGAGACCGTCGTTCTCGAACGCGTCGATCGCGGCGAGCGCCGCGGCGCACGCGATCGGGTTGCCGCCGTAGGTGCCGCCGAGGCCGCCGGTGTGGGTGGCATCCATCATCTCCGCGCGACCGGTCACGGCCGCCAGAGGCAGGCCGCCGGCGATGCCCTTCGCGGTGGTGACGAGGTCGGGGACGATCCCGAAGATCTCCGAGGCGAACATCGCACCGGTGCGGGCGAAGCCGGACTGCACTTCGTCGGCGATGAAGACCACACCGTTCGCGCGGCACCAGTCCACGAGCGCGGGGAGGAAGCCCTCGGCGGGGACGATGAAGCCGCCCTCGCCCTGGATGGGCTCGATGATGACGGCGGCGAGGTTCTCGGCCCCCACCTGCTTCTCGATGAGCGAGATCGCCTTCGCGGCCGCCTCGGCACCGGAGAGGCCGTCACGGTAGGGGTACGACAGCGGGGCGCGGTAGACCTCGGCGGCGAACGGCCCGAAGCCGCTCTTGTACGGCATGTTCTTCGCCGTCAGCGCCATCGTGAGGTTCGTGCGCCCGTGGTAGGCGTGGTCGAAGGCGACGACCGCCTGGCGGCCGGTGTGCTTGCGCGCGATCTTGATCGCGTTCTCGACCGCCTCGGCACCGGAGTTGAACAGTGCGCTCTTCTTGGCGTGGTCGCCCGGGGTGAGGCGGTTCAGCGCCTCCGCCACCGAGACGTACGAGTCGTAGGGAGACACCATGAAGCACGTGTGGGTGAAGGCAGCGACCTGCTCCTGCACGGCGGCGACCACAGCCGGGTGAGAATTGCCGACGCTGGTCACGGCGATGCCGGAGCCGAGGTCGATGAGCGAGTTGCCGTCGGCGTCGACGATCACTCCCCCGCCGGCGGCGACGGCGTGGATGGGAGCGGTGTGGCCGACGCCGGCGGAGACCGCGGCGGCCTTGCGCTCGAGGAGCTCCTGCGAGCGGGGGCCGGGGATGCTCGTGACCAGGCGGCGCTCCTGCGGGAGCGAGGGTCCGCCGACGGGGGGCGCGGTGACGGTGTGCGGTGCGGTCATGTCGCGAGCGTAGGGAAGGGCGCCGAAACCCGACACCCTCCGTGATGTACATTCTGGATACCCGGCTGTACGACCAGTACAGCGGATTCCGCGGGAGCCCCATGGACGCCACCGACACCCCCACTCTCGGCGCACTGCTGCGTCGTCCGGATCTGCACCTCCGCCTGGAGAACGGCGAACCGGCGGTGCTCGAGCGCCCGGTGCGCTGGGTGCACAGCAGCGACCTCGCCGACCCGACGCCGTTCCTCTCCGACGGTCAGGTCCTGCTCACGACGGGGACCCAGTTCCAGGGCCGCGACGCCACATCGGCCGCCGAGTACGTGCAGAGGCTGACCGCGCGGGGCGTCGCGGGCCTCGGATTCGGCACGGAGGTCGTGCGCGACGGCATCCCTCCCGAACTCGCCGCCGCCTGCCGCGACGCGGGCCTGCCGCTGTTCGAGGTCCCGTACCGCACGCCGTTCATCGCGGTCGCCCGCGCCAACGCGGAGGCCATCGCCGCCGAGGCCTTCGCCCGACGCACCTGGGCGCTCTCGGCGCAACGGTCGATCGCGCTCGCAGCGCTCCGTCCCGACGGACTCGGCGCCACCCTCGCCGAACTGGCGCGCCAGCTGGGCACCTGGGTCGGGTTGTACGACGCGGCGGGAGAGCTCATGCGCGAGCATCCCGCCGATGATCTGGATGCCGAGACCGCCGGGGCGCTCGGGAACGAGGTGGCCGCGGTCCTCCGCCGGGGCGCCCGGGCGGCATCGGCGCTGCGGATCGCGGGACGGCCGTTCACGCTGCAGACCCTGGGCCGAGGAGGGCATCTCCGCGGAGTCATCGCGATCGCCGCCGGCGAGCTCGACCAGGAGGGGCGCGGAGTGGTCACGGCGGTCATCGCCATGGCCGGACTCGCGTTCGAGCAGCACCAGGGCCTCGGCCGTGCCCGCGGTGCGCTGCGGGCGGGCCTCGTCCAATCGCTGCTCACGGACGACCCGACACTCGCGCGCCGCATCGCGCGCGACGCGTGGGGACCGCTCCCGACCGCCCCCATCGTCGTCGCCCTCACCGACGCCACCGCCGCCCGCAACAGCGGGTTGGCGGAACTCCTCGAGCTGCGCGCGGACGAGCGTCGCGGCGCGGTGTTCTTCGGCCGGGCGGACGACGGCGTCGTCATCGTCGTGCCGGCCGACGAGCGGCAGGCGATCGACGAAGCGGCCGAACGGTTCGGGGCACGGATCGGGGTGTCCGATCCCGGCGGCTACGACCGCTTCGCGGCGGCGGTGGAGCAGGCGCGGGTCGCACGCGACCGCGGGCGCGATGCCGTGACCACGTTCCGCGAGGTGGCGGCATCGGGCGTGCTGTCCGCCCTCGGGCCCGAAGCGCCGAGCCTCGCCGCCGCCGAACTCGCGCCGCTGACCGCGCACGACGACGCCGAGGGATCACGCCTCGTCGAGACTCTGCGGGCCTGGCTCGACCACGACTGCTCGCACGAGGTCACCGCTCAGGCTCTCGGAGTCCACCGGCACACCGTCCGCACGCGCCTCGCCCTCGCCGAGCGTCTGCTCGACCGCGACCTCGGCTCCTTCGCCACCCGCGCCGAACTGTGGGCGGCGCTGCGGGTCCAGCAGGCCTGAGTTCCGGCATCCCGCTTCTCTCCGACGCGGGCCGTCCCGCGGAGTCCGTGTCCGACACACACCGCCGCACCCCCACGGCCACCGCGTGTCGCCGACGAAGTCCGCTCGACGGCGCGCGCCGCAGCCGCTGCCACGGTGTCGGGGATCAGCCCGGGCAGCCGCAACTGCGGCGCACCACGAGCCGCGGCTCGAACACCACGTCGAAGGGACGGTCGGCGGGGCCCGCGACCCCGGCGAGGATGCGCGCCGCCGCGCGGCCCATCGCCTCCATCGGCTGCCGGACGGTCGTCAGCGGCGGGGAGCTGAGGCGGGCGGCGAGCGTGCCGTCGAAGCCGGTCACCACGACGTCCTCGGGCACTCGCAGCCCTTCCGCGGCGAGCGCGTCGAGCACCGCGAACGCGTGCTGGTCCGTCGCGCACACGAGGGCCTGCGGCATCCGCCCGTCGGCGAGGAGCGCGCGCAGCTGGGGCACGAGTTCGTCCTCGCCGCGAACCGTGGCATCCACCACCTGCGGGCGCAACGACATCCCGAGGTCGGCGAGGGCGTCCTGCAGCCCGGTCAGACGCTCGGCGGTGTCGGAGGCCTCGGGGCGCCCCACGAAGGCGATGTCGCGGATGCGGTGCTCCCGGACGAGATGGTCGGCGAGGGCGCGCATCCCCCCGGCGTTGTCGACGCGTACCCGGTGGTGGTGATCGTCGCCGGGGGCGGCGCTGAAGAGCACGATCGGGATGGTCGGGGCGTACCGGGCCAGCGCGGGGGCCGTCTGAGGCGAGGGGAAGATCGCCAGCCCGTCGACGCGACCCGCGGTGTCGGCGACCGAGACGTCGGTGCCGGCGCCGCTGCTGAGCATCACGGGTCGACCGAGGGCCCAGCACTCCAGCTCGAATCCGCGCTGCACCTCGTCGACGTACAGCGGGAAGGCCCGGGGATCCGACAGCACGTCGTCGTCGGTCTGCGCCCACGGGATCACGCCGTCGGCGTCGAGCCGAGGCGTGGCGAGCCCCGTCAGCGACGGCGTCTGCGTGAGCGGGTCGGCCCGCTCCAGCAGAAGGTCGAACGCGTGCAGTCCGAGCGTGCCGGTGCGGCCGTGCGCGAGGCCCCGCGCGGCCGCGCTGGGCGCGTAGCCCAGCCGCCGCGCGGCCTCGAGCACGCGCTCGCGCGTGGCATCGCTGAGCTTGTCGGGACGCCGGAACGCGAACGACACCGAGGCGATCGACACCCGGGCCTCCTGGGCCACGTCGTACACGGTCGGTCGACGCGTCGCGTCCGTCTCGCTCATCGGTGCACGTACCCCCTGCTCGGCTCCGGCGCGTCCTCCACACCCGCGAGCTCCAGCCCGAAGTGCACGGGGAAGACGGGGTCGCCGGTGTCCGACGGTACATCCTCGCGCGACGCGCGAACGGCATCCATCGAGCGGGGGATCTCGATCGGCAGGCGGCCCCGCGGCGCCACGCGCCCGGTGAGGGCGTCCAGGACGGCGCGCGCCGAGCTGCCGTAGTCGGCGACGATCGCGGACGCGTGCCCCACGAACGGCGTGAGGATCGCCGGTCGATCGAGGTTCACGACCAGCACGAGCGGGCAGGATGCCGCGATCTTCTGCAGCCGGTACACCAGGCCGGGCGCGAACTCGAGGGACCCCTGGTGGAACCACGCCTCCAGGAAGAGGTCGTCGCGCGGGTCGAACGGCGCACCGATGCGCACCACGGCGAGATCGGCGTCCGCCGGATCGGCGACGACCGTGCCGAGCTCGTCCACGTCGCCGGCGCGGAAACCCTCGACGTACACGGCGCTGACGGGGCGGAGCGGCAGCGTCGCCCCCTCGTTCACCAGCACCGTGAGCGAACGGGCCTGCGCTCGCTCCCCCGCCGCCCGGAACTCGGCGTTGCCGACGATCCGCTCGGCCTCGTCGACATCGACGTACGGGTCGTCGAACAGCCCCAGCTCGAACTTCACCCGCAGAAGGCGCCGCGCCGAGGCGTCGATGCGCTCCTCGAGCACGCGGCCCGCGCGGACGAGATCAAGCAGCATCTCGACGCACTCCTCGCCGCCGAACTGGTCGGCGCCGGCATCCAGGATCTTCTCCATGCGCTCGCTCGCGGTGAGATGCTCCACGCCCCACGCGCGCGCGGGCAGCACCTGATCGCCGACGTGGTTGTCGTTGACGAGCTCCCAGTCGGTGACGACGACGCCGTCGTAGCCCAGCTCCTCGCGCAGCAAGCCCGTGACGATCTGCTTGTTGTACCCGAAGCCGACCTCCTCGACGGCACGCCCGTCGAGCTCGAGCCCCACGGGCATGCCGTAGTACGGCATCACCCCCGCGGTACCGCGGCGGATCGCCTCGCGGAACGGTTCGAGGTGGTAGTCGAACATCCCGCCCGGGTACACCTGCTCGCGGCCGTAGGGGAAGTGCGCGTCCTCACCGTCCTGCTGCGGCCCCCCGCCCGGGAAGTGCTTCGTCGTGCACGCGACACTGTCCGGGCCGAGCCGCTCGCCCTGGAACCCGCGGAGGTACGCCGCCGTGAACTCCGCGACGCGCGCGGCATCCTGCCCCAGGGTCTGCGCCTGACGGCCCCACCGCGGCTCGGTGGCGAGGTCGATCTGCGGGTGCAGGGCCGCGCGGATGCCGACCGCGACGTACTCCCGCCGCGCGACCTCGGCGAACTCTCGCACCGTCTCTACGTCGTCGAGGGCCGCGAGTCCGAGACCTTCCGGCCACTGCGAGAACGGTCCCGCCGCGAACCCCACTCCCGTGTTCTCGACGAACGCGTGGCGCGGATCCGTGCTGATGGTGACCGGGATGCCGTGCGGCGTCGTCTCGGCGAGCGCCTGGAGCGCGTTGTTCCAGGCCGCTGCCTGCCGGGCCGTGCGGATCGCGTGCACATTGAAGTGCGTCATGTTCTTGTGCACCACGACCGTGGTGGTCGGGGACTTCGAGATCTTCCCCGGCGTCTCGAGCAGTTCGCCGTCCTCGCCGACCTCGATCACGGTCTGGAACATCAGACCGACCTTCTCCTCGAGGCTGAGGCGCCCGAGCAGATCATCGGTGCGCTCGTCCACGCTGCGGCGCGGATCTTCGTACGGGTCCATCACGCCGTTGCCGTTGAGGTCGCGGAAACGCGTCCCGTCCGGGGCGGTGAGGAAGCGGGCGGAGGTCATGGCATCCTTTCGGATCGGTCGCGGATCACTTCAGTCCGGTGGAGGCGATGCCCTGGATGAAGTACCGCTGCAGGAAGACGAACAGCAGGATGATCGGCGCGATCACGAGCACCGATCCCGCCAGCAGCAGGCCGTAGTTCGTGGCGCTCTGCCCGGTCGAGTACAGCGACAGGGCCACGGGGAGGGTGTACTTCGCCTCGGTCTGCGCCGCCACGAGCGGCCAGAGGAAGTTGTTCCACGAGGCGAGGAAGGTCAGGATGCCGAGTGTCGCCAGCGGCGGTCCGCACAGCGGCATGACGATCCGGGCGAAGATCCGCAGTTCCCCGGCCCCGTCGATGCGCGCGGCCTCCAGCAGCGGATCCGGGATGCCGAGCATGAACTGCCGCATGAGGAAGACGCCGAGCGGAGTGGTGACGAACGGCAGGATCAGCGCGGCGTAGCTGTCGACGAGCCCGAGCGAGGACACCATCACGAACAGCGGGACGAAGGTGACGACACCCGGGACCATCAGCGTCAGCATGACGACGAGGAACAGGGCCTTCTTGCCCGGGAAGTCCATCTTCGCCAGCGCGTAGCCGACCATCGAGCAGAAGACGAGGTTGCCGGCGACGGTGAACAGCGCCACGACGATGCTGTTGCCGAAGAACTGCCCGAAGTTCAGCTGCCCGAACCAGGCGCCGAAGTTCTCCCAGGTGAAATCCTGTGGCCACCAGGTCGGCGGGCGCTGCAGGATCTCGCGCTGCGTCTTCACCGAGCCCAGCAGCATCCACGCGAAGGGCAGGATCCACACGATCAGCCCGACGACGAGGACGCCGTAGGTCAGCGCACGACCGGGGGTGACGCGCTTCTCGGCGCGGCGGCGGGGCTGCTCGGTGCGGTCTGCGACCGCGGCCGGGGCGGCGGGGGTGGTGAGCGTCATGGCATCCTCCCTCAATCCTTCGAGCGCAGCACGCGGAACTGCACCAGGCTGAGCAGCGCGATGGCCAGGAACAGCAGGTAGCTCGCGGCCGAGGCCGTGCCGTACTGCCCGAAGCCGAACTGCTTGAACGTGTAATAGGCCACCGAGAGCGTGGAGTTGAGCGGCCCGCCCTGCGTCATCACGAACGCCTCCTCGAAGAACTGGAGGAACCCGACCGAGATGAGCACGGCCCCCAGCAGCAGCGTCGGACGCAGCAGCGGGAGGGTGATGGAGGTCAGACGCCGCCACGACGAGGCGCCGTCCATGAGGGCGGCCTCCTTCACATCGGTGGGGATCGCCTGGAGCCCGGCGAGGAAGATCACCATGAGGGTGCCGACGTTCCGCCACACCGCCATCGCGATGAGCGACGGCAGGGCCGTGCGGGTGTCGTTGAGCCAGTCCGGACCCTGGATGCCGATGAGCGCCAACGCCGAGTTGAGCAGCCCCTCCGGCTGCAGGATGTAGCGCCACACGACGGCCACCGCGACGATGCTCGTCACGACCGGAGCGTAGAAGCCCACGCGCAGGATCGAGACGAACCGCCCGTGGCTGGCATTGAGCGCGAGGGCGAGGGCCAGCGCGATCGCCATGGTGACCGGGATGCCGACGACCACGAACGTCGCGGTCACCCCGAGCGAGGTGAGGAACACCGGGTCGCCGAGCACCGAGAGGTACTGCTCGAGTCCGACGAAGTTCACCGCGAAGGGCGAGCGGATGTCGCGCGCGGTGAAGTCGGTGAACGACATCGCGAAGGAGCCCACGATCGGCACGACCATGAAGACCGCGAAGACCGCGACGAACGGCAGGGCGAAGCCCCACGCGACCCATCCCTGGCGCCGGCGGCGGCTCGACGCCCCGCCGGCGCGGGCGCGACCGGGGGCCGGAGCCCGTCCGGTCGCACCCACGACTGCCTGCGTCATGGTCTCAGCCCAGACCCAGCTGATCGGCGGTGGCCTGGAGCTCCTTCAGCCCGTCGGCCGGTGACTGCTGGCCGAGGCGGATCTTCTCGAGCATCGCGTCACCGGCGGCGGCGACCTGCACCCACGTGGTGACGGCGGGCACCGACTGGGCGGTCTCCAGCTGCGTACCGAAGGCCGCGAGGGTCTTCGACGAGGCCAGGGCGTCGGACTTCCAGGCATCCTGGACCGCGGGGAGGTCGCCGGTCGCCTCGTACCAGGCGGCCTGCGTCTCGGGCTCGGTCAGCCACTGCACGAGCTTCCAGGCGCTGGTGGCGTTCTTCGAGTCGTCGAACACGGCGAGGTTCGCCCCGCCGCTGAACGAGGTGGACGACTCCTTCGCGGGCAGCACCGCGGTGGAGATCTTGTCGCCGAAGCCCTCGCCGCCCAGGTCGTTGAGCAGACCGATGAACGCCGGACCGTCGATGAACATGGGCGTCGTGCCCGAGACGAAGTCCGCCTCCTGCGCCCCGGCCGAGCGATCGGCCGCGGGGTTGGCGATGCCCTCGGTGTAGAAGCTCTGGTAGTAGTCCAGCGCCTCGACCGTCTCGGGGGTGTCGAGGGTCCACTTCGAGCCGTTCTCCAACTCGGCGCCGTTGGACCACGGCATCCAGAGGTTCCCCTGGAAGGAGTCGTTGCCCGAGGGGAGGCGGATGCCGTACTCGGCGCCCCCCTTGGACTGCATGTCGGCGGCCATCTGCATGAGTTCGTCCCAGGTGGTCGGGGCCTGGTTCCAGCCCGCCTGGGCGGCGACGTCGGTGCGGTAGTAGAGGACGCGGGTGTCGACGTACCACGGCACGCCCGTCGCGCGGTCGTCGATCTTCGTGGAGTCGATCGCGCCGGGGAAGATGCCGTCGGTCGAGAGGTCGGTGGGAACCGTCTGCAGCGCGTCGCCGAAGTCGGCCATCCAGGTCGAGCCGACCATGGCGAGGTCGGGGGTGTTGCCGCCGGCGATGGCCGTCTGGAACTTGCTGTACGCGGCGTCCCACGGAACGGGCGTGACGTCGACGGTCACACCCGGGTTGGCCTCTTCGAAGGTCTTCACGAACTCGGGCAGCGCCTCGCCCTCGGCGCCCATGGCCCACATCGTGAGCGTGCCCTCGGCCTTGGCGTCACCGATGGTGCCGGCCTCGGCGGCACCCGGGCCGGCATCGGAGGTACGTCCGCATCCGGTCAACGCGATCGCGGCCGCCGCAACGACGGCGACAGCGCCCCATCGGGTCTTTCTCATCGTGTTCCTCCTCGAACGGGCGCCCGTCGTCGGGCGCGGTGTCCCCCACAGTTTAAGCGCATAAATTCCGCCGCGGCAACCCTGCGGCGGTCGGGGTTGCGCATTCGGGGGGCCGTCGCGCGGAGTTCGGCCCCGACGCGCCGCCGCGCGGCATCCCGAATCGGCGTGTTCCCGACGAACTCCGCACGACGGCACACGCCCCTGCCCGGTCTACAGCCGGTACTGCGGCGGGGCGGCCCTATCCACACGGCGGACTTCGCCCCCGACACGCCGCCGCACGGCACCCCGAACCGGCGTGTTCCCGACGAACTCCGCACGACGGCACACGCGCGGTGCCCCCGGGCACGGTTCCTCCCCAGAGTCCCGGGGGGCGGTTCCATCCACTGAACGGATGCCGGGCACCTCGGGGAGGACGACGGATTCGCCAGGGTTGCCTCATGTGCAGCTCGGGCGCCCGCATCCGCACGCGGGCAGAGCTGTTCTCCGGCGGCGTGTCGCGTCGGCGGCTCGACGCGGCGCAACGCAATGGCTCGCTGACGCGTCTCCGACGCGGGGTGTACGCGGATGCCAACACGTGCGACATCGCACGACGCGCAGCGCTCCTCGGAGGGACGCTCGCCTGCGTCTCGGCGGCGCGGCACGAAGGCCTGTGGGTGCTCTCCCCTGCAGAACCGCTGCACGTCGCCGTCCGCCCCGACGGTCACCGTCGGTCAGACGGCGCCGTGATCCACTGGGATCGCATCGATCACGACGCGTTCGGGCCGCCTCACGTCCGCGAGGTCCTCCGGCAGATCCTCCGATGCTGCGGGGTAGAGGATTTCCTCGTCGCGCTCGAATCGGCATTGCACCAGAGGCGGATCGGCGGCGCAGATCTCACGTGGCTCGCCGCGAACACCAACGAAACCGGGCGTGAGGCGATCGCCTTCGCTCGCGCCGACGCCGAGAGCGGTCTCGAAACGCTCGTTCGATGGCGGTTGCGGGCGTGGGGCATTCGCGTGCGCACGCAGCAGAATCTCGTCTCGGTCGGCCGTGTGGACTTGCTCTTGGGCGAGCGTTTGGTCGTCGAAGTCGACGGCGTCGAGAACCATGCGAGCCCCGAACACCGGCACCGCGACCTCGTGCGCGACGCGAACGCCGCCGCGTGGGGATTCGTGACCCTGCGGTTCGACTACGCGATGGTGATCCACGACTGGCCGACCGTCGAGCTTGCGCTCCGCGGACTTCTCGATCGCGGCATCCATCTCTCCGATCGGTGACGCCGTCCCGTCGGCACTCTCTCCGATCGGTGACGTCACCGCGTCGACACCGAACTCGCGGGACCGTCCCGCGGAGTCCGCCCCCGACACGCCGCCACACGGCACCCCGAACCGGCGTGTCCCCCACGAACTCCGCACGACGGCACACGCCCACCCGATCGACCGACGTCGCCGGACCCGGGCGGCCTGATGCGCACCGCGGAGTCCGCCCCCGACACGCCGCCACACGACGTCTCGAACCGGCGTGTTCCCCACGAACTCCGCACGACGGCACGCACGACGGCACACGCTCGGGCGCCGTCGGACGGATGCCGGCCGTCAGGGCCGCGGCTGAAGGTACCCGCGCACGAATTCGGCGAAGTGCGCGGACATGTCGACCGAATCGTCGAGGAGCCACTGCTGCTGCAGCCCGTCCATCACGGCGCTCAGGAGCCGCGCGGCGCGGTCGGGGTCGATGTCGGCCCGCACCTCCCCGGCCGTCTGCCCCGCCCGCAGCAGCTCGGCAGCCCGCGCCGCACTGTCGCGGTACCGCGCGGCGAACGCGACGTGCGACGGATGCTCGGGGTCGCTCGCCTCCGCGACGACCACCGTGTAGAGCGCGGTGAGGCCACGCGCGGTGGCGTTGTGCGCCACGACCTTGCCCATCTGCTCGACGAGGGTGTGCTCCGCGGGGTCTCCGGCGGCGGCGCGGACGCGCTCGTCGCGCTGGCGCAGCACCTCGGTGAACAGTTCCTCCTTCGTCGCGAAGTGGTGCAGGAGCCCGGCGGGGGTCAGCCCGACGCGCTTGGCGACCTCGCGCAGCGATCCGCTGGTCACCCCCGATCGGGCGAAGACGACCATGGCCTCGTCGACGATCCGCTGGCGCCGCTGAAGACCCTTCGGATAGCTCCCGCGCGGGGCGCGCGGCATCCCCTCGTCCGTCATCCGTCTCCTCCCGCACGCACCGATGCCCGGTCCCGCGAGGGTACCGGGCATCGGTCGGGCAGTCGGTCAGTGGCGGCGCGTGCCCCACGACGAGCCGAACACCTGCTGCTCCATCGCGGGACGCAACCGCTGCTCGAGCTCATCGTCGACGAAGTAGTCCTTGAGGGTGTCGCCGGTGAGGGCGTTGCCGATCGCGGCCAGGATCATCGACTGGTCGAGCGAGAGGTAGCGCTTCGCGACGGTGTCGCTCTTCACCGCGACGGCGTCGTAGAACCCGCCCGGGCCGTAGGCGCCGAGCTTCTTCTCGATGCCGCGGAGGTTCTTCAGCACTCCCGCGCGGTCGTACGGCAGGGCGAGGAAGGCTGCGTGCGGCGTGACGACTCCGTCACCGAAGGTCGGGTCGGGGTTCGTCCCGGTCGTGCAGCCGGGGCGGTCGATGTCGACGTCGGTCTTCTCGGCATCCGAGGTGTACCCATCCGAGCGGATGCCGGCGATGTCGACGCCGTACTCGCTGTAGCCGCCGAACGGGTTGCTGGCGGGCGAGAAGCCCCAGTAGCCGTATCCGGCCTCGTCGAGGCCGTGGCGCTTCTGGATCTCCACCGTGATCGGATGGTTCAGTGCCCAGGACCGGGGCCCCCACTTCGTCTCGGGGACGAGCAGGTCGGGCATGAGCGACTCGAACATGCTGCCGCCCCAACTCGGCACGAACGACATCCCGTCGTAGGAGTAGACGCCTTCGTACACGTCGACACCGTCGTATGAGCGGGTTTCGCCGGTGGGGAGCTGCTCCTGCCACGCCCAGTCGCACCCGGCGGGCATCGTGCGGTGCGTTCCGTACAGGGCGGTCGCCGGGATGCCACCCTGCGCGATGCCCAGGTACGTGGCGATGCGGCTCTCACTCACCGTCGTGTCGTAATGGTGGCACGTGTAGAACGCCTGCGCGCCGCTGCCGTTGTACATCGGGGCGGGAACCGCGCAGCCGTCGCCGGGCGGCTCCTCCCAGAAGCCGCCCCGGTTCGTCCCGGCGGGCAGCCCGGGCGCCCCCGCGGGATCGAAGAACGCCGAGAAGTCCATCGACTCGTACAGCGCGTCGGCGCGGCCGGCGAGGGTCGGCTCGGCCTCGCGGACGATCCGCAACGCCGCGGCGAGCCATCCGTTGTCGACGGTGCTGAGGAACGGGTGGATCACCTCGCCGGACGTCGGGAAGATCTCCAGCTTCGCGCCCGTGTCGGGCGCGTACCAGTTGTAGTACATGCCGCTGGCATCGTTGCGCTCCATGCGCTCGAGGCTCGAGACGGTGGCGGTGAGACGGTCGCGCGCCTCGTCGGCGCCGATGATGCCGAGGTCGCGCGCGGTGACCGTCGACCACAGGTAACCGCCGATGTTCGTCGGCGAGGTGTAGCCCGATGCCGTGGCGGCATCCAGATCTCCCCCGATGTTGTCGTCGGGGAGCCCCGTCGCGGGGTGGGCCATGGCGGCCATCGAGGCCCAGGTGTCCTCCGCGTAGCGCTGCAGGTCGCGGGCGCCGGGTCCGGTCGGAGCGTGCGACCCCGCGTGCGGCGGCGGCCCGGGTGGGGCGGCGGTCGCCGGAGCGGCTGCGACGAGACCGCACGCGACGAGTCCTGCGATCGCGGTGGATGCCAAGCGGGTGTGCTTCATGACGGGCTCTCCTCATCGAAAGCGCTCCGGGGGGACGGAGCTCGTGGGAGAAACCTTACATGTGTGAGGTTTTTTCGCAAGCGATCGGTTGCGCCGCGGACCCTCCCGCGGAGTTCTCCGTCGACACGCCGCCGTCTGGCATCCCGAATCGGCGTGTCACCCCCGAACTCCGCACGACGGCACGGCACCACGGCACGGCACGCCCACGCGCGGCGCCGGCCCGTCACCTCGGCGCGTGGGCCTCCAGGAACTCGTACACCTCGGTCGTGTCGACCCCCGGGAACGCCCCCGTGGGCAGGGTCGCCAGCAGGGTGCGGGGCGTCCGCACGTTCGGCCAGGCGTTGTCGCGCCACGCCGCCTCGAGCTCCGCGGGCGGGCGCCGGCAGCACGTCTCGACCGCGTGCCGCGACACGGCACGGTTGGGGGTGTCGCGCCCGCGGAACCACTTGGTGTCGTCGAACCGCACGCCCACGCTCACCGAGTGCGCGCCCTCGCTGGACTGCTCCACACGCGCGGTGCACCAGTACGTGCCGTTGCCGGTGTCGGTGTACTGGTAGTACGGGTTGAAGCGATCGTCCTCGTCGAAGACCACGCGGCTCGTCCACCGGCGGCAGCACATCTGGCCCTCGATCGACCCGAGCCGGTCGGTCGGGAAGTTCACGTCGTCGTTCTCGTACGCCTTGGTGATCGTCCCCGACTCGTGGACCTTCAGGAAGTGCACCGGGATGCCGAGATGCACCGTCGCGAGGTTGGTGAAGCGGTGCGCCGCGGTCTCGTACGACACCGAGTAGGTGTCGCGGAGATCTTCGATGCTGAGCGCGCGGCGGGCCTTCGCCTCCGTCAGCGCCGCCACGGCGTGCGCCTCCGGGATCAGCAGCGCCCCGGCGAGATAGTTCGTCTCGACCCGCTGACGGAGGAACTCGCCGTAGCTCTTCGGTTCGGTGTGCCCGAGCATGCGGCTCGACAGCGCCTGCAGCACGGCCGCGCGCGGATCGCCCTTCGCGACGCGCGTCGACAGGTAGAGGCGCCCGTTCTTGACGTCGGCGATACTGCGGGTGGTCTGCGGCAGATCGGGCACGTAGTGGAGCGAGAAGCCCAGGTAGGCGGCGATGTCGCTGGCCGCGCGCTGGGTGAGCGGGCCGCCCGGGTGGTCGACCGCGGCGAGGATCTCGGATGCCGTGCGCTCCAGCTCCGGGAAGTGGTTGTCCTGCGTGCGCATGAGACGACGCAGCGCCACGTTGGCGCGGCGGGCCTCCTCGGGGGTGGCGGATCTCTCGTCGCGGAGGCGTTCGATCTCGGACTGGAGCGCGAGCATCGCGGCGAGCGCCTCATCCGGCACGGTCTTGCCGACACGGAAGGGCGCGATGCCGAGCGCCTGGAACGTCGACCCGCGCATCGCACGCTCGACCGCGATCTCGAGCGAGGCGCGCTCGTCGAGGGGCTCGGCATCCAGGAGGGCGTCCAGACCCGTCCCGAGCGCCCGCGCGATCGCCTGCAGGAGCGTGAGCTTCGCCTCGCGCCGACCGGTCTCGATCATCGACATCTGACTGGGGGCGCGGCCGACCGCGGTGGCGAGCTCGTCCAGCGTCAGGCCGCGCGCCGTGCGCAGCTGCCGGATGCGTTTGCCGATCGTCAGCGTGTCCACGCCTTCATCGTCGGATGCCGCGGCGGCCGCGGTCAGGGAGACTCCGGTGTCCATGTCGGGATGATCTCACCGAAACGGAAGAACGGCAAAACTTCACAGCGAAAATCTCGGGTCGAGGCCGTGTTCTTCGCCGACAGTGGTCTCCACGGGCACCGATGCCCGACACCCGAAGGAGGACGACATGACGATCCAGGCCACCCCCGCCCAGCAGCCCCTGCGCGCCGGCGACCAGACCGAGACCGCCGATGAGATCCGCGCCGCGTGGGAGAACGACCCGCGGTGGGACGGCATCGAGCGCACGTACTCGGCCGAGGACGTCGTCCGACTCCGCGGCAGCGTCCGCGAGGAGTCCACGCTCGCCCGCCGCGGGGCGGAGAACCTGTGGAACCTCCTCCACACCGAGGAGTACATCCGGGCCCTCGGCGCCTACACCGGCGGCCAGGCCGTGCAGCAGGTGCGTGCGGGCCTGAAGGCCATCTACCTGTCGGGCTGGCAGGTGGCCGCCGACGGCAACCTCGCGGGTCAGACCTACCCCGACCAGAGCCTGTACCCCGCGAACTCGGTGCCCGCCGTGGTGCGCCGCATCAACAACGCCCTGCTGCGGCAGGACCAGATCGAGCGCGCCGAGGGCGAGATCACCCAGGACTGGCTCGCGCCGATCGTCGCCGACGCCGAGGCCGGCTTCGGCGGGCCGCTCAACGCCTACGAGCTGGCGCAGTCGCTGATCCAGGCGGGGGCCGCCGGCATCCACTGGGAGGACCAGCTCGCCAGCGAGAAGAAGTGCGGCCACCTCGGCGGCAAGGTGCTGGTTCCCACGCAGCAGCACATCCGGACCCTCAACGCCGCGCGCCTCGCCGCCGACGTCGCGGGCGTCCCGACGGTGATCATCGCCCGCACCGACGCTCTCGCCGCCGACCTGCTCACCAGCGACGTCGACCCCCGCGATGCGGAGTTCCTCACCGGCGAGCGCACGAGCGAGGGCTTCTACCGGGTGCGTCCGGGCCTGGATGCCGTCATCTCGCGCGGCCTCGCCTTCGCCCCCTACGCCGACCTCATCTGGGTCGAGACGGGAGAGCCCGACATCGAGCTCGCCCGCGCCTTCGCCGAGGCGATCCACGCCCGCTACCCGGGCAAGCTCCTCGCCTACAACTGCTCGCCGAGCTTCAACTGGAAGCGCCACCTCGACGACCAGCAGATCGCCACGTTCCAGGCCGACCTGGCCGCCCTCGGCTACGCCTTCCAGTTCATCACGCTGGCCGGCTTCCACGCCGTGAACCACTCGATGTTCGACCTCGCCCGCGGCTACGCCGAACGCGCCATGAGCGCGTACGTCGAGCTGCAGGAGGCCGAGTTCGCCGCCGAAGCGAACGGGTACACCGCCACGCGCCACCAGCGCGAAGCGGGCACCGGCTACTTCGACGTCGTCTCGACCGCGCTCAACCCCGACAGCGCCACGCTCGCCCTCGCCGGCTCCACCGAGACCGCGCAGTTCCACTGACCCCACCTTCTCGCCCCTTCACTGTCCAAGACACGCGAATGCCACGACCTTGCGCCCGCGTGTCTTGGACACCGAGGCAGACACGAAAGCCACGATCATGACCCTCATCGAACCCCCGCCCACCACCGACCGCCGCGGCCCCGAGCCCTCGGCATCCACCCCCGCTCCGCGCCTGCGGATCGAGCGTCCCCTCGAGGGACGCGACGCCGAGATCCTCACCCCCGCGGCTCTCGCGTTCGTCACCGAGCTGCACGATCGGTTCGCCCGGCGCCGCCACGACCGCCTGGCCGCGCGAGAGCGCCGCCGCTTCGAGATCGGCAACGGCGACGACCCGCACTTCCGCTCCGACACCGCGCACATCCGCGACGATCCGTCGTGGCGGGTGGCCGGCGCCGGTCCCGGCCTCGAAGACCGCCGCGTCGAGATCACCGGGCCGACCGACCCGAAGATGACGATCAACGCGCTGAACTCCGGTGCGCGGGTGTGGCTCGCGGATCAGGAGGATGCCACCTCCCCCACGTGGCGCAACGTCATCGGCGGCCAGCTCTCGCTGTTCGACGCGATCCGCGGGCAGCTCAGCTACACCAGCACCGAGGGCAAGGAGTACCGCGTCACCGCCGAGCGCACGCCCACCATCGTGATGCGTCCCCGCGGGTGGCACCTGCCGGAGAAGCACATCACCGTGATCGACCGCACGGGCCGCGAGCTGCCGGCATCCGGTTCTCTCGTGGACTACGGGCTGTACGTGTTCCACAACGCGCACGCGCTGATCGCGGCGGGGCGCGGACCGTACTTCTACCTGCCGAAGATCGAGTCCGCCGACGAGGCACGGCTGTGGGACGACGTGTTCTCGTTCACCGAGGAGCGCCTGGGCCTCGCCCACGGCACGATCCGCGCCACCGTTCTCATCGAGACGCTGCCCGCGGCGTTCGAGATGGAGGAGATCCTCTTCGCCCTGCGCGACCACTGCGCGGGTCTGAACGCCGGCCGGTGGGACTACATCTTCTCGATCATCAAGACCTACCGCGGGCGCGGCGCCCGGTTCGTCTTGCCCGACCGCAGCGAGGTGACGATGACGGTGCCCTTCATGCGGGCCTACACCGAGCTGCTCGTCCAGACGTGCCACAAGCGCGGCGCCTACGCGATCGGCGGCATGAGCGCCTTCATCCCCAACCGCCGGAAGCCCGAGGTGACCGAGGCCGCGTTCGAGAAGGTCGCCGCCGACAAGCGTCGCGAGGCCGGCGACGGCTTCGACGGGACGTGGGTGGCCCACCCCGACCTGATCCCGGTGGCCCGCGCGGAGTTCGACGCCGTGCTCGGCGAGCGCGACAACCAGCTCGACCGGCTGCGGGACGACGTCGCGGTGCGCCCGGAACAGCTGCTCGACCTGCGGATCGGCCTGCCCATCACCGCCGGCGGAGTGCGCGGCAACGTGGCGGTGGCGATCCGCTACATCGAGGCGTGGCTGCGTGGCCTCGGGGCCGTCGCGATCGACGACCTCATGGAGGACGCCGCGACCGCCGAGATCTCGCGCTCGCAGATCTGGCAGTGGATCCACCAGGACCGCTCCACCGCCGACGGAACGCGGATCACGCGGGAGTACGTCGAGGGGCTGCTCGGCGAGGTGATCGCCGAGGCGACCCGCTTCGACGGCGACCGCTTCGACGACGCCGCCGAGGTGTTCCGCGAGGTGGCGCTGCGCGAGGAGTTCCCCGCGTTCCTCACCCTGCCGGCGTACGCGAAGTACCTCGACTGAGACGCCGACCACGAAGGGCCGGGGCTGCGAAGTCCCGGCCCTTCGTGGTGCTCGGATCTACTCGCGCCCGGGGTCGCGGGGCGCGAAGCGTCGCAGGCTCGCCCGCGAGGTCAACCGCGCGGCGGCGAGGGATCCGGCGACCGCGAGGAAGATCGGCAGCAGCAGGTCGAACCCGGTCGCGGTGAACTCGATCACCAGCACGATGGCGGTGAACGGTGCGCGCATGTTGGAGGCGAGGAACGCCGCGGCGGCGACGATCGCCAGACCCGTGGCATCCGCCCCCGGCCAGATCAACGCCCATCCCGCGGCGGCCGCGGCACCGAGGCTCGCGCCGATGGCGACGGACGGTTGAAGGGTGCCCCCGACCGCCCCCGAACCGAGCGACACGATCGTCGCGACGTACTTCAGCACGGCGAGCGCGAGGAGCAGCAGTGCGGGCTGCGTGAGGTCGAAGCCGGCGGTGGCGAGGGCACGACCGTTGCCGAGGATCAGGGGGAACACCGCGCCGAGCGCACCGACCGCGGTGAAGGTCAGCGGCAGCGCGACGAGGAGCTTCCACCCCGTCGGGCGCACCTTGGCCAGGAGCGACGTGACGGCCCCGAAGCTCGTCGCACCCCATCCCATGAGCGGTCCGATGAGGATCGCCGCCACGATGAGCGACGCGTTCACGTCGATGGATGCCACGTGGTACAGGGAGCCGTCGCCGACCAGCGGCCGCGCGACGAGGGTCGCGATCGCGCTCACCGACAACGCGATCACGGCGGCGCCGACGCTGAACTGCGCGAGCAGGATCTCGATCGCGAACAGCGCACCGCCGAGCGGCACGTTGTACACCGCGGCCAGACCCGCGCCCGCCGCGGCGGCGATGAGGATGCGCCCCCATCGCGCGTCGAGGCGGAACCATCGCACGATCTTCGACCCGCCCATCGCGGCGAGCTCGCGCGGGGCGACCTCCTTGCCGATCGAGGCGCCCAGGGCGACGGAGGTGACCTGGATCACGGTGTCGGCGAGCGTCTCCCACCACGGCATGTGCGCGCCCGCGACACCCTGCTCGACGCTGGCGATCTTCCGCCCGAAGCGACGCAGCAGGTACCAGCCCAGGGCCGCGATGACACCCGCACCGCCCACCGTCACGATCGGCAGCCACCAGACCGACGGGGCGGCGAGGCCGTCGAGGAACGGTCCTTCCTCGTGCCCCCAGACCAGGTGCTCGACGGTGTGGACGATCCAGACGAGCAGCAGCACGGCGAGTCCGGTCGCGACCCCGACGATCGCGGTCGCCAGTCCCAGCCGGAAGAGGAGGCCGAGCCCCCGACGATGCACGCGCGTGCGCTCCGGGGCCCCTACTGTCACGACGCCACGCTAACGCACCGGCGACAGCGCGCCCGCCACGCGCTACCGTGACGACATGGCTTCTGTCTCACCGGCCGGTCGCCGCGCGAGCGACGGCTTCGGCATCGTCGCGATCATCCTCGCGGCGTTCATCCTGCTGCCGGCGCTGATGATCTTCCTCATCGGGCTCGCCCCCGAGATGAACGCGATCTGGTGGCTCGGGATCGTCCTCCTCCCGATCATGGGCTTCCTCGGCCTGGTCGCGCTGATCATCGGCGTGGTGGGCATCGTCCTGCGCGTGCGGCAGAACCGGAATCCGGTCCTCTCGATCATCGGCGCGTCTCTCGGCGTCCTGCTCGTCCTCCCCGTCGTCTGGGTGTTCTTCGGCTCGTCCGTGTAACCCTTCGGTGACGCCCGCCCCGGAGCCCGCGGCATCCCGGGCGTGCCGAGTAGGCTCTACGCCGTGACCGACCGCGCTCCGCTCTCCCGCAAGCTCTCCGCCATCGCCGAATCCGCGACCCTGAAGGTCGACGCGAAGGCCAAGGCCCTCAAGGCCGCCGGCCGCCCCGTCATCTCCTATGCCGCCGGCGAGCCCGATTTCGCGACCCCGCAGTTCATCGTGGATGCCGCGGCCGAGGCGTTGCAGAACCCGGCGAACTACCGTTACACCCCCGCGGCCGGGCTCCCGGTGCTGCGCGAGGCCATCGCCGCGAAGACCCTGCGCGACTCGGGCCTCGAGGTCGCTCCGGCGCAGGTGATCGTCACCAACGGCGGGAAGCAGGCCGTGTACCAGGCGTTCCAGACCGTCGTGAACCCCGGCGACGAGGTGCTGCTGCCCGCGCCGTACTGGACGACGTACCCCGAGGCGATCGCGCTCGCCGACGGCGTGCCCGTCGAGGTGTTCGCGGGCGCCGACCAGGACTACAAGGTCACGGTCGCGCAGCTCGAGGCGGCCCGCACCGACAAGACGACCGTGCTCGTGTTCGTGTCGCCGTCGAACCCGACCGGCTCGGTCTACACCCCGGAGGAGACGGCCGAGATCGGCCGCTGGGCACTGGAGCACGGCATCTGGGTGATCACGGACGAGATCTACCAGAACCTCACGTACGAGGGCGCCCGCGCCGTCTCGATCGTCGAGGCCGTGCCCGAACTGGCCGGCCAGACGATCCTCGTCAACGGCGTCGCGAAGACCTACGCCATGACCGGATGGCGCGTGGGCTGGATGGTCGGGCCCGCGGATGCCATGAAGCTCGCCGGCAACCTGCAGTCGCACCTGTCGAGCAACGTCAACAACGTCGCGCAGATCGCCGCCGCCGCGGCCCTCAACGGCCCGCAGGACGAGGCCGAGCAGTTCCGCGAGGCCTTCGACCGACGTCGCCGGCTGATCGTGTCCGAGCTGGCGAAGATCGACGGCGTCGAGGTCCCCAACCCGCTCGGCGCGTTCTACGTGTACCCCGACGTGCGCGGCCTGCTGAACCGCGAGTGGGACGGCGTCACCCCGACGACCTCGCTCGAGCTCGCCGACCTCATCCTCGAGAAGGCCGAGGTCGCGGTGGTTCCCGGCGAGGCCTTCGGCCCGAGCGGCTACCTGCGCCTGTCGTACGCCCTCGGCGACGCCGAGCTGCTGGAGGGCGTCCAGCGCCTCCAGCGTCTGTTCTCCTGACGGGCGCCCGCCGGCCGGCCGCTTCTCCGGGCCGGCGGGCGGCCCGGGTCGTGGCATCCATTCCGCCCTCGACCGACCGGACCCTGCGCCCGCCGGCCCGTACCGTCCCGCGGAGTCCCTGACCGACGCACCGGCTCGAGGCAGCGCCGAACGGCGTATCGCCCGAGAACTCCGCACGACGGTGCGGCGGATGCCGTGACGGCAGACCGGATGCCAGGAACTCCGGCTACAGCTCGACGTTCACCAGCACGGGCTCGGGCTGCAGCAGCAGGCCGAACTCGGACTGGACCCTGTTCTGCACGAAGCGCGCGAGTTCGGCGATCTCGCCCGCCGTCGCCCCTCCGCGGTTGGTGAGTGCCAGCGTGTGCTTCGTGGAGAGCCCGGCGCGCGACCGGGGGAATCGGAAGCCGCGCGACAGACCCGCGTGCTCGATGAGCCACGCGGCGCTCACCTTGACGTCGTGCGACTCCGCGATCGGCGGCGGCACCACGCCGCTGAACGCCGCCAGCGGAATCACGGTCACCGGGTCGACGGCGGGCCCGAGCGGCCACTTCGGGCACTCGACGGGGAGCGTCCGCGCGAACGCCTCCGACACGATGGCGTTCTGGAAGAACGATCCGGCGCTCCAGGTGTCGGGGTCCTCGCCGTCGAGCACCATGCCCTTGCGCGCGCGGGTGGCGAGCACATGCTCGCGGATCCACCGCAGCGACACCGCCGCATCGGCATCCAGTCCCAAGGCCCCGCGCAGCTGATCACCCGCGAGAGGGCGCTCACCGTCGCCGACGCGTTCGAGCTCGAGCGTGACCGAGACGATCACGGCCGAGCGCGCCGGCACCGATCCGTAGTGCTGCTTCAGCACCGAGGTGCGGAAGCCGAGCCCCAGATCGGATGCCGGAACGGTGGACACCTCGCCGGTGGACTCGTCGATCAGGTCCACCTCGACGAGGGTCTGCACGATCTCCTGCCCGTACGCCCCGATGTTCTGCACGGGGGCGGCGCCGACCGTCCCGGGGATCCCGGACATGGCCTCGATGCCGGCGAGTCCGCGGGCGACCGTCTCGGCGACGAGAGCGTCCCAGTCGTGGCCGGCCTGTACCCGCAACCGTGCGGTGTCGGGCCGGGAGCCGGGCAGCTCCTCGATGCCGGACGTGCGCACCAGCACCACGGTGCCCTCGAACGGCTCATCGCCGACGAAGAGGTTCGAGCCGCCGCCGACGACGAGCCACGGCTCGCCGGTCGCCCACAGCTCACGCAGCACGTCGACGAGTTCGTCGGGGGTACGGGCCTCGATCGTCCGCTCGGGCAGACCGCCGGTGCGCAGGGTCGTGAGCGCGGAGAGCGGGACCGGGGTGAGCTCGGGCATCAGGACAGCCGGACGCGCACCTGCGCCTTGCCGAGCACCGTCGTGCCCGCGTGGGTCACGGTGAGGTCGACACGGGCGGTCTCGTCGTCGACGGCACCCACCTTCGCGCTGACGTGCAGCTCGGCGCCCTCGGAGGGGTCGACGACCACGGGGCGGGTGAACCGCACGCCGTACTCGAGGATGCGGCCCGTGTCACCGAGCGCCTCGGCCAACGTGCCGACCGCGACCCCCATCGTGAGCATGCCGTGGGCGAGGACGCCCGGCAGGCCGACCTCGGCGGCGACGTCGTCGCGGTAGTGGATCGGGTTGAAGTCCCCGGAGGCGCCCGCGTACCGCACGAGGGACTCCCGCGTGAGGTGGACGGAGCGCTCGGCGATGACCTCGCCGACGGTGAACGTGCTCATGCGTCGCCCTCCCCCGCCAGCAGGACGCTGGTCGTCGTCACGACGTGGGCGCCGTCGGCATCCACGATCTCCGCCTCGCTCGTGATCATGGCGTTGCCCCCGAGGGTGCGGATGCCGGTGACCGACAACGTCGCGGTGAGCTCGTCGCCCGCGACGATCGGCCGCGAGTACCGGAAGCGCTGCTCGGCGTGCACGAGTCGCGACAGGACGATGCCGGAGTCCGGGTCGCCCAGGAGCTGCTGCAGGGTCAGATCCTGCACGACCATCGCGAAGGTCGGCGGCGCGACCACGTCGGGGTAGCCGAGTGCGCGGGCGGCCGCGGGGTCGGAGTGCTGCGGGGCGTCGGCGAAGACCGCGCGGGCGAACTCGCGCACCTTCTCTCGACCGACGAGGTACGGCGCGGTCGGCGGGAAGACACGACCGACCAGTTCGGGGTTCACGGGCACCGGGTCAGTCTACCGACCGCTCCCCCGCGGCCTCAGCGCTGGTGCCGCCCGCGCACGGCCTTCACGGCCATCTGGGTGGCGATGAAGACGAGGAAGACGGAGAACAGGACGTTGCCGACGAAGGGGTCGACGAGCTTCGCGAGCGAGGCTCCGAGGGCGGTCGTCGTGCACGCGGCGATGCCGACGCAGGCGGCAGCGACGAGGTCGACGTTCGAGCGGCGCAGATTGCCGACCGTGCCGGAGATCGCCGTGGGGATCATCATCAGCAGCGACGTCCCGCGCGCGATGAGATCGCTCGTGCCGAACAGCAGCAGCAGCGCCGGGACGACGATGATGCCGCCGCCGACCCCCAGCAGACCCGCGAGGATGCCGGTGATGACGCCGAGCACCAGGAGCCCCGGTCCGGTGATCCAGGTCAGCTCCAGCTCGGCGTCCCGGGAGGGGATGACGAAGTAGAGGCTGACGATCACGATCACCAGGAACGCCACGAACGACCAGCGCAGGGCCGTCTGCGACAGCTTGGGGAGCAGCCACGTGCCGATCTGGGCGCCGCCGACCGCGCCGACGGCGAGGATGAGCGCGGGGATCCACGCGACGTGGCCGTCGACGGCGTAGGTGATGACGCCGACGGAGGCGGTGGGCACGATCGCCGCGAGCGAGGTGCCCGCGGCGAAGCGCTGATCGAATCCGAGGGCGAGCACCAGCAGGGGCACGATCACGGTGCCGCCGCCCACGCCGAAGAGGCCGGACATGAGCCCGGCGAGCAGCCCCACCCCGATGCAGACGGCGTAGAAGCGAGCGGAACGTTTCGGGCGGGCGGTGTCGATCACGGGGCGGAGATCCTTGCGAGACGGGGGCTGCACGGGCCGGCGCCCGCCGACGGACCAGTCTTCCACTTCGTGGGCGCCGCGACGTCACGGCATCCCCGGGGAAAGAAAGCGGCCCCCGGTGGTCCGAAGCCGCGTCCACCGGGGGCCGTCGCCCTCACAGGTCAAGCGGAGCGGTGACCCGAACACCGGTCTGCGACCACGATCGCGAGGGTGCGACAGAAGAGAAGTTACCGGGACCACGCCCACGCTTCTCCCGCTTGACACAGATATCTCATGCTGCTAACTAACTAACTCGATGCGTCGATCTGGGCGGGAATGCGTTCGGCGTCCCGCTCGTTCGGTTCCGGTATGACCACCGTAGGAATCATCGGAGCAGGAAACATCGGCCAGGCTGTCGCGAAGGGATTCGTCGACCGCGGGTACGACGTCGTGATCGCGAACTCTCGGGGCCCCGAGACGCTCGCCGATGTCGTCGGCGCACTCGGCGAGCACGCGCGTGCCGCTTCGGCGCAGGAAGCCGCAGAGGCGGGAGAGTTCGTCGTCGTCACCGTCCCCCTCAAGGCGTACCGCGAGGTGCCGGTCGAGCCGCTGCGCGGCAAGACCGTGCTCGACACGAACAACTACTACTGGGAGCGCGACGGGCACATCGCCGAGCTCGACGAGAAGCGCACCACCACCGCGCAGATGCTGCAGGAGCACCTGCCCGAGAGCACCGTGGTGAAGGCGTTCAACCACATCCCGGCCGGCGACATCCTCACCGACGGGGCTCCGGCCGGCACGCCGGGCCGCCGCGCACTGGCCACCTCGAGCGACTCCGACGAGGCCGTCGCCCTGGTGACGCGCATCTACGACGAGTTCGGTTTCGACACCGTCAACGTCGGCCCGCTCGCCGACAGCTGGCGTGTCGAGCGCGACACCCCGGCGTACGTCGTGCGCCAGACCCGTGACGAACTCGAGCAGAACCTCGCCCGCGCCGAGCGCTGACCCGGGTCCACACCCTCGATAAACGCGATCCGCGACGAGACACGCCACGCCGGCGCGTTTCTCGTCGCGGATCGCGTTTCTGGATGCCAGTGCGGGACGCCGCAGCGCCCGGGACGCGTCAGTGCCAGACGCCGCGGCGCGGGGACGCGTGGCAGCGCCCGGGACGCCTCAGAGCGCGGCGAGCGCCTGATCGACGTCGGCCACCAGGTCCGCAGCCGACTCGATGCCCACCGACAGGCGGACGATCGTGTCGGGCACGGCCAGCTCGGTGCCGCGGACGGACGCGTGGGTCATGGCATCCGGGTAGTTCACGAGCGACTCGACGCCGCCGAGCGACTCGGCGAGGGTGAACAGGCGCGTCGACTCCGCGAAGCGGCGCGCGGTGGCGCCGTCGGCGAGCTCGAGCGACACGATGCCGCCGAACGCACTCATCTGCGACGCCGCGAGCGCGTGGCCGGGGTGGGACGGGAGCCCCGGGTAGTACACCTTCGCGACGCGGTCGTGCCCGGCCAGGTGCTCGGCGACGGCGTGGGCGTTGGCGCTGTGACGCTCCATCCGGATGCCGAGGGTCTTGATGCCGCGGGTGGTGAGGTACGCGTCGAACGGCCCCGAGACCGCGCCGGCGGCGAACTGCAGGAACTGCGTCTTCTCGGCGAGATCGGCGTCGGCGAACGCGAGCGCACCGCCGACGACGTCGGAGTGACCGCCGAGGTACTTCGTGGCCGAGTGCACCACGACGTCGGCTCCGAGGGAGAGCGGGCGCTGCAGCGCGGGAGAGGCGAACGTGTTGTCCACGACGACGATCGCACCGGCCGCGTGACCGAGGCGGGCGAGCCCGGCGATGTCGGTGATGCGCAGCATCGGGTTGCTGGGCGTCTCGACCCACACCATGCGCGGCGCGCGCTCCTCGATCGCTGCGGCCACGGCATCCAGGTCGCTCATGTCGACGACGCGGAGCTTCACGCCCCAGGGACCGAGCACGCGCGCGAGCAGACGGTAGGTGCCGCCGTACACGTCGTTGCCGAGCAGCACCTCGTCACCGGGGAGGAGGGCCGCGCGCAGCAGCGCGTCCTCGGCGGCGAGGCCCGACGCGAACGACAGCGCGCGGGCGCCGCCCTCGAGCGCGGCGATCTGCGTCTCGAGCGCCGCACGCGTGGGGTTGCCGCTGCGTCCGTACTCGTAGCCGCCGCGGAGGCCCCCGATGCCGTCCTGCGCGTAGGTCGTGGACAGGTGCACCGGCGGGATCACCGCGCCGGTGGTCGGGTCGAAGGCCTGACCCGCGTGGACGGCGAGGCTGTCGAAGCCGCGGGCGGCGTCGTGGGTGCTCATGCGGAGTGCTCCTGAGTGCTCGAAACGGGAAGAACGGATGCCACGGGCTCGACGGCGTAGCCGCGCGCGGTCATCCACTGGTCGTCGAAGATCTTGCTGAGGTAGCCGCGACCGTGGTCGGGGAGGAGGACCACGACGACGGCGTCGGCGGGCAGGTCGCGCGCCACGCGCAGGGCGCCCACGACCGCCATGCCGCTGGAGCCGCCGACGAGCAGTCCCTCCTCGCGGGCGAGGCGGCGCGTCATCGCGAACGACTCGGCATCCGACACGCGCTCGTAGGCGTCGACGACCGTCGGGTCGAAGGCGGGCGGCCAGAAGTCCTCGCCCACGCCCTCGACGTCGTAGCCGTGGATGTCGTCGCCGGAATAGATGGAGCCGACCGGATCGACGCCGATGATCCGCACGGAGGAACCGGCGACCTCGCGCAGGTAGCGGCCGGTGCCGCTGATCGTGCCACCGGTGCCGACACCCGTGACGAAGTGCGTGAGGGCACCCTCGGTGTCGCGCCAGATCTCGGGACCGGTGGTCTCGTAGTGACTGCGCGGCCCGTTCGGGTTGGCGTACTGGTTGGGCTTGAACGCCCCCGGGATCTCGCGCACGAGGCGGTCGGAGACGCTGTAGTACGAGTTCGGGTCGTCCGGCTCGACGTTCGTCGGGGTGACGACGACCTCGGCGCCGTACGCGCGGAGCACCGCACGCTTGTCCTCGGCGACCTTGTCGGGCACGACGAAGACGCAGCGGTAGCCACGCTGCTGCGCGACGAGGGCGAGACCGACGCCCGTGTTGCCGCTCGTCGGCTCGACGATGGTGCCGCCGGGGCGCAGCGAACCGTCGCGCTCGGCGGCGTCGACGATGTTGGCCGCGATGCGGTCCTTGGCGGAGCCGCCGGGGTTGAAGTACTCGATCTTGGCGAGGACCGTGGCGGCGATGCCGTCGGTCACCCGGTTCAGACGGACGAGGGGGGTGTTGCCGACGAGGTCGGCGACGCTCTGGGCGTAACGCACGATGGAGTCCTGGGGGTCGATGCGCCCGAGGGCGCGGCTGACGGGGTCGTCGAAGAAGAACGCGGGGGCGTTCAGCGACAACAGCGACAGGTCAGCACGCCGTCAGCATACCCGACGATGCGGCGACGCGTCAGCGACCGTTCACGCGATGGCGCCGAGGAACTCGTCGAAGCTCTGCGCGGGGCGGCCGGTCACGGCCTCGACGTCGCCGGACACGCGCGCCAGATCGCCGCTCGCGATCGCGGTGTACGTGCTCACCCAGGCGTCGACCTGCCACGGCGGCGCCCCGTAGACCGCACGCGAGGCGTACGCCTCGTCGAGCGTCTCGTCGAGATAGCGCACCGGGTGACCCCGCACGGCGGAGATCTTCTCCGCCACCTCGGCGAGCGTCAGGGCCTCCGGACCGGTGAGGTCGTACGCCGTGTCGGTGTGGGTGGCCGGGTCGAGAAGGACCGCCACCGCCGTCGCCGCCACGTCGGACCGCGACACGAGGGAGCAGCGCCCGTCGCCCGCGGGGCCGCGGATGACGCCGTCATCGCCCGCGAAGAGCTCCATCATGTCCATGTAGAAGTTGTCCCGGAGGAACGTCCACGACATCCCCGAGGCGCGGATGATCTCTTCCGTGGCGGCGTGGTCCCGCCCCAGGGTGAACACGGCGTCGGGGGCCGCGGCGAGGAACGACGTGTAGACGATCGACCGGACGCCCGCGCGCGCGGCGGCCTCGACGAACGTCCGGTGGTGCTCGACCCGGTCGGCGGACTCGGACGCCGAGACCATGAACAACGTCTCGATCCCGGCGAGTGCGGCGGCCGCGGCATCCGCGTCGAAGTATCCGGCGACGCGGACCTCGGCGCCCGCGAGCTCGGGCGCGCGCGACGCGTCGCGGACGAGCAGACGCTGCGGGATGCCGCGTGCCGCGAGGTCGCGCGCCACGCGCCCTCCGACGGCTCCGGTCGATCCGGTGACGGCGATCACGGGCTGCGTGGGCATGCGTCCTCCGTGGGGGGAGAGAGTTCGGTCCTCTCAGCGTATTGCGCGGCGCCGTGAGGTGGCCGCGAGGTCGCTCAGGATCGAGGTGCCACGAGGCGCGCGACGCGGACGCGGACGGTGTCCGCGGGAGCGTCGGCACCGGCCTGGCGCACGGCGTCGGCGACCGCCGACGCGACGGCCGCGCTGTCGTCGTCCGACGACACGCCGATGCAGACGGTGACCGCGCGCGCCCCGTCCTTCTCGTCGACCGCCGAGAGGGACCCTTCGACCTCGGCCATCCGCTCGTACGCGCGCGCCACGACCGGTCGCGCCGAGTAGGACTCCCGGACGCCGGCGACAGCGGTCACGGCCAAGTCGATGCGCGGCGCGATATCGGCAGCGGTTTCCGTCATCATTCGTCCTCCACGTCGACGTGCACATCACCCACGGTGACATCCACGCGCCCCACCCTCAGCTCGCCGTGACGCTCGATCGCGGCACGGATGCCGTCGCGCATCAGGTCCACGGTGCGCTGCATCGGATATCCGAACAGCACGCTCACCGTCACCCGCACGTCGAGCGCGTCGGTGGGCTCCGGCTGATCGATGCGCACGCGGCCGACCAGCACGCCGGCGACATCGTCGCCGACCGTGCGGATCAGTTCGTAGAGGGCGCCCTCGGTGACGACGAGCTGCGTTCCGTCCGCCGTGCGGGTCAGGGGGATGTCCCGTCCGGCGCGGAACTCGCGCATCACCTCGCGCATGATCTCGTCGTACCAGGACTCCGCGAGCGGTTCCGTGGCCTGCTCGTCGACGATCTCGCGCGAGAGACGGCCCATCCGCTCCATGGATGCCAAGAGGGCCTGACATTCGGCATTGCGCTCGATCGCGGGGATCCGGGGGGTGCGCCCTCGATCGAGATACGCGGAGAGATCCTCGAGCGAGTATCCCGAACCGCCTACGTCGTCCACGTCGTCCACGTCCTCACTCATCCGATCACCTCCACTCCTGCATGCGTTCCAACACGGTCTTCCGCGCCCTGGCGAGCCGCCCGCGAACGGTGGCGGCGGTCTCTCCGACCTCGGTCGCGATCTCGTCGTAGCTGTGGCCGCCGATCTCGCGGAGCACCCACACGACGCGCAGTTCTTCGGGGAGATCGGCCAGGACCTTCTTCAACGCGTCCATCTGCGACGATGCCACAACCGAGCGCTCCGGGTCATCCCCGACCGACACCATCTCTTCGTCGATCTGCTCGGAGATCTTCCGCGAGCGCATCCGATCGGTCACCTTGCGGGACACGATCGTGGTGAGCCAGCTGCGCACCTTCTCGGGGTCGGCGAGGTCCGGCAGTCGCCGCCACGCGGTGATGAGCGCTTCCTGGACGCAGTCGTCGGCATCCGCGCGCGAGCCCGTCAGTTTCGTGGCGAAGGCGACAAGGAACGGGGCGTGGCGACGTACGAGCACTCCGAAGGCGATCTGATCACCGTCAGCCGCGCGTGACGCGAGGAACGCGTCGGTCGCGGTGGACAAAGAGGTCATGCCTTTTCCTGTCAGCAGATTTCCAGGTCGGGCTCGTGACGAATCGCGAATCCGGCTCGTCCACATAGCGAAACACCCCGCGCCCGAAGCGCGCGGACGGTTGACGAAAGGACGAACTCATGGCATCCACCACTCCCACCACCCCCGAGGTCGGCAAGACCGTCATCGTCGACCCCGTGGTCGCCAAGGTCGCCGGCATCGCTGCCGCCTCGGTCCCGGGCGTGCACGCCCTCGGTGGCGGAGCCGCCCGCGTCATCGGCAACATCCGTCAGGCCGTCGGCGCCAAGGACCACGCCCAGGGCGTGAGCGTCGAGGTGGGCGAGACCGAGGTCGCCGCCGACATCGACATCCAGGTCGACTACCCCGAGCAGCTGCAGCGCGTGGCCTCGAACGTCCGCGCCGCGGTCCACCAGGCCATCACCGAGCTCGTCGGCATGAAGGTCGCCGAGATCAACGTCACCGTCGTGGACGTGTACATCCCGAGCGACGACGACGAGGAGCCGCAGGAGACCCGCGTCGCCTGACGCGTCCCCACCCCGGGCCCGTGCCGCACCACGCGACGGCGCGGGCCCTTCGGCCGTCGGAAGAGCTCGTCGCGGCGGGCGGCCGGTAACGTCGTGAGCACGCCCCCGATCGAAGGACGCCCATGCGCATCGCTCTCACCGGCTCATCCGGCAAACTCGGCACCGTCGTCGCGCGCGAGCTGCGATCCGCGGGCCACGACGTCATCGGCCTGGACCTCCGCGGCGAGCGTGGGCCCGGGTTCGTCCAGGTCGACCTCACCGATTACGGTCAGGTCATCGACGCCCTCGCGGGCGTCAACGACCAGCACGACGGTGTGGACGCGCTCGTCCACCTCGGCGCGATCCCGGCTCCCGGCATCCGGTCGGACATCGCAACGTTCCACAACAACATGACCAGCACGTTCAACGTGTTCTGGGCAGCCGTGCGCCTCGGCATCCACCGCATCGTGTACGCGTCCAGCGAGACGGTGCTGGGTCTGCCGTTCGACATCGACCCGCCCTACATCCCGGTCGACGAGGAGTACGCCCCGCGCCCGGAGTCGGTGTACTCGCTGGTGAAGGTGCTGGAGGAGCGCCTCGCGACCGAGCTGGTGCGCTGGCACCCCTCGCTCTCCATCACCGCGTTGCGCTTCTCGAACGTGATGGTGCCGGAGGACTACGCCGAGTTCCCGTTCGACGCCGACGCCCGGACGCGGAAGTGGAACCTGTGGGGCTACATCGACGCCCGCGACGGCGCCCAGGCCGTTGAACGTGCGCTCGAGAACGCCCCCGCCGGATTCGACACGTTCATCATCGCCGCCGCCGACACCGTGATGACCCGCCCGAACGCGGAGCTCGTCGCCGAGGTCTTCCCCGACGTCGAGACGCGGACCGACCTGGACGACACCCGGACCCTGCTCTCGATCGACAAGGCCCGGCGCCTGCTGGGGTACGCGCCGCAGCACTCGTGGCGCGATCACCGCTGAGCGGCGGACGTCCGCGGATGCCACACTGGGCACCGTGACCGGTCCGCTCCCCCCGTCTCCTCCCCCGGCGCGGCGCGGTCGGCCCGGGTACGACCGCGAGGGCATGCTCGCGGTCGCCGTGCGGCTGTTCAACGAGCAGGGGTACGACGCCACGAGCGTGGCCGACCTGGCCGCGCGCCTGGGTGTGACGAAGTCCGCGCTGTACCACCACTTCTCGTCCAAGGAGGAGCTGTTGGCGGTCGCGCTGGACAGTGCGCTCGACGCCCTCGAGGCCGTGCTCGGCGAGCCGGGTGCCACCGCGGGGTCCGCCACGGACCGTCTGCGTTTCGTCCTGGGCCGCGCGACCGACGTCCTCGTGACGCATCTGCCGGCGGTCACGCTTCTCCTGCGCGTGCGCGGCAACGGACCGGTGGAGCAGGCCGCGCTGGTGCGCCGCCGCGCGTTCGACCATCGCATCGGCGTCCTCGTCGCCGAAGCGCAGTCCGAGGGCGGCGTCCGCGACGACGTCGAGTCCTCGGTGGCCGCCCGTCTGCTCTTCGGGATGATCAACTCGGTCGTCGAGTGGTACCGCCCCGAGGGCGAGGTCGACGGCGACCGGCTCGGGCGCGACATCGTCCGACTCGCGCTCGACGGGCTGCGGACCGACCCCGAACGCGACCGGTGACGCCGGCACCGCCACCCGAGCGCTCCGAGACCCCGGGGTGCACGAGGATTCGAGGGGTTGCGCCACCCCCATGCGACGCAACCCCTCACCCGCCGGCCTCAGATCCGAACATCCGCCTGGTGCGGGCCGTCGGGCGCCGCTCGGACGCCCGCCCCCACCTCTGTCGTGTCCGTCGTCCGCGATTCCTTACATCCGGTTCGAGAAGATTTTCCCGGCGACGCCCTGTAAGGATCCGGGCGCGCGCGACACAGCCCCGTCGAGCGCACGGGAACGCGCGCCCATGAACGACGAGATCGAGTTCGTCCGGCTGTTCCGCGAGCATTACACCGGCGTCCGACGGTTCATCGAGCGCCGGGTCTCCGATCGCGAGGCGGCCGCCGATCTCACGATGGAGTGTTTCGAGATCGCCTGGCGCAAGCGCACCCCGTCCGAGCCGTTCGGGTTGCCCTGGCTCTACCGGACGGCGCGCAACCTCATCGCCAACGAATACCGACGCCGGGACCGGGAGGAGGCGCTGTGGACCCACATCGAGCACCAGGTGCGCTCTCTCGCCGGGGAACCCGAGTCGGAGATGACCCGACGGCTGGTGGAGGCCGTCCGCGCACTCCCCGTTCGCGATCGGGAGATCCTCTGGCTGACCTATTGGGAGGAGCTCTCCGCGGCAGAGGTGGCCGTGGTGATGTCCCTCAGCCCGGGGAGCGTGTGGACACGCCTCAACCGGGTGCGCGCGCGGTTGCGACCCGCGTTGCAGGACTCCGCCGCCGCGTGGGAGGAGGTGCCCGGTGACCGACGATGATCTGGTGCGCGCGCTGCGCGCCCTCGACCCCGCGCGGACACCGTCGGACGCGCCCGTGCCCCTGTCCGCGGAGCGACGCCTCCGCGAGATCCTGGACCGCCCTCCGCGCGCGACCGGCGGCGGGCGTCGGCGCGTGCTGCCGGGCCTCGCCGCCGCCGTCGCGGCCGTGGTGGCGCTCGTGGTGGGCGCCGTGGTCTGGTGGCCCGCTCCCACGGCGACCGCGCTGACGCCCGCGCCGCTGCAGTATTCGGCGGTGGACGACGACGTGCCCGCACTTCTCGCCGCCGCGCAGGATCGCCTCGCGCAGAACCCCGGGCGCAACGACGCGGTGCGCCGGTCGCTCACTCTGGGGTGGTTCTTCAGCGTCTCCGTCGGCGACCCCGACGCGACGGTGTTCCGACGCGAGTGGGTAGACGTGTCGTGGAACGCCGATCTCTCGGGATCCGTGGTGACGACGACGGCGGAGTCGACCGACGCCGCCGGCGACACGGTGCCCGCCGACGGACCCGCACCGGGCACGGTCGTGGGAGACATGTCGTACGTACGGGGTCAGTTCCACCCGCTCTCGAGCCAGCCGCCACCCGCGACGGTCGAAGGGATGCGGGAGGTCATGACCGCGGCGGTCGACCCGCCGTCTCCCCTGACGTCCGGCGACGCGATCATCGCGGCGCAGAGCCTGCTGGGCGAGTGGACGTTCAGTGACGCGCAGGAGGCCGCCCTCCTCGATGTGGTGCGCAGCACGTCGGACCTCCGACTGCTCGGCCGCACGACCGACCGTGTCGGGCGCGCCGCCATCGGATTCAGCGGGATCCCGACGGGCACACCGAACACGGATGCCACGCTCCTCGTCTCCCTCGACTCGGGTCGGATCCTGGGGGTCGAGACGAGCCTGCGGGCCGCCGACGAGGATCTCGGGCTTCCGGCCGGTTCGGTGACCTCCTACACGCTGTGGGATGTGGAGGACCGACCGGACGCGCCCCGGGGACCCTGACGAGGGGCGCGGACCGCCGCATCCGGATCCGCGATTCTCGATCCTCGAGACTCCCCCGCGTCATGCCTTTGAAGGAATGCAGCCTGCACGTGGGAGCGCTTGCACTGCCGGGCGTGGCTCTGATTGCACGGAAATCCGCACCATTACGCAATTGGGAGCGATCCCAGCCACAATTTGGACGGCGTATTCAAACTCCACGGGAATCCGGGCGCGCGCGACATCCACGGACCCCGGGACCCGTTTGTTATCAACTGCATGTGAGCCGCCTCGCGTCCCTACACAGCGAAGGATGCTGCGTGCCAGGCTGAGGCGAGCCCGACGGAAACCGGGGATCGACCGACCGGAGACCCACCGTTCCCGGCGTATTCACGCGAATATTCCGACTGGATTAGCATTCTGGCACTGCATGATGCAAATATGTGCGTGGGGAGGAATCTGTAATGCCACGCGCACGCATAATCACACACGGATACCGGCTCGCCAATGGGTGGGAGAAGATCGACCGGCGTCCTTTGACGCAAGAGGCGGCACAGGAACTGCGATCCCAGGGGTACACCATGGTCATCGCAAAAAGGGGCCTCTTCGACTCGCGCGAGATTTCGCTGAATCAGCCGATTCCCGCGCGATGAATAAGAAATAAACACCGCAAATAGTAAGAATCTCTAATTAAATAGCACGTACCCGAGCCGCACCCGAGCGGCAGAAGAAGCCCGTGCGGACGTCGTCAGCGACGCCGCCGGGCTTCTTCGGTTTCCGGAGCACGAGGCTCTCGCCCGCTCCGGTTCAGCGACGCCGTCGAGCCGAGGCGGGGAGACGGAGGGTCATGGTGGTGCCGGCATCCGAGGTGTCCGAGACGCTCGCGGACCCCCCGTAGCGGGTCACCGCCTCCTGGACGAGCGACAGACCGATCCCGAACCCCGTGCGGGAAGAGCCGCCGCCGTCCACGGCGTGCGCCGAACGGGCGAATCGGTCGAACACCCTCTCGGGGGCGATCCCGCGGATGCCGGGACCCTCATCGGTGACGTCGATGCGCACGTGGCGGCCGTCGCGGCGCGCCACGACGACCACGATTCCGCCGGCGGGCGAGTGCTTGACGGCGTTGTCGACGAGAGCGACGACGCTCCGCTGGAGGCCCGCCGAAGGGATGTCGACGCGCAGGCCCTCGTCATGGGGCCCGCTGACGAGGTGGACGTCGCGCCTCCGCGCGAGGACGGTCATCGCCGTCACCGCCGACTCCACGATCCCCACGACAGGGGTGGGTTCGCCGCCCGAGGACGTCGGCATCTCCACGGATTCCAGGAGATCGGCGACGACCGCGTTCAACGTCCGCGAGTCCGCGCGGATCTCCTCCACCACCCGCGCGTGGGGGTCGGTGGCCGCAACGGAGCGGTGGAGCATCTGGATCCTGGCATCCAGGATCGCCAGCGGGGTGCGCAGTTCGTGGGACGCGTCGGCGACGAACTCGCGCTGGCGCCGGAGCGCATCCACGAGCGGACGCACCGCCCGGCGAGTGACGAGCAAGCCCAGAAGGCACGCCGAGGCGATGGCGCACACGCCGATGACGACCGCGCCGAGCAGGATGTCCACGGCGTCCACGTCGACGAGCGTCGTGCGGGGGGTCGGGTGCAGCAGGTCGCCGAGGCGGATCTGCGTGAGCACCACTGAGAACGCCGCCACCAGTACGGCGAGCACCAGGACCGACACGGCGCCCGCGATCGTGAGCGCCACTCGCCACGCCGCCGACCGGACGAGCACGCTGTCGGCGTCACGAGGTCGCGTCGGCCGCATCACATCAGCCCCAGGCGGTACCCGCGGCCGCGGACGGTCTGCACGATGCCGGGATCGGTCTTCCTGCGCAGGTAGTGCACGTAGGTGTCGACGGCTCCGGGGGTGTCATCCGGCGAGAAGACGGCGCGGAGGATGTCGTCGCGCGAGAACGTGCGTTGCGGGTGGACAGCGAACAGGGCGAGGAGCGAACTCTCGCGCTCCGTCAGGATGATCCGCCCGTCGTACGGCGAGTACACGGCGCGCGACTCCGGGTAGAACTCCCAGTCGCCGACGCGCACGAACGGCCCTTCCCCGCTCCGCACCCGCCGGATCGCACGCAACCGCGCGAAGAGTTCGTCGAACTCGAACGGCTTGACGAGATAGTCGTCCGCCCCGGCATCCAGACCCCGCACCTTGTCCTGCACGGCCCCGAGCGCGGTGAGGATCAGCATCGGGACGCCCGCACCCGAGCGCCGGAGGGTTTCGACGACGGTAAGCCCGTCGACGGTGGGGAGGCGCCGGTCCACGATCATCACCTCGAAGGTCCGCGAGGTCGCGACATCGAGCGCGTCGCCGCCGTCCGCGACGAGGGTCACGTCGTACACCTCGTCGAGGACTGTGGCCATGACGGGCCCCAGCTGGTCGTCATCCTCCACCAGGAGCAGCCGCGGCCGCGCGCTCCCTGATCCGCTCATGCTCCGCCTCTCTTCCCCCACGCCGACACCGGCCGTGCGCACATCAGATCAGAGTCTGCCGCGAGTGTCCTCCGAGGGATGCCGCGGCCGCCGGCGCCGGTGACCCGCGGCGGGCCCGCATGACGACGACGAGCACCACCATGACCGCCGTCAGGGCGAGGGACACCCACCCGGTGCCCACGCCCACCCCGCCTTCGTCGACCGGCTTGCCGAGCCAGTCCGCCACCGACGCTCCGAGAGGACGCGTGAGGACGTACGCGAACCAGAACGCGAACACGCCGGTCCACCAGGCCATCCGCCAGGCGATGATCGGGACCGCGATGAGAACGGCGAACACCGCGACCGAGGCGAGATAGCCGAGCCCGAACGTGACGGCCGTCAGGTCGCCCACCGCCGTGCCGAGCGCGAACGTGCCCACGACCGCGGCCCAGTAGAACAGTTCGCGTCGCGTCGTCGTGACGTCATGCACCGACAGCGTGCCCTCGCGACGGCGCCACAGGACGAAGACGGATGCCAGAGCGAGCGCGTAGAGCGCGGCAGATGCGGCGTACGGCAGGCCGATCACGACGTGGACGACATCCGCCGCCATGGTCCCGAAGACCCCGACCGCCGCGACCGCGAGCCAATAGGCCCCGGGGAGGTAGCGCCGCCGGGTGAGCTGCCAGGCCAGCGCCAGGACGAAGAACGCGAACCCCAGCAGCACGGCGACCACCGGATCGAGAGCCCGGATCGAGAAGTCCGACACCGCCTCCCCCAGCGCCGTCGATACGGCCTTCGCAACCCAGAAGATCGGCGAAGGGTCGGGCACTCGGGTCGGTCGGCTGTGCGAGGTCATGGTCGCATGATCGCCGAGCGGCTCTAAGGAGACTCTCATCTTCGCTCCGTCGCCCGTGGCGCCGGCGCGGTCGACGGCTCCGCCCCGTCCACGGGCGCGGCGATCCCGATGAGCCGTCGCGCTCGGCGGAGCCGACCGATGGGGTCGGTCAGCGCCGCGCGCGTCGAACTCCCGCGACGCTGACCGCCAGCGCCGCCAGGGAGAACACCAACGACACCGCCAGTGCGACGACCACGGCTCCGTCGAACACCGAAAGGTTGGGCGCCGGCACCCCCGGTGTATCGGTCCGCGGGGTCGACCCCAACGCGAGCACGAAGCTGGTGCCGAGGACCGTCTGCCCCACGGCGCCGCCCAGCCGTTGCGCGGTCTGCACGACTCCTCCCGCGACGCCGCCACGCGCCGGGTCCACGTCGGCGAGCGTGAGCGTCTGGTTGGGGGTCACGATCGCCCCACCGGCCACCCCGAGCAGGAAGAGCGGTGCTGCGAGACGCAGGATCACGGCCGGCGGGTCGCCGTCGAGGGGCGCCAGACCGATCAGGAGTCCGAGCACGATCGTGGCTGCGGAGAACAGCAGAACCGCACCCACCAGCAGCGGGCGACCCACGCGCGAGACGAAACGTCCCGCCAGCGGCGCGCCCACCACCGATCCGAGCGCGAACGCCGTGACCCCGGCTGCCGACTGCAGGGCCGTGAACCCCCGACCGTCCTGGTAGTACAGCGCGAGGACCAGCGGAATCCCGGTGTTGCTGCAGAAGAAGACGACGGCGAAGACGACGCCGCTGACGAAGGACGGAACCGCGAACAGCCGGAGGTCCACGAGCGGACCGGCCTCCGCGCGCGTCAGCCGGGCTTCGTGCCGGATGAACGCCGCGATCAGCACGGCCGCGGGAACGAGGAGGAGTGCGACGGCCGGAGTGGCATCCTGACCGCTCTCGACGATCGCGAACAGGAGACAGAACAGTCCCCCACCGAGCAGCACAGCGCCGAGAAGGTCGAGTCGGCGCGGTCCGGGCTCGGTCGACGGCCGATCGGCGCGGATCCACCGTCGCGCGAGCACGACGGCGACGATCCCGATCGGGACATTGATGAAGAACACCCACCGCCATCCCATCTCCGGGCCACCGGCCGCGATGAGGAGTCCCGCCACCACGGGCCCGGCCGCCGTTCCGACCCCCACCGTGAGTCCGAGACGGCCGAAAGCCCGGCCACGCTCCTCACGCGCGAACGTGCTCTGGATGAACCCCGAGACCTGAGGGCCGATCATGCCCCCGAACACCCCCTGGACCACGCGCGCGGCGATGAGCACCTCGGGAGTCGGGGAAAGGCCGACGGCGACGCTGGCGGTGACGAAGCCGATGACCGCGATCAGGAACATCCGCCGCCGGCCTCGCGCATCCCCGAGCCGTCCACCGATCACCGGAACGAGCCCGAACGCGAGCACGTAGCCCGTGACCATCCACTGCAACTGGCTCGCGTCGGCGCCGGTCGCCCTCCCGATGGAGGGAAGGGCGACATTGGTGACGCTCACGTCCAGAAGAGAGGCGAACTGGCCCAGGAGCATGACCGTCAGGGCGCGCCAGCGCCGTGGATCGGGAGGGGAGGATGCCACGGCTCAGCGCGCGACTTCTTCAGGCATGCGGTTCACGCTACGCGCGGATGGAGGGGCACGGCCCGTCCGTCCTGAAACGAGGTCCGCTCCGCTGGGGTCGTCTTCGCCGGGTCGGCGCGCTCGCCTCGTGCCCGTCGCGCCTCGCTCAGCTGTGGGCGCCGGAGACCCGTCGCTCCACGTGCTCGATCAGGCTACGCATTTCCGCGCCGCTGAACCCGCAAACGCTCTTGATGCCCGCGTGAGCCAACGAGGCCATGAACTGGGCACCATCGGAGAAATGAATTCTCAGTTGCGGCGACCAAATCAGTCGCCCCCACACCCGAACGTCTTCTACTCGCTCGATCTGGTCCCACGCGTACCGTCGCAGAACGCCGTCATCGGGCGGTGAAGACGAGCAGCGCGGACCCTTCGAGCCGCAGAAATCCCGGCCCCTTCTCGTCGCCCCTCGTCCAATCCCGCCAACTCGAGATGTTCATCCCGATGGCGGACGATGAGAACAGGTAGGTGGCGAGAGCCGCGGATCGGTCAGTTTCCTCGCGTGCCTTGTCGCGAACGGTCACGAGCCTTCGCGAAAGAAAACCGAGGGCTCCGACCATGGGGATCACCCCGAGACCGAGCCAGAAGACGATCCAGAGGCCACCACCATCGGGCGAGCTGAGCGCGGAGTACGCACCGAAAGCAGAGACGACCCCCAGCGAGAGGGCTGGGAGCAGGTAGGCGACCCAGGGGAATCGCCCCACCGGGCGGACGATCGTCGCCCATTCCACCACTGTGACCACGATGGCGGGTCCCTTCTTGCTCACTGAAGGGTACCGGCGAAGGCAAGGCGACAGGCGCGGGCCCCAGAGGCCACGGGCCGATCCGTCGGCAACGCGATCGTTCGGGCAGGACAGCCGGGCTGTCCGAGATGTAGAGCCAGAACACCACTACTCGAATAAATCGGCGCTCCTACCGCCGCCCCTAGTGGAACTGCAGAAACTGGTAGATCTGACGCCGAATCTCGCCACCTCCGCGATGCCCGTCGAGCAGGTGAGCCGATCGCTTCGCCGGCGTCTCGAACCGGTCCTCGTCAGGCGGATCGTCGCCGAGTACGAGTCCGGCGCAACGACGCCGAGTCTCTGTCAGACCTATGGGCTCTCGAAGACCGGCATCCTGCGACTGCTTCGAGACGAGGGGGTAGTGCTGCGCCGCCAGCCGCTCACAAGCGACCAGGTCGAACTTGCAAAGAAGATGTACGAGTCCGGCCAACCGATCGCTGCCATCGCAACCCGCCTCGACACCAGCTACAACAACGTCCGACAGCGGCTCATCAAAGAGGGAGTCCAGCTCCGCCCACGCGGCGGCAGCCTCGCAAGTTGACCCTCGATCCACTTGCAGGCGTGCGTACGGTCTGCCTACTTGATGCGGCAGAATTGACTGCTCCTTCGACTCGCCGCGGCGGTGGGTAACTGCTTGGTCCGATGGTAGCTCCTCAGACCGTTCTTTCGTCAGCACGGGTGTCCGCAGGACATATCGCGCGCCCTGAACGGTATTCTCGCGCACCCTAAGGCCTCCCCGGGGTGCAGTCGACACGGATCCGAGTATTTCCCAGGCTCGGGCACTCTTCGGTACTCGCCCTAGTGTCGCGTTTCTGAAGTTCGTTTTGGGTTTGCTTTCGCGAGGATCTGTTCCGGTGTTTTGGTCCAGACGAAGGGGTGTTTGCGGTCGTTCCAGCCGGTGATGAATTGTCGGATCTTCGCGTTCAGGTCTTTCACGCTGGTGAAGACGCCGCGGCGAATGGCCTGTTTGTCGATGATCCCGAACCAGACTTCAACGAGGTTCAGCCAGGACCCGGATGTCGGGGTGAAGTGGACGTGGAATCTCGGGTTCTTCTCCAGCCAGGCACTCACCTCAGGGGTCTTGTGGGTGGCGTAGTTGTCCATCACCAGGTGCAACTCGACGTCTGGGTACACGCGGTCGAGCTGGCGCAGGAACGCGAGGAACTCCTGCCTGCGGCGCTTCGGCTTCACGGCCCCGGTGACGTGCCCGGTCGCGATCTCCAACGCCGCGAACAACGTCGTCGTGCCGTGCCGCTTGTAATCGTGCGTGCGTTTCTCCGCATCGCCGACACGCATCGGCAGCATCGTGCCGTCCGGTCCAGCGCCTGGATCTGGGACTTCTCATCCACACACAGCACGACCGCGTTCTCCGGCGGCGCGAGATACAGTCCGACGACATCGGTGACCTTCCCAACCAGCTCCGGATCGGTGGAGAACTTGAACGTCTCCGACTTCCACGGCTGGACCCCATACTCCCGCCACGCCCGCGCGACCGTCGCGTTCCCCACCTTCAGATGCGCGGCGAGAAGTCGGGACGACCAATGCGTCACCCCGTACTTCTTCGGCGGCGGCATGAGCGTCGGACGCGACGATATCGGCATGATCAAGGTGGCGCGGACGACCCGAACGCGCCGCATCCTCCAGCCCGGCAATACCGCCCTCCTCGTAGCGCCCGCGCCATTTCAGCACCGTCACCACCGTCGCGCCGACCAACTCCGCGATCCGCGTATTCGCGATCCCCTCCGACGCCAGCAGCACGATCCGCGCCCTCCGCGCAGCCCCCGCAGACACCGTCGTCGACCTCAACCAGCCACGCAAATCCGACTCGTCACCCTCGAAAAGCCGCAACGCCGGAGCCGGAGAATTCGCCACAGCCAATTCTCTCAACCACCCAACTACTTACAAACTAACGACACGCGACACTAGGGCCCACGTGTCGCAGCGAGAAAATTTTCGACAGCTTGCAAGGTGGAGGAGAGAGCTTGGTCCTGATCCGCGCGTGAGCCTATTTCGTACACGGTCTTTACCCACGACACGATGGATGTGGAATCACCGACGATTATGTTCGCCATAATCGCAAATATAACGTCGTCGTACTCATCGCGTCGGTCCACCTCTAGCGGGCTCACGCCCGCTAGATCCAGATCCTCCAGAAGATCTCGGGACATGGATATTGCCGCAGCCAGGTCCTCCGTCCAGCCAACCCCGGCCGTAACCTCTGTCCATGTTCTGCCGAGCCGGCGCAAGATTCTCTTGACTCGCCAGGGGGAGAAGAAAGATGCTTCACCAATTTCCGCCAAGCAGCTCATGGCAGCATGGATCGCGGCTTGAGAACTATCGGGCCGCACCACGCAATAAACATCCACATTACGAAGAGTGGCGACGAGAAGACTCACCTCGCGGTACTGATGAAGTTTTACGCGAGTCGGTTTTTCCATCATGATGACATCATGCTGTATTCGCGACGATCCCAAGCTAATCAGCGAACAAGTCTGGCCCACCGGGATCTTGAGGTCGGATAGACAGAGGTTATGACGCGACTTTGATTTCCAACGGTAACGGTCGCTGGTTTTCCAACTAGCTTGGTCGACCAGCCGTATCTTCCGAGCGAGCCACGCTGGACAACAGTGGATCCGCTGCCGACTGTTCGAAGCATCCTCGTGGCGCTCACCCCTCTGATCACCATCTGTTCTGTTGCGTGCATCGAGATTCCTCTAATTACTCCGCCGCTAGCAGCACGGACAGCTAGGGACACGACCGGGCGAGCGGCGAGCGCGATCCCGAAGCGGACACCCAAAGTCGCTGCGCGAATTCCCAGTCCAGCAACCGTTCCGACTCCCGGCACAAACATGAGGGCTATTGATGCCACATCGAGGACTGTCAGCCAGTCGACTTCGAAGTTGCCCGTGAGGTCATTCTTGCCGATGGGGTCGGTGGGCCAAACGTAATCATTGTCGACGCCGCCTTCTACAGGATCGACTTGCAAGAACCGGCCCAGCGCGGGCACGTACAAACGAGCGCCCATCTCAACCATCAGGGTTGAGCCGACCGACTCCGTCAACTTCTGCGCCGCCTCGTACCATCCACTGGTTTCATTGACGGAACCCGAATCGTCGGCCTCGGTGGTTCCGATGGCCAAGCTCACGGGAGCAAGGGGCTGCCCATACGGGTCGTACAGGCGGATGCCAGTAATGGCGTTCCCGTCGCCCGTAGTGATGGTGTGTCCCTGAAGTGATGGGTATGCCCACGTCACCGTTCCGGCCCCCGGAACGTCGACGCTCACGCCGCCAGGAAGGATGATCGTCCGAGTTGCTGCACCAGAGGCTGGCACCATTGCCCAGGGCACGTCGCCCGCCCCGGCGTAGACATAGCGGACGGTCGTTTGGGCGGTTGGCCCGGCTGGGTCTGTGCTGCGCGAGACAACGCGCCCAGTCGCGTCGCGGGTGATGGTGACGGTAGTGCCGTCAGCGTATGTGGTACCAGTATGAGCGTCGCTCGAGTTGTAGGCGAGGGTCATGTCGGCAATCCGGCTGGTGTTGCCGCGCGAGTCATAGGCGATGTCGCTGGCCGCGAGTCCGTCGGCGATAGTTGTTGCGCCGCTGGGCGCGCCAGCGACGGTCGTGGACAAGAGGCGGTCGGCCCAGTCGTAGCAGTATTGCGTGGTGGTGGTGACAGGCGTGATTGTCCCCGGCGCGGTGTAGGCGTCGACGTACCCGGTGCGGTTGCCGGATGCTCCGGCGGCAGTGTTGGGGCCGCAGCCGCCGGTGGATGCAAATTGGTAGGTCAGGTCGTGCCCTGGGATCTTCGCATTGATCAGCCGGCCAGCACTGTCGTAACCGTATGTAGATGTGTACGTCTTGGCGCCTTGGACGATCTTCTCCTGCACGATGCGGCCGGCGACCGATCGGGTGACCGAGTCCGTGATCGCGGATGACCCGGGGAATGTCCAGGTGTTCTTCTGCACGCTTCCACGTTTGGCGTCCCAGGTCACGTCGAGTGTGGCACCGCCGAGGTAGCTAACGTTGCTGAGGCGCTGCACCGCGTCGTAAGTGGGCGTGGCGTAGACCTGTCCCGCGTTCTTGACTTGCGTGGTCTTCCCATCGAGGTCGTACGTGTATTCGGTATCCGTGCTGGGAATACCGGTCGCTGTTGTCGTGACCTTGAGCAGACGACCCGTGAGTGCCTCGTATGTGGGCGTGGTTGTGGTCCCCCACACGTCTATGTAGGACGTGGTGCGGCCGAGCAGGTCAGTCTTGGTCGTGACCGTCGAGTTCGTCGAGCCCGCGATCGTAGGTCCGGTGACGGCGACGGTGAGACCGGTCGCCGTGGCGTTGTAGCTGGTGTTCACCGTCGTGCTAGCGACGCCGGTGGGTCCGGCAGTGACCTGTTTGGTGACGCGGCCTCGGGCATCGTAGGTGGTACAGGACCAGGCGGTATCACCGTCAACCTTGGTACCAGCGAGGCGTCCCATCACGTCGTAGAAGTAGTTCGTAGTGATGGGAGTACCGGACGCCGGTGTGGGGCCAGTGACGGACTTCAATTTGCCAAACTGCGGGGTGCCTGCGGGGACGCCGCAATTCGCTGTGCTCCACGTTCCGGTGTCGCTGAAGTACGTGCGGGTCGTGCTATTGGCGTCTGTCGGGCCGACCGCCGAGGCCGCGGGTAGGGAGCGGCGTAGCTGTCGGAGCCAGCCGGTGCCGTTGAGCGTCTCGTAGGTTGCGGTGGTCTTGAGGTTCAGTCCGCTCGGGTCGACAGCGGTTTGGGTGGGTTGACCGACGATCGGGTCTTGATACGCGGTCGTGGTGGTGACGGTGGGAGCGGCGGCGCCAGAGACCGAGGTCGCGTCATCGACCTGGGACCTCGTGACGAGGCCGTAATCGGGCCGCAGCTGGGTCCCGGGGACGGTGGTGAAGTCGGCGGCGCCGGGGGTTTTCCAGAGCAGCTTCAGTGCGGCGTAGCCGGTGTTCTCGTAGTGTTCGATGCGGATGCGGCGGACTTCACCGGCTGTCACGGTGAAGGTGTTGCTGTCGGCGTTCTGGCCGCCGTCGTACCACCTGTCGAGGACGAGGACGTCGTTGAGCCAGATTCGGACACCGTCGTCGGCGAACGCGCGCAATTGGAAGGTCCCCGCCTGCGGGAACGTGATCAGTCCCGTCAGGCGGGCGGAGAAGTTGTCGGCGGAGATGGTGCCAGAAACGGGCGAGTTGTTTCCCCAGTCGATGTTGATGCTGCCGTCGGTGTTACCGACGCCAAGGGTGTAGTGGGTGGGCTTTCCCTGGAGTTTGCGGGTGTTGGTGTACCACGCGACCTGCAGCCCGTTCAGGCCCCCGTCGTACACGGTCGACGACTTCGCCGGCACCACACCGCACGCGGACACGGAGGTCGGGTCGCTGATCGGTCGACGATCGTTCCCGAAGCACGCTGCCGGCGCGGCCGCGTAGCTCTCTACCGCCCGGTCGACGGTGTCGTAGATGCGGGTGGAGACCAGTCCCGTGGAATCCGTGCTGGAGAGGACGAGGTCCTTCGCGGAATCCCACGCTTGGGTTGTGCGCACGCCCATCGCGCTCACTCGAGCGGTCTGCCGCCACGCGGCGTCGTACTCCGCCCACTGCACGGCATCGGTGAGTCCGGCGATCGTTATAGAGGTGCGCCCGCTCTCGTACCCGTAGGTGCGGGAGGGTCGGGTGCTTTGTGAGATTCCGTCGGGTGCGGGGAGCGTGACCGTGGTCACCTTGTCTCCCGTGTAGGTGATGCGGGTGGATGCGGCGTCGTCGGTGCCGGAGGCAGCCTCGACGGGGATGCTGTCGTTGGCGGTGGCGTCGCGGATCTGTTTGAGCCACCCGTTGGACTGGTAGCCGAACATGGTGCGTTCGTTGCCCGGGTCCAGGACCAGGGCGAGCTGACCTTCGGTGTTGTAGAACAGCTGCGTGTTCGTCCCGTCGGGGTAGGCGATCTTGCACAGCATGTCCACCGGAGTCGCGGCGTACCCGGTCGCGGACCGCGTCGGGCAGGCCTGCTGGCCACCGTCTTGGTAGGTGAAGGTGACCTGGCGGAGATAGGTGCTGCCGCTCTTGGACACCGGGTCCACAATCTGCGTCGCCACACCGTTCGCGTTCAGGATCGTCTGCGGCGCGGCGGCCTTGCGGACATCCTCCGGCGGAGTGGCCGAAGACACCCGTCCCTCCTTGGTGAACTGGTAGACGGTGCCGTCTTCGTCGGTGAACACCACGAGTCCGCTGCCGTCGAGGCTGGCCACACCGTATTCACCGGACGGGGCTTGATATCCACCGCCGGAGACCTTGAGGTAGGTGTGGGCACGGCCGGTGACGTCGGTGAGGATGATCGAGGAATCCGTGATCTGCGCGGACACCCAGTTAGAGCTCGCACCCGCGATTGGGACGGACGCACCCCAGCCCTCGGGGAGGGTCTGTACTTTCTTGGTGAACCAGTTCGGCGGGACGACGTACTCCGCGCCGTCGACCCGGACCCACATCTCAGCGACGGCGGTGCCGTTGTTCTCGAAGTACTCGAACCGGACCGGCATCGCGTTGCCACCGAATTGGCGCGCGGGACCCCATGTTTTTGCAGGTGAGGAGAGGGCCCAGTTGTCGACGAGCTTCTCACCGTTCACCCAGAGGCGCGCGCCGTCGTCTTGACGGAGCCCGAACTGCACCTGCTTGCCGACGAAGGCCGGCGGGACGGTGATGAACCCGGTCCACCTGCCCATGAAGTAGTCCGCTGGCAGCGCATCCGCGGGGGCACGGGTTCCCCAGTCGAAATACACCCCGGGGTCCGTCCGCACCAACACGGGGACCTTGCCGGTGAGATCGAAACTGCTCGGGGCTCCGCTGCTCACGCGGGCATCGAAGTACTCCCCCGTCAGGCCACGGTTCGCTCCCGGCACCTCCTGGGAGTTGTAGGTGAACGACATACCCATCGGGCCGCCGAGCGCATCGACGGTGGGCGAGGCGAACGACACCGTCGCGTTCCCGTTGGCAAGGTTGGTTGTCACCGGCCCCGTGGTATCGAACGGCGACGGGCCGGACGATCCCAACCGCAAGTCGGCGCGGAACCGCTTGACCCACGGGTTGAACCAGTTGGTATCTGCCCCATCACGGGTTGCGACCTTCCAGCTGTACACCCCACCGTCCTGCAACGCACCCACCGGGACGGTCCACTTCACCTTCCCGTCCGCCCCAGGCGCGATCCACCCCGACGCGGTCACCGCACCCGACTTCCCATCCGAACCCGTCGCGATCTTGAACTGATACGTCATCGACCCCCCGACCGAATCCGTGTCCGCGACATGGTCGACCTGCAGCGTCGGCGTAAGCGTCGTCACCGCTGGGACAGCCTCCGTCTGCAACGCGCCCGGCGTCGCCGAACCCACCGGGGGCATCGGAACCTGGTTGGTGGTGAACTTCACCACGCTCGAGTACTTATCCGTCGATTGCCCGAGGTGACCGTTCGCATCGTCAACTACACGGGCTCGCCAGTAGTAGTCCGTGCCCGGACGCAGCACACCCTCGGGGATCTGGACACTCGTGCCCGTCTGCCACGAATTCGTGAAGACAAAGTTGCTCATGCCCGGGTCGGTGGCGATCTCGAACGCGTAGTTCTGCGTCCGGTTTCCCGGGTTTGATGCGCCAAGCGTGAGGACGGGTGCCACGCTCACACCCTTGGCTCCATTCGTGGGAGAACTCGTCCACACCGACGGGAAATCCCAATACTCCACCCACATTCCAACATCGAGGCTCTTGAAGGAGTACGAGCCGTCCTCGTTCCCGCCGACCAACCACGCGGGTCGATCGTTGACCCGGAAACGATCGACCAGACGCTGCGCAAGCCCCCACCCGTCCGTCTGAGCCCAGTCATCGCCGAGGTTGTACCCGGTGAGGTGCTGGGAGCGGCACTCGTAGCCGGAGCAACTGGCCTGGTGCACCCAGCCCTGCTGGCTGGAGGTCGTGCCCTCATCGGCGTACGCGAACTGCAGCTGGGACTCCGCAATGAACTTGCCCGGGATGCTCCCGTAGTCGAAGGTGACAACCGACCGCCAATACACGTTCGAGTTGCTTTGGCGCGTGTTTCCGACATACAGAGCGTTGTTCTGCACCACCCCGTCGGACTTGTACGCCGTGCTGCCCGTGAGCGCAATACCAGGGTCGATCGTGACCGGGTACACCCGCGCAGGGTCCGTGAGCCACTGGTAGGAGACCTGCAAGCCGTAGCGCCACGTACCATCCGACGACTTCGCCAGCCGCGGCGTCGGGGCAATCGAAACCGGCTCCCGCTGGCCCTGCTCCCCCGAGGAATCAAACGCCACCGGCGCCGGAATCAGCAACACCGTCTTGCCGGAGACGTCCGACAACGCGACCGAGCCGTCCTCGCTCAGAGTCGGCGTCAACGAGCCCGGATCAAGCCGCCACGCCCAGGCGTTCGTCGTCGGCAACGTCTTCAGGACCAGGTTCTCCTTGACCCCACCGGACTGCACCTCGTACTCCAGGTCGATCCCCGGTTTGACATCTCGGTAGGTCAGTTCGGTGTGGTCGTCCCAGAACCAGAACGGCGCAGCCACCTCCCCCTCGACCGCCCCGATCAGGGACATCGACACATCGTGCCCACCACGAGACACCGACAAGACATCCGTATCATCCGCGGACGCCGCGAATTCCGGGCTCAGCGGGTGATCGTCCACCTTCCACCCATCGTCTGCAGACGACAGGTCAGTGTTGATCTCCTTCCAGCCCTCGTCGGTCTCGACGTTCTGCGGTCCCGGGGTGAGGTACTTCGCCAACCCACCATCGGGCGTCCGGTACGTCGTCGAATCCTCCGCCCGTGAGACCACCTCGAGGTTGTCGTGATCGATCTTGCTCGACTCGAACGATGTCGTTACGGGCGCGGCAGGCGCGACCGTCGAGACAGGCTCCGGAGCGACTTCCTCCGTCGGCGCATCGAAGGACCCCTCCGGCACGGAAGCCACCACCTCAGGGGCCTCGCCTGCCGGGAGTGCCGGTTGCTCGTTCACCTCGACCGGGGGCTCCGACACCGGCACCTCAGCCGCCTGCGCAGGAACCCCCACACCCACGAGAAGCGCGAAAATCGCGACCGCCGAAACCCAAAAAATGCGCGCGCGACTCAGCAACACCTACCCCCGACTAGCTCGCCCGAACGGAGCGACAAGAACCTGGTCCCCAGGTGATGCTCACCCTACACATAGAAATGTTTCAGGAAAGTCACGACGGTCGGCCGCGAAGCGCAGGGCCAGTCCGCGAACCGAAACGGAGCGCCCACGAGGCACCACATGCACAGACGGCGCCGGAGAAACGTCCGCAGATCACGTCTATGGAAACGCCTGTCCAAAGCTGCCGTCACAGACAAGCGGCTGCCGAACTCACGGCAGTGACGACAGGCACGAGCATCGGGCTCGGGACACAGAAGCGGTCCGCCGGAGGCACAATTGTTCGAGTAAGACAGCTAACCTGTCCGAGATGTAGCGGGAGCGGGGCTTGAACCCGCGACCTCACGATTATGAGTCGTGCGCTCTCACCAACTGAGCTACCCCGCCGCGTGGCATCCCGCGAAGGAGATGCTCTGAGCCCCGAGTCAGGATTGAACTGACGACCCCTTCCTTACCATGGAAGTGCTCTGCCACTGAGCTATCGGGGCGTACCCGGATCGCTCCGGGCAACTAGAAGAGAATATCAGAGCTTGGCGGCCTCTTCTAATCGAGCGAGTGGCGTCCGGCGTTCGCGCGGAGCCAGACGATCGGGTCGATGGCGACCGTCCCGTTCATGAGGATCTCGAAGTGCGTGTGGGCGCCGAACGAGTGACCGGTGTTGCCCGTGTGGCCGATGACCTGGCCGACGTGGACGGTGTCGCCCGCCTTGACCTGCAGCGAGCCGTACAGCATGTGGGCGTAGCGGCTCGAGACGAGCTGTCCGTCGATCTTGTGGTCGATGACGACCACGACGCCGTAGCCGCCGCCGGCCTCGGTCGCCTCGCGGACCACGCCGTCGGCGATCGCCTGGATCGGGGCGCCCTCGCCGGGGACGAAGTCCGCGCCCTCGTGCATGACACCGTCGCGCATGCCGAAGCCGTAGGTGATCCCCACGCCCACGGCGAACGGCCACTGAATGGCCGCAGAGGTGTCGTTGACGTAGAAGTCGCTCGGGTTCTTGATGCCGGTGTCGGCGGCGACCTGGGCGTAGGTGGCCGCGGAGTACCCGTCGGCACGGTCGACGATCGCGGACTGCGACTGCGCCGGAGCGACATACGCCTGGATCGAACCGCCCTCGACGTCTCCGCCGCCGACGGCGAGGTTCTGCGTGGCGACCGCTGCCGGAGCGGCGACGTTGGCCGTTCCGTTCGCGGACGCGAGGGCGCTGACGGGCATCGTCATCCCGACCGTCAGAAGTCCGACCAGCCCCATGACGCCGACGGAGAAGGAGGCGGCAGCCACCCGGCGTCCACTGCGACGGCGGGGGGCGGCATCCACGGGCAGGCCCTGGGTGACCGGACGCGAGGCCTCGGCGACCGGCTCGGCCGCGGGGCGCTGGACGGCGTTCTCGCCCGTGAACGAGAACAGGCGCGCAGCGGCTTCGAACTCGTCGGCGATCTCGTCCGCGGGGGCCGATGAGCGGGGCGCGGGCTCGTCGGCGGCGGGCTCGTCAACGGCCGCCGGCCGCTCGGCGGGCTCAGGCGCCGCGACCGGCTCGGGAGACTCGGCGGCGACGGGACGACGGCGGCTGCGACGCGACACCGGGAGGGTGATCGGCGACGTCGGGAGCGTGACGGGCGTGGTCGCCTCGGCCGCATCGGAACTCTGCAGGATGACAGCGACCTCGTCGTCGGAGCGACGCTCATCGACGACGGCCACCTCGAGGGCACCGGATGCCGCGGTCTCGGTCGTCGCGATCGCTTCGGCCTCCGTCACCTCGGGGGTGGCGGAGCTCGCAGCGGCACGCGACGATCGACCACGCGGAGCGGGCAGGGTCGGCTGGATCGTGGCGGCGATCACCGTCTCGACGACGGCGGCCGCGACCTGCTCGACGATCTCGGGCTGCGACGCGTGCTCCGCGTCGACGGGGGCCGGATCGAGTGCGACCGACTCGGGGGCCGAGTCTTCGGCGACCACCACGGAGGTGCGACGACGCCGCTCGGCACGCGTCAACTCGGCGGCGACGGGCGTGGCGGAGGGGCGACTGGATCGCCGCGTGCGGGCGGGCTCAGTCTCGGGGGCTTCTGACGGCAACGCGCGGGGGCTCTCGGTTCATGTCGCAGGCGCGACGGCTTCGGGCTTTCGGGCTTCTGCCATTTCCGCAGGTTCGGGTCGCGAAAATAACGAACAGGTAACTACCCTAACCCGGCATCACTGGGAATGCCATGAGCGGCTCCGAGATTCACAGCTCCGGTTCGAGGATCTCCTCCAGCCGCGGGTAGAACCCGGGGCCCGCCGCGATGACCATGCCCTTGCCCGGACGCCCGCCCGGCGCGCCGCCGACCCTGCCGCCCGCCTCTTCCACGAGCAGCACTCCCGCGGCGTGATCCCACGGGTTCGTGCCCTTCTCGTAGTAGGCATCCATCCGCCCGGCGGCGACGGATGCCAGGTCGAGCGACGCGGCGCCGATGCGGCGGATGTCCCGCGCGATCGGCATCACGCGGGCGAGCCGCTCGAGGGTCGGCGCGTGCGTGGCGGGGTCGTATCCGAACCCGGTGGCGACCAGCCCGCCGGCGGGTCCGACATCGGCCGTGACCGAGAGGCGGGTCTCTCCGAGCCACGCTCCCCCGCCGCGGGACGCGCGGAACATCTCGCCGGAGACCGGGTTGTAGACGACCCCGGCGACGGCGCTCCAGGTGGCGGGATCTGCGGATCCCTCCACCGCGGCGATGCTGACCGCCCAGGCCGGGATCCCGTAGGCGTAGTTCACCGTGCCGTCGATCGGATCGACGACCCACGTGATGCCGCTGCGGCTCTCCCGCGCGTCGGACTCCTCGCCGTAGAAGCCGTCTTCGGGGCGCTCCCGCTCCAGCTCGGCGCGGACGAACGCCTCGACCTCCTTGTCGGCCGCGGTGACGATGTCGGCCGCGACCGACTTCGTCGCGACCTCGAGTCCTTCGCGCCGCCGCCGCGCGGCCAGGTCGCCGGCCTCCCGCGCGATGCGAGTGGCGATCTCGAGCAGGTCTGCGGCAGATGTCATGGCATCCACGGTACTGGGATGCCACCCTCTGGGCGATGTCGGCGACCGTCGCTAGCGTGGGGACATGAACCCCCCGGAGACCACTCGATACGACGTCGTCATCGTCGGCGGTGGGCACAACGCCCTCGTCGCGGCGGCGTACCTCGCCCGCGCCGGCCGCTCGGTGGTGATCCTCGAGAGACAGGATGCCGTCGGCGGCGCCGCCGTCTCCGAACGCCCCTGGCCGGGGGTGGACGCGCGCCTGTCGCGCTACTCGTACCTCGTCAGCCTGCTGCCGCAGAAGATCATCGACGACCTCGACCTGCACATCGAGCTGCGGCGACGCCGGTACTCCTCCTACACACCGGATCCCGCCGATCCGACCCGTGGCATCCTGATCGACACCCAGGATGCCGAGGCGACCGCCGCCTCCTTCACCCGGACGCTCGGCGACCCCGGCGAGGCCGAGCGGTTCGCGGCGTTCGGCGAGCGGCTCGCCCCGCTCGGACGCGCGGTGTTCCCGACGATGACCGAGCCGCTGCCCACGGCCGACGACGTGCGAGCGCGCGTGGGCGACGACGAGCTGTGGGAGGCCGTCACCCGACGCCCCCTGGGCGAACTGCTGCGCGCGTCGCTCGAGAGCGACCTCGCGCGGGGAATCGCCTTGACCGACGGACTCATCGGGACGTTCGCGTCGTCCGACGACGCGTCGCTCGCACAGAATCGCTGCTTCCTGTACCACGTCATCGGCGGCGAGACCGGCCACTGGGACGTTCCCGTCGGCGGTATGGGCGCGGTCACGGCCGAGCTCGAACGGGCGGCCCGCGAAGCGGGTGCCGAGATCCGCACGGGTGTCGACGTGGTCGCGGTGTCGCCGTCCGGCGAGGTGCGCGCGGTGTCCGACCGGACCGAGGCGTTCATCGGCGACGTCGTGCTGAGCGGCGTCGGTCGCGCCGTCCTCGCGCGGCTCCTCACCGCGGGTGGGGCCCCGACGACGGCGCCCCGACCCGAGGGCGCGCAGATCAAGGTGAACATGCTGCTGTCGCGGCTGCCCCGACTCAAGGACACGTCCGTCTCGCCCGAGGCCGCGTTCGCCGGAACGTTCCACGTCAACGAGACGATGACCCAACTGGATGCCGCCTACGCCGCCGCATCGGCCGGGCTCGTGCCCTCGCCCCTCCCGGCCGAGATCTACTGCCACTCGCTCACCGATCCGACCATCCTCGGCGACGATCTGCGGGCGAGCGGGGCGCAGACGCTCACACTGTTCGGCCTCCAGGTTCCGCACCGACTCATCGAAGAGGAAGACCCCGTCGCCGCGGGCGCGAGACTGCTCGCCGCCGCACAGCAGTCGCTGGATTCGGTGCTCGCCGAGCCCCTGCGCGACTGCATCATGACGGCCCCCGACGGACGCCTGTGCATCGAGGCGCGCACCACGACAGATCTCGAACGCTCGCTCGGGATGATCGGCGGCGACATCTTCCACGGCGGGTTGTCCTGGCCGTGGCTCGACGGCGACTCCGGCGACTCGCAGGTCGGTTCGGGTGGCGCTGGTGCGGCGGTGGATGGCGGCGGGGGCGTTCCGGGCGGCGGCGCTGGTGCGGCGGCGCCGGGTGGTGGCGGAGGCGTTCCGGGCGGTGGCGCTGCGGTTTCGGATCAGCGCGGGGCTGCCGAGCGGTGGGGCGTCGAGACCGAGCACAGCCGCATCCTGGTCTGCGGTTCGTCGGCTCGACGCGGCGGCGCCGTGAGCGGCATCGGAGGGCAGAACGCGGCGATGGCGGCACTGGAGATCCTGGGGCGGGGATAGGTGGCCGGCAAGTCTCGCCTTTTGGGGCGGGGATGGGCGACCCGGCGGGTCTCGCCTTGCGGGGGCGGGGGTCGGCGACCCGGCAGTTCGCGTTTTTCGGGGCGGAGATCGGCCGCCCGGCGGGTCTCGCCTTTGGGGGCGGCGGTCGGCCGCTCGGCGGGTCGCGTTCTCTTGGGGGCGCGGCGCGAGGTGGTCACCGTGCGTGCCGCCGGGGAATCCGTGCCGCAGACGTCGGCTCGCCGACGACCGGGCCGAGGGGGCCCGCAACCCGGGTGATTGTCTGCACTTCTCCGGGTGACATCACCCCATTTATTCGAACATACGTTCTACTCTTGACCCATGCCCCCGATCCCCATCCCGCAACCGTCGTCGATTGACGACGACCGGCTGCGGGAGCTCGTCGCGGCGATCCGCGACGAGTCGGTCCGGGCAGCACGCGTTCATGCCGCGCTCGTCAGGCTCCGGGCAGAAGCGCTCCGGATCGCGCTCGACGAGGTCGCGCGCTCCCGCTCCCGCGCCACCCGCGAACGGGAGATGCCGATCCGCTCACTTGCGCTCGAGGTCGCCGTCGCGACGCACAGCCACGACCTCACTGTGCAGAAAGAGCTGTCCGATGCTCACACCCTGACCGAGAAGTTCGCCGCAACGGTGGATGCCCTCGCCGAGGGACGCATCGGCGTGCGGCACGCGCAGGCCATCCTCGAGACGGGCATCGTCCTCGACGACGATGCGACTCGCGCCGGGTGGGAGCAGGTCGTCCTCACCAGGGCTGAGCACGACTCCCCCGGGAGAGTGAAGGCCTTCGGACGAGAGCTCGCGGAGAGCGTCCACCCGATCGGCATGACCGCGCGTCACGCGCGCGCCGCAGCGGCGCGCGGTGTGAGCGTTCGCGACCTGGCGGACGGCATGGCCGAGCTGAGCGTGATCCTCCCCGCAACGGTGGCCTACGGCATCCGCGACCGGCTGCGACGGCAGGCTGCCGCCATTCGCGCCGCCGCGATCGGGGCCGATGCAGGGGAAGAGCAGCGAGATTCGCCGGAGGAAGCCGAGGCGCACGGAACCGAAGTCGCGGGACACGATGCAGTGGCGCAGGCGGCAGTGGCGCAGACGGCAGTGGCGCAGGCGGCAGCGGGACACGAGGTCGTGGCGCACGCGGAAACCACAAGTCACGAGGCGGACACCTCCGCCACGATGTCCGAGACCGCTCGATCCGCCCCCGAGACGCAAGCGGTCATGAGCGCAGCTCCCTCAGACGACACCTGGTCGGACACTCGCACCCTGGCGCAGATCGGGGCGGACCTCTGCGCCGACCTGCTGCTCACCGCGGCTCCCGCGATCGACCCGACCGACGACACCGTCTGCCCGGGCGGCCTGGGCGCGATCCGGGGACACGTCCAGGTCACCGTGCCCGCCCTGACGCTCATCGGCCGCACCGACGGCGGCGCCAGCATCGACGGCCTCACCCCGATCGACCCCGACACCGCGCGACACTTGGCCGCGCGTGCGCCGGGCTGGGACCGCCTCCTCTGCGATCCCGTCACCGGCTCCGTGCTCGAGGTCGACCGATACGCACCGACGACATGCCAGCGCCGATTCCTCGCCGCCCGCGACAGGCATTGCCGCGCACCCGGTTGCCGCGCACCGATCGCCCGATGCCAGATCGACCACAACCATGAGGCCCACGAGGGCGGTCCCACGCGTCTCGACAATCTGTGCCACCTCTGCGTGCGACACCACACCCTGAAGACCGAGACCGAATGGACGGTCACGCAGGAACGCGACGGCACGCTGCGATTCCATAGCCCGCTCGGTCAGGAGCATCGCGAACGAGTTCCCGCGCGGGTGATGTTCGTGCCGGATGCCGATCCCCCACCGTTCTGATCCGCCGCCGTTCTGACACCCCGAGGTTCTGAGCCACCGCGGTTCTGATCCCCCGCAGTTCTGAGCCACCGCGGTTCTGATCCCCCGCAGTTCTGAGCCACCGCCGTTCGATCCACCGCCGTTCTGATTCCCCGCTGTTCGATCCCCGGCGGTTCTGGTTCCCCGCGGTTCTGGTTCCCCGCGGTTCTGCCCCCCCCTGTTCCGGGTCCCCGACTGCTCTGATCCCCGGGTCTGGTAGGGCGGCCCGGTCGCCCGGGTTCTGATCGCCGCGATGCGACCCCCACGAGCCTGAACCCGGATGACCTGACCGCCACCGTCACGAGCCCCGGCGCCTGATCGCCGCACCTCTCCCTCCCGCGACGCGGGCAGCTCTCCCTCCCGCGACGCGGGCAGCCCACCGCTCTCGCACCGCGCAACACCAGCAGCCCGGCGATCCGGCACGTCTCGCACCCCGGAACTCGAGCATCCGCACGTCTCCCGCCCCGCAACACCGGCAGCCCGTCGTTTCGGTCGCCGCGCGTCCGGCCGCGGTCCTGGCCGACCGGCCGATCCCGGAATCAGGTCCGCGCACCCCTCGGGCTCGCCGCCGCGAGCACATCCGCGACGACGGCGAGCGCTCGCGTCAACTGCGGCGTCGTCGGTTCGGCGTACCCGAGCACGATGCCGGCGGGAAGATCCGCCGCGGCACCGGGAACCGCGTACTCGGACAGCGCCGACACGAGCACACCGCGTTCGGCGATCGCGGCGACGACCGCACCGGGCTCCGGCGACTGTCCTCGAGATCCGCCGGCGCTCCCCGTCTCACGCTCACCGAACAGCACGACCGCGTGGAGCCCGCCGTTCATCGCCGCCAACTGCACACCGTCGACCGGCTCCAGCGCCTCCAGCACGAGTCGCCGACGATGGCGGTAGTCGCGACGCCGACGGGCGGTGTGCCGGGCGAGCGAACCCTCCGCGAGATACGACGCCAGCGCGTGCTGGAGGACGCTCGAGACGGGAAGGTCCAGATCGGCGCGCGCGGCCCCCAACCGTTCGCGCACACGACCCGAGGCGATGATCCAGCCGCAGCGAAGCGCGGGACTCAGCAGTTTCGACACGGTGCCGACGAGAGCCACCCCGTGCGGGTCGAGGAGCCGCAGCGGCGGTAGTGGCGCCCGGCCGTGCGGGAACTCGCTGTCGTAGTCGTCTTCGATCACGACCGTCCCGGTCCCGCGAGCCCAGGCGATCAGGCGTGCCCTCGCCGTGGCATCCATCCGACTCCCGAGAGGGTAATGGTGGTGGGGCGTGACGACCACGGCGTCCAGGTCGCGGTGTCGTTCGACGACATCGAGGTCGAGACCGCCGTCGATGGTCACCGGAAGCGGAACCGCCTCGACGCCGACGCGCGAAAGGACCGCCCGCACCCGCGGATACCCCGGGTTCTCGACCCCGAAGCGCCCGGGCCTCCGATGAGAAGGCGTCGACAGCGCCAGCGCTGCCAGCAGCAGGGCATCGCTCGTCCCCGCGGTGACGATCACGTCGGTCGGATCCACGGCCAGCCCGCGCGTGCGTCTGAGGTGGCGGGCGATCTCCTCGCGCAGCGCCGGCAGCCCGGTCTCGTCGTCGACGTCCGCTTCAGGATCGCGGGCGCTCGCGCGCCGCCATGCCGACCGCCACGCCGCGTCGGCGAGGCCACGGGTGCCGGGCCTCCCGGGGCGGAGATCGATCGCCGTGGCATCCGACGGCCGATGCGGGGTCGGCGCGTCCACCGGGCCGACCCCGCCCGGGGGGAGCGCCGCGACCGTCGTCCGTCCGCCCGGCCGCACGACGAGATACCCCTCGCCGGCGAGGGTCTCGTACGCCGCGACGACGGTGCCGCGCGCAACGCCGAGGTCGCCGGCGAGAGCCCGCGTCGACGGCAACGACTCCCCCGCCACCCACCGGCCGTCGACGATCGCGCCCCGCAGTCCGTGCGTGAGCTGGACGTGCAGCGGCACGGTCGAGGAACGGTCCAGGATGCCGGATGCGATCATCGCTCCAGCCTGCACTGGTCCAGATGGAAACGCGAGAACCGGCCTATGTACTGGACCACTCGATCGACTGAGATCGAGATATGACCGACCTGCCCGTCACCCCGCTCACGCGCGTCCGCCGCCTCCCGCAGTACCAGGTCACCGACCGCGCAGCCCTGTACGACATCCTCGACGGATCCCTCGCGGCCACCCTCGCCATCGTGCGCGACGGCCGACCGATCGCCCTGCCCGTCGGCATCGGTCGCGACGGCGACGACGTGCTGATCCACGGGTCGACGGGGAGCGACTTCTTCCGGCGGATCGCCGCGGGAGCACCGGTGTGCCTCACCGTGACGCACCTGCTCGGACTGAAGTACGCCCGCTCGCTGTTCGACAGCTCGATGCGGTATCGCTGCGCGGTCGTGCACGGGGTGGCATCCGTGGTCCCTCCGGAAGAGAAGGAGGCCGCCCTGCTGGCGCTGTCGGAACACCTCATGCCCGGCCGGGCGCAAGAAGTCCGCGCCATGACGGGGCGCGAACTCGCCGCAACGCTCGTCCTCCGTCTGCCCCTGACCGAGGCCAGCGTGAAGGACAACGCCGATTCCGAGGTCGAAGAGGACGGCGACGGCGAAGACCGCGGGGTCTGGGCCGGCGAGCTCCCCCTGCGCGTCACGGCCGGCGAACCGATCACCTCGCCGCAGACCGCGGCCGGGACGCCGGTCCCCGCCTCGGTCCGACGAAGTCAGACCGTCACGAGCGGCGGCACCGCATAACACCGCGGCGCCCCGAAGCGATGCGCGGTGATGGCCGCAGACCGAAGCCCAGGTGATGGCCGCAGACCGAAACCGGGACACCCGTCCCCGCCTCGATCCGACGGAATCACACCACCACGAGCGGCGGCACCGCGTAACGCCGCGGCGTCCCGAAGCGGTGGGCGGTGATGGACACCGCCTGCTCGCGCAGGAAGGTCAGAAGTTCCACCTCGCCGGCACGCGTCGCCTCCCCGGCGTACAACGCGACCGCGGGCGAACCGTCGGTGACGGCGGCGAACGTGTCGGCGGAGCCGCCGAGCAGGCGCACCCGTCCACCGGAACGCGCGAGCCCCGCAGCGCGCCGGGCCCACGCGGCGGGGTCCTCGATCTCGTGCGCGACGCCGACGCCCTCGAGCCATGCCCGCACCGCGGGAGTCAACGCGCGCGCGGAGCTCACGGTGACGACCGAGCCGACGCGCACGCCCGCGGCGACCACGCGCACCAGGGCCACGTCGCGCGCGTCCTCGAACCGCACGGTCACCGGGACGGTTCCGTACCGCAGCACGTTCTGCTCCGACTCCAGACCCGTCACGTCGACGGCACACCCGTACTGCCCCGCCCACGCGGCGGCGTCGGACGCGAGGGCGGATGCCAGCCACTCGCGGTCCTCGGCGGGCACCGCCGCCGACGCCGCCCCCACGAGGGCGTCCGCACCCCGCGGCGCGCGGGATCCGGCATCCGTCCACGAGCCGAACCCGAACAGGTAGTGCGGTCCGCCGGCCTTGGTCCCGGCTCCGACCGCGGATTTCTTCCACCCGCCGAACGGCTGCCGCTGGACGATGGCACCGGTGGTACCGCGGTTGACGTAGACGTTCCCGGCTTCGATCCGGGAGAGCCACCGCTGGATCTCGGACTCGTCGAGAGCGTGCAGCCCCGAGGTCAGGCCGTACTCGATCGCGTTGACGATCTCGATCGCCTCGTCGAGCGTCTCCGCCGTCATGATCCCCAGCACCGGACCGAAGTACTCGGTGCGGTGGAATTCGCTCCCCGGCTGCACACCCTCGCGGATGCCGGGACTCCACAGACGCCCGTCGTCGTCGAGGCGCCGCGGCTCGACGACCCAGCGCTGCCCGGGCTCCAGGGTCGTCAGGGCCCGCAGGAGCTTGCCCCGAGCGGGCTCGATGAGCGGCCCGACGCGCGCGGCGTCGTCCCACGGCATCCCCACTTCGAGAGACGTGACGGCGTCGACGAGCTGGTCGCGGAAGCGACGCGACGTCGCGACCGACCCGACGAGCACGACGAGCGACGCGGCGGAACATTTCTGTCCCGCGTGGCCGAACGCCGAGAGGGCGACGTCCTTCGCGGCGAGGTCGAGGTCGGCGCTGGGCGTCACGATCACGGCGTTCTTGCCGCTCGTCTCGGCCAGAAGCGGCAGGTCGGGACGGAACGAACGGAACAGCTCGGCAGTCTCGTACGCGCCGGTGAGCACCACGCGTTCCACGGCCGGGTGCGTGAGCAGCTGCCGGCCGAGGTCGCTCTCGGACACCTGCACGAGCGTCAGCACGTCGCGCGGCACCCCGGCCTCCCACAGGGCCTCGACCATCACGGCCCCGGAGCGCTCGGCGAGCGCCGCCGGCTTGATGACCACGGCCGACCCGGCGGCGAGCGCGGCGAGAGTGGATCCGGCGGGGATCGCGACGGGGAAGTTCCACGGGGGCGTCACCACGGTGAGACCGACCGGCGTGAACCGCGCCCCGTCGACCCGGTCGAGGTGCCGTGCCTGCTCGGCGTAGTAGTGCGCGAAGTCGACGGCCTCGGACACCTCGGGGTCGCTCTGCTCGATGACCTTTCCGCACTCGGCACCCATCACCTCGAGGAGCTCGGCACGACGGGCCTCGAGCACGTCGCCCGCGCGGTGCAGGATCTCGGCGCGGGCGTCGCCCCCGAGGTCGCGCCACGCGGCGGCGGCGGCCGCGGCGGCGCGGATCCGCTCGTCGAGCACCGACTCGGAGACGACGGTGTGCGCGGCGATCGTGTCGGCTCCGAGGCGTGACGACGCCATGCGCGAAACGATCCCGGAGGCCCAGGCCCGGTTGACGGCGATCGCGGGGTCCGAGTCCGGGGTGTTGCGGAACCCCTCGCGCGGCACCGGCACGGGCGCCACGGCGCGGTCCTGCACCCGGTGGGACGCGGGAACGCCCTCGGGCATGTCGGCGAGCGACGCGAGGAAGCGGTCGCGTTCACGAGCGAACAGCGCTTCGTGCGTGTCGAGATCGAACACCGCCGACATGAAGTTCTCGCTCGACGCCCCCTCCTCGAGGCGCCGGATGAGGTACGCGATCGCGACGTCGAACTCCTGCGGGTGCACCACCGGGGTGTACAGCAGGATCGAGCCGACCGTGCGACGAACGACGGCCTGCTGCGCCGTCGCCATCCCGAGGAGCATCTCCACGTCGATGCCACCGGTGACCCCGCGACGCTCGGCGAGCAGCCACGCCAGCGCCACGTCGAAGAGGTTGTGTCCGGCGACCCCGATCCGCACGTGCGCCGTGTGCTCGGGGCGCAGGGCGTAGTCGAGGACCGCCTTGTACGAGGCATCCGTCGCCTGCTTCGAGGGCCAGGTCGCGAGCGGCCAGTCGTGCACGTCGGCATCCACCCGCTCCATCGGCAGGTTCGCGCCCTTGACGACGCGGACCTTGATCGGAGCACCCCCGGATGCCACCCGCGCGGCGGTCCACTCCTGCAGGCGGATCATCGCGGCCAGCGCGTCGGGCAGGTACGCCTGCAGCACGATCCCCGCCTCGACCCCGTGGAACTCGGGCTCGGCGAGCAGCGTCTCGAAGACGGCGAGGGTCAGGTCGAGGTCCTTGAACTCCTCCATGTCGAGGTTGAGGAAGGTGCCGGTCTCCTTCGCCACGCGGTACAGCGGCCGCAGGGCGGAGACGGCGTCGGCGACCGCAGCGTCGAACGCCCACGGGGTGTGCGGGGCGACCGTCGACGACACCTTGATCGAGACGTAATCGACGTCGTCCCGAGCGAGCAGGCGGCGCGTGCCCTCCAGGCGACGCCCCGCCTCCTTCTTCCCGAGGATCGCCTCACCGAGGAGGTTGACGTTGAGCCGGACGCCGTCGCCGCGGCCCCGGATCGCCGCGATCGCCTCACCGAGACGACGGTCGCCGGCGTCGACGATGAGGTGGCGCACCATCGACCGCAGCGCCGTGCGCGCGGCGGGGACGACGACCCACGGCAGGATCGGCGCCGTCAGGGCGCCGAGGCGGATCGCGGCCTTCAGGTGCAGCGGAAGGAACGCCGGCACGAGCGGAGAGAGAGCCGCGAGGTTCGCGGCGGCGACACGCAGATCCTCGGGCCGGACCACGCCGTCGACGAAGCCCACGGTGAACGCGAGTCCGTTCGGGTCGCGCAGGACACCGGCCAGCCGCGTGGCCGCCGCGTCGACGGGTTCGGAACGGCTCTCGGCCAGCCAGCGACGGACGAGGGCGACGGCGTCGTCGGCCAGATCGGCCGGGGCGACCGCCACCGGGGGGACATCGGTGCCGGGGACATCGGTGAGCGACATGGGGATCCTTCCTCGGATGCCCTCAGTGTGCGGCCGGCCACGTTTCAGCAAAAGCGATGATTTACGAACGGTATTGTTCGATCAGAACGAAAGGATGCCGATGTTCGATCTGCGCCGCCTGCGCTTGCTGCACGAACTGTCGATGCGCGGCACGCTCTCCGCCGTCGCCGAGGCCCTGTCGTTCAGCCCCTCGACGATCTCGCAACAGCTCTCCCAGCTCGAACGCGAAGCCGGCGTCCCGCTTCTCGAACCCGACGGGCGGCGGGTCCGCCTCACTGCGCAGGGCGAAGCGCTCGCGGCGCACGCGGCCCGCATGCTCGCCGCCGACGAAGCCGCGCGTGCCGAACTGGAGCTGCTCCGCCCCTCGCTCGCCCCGGTGCGCCTCGCCGTGATGCAGTCGGCCGCGCACGGGCTCGTCCCGCGGGCGCTCGACGTCCTGGCCGAGACCGAGCCGCGCCTCCGGGTCGAGATCGCCGAGCTCGCACCCGAGGAGGGGCTCTTCGAAGTCGCCGCCCACGGTTTCGACCTGGCGGTCGCCGAACAGTATCCCGGGCACACGCGGGAGCAGCGCGCGCTGCTGGAGCGTCGCACGCTGGGACGGGATGCCATCCGCCTCGCCGTCGCGCACGACGACCGGGCCACCGCGCTCGCCGACCTGCGCGACCGGGCCTGGGTCATGGAACCGGAGGGGACCGCCGCGCGCCAGTGGGCGACGCAGCAGTGCCGGGCCGCGGGGTTCGAGCCCGACGTCCGCTTCGCCCTGGCCGACCTCACCGCTCACGTGCGGCTCGTGGCATCCGGGCATGCGGTGGGGATGATCCCCGCGCTCGTCTTCGGCGGTGACGAGCCGGCCACGCGGTCGATCGACCTCCCCGGCCGACCGCGACGCGAGATCTTCACCGCGGTGCGACGCGGAACGGCGGATCGCCCCGGTGTCCGCGCGGTGCGCGCGGCGCTGGAGAACGCGTTCGCCCGCGTCCCGGAGATCAGCGCGGAGTGAGGACGGATCGGGTGATCCGACCGAGCATCTCCGCGAAGACGGTCGTCTCGGCGACCCGCTCCCCGTCGACGGCGTGATCCAGATCACGGGCGAAGCGGTCGAGCTGCGACCAGGGCACGGCGTCGAGGTCGACCTCGAGGTGGATGTGGTTCACGCGCCGGTCCTCGGTGTCGAGCTCGCGGCGCAGGAGTCCGCGCTCGACGAGGCGGTCGACGAGTGTCGTGACCCCGGCCGAGGTGACGCCGAGATGGTCGCGCAGTTCGGAGGGGCGGATGCCGGGCCGCTCGCGGATGCGCAGCAGGGCACGCACCTCGGTCTCGCTGAGCCGCAACTCCGCCCGCGTGGCCGCTTCCGCGGAGCGACGCGCCTCGACGTAGGCGTCGAGCGCCATGGACAGTGCGGGACGCAGGGACATGGCATCCACCCTAGCCAGCACTGATTAAACCTGTGAATATTTCATCTCATTATTTAACTCAGTTAAATAGTGCTACGGTCGCGACATGGCCCGTCTCTTCTACGGCACCGATGCCTCTCCGGTGACCTTTCCCGACCGTCTGCTGGCCTACGTCAAGGTGATCGCCTCCACCAAGCTCCGACGCAACGAGTCCTTCACCCTCACCTGGACCGGCGACCCCGAAACCCCCGGACGCTCCGCGATCTGGCTGCACCCGTCCATCCCGATGCGCTTCGTGTTCGATTCCGCCGAACCGGAGCACCTCGTCGGCGAGTACCTCCGCGCACTGGCCGACCAGGCGAACGCGTCCGCCGGACTCGTCGTCGACCTCCGCACGTGGGCGGATGACGAGAGCGCCCTCCCCCGGACGCCCGCGCAGCACGTCGCCCCCCGACGCCCGGCGAGGTCCGTGCGCGCGGCCTGAATCCGGTAGCACACGCCCCGCCTCCCCGCGGGAGCCGGGATAATGTCTCGAGCGCATCCTCGCGCCGAGACGGAGTGTGCTGTGCCTGTACGTGATCTGCTCGACATGCAGCTGCTCGAGCGGTGGCTCGAAGAGTTCCGCGGCCTGGGGTACCTGACCGGCAGCGACATGCGGGTCCTCGAGCAGCAGGACGACACCGAGGTCACCCGCGGACTGATCGTGGTCGACCTCAGCGAAGCGGCCACCATCACCTATCTCCAGCCGATCGCCGGGAGCGACGGCCGGTGGAAGGCGACGATGGAGGCGCGCGACACCACGATCGAACTCACCGCCGTCGGGATCGTGAACCTCGGGAACGAGCTCAACGTGCTCGGCGCCCTCGTGTCGTTCCTCGAGACGAAGTCCCGCGAGCTGCTCGCCGCCGGCTGAGAACCCGGGCGGGATCCTCCTCCGGAGCTCACTCCGCGGTGACGTGCAGCAGCAGGGCCTCACCCGCGGTGGCGCCGCCGATACGCGGCGGGCGCCTCCCCGGTGTGATCGCGGAATCGCGCGTAGAACTGGCTGAGCGAACCGAAGCCCGTGGATGCCGCGATGTCGGGGATCGCCTCGTCGGTCGTCAGCAGCAGTTCCCGTGCACGCGCGATCCGGCACTGCGCGAGGTAATCGCCGATCGTGACGCCCAGCGCCCCTCGGAAAACCGCCATCGCGTGGTGCGGGTGCAGATGCACGTGATCGGCGACCGCGGCGACCGAGACGTCCTCGGCCGCATGCTCCGCGATCCAGGCGGCCATGTCCGCCACATCCGCCCGCAACCCTCGCCCGCGCTGCGGCATCGCCGCCACCGCGGCGGTCGCGTGCGCGGCGCGCAGCACGAACGCCTGCACCTCCCCCACCGCCGCGCGGCGGAGCGGATGGCCCGGGCGCAGCTCCTCGCCCCAGGCACCGACCCGCTCGGCCAGGTCGAGCGGCCCCTTCGCGGCCGGCGACACCGCGATGTCACCGGCGAACATCCGCGCGAGGAACTCCCCCGGCAGCCGCCACCCCCGGGCTTCGGCGAGCGGCACCGTGAGCCACGCGAGCTCCCGGCCGCCGGAGTCCCGCACGAGCTGGTGGGGTCGGGCGGCCCAGAACACCGCGAGCGCCCCCGCCGGGATGACGACCTGCCGACCGTCGACGAGGTACTCCAGCTCCACCGGCGCGGTGTTGAACTCCAGATCGTCGTGCGTGTGCGCCACCGACATGCGCGGAACGGCCCCTCGCCAGCAGGCGAGGTCGAACGACGAGGAGGTGGCATCCATGATCCGAGTATCCCGGAAGAACGCCCGTCTCAGCACGATGAGATCGCCCTTCGTCCGATCGTACGGTGAGGGCATGAGCACCCTCACCTCGACACCGGCCTCGGTGTCCACCGCCCCGTACCACCTGACCCCCGAGCAGATCGCGCACTTCGACGCGCACGGCTACGTCGTGCTGCCGGGGCGCATCCCCGCGGACCTGCTGGCCCGCCTGCAGAAGGCCGCCGACGAGTGGATCGCCACCGGTCGCGCGCTCGGCCCCGACAGCCCGGAGGGCCCCGACTACCAGTGGGCCACCCGCGGCGGCGCGCGACGCATGTTCCGCGTCGACTACCTCCACGGCAAGGGCTCGCCCGCCTCCCTCGAACTGCTGGGTTCACCCGCGGTCCTCGGGATCGCCGAGAGCCTCGCCGGCGCCGACCTGGTCCCGACCTACGAGTCACTCGTCTTCAAGGACGCCGGCGACGGTGCCGCGATCGACTGGCATCAGGATGCCGTGCACCCCCGCACGCACCGGATCTTCAACGTCGACGTGTACCTGGACGCCTCCAGGGCCGGCGAAGGCGCCCTCCGCGTCGCGCCCGGTTCGCACCTCGCCCCCGTCGACGTCTGCCAGCTGCAGGACGAGTACGGGTGGGACGCACCCGGCGTCGTGCAGGTCGAGCTCGAACCCGGCGACGTGCTCGTCCACGACGTCATGGTGGTGCACGGCTCCGAGGCCGTCACCGGCAACCGCCTGCGCCGCACCATCTACTACGAATTCCGTGCCGCCGAGCAGATCCAGGCGGAGGGCCCGTGGGATGCCGAGTGGGTCGACCGTCGCATGCGGCTGCTGCCGCTCGGACTCGAGGCGCACGCCCGCCGCTTCCCCGAGCAGGAGCAGTTCCGGTGGAACGCCTCCCCGCAGGTGCGACCGGAGATGTCCGACGACGCCGAGGCCGAACTGCGCATCGCGCACCTCGTGCACTCCCCCGGCTCGTACTGCAGCGCCGGGAGCGTGCCCTTCACGGCCGACGAGGACTGAACCAGGATCAGGAAAACCCCGCCCCATCTTCGGGGCGGGGTTTTCGCTGTCATCTCATTCCGCGGTGACGTGCAGCAGCAGCGCCTCACCCGGCACCAGCAGGGGCGCCGGCAGAACACCTTCGGCGAGCACCGAGCCCGGCAGAACCACGCCGCCGGCGGTGACCCAGGCGGGGTCGGCATCCTGGATCGCTCGCACCGGCGCGCCCACCTCGAGCACCCTCACGCGGTAGCGCCGATCCGGATCGAGGCCCGGCAGCACGATCGGCGACGGGAGGGCCGCATCGAACCGGTCCAGTGCGACGTACGCGAACAGCCCTTCGCCGAGGTCGGGGGCGACGACACCGTGCTGCAGCACAGCCGGGTCGGCGTCGTCGACGCGCACGGTCGTGCCGCCGTGGAGCAGCGCTCGGTGCGCGCGGTAGAGGGCCGTCCACCCGGCGAGCGCCGCGAGCTGCGCGTCGTCGAGGCGCGAGATGTCGGACTCGATCCCCGCGTGCAGGAACAGCGCCGTCGTCATGCGGAAGGCCGCCGACGCCGTCCGCCCCGTCGTGTGCGCGCGCTCGTCTCCCACGTGCGAGCCGAGGAACTCCGGGGGGATCAGGATGCCCGTCCACCGCTGGATCCGCTGGCGGGCGAGCGGATCGTTGGTGTCGCTGGTCCAGAACCGGTCGACGCGACGCAGGATGCCGAGGTCGATCCGGGCACCGCCGGACGCGCACGACTCGATCTCCACGTCCGGGTGCGCGGCGCGCAGGGCGTCGAGGAGCCGGTACAGCGCCCGCACCTGACCCCCGGTCCGCGGCACGAGCAGGTCGCGGTTGTGGTCCCACTTCAGCGCCGCGATCGGGTACTGCGTCAGCAACGCGTCGAGACGGTCGAAGATGTGCCGCCAGGCGTCGGGGTTCGTGAGATCGAGCACGTGCTGGAACCGCCAGGAGACGGCATCCGCCGGCGTGAGCATCCACTCGGGATGCGCCCGGGCGAGGTCGGAGTCGGCGCTGACCATCTCGGGCTCGACCCAGAGGCCGAACTCGAGACCGTCGCCGTTCACCCGGGAGATGAGGGGGCCGAGGCCGTCAGGCCACACCCGCTCGTCGACCGTCCAGTCGCCGAGCGCACGCCGGTCATCGGTGCGGCCGTGGAACCAGCCGTCGTCCAGCACCAGGCGCTCCGCGCCGACCCGCGCGGCGGCGTCGACCAGCGGGGTGAGCCGTTCGAGCGATTGGTCGAAGTAGACCGCCTCCCACGTGTTCAGTGTCACGGGACGAGGACCGCGGGGCGTCGCCCACGACCGCACCCACGGGTGCAGGCGCGCCGAGAGACCGTCGAGCCCGACGTCCGACCACACGGCGACCACGGTGGGCGCCTCGTACGTGTCGCCCGCGGCGAGGGTGTGGCCGTCGAGGCGTTCGCCCGCACCGATGACCGAGAGACCCATGTCGCCGCGCTCGAACCAGACCGAGCGGTCGCCGCTCCAGGCGACGTGGGTGGCCCACACCTCGCCGTGACGGAACCCGAACTCCGGCGTTCCGACGGCGAAGAGGAACGGATCGTCGTGGCCGCCGCGGCCGTGGCGGGTGTCGCGCGCCCACACGCCGTGGCCGGGCCGCGAGCGCTGCGGTTCGCGTTCCCCCGCCCAGCGGCCGGTGAAGTCGAGCACCTCGCGGGCGCGAGGGGGCACGGGCAGGAGCGCGGACAGGGCGCGCACCTCGAGATCCGCGGCACCGTCGTTGCGCACGCGACGGTCGACGAGGAGGACGCCCTGCGGAGTGAGGGCGTACCGCAGCTCGAGCCCCGCGTCGCCGAGGGCGAGCGTCACGACGACGGCGTCGCCGTCGCGTCGGGTGCCGAGGTGGCGCAGCACCGGGGAGAAGGGGGAGATCTCGACGGGGGGACGGCCGGTCCAGCCTTCCGTGAGGAGGGGCACGACACCGACCCGGAAAGGACGATCGATCGAGCTCGGAGCGACGGCCGGTGCGGCGGCGTCGGCCAGGGCGGTGAGGGCGGCGGCGTCGAGGTCACCGAGGGCGCGCCCCCAGTGCACCACGACCGGCGCCGCCGGGCCGCGGGCGTCGAGGATGAAGTCGACGCCCGCGGCGCGGAGGTGATGGATCATGCGATGGAGGTTACTTCGCGACCGGGATCGACTGCGCCTCGAGGGTCGCGATCGTCTTGTCCTGCGCGGATGCCAGGGCCTCGGTCAGCGTCCCCGAGCCCGCCACGGCCGACTTGAAGCCGTCGGACACGTCCGCGTAGACCTGCGTCATCGTCGGACCCCACACGAAGTTCGGGTCGACCTCGCCGGAGGCCTTGGCGAAGACGTCGTAGATCTTCTGGTCGCCGTAGAAGGGCACGCCCTCCTGCAGAGCGGGGAGCTTCAGCCCGTCCTTCGTGGCGGGGTAGATCGCCGCGGTCTTGTTGAGCGACGTCAGCGCCTCCTCGGAGGTGTTCAGCCACAGTGCGAACTTCGCCGCCTCGTAGAGGTGCTTCGTGGACTTGAACACGGCGATCGAGGAACCGCCCCAGTTGCCGGCGGACGACTGCCCGGCCTGCCACTGCGGGGCCTCGGCGACGGCCCACTTGCCGGACGTGTCGGGAGCACCGCTGGAGATGGAGTTGGCACCCCACACGGCCGAGTTCCACGACCACACCTCACCGGTGTTGTACGCGTTGTTCCACTCGTCGGTCCACGCCGGGTACGACGAGACCAGGTCGTCCGCGATCAGGCCCTGCCAATAGTCGGCGACCTTCGTCGAGGCGTCGCTGGTGAGGTCGACCTTCCAGGCGTCGCCGTCGTTGGAGAACCACTGGCCGCCCGCCTGCCACACGAAGCCGGCGAACTGGTTGATGTCGCTCTGCGAGAAGTTGGTGATGTAGCCGCCGAGCGCGCGGATCTTCTTGGCGGCCTCGCGGTACTCGTCCCACGTCGTCGGGATCGCGATGCCGTTCTGCTCGAACAGGTCCTTGCGGTAGAACAGCGCCATGGGGCCGGCGTCCTGCGGCACGCCGTAGACCTCGTTCTCGGTGCCGAGCGTGACCTGCTTCCACGTCCAGTCGACGAACTGGTCCTTGGCCTTGACGACGTCCTCGCACGCACCGAGGTTCGCGAGGCCGTCCTGCACCCGGAAGTTCGGCAGCGCGTCGTACTCGATCTGGCCGAGGTCGGGGGCGTTCCCGGCCTGCAGCTGGTTGAAGAAGTTCTGGTAGGTGCCGGCGTTGCCCGAGGGGCCCGTCTGCACCTCGACCTTGATGTCGGGGTTCTTCTCGTTCCAGATCGCCACGGCATCCTCGATGCCGGGGATCCACGACGTGAACGTGAGGGTCACGTTCTCGCCGGCGGGGGCGCACGACGCCGCGTCGGCGCTGCCGGTGCTCGACGACGAGCATCCCGCCATGACCAGGGCGCCCGCGGCGAGCAGGGCGACGCTGACCGCTCTCTTCTTGTGCTGCATGATTCCTTCTCTCGGTTGGCCCGCCGGTCGTGCCGGCGGGAGGTGTGTTACTTGATGGCCCCCGTGCCGAGCCCGGTGCGCCAGTACCTCTGGAGCAGCAGGAACGTCACGATGAGCGGGACGATGGAGATGAGGGACCCGACCAGCACGTAGGTGCGCAGTTCGGGGAACTGGTTGATCGTGGAGTTCCACGCGTAGAGGCCGTACGTGACGGGGAAGAGCTCTTCGCTGCGCAGCATGATCAGCGGCAGGAAGAAGTTGTTCCAGATCGAGACGAACTGGAAGAGGAACACCGTCACCAGCGCCGGGAACATCAGGCGGATCGACACCGTGAAGAACGTCCGCACCTCCCCCGCGCCGTCGAGGCGGCTGGCCTCGAGGAGTTCGTCGGGCACGGATGCCTCGGCGAACACGCGCGTCAGGTAGACGCCGAAGGGGCTGACGACGCTCGGCAGCAGGACGGCCCAGTACGTGTCGGTGAGCTGCACCTGGCTGAACAGCAGGAACAGCGGGAGCGCGAGAGCCGTCGCGGGCACGAGGACACCGCCGAGCACGGTGTTGAAGATGGCCTCGCGACCCGGGAAGCGGTACTTCGCCAGCGCGTAGCCGCACATCGCGGCGATGACCGTCGCGATCACGCCGCCGACGCCGGCGTACAGCACGCTGTTGCCGAGCCACTTCAGGTAGACGCCGTCGCGGTAGGCGAAGAGCTGCCCGACGTTCTCGAAGAACCGGAAGTCGGCGAACCAGAGCGCGTTGGTGCTGAACAGCTGCCCGCGGTCCTTCGTGGAAGCCACGACGAGCCACCACAGCGGGATGAGGAAGTACAGCGTGAAGATGCCCATCACGACCATGGCGGTCGTGCGCGACACGATGCTCTCGCGGGGGCCGGTCGCCGCCGGTCGTGCCCGGCCGGCGCGGCGTCCGGTGGTGAGCGTGCGGGTGTCGGTGGGGGTGGGGGCGATCGCGCTCATGACTGGGCTCCACGACGGCTGAGACGGAGGAAGGTGAACGACAGCACGAACGTCGCCAGGGCGAGCACGACCGAGAACGCCGCCGCGAGCGAGACGTTGGGGATCGAGCTGGTCGCGTAGATCGTCATGTTGGGGGTGAAGGTGCTCGTCACCGCCGAGCTGAACGAGCGGAACGTCTGGGGCTCGGCGAGGAGCTGGAGCGTCCCGATGATCGAGAGGACCCCGGTGAGCACGAGGGCCGGCCGGATGAGCGGGATCTTGATCGACCACGCGATGCGGGCCTGGCCGGCGCCGTCGATGCGGGCCGCCTCGTAGATCTCCTGCGGGATCGCGAGGAGCGTCGAGTAGATGATCAGCATGTTGTAGCCGACGAACACCCAGGTCACGACGTTGGCGATCGACCACAGCACGAGATCCGCGGACAGCAGGTCGACGTTCGAGGTGATGCCGGGGAAGGGCGACAGGTTGGGCGAGTACAGGAAGCCCCACATGATGGCGGCGATCACGCCCGGGACGGCGTACGGCACGAAGAACGCCAGGCGGAAGAAGCGTTTGCCGCGCAGCAACGGCGAGTCCAGCAGCAGGGCGAACAGCAGCGCGAGACCGAGCATCACCGGCACCTGCACGACGCCGAACAGCAGCACGCGGCCGACCGAGGTCCAGAACGCGGTGTTCTGGAACACCAGCGCGTACTGTGCGAGGCCGCCGAACACCTCGCGGGCCTGGCCGAAAGTGCCCTCGCGCTCGACGACGAGCAACGACTTCCAGATCGCGTAGCCGATCGGCACCAGGTAGAAGAGCACGAAGAGCACCACGAAGGGCGCGATGAAGGCCGCGATGGCCCTCTTGTGGGGGATGCGTCGACGCACCCGGGGCGTCACTGCCCCGGACGGCGCTCCGGTGGTTCGCGCCGTGGCGGCGGGAGCGGTCATGAGTGGTTCTCCTCTCGGACGACGCGCACGGCGCCGGAAGGGACGCGCAGTCGGTCATCGACCGCGGTTCCCGTGATGAGCTCGGTGCCGCGCACGTCGGCCACGAGGTCGGTGTCGCCGTGGTTGACGACGAAGACGTAGGACGCATCCGCTCCCCGGCGCCGCACGATCTCGAACGGGCCCCGGGCCTCGACGTCCGCGGCCGGGCGCACCCCCGCCTCCCGGGCGATGGCGCCCAGACGGTCGGCCAGCGCCGCGGGCGCGAGCTGCGTGGCGAGGTACCACGCGCTCCCCCGCCCGTGGGCGTTGCGGGTCACGGCGGGCGACCCCACGGACGGCCCGTCGACGAACGACGCGACGGTCTCGGCGGTGGTCGCGCGCAGACGCTCGCTCCAGAGGGAGGCGCCGGTCCCGTCGTCGAGGGCGATCGTCTCCCCCGGCCGCACGGGCGCGAACTCTTCGACGTGGATGCCGAGGGCGTCCCGCAGCGGGCCGGTGTACCCGCCCGCCCAGATGCGGTCGTTCTCGTCGACGATGCCCGAGTTGTAGGTGACGACTGCGGTCCCGCCCGCGGCGATCCAGTCGGTGAGCACGGCGGCCTCGTCGGCGCGGAGCAGATGCAGTCCCGGAACCACGACGAAGCGATACGCGGCGAGGTCGGCCCCCGGGCGCACGATGTCCACGGTCAGCCCCTGGGCGTGCAGCGCCGCGTACGTGGCGTGCACCTGAGTGAGGTAGCCGACCGACTGGCTGGGGCGGCATTCGGTGTCGGTGGCCCACCAGGCTTCCCACGAGAAGATCACCGCGGCGTCGGCCACGACGCGGGAACCTGCGACCTCGCCGAGCCGGTCCACGATCCCGCCGAGTTCGACCACCTCGCGCCACACGGCGGAGTCGGTACCGGCGTGGGGAAGCATCGCCGAGTGGAATTTCTCGGCGCCCTGCAACGAGGCGCGCCACTGGAAGAAGCACACGCCGTCGGCACCCCGCGCGACGTGCGTGAGCGAGTTCCGCAGCAGCTGACCGGGTTCCTTGGCCAGGTTCAACGGCTGCCAGTTGACGGCCCCCGTCGAGTGCTCCATGAGGATCCACGGATCCCCGGCGGCCAGCCCGCGGCTGAGGTCGGCGGCGAAGGCCAGTTCGCTGAGCGGATCGCCGAGCCGGTGATCGAGGTAGTGGTCGTTGGCGATGACGTCCATCTGGTCAGCCCACGACCAGTAGTCCATGTTCTCGATGTGCGCGGTGACCATGAAGTTCGTCGTCACCGGGCGGTCGCTGAGACGTCGGAGCACCTCGGCCTCCGCCCGGTACTGCGCGAAGACCGCGTCCGAACTGAAGCGGTGGAAGTCGAGCAACTGCCCCGGGTTCCGGGCCGACAGGGCCGCCCGCGGGGGGAGGATCTCCTCCCAGTCGAAGTACGACTGGCTCCAGAACGCCGTGCCCCATGCCCGGTTGAGCTCCGCGACCGATCCGTACCGCTCGCGCAGCCACACCCGGAAGGCGGCGGCGCTCTCGTCGCAGTAGCAGAGGGCGTTGTGGCATCCGAGTTCGTTCGAGACGTGCCAGAGCGCCACCGCCGGGTGCGACCCGTACCGCGCCGCGACCGCTTCGACGAGTCGGAGGGATGCCGTGCGGAAGATCGGTGAACTCGGGCACCACGCCTGACGACCGCCCGGGTAGCGGCGCGTGCCGTCCTCGGCCATGGGAAGCACCTCGGGGTACGCGCGGCTGAGCCACGCGGGCGCCGAGGCGGTGCCGGTTCCGAGATTGATGCGGATGCCGGCGGCGTGCAGCCGTTCGATGATGTCGTCGAGAGCGACGAAGTCGAACGCGTCGGGTCCGGGCTGCAGGTGGGACCAGCCGAAGATGTTGAGGGCGACGAGGTCGACTCCGGCCTCCCGCATGAGGCGGATGTCCTCGTCCCACACCTCGGGCGACCACTGCTCGGGGTTGTAGTCGCACCCGAAGGCGATGCCCTCGTGGGTGAAGGGGGTCCGGCCGGTCATCCTGCTCCTCGTTCTGTGAACGTGCACAGTCTCGAGCGGATGCCTCCCCGTCGAGGTTCTGTGAACGTACACAGAGTGGCATCCCCTGTTTTGCTCGTCAAGTCACCGTTATCAATCTGTGCTCGTTCACACATCAGGGTCGTCGCCCCTAGGATCGGGAACGTGGAAACGGAGCGTCGGCGTCGCGCCACCGTGAAAGACGTCGCCCTCGAGGCGGGGGTCTCGCGGGGGACGGTCAGCCGCGTACTGAACGGGCAGCCGTACGTCTCGGAAGACGCGCGCGCGGCGATCGAAGCGGCGATCGCGAAAGTGGGGTTCGTCCCCAATCGCGCCGCGCGCAGTCTGGTGATGCAGAGCTCGCAGGCGATCGGTCTGATCGTGCACGAGCCGCACTCGCTGTTCGTCGAAGACCCCAACATCGCCTCGATCCTCCTGGGCGCCAACAGCGCGCTCTCCGAGGCCGACTACCAGCTCTCGTGCCTGATCGCCGACACCTCGCGCGACGTGGACCGACTCGCGCGCTACCTCAGTGGCGGCCTCATCGACGGCGTGATCATCGTCTCGGCCCGCGTCGGCGACCCCATCACCCGGGCGGTCGTGGAACTGGGCCTCCCCGCCGCCTTCGTCGGCAACCCGCGCGACATCGGGGACGCCGCCCACGTCGCGATCGACAACCGCGGCTCGGCGCGCGAGATCACGAAACGTCTCGTCGGCACGGGACGCCGTCGCGTCGGCATGGTCGCCGCCGCCCTCGACCGCGATTCCGGCGCCGACCGCCTCGCGGGGTTCGTCGACGCGCTCGGCGGCGACTTCGACCCGCAGCTCGTCGAGCGCGTGCCGTTCTACTCGTTCTCCGACGGCAAGGCCGGCATGAAGCGCCTCCTCGACCGCGTCCCCGACATCGACGGCGTCTTCGCCTCCAGCGACGCCGTCGCCGCCGGCGCGCTCGAAGCGCTCCGCGAGGCGGGGCGCCGGGTGCCCGACGACGTCGGCATCGTCGGATTCGACGACAGCTCCTGGGCGCTGCGCTGCGACCCCCCGCTGTCGACCGTGCACCAACCCGCCGACCAGCTCGGCAGCGCCGCCGCGCGCGCCGTCCTCGCGCAGCTCGACGGGCAGACCTTCACGGCCCCGATCCTGCTAGAGAGCCCCATCGTCTGGCGCGAATCGGCGTGAGAAACGAGAAAGCCCCGGTTGCCCGGGGCTTTCGCGATGATGTTCGGTGGCGAGTGAGGGATTCGAACCCCCGAATGCAATGCAGTCTGATTTACAGTCAGATCCCTTTGGCCGCTTGGGTAACTCGCCAGGTGCGCACCCGCCCGGCTTTCTCAGTCGACCGGAGGCGCGATCACCTACCTTACCCTCCCCGAGGGGGTGGTTCCAACACGGGCCGGGGGTGACACGCACCTCCTCCGTCGGAGCCGTCCCCCACGGGTCGGTTCAGGCCGGGATCACTCGGGGATGCGGAGCAGCGCGCCCTCGCTGCGACAGGTGACGGCGGCCACCTCCATGGCGCGATCGAGCACGAAGCCCCAGCCCGCCTCGTCCTCGGGCAGACCCCCGCGCACGAGCGCCGCCGTCGTCGAGAGCACGGCGTCGCCACCGCCCATCGTGTCGACGATGGGCTCGGGAAGCTCCACGATCGGGCGCGAGACGGTGAGCCCGTGCGCGTCGATGGCCGCTCCCCCGGCGCCGTACGTGGCCAGCACGGCCTCGACGCCCAGGGCCGAGAGCTTCTCGCGGAGGTCCTCGAGCGGTCCGCCGTACAGGAGCTGCGCGTCGTCCTCGCCGACCTTCACGAGCTGCGCGCGAGCAGCAGCCTTCTCGAACCCGCGCACGAAAGCCTCGCGGTCATGGAGCATGCCGGCCCGGGGGTTCGGGTCGATCGCGAGCGAGGTCGCCCCCACGGCATCCAGCAGCGCCTCGGTCTGCTCCGCATCGTCGAACGGGAAACAGCTCACCACGACGAGGGGCGCGTCGGCCAGCGCGGCGCGCTCGGCGTCGCCGTAGCGCACACGGCGGTTCTGCGCGGCCTCGTTGAAGGCGTATTCCGGCTCACCGCCGGCCGATCGCGTGCTCACCGCCCGCGACGACCCGTGCTCCGACGGGCTCTGCAGCAGGTCGACGTCGTACTCGGCGAGGTAGTCGCGGATCTGCTCACCCGCCGCGTCGTCGCCGACCATGGCGATGAGCGAGGTGGGGACGCCGAGGCGCGACAGTCCCACCGCGACGTTCAGAGCGGCCCCGCCCACGAACTCGCGCACACCGGCGTCGTCACGCAGTTCGTCGATGAGGGCGTCGCCGATGACGACGACCCGGCCGCTCACCGCTGCACCCCGGCCGTCTCGAGCACTCGCTCGACGAAAGCCTCGGTACGGCGCTTGGTGCCGTCGATCTTCATGTCCACACTCCCGCGGATCTCACTCGGCGCCAGCGGCATCGCGAGGCGCACGTTCTCGTGGCACGACAGGTCGGCACACATGTACGTTCCGACCGTATCGCCGTGTTCCCCCGCCGCCCCGGCTTTCCGCGCCGTGAACAACGCCACTTGGTCACCCGGTTGCATCGTGTGGCAGAGGTTGCACATGGCCGCACGGGCGCGCGACTGCCCGTCCGCAGCCCGCAGCACGATCCCCGTGGGCTCACCGTCGCGCTCGGTCACGAGGTACCCGCGCCCCCGAGTGCGCGGGTCGCGCCACGCGAAGAAATCGAGATGATCCCAGTCGGTGAGAAGGAAGTCGTGCGGCAGCGCCACGACCCGCAACTCCTCCGGCGCGGCGTTGACGAACGCATCGCGCACCTCGTTCTCGGTGAGTGCTCGCATGGCATCCGAGTCTACGAGCGACCCGGGCGCGCCGGGCCGGGCCCGTCGACGCTCGCTAGAATCACGGAATGGCCGACAGCTCATTCGACATCGTCTCCAAGATCGACCGCCAGGAAGCCGACAACGCCCTGAACCAGGCCCGCAAAGAGGTCGAACAGCGCTACGACTTCAAGGGCACCGACGCCTCCATCGAGTGGAGCGGTGAGGCGATCCTCATCAAGGCGAACTCCGAGGAGCGGGCGAAAGCCGTGCTCGACGTCTTCCAGACCAAGCTCATCAAGCGCGGCATCTCGCTGAAGAGCCTCGAGACGGGTGACCCGGTCGCCGGCGGCAAGGAATACCGCATCACCTCGACGCTCAAGGAAGGCATCTCGCAGGAGAACGCCAAGAAGATCGGCAAGATCATCCGCGACGAGGGCCCCAAGAGCGTGAAATCGCAGATCCAGGGCGACGAGCTGCGCGTGCAGTCGAAGTCCCGCGACGACCTGCAGGAGGTCCAGCGCCTCCTCAAGGCCGCCGACCTCGACGTCGACCTGCAGTTCACGAACTACCGGTAAGAGAACATTCCGGGGATGCCATGGCCGTCCGTGTCGATCTGAACATCTCGCTCGACGGGGTCGCCGCGCCCGCCGACATCTCGCCCGAGAACCCGATGGGGGCCGACTGGGGCCTGCTCGTCGAGGACTACATGGCCACGCGCACGTTCCGCGCGCGGGTGTTCGGCGACACCTCCGGCGCGGGGACGACCGGAATCGACGACCGGTACGCCGCCGCCTACTTCGAGGGCGTCGGCGCCGAGGTCCTGGGCGCGGGGATGTTCGGCATCCACTCGTTCCCCGACGACCCGGACTGGCGTGGATGGTGGGGCGACGAGCCGCCGTTCCGCGTGCCGGTACTCGTGCTGACGCACCGGGAACGCGCGCCGATCGAGTTCGCGAACGGCACGCGATTCGAGTTCGTCCGGACGGGGATCGAGGATGCCGTGCGCCGGGCGACCGGACTCGCCGGTGACGCCGACGTGCGCGTGGGCGGCGGCGTCTCGACCGCGCGCTCCGCCCTCGCCGCGGGCCTCGTCGACCGGCTGCACGTCGCCATCCGCCCCGTGGTCCTGGGGCGCGGCACCCGCCTGTGGGACGACCTGGAGCACCTGCACACGGACTACCGCGTCACGTCGGAAGTCGCCGAGAGCGGCGTCGTTCACGTGACGTTCGAGCGGTGAGGACGCCCGAGGGTCTCCCGACCTGCCCGACGTGCGGCGATCCGTTGCGGTTCGAGGTGCTCGACGACGAGCGTTTCCTCGTGGCGTGGTCGTGCGTGACCTGCGGGCTGATCCGCACCACGGAACCGAGCTAGGAGTTCAGTTGATGATCTCGGCGTTCTCGTCGCGCAGGCGGGCGAGTCGGATCCGCCACTCGGCGAGCTGATCCCTCAGTTGATGATCTCGGCGTTCTCGTCGCGCATCCGGGTGAGGCGCGTGCGCCACTCGGCGAGCGCCTCGGGACTCAGCCGGGTCCAGTCGTCACGCTCGGCCACGACGCGCAACGGGGCGGCGCTGCGGTAGGACCGCGTCGGGTTCCCGGGGAACTTCTTGTCGGTGACGTTGGGGTCGTCCTCCCACTCCCCCGTCGGCTCGACCTCGTAGACCCGCGGCGGACCGTCGCCGGGGATGATCTCGGCCGCCAGCCCGGCTCCGTCCAGGAGCGCCGTGAAGTAGATGTGGTTCATGACCACCTCCGGCCGGTAGTTCGACCGGAAGCCGGGCGTGAGGAGGTCGCCGACCCGGAGGTCCGCTCTCGTTCCGTGGAAGAAGGGGCCGGTTTCCATCAGTTCTCCTCTCAGCCGCGCAGGCGGTCGTCGCGCCACTCCACGACGACGATCTCGCCGCGGGCGGCGCGCTCCTCGCGCTCGCGCAGCTCGACGCGGCGGATCTTGCCCGAGATCGTCTTCGGCAGCTCGGCGAACTCGATGCGCCGCAACCGCTGGAAGGGCGCGAGATTCTCCCGCGCGAAGCGCAGGATCTCCAGCGCGACCTCCTCGCCCGGCTCGTGACCGGATGCCAGGACGACGTACGCCTTCGGAACCGACAGGCGCAGCGCGTCCGGCGCGGGCACGACGGCCGCCTCGACCACGGCGGGGTGCTCGATGAGCACGCTCTCCAGCTCGAACGGGCTGATCTTGTAGTCCGACGACTTGAAGACGTCGTCGGTGCGACCGATGTAGGTGATGCTGCCGGTCTCGTCGCGCCGGGCGACGTCGCCGGTGTGGAAGAGCCCGTCGGCGAAGGCATCCGCGTTGCGCTCCGGATCCGCGACGTACCCGGTCATGAGGTTGAGCGGCCGCTCCGTGAGATCGAGGCAGATCTCGCCCTCGTCCGCACGCTCGCCGGTGAGCGGGTCGACGATGACGACGGGACAGCCGGGCAGCGGCCGCCCCATCGAGCCGGGCACGAGACCCGCGCCCGGGGTGTTCGCGACGATCGCCGTCATCTCCGTCTGGCCGTATCCGTCGCGGATGTCGAGCTGCCACGCGCGCTGCACGTGGGCGATCACCTCGGGGTTCAGAGGTTCCCCCGCCGAGACGACTTCGCGCAGCGCCCCGCGCCGCCCCGTCAGGTCGGCCTGGATGAGCATGCGCCAGACCGTCGGCGGAGCACAGAACGTCGTCACGCGATCGCGTTCGAGCTCCGACAGCAACCGGTCGGCCGAGAACCGGGAGTAGTTCAGCGCGAGAACAGTCGCCTCGGCGATCCACGGGGCGAAGAAGCAGCTCCACGCGTGCTTCGCCCACCCCGGCGAGCTGATGGCGAGGTGCACGTCGCCGGGCTCGAGCCCGAGCCAGTACATCGTCGACAGATGTCCGACCGGGTAGGAGGCGTGCGTGTGCTCGACGAGCTTCGGCTTCGACGTCGTCCCGGAGGTGAAGTAGAGCAGCAGGCGGTCGTCGGCGGTGGTTCCGGGGTGCCGGGCGGGTTCCGCCGCCGCGAGGAACGCGTCGTCGTAGCGGGCCCACCCCGGCAGCGCTTCGCCGACCACGATGCGGCCCAGGTCCCGGCCGGCACCGTCGAACTTGTCGGCATCCGCGGATCCGACGATGACGTGCCGGATCTCGGCCCGATCGATGCGGTCGGCCAGATCGCCCGGCCCGAGCGCCGTCGTGGTCGGCGCGATGACGCCGCCGAGCTTCATGATCGCCAGCATCGACTCCCACAGCTCGACCTGGTTGCCGAGCATCAGCAGGACCGCGTGCCCCGCGCGCACACCCCGGGATGCCAGCCAGGCGGCCAGCTGATCCGAGCGGCGCGCCAGCTCGTCGAACGTCCGCTCGTGGTGGGTCTCGTCATCGTCGACCACGATGAGAGCCGGTGCGTCGTTGCCTCGCGCCATCGGGTCGAACCAGTCGATCGCCCAGTTGAACGGCCCCTCGATCCTCGGCCATTCGAACGCCGCCGCGCGGTCCGGGTCGGTGCGGGCGGCGAGGAGGAGGTCGCGGGCGGCGCGGTACTGCTCGGTGGGGGTGGTCGAGGTCATGAGGCTCCTTCGCTCAGCCCTCTAGGCTAGCCACCCCGACCATCGGTCGAGGGCGGCGAACGCCTCGTCCCGGACGTTCCGCTGCGACAGGAAGACGTCGTGCAGCGCGCCGTCGATGCGCGAGATCGTGACCTCCCGCGCGATACGGGTCGCCGCGCGGGCGATGTCGTCCACGGCGAGCACCGAGTCGGTCTCGCGCATCGCATCGCTCCAGGACAGCGCCGAGGTCGACCGGGCCGACAACAGCACCAGCGCCGGGCACCCGACATCGACCCCGGATGCCACCCGCGCGTGGCCCGCAACGACCGCGGCGAGCCACCCCGGATGGGTCGGGAATCCGCGCTCGGGGCGCCACCCGTCCGGGCTGTCGGGAAGCGTCCCCACCTCGCGTTGGGCCCGCGTGTAGAACCCGAGATCGACGACCGGGTGCGTGCCCAGCGGGTCGATGCGGGCGCGCGCGTTGAGGATCGGGGCCAGGGCCTGACGTCCGAGCGGGCCGAGCTGCAACTCCAGCCACGGGCTGTTGAGCACGACGGCGTGCGCGCGTCCCGGATGCCGTGCCGCCCACAGCGTCAGCGTGAGTCCGCCGGTGCTGTGACCGAGGAGCACGAGCCGCCGCCCGCGCGCCTGCGTCCCCATGGCCTCGAGCGCCGCCTCGATGTCGGCGTCGTACACGTCGAGCGCGGCGATATAGCCGCGCGTCTGCCCGGGCCGGATGCTGCGCCCGTACTTGCGCAGATCCAGCGCGTGGAAACGCGCACCGCGGTCGGTGAAGAACCGCGCGAGGTCCGCCTGGAAGAAGTAGTCCGACCACCCGTGCACGTACAGCACGTCGACATCGCGCCACGCCCCGAACAGGCGCGCGCCCGGGTGCGGCATCGCGCGCACCAGGGTGGCGACGACCTCGCCCTCGTCGTCCGCGCCCAGCGGCAGAGTTCGCTGCTCGAAGCCCGGACCGAGGATGTCCGGATGCCACTCCCCCGCGTCCCCCATGGGCACAGCCTATTCAGACCTCCCGTCCCACACCTCGCCCGGCGCCCTGAAGAGCAGATCGACCTCGAGACGATTCGCGAAGTTTCTCGATTGTTTCTGTCATTCTGTGATAGGTCTGTGAACACAGTTCGAGCGGTGCATCGACGGGCCAGGGGGAATGGGTCCGCGCTCTGTCCACGACGAGACCCGGGGGTCGGTCTATGTTCGCGAAAGTCCTGTCATCGCACGTCCGTCGCGTGAGCGGCTGGGGGGTCACGGCGCTTCTCGTGACGTCGCTCCTGAGCGGTGCAGGCGCCGCCTCCGCCGCCGCGACGGAGGATCCGGCATCCACTCCGTCCTCGTCACCGGTCGCGACCCCCGCGGACAGCGCCAGCCCCACGCCGGGGATCACGGCTGACCCCAGTGCGCCCCCATCCGAGGCCGCCAGCCCCACACCGAGCGCGGAACCCGCAGAGCCGTCGGACCCGACCCTGGCTCCGACTCCCACGGCGGAGCCCACCCCCCTCACCCCCGCTCCGCAGCAACGAGTGGACCAGACGGTGACCATCTCGGGGCGCGTGATCATCCCGGACGGTGTCACGGTCGATCTGAGCCGGTTCGCGGTGCAGGCCTATGCGCAGGGGGTGCAGGCCGGGTCCTCGCCGGTGGCTGCGGATGGCTCCTACCTCATCACGGCCGCGAAGGGCGGCTCGTTCCGGGTGAAGTTCGCCGTCCCCTCCGACGCCCCCGTCCTGGGCGAATGGTGGGAGGGCAAGGAGGACGAAACCGAGGCCACGCCGATCGTGATCGCCGACGGCGGCTCGGCGACCGGCATCGACGCGACCCTGCGACGGAGCGGCTCGATCTCCGGCAAGATCACCCTCCCCGCCGGCATCCGGGGAGAGGTGACGGTCCGCGCCTTCCTCGGCTCCGGTCAACCGCGCGGAAACGCGCGATCGACCGGGAACGGCGGCTTCATCATCACGGGGTTGGCGGAGGGGTCGTACTCGCTGCAGTTCTTCAGCAACCAGCTGCCGGTCGTCGAACAGTGGTGGAGCGGGAAGCCGGACTACGCAAGCGCGGACAGGATCGCCCTCGGAGCGGGCGAAGTGGCCACCTGTTACGACGTCACCATGGTCGCGGCCGCCACCATCTCCGGACGGTTCAGATTGCCGGCGGGAGTACGCCCCGGCGAGAACAATCCCTCGGTGCAGCTCTATCGCGAGGACGGGAGTTGGTACCCGATCAGCGCGTTGGTCGACGGCGACGGGACCTACCGCATCCCGAACGTCGCTCCGGGAACCTACCGGGTCTCCTTCGGAAGCGGATCGCTGCCCATCCTTCCGGAGTGGTGGGACGACAAGCCCGACTTCGCGTCCGCCACCCCGATCACCGTCGTCGCAGGGGAGAAACGGACCGGGGTGAATGTCACCTACGCGAAGGCCCCCAGCATCCACGGGAAGGTCACCCTGCCCGCCGGGGTCAGCCTCTCCGACGGGACCGTCCAAGTGCGGCTCACGCGCGCCAGCGATGGCGGGGGCGTCGCGGCGACGACCGTCCTGCCCGATGGCACCTATTCCTTCGGTTCACTGCGCCCCATCGCCTACCGTGTCGCGTTCGTCGCGCAGCGCCTCCCCGTCCTCGACGAATGGTGGGAGGATGCGCCCGACGAGGCCTCGTCGACACCGGTCACGCTCGCGGTCGGAGAGGACCGAGCCCTGGATGCCACGCTCGCGCCCGCCGCGTCCATCTCCGGACGAGTGTGGATCCCCAGTGGTCTCGGCTCCACCGCCGCGGGGGTCACCGTGACGGCCTACTCGGCCGCGAACACGGTGGCCCGCACCACCGCCACCGCCGCGGACGGGACGTATACCGTCACCGGGCTCCCCGCCGGCGCGTACCGGCTCCGATTCTCGTCCGACACATTGCCCGTTGCGGCGGAGTGGTGGAACAACGCGGCCGATTACGCCTCGGCGGCGCCGATCGCGGTGCGCGTGTTGCAGGTCCGCAGCGGGTTCAACGCCTATCTCGATCGCCCGTCGTCGATCTCCGGCCGGGTCACGCTGCCGCCGGGCGTCGTCGCCGGTGCCGGGCAGATCCACGTGGACGCCTACAGTCCCGCACGTGAAGTGGTGGGGACCGCCGCGGTCCGGGCGGACGGCACGTACGCGATCCGCGGGCTGATGCCGGGGACCTACCGCCTACTCTTCCGCGCCGACGATCTCCCCGTGGCGTACGAGTGGTGGCAGGACCGGCCGAGCTTCGCCAGCGCGTCGGACCTCGTCCTCGGGGTCCGGGAAGCACGCGAGGGGGTCGATGCGGTTCTCGAGAGGGCGGCGTCACTCTCCGGCACCGTCACCCTTCCCCCCGGGGCGAGCTTCGATCAGGGACGTGTCGAGGCTGCCGTCTTCGCCGCCGAGGATGCCACCACGCCGATGGGCACCGCGGCCGTCCGGCCCGATGGCACGTACCTCGTGGAGGGTCTCCGCGGTGCGAGCGTCAAGGTCCGGTTCACCGCCTGCGGCATGCCCGCCGCTGGAGAGTGGTGGAACAACAAGGCCGACTTCGCCACCGCCCTGACCCAGACGACCGTGAACGGCTCGGAGAAGAAGAACGTGAACGTCATCCTCGCCACGTCCAGCACCGCCCCACCCTGCTGAGGACCGGCGGCGCCTCCGGCACAGGCACGCGGCGTCAGGCGCGCTGCTGCTCCTTCGCCTGACGCTCCTTCGCCCGTTCCAGCGCACGCTTACGCGCCGCGCGGGCGTCCTCCTCGAGCTTCTCGGCCTTGGTCTCATCGCGCGTGAGGTTGACGCCCGACTCCGGATCGAACAGGTGCAGCGAGTCCGGCGAGAACCACAGGCGCGCGGCATCCCCGGCGCGGATGGCGCTCATGGCATCCAAGGCCACGACGAGTTCGGTGCGCAGGCTCTCGCCGTCGAGGTCGCGGTCGAGCTCGGAGAGCTTGTCCTTCACGGTCTCGTCGGTGTCGTACGGCACGTACGCGTACAGCACCTCGCCGAGCCACTCGGTCATCTCGATGTCGAGCTCGGCGGTCACTCCCCCCACGAGGTCGCGCTCCGTGGCGTCCGCGTCTTCGAAAGCGTCGGGACGGATGCCGACGATGACGAGGTCGCGACCTTCGACGGCCGCGCGCAGTCGGTCGTCCAGCGGGACGTCGGCGATCGGCAGACGCAGCATGTCTCCGTCGACGGTGCCGCTGAGGAAATTCATCGGCGGGGAGCCGATGAAGCCGGCGACGAAGAGGTTCACCGGCTGGTCGTACAGTCCGCGCGGGCTTGCGACCTGCTGCAACTCGCCGCGACGGAGCACCGCCACACGGTCGCCGAGGGTCATCGCCTCGGTCTGGTCGTGCGTGACGTAGACGGTGGTGATGCCGAGCGAACGCTGCAGGCGGGCGATCTCGGTGCGCATCTGTCCGCGCAGCTTCGCGTCGAGGTTGGACAGCGGCTCATCGAACAGGAAAGCGCTGGCGTTGCGCACGATCGCGCGTCCCATGGCCACGCGCTGCCGCTGACCGCCCGAGAGATTCGCGGGCTTGCGCTCGAGGTGCTCGTCGAGTTCGAGCAGTTTCGAGGCCTTCCGTACCCGCTCGTCGATCTCCTTGTCGTCCAGGTCACTGGATTTCAGCCGCATCGGGAACGCGATGTTCTCGTACACCGTCAGGTGCGGGTACAGCGCGTAGTTCTGGAACACCATCGCGAGGTTGCGGTCCTTCGGGGCCTTGTCGTTGACCACCTCGTCGTCGATCTTCAGTTCGCCGTCCGAGATGTCTTCGAGTCCGACGATCATGCGCAGCAGTGTCGACTTGCCGCAGCCCGACGGTCCCACGAGGATCACGAACTCCCCGTCGGCGATGTCGAGATCGACGCCTTTGACCGCGGTGAAACCGTCGTCGTACGTCTTGACGATCCGGTTGAGGGTGATGGATGCCATGGACTCGCTCCTTAGCCTTTGACGGCGCCCTGCGTGAGACCGGACACGATCCGGCGCTGGAAGATCACGACGACGATGACGATGGGGATGGTGACGACGATGGCCGCCGCCGAGATCGCACCCGTGGGTTCCTCGAACTGCGAAGCCCCGGTGAAGAAGGACAGGGCCGCCGGCACCGGGCGGGCGGCATCCGTCGACGTCAACGAGATGCCGTAGACGAAGTCGTTCCACGCGATGAAGAACGCGATGATCGCGGTGGTGAACACCCCCGGCGCAGCGAGCGGCACGACGGTCTTGCGGAACGCCTCGAACGGCGTCGCCCCGTCGACCTGGGCGGCCTGCTCGAGCTCCCACGGAATCTGGCGGAAGAAGGCCGCAAGCGTCCAGATCGAGATCGGCAGCGTGAGGGACAGGTACGGGATGATCAGACCGAGCCACGTGTCGTACAGGCCGACCACACGCCACAGATTGAACAGCGGAGTGACGATCGACACGATCGGGAAGACCGACACCGCAAGCGCCGTCGTGAGGATGATGCGCTTGCCGGGGAAATCGAGCCGGGCGATCGCGTAAGCGCAGAGTGTCGCGAGCACCACGGCGATGAACGTCGCGATAAGCGAGATGCCGATCGAGTTGCGCAACGCCGGCAGGAAGAGGTCCTGGGCGCTGCCACCGGGGGCGAGGATCGTGGCGTAGTTGTCGAGCGTCCACTCCTCGGGCAGCAGCGTCCCGGAGAACAGGCCCGCCGGGGTCTTGAACGACGTCATCGCGATCGAGAAGACCGGGAAGAGCGACCACACGAGGACGACCGCGATGATCACGATCCAGGTGATCCGCTGGGGCCAGGTCATCGCGCGCATTTACCCATTCCTCCCGGCGGACAGATCCACCTTGAAGCCCTTGATGAAGATGCCCGCGATGATCAGGACGCTCAGGAACAGCAGCACCGAGATCGCCGACCCGAGACCGATCTCCAAGCGCCCGATCGAGGTGTTGTACGCCAGCAGCGACAGCGCCTCGGTGTCGTTGGCACCGGCGGTCATGATGAAGATGTTGTCGAAGATGCGGAACGCCTCGAGCGTGCGGAAGAGCACGGCGACCATGATCGCGGCCTTCATGTTGGGCAGGATCACGCGGCGGAGAACCTCCCACGCGGTGGCTCCGTCGACCTTCGCCGCCTCTTCGAGGTCTCCCGGCACCTGCGCGAGACCCGACAGCAGCAGGAGCGAGATGAACGGTGTCGTCTTCCACACCTCGCTCAAGATGATCACGGTCAGCGACGTGCCCTGAGAGGCGAACCAGTTGAGGTTCTCATCGAACCCGGGGATCCACGCCAGCCAGTTGTTGACGTATCCGCCGGAGTTGATGTCGAAGGCGTAGAAGAAGGCGAACGCCGAGACGACGGTGATGATGCCGTACGGCACGAGGATGGCCGTGCGCGCGAAGCCGCGGAGCTTCTTGATCGCCCGGTGCATGACGAGGGCGAACCCGAAGCCGATGATGAGCTCGAGAAGCACGGTGATGACCGTGATGAACAGGGTCACGCCCATCGACTGCCAGAACGCCGGGTCGCCCAGGATCACCTGGTAGTTGCGGAACCAGATGAACTCGCGGTCGTCGGGGGCGGTGAGCCTCAGGCTGAACAGCGAGTCCCACAGCGCCTGCACGATCGGATACAGCGTGACCAGAAGCATGATCCCGAATGCCGGCCCCGCCAGCATCCACCCCAGTCGCGCTTCCGCGCGAGCCCGGTCGGAGCGGCGCTTCCTCTTCACCGGTGTGTTCTCGACCGTCGTCACAGGAGCCTCTCCCCTCTCAGGACCGCGAGGATGAAGTCGGTGGAGTCCTGCGGCGTCGTGTCGGGGTTCACGGCGTTCGGCGGATGCCAGGTGCGCTGGAGTCCGATGGAGATCTCGTTGTAGTACGGCGTCTGGGGGCGGGGCGCGCCGAGATCCAGCGACTCCTTGATGGTGTCGGCCATGGGGAACTTCTCCTGCACCTGCGGGTCGTCGTAGGCCGCGGCGTTCGAGGGCGGGTTGCCGTTGGTGACGAAGTACTGCGCCTGGTTCTCGGGGCTCACGATGCACGCGACCGCCTGCCAGGCGAGGTCGGTGTGCGCGCTGTACGCGCCGACACCGAGGTTGATGCCACCGACGGGCGGGGCCGCCGGGGTCCCGGCATCCACGCGCGGATAGACGGCCCACCCGAGGTCGTCGACCACCTCGGGCGCCGCCCCCTGCATGGCCGGGTAGACGAACGGCCAGTTGACCATGAACGACCCCTCCTCGCCCTGGAAGAGGTTCATGCTCGCGTTCTCATCGGCGGTGGGAAGGCCCGAGCCGCCGAGGCCCGAGGAGCCGATCCGGCCGATGATGTCGGCTGCGGCGCGACCCGCGTCGGTGTCGAGTCCGAGCTGCATCTCGTCGGGCTTGGCGTCCGGATCCTCGAGGATCTTCCCGCCGGCCGAGGCGACGAGGGCATTGATCCACACCGTCAGCGACTCCGCCAGCGCGCCCTGCACACCGAGCTTCTTGTCCTGTTCCTCGGCGACCTGGATGATCTGGTCCCACGTCACGGGCTGGGTCATGTCCAGGCCCGCCGCTTCGGCGACGGACTTGCGGTACCAGAGCAGCTGCGTGTTGGCCCAGAACGGCACCGTCACCAGTTCGTCGTTCCAGCTCGCCGACTGCACCGCGCCCTGCACCACGCCGTCGGTGTTCCGCAGGTCGTCGGGCACGGGTGCCAGGAATCCGGGCTCGGCCAGCTCGGGGATGAACGGCGGATCAAGACTCATGATGTCGAGCGACCGGTCGCTCGCGGCGAGCCGCCGGGCGAGCTGTTCGCGCTGCGAGGCGGCATCGCGCGGCAGCAGCGAGGTCTCGATGCGGTACGCCCCGTCAGCGGCTTCGGTGCAGGATGCCGCGATCTCGGCCTGGCCACCGTCGTCGGGGTTGATGTACCAGGTGAGGGTGGGTACTCCGTCGCCCGCCGAGCAAGCACCGAGCGTCCCCGCGAGCGCGAGGGCCGAAGCCCCGGCCACGATCCGTTTCAGGTTTCGCATCCGGCCCCCTCGCCTCGGTGCGCGAGCATCGATGCCCGGCGTCGTGACCTCCATCCTGTCGATGAGGGCCGGATCCGGGCACGAGGGTTGCCCCCGCCGATCGGGGGATGATACTCGCGCGAACGACGAATCGCCCCGTCCGGAGACGGGGCGATTCGGTGGCGCTCACTCGCCGCGCGAGATCCGGATCATCTCGTCGCGCGGCACGAGATCTTCTCGCCGGCCCCGCTGGGGCCGAAACTCACTCGCCGCGCGAGATCGCGATCATCTCGTCGCGCGGCACGACCTTGATGCGCGCACGCTCGTGCGGCGCACCGAGGGCGATCTCGTGCTCGTCGAGGCGGTGCCAGCCGTCGAGGTCGGTCCACCGGACGCCGCGCTCCTCGAGCAGGGCGGGGATCGCCTCCTCCTCGGGGTGGGCGGGACGCCACCACTCGGCCTGGTCGTTGATGACGTGGCGCACCGTCTCCATGGCATCCGACTTGGTGTGCCCGATCAGGCCGACGGGACCGCGCTTGATCCAGCCGGTCGCGTAGAGGCCCGGGATCCGCTCGTTCGAGTCGGATGCCAGGACCTGGCCCTCGTGGTTGGGGATGACGCCGTGACGCTCGTCGAACGGCACGTCGGTGAGCGGGGAGCCGAAGTAGCCGACCGCGCGGTAGATCGCCTGGATCGGCACCTCGCGGATCTCGCCGGTGCCGACCACGCCGCCTTCGGCGTCGGGCTTCGTGCGCTCGTACTTCAACGCGGCCACGCGGCCGTCGGCATCCGTCACGACCTCGAGCGGCTTCGCCCAGAAGTGCAGGTGCAGACGGCGCGAAGCCTCGCCCCCGGCGTTGTTGACGCCCGGGCGGGTACGCCACTGCTGCAGCACGCGGTCGATGACCTTGACCTGCTTGTTGGTCTCGATCGCGGTGCGGGAGGCCTCGTCGTAGTCGAAGTCCTCGTCGTAGACGACCATGTCGACGTCGCGCAGCTCGCCGAGCTCGCGCAGCTCCAGCGGGGTGAACTTCACCTGGGCGGGGCCGCGACGGCCGAACACGTGCACGTCGGTGACCGGGGAAGCCTTGAGCCCCTGGTAGACGTTGTCGGGCACCTCGGTGGGAAGGAGGTCGTCGGCGTGCTTGGCGAGCATGCGCGTGATGTCGAGGGCGACGTTGCCGTTGCCGATGACGGCGACCGACTCGGCCTCCAGCGGCCACTCGCGCGGGACGTCGGGATGCCCGTCGAACCAGCTCACGAAGTCGGCGGCGCCGTAGGAGCCGTGCGCGTCGATGCCGGGGATGTCGAGGTCGGCGTCGCGGATCGCGCCGGTGGCGAAGATGACGGCGTTGTAGTGCTGCTTCAGGTCGTCGAGCGTGATGTCGGTGCCGAAGTTCACGTTGCCGAAGATGCGGATGTCACCCCGGTCGAGCACCTCGCGGAGCGCCGTGATGACGCCCTTGATGCGCGGGTGGTCGGGGGCCACCCCGTAACGGACCAGGCCGTAGGGGGCGGGGAGCTGCTCGAACAGGTCGATCGACACGTCGAACTCGCGCTCGGCCTTCAACAGGATGTCGGCGGCGTAGATGCCGGCGGGGCCGGCGCCGACGATGGCAAGGCGCAGCTTCGTCATGGGGGTCCTCTCGATCGTGATCGGGGGGGGGGGGGGGAAAGGTCAGGCGGAGCGGTCGGCCACGGCGCGGGCGAACCGCGTCAGGGCCTCGCGGACGGCCCCGTCCGGAAGGGGCGCGAGCGCGTCGATCGCCTCTTGCGACCAGCGGTGGGCCAGGTCGAGCGTCTCCCGCGTGGTCTCGTGCTCGCGCAACTCCGCGAGCGGATCGTCGAGGATCGCGGGGTCGGCGCCCGCGGCGATCCGATCCTGCCCCTCGTCGATGCGCGCCCGCAGGTCGGCCGAGGCCTGATCCGACCGGTGACCGAGCAGCAGATACGGCATGGTCGGCACGCCCGCACGCAGATCGGTGCCGGGAACCTTGCCCGTCTCGGACGGATCGGGCGACAGGTCGATGACGTCGTCGAGCAGCTGGAAGGCCACGCCCGCCTTCTCGCCGAAGACGACCATCGGAGCTTCGAACTCCTCGGGAGCGCCCGAGTAGATCACACCGGACTGGGCGGCGGCGGCGATGAGCGAACCGGTCTTGTCGGCCAGCACACGCAGGTAGAACTCGACGGGCTCGTCGCCCTCCGCAGGGCCCACGGTCTCGTGCATCTGCCCGAGGACGAGTCGTTCGAAGGTGTCGGCCTGCAGCTGGATCGCCCGTTCACCGCGGCGGGCCATGAGCTGGCTGGCGCGCGAGAAGAGAAGGTCGCCGGTGAGGATGGCGATGTTGTTGCCCCACACCGTCTGCGCGCTGGGGACGCCGCGGCGCTTGTCGGCGCCGTCCATGACGTCGTCGTGATACAGCGAGCCGAGGTGCGTCAGTTCGAGGGCCGTCGCCACCTCGACGACCTCGGGCGTCGTGCCCCGGCCGAGCTGAGCGGTGAGGATGGCGAGCATCGGGCGCACGCGCTTCCCGCCCGCTTCGTACAGGTATCGGGCGGTGACGTCGGCGAGTCGGTCGGCGCTGCGCACCTCGCGTTCGAGGGTGCTCTCGACGAGGTCGAGGCCTGCCTCGACGGTGGACAGCAGGGTGCGCGCGCGCAGCCCGCCGAAGATGCGGTCACTCAGGCCCAGCTTGCCCGACAGGCGGGTGCCGGCCGCGGGCGGTCTCGGGGTCACGGTTTCAGCCTATCCTGGCGCGGTCCGGGGCAGCCGACGGTATCTCGACGGTTGACAGCGCGCACATCCTCACGCGCCGGGATTCACTCCGCGATGGAGGGCCACGATGCCGAACGTGAGGTTGCGGTACGCCACGTCCGTCCAGCCGGCATCCCGCATCCACGACGCGAGCGTCGGCTGGTTCGGCCAGTCGCGGATGGATTCGTTGAGGTAGTCGTACGCCTCGGCGTTCGAGCTCACGGCCTTGGCCACCACCGGCAGCACCCGGTCGTTGTAGAAGCGGTAGAGGCCGTTGAACGCGCGGGACGGGGGATGCGAGAACTCGCACACCACGATGCGCCCCCCGGGCTTCGTCACCCGGCGCAGCTCCCGCAGGGCACGCCGCGGGTCGTTGACGTTCCGCAGACCGAACGACATCGTCACCGCGTCGAACTCGCCGTCCTCGAACGGCAGGTCGGTGGCATCCGCCTGGACGAACTCGAGGTTCGGGACGTTCCCGTGGCGGCGGCGCCCCTCGGCGATCATGCCGCGGGAGAAATCCGCCGCGACGACGTGGGCGCCGCTGGGTACGAACGCCATCGACGACGTCCCCGTGCCGGCGGCGAGGTCGAGGATGCGCTCGCCCCGCTTCGGGGCGACGGCCTTCAGGGTCGCGACGCGCCAGAACCGGTCGTTGCCGAGGCTCAGCACCGAGTTGGTGCGGTCGTAGGCCGCGGCCACCTGGTCGAACATTCCGCTGACGCGCTGGGGGTCCTTGCCGAGATCGGCGCGGTTGGGGTCGCTGCTCACCCGTCGAGTCTAGGCGCGGGCCGCGCCGTCGTCCCCGGCTTGCGCGAGGTCGGCCAGGTGTCGCAGCCACGGGCCGGTGACGTCGTCCGAGAACGGCGCCTCCCGGTCGCGCACGCGCTGCTCGAGATCGGCGGCGACGGTCTCGAGGTGCGTCTGGATGTCGGCGGGGTAGCCGTACTGCACGCGATGCTCGTCCCATTCGTCGCGGTCGTCGATCCACGTGCCGCGATCGTCGGTGCGGCGCACGACGTCGAGGTCCATGTCGATCCCGACCGGGGTGCCGTCGTCGTCCCACCCGACGTTCCACGCGAGATCGATGTAGACGGCCACCGGATGCGGTGCGGCGTTGTGCGTGAACGCCCAGTCGCCGCTGGCCGGCACGAGCGTGACGTTGGGCTCGCGGCACACGAACTCGCGGCCCGGGCGGACGCTCCGCCACCCGACCTGCTGCCCGAACCAGTCCCCCCAGCTGTCGGAGCCCAGGTAGACGCAGTCCTGCTCCCAGTGCGGCGACCCGTCCCACTTGCGCCAGCGGAACACGAGCCGGGTGCCGGGTGCGGGACGGGAGGTCATGCCGCGAGTCTAAGTCGCGGCGCACGCCGGACAGGTGACGGTGCCGGCGTCCTGGCGCTTCCCTGCCGCGAGTCTCCGTCGCGGCATGCCCGACAGGTGACGGTGCCGGCGTCCTGGCGCTTCCCTGCCGCGAGTCTCCGTCGCGGCGCATGCCCGACAGGTGACGGTGCCGGCGTCCTGGCGCTTCCCTGCCGCGAGTCTCAGTGGCGGTCTACTGTGGAAAGGTGCAGCAACCGGTGGACGACCTCGTGCCCCGTCTGCGCGTCGTCACCCGGGAACTGGCGCCCATGGACGATGTGCTCGACTACACGACGGGCTACGACCCCCTGTTCTGGAGCCGACGTGGCGAGTCGCTCGCCGGCTTCGGCGATCTGCTGACGATCCGCTACACCGGTCCCCGACCGGGCGACGCGAGCATCGCCGACCGGTGGCGCCGGATCGCCGCCGCCGCCGAGATCGACGACCCGCTGGGCCTGCCCGGCACGGGACTCGTGGCCTTCGGCTCGTTCGTCTTCGACCCCCGCTCGGAGCGCGAGAGCATCCTCCGGGTGCCCGGCACGATCGTGGGACGTCACGGCGGCCGGGCCTGGGTCACGCGACTGGCCTTCGCCGACACCCCCGACGAACCCGAACCCGATCTGCCGCCCCGCTCCCCCTTCGGCCCGCACTGGTCGGCCACGCTCGGTCCCGGGCGGCAGACCGCGGAGGGATATCAGGAGGCCGTGCACCGGGCGGTCGAGGCGATCCGGATGGGCGACGTCCGCAAGGTCGTGCTGGCGCGCGACATCATCGGCACGATCCCCGCCGGATCCGATCGACGCCGCCTGGTCCGCTCGCTCCTCGAGGGGTACCCGGACTGCTGGGTCTTCGCGGTCGACGGCCTCATCGGCGCCAGCCCCGAGACGCTCGTCACGGTCTCCCGCGGCACGGTCACCGCCCGGGTCCTGGCCGGCACCACCGCGCGCGGCGGCGATGCCGACAGCGACGTCGCCGCGGCCCTCGCCCTCACCGAGAGCGCGAAAGACCAGGAAGAGCACCGGTTCGCCGTGCAGAGCGTGCTCGCCGCCCTCCGCCCGCACACCTCGGCCCTCGCGGCCGCCGAGCAGCCCTTCACGCTGAAGCTCCCGAACGTCTGGCATCTCGCCACCGACGTCGAGGGCGAGCTGTCGGAAGCGGCATCCTCCCTCGACCTCCTCACGGTGCTGCACCCCACGGCCGCCGTCGCCGGCACCCCGACCGCCGTCGCGATGGACGTCATCCGCCGCCTCGAGCCCTTCGACCGCGGGCGCTACGCCGGGGCCGTCGGCTGGATCGGCGCATCGGGCGACGGCGAGTGGGCGATCGCGCTGCGCTGCGCGCAGATCGATCCGGCGGCCCCGACCGCCCCCACCGCCACGATCACCGCGTACGCCGGGGCGGGGATCGTCGCCGAGAGCGTGCCCGAATCCGAACTGCTGGAGACCCGCGTGAAATTCCGCCCGATCGTGGAGGCGCTGGCTTAGGACTCCGCGAGCCGCCGACGCTCGGTGGCGACGTCGTAGTCGGCCGCGGGCCACTGCGGGTCGAGACCGGCGAGCGCGTCGATGAGCAGACGCTGCACCGCCAGCCGCGCGTACCACTTGCGATCCGCGGGCACGACGTGCCACGGGGCGAGGGGTGTCGAGGTCCGTTCGAACGCCACCTGGTAGGCATCCATGTACTCGTCCCAGAGCGCGCGCTCATCCACGTCGGACGGGTTGTACTTCCAGTGCTTGTCGGGCCGATCCAGACGGGATGCCAGGCGCTCGCGCTGCTCCTCCTTCGAGATGTGCAGCATGACCTTCACGACCCGGATGCCGAGGTCCGCCGCCTCGGTCTCGAACGCGACGATCGCCCCGTACCGGCGCTCGATCTCGTCGGCGGGGGCGAGGGAACGGACGCGCCCGATGAGCACATCCTCGTAGTGCGACCGGTCGAAGACGCCGAGGCGCCCGGCGTCGGGGAGCCGCTTGCGGATGCGCCAGAGGAAGTCGTGCGACAGCTCTTCGGCGGTGGGCTTCTTGAACGAGGCCAGCTCCACGCCCTGCGGGTCGACCGCGCCGACGACGTGCTTGACGATGCCGCCCTTGCCCGCGGTGTCCATGGCCTGCAGCACCAGCAGCACCGACCCGGTCGCCGTACCCGCGACGCTCTGCGCGAAGAGACGCTCCTGCAGGTCGGCGAGCGGCGCGATGCCGGACTCGAGGTCGGCTGTGCCGCGGGCCTTGTCGCCGTCGTAACCCGGGGTCGACCGAGGGTCGACGTCGGCGAGGCGAAAACCCGGCCCCACGCGGAGGGCTTCGGCGGCGGGCGTGGTCCAGTGGGTGTGCGAACTCATCGACACATCGTGCCGTGCGCGCGCGGCGCGCGCCAAGAGGTTGACGGACTCCGCTCAGCGCTCGAGCGGAACCTCGATCAGCTGGCGACCGCCCGCGGGCGAGGTGAGCGCCTGATCGAGGGCGACGCGGGTCGTCACACGGCGGTACTCCCAGCCGTACGCGAGGGCGAGCTGCTCGAGCCGGACGTCCTGGGGCGTGTACTGCACGCGCTCCATCGCGTCGGCGCCGGCGACACCGGCGACCTCGAGGCCGTCGAAGATCGTGCCGCCGCCGTCGTTGCCGACGATCACCTGGAGGCGCGGTTCGTGCTCCCCCGGAGGGAGGAGGAGCGCCCCCACGTCGTGCAGGAACGCGAGGTCGCCGAGCAGCACCCGCGTGACGCCCGGGCGTTCGGCGTCCTGGCTGGCGAGCGCCACACCGGTCGCGGTCGCGATGGTGCCGTCGATGCCGGCGAGTCCACGGTTCGCGTGCACGGCCACCTTCTTGCCCCCGAGCAGTTCGTCGGCGACGCGCACGAGACGCGACGAGCCGAACACGAGCCGGTCGTGGGGCCAGGTCGCGCGCCACAGGGCATCGACGAGAGCGGCACGGTCGACGGGGGCGCGGATGACCGCGACCTCGGCGTTGATCGCGCCGAGACGCTCCTGCGGAACAGCGGATGCCAGCCCGTCGGCGTCCGGAGCGGGCGGGCTCAGGTCGACCGCGGCGGCACGCGACGCGCGCATCCACTCCCCGAGCCACGCGCGGTCCCCGGGGCCGTCGGCATCCACGGCGTCCGCCGCCCGGGTCGCGCCGTTGAGGTTGATGGGCTCGCCCGGACCCCGTACCGCGATCACCTCGACGTCCTCGCGGCCGAGCAGACGCGTGATCTCACGGCTCAGGGTCGGATGCCCGAACACGACGACCCGTTCGACGCGACCACCGAGGCCGGGGTCGCGCAGGAGAGCGCGATACGCGTGCACGACGTGGCGGCCGAACCGCGCGCCGCTGACGATCTCGGCGACGAGCGGGAATCCGCCGCGGTGGGCGAGCTCCTCGGCGGCGGCACCGGCATCCGCGCCGGCCACCACGATCGTCCGCGGCCCCGGTTCGAGCACCAGGGCAGCCTCGGGCTCGGGGGCCACGTCCGCGACTCCGATCCCCCCACCGCCCTGGTACAGGGCCCCGGATGCCTCGACGTCGCCGGGATCACCGGACGGGGCGCGTCGGGTCGCACGATCCGTGAGCCACGCGGGCACGGCGCCCGCGAGAGGCTCCCGCAGCGGGACGTTGAGGTGCACGGGGCCGGCCGGACGCGCGCCCTCCCCGAGCGCCGCGGCGAGCGCCGTCGCCGCGACCGCGTCGAACGCGGCGGTCTGGGGGTCGGTGGCATCCGGGTCGACGGTCTCGGGAACGGAGAGATCGGCCTCGAATCGGGTCGCCGAGTGGAAGAGCCCGGGCTGCCGCGTCGTCTGGTTCGCACCGACGCCCCGGAGCTCCGGGGGACGGTCACCGGTGAGGAGCAGGAGAGGGACGCCGGAGTGGTGCGCTTCGAGTGCCGCGGGCAGCAGGTTCGCGACCGCCGTGCCCGAAGTGCAGATCACGGCCGCGGGCATCCCGGTCTCGCGCCCGATGCCCAGGGCCGTGAACCCGGCGACGCGTTCGTCGATGCGCACGTGCAGTCGCACGAGTCCGGTGCGCTCCAGCTCTGCCGCCACGAGGGCCAACGCCTGCGACCTCGACCCGGGGCTCACGACGAGGTGCCGCACGCCCCGGGACACCAGTCCGGCCAGCAGCGCCGCAGCCGCGTCCGTCGCCGGCGCCGAAGCGCCCCCTTCCGCCGGTGCCACGGTCAGCCGACGGCGCCGCGCTGACCGCGGGTGTCGTCGTCGCCCGGTTTGCCGCCGGGCTCGTCCGTGTCCGGCTGGGGCGCCGGCCGCGCGTCGCGCGGGTCGTCCCCCTCGGAGTCGAGCTGCGCGAGCTCCTCCTCGAGGCGGCGGATGCGCTCGTCCTGATCGGCGCGGGCGCGAGCCGAGAGACCGCCGAGGAACTCGGGGTCGTCGTCCGGAGCCCGGCGCAGCACCGGGCCGCCGGCCCGGCCACGACCGATCACGAACCAGAGGATGCCGCCCAGCACGGGCAACAGGATCACGATGACCATCCACGCGGGTTTGCTGACCCCGCGGTGGCGGGTCGCCGGTTGAACGGCGCAATCGACGATCGTGTAGACCCAGAACGCGGTCGCCACGAGCGCCAGGATCAGCAGCAGGCGTGCCATGCAGTGATTCTACCGGCGCTGCCTGGGCAGCGGCCGGGCACCGGGTCACCCCGACGCGGTCGTAGAGTGGAGGCATGCGTGCCCGTTCCGCCCTGGTCTACACGGTGCTGCGTCTCCTCGCTTTCGTGGTGCCGCTCGGCATCCTGCTGCTGTTCCCCGTCTTCCAGGAGCTGCCGTGGCTGGCCGCGGTGTTCGCGGCCCTGATCGGGCTGAGCCTGTCTCTGCTGTTCCTGCGTCGCCCGCTCGACCGGGTCACGGGCGATCTGGCCGAGCGACGGACGACGCGTCGCGCGGCCGACCGCCGCACCGCCGCGGAACGCGACGCCGACGTCGAGGACGCGGTCGTCGACGCCGCGCGCGACGAACGGCCCGACGGCGAGCGCTGAACTCAGGCGAGAAACGCCCAGAACAGCACCGCGCCGTACGCGACGGACGTGAAGCTCGTCACCTGCAACGCCACGATGAGTTCGCGCGGCGCCCGGTAGGTCCAGACGATGAGGATCGCCGACAGAGCCCCGAGCAGCGCGATGAGCGTCAGCCAGGCGATCGGGTACACCGGCGCGAGGAACACCGCGATGCCGAACGGCACCAGCACGAACACGGTGAACAGCACCTGCGTCGCCCGGCGGCCGATGAGCACCGACAGCGTGCGCTTGCGCGCGAGCCGGTCCTGGTCGATGTCGCGGAGGTTGTTGGCGAGGAGCACCGCGCACGCGAGGAGACCCGCGGCCACGGCGCCGAACCACGCCTCCTGCGGCAGCGCCTGCACCTGCAGCCACGTCGTGCCGAGGGTGGCGACGAGGCCGAAGAACACGAAGACGAACACCTCGCCCAGCGCGTTGTAGCCGTAGGGGCGCTTCCCCCCGGTGTAGAACCACGCGGCGACGATGCACGCCGCACCCACCACGATGAGCCACCACTGCCCGGTGCGGATCACGAGCGCGAGGCCGATGACCGCGGCGAGCGCGAAGAACGCCAGCGCCACGATGAGCACGGTGCGCGGCTTCGCCTTCCGGCCGCCGGTCAGTCGCCCGGGACCGACGCGGACGTCGTCGGTCCCCCGGATGCCGTCGCTGTAGTCGTTGGCGTAGTTGACGCCGATCTGCAGCGCGAAGGCGACCGCGAGGCACGCGAGGGCGATGACCCAGTGGAACCGATCGTCCACCAGCGTCGCGGCGCCGGTCCCGATGAGCACCGGGGTGATCGCGAGCGGCAGCGTCCGGAGGCGGGCCGCTCCGATCCAATCGCGCGCGGTCGCCCGGGTCGCCGCGCGCGGAGCCGGTCGGTGCGCCTTCTGGGGGTTGCCGCCGGGACGCCGCTTCGGGGCCGGACGCGAGCGCTTGCGAGACTGTGCTGCCACGGAGGGAAAGCCTAATTCTTCGCGGAGCCGAACCGCTGCCGCAGGGCGGCGCGGTCGGGCTTCCCGGATGCCAGCAGCGGCAGTCGGTCGACGAGGACGACGCGGGCGGGCCGCGCGACCGGACCGATCGCCGCGGCGACCTCCGCGCGGACGCGCTCGAGCGTCTCCCGCTCGTCGAGCCCCAGGGCGGCCGCCACGACGACGGAGCCCTGCCCCCAGCGCGGATCGTCCGTGGGGATCACGACCGCGGACTCCAGACCCGGGATGCCGCGCACCGCCGCCTCGACCCGGTCGAGCGAGACGTTCACGCCCCCCGAGACGATGACGTTGTCGAGGCGCCCGGTGATCCGCAGCACCCCGTCGGCGAGCTCGCCGCCGTCACCGGTGCGGTACCACCGGGTGCCGGAAGCATCCGTGGGGAAGACCTCGGCCGTGCGACCCGGATCACCGAGGTAGCCGTCGGCGAGGGTCGGGCCCGAGATACGCACTTCGCCGTCGACGATCGAGAGCGTCACGCCGTCGAGCGGGACCCCGTCGTACACGCAGCCGCCGCTGGTCTCGGTCGAGCCGTACGTGCGGACGATCCGCGCGCCGACGGCCGCCGCGCGTTCCCGCAGGGACACGGGAAGCGACTGCCCGCCGATGAGGATGCGCTCGAACGAACGCAGCGCCCGCCGCACCTCGGGGTCGTCGTCTGCGGCGTCGAGCAGACGTTGCAGCTGTGCGGGAACGAGGGACGTGTACGTGGGAATCCGCTCGCCGTTCTCGTGCGACGCCATCCCGAGGGCCGCCGCCGCGAAGGGTTCGGGGCGGAAGGGTCCCGCGAGGATCGCCGGTTCCCGGCCGTTCACCAGCGCGCGGACGAGCACCTGCGCCCCGGCGACGTACGTCGCGGGCACGGCGAGCAGCCACGCCCCCTCCCCGATCCGTGCCGAGGTGGCGAAGGCGCTCGCGATCAACGCGTTGCGGCCGAGCGCCACCGACTTCGGCACCCCCGTCGACCCCGACGTCGTGATCACCACGCCCGTCCCGGCCGGTACCTCGTCCGGCAGCCCGTCACCGCCCAGGGCGACCGCGGGTCCCGCCCCCAGGACGGCGTGCCGCAGCGCGCGCAGCACATCGCGGGGATCGTCGGATGCCACCGCCTCCAGCTTCACGACCGCACCGGGGCGTCGCCCGAGGGGGTGCATCCGGGGATCAGTAGTGCCACGGGACGCCCGACCAGTCGGGGTCGCGCTTCTGGAGGAACGAATCGCGCCCCTCGGCCGCCTCGTCGGTGCCGTACGCGAGACGCGTCGCCTCGCCCGCGAACAGCTGCTGACCGACGAGTCCGTCGTCGACCGCGTTGAACGCGAACTTCAGCATGCGGATCGCCGTCGGCGATTTCGTCAGGATCGTCCGCGCCATGGCCAGCGCCTCGCGCTCGAGCTCGGCGTGCGGGACGACGCGGTTGACCGCACCCATCTCGTACGCGCGCTGGGCCGAGTACTCCTCGGCGAGGAAGAAGACCTCGCGCGCGAACTTCTGCCCGATCTGCCGTGCGAAGTAGGCCGACCCGTAACCGGCGTCGAACGAGCCCACGTCGGCATCCGTCTGCTTGAAACGGCCGTGCTCGGCGCTCGCGATCGAGAGATCGCACACGACGTTGAGCGAATGCCCGCCGCCGGCCGCCCACCCGGGCACCACCGCGATGACGACCTTCGGCATGAACCGGATCAGGCGCTGCACCTCGAGGATGTGCAGGCGCCCCGCCCGGCCGTGGTCGGCGACCGCCGTCTCGTCGTCGGAGTACTTGTACCCGTCGCGTCCCCGGATGCGTTGGTCGCCGCCCGAGCAGAACGCCCAACCGCCGTCCTTCGGGCTCGGCCCGTTGCCGGTGAGCAGCACCACGCCGATGCGGTGGTCCTGCCGGGCGATGTCGAGCGCGCGGTACAGCTCGTCGACGGTGTGGGGGCGGAACGCGTTGCGCACCTCCGGCCGATCGAACGCGATGCGGGCCACTCGGCCGTCATGGGTGACGTGGGCGGTGATGTCGGTGTAGTCCTCGGCGCCGGGAGCGAGGGTCCACTCGGCCGGATCGAAGATGTCGGAGACGTTCACGGGACTCAGGCGTTCTTGCTGTTTCGCCAGGCGAGCCACCGCTCGATGATCGAGTAGTCCCAGTCCGGACCCGAGAATCCGAGCGTGAACAGGCGGGTGCCGGCGTCGTACAGCGCGTCGGCGACGGTCTCGTCGCGGTCCTTCAGCTCGTTCGAGACGATGAGGCCCGAGAGGTCGCGCCCCTCGGTCTCGGCCCAGCGCTCGATGACCTCGAACTTGTGCGGCAGCTCGTCGGGCGTGACGAAGCTGTGCCAGATGTCGGCGTGACGGGCGACGATGCGCAGCGTCTTCTGCTCGCCCTTGCCGCCGATCATCACCGGGATCTTGCGGGTGGGCGCGGGGTTGAGCTTGCCCCAGCGGTCGACGATGCGGTCGAGGTCGCTCGCGAGCGCGTTCAGTCGCGAACCGGCCGTTCCGAATTCGTAGCCGTACTCGTCGTAATCGCGCTGGAACCAGCCCGAGCCGGTGCCGAAGATGAAGCGCCCGGTGTCGCCGCCCTTCTTGCTGATGTGGTCGATCGTCCGGGCCATGTCCGCCTGCAGGTCGGCGCCTCGGTAGCTGTTGCAGTTGACCAGAGCGCCGAACTCGACGCGCTCGGTCTGTTCGGCCCAGGCGGCGAGCATCGTCCACGACTCGAAGTGCTCGCCGTCGGGGTCGCCGTAGAGGGGGAAGAAGTGGTCCCAGTTGAACAGGACGTCGACGCCCATCTCTTCCAGACGGAAGACGGCGTCGCGGATGTCGGAGTACTGCACGTGCTGCGGCTGGATCTGGACGCCGAGACGCACCGGGGTGTCGAAGAGCATGCGGCCAGCCTATTCCCGGCGTCCGACACCGAGGCCAGGATGGGGGGATGAGTCCCCTGCCGCCCCTCACCGACGTCCTCGCCACGGCCCGCGTCGTCGCCCTCCCCCTCGCCACCCGGTTCCGCGGCATCCGGACGCGCGAGGCGGTCGTGTTCGAGGGGCCCGAGGGATGGACGGAGTTCTCGCCGTTCACCGAGTACGGCGACGCCGAGGCCGCGACGTGGCTCGCTGCCGCGCTCGAGTTCGGCTGGCATCCCACCCCCGCCCCCGTGCGCTCGAGCGTCGCGGTCAACGCGACCGTCCCCGCGGTGCCCGCATCCGAGGTCGAGGGCGTGCTCGCCCGCTACGACGGATGCCGGACGGCCAAGGTGAAGGTCGCCGAGTCGGGGCAGGTGCTCGCCGACGACGTGGCGAGGGTGCGCGCGGTGCGTGGGGCGATGGGGCCCGAGGGGCGCGTGCGCATCGACGCCAACGGCGGATGGAACGTCGACGAGGCCGAGCGCGCCGTCCACGCCCTCGCCGAGTTCGACCTCGAGTACATCGAGCAGCCCTGCGCCGAGGTCGAGGAGCTCGCCGAGCTCCGGGAGCGCATCGGCTACCTCGACATCCCCGTCGCCGCGGACGAGAGCGTCCGCAAGGCGAGCGACCCGCTCCGCGTCGCGCGCGCGGGAGCGGCCGACCTGCTCGTGATCAAGGCGCAACCGCTCGGGGGCGTGCGCGCCGCCCTGGCGATCGTCGCGGAAGCGGGACTCCCGGCGGTGGTGTCCAGCGCCCTCGACACGTCGGTGGGGCTGTCGATGGGTCTCGCCCTCGCGTCCGCTCTGCCGGAGCTGGAGTTCGACTGCGGCCTCGGCACCGCGGCACTGTTCACCGCGGACGTCGTCCCCGCACCCCTGCGCCCCCGCGACGGCGCACTCACGCCGACGCGGGTGTCGCCGACCACGGCGTCGCTCGACCGCGTGGAGGCCGCCGAAGACCGGTGCGACTGGTGGCTTCAGCGCCTGACCCGGTGCTACCGGTTGCTGGAGGGCGACCTCACTCGAGGATGAGCGTCAGGATGTGCGAGAGCCGCGCGGCCAGCTCGGGCTGAGCCGCACGCGGGTCGCGGCCGGCGATGAGCGCATGCTCGGTCGCCGACACCCACATCGACAGCAGGAGTTCGGTGGCCGCCTCGGGGGGGATCCGGAGACGCAGTCCCCGCGCTGCGGCGATGTCGCTGACCAGGTGCGTGACGCTCTCGGACAGCCCCCGGTCCAGCGCGCGATACGCCACCGCGAAGTCCGCGTTGCGGAGGGCCTGCGTGCGGATCTCCGCGTTGAGCAGCACGTCGAGCCGGTCCTGCGCCGCGATCTCCAGCACCTGCTGAACGAGATTGTGCAGTTCCGTGTGCGCGTCGAGGTCGTGGGCCTCGAGAGAGGCGATGCGCTCGCGCAGCGCCGCGAGCGTCGTGTTCGCGGAACGCTCGCACAGCGCGAGGAACAGCTCCTCCTTCGAGGCGAAGTTCGAGTAGAACGCGCCGCGGGTGAACCCGGCGCGCTCGCAGACGGCCTCCACCGACGTCGCGTCGATGCCCTCCTCCGCGAACAGCTGGGCCGCGGCATCCATCAGTCGGGTGCGGGTGTTCTCGCGTCGTCGTGACGGCGCCGGTGCCGTGTCGGTCATGCGGCGCTCCTCTGGCTTCACGGGCGAGACTCAGGTTGGCGCCTCCCCCGGACAACTACGATACATTGTTGTATCCGATACGGTGCTGTATCGACCCACCGCCGACCTCGGGAGCAGCCACCGTGTCCACTTTCCTGTACACCCTGGGCCGTTGGTCGTTCCGCCACCCGTGGCGCGTCCTCTCGGCGTGGATCCTCATCCTCGTGCTCGCCGGAGGCGGGGTCGCGCTCTTCGCGAAGGGCACCGACAACACCTTCGCGATCCCCGGCACCGAGTCCCAGGCCGGGCTCGAGATGCTCGGGCGCACCTTCCCGCAGGTCAGCGGGGCCAGCGCCGACATCGTCGTGGTCGCCGCCGACGGCGCGACCGTGCGCGACCAGGACTACCAGGACACCATCCAGACCACCGTCACCGACATCGGCAAGCTCGACTTCGTCGAGGCGGTGACCGACCCCTTCGACGAACGCATCTCGGGCGGCGTCTCCGACGACGACAGGGCGGCCATCATCCGCATCCAGTTCTCGGGCGAGGCCACCGAAGTGCCCACCGCCACCGAGGACGCACTCCGGGAGGACACCACCGCGCTCGGCGCCGCCCTCCCCGCCGGGTCGCAGGCGGTGCTCGGCGGTCAGCTCTTCGCCACCGAGATCCCCGGGGCGAGCATCACCGAAGCGCTCGGCGTGGTGATCGCGGCGATCGTCCTCATGCTGACGTTCCGCTCGTTCCTCGTGGCCGGGATGCCGCTGGCCACCGCGCTCCTCGGGGTGGCGCTCTCGGTCGCCCTCATCTTCATCGCCACCGGTTTCGCGACGGTGTCGACGACGACCCCGCTGCTGGCGGTCATGCTGGGACTCGCCGTGGGCATCGACTACGCCCTGTTCATCGTGTCCCGACATCAAGATCAGGTGCGCGGCGGCATGGACCCCGAGGAGTCCGCCGCCCGCGCCACCGGCACGGCCGGCTCCGCGGTCGTGTTCGCCGGCATCACGGTTCTCATCGCCCTGATCGGCCTCGGCTTCGCCGGCATCCCGTTCCTGACCACCATGGGGGTCGCCGCGTCCGTCGCCGTCGCCATCGCGGTGTGCATCGGGCTGACCCTCACCCCCGCTCTCCTCGGATTCGCGAAGGGCCGCGTGGTGGGCTGGGGCTTCGGCCGCAAGCGGACGTCCGCACGTCGACGCCGCGCGATGGCGACGCCGGAGGGCGCCGACGCCGCCGCTGCGGCGGAGGCCGCACGCACCGAGAAGGTGGCCGCCCGCAAAGCCCGCACCGAACGCAGCGGCCCCGCCAAGCGGTGGGTGGGCCTGGTCACCCGGCATCCCGTGATCACCTCCGTCGCCGTGATCGGCCTGCTCGGCGTCACCGCCATCCCCGCCGGGAGCCTCGCCCTCACCCTCCCCACCGCGGGCCAGCTGCCCCCCGGCAACGAGGCGCGCACCGCCTACGAGCTGACCGACGAGTACTTCGGCCCCGGAGCCAACGGCCCGCTCATCATGACCGGCACGATCGTCACCTCCAACGATCCGCTGACCCTCATGACCGACATCGGTGACGAGGTCGCCAAGATCCCCGGCGTCGCGGAGGTCGCGCTCGCGACCCCGAACGAGACCGCCGACACCGGGATCGTGCAGATCGTGCCGGAGACGGGTCCCGAAGACCCCCGCACCGCCGACCTCGTGCGCGAGCTCCGTGCCGCCGAAGACCGCCTGTACGACCAGTTCGGCGTCCGTCTGCTCGTCACCGGGTACACCGCCGTCACCATCGACATCTCCGACCAGCTCGGCGCCGCCCTGCTGCCGTTCGGTCTGTTCGTCGTCGGGCTGTCGCTGATCCTCCTGATGATCGTGTTCCGCTCGATCTGGGTGCCGCTCACCGCCGCGGGCGGGTATCTGCTGTCGGTGGCCGCCTCCTTCGGCGTCGTCGCCGCCGTGTTCGAGTGGGGGTGGTTCGCCGACGCGCTCCACGTGGCGAAGGTCGGACCGATCATCAGCTTCATGCCGATCGTGCTCATGGGCGTGCTGTTCGGCCTCGCGATGGACTATCAGGTGTTCCTCGTGTCGCGCATGCGCGAGGACTACGTGCACGCCGACCGCCAGGGGCGCACGCCCCGCGAGGTCGCGCTCGGGGCCGTGCGCAGCGGCTTCATGGGCTCGGCCCGTGTGGTCGTGGCCGCCGCGGTCATCATGTTCTCGGTCTTCGTCGCCTTCGTGCCGGAAGGCGACTCGAGCCTCAAGCCCATCGCCCTGGGTCTCGCCGTCGGTGTCGCCGTCGACGCGTTCCTCGTGCGCATGACCCTGGTCCCCGCGATCCTGGCGCTCCTCGGAGACAAGGCGTGGTGGATGCCACGATGGCTCGACCGTCTGCTGCCCAAGCTCGACGTCGAGGGGGAAGCCGTCGAACGCGAGATCGGCCTGCGCGACTGGCCGACGGAGCCCGCCATCGCCGTGGCCGCCGACGACCTGCGTGCCGCCACGCCCTCGGACGACGAGGATCCGGCGTTCGCCGATGTGCGGCTGCGGGTCGGCTACGGCGGAACGCTGCTCGTGACCGGTGAGACGCGGGTCACCCGCCCCCTGCTGCTGGCCCTGGCCGGTCGACTCTCCGCGGTCGAGGGGCGCCTCCGCGTCGACGGCCTCCTGCTCCCCGAGCGGGCCGGTGCCGTCCGATCCCGCGTGGGACTGGCGCTCCTGGACGATCCCGACACCGCGGCCGACGAGGTCGCCCGGGCTCTCGCAGGCCCCACGCGTCTCGCCGTGCTCTGCGACGTCGACCGGCTCGACGCCGACGCGCGCGCCGACGTCGCCGAAGAGCTGCGGCGCGCCGCCGTCGCGGCGCGCGAGCGCGACGGCGACGCCGGATCGGCGTTCACCCTCGTGGTGTCGGCCCGGGACGAACGCCGCGCGCTCGCCCTCCTCGCCGACGCCCACCGCCCCGACGTGACCTCGCTGGCGCTGCCCGCCCCCCACCGGCACCGCCCGGCCCCCGAGTCCTCCACCGATCTCTCCGAGGTGTTCGCATGACCGTCCCCGTCGAGCGCTCCCGCTCGCGCCGCCCCGTGACCTGGCTGACCCTCATCGGCGTGCTCCTCCTGCCGGCCGTCATCGGCGGCATCCTGGTCGGAGCGCTCTACAACCCGACCGACCGTCTCGACAACATCACCGCCGCGATCGTCAACGACGACAAGGCCGTCGAACTGAACGGTCAGCTCGTCCCCCTCGGCCGCCAGCTCACCGGCGGCCTCGTCAAGGGCGCGGACGATCAGCCGAGCAACATCGACTGGGTCATCTCCAACGACGAGGATGCCGCGGCGGGCCTCAAGGACGGCACCTACACCGCCGTCGTCACGATCCCCGAGAACTTCACGTCGGCGGCGTTGTCCACCCGTCCCGGCGAAACCCCCGAACGCGCGACGATCGGCGTGCAGACGGCACCCGACGCGCGCGTGGTCGACGGCGCGATCACCGCGCAGCTGGCATCCACCGCGTCGTCCGTGTTCGGCACCGAACTGTCGTCGCAGTACCTGACCAACGTGTTCCTCGGCTTCACGACGCTCAGCAAGAACCTCGGCGACGCGGCCAGCGGCGCACACCAGCTCGCCGACGGCGCGGGGCAGGCGGCGACCGGCGCGACCACGCTCACCGACGGCCTGGGGCAGCTCTCGGACGGCGCCGATCAGGTCGCGTCCGGTGCGCAGCAGCTGGCCGCGGGCACGACTCCGCTCGCCGAAGGCGCGTCGCAGGTCGCGGGCGGCGCCACCGCGCTGGCCGGAGGCACGCGGGAGGCCGCCGCCGGCGTCGGCGACCTCGCACAGGGCGCGAACGGCATCGCCGACGGCAACCAGGCCCTCGCCGACAACGTCAACAAGATCGCCGATCAGATCCCGCCGGAGTTCGCGCAGGTGGCCACCGACCTCTCGAAGGCCGCTCCGCAGGTGAACGACGCTCTCACCCGAGCTGCCGCGGCCCTGCAGACGGCCGCCGACGACTGCACCGGGACACCCGCGCAGTGCGACGCCCTGCGCCAGGCGGCGGCCGACGCCAATGCCGCACTCCCGCAGGCGACGGCCACCGTCACGCAGATCGGCGACCTCGCCGGGGAAGCCGCGAAGCTGCCCGACGGCATCCGGTCCATCGCCGACGCGAACCAGCAGCTCGCGGACGGCGCCCGAGGCCTCGCCGGGGGCGCGACGAAGGCCGCGACCGGCCTCTACACGATCGCGGGCGGCATCGACGGCCTCGGCAGCGGCGCGAGCCAGGTCGCCGACGGCACGCGCCAGCTGGGGGCGGGCGCCGCGACGCTCAGCTCGGGCGCCGCTCAGGTGGCATCCGGGGTGTCCCAGTCCGAGGACGGCGCCGGACAACTCGCCGACGGCGTACAGCAGGTGGCATCCGGAACCTCGTCGCTCGCGGACGGACTCGACACCGCGGTCGCCCAGCTGCCCACCTACACCGACGCCGAGGCCACGAGTCTCGCGAACGTCGTCGCCGACCCGGTGTCGGCCACCGGGGTGAGCGACTCGCTGTTCGGCATCGCGGCGGTCCCGCTGCTGGCCATGGCGGTGCTGTGGTTCGGCGGTCTCGCCTCGTTCGTGGTGTTCCAGGCCGTGTCGGCGCGGGCGCTGACCAGTCGGCGCGCGTCGGGGCTCGTCGCCCTCCGCGGCTTCGCTCCGGCGGCGATCATCGGCGCCGTGCAGGGTCTGCTCGTCGCCGGCGTCGTGCAGGTGGCATCCCAGTACGACTGGAGCGACTGGGCGCTGTTCGCGCTGGTGTGCATCGCCGCCGGGATCGCGTTCGCCGCCGTGAACCAGGCGCTCGTCGCGGTGTTCGGCGGGGCCGGCCGCTGGATCGCCGCGATCGTGGGGGCGCTGGCGGTCGCGGCCAACATCGTCTCGACGGTGCCGCCCGTGCTCGCCGGCTTCGCCACGCTGCTGCCGACGTCTCCGGCATACTCCGCCATGCTGGGCGCCCTCGCCTCGTCGGGCGGCGTCGGGGCCGGGGTCGTGGCGCTGGCGGTGTGGGCCGTGCTCGCGCTCGTGGTCACGACGCTCATCGTGGTTCGTCGCCGCACGGCGTCGGTCCGCGCCGCCGCCCTCCCCGCGTAGCGGGCGGGCCGCTGCCCCGGTCGAGTGTCCAAGACACGCGGAGGAGCGGCGACTCCATCCGCGTGTCGTGGACAGTGAACTTGGGGAGGCGGAGCCGGTGGGCGCCGGAAGACATGTCCTCCCCAAGGGCCAGATCGGCGCAGTTCTCCTCTGAACGGTCACCGATACCCCCGCGGCGCCGCGTGAATGGGGTTCCCTGAGGCGGTGCGCCGCTCACCGCTTCCCTCCGACCTCGGGGTCGCCTTCGACGTCGCGAGCGCCCGGCGAGCGGGGGTGACCTCGGGCCGGCTGTTCGCGAGAGACCTCGCGGCACCCTTCCACGGCATCCGGGTGCGTGCCGATGAGGAGTGCACGACCCTTCTCCAGAGATGCCGCGCGTACGCGCCTCGGTTGCGAGGTCCGCAGTTCTTCAGTCACACCACGGCGGCCGCCGTGTGGGAGCTGCCGCTGCCGCTCCACGCGACGCGCGATCTCCACGTCTCGGCCAGCCCGCCCGCGAGGGAGCCGCGCACGTCCGGAGTCATCGGTCACCGGATACGGATGGATGCCGCGGGACTCACGCTCCGCTCGGGGCTCCCGGTTCCCACTGCCGCCGAGACCTGGGCGCAGCTCGGCGGGATGGTTCCGGTCGGCGCGCTCGTGACCGCAGCCGACGCGATCCTGACACGCGGCGACGCGGACGCGGAAGACCTTCGAACGGCCATCGAGCGGCTGCGTCGACGAGGCGCCGCCGACCTCGACGCGGCCCTCGGGCTCGCTCGTCCCGGGTCGGAGTCTCCGCGCGAGACCGACCTGCGTCTTGTCCTGCAGCGGGCGGGGTTTCCCGAACCAGAACTCAACGGCGACCTCATCCACGGCGGCCGCTTCATCGCGCGCCTCGACCTCGCCTACCGCCGGTACCGGGTCGCGGTCGAGTACGACGGGCGTCAGCACGCCTCGATGGAGCAGTTCCGGCGGGACGCCGACCGGTGGCCGGCCATCGCGAGCGCGGGGTGGATCCTGGTCCGAGTGCTGGACCACCACATGCGGAACCCCGAACGAGACGTCGTCGCACCCGTTCGCGTCGCGCTGCTCTCTCGGGGTTGGCGCCCCGACGCGTGAGTTCCCGCGCGCTTCCTCGGCGTTCGCCGACGATCCGGTGTCCAGAACACGCGGACGCGCAGACGGCACATCCGCGTGTCGTAGACACTCACCCCATGGGCTGCGATCCAGAACGAGGGCTTGTGGCTCAGTGTCCAGAACACGCGGATGCCGCAGGAAAGCATCCGCGTGTCTTGGACACTCAACCCCCTGCCGAGTCCGCGCGCGGCGTCAGGTCGTCAGGCCGGAGTAGGCGTGCAGGCCCTTGAAGAAGACGTTGACGATCGTGAAGTTGAACAGCACGGCGGCGAAGCCGATGATCGACAGCCAGGCCGAGCGGGTGCCGCGCCAGCCGCGGGTGGCGCGGGCGTGGATGTACCCGGCGTAGAGCACCCAGATGACGAAGGTCCAGACTTCCTTGGTGTCGAAGCCCCAGAACCGGCCCCACGCGTCGTTGGCCCAGATGGACCCCGCGATGAGGGTGAAGGTCCAGAAGATGAAGCCGACGATCGCGAAGCGGTAGGCGAGCGACTCCAGCGCGTCGGCGTTCGGCAGGGTCTGCAGGAAGTTGCGGCGCGGAGCGGGGGCGTCCGAGGATGCCGCGAGGACGAGCTTGCGCTCCCGACGGGTCTGCAGCAGCTGCATCACCGACAGTCCGAAGGCGAGGGCGAAAAGCGCCGTGGCCAGCGATGCGACGAAGACGTGGATGACGAGCCACACGGACTTGAGCGGATCCGCCAGGGGCACGACCTCGACGTGGAACGCGAGCGTGGCACCCCCGAGCAGCACGACGGCGAGGCCGGTGATCAGCGCGCCGAGGAAGCGCAGGTCGAAGCGCGTCAACACGACGAGGTACACCGCGACGACCAGCAGCGTGCCGGTCAGCGCGAACTCGTACATGTTCGACCACGGCACGCGTCCCGCGGCGACGCCGCGCAGCACGTCGCCGGCGAGGTGGAAGAGGAAGCCCAGCGCGACGAGGGCCGTCCCCATGCGCGCCCACAGGTAGCGGGGTGTCGCGGAGGAGGTTCCGGATGCCGCGGGCCGCGGCGATGCGTCGATGACGCCGCCCCCACCGGCCGTGACGAGTTCGCGTGCGACGACCTCGTCTTTGGCCTTGATCGCGAGGTCCGAACGTCGGGCCAGGTCGATCGCGTACGCGATGAAGGCCAGGACGTAGATCGCGACGGCCGTCCACACGAGGAGGAGGGAGATCTCGTCGAGGAGGAGCGGATCGGTTCCGGGCATGGTGTCAGTCTACTTTTCCGGTGTCGGGGCGGCTCTGGTCGTCGGAAGCCGGGCGGGAGGGAGGGCTCTGGTCGGTCGGGGCCGGCAGCGTGGGGCGGTGGCGTTCGACGACCTGGTCGAGCGCGGCGGCGAGTGTGGGGTCCTCACCTCGCGCGAGTCCGGCGTACTCGACGCGGACGGTGTCGCCGTGCGGCGTCGCCTTCACCCACATGCGCCGACGGGGCACGAACAGCGCGGCGAGCAGACCGAGGGTCGCGAGCGTGGCGAAGCCGAGCACCCACGGGCCGGCGAGGTCGCGGTGGATCGACAGGGAGGCGAACCGCTTGACCGACCCCGCGTATCCGGTCGTCCCGGCGGGTGCTTCGTTCTCGAACGTGATCGTGCCGAGACCGTTCGGCAGCTCCTGCGTCTCGCCGGGCATCAGGCGGAGGGCCGGGGTGCCGCTGTCGCCGCCGGCGATCTGGGTCATACCCGTGGGGTCGAGGGTGTAGACCGAGCGCGGGGTGCCGTCGTCGATCCCCAGGTCGCCCGCGTAGACGCGCAGGGTCAGCACGGGGTATTCGAGGTCACCGTAGGTGGACGTGAGCGCCCCCGAGGTGAGCGTGTCCATCGTCGGGTAGAAGAACCCGATGAGGCCCAGCTGCTCGGGCATGCCGTCGGCGACCTTGATGACGCCGAGCGAGGTCATGTTGGCATCCTGCGGGAGGAAGGCGACGGAGTCGTGGAACACCTCCACGCCTTCGGCATTGCGGATGGTGACCGTGGGCGCATAGCCGTTGCCGAGCAGGTAGACGCGATCGCCCTGCACGTCGAGGGGATGGTTGACGCGCACCTGCCCGTCCTGGCGCTGCCCGTCGGGGGTGAGGGTGGTGACGTTCGCGGCGAAGTCGCCCGCCTGCCCCGAGCCGGGCTGACCGGGCGGGACGTAGCTGACGTCGAAGCGGTCGAGCGTCATCGAGTACGGCGCGAGCGTGTCGGTGTTCACGAAACGCCCGGGGTTGAACGAGGAGTAGTCGAGCAGGCTGTTGGTGAACGCCTGCCCCTCCACGAGGACGCGCTGTCCGGTGTAGGTGAAGCCGCCGCCCACGCCGACGGCGATGAGCACGCCGACGAGTGCGATGTGGAAGACGAGGTTGCCGGTCTCGCGCAGGTATCCGCGCTCGGCCGAGACCGAGAACGCGCCGCGTCCGTCGTACCGGGCGACGCGGTAGCCGCTCTTGCGCAGCTGCGCGGCGGCGGTCTCGACGGCGGATGCCGCGACCGCGGAGGCATCCTGTCCCCCGGGGACCGACACCGTCACGTCGCGGTGGTCGTCCAAGCGCGTGAGGCGCGCGGGCGTCCGCGGCGGCTGCGCCCGCAGGGCTTTCCAGTGGTGCTTGGTGCGCGGCAGGACGCAGCCGATCAGCGAGACGAACAGCAGGATGTAGATCGCCGAGAACCAGGGCGAGGAGTACACGTCGAACAGGCTCAGCTTGTCGAGCACGGGAGCCAGGTCGGGGTTGTCGGTGAAGTACTGCGTGACGCCGTTGGGGTCGGCTCCGCGCTGCGGGACGAGCGATCCCGGGACGGCGGCGATCGCGAGGAGGAGCAGCAGCACGAGCGCGGTGCGCATGCTCGTGAGCTGACGCCATCCCCATCGCAGCCACTCGACGGGTCCGAGACGGGGCGAGGTGATGTCGTCTCGGCCTTCGTCCGCGGCGGGTGCCGAGTCGGCGTGGTCGGACGGGCGCAGCGGGTCGGTCACGATCTTCTTCCGGTCGGGCGAGAGGTCAGAGCGGGAGTTGGACACCCTGCATCACCCCCTGCAGGGTGGACATCCACGATCCCCAGAGCCCGGTCACCATCAGCAGGCCCAGCACGATCAGCAGGGCGCCGCCGAGGAGGTTGACGACGCGGATGTGTCGCCGCACGAACGCCACGGAACGCGTCGCCCACCCGAAGCCGAGGGCGAGGAGCAGGAAGGGGATGCCGAGGCCCAGCGAGTACGCCAGGCCCAGGAGGGCCGCTCGACCGGGGTCTCCCAGGTTGTAGGACACCGAGAGGATCGCGGCGAGGGTCGGGCCGATGCACGGGGTCCATCCGACGCCCAGCGCGATGCCCAGCAGCGGGGCGCCGATCAGGCCCAGGTTGCCCCGGGCCTGCAGGCGCACCGAGCGCTGGGCGAGGCCGAACAGCCCGATGAAGACCAGACCCAGCAGGATGATGACCACGCCCATGACGCGCGTGATCACGTCGGCGTAGCGCAGGAAGAACATCCCCACGGTGCCGCTGAAGACGTTGACCGCCATGAACACGAGCGTGAATCCGGCGATGAACAGCAGCGTGCCGAACACCAGCCGCGAACGCCCGGGAGCGGATGCCGATCCCCCGCGCGGCGATACGGCGCCCCCGATGTAGCCGAGATAGCCCGGGACCAGCGGCAGCACGCACGGGGAGAGGAACGAGATCAGCCCCGCGGCCAGGGCGATGGGGATCGCGAGCCAGAGCGCGCCGTCGAAGACGAGGGCGCCCGGGTTCACGCGCTCTCCGCGACCACGGTGCGCACCATGGCCTCGAGGATGGATGCCTCGGGCAGCTCGCCGATGACGCGCGCGGCGACGCGGCCCTGCCGGTCGAGCACGAGCGTGGTGGGGGTGGCGTTGATGGGCGTCTTGTCGGCGAACGCGAGCTTGAGCTCGGCATCGTCGACCGCCATGACCGACGAGTAGGAGACGCCGTTGTCGCGCGCGAACGACAGCGCGGTGGCCGGCTGGTCGTAGGTGTTGACGCCGAGGAACGACACGTCCTGGCCTTCGAACGCCTGGTAGGCCTGCTCCAGGCGCGGCGCCTCGATGATGCAGGGGCCGCAGGTGGCGTACCAGAAGTTCACCACGAGCACCTTGCCGGCGTAGTCGGCGCTGGAGACGGCGGAGCCGTTGTCGAGCGTCCCCGCGAAGTCGACGGGTTCGCCGCGGTTCTCCGGAGCGATCTCCTGCGTCTGGAACCCGTTGGCGGCGATGTACCCCTTGTTGTCTCCCGCCCGGTACTGCTCGGCGAGCGGGTCGGCACTGCACGAGGCCAGGCCCGCGACCAGCATGAGGGCGGCGGCGGCGGAGAGGATTCGGCGCATCACACGGCTCCTACGTCGACGGCTCCGGCGGTCGCGGCCGGCTCGGCGTACGCCACCTCGATCCAGCGCGACGACCCGGCGGCGCCGTCTCGCCGCTCGAAGCTCGTCACGCTCGACAACGCGCACCGGCGCTTGCGGGGGTCGTGGCGGGTGGGCTGCTGGGAGAGCGCGAGGTGCGTCACCCAGATGGGAAGCTGGTGGGAGACGACGACGACATCGCCCGAGGGCACGCGGTCCCAGGCGTCGGTCATCGCCTCGGTCATGCGCGCGACGATGCGTTCGTACGGTTCGCCCCAACTCGGCACCGCGGGGCGCGAGAGATGCCGCCAGTTCAGCGGGTTGGCGAGGGCCTTCTTCATGCGTCGGCCCTCGAACACGTTGGTCGGCTCGATGACCCGATCGTCGATGAACGGCTCGATGCCGAAGAGCCCCACGAACGGTTCGGCGGACTCGCGCGTGCGCTGCAGCGGCGAGACGACGAGCGCTCCGACCGGACGGTCGAGCCCGTGCACGTACTCCGCGGCCTGCCGCGCCATGCGGCGACCGTCGACGCTCAGACCGAATCCGGGGAGCCGACCGTAGAGCACGCGGCGCGGGTTGTGGACTTCCCCGTGGCGCACGAGATGGAGGCGGTCGGCGGGCACGGTCTCCAGTCTACGGTCGGGTCTTGTGGGCGCGCTGAGCGAAGGACCCCGTTGGTTCGACGGCGACCTATTCGCCGGCCTCGCTCAGGCGGCGCGACGCCAGCAGCGCCCGCACGCGGGCGTACAGGAACCACGCGATCCCCGCGGCGACGCCGGCGATCACGACGTACTGCAGGATGTCGGCGTACTGCTCGATCACGTGCCAGTTCTCACCGAGCAGATACCCGGCCAGCACGAAGATCGTGTTCCAGATGAGACTGCCGGCGGCGGTCAGCAGACCGAAGCGCCACAGCGGCATCTTCGCGACGCCGGCGGGGATGGAGATGAGACTCCGGAAGATCGGCACCATGCGGCCGAAGAACACGGCTTTGCCGCCGTGCCGCTCGAACCACGCGACCGTGCGGTCCACGTCCTCGGGGTGCAGGAGCGGCACCTTCGCCGCGATCGCACGCAGCCGGGCGGCGCCGAGCCAGCGGCCGAGCCCGTACAGCGCGAACGCGCCCACGACGGATCCGAGGGTGGTCCACAGCAGCGCTTCGAAGAGCGTGAACGAGCCGCGGCTGGCGGTGAGGCCCGCCATCGGCAGCACGACCTCGCTCGGGAGCGGCGGGAAGAGGTTCTCCAGGGCGATGGCGATGCCCGCGCCGACCGGTCCGATGATCTCCATCAGGGAGACCGTCCAGTCGGCCAGCGACGTGAGCCAGGACTCGTCGCCGGAGGAGGAGTCCGCGGACGCGCCGCGGAGGGTCAGGGTGCTGTCGGTCATCGGGTGCCTTCGCGCTCGGTGATCGGCCGCCCGTCCGGACGCCCGCCCGAAGCCTAGGGCCGCCGCCTCGGTGACACCTGGGAGGAGGGGGTCAGGATGCCGAGACCCCGGCGCTGACGATCGCCGCGGCGACGAACCACATCGCACCCATGAGCACGATGCCCGCCAGCGGCACCCAGAAGGCGACGCGGTGCCGCACCAACCGGATGATGGCGACCACGACGGTCAGCAACAGGACGACCCAGGGGGCGACGACGGCGAACCAGAGGCCGACGTTCATCACGCCGTAGTCGCAGGTCACCGATCCGCACGCGTCCGACGCGAACGCGAGGAAGAAACCGGCGTACGAGCCGGCGAGCGCGGCGAGGGGCAGCAGCACGAGCAGCACGACCGTGATCACGAGGTCCCAGCCCCGGCGCGCGGGACGCGGCGGCTGTTCGGGCCGCAGCGTCCGGTACGAGTCCGGGGAGAGGGAATAGGTCACGCGCGCCATCCTAGAGATGCGGCGTCATCGATTCGCGTCGAACGGCCGTCGCGCCCTACGTTCGAGCCGTGTCGTCCTCCTCGTCCGCCGCCCCCGTCGGGCTCGACGCCGTGTTCCCGATCGCGCGGGGGTTCCTCGACGCGCGCCCGGCCGACCCCGTCGCGCTCCCCTACGGCGGCGCTCTTCCCCCCGTGTCCGCCGCCCTCCGCGCCGATCTCCGTTCGGCCTGGAACCTCGACGTCGTCCACGAGCCCGCAGCGCCGGACCCGCTCGCGTCGCGGGCGTTCGGCATCCTCTACGGCCACCTGCGCGCCGAGCAGGTCGTCCTGGCGCTGTCCGCCCGCACGAACCTGACGCTCGCCGGCGGAACCGTGCGGATCGTCGGCGACGGCCCCCTCGCCGCCGCGCTGACGACGGTCCTGCGCCGATTGGGAGCCGCCGTCGTGCGCGCGACCGACGATCCGACCGAACGGCTCGCCGCCCGTCTCGACGGCGTCCGCGTCGAGGCCGTCGCAGCCGTCGGCGCGGCGCCCCTCACGGTCCTCACGGGAGTGGGCCACGACGGCGTCACGGCGTTCGACGTGCAGGGCCTCGTCGCCGACGCCTCCCCCCGGCCGGTGGATGCCACCGATCTCCCCTCCTCGCGCCCGCACGTGCGCACGACCCTGAACGGATCGCTCGTGGAGATCCCCCCGTCCCTCCCGGTGGAGGGGGAACCGCCCACCGCGGCACAGCTGCGGCTCGCCGACGCCCTGATCGCGGCCCTGATCAGCGGCGCCGACGCCCCGTTCGCCTCGGCGGTGACCCCGTGACCGGCCGGATCGCCGACCCCGGGCTGTGGCGTGCGGGGCACGACCGGATCGAGTGGGCACGGACCCACATGCCGGTGACGACGGCACTGGCCGCGCGGCTGTCCCGCGACGGCACCGTCGCCGGCGTCCGCATCGGCGTCTCCGACGTGCTCGAGCCCAAGACCGCGACGGTCGCGCTGGCCCTCGCCGAGGCCGGGGCCGAGGTGACGGTCACCTCCGCCGGGCGCAACACCGACGACGCCGTGGCCGCGGCGCTGGCCCATGCCGGCATCCCGACCTACGCCCGCGCGGCCGCCGACCGCGCCGAGGACCGCGCGAACGCCCTCGCCCTCCTCGACCACCGCCCGCACGTGATCGTCGACGACGGGGCCTCCACGATCCGCCTGGCCCACCTCGAGCGCCCCGACGTGGTCGCCGGGATGCTCGGGGCCACCGAGCAGACGACCTCGGGAGTGCGGCCGCTGCGCCGCATGGAGGCCGAGGGGGCGCTGCGGATCCCGGTCGTCGCGGCCAACGACGCGCGGTCGAAGTCGCTGTTCGACAACATGCACGGCACCGGGCAGTCGGTCGTGTTCGCCGTCGCCGACGTCGCGGACCGCTCCTTCCGCGGCGCGACCGTCGCCGTCGTCGGGTTCGGCCGGGTCGGCACCGGCATCGCGCAGCACGCCGCCGCCCTCGGCGCGCGCGTCGTCGTGACCGAGACCGATCCGGTCGCCGCGCTCCAGGCGGCCTTCGCGGGGTTCGAGGTGCGCACCCTCGCCGAGGCCGTGCGGTTCGCCGACATCGTCATCTCGGCCACCGGCATCCGCCACACGATCGACGTCGGGCACCTCGACGCGCTCCGCAGCGGGGCGGTCGTCGCGGTCGGCGGCGGCGTGGGGCAGGAGATCGCCCTCGACGCCGCCCGCGCGGCCGGGGCCGTCGAGATCGCCCGCACCGGACCCGTGTCGGTGCTCCGGATGCCGAGCGGTGCGGAGGTCCGCGTGCTCGACGACGGCAACTGCCTCAACGTCAGCGCCGCCGAGGGGAACCCGGTGGAGATCATGGACCTCTCCTTCGGTGTGCAGCTCGCCTCCGTCGCCCACGTCCTGTCGACGCCCGATCTCGCGCCCGGGGTGCACGAGCTGCCCCGCGCCGCCGACGACGAGGTCGCCGCCATCGCCCTGTCGTCGTTCGGCGGGTCGTTGGACGCCCCGTCGGCGGCGCAGCAGGCGTTCCTCGCGGCGTGGAATCCCGAGGAGGGCGAGGAGTGACCGTCGTCGTCCACCGCGCCCCGATCCTCCTCTCGCCCGGTTCCGCGCCCCTGACCGACGGAGCCGTGGCGATCGCGGAGGGTCGCATCCGCGCGGTGGGTCCCGCCGACGAGGTCCTGGCCACCGCCGGCGTCGGCGCCGAGCTGCACGAGTGGGACGGTGCGCTGACCCCCGGCCTCGTCAACGCGCACACCCACCTGCAGTACAGCGACATGGCCGCCGTCGGGCTCGCCGAGCACACCGGCTTCGAGGCGTGGATGAGCGCCTTCATGGAGCTCTACCCCCTGCCCCGCGACTGGGGCGCGTCGGCCGCGGCGGGCGCCGCGCTGGCGCTGCGCTCGGGCACGACGGCCGTCGCCGAGATCGTCACGGACGCCGCCGCAGGGTCCGCCGTCCACGACGCGGGCCTGCACGGCATCACGTTCTGGGAGGTGCTCGGGTGGACCGAGCGCGCGTGGGCCGAAGACGGCGAGCGTACCGTGCGCGCCGAGCTCGCCGCGCTCCCCGGACCGCCCGCGACCGGCCTGTCGCCCCACGCGGTCTACTCGCTCGACACGGCCGTGCTCCGCGCGCTCTCGAGCCTCGCGCGGACCCTGGGCGTCCGCCAGCACATCCACGCGGCCGAATCGGCGTGGGAGGACGCGTACGTGCGCTCCGGCACGGGCGATCTCGCCGAGCGGTGGCGGGCGAACGGCCGCGGCGAGTTCGCGCTGCTGCGCGACGGCGGAGCGGGCACGGGTGTCATCCGGTACCTCGACGACCTCGGCGCCCTCACCCCGACGACGCATCTCGCGCACGGGATCTACGTGGATGCCGACGACCGGGCGCTCCTGCGCACCCGGGGTGTGAGCGTGGCGCTGTGCCCGCGCTCCAACGCCGTGATCGGCCTGGACCCGCCCCCCGTGGCGGCATACCTGCGCGAAGGCAACGCGATCGCCGTCGGCACGGACTCGCTCTCGTCGTCGCCGAGCCTCTCCCCCTGGCAGGACGTCGCCGCGCTCTTCGGCATCGCCCGCGCGCAGGGATACGCCGACGAGGATCTGCACGCCCGCCTGTTCGCGGCCGCCGCGGTCGGGGGCGCTCGCGCGCTGGGCCTGGAGGCCGACACCGGTGCGCTCCGCGCGGGCAGCCGCGCCGACCTCGCCGTCTTCCCCGTCGCCTCGGCCACGCCCCGCGACGCGCTCGCCGAGCTCGTCGAGAACGGCCCCGCCGAGGCATCCCTCACCGTCGTCGGCGGACGCGTCCGCTGGACGACCGCTCCCGACCACGAACGGATCACCGCCCATGTCTGACCCCCGCCCGCTGCTCTTCGGCCTCTACGAGCAGGCCTGCGTCGGCAACGGCTCCTCGGCCGCGAGCCTGTGGACCCACCCCGCGGACGACCGGTTGTCGGCGACGTCGCTGCGCTACTGGACCGACCAGGCACGCCGCGTCGAGGACGCCGGGATGGACCTGTTCTTCTTCGGCGACGTCCTCGGCCTCTACGACACGTACCGGGGTGGAGCCGAGACGGCGATCCGGCACGGCGTGGAGATCCCGGCGCTCGACCCGATGCTGCACATCCCGGCGCTCGCCGCCGTCACCGACCGGATCGCGTTCGGCACGACCGTGTCGACCACCTACGAGCACCCGTTCGCCCACGCGCGCCGCTTCTCCACGCTCGACCACCTCACCGCGGGTCGCATCGGCTGGAACGTGGTGACGTCGTACCTGCCGGGCGCGGCGGCCAACTTCGGCCTCGACGTGATGGCGCACGACAGCCGCTACGACCGCGCCGACGAGTTCCTCGAGGTCGCCTACGCCCTGTGGGAGCGCAGCTGGGAGGACGACGCGTTCCTCGGCGACAAGGCATCCGGGGTCTTCGCCGACCCCGCGAAGGTGCATCGCATCGATCACGTCGGCGAGCACTTCCGCGTGGCGGGGCCCCACCTGGTGACGCCGTCGCCGCAGCGCACCCCGGTCATCATCCAGGCCGGATGGTCGCCGCGCGGCCGGGAGTTCGCCGCCCGGCACGCCGAGCTGATCTTCGTGGGCGACTCCGACCCGGTCGCCGTGCGGGAGGGGCTGGCCGGCATCCGTCGCCGCGCCGAGGAGCTCGGACGGGATGCCTCGCAGATCCGCGCCGTCGTCGGGATGAACCTCGTCGTGGCCCCGACCGACATCGCCGTGCAGGAGAAGATCGACTCGCTCCAGGCGCATTACGCCGCGGAGGCCCAGCTGGCCGCCTACGCCGGGTGGGGCGGGATCGACTTCTCGCAGTACGCCGACGACGAGCCGCTCGTCAAGCGCGCGACGAACGCCACCCAGACGAAGGAGACCCGGAGCGACGCGCCCGTGCTGACCGCCGGGGACGTGCGCCGCCAGTTCTCGAAAGTGACCGCGTTCGCGGACGACCGTTTCCTCGGCACCCCCGACACCGTGGCCGATGCCATCGGCGCCTTCGTCGAGGAATCGGGGGTGGATGGCTTCCTGCTGCACCCGTTCCTGTCGCCCGGCTCCGTCGACGACTTCGCCGAGCTCCTCGTCCCGGCGCTGCGCGAGCGCGGGCTGTACGGCGGTTTCCCGCAGGACGGCACGTTCCGCTCGCGCCTGCGCAGCGACCGCCGCGACCGTCTCGGCGACGACCACCCGGCCCGCTCCGGCGCCCGGTGAGGATGCGGCGCCGCGGTCAGCCCTGAGCTGCGGGTCCCGTCGAGAGCGCCTGGACGAACCGTCGCAGGAACTCGGTGCCGTCGAACGACGTGACCGCGCGGATCGTCGGGCCCTCGGGCGTCCCCCACACCAGCGGCAGACCGTCGTGCGTGAGCGCGATGCGGGTCGCGAGGGAGTCCGCGTACGGCGTGTAGTCCACGGGACCCTCGATCCAGCCGGTGACGATCTCGGGCCGGTGGAGGATGACGGTCGCCAGGCCGTCGTGGGCGGAAGAGATCCGGCGGCCCCACTTGTACTGGTAGAAGTCGTTGTACGCGTCGAGCACCTCGCCCGCGAACGTCGCCCACGGGGTCCCGGCTCCGCGCAGCACGGCGAGCACGTGCTCGTCGAGGATCGCGGTGGCGGTGACGTTCACGCCGACCATGACGACGTTGCCGCTGTTGCGCGCGCCGAAGACGATCTCCGCGGCGCGGCGGTCGTTGGCGGTGTTGGCATCCGTCAGCGTCGCGCCGCCCGGCGCCGGGTACGGCCCCGCCCCGCCCATGATGACCACCGACCGGAACTTCAGGAACAGGTCGGGGTCGCGCTCGAGCGCACGGGCGATGTTGGTGAGCGGTCCGAGCGGGTGCAGGTCCACCTCGCCGGGGTGCTGCGCGGCGATGCGCAGGATGGCATCCACTGCTCCCTCGTCCTCCACGCGCAGCTCCGCGCGGTCGAACCGGTCACCGAGACCGTCGGTGCCGTGCACGAAGTCCGCGATGGAGGCCTCGCCCTCGATCGGCGCCGCCTCGCCCAGGTGCACCGGGATGTCCTCGCGGCCGGCGAGCCGCAGGACGGTCCGGACGTTGCGGGCCGAGTCCTCCACGGGGGTGTTCCCGTAGATCGTCGTGATGGCCTCGATCTCGACGTCGGGCTGGGCCAGCAGGTACATCAGGGAGTGCGCGTCGTCCAGTCCGGTGTCGGTGTCCACGAGGACACGGCGGACGGCGGAAGAAGAAGGGGATGCCATGCACTCACCCTGCCCGGTGGGACGCCGCGACACGGCGCGGTGTTACACCGCGTGACGCGTTCGTTCCCTGTTCGTCACGAGGAGACCCCAGAGTGAGGGATGACACGGGCGGCCCCGACCCGTGTCCTCACAGCACATGTCGATCGGCGCCGTCGGCGCCGTCGGGAACGGACACACCCCATGGCATCCACAGCTCAGCGGCTCCGGCGCGTCGCACTCCCCGCGGTCGGCCTCACCGCCGCCCTCGCCCTCACCGCCTGCGCCGGCGGCCAGGCGGCCCCCGCCCAGACCGACGGGTTCGACGGCGTCAGCCTGACCGTGTGGAACAACATCGACTTCGAGCCCTACCAGGGTCTGCAGAAGCAGTACTTCGAGTCCTGCGCCGCCGACCTCGGCATCACCGTCGACGTCCAGACCCAGTCGGGCGACTACACCACCAAGCTCCTGCAGGCCGCGGGCGCCAAGGCCCTTCCCGACGTGGCGCTGCTGTCCACCGACACCCAGCTGCCGCAGCTCGCCTCGCAGGGCGTGCTCGCCGACCTCAGCCAGTACGACGTCACCACGGACGGTCTCGCCGACAGCGCCGCCGACCTCGGCCGCTACGACGGCACGCTCTACGGTCTGCCCGTGCAGGTCGAGGACTACGCGATCTTCTACAACAAGGCCGCGTTCGCCGCCGCCGGGGTGTCCGAGACCGCACCGAAGACCTTCGACGACCTCGTGAAGCTCGCCGCGTCCCTCACGACCGCCGACCAGAAGGGCATCGTGCTCCCCGGTATCGGCGGCGACGGATCGACGCCCGTGTACTTCCTGCCGTTCCTCCTCTCGGCCGGGGGCGACCCCGCCGACCCGACCGGCACCGGCGCCGTCGAGGCGGTCGACCTCTACAAGAAGCTCGTCGACAACGGTTCGCTCTCGCCCGAGTTCGTCAACTGGGGCTGGGAGTCGATCGACCAGTGGACCTCGCAGAAGGCCGCGCTGACGGTGTCGGGCCCGTGGAACCTCGTCGACACCTCGATCCCGTTCGAATGGGGCACGTTCCCCTTCCCGACCGCGACGTCGGGCGAGTCGCCCAAGGTGAACCTGCTCGGGTACGCCTACGGCGCCGCCGCGAACGCGGATGCCAAGAAGGAAGCGGCCGCCGCCGCCCTCATCAAGTGCCGCGCCTCGGAGGAGAACCAGATCGACACCGCGGTCCAGGGCGGGTACATCCCCGCGCTGAAGAGCGCGCAGGCGGCCTTCGTCGAGAAGGTGCCCGCCGCGGCCCCGTTCGTCGACGCCGTCGACGGTGCGTACAACTCCGCGCAGCTGGGCACCGAGTGGAACACGCTGCAGCAGCAGTACGTCGACGCCATCCAGGGTGCGACGGTCGGCGGGCAGACGGCACAGGCCGCGCTGGAGCAGGCCGGCGGCAAGTGACGGCGGACACGCTGACGACGACCGGCCGGCCGGGGGCACGCACCCCCGGCCGGTTCCGGCGTTCTCTGGCGGCGCGCCAGCGCGGCGAGCTGTGGGGCTTCCTGACCCCGGCCATCGTGTTCTTCGTCGTCTTCTTCCTCTTCCCCCTCGGGTACGGCGTGTACATGAGCACGACGAACTTCACCACGGGGACCTTCATCACCGGCCGGGCACCCTTCGTCGGGACCGCGAACTTCGAGGCGATCCTCTCCGAGCCGATCACCTTCCGCGCCCTCGCGAACACGGTCACGATCACCGTCGTCTCGGTCGTCGTCGAGCTGGTGCTCGGGCTCCTCCTCGCGCTCCTCTTCGCCAAGCGATTCCCCGGCAGCCGGTGGCTCCCGACCCTGATCCTCCTGCCGTGGCTGCTCCCCGCGGTCGTCGTGGCCACCGTCTGGAAGTCGCTCCTCGCCGGCGACGGCCCCATCAACGACGTCCTCGGGGCGATCGGCCTCCCCGTCGAGGCGTGGCTCGCCAATCCCGCGACCGCCCTTCCCGCCGTCATCGTCGTCGCGGTCTGGGCGAGCCTGCCGTACTGGGCCACGATCCTCGGCGCGGCCCTCAAGCAGGTTCCCGCGGAACAGCTCGAAGCCGCACAGCTCGACGGCGCCGGGGCGTGGCGCCGCCTCGTCTCGATCGTGATCCCCACGATCTGGCCGGTGATCTCGGTGCTCGTCGTGATGAGCGTCGTCTACACGCTCCTCATCGTCGACCTCGTGCTGGTGCTCACCGCCGGCGGCCCCGCCAACAGCACCGTGACCCTGGGCCTGCTGTCGTACCGCCAGGCCTTCCAACAGTTCCAGTTCGGACTCGGCGGCGCCTACGGGATGCTGCTGCTGGGAATCAGCATCCTGTTCGCGATCGTGTACACCGTGATGTCGATGCGTCAGGAGCGTGACGAATGACCGCGACCCTGCCCGCCGCCTCGGCGACGGTGACCGCCGAACCGGCGGTCGCGCCGATCGCCGAACGCCGCCGCCGCCGCGGCTGGACCTGGACGATCGTGACGGTCGTCGTGCTCGCGGTGTACCTCTTCCCCGTCTACTGGATGATCTCGGCCTCGCTGCAGCCGTCCGCCAACTCCGCGGACACCGCCTGGTTCCCCGTCTCCCCCGGGCTCGGGGGCTTCGAGCAAGCGCTCGACGACGCCGGCATCGGCGGCTTGCGCGTCTCGATCCTGGTGTCGCTCGGATCGGTGCTCGTGACGCTCCTCGTGGCCGTCCCCGCCGCGTACGCCCTCAGCCGGCTCCGCTCGCGCGCGGTGAGCATCGCGCTCATCCTCCTGCTGCTGGCCCAGATGATCCCCAGCGTCGTCCTCGCCACCTCGTTCTACGCGATGTTCAACTCGTGGGGGCTGCTGAACACGTTCATCGGACTGATCCTGGCGAACGCGACCGCGGGAGTCCCCTTCGCGGTGATCGTGATGCGGGCGTTCATGCTGCGGCTGGACCCCGAGGTCATCGAGGCGGCGACGGTCGACGGACTCGGGCCGATCGGCACGCTGTGGCGCATCGTCGTCCCGCTCTCGCGCAACGCGATCGTCACGGCCGGGGTCTTCGCGTTCCTGTTCAGCTGGGGCGATCTGCTGTTCGGGCTGACGCTCGTCAACCGCAACGAGATGTACCCCATGTCGGTGCTGATCCTGGCCCTGGCGAACTCGAACCTGAACACGTGGGCCGCGACCATGGCGGCATCCCTCATCGCCAGCGTTCCGGCACTCGCGGTGATCCTCGCCGCGCAGCGGCACGTCAAGGCGGGGCTCAGCGCCGGCGCCGGACGCTGACGCGCGGGCGGCGCCCGCCCCGCACGTAGACTGGTTCCTCGTGAGCGAACGCGTCCTCGTCCAGCAGTTGAAGTCCCTTCCCGCCGGCCCCGTCTCGGTGTCGGGGTGGGTCGAGACCGTCCGCGATCAGAAGAAGGTCCAGTTCGTCGTCCTGCGCGACGAGACCGGTGCCGTACAGCTGGTGAACCCCGCGACGCGCCCCTCCGAAGAGGCGGGCGACCAGGATGCCGTGGCCCTGGCCCTCACCGAGACGATCGGCGGGCTGGCCAACGGCACGTTCCTCACCGTCCGCGGTGAGCTCAAGCACGACGAGCGCGTCAAGCTCGGCGGCGTCGAGATCAAGATCGGCGAGCTCGAGATCGCCGCGGCGGCGAACCCCGAGACCCCGATCGCGGCCGACAGCGGTCTGGACAAGCGCATGGACTGGCGCTTCCTCGATCTCCGCCAGCGTCGCAACAACCTCATCTTCCGCGTGCAGACCACCCTCGAGCACGCCATGCGCACCTACTGGGTCGAGCGCGACTACATCGAGGTGCACTCCCCCAAGCTCATGGCATCCCCCTCGGAGTCCAACGCCGAGCTGTTCGAGGTGCCCTACTTCGAGGACAAGACCGCCTACCTCGCGCAGAGCCCGCAGTTCTTCAAGCAGATGGCGCAGGTCGCCGGGTTCGGCAAGATCTTCGAGATCGCCCCCGCGTTCCGCGCCGACCCCTCCTTCACCAGCCGCCACGCGACCGAGTTCACCTCGATCGACGCCGAGATCAGCTGGATCGACTCGCACGAAGACGTCGCCCGCATGCAGGAGGAACTGCTGCAGACGGCGTTCCAGGCGGTCAAGGACAAGCACGGCGACGAGATCCAGGAGCTGTTCGGCGTCGAGGTGCAGGTGCCCGCGGTGCCCTTCCCCCGCATCCCGCTCGCGGAGGCCCGCGAGATCGTCGCGGCCCGCGGCTACGACATCCCCCGCACCGACGGCGACCTCGACCCCGAGGGAGAGCGCCAGATCGCCGCGCACGTGCGCGAGGCGTTCGGTCACCAGTTCGTCTTCGTGACCGATTACCACCCCGAGATCCGCGCGTTCTACCACATGCGCGACCCCGAGACCGGGCTCACGAAGTCGTACGATCTCCTGTTCAACGGCGTCGAGATCACCACCGGCGCACAGCGCGAGCACCGCGTCGACGTCCTGGTCGAGCAGGCGAAGGAGAAGGGGCTCGACCCCGCTCACCTCGACTTCTACCTGGACTTCTTCCGCTTCGGCGCTCCGCCCCACGGCGGCTTCGGCATGGGCCTCGCGCGCGTGCTGATGCTGCTCCTCGGCGAGTCGTCGATCCGCGAGGTCACCTACCTCTTCCGCGGCCCCACGCGCCTGGCTCCCTGAGTTCCTCCGCCCGACGCCCGAGGTTCACTCACCGGGCCGGGCGAGGTCATCCGTGACCTCTAGCGTGTCGTCATGGTCGAAGGCAGCGTCGCGGTGACCGTCCCTGCGGACGGCCGATCGAGCGCGGGGTGGAGCGTCCGGGTCGCCGCCGTCGGCCGCACCCGCGCCGGGGAGCGTGTGCTCGACGGGTTCGATCTCACGGTCGCCGTCGGGGAGATCGTCGCGATCGTCGGACCGTCGGGGTGTGGCGCGACGACGGCCCTCCGCGTGATCGCCGGGCTGGAACGCGCCGACACGGGAACCGTGAGCATCGCCGACGGTCTGTCCACGGCGGCGGTCTTCGCCCACACGGCGGTGCCGCGATTCGGCCGGGTCGGTGAGGCCGTGGCCATCGTCTCCCGCCGCGCCGGCCACCCCGATCCCGACGCACGCGCACGCGAACTGTGCGGGCTCCTGGGGCTGTCGGACCCGGAGGCCGCGACCCATCGCCTGGCCCGGGGCGATCGCCGCCGAGTCCTCCTCGCGCGGGCTCTGGCGTCGGAAGCGCGCATCCTCCTGCTCGACGATCCTCTCGACGGACTCCAGAACTACGAGCGCGCGGTCCTGCGCGATCGGCTCGTCGAGCACCTGCGCGATCGGCGGATCACCGCGGTCTGGGTGACCAGGGAGACCAGCGAGGCCGCGGCCGTCGCCGATCGCATCGCCGTCATGGTGCGGGGGCGGATCGCCGCCTCGGGGAGCCCTGAGGACCTGTTCCGGCACATGGGCGATCCGGCCGTCGCCGCGGTGCTCGGTCCGGTCAGCACCGTGCCCGGGATCGTCGAGGACGTCACGGTCGACGTCTGGGGCCAGGACGTCCCCCTCGCGGAAGCCGGTCCCGACGGGCATTGCGAGGTGATCGTGCGCCCCGATCAGGTCGTGCTGGTCGGCCCGACGGAACCCGGCGTCGACGCCGTGGTGCAGGAGACCAGGTTCCTGGGCAACATGCGTCTCACGCAGGTGCGCGCGCAGGACGGCAGCGTGGTGCAGATCGAGCACTCGGTCGAGGACCGCGTCGCCCCGCAGGCGCCGGTGCGCATCGCCCTGGCCACGTCCGCCGTGACGGTGCGGCCGCTCGGCTGAGCCGTGGCTCCCGCGTCACCACGCCGCAGATGGCGTCGGTGGCCGAGGCGGTGGAGCGGGTCAGGCGGGGAAGTCGATTCCGGCCCGATCGGTGACGACCGAGCGGACGAACGCCGCGACCTCCTGATGCGCCGGGTGCACCTGGTACCGCTCGAGGGCCTCCACGTCGGCGAACTCGCTGACGAGCGCCACATCCCAGTTGGTCTGCGGGTAGGCGACGTTGCGCCCCACGTCGAGGTGCTCGATCTCGGGGATCCGGCCGCGGAGCGAGAGCAGCCGCTCGGCGATCTGCTCGGCGTGCAGCGCGCGGGTGTCGGCGTCGTCCGCCGCGAGCTTCCACAGGACGATGTGACGGATGCTCACGCGGAGGCTCCTTCGGGGTCGGCCGCGAGAAGTGCGGCGCGGAGGCGATCGGCGGAGACGCGCCAGTGCGCGTGCAGTTCGCCGTCGATCAGGACGACCGGGATCTTCTCCCACCACCGCTCGTACAGGCCGGTGTCCTCGGCGATCGACGCCTGCTCGATGACGAGGCGGTCGGCGACCTCGGCCGGAAGCTCGGCGACGACGGCATCGACGATCTGCTCGGCGACGTCGCAGAGATGGCAGTCGGGCTTGCCGATGAGCGTGAGGGTCGTCACCTCACCCATCCTAGGAGGGCGCGTCGGGGCGTCAGGACTCGACGTCGTAGCCCGAGGCGATCCACTCGCCGGTGCCACCCTCGACGTTGGTCGCGTCGTGACCGCGGGCCGTGAGCGCCTCGACGACGCGCGCCGAGCGACCGCCGGCCTGGCAGATCACGTCGAACGCCCCTTCGGGCAGCTGGTCCAGGTTCTCGCCGATGGTCGACATCGGCAGGTTGACGGCGCCGGGGACGTGTCCTCCGACGAACTCGTCGACCTCGCGCACGTCGATCAGCGGACGATCGCGTCCGGCGTGCAGGTCGTGGACCGAGATGGACTGCATGTGTGCTCCTCGAGAGGACGTCGGTGATCGGGTGCCGCATACACGAAGCGCCCGTCGGATGACAGGCGCTCGGTGTGGTGGTCGCGTTACTTCTTGTTGCGACGCTGGTGACGAGTCTTGCGAAGCAGCTTGCGGTGCTTCTTCTTCGCCATGCGCTTACGGCGCTTCTTGATGACAGAACCCACGGAAAACCTCACTAAGTCGGGGTCTGGGTGCCGATGTCGGCTCCCGGGAACGGGCAGGCGTTGGAAAAAGGCCTCGGACTAGTCTAGCCGACGTCGGACACCGGCCGCTGCACGGCCTCGGCGACGGCAGATTCGGGCACCCGATAGCTGCGTCCGAACCGCACGGCGGGCAGCTCGCCCGCGTGCACGAGACGGTAGACGGTCATCTTCGAGACCCGCATCAGCTCGGCGACCTCGGCGACCGTCAGGAAACGCACGTCGGGCAGCTCTGCCATCGATCACCCTTCGCCGCGGGTGTCCGTCACCCATTGATGTGGACACACTCTAGGGTCTGCCCGCGACGCGTGTAAACCTATGGGGCTTCTGTGACGAAAGTGAGATGAGGGAGCGGTGTTCCTCGGGCTCGACGGGCGCTCAGCGGCCGGGGAGCTTGCGGAATGCCGACGTGACCGAGTGCTTCACCGAAGCAGCCGCGCGTCCGACGACCTCGGCCGCGTGGACGGCGGATTCGGGCAGTGCCGGCTCGTTGTCGACGTCCACCGAGAAGAAGGGCACGAGCCAGTCGTCGACCTGGTCGAGCGGGGCGACGGCGAGGCTGTAGTAGCGATGCTGCCCCTCTTCCCGCACCGAGACCAGTTCCGCCTCCCTCAGGACCTTCAGGTGCTTGGAGACGGTGGGCTGGCTGACTCCGAGCGCGTGCACGATCTGCGAGACGCTCGTGCCCCGCTCACCGCCGGTCGCACGTTCCAGGAGCAGCTGAAGGATGTCGCGACGCGTGCCGTCAGCGATCACGTCGAAGATGTCCGCCATGGCATTAGGTTAGCCGCGAGCCCGCCCGAGTACCATGATTCGGGTTCGTCGGCGAAGGGAGTCCCGCATGGCCGCGACTCCCGACGAGGCGCGTATGTCGATGCGCGTACGCCGCATCGCCTTCCGGGCATGGGATGGATTGCGTGACCTGACCACGGCATCCCCCGCCCGGTTCGCCGTGCTGGTGTTCGTCATCCTGATCCTGCTGTTCACGGCGCTGTTCTCCCTCCCCGCCGCCGCCGCGGACGGACAGCGGACGCCCCTCGCCGACGCGTTGTTCACGGCGGTGTCGACCATCTGCGTCACGGGCCTGTCGACGGTCAACATGTACAGCCACTGGTCGCCGCTCGGACACGTCATCACCTACCTGGGGGTCAACGTCGGCGCCCTCGGCGTGCTGACGCTCGCCTCGATCCTGGGGCTCGTCATCTCCAAGCGCCTGGGACTGCGGGCCAAGCTCATCGCCGCGGGCGACAGCAACCCGCTCCGCGCGCACGGCGGACCGGTCAACGAGGGCCAGACGATCCGGCTCGGCGAAGTCGGTCAGCTGCTGCGCACCGTCGCACTGTCCACCCTCGTCATCGAGGCGGGTCTCACGATCCTGATCTACCCGTCCCTGGTGATCGGCGGCATCCACCCGCTCGTCGCGCTCTGGGAGGCGCCGTACTACGCCGCCATGGCGTTCACGAACACCGGCTTCGTGCCCAACGCCGACGGTCTCACCCCGTTCGCGCAGGACTACTTCCTGCTGACGGTGCTCATGATCGGCGTGTTCCTCGGCTCGATCGGGTTCCCCGTGATCTTCACGCTGTGGCGGCACTGGTGGCGGTTCCGGCTGTGGTCGCTGCACGCGAAGCTGACGATCATCACGACCGTCGTCCTCTTCTTCGCGGGCGCCGGCGTCATTCTGCTGCTGGAATACGACAACCCCCTGACCTTCGGGAGCATGGACGCGTGGGACACGACGTTCCAGGCGTTCTTCCTGTCGGCCATGACGCGATCGGGCGGATTCTCGGTCGTGAACATCGGGGACCTGAACGGCGCGACGCTCATCGTCGGCTCGATGCTCATGTTCGTCGGCGGGGGCTCGGCATCCACCGCCGGCGGAATCAAGGTCACGACCCTCGCGGTCCTCGCTCTCGCCGTGTGGTCCGAGGCGAAGGGACGTCCCTCGGTGCAGGCGTTCGGCCGCCGTATCCCGAGCGACGTGCAGCGTGTGGCGCTCTCCGTGGTGGCGTGGGGCGCCACGATCGTCGCGCTGTCGACCGTGACCATCAGCCGGATCACCGACGCACCGATCGAGCACGTGCTGTTCGACGTCATCTCGGGTTTCGCCACGGTGGGTCTGTCCACGGGGCTCACCGCCGAGCTGCCCGACCCCGCCGTCTACGTGCTGGCTCTCACGATGTTCATGGGGCGCATTGGTACTGTGACACTCGCCGCGGCCGTCGCGGCGTCCTCCCGTTCGCAGCTCTACGCGCTGCCCGTCGAAAGGCCGATCGTTGGTTGAACGGATCCGCAGCGACGCGCCCGTCCTCGTCATCGGCCTCGGGCGTTTCGGCGCGGCGTGCGCCGGCGAGCTGGACCGACTCGACCGCGAAGTGCTCGCCGTCGACGGCAACCTCGACCTCGTCCAGAAGTGGTCCGAGCGCGTCACCCACGCGGTGCAGGCCGATGCCCGCAACATCGACGCCCTGCGCCAGATCGGTGCGCAGGACTTCCAGGTCGCGGTCGTCGCAGTCGGCTCGCTCATCGAGGCATCCGTCCTCATCACCGCGAACCTCGTCGACCTGAAGGTGCCGCAGATCTGGGCGAAGGCGGTGTCGCAGTCGCACGGGAAGATCCTCGCCCGCGTCGGCGCGAACCACGTCATCTACCCCGAGGCCGAGGCCGGCGAGCGCGTCGCGCACCTGGTGAGCGGACGCATGCTCGACTTCATCCGCTTCGACGACGACTTCGTGCTCGCCAAGATGTACCCGCCGAAGCTGGTGCGGGGGGTCGGCCTGAACGAGTCGGGCGTGCGCACGAAGTACAACGTCACCGTGGTCGGGGTGAAGAGCCCGGGCCGCCCGTTCCGCTACGCGGAGGCGAACACCGTGGTCACCAACCACGACCTCATCATCGTGTCGGGCACGAACAGCGACATCGAACGGTTCGCGGCGCTGGATCGCTGACACCCGCGCCGCGTCGCGCCGCCCCCGGATGCGTCGTCCGCGCGTCCTCCCTTCCGCCGATAAACGCGATCCACGGCGAGACACGGGTGCACAGCACGTTTCTCGCCGCCGACGGCGTTTATCGCGGGCAGGCGGGGGCGGAGGGGATGCCGTCAGACCGCGATCTCCAGCTCGACCGCGACGACGTCGTCCACGCCGAGGTGCTCGGCATCCTGGAGCGCCTTCTTGATCGGCACGACGTAGGCACCGTCCTTCGGCCAGAGGGCCGTGGTCACCCGCGTCGCGCCGATCGTGACGGCCGCCGGGATCATGCCCCACCCGTAGGTGACGACGGGAGCCACCTCGGCGATGGCCGCGGCCTCAGCGGGCGGGACGGTGACGAAGTGGTACGGCGCGGGTCCGCGCCAGTACCAGATCGGCCCCTCGAACCGCAGCCGCATGTCAGGCCCCGGCGGCGAGTTCCTTCGCGCGGGCGAGGGCGGCTTCGGCCGCCGCGGTGAACGTGTCGTCGAGGCGGGCGGCCTGCAGCACCGCGACCGCGCGCTCGGTCGTGCCCTTCGGGCTCGTGACGCGGCGACGGAGTTCGGCCGGGTCGACGTCCGCGGATGCCAGGAGCGCCGTCGCCCCGATGAACGTCTGTTCCGCCAGCAGGCGCGCGGCGTCGACGTCGAAGCCCATGCGGACGGCGGCCTTCGTGAACTCCTCGATGAGGAGGAAGACGTACGCGGGGCCCGAGCCCGAGATGGTGGAGAGCGCGTCGATCCGGGACTCCGGAACCTCGACGACCTGACCGACCGTCTCGAAGAGCGCGCGCACGAGCGCGACGTCGTCCGCGGTCGCGGCGGCCCCGGCCGCGAGCCCCGTGACGCCCTTGCCGACGAGGGAAGGGGTGTTCGGCATCGAGCGCAGCGTCGCGACGCCCTCGCCCAGGTGCTTCGCGAACGTCGCCAGGGTCACGCCGGCCGCGAGACTCACCACCACCGCGCCCGGGCGCAGGTGCGGCGCGATCTCGTCGAGCAGGTCGGGCACCATGGCGGGCTTGACCCCGATGAGGACGACATCGGCGGATGCCGCGGCCGCGACGTTGGCGTCCGGCGCGGTCTCCAGCGCGACGCTGGTGACACCCTCGAGCTCGGCGAGTTCAGCCGCCTTGGCCGCCGAGCGGTTGGTGGCGGTCACTCCCCCGCCGGTGAGGCCGGCGGCGACGAGCCCCCGCAGGATCGCGCCCCCCATGGAACCGGCGCCGAGGAACGCGAGCGGGGGCAGGGAGGGGGTGGCATCCGTCATGCAGGCAAGTCTACGAACCCTGAGTGCGGCCGATAGTGGCGCGCGTTAGAGTCGGAGCGCGTCCGTACCGGAGCGGATGCGAGTGACACGGAGGACCCCCATGACTCTCTTCGACGGCATCACCTCGCGCCTGATCGAAACCGGTCGGCTGAGCGTCAACGTGCTCCAACGCGCGGCCGACGACTCCGCCACCGGACCCGAGCAGACCGTGGTCTTCGTCCACGGCAACGTCTCGTCGTCGCTGTTCTGGCAGGAGATCATGCAGGACCTCCCGAGCGACCTGCGGGTGCTCGCGGTCGACCTCCGCGGCTTCGGCGGCACCGAGCACGCCCCGATCGACGCCACCCGCGGCGTACGCGACTTCAGCGACGACCTCCACGCGACCCTCGAGGCCCTCGGCATCCCGACCGCACACCTCGTGGGCTGGTCGATGGGCGGCGGCGTCGTCCTGCAGTACGCCCTCGACCACCCCGTCCTCTCGCTGACCCTGCAGGCGCCGGTCTCGCCCTACGGATTCGGCGGAACACGCCGCGACGGGTCGCGCCTCACCGACGACGACGCCGGAGCCGGGGCCGGCGGCGCGAACCCCGACTTCGTGCAGCGCCTCATCGACCACGACACCACCGACGAGGCCCCCACCTCTCCGCGCTCGGTCTTCCGGTCCGGCTACGTCGCCCCCGGCTACACGAGCGAGCACGAGGACGTCTGGGTCGAGTCGATGCTGACGACCTCCACGGCCGGCGGGAACTACCCCGGGGATTCCGTCGCCTCGCCGAACTGGCCGGGGTTCGCCGCCGGCAACCTGGGCGTGCTCAACACCATGGCGCCGAAGCACTTCGACGTCTCCGGCATCGTCGGCCTCGCCGAGAAGCCCCCGATCCTGTGGATCCACGGGACGGCCGACGCCATCGTCTCCGACGCCTCGTTCTACGACTTCAACCACCTCGGCGCGCTCGGCATCGTGCCCGGCTGGCCGGGTGAAGAGCTCGCCCCCGCCCAGCCCATGGTGTCGCAGACGCGCGACGTGCTGGACGCCTACGCCGCCGCGGGGGGCGAGGTCACCGAGATCGCCGTGGAGGGCGCCGGGCACGCCCCGCACCTCGAACGACCCGCGCAGTTCCGCCAGGCGCTGCTGACGGTGATCGGCTACGTCGGTCGCCCCGCCGATCCGGCCCCGCCCACCGAGGCGATCATCCTGCGTTCGGCCGACTGAGGGGTACGCCATGGAGTACTGCCTCTTCACCGAGCCCCAGCAGGGATTCACGTACGACGACCAGCTCGCGTTCGCGCGATCGGCCGAAGCACACGGTCTGGACGGCTTCTTCCGTTCCGATCACTACCTGCGGATGGGCGACGGCGACCCGCTCCCCGGCCCCACCGACGCCTGGACGACGCTCGCCGGCCTGGCCCGCGAGACCTCGCGCATCCGTCTCGGCACGCTGGTCTCGTCGGTGACCTATCGCGTCCCCGGCATCCTCGCGATCCAGGTCGCGCAGGTCGACGCGATGTCGGGCGGCCGCGCGGAACTCGGTCTCGGCACGGGCTGGTTCGAAGCGGAGCACGCCGCCTACGGCATCCCGTTCCCGCCGAAGCGGTTCGACCTGCTCGAGGAGCAGCTCGCGATCGTCACCGGGCTGTGGTCCACGCCGGTGGGTGAGACGTTCTCGTTCGAGGGCGCGAACTACCGCCTGGATGCCGCACCGGCGCTGCCGAAACCCGTCCAGTCGCCGTTGCCGGTCATCGTCGGCGGCGGTGGCCCGAAGCGGACGCCCGCCCTCGCCGCGCGCTTCGCGACCGAGTTCAACATCGGGTTCGTCCCGGAGGACGTCGTCGCCGAGAAGTTCGCTGTCGTGCGCGCGGCGTGCGAGGACATCGGTCGCGACCCCGCGACGCTGAAGCTCTCGGTCGCGCTTCCCACGATCGTCGGCGCCGACGACGCCGCGATCGAACGCCGTGCGGCCGCGATCGGCCAGACGCGCGCGCAGTTCGACAACGGCGCCAATCTCATCGGGCGTCCCGAAGAGATCGCGGCGAAGGTCGAGCGGCTGCGGGATCTCGGCGCCGAGCGGGTGTACTTCCAACTCCTCGACCTGCGCGACATCGACCACGCGGACGAGGTCGGCGCCGAGCTGCTGCCGCTCCTCCCCCGCTGACCCGGGTCAGTCGCGACGGCTCTCGAAGAAGTCCCGCAGCAGAGCGGATGCCTCCGCCTCGGCGACCCCGCCGACCACCTCGACGCGGTGCGGCAGACGCCGATCGCGCAGAACGTCGTAGAGGGAGCCCGCGGCACCCGCCTTGGCATCCCATGATCCGAACACCACGCGCGGCACACGCGCCTGCAGGATCGCCCCCGCGCACATGACGCACGGTTCGAGGGTGACCACGAGCGTGCACCCGGCGAGGTGCCACGTGCCGAGGTGCGCGGCGGCTTCGCGCAGGGCGACGACCTCGGCGTGCGCCGTCGGGTCGTTCGTGATCTCGCGGAGGTTGCGGCCCTCGCCGATGACCTCGCCGGTCGGCCCGAGCACGACCGCCCCGACGGGCACGTCCTCGTGCGCGGAGGCGTCGCCGGCGAGCGCGAGCGCGCGGCGCATCGCGGCGAGGTCGGCGGCGGTGGGGGTCACGGTGCTCCGAAAAGACGAGGGCGGAGTCTCGGGGTCGAGCGGCTAGCCTTGAGCCTATGCGTGTCCACGTCGCCGACCACCCCCTCATCACCCACAAGCTCACGGTGCTGCGCGACCGGCAGACGTCGTCGCCGGTCTTCCGTCAGCTCACCGAGGAACTGGTGACGCTGCTCGCGTACGAGGCCACCCGCAACGTGCGGGTGGACCCCATCGATATCCAGACCCCGGTGACGACCACCCAGGGCGTGAAGATCAGCGAGCCGCGACCGATCGTCGTGCCGATCCTGCGCGCGGGTCTCGGGATGCTGGAGGGGATGGTGAAGCTCCTGCCCACCGCCGAGGTCGGATTCCTCGGCATGGTCCGCGACGAGGAGACCTTCCAGCCGACCACGTACGCCGAGCGGCTGCCCGACGACCTCAGCGACCGCCAGTGCTTCGTGCTCGACCCGATGCTCGCGACCGGCGGCTCGCTCGGCGCGGCGATCACCTTCCTCTTCAACCGCGGCGCGCAGGATGTGACCGCGATCTGCCTGCTCGGCGCGCCGGAGGGCGTCGCCGCGATCGAGAAGCAGGTCGAGGGACACGACGTCACCCTCGTGCTCGGCGCCCTCGACGAGCGTCTGAACGAGAAGGGCTACATCGTGCCCGGGCTCGGCGACGCGGGCGACCGCCTCTACGGCACGGCCTGACGCCGAGTCTTCGCCGGACTCTCAGGCGTCGGCACCGACCAGTCGCGCGAAAGCGCTGAGACGTGCGACGCCTTCGGGAGTGCGGGGCAGGTCGTCGAACAGCGCGGGAGAGAACAGGACGAACGCGGCCTGCATGGCCCGCGAGATCGCGACGTTGATGCGGTTGCGCAGGAGCAGGAACTCCAGGCCTCGCGGGGCCTCGCGCCCGGATGAGGCCGCGAGCGTGAGGATCGCGACCACCGCCTCCTTGCCCTGGAAACGGTCGACCGTCCCGACCGGGACATCGGCGAACCCCGCCGCGGCGAGGGCTTCCTCCACCTCGACCTGCTGCGCGTTGTACGGCGTGATCACGATGATGTCGTCGGCGCGGAGCGGACGCGGTGGGTGGATCACGGCGGCGTCGCCGACGCCGCCCTCGGCACCCGTCCACTCGCGACCGACGAGGTCGGCGACCAGCGCGACCACGGCCGCAGCCTCCTCGGGCGAGGACGTCGTGTTGCCGTGGTGCCGGACCGGAACAGCACGGAGCCCGGGCTCGACTCCGGCCAGCGATCGCAGCGCCGTCGACGGGTGGGCGGCGAGGCGCCCCTCGTACGAGAGCCGCGACACCGGGCCCGCGACCGCCGGGTGCATGCGGCGCGTTCGGGCGAGGAAGTAACCGAACTCGGGCGGCACCACCTCGGCGCCGTCGATCACCCACCCCAGTGCCGACGTGTCGACCGGCTCGGGGTGGGTTCCCTGACTGACCTGCGGCAACTGCTGCGGATCGCCGAGCAGGAGCAGGCGCGGGGAGGAGAGGGACACCGCGATCGTGGATGCCAGCGAGAACTGCCCGGCCTCGTCGATCACGAGGAGGTCGAGGCTCCCGCGCGGAATCCGCCCCTCGTGGCTGAAGTCCCACGCCGTCCCGCCGACCACGTAGCCGTGAGCGGCGTTCTCGGCCGCGAAGGCCGGGACGCCGTTCTTCGGCAGGACGGTGAACGAATGGTCGGCACCCGGGTCTTTCGGAGCCTTGCCGACCCGCCCCGCGGGGACGCCGGCGGCGATGACGCGGTCGAGCATGTGCTCGACCGTCGCGTGCGACTGCGCCACGACTCCGACGCGGTAGCCGCGCTCCGCCACCAATCGGGCGATGACGTGCGATCCGACGTAGGTCTTGCCCGTGCCCGGGGGGCCCTGCACCGCGAGATAGCTGCGGTCGAGGTCGGCGACGCTGCGGGCGATCGCGGCCACCTCGTCGTCTCCGGCGCCCCCGTCGATCGAGGTCACCGGAACCAGCGCACCGGAGCGGGTGCGCGGGGGGCGCCGCCGGAGGATGTCGGCCGCCGGGCCGTCGGGAAGCGCGGGAGCCGCGGCCAGCAACGCGTCGGCCCACGCGTCGATCGCCTTCTGCTGGTTGCCGGCGCGCGGTGGCGCCGACGGCGTCAAGGCGAGCGGGAGCGTGTCCCACGTGACCCCGTCGACCGCGATCTCCTCGATCACGGCGCCGTCATCGAGCACGTCGCGCACCGTCACGCGACGCGCACCGTGGATCCAGCGGGGACGGACATCGAGGGGGAACGGCGCCGGCAGGTCGTAGACGGCGAAGGGCTCGGCATCCACCGACAACCGGCTGCCGGGGGCGACCTCGCCGCGCACCTCGACGAGCCGCCGCTCGGCGCCGCGGCCCGACTCCGCGATGTGCCAGTCGGCGACCACCCGCGAGCGCGCCGCGTCGACGACGATGACGTCGCGCGTGTCCTCCCAGATCGAGACCGGCTCGCGCAGACGCAGGAAGTGCGTCGCCCAGTACGTCTTCTCTTCGCGCGGGTAGTAGTCGATCGCGGCCGCCGCGAGACGCAGGGCCGTCGCGTCGGGCTCGTCGGCGTCGACCGCCCAGCGCTGCAGCGCGGTCGCGCGGGGGGACGGCTCGTAGGCCTGCTCGTCGGGCTCGGCACCGCGGGCGGGCATCGCCCCGCCCTCGCGCGCCCGGTCGACGAGCCAGTCGCGCAGGCGCCGGGTGGAGACGCAGTCGTAGCGGTTGTAATCGGCCAGGTCGTCGAGCACCCGCTGAGCGGCCTCGACCTCGCCGTCGGCGGCGAGCGCACGGGCCTCGACGTACTTCACGATCGAGTCGTCTCCGCGCTGGACGTCACTGGTGCGCACCTCGTCGCCCATGTACAACGGCTCTAGCTTCTTGATCGAGTAGGACCGGGATCCCACGCGCAGAGCGCGGCGCACCACCGGGTACAGGTCGACGAAGACGCCGTCGCGCAGCAGCCGGTCGACGTCGGCCTCGCGCACCCCGTACCGCGCCGCCATCGTCAGCAGGTGCGTCGGTTCGTAGGGTGCGTAGTGGTAGATGTGCATGCCGGGGAACTGCTCGCGCCGCACGGCCACCATGTCGAGGAACCGCTCCAGGGCCGCCCTCTCGTCATCGAACGAGTGCGCCCAGAGGGCTCCGTACCGTTCGCGCGTGTCGACCCAGCCGAACAGGTAGTCGATGCCCCACTGCTCCCGGTCGCCCTCGGTGTACAGCGGGTCGCCCTCGAAGTCGAAGAACAGGTCGCCGTGGTCGGGGCGCGGGAGCACACCCAGGGCGCGGGGTTCGACGACTTCGAACGTCGGCACGACGTGATCGCCCGCCGCCCCGTCTCCGGCCGGGCTCTCGAGCTGCAGGCGGGCCTGCGTCCGGAGCGACGCGAAGGTGTCGGCGCTCATGCCCGCGGGGGCGACGGGCGAGGATGCCAGCGCGTCGATCGTGTCGATCCCTCCGGCCCGCAGACGGTCGCGCTGGACGGGGCGCATGCCGGCCACCAGGAGCAGGTCGCGGTGGGCGACGACCTCGATCTCGCAGGTCGGGCAGCGACCGCACGCGAGGACGGCGAGCTCGCCGCGCGGGTCGCCCCACGGGATCACGGGTCCGGCGACGCCGAGCCCGACCCGGCGATCGGCGATGAGGGCGCGCAGGCGCGCACGCCGCAGGGCGAACACCGGCAGCAGATCGTCGACGCGATGAGTGCTGGTGCCGCCGTCGCCGAGCAGCAGCTGGACCTCGTCGGAACGCGCGACGCCGAGGCGGTCGAGCTGGTCGACGTAGGCCGCGAGCTGCATGAGGGCCGTGACGCGGGCACGGCGTGCGAGCTTGGTGTCCTGCACGATCCACGGCCGCGGGCCGCCGTCGCCCCTGTCGGGCTCGCGCACGAGGAAGTCGGCGAAACCGACGAACTCATCGGTCGCGAAGGCCGCCTGGTAGACGACCTCGGCGGTCGGGTCGGCCAGCGCCTCGTCGGTGAGGCGGACGGCCTCGGCGAGCGCCTCGGCGTCCGAGGATCGGGCGGCGGGGATCTCGCGGACGGCCGCACCGAAATCGCGGCGGTAGTCGTCGAGCACGCGCAGCTCATGCGCGGTGCCGAGGGCTGCGGCGCGTTCGAGCGTGGCATCCTCGGGATCGGGCACGGCCTCGATGCGGCCGATCTTCGCATCGATTGCCCGGAGCCACGCGAACTCGCACTCGGCTGCCGCTTTGAGGTCGCTGGCGCTCCAGACGATCCGGGCCTCTTGCTCGATGTACCGCATGATGGTCAACGCTAACCGGGGCCGCCGACATCGCCGGTCGCCCGTCCACAGGACTCCGCGTCCCACAGCCGTCCCCCGCAGTGTCGACGCCACCTGACAGACTGGAGCGGTGATCACCGAGCTGCCGTTCGAGAACGTCTACCGGCACGGCTTCGCGCGCGTGGCGGCGTGCACGATCCCCGTCGCCGTCGCCGACCCCGCGACCAACGCCGAAGCGGTGCTGGTCTCGGCGCGCGAGTGCGACGCCGAGGGGGTCGCGATCGCCGTCTTCCCCGAGCTGTGCCTGTCGGGATACGCGATCGACGATCTCGTGATGCAGGACCCCCTGCTGGATGCGGTGGAGGCCGCCGTCGCGCGCGTGGTCGCGGCATCCGTCGATCTCCTGCCCGTGCTGCTCGTCGGGGCGCCGCTGCGCCACGGGAACCGCCTTTACAACTGCGCCGTCGTCGTGCACCGGGGGCGCATCCTGGGCGTCGCGCCGAAGTCGTACCTGCCGACGTACCGCGAGTTCTACGAGCACCGCTGGTACGCGCGCGGCGACGACACGGCCGGCCAGCACATCGCCGTGGCCGGCGAGACCGTGCCGTTCGGCACCGACCTGCTGTTCGACGCCGTCGACGTGCCCGGGCTGACGCTGCACGCCGAGGTCTGCGAGGACGTGTGGGTGCCGATCCCGCCCTCCTCCCCCGCGGCCCTGGCCGGGGCCACGGTGCTCGCCAACCTCTCGGGCAGCCCCATCACCATCGGACGCGCCGACGACCGCAGCCTGCTGTGCCAGTCGCAGTCGCTCCGCTGTCTCGCGGCCTACGTCTACGCCGCCGCGGGACAGGGCGAGTCGACCAACGACGTGTCGTGGGACGGCCAGACGATGATCTACGAGGGCGGTCAGCTCCTCGCCACGACCGAACGGTTCCCCGACGGTCCGCGCCGCAGCGTCGCCGACGTCGACCTCGACCGCCTGCGCCAGGACCGCCTGCGCCAGGGCACGTTCGAGGACAACCGCCGCACGGCCGGGACGCCGTTCCGCACGGTGCCGTTCGAACTCGCGCCCCCGGCCGTAGACCTGGGCCTCCGGCGCGCGCTCGACCGGTTCCCCTTCGTCCCCGACGACCCGGCGCGTCTGGCGCAGGACTGCTACGAGGCGTTCAACATCCAGGTGTCGGGGCTCGTGCAGCGGCTCGAGGCGATCGGCGGACCGCGACCGGTCCTCGGTGTGAGCGGCGGGCTCGACTCGACGCACGCCCTCCTCGTGATCGCCCGCGCGATGGACCGGATGGGACGCCCGCGCAGCGACATCCTGGCGTACACGCTGCCGGGGTTCGCGACGAGCGAGAAGACCAAGCGCAACGCGATCGCCCTGGCCGAAGCGGTCGGTGCGACGATCCAGGAGATCGACATCCGCCCCGCGGCATCCGAGATGCTCTCCCGGATGGACCACCCGTTCGCCTCGGGCGAGCCCGTGCACGACGTCACGTTCGAGAACGTCCAGGCGGGACTCCGCACCGATTACCTGTTCCGTCTGGCGAACCAGAACAACGGGATCGTGATCGGCACGGGCGATCTGTCCGAGATCGCGCTGGGCTGGTCGACGTACGGTGTGGGCGATCAGATGAGCCACTACTCGGTGAACCCGGGGGTGCCGAAGACCCTGATCCAGCACGTCATCCGGTGGGTGATCTCGTCGGGCGAGCTCAGCGCGGCCACGATCGAGGTGCTGCAGGCCGTCCTCGACACCGAGATCAGCCCCGAGCTGGTGCCGGCAGGGCAAGACGGCAGGATGCAGTCCACCGAGGACCGCATCGGCCCGTACAACCTGCACGACTTCACGCTGTACCACGTCCTGCGCTTCGGCTTCCGGCCGTCGAAGATCGCGTTCCTCGCCGTGAACGCGTGGGGAGACCCGGATGCCGGATCCTGGCCCGCGGGCTACCCCGAGGGCGCGCGGCCGTCGTACGACCTCATCACCGTCGCCCGGTGGATGGAGGTCTTCCTCCAGCGCTTCTTCGGCTTCGCGCAGTTCAAGCGCACCGCCATCCCGAACGGACCGAAGGTGTCGCCCGCCGGGTCGCTGTCACCGCGCGGAGACTGGCGCGCACCGTCGGACGGCAACGCCCGCGCCTGGCTGGCCGAGCTGCACGCCGCCCTCCCGGAGGCGTTCGTCGGGGACTGAGGCGCGCGCAGGCGCGGTGCGGCGCCGTCACCACCCCATCGAGCCGGGGACGCCCTTGAACGGCCCCGCGAGATCGCGTGTCACCCAGCCGCCGTAGAAGCCGCCCGGCTGCGGCTCGACGGTCTCGCCGGCGACGACGCACCGGTCCATGGGCGCCGCGTACACGGCGACCCGATCGGCGAGCACCTCGTAGCCGGGCATCGGGTTCGGGTAGTTCCACGCCGCACGTTCGGCGACGACACCGTCACCACCGTGCACGTCGAAGTACCGCGCTCCGCCCTTGAACTCGCAGAACGAGGCGCCCTGCCCCGGGGTCAGCGCGTCGCCGAACGCGGCGATCGGCAGGTAGTACACCGGCGGGTGGCTCGTCTCGAGCACGCGCACGACGTCGTCGGTGTCGACGATCCGGACGCCGCCGAAGTCGATCTGCACGCGCTTCGGAACGCGCTCCACGCGCGGCGGCCGGGGGTAGTCCCACACGGATTCCTGGCCGGGACGGACGGGGTCGGGTACGGGGCGCGCCATGGATCAACGGTACGCCGCGCCGGCACCGCGAGGGTCGGCCGTGATCGAAGCGTGGCACGGGGGTGCGCGACGGTTCGATAGCCTGGGCGGAGGAGGGGCACGAGTGAGCGGCGAACACGGCACCGGTACCGGTCGACGGTTCCGCGTCTACCAGGTGGGCGGGATCGTCCTCGGCGTGCTGTTCCTCGGGCTCGGCATCGCCGCGCTCCTCGCGGGCGGCGGCCCCGTGATCGCCGCCATCGCCGGAATCGGAGGCCTGTCCGTGATCATCGTGTCGATCGTGATGATGGTGCGCTCATGACCGCCCCCGACGAGGGCGGTCAGGGCGAGAAGCCCCGCAAGTATCCGCGCGGTCAGGTCGTCATCTGGATCGCCGTGTCGGCGGTGGGACTCTGGCTGCTCGGCAGCGGCCTCATCGGCATCCTCACCGGGGGCTCCGGAAACTGACGCCCGCCGGGAATTCCCCACGGTCCGTGCCGTTGTCCTGAGGGCATCGATCACCGAACGAAAGGGCATCATGGCGCGCATCGGACGCAGCGACCTCTACATCCGTCCCCTCTCCCTGGGCGGCAACGTCTTCGGCTGGACCGCCGACCGGGACACCTCGTTCGCCGTGCTGGATGCCTTCCACGCCGGCGGCGGCGACTTCATCGACACCGCCGACGGGTACAGCGCGTGGGCGCCGGGCAACTCCGGCGGCGAGAGCGAGACGATCATCGGCGAGTGGCTCGCGAGCCGCAAGCCGGAGAACGTGGTGGTCGCCACGAAGGTCAGCACCCACCCCCAGTTCCGCGGCCTCGCCGCCGCCAACGTGCGTGCCGCGGCCGAAGCGTCGCTGACCCGGCTGGGCGTGGACGCGATCGACCTGTACTACGCCCACTTCGACGACCCCGAGACTCCGCTCGAAGAGACCGTCGGCGCCTTCGCCGACCTCGTCTCGGACGGTCTCGTGCGCTACGTCGGCGTCTCGAACTACAGCGCGGACCGCATCCGCGAGTGGATCTCCCTCGCCGAGGCCGCCGGAGCCGACCTCCCGGTCGCCGTTCAGCCGCACTACAACCTCGTCCACCGCACCGCCGTCGAGAGCGAGATCGTGCCCGTCGCCGAGCAGTACGGCCTGTCGCTCGTGCCGTACTACGCCCTCGCGAGCGGCTTCCTCACCGGCAAGTACCGGACGACGGATGCCGCGGGCGACTCCCCCCGCGCGGGCGGCGCCGCGAAGCTCGCGACCCCCGCGGGTCTCGCGGTCATCGACGCGCTGGAGGACATCGGCCGCGCCCACGACGCGTCGATCGCCAGCACCGCCCTCGCGTGGCTGCGCACGCAGCCGACCGTGGTCGCTCCGTTGGCGAGCGCGTCGCGCCTGGAGCAGGTCCCCGACCTGATCGCCGGCATGTCGTTGGAGCTGTCGGCCGAGGAGCGTGCACGACTCGACGAGGTCTCCGCGGCCGCGCAGGACTGATCGCTCCACCCGACCCGGGGTCGCGCATCGTCGCGCGGCCCCGCGGTCGGTCAGAATGGGGAGGTGAAGCTCCTCGTCGCCGCCCACGCGTCCGAATTCGTCGCCTTCGAGCCCGACATCCCCGGTTTCGACCGGCTGCTGACGGGCGTCGGCAAGATCCCCGCCGCCTACGCGCTGACGCGCGCCCTCTGCGAGAGCACCTACGACGAGATCGTCGTCGTGGGGACCGCCGGCGCCATCGATCCCGACCTCGAGGGCGGCATCTACGACATCTCCGCGACGATCCAGCACGATGTGAAGGGCCTGGACGGCGCGTTCGGCCAGCACGTGTGGCTGCCCGCGCGGGTCGACATCGCCACCGAGGGTGTGGTCATCGCCACCGGCGACCACTTCGTGGACGACGCCGACGCGGTCGCCCTCATCCGTGGTCTCGACGCGCGCATGGTCGACATGGAGTCGTATGCGCTGGCGTGGGTCGCGCAGCAGTTCGACGTGCCGATCCGCATCCTGCGGGCCGTGTCCGACCGCGCCCAGGACGGTGCGACCGAACTGTGGGACGACGTCGTCGAGCGCTGCAGCCACGAACTGCGCGCGAAGATCCGCGAACTCTACGGCGTCTGACCACCGCCCCCTCGGCTCGCCCGGCCGCGGGCGTCAGGGGGTCTGCGACCCGTGACGTGCGCGTCCGGCGAGATCGGCGACGCCCACGATGAGGGCGAGCCCGAGGAAGACGCCCACGGCGATCATCCCGCTGGCGTAGGCGTCGTGGAACACCGCGAGTTGCTCGCGATCGCCCTGCTCGCGGTAGACGGTGGCATAGAAGAGCGCGAGCGCGATCGCGGTCCCCACCGCCGTTCCGATGCGCTGCCCCAACTGACCGATCGATCCCGCGACGCCGCCACGCGAGACGGGGATGTCGGCGAGGGTGAGCGTCTGGTTCGGAGAGACGACGAGTCCCCCCGCGAACCCTCCCACGGCCATGACCGCGGCCATCGCCCACGGCGTCCATTCGGGCGGCGTCACGACGGCGACCAGCGCCAGGGCCCCCGCAGCGGCGACCATTCCGAGGATCCCGCCCACGACGAGCGGGCGTCCGAGCCGGGTCACCAGGTTGCCGCCGATCCATGCGCTGCAGGCCGAGGCCACCGCGAAGCCGATCGTCACCATGCCCGCGAACACCGGCGGAAGGCCGAGGCCGCCCTGCAGGTAGAGCGTTCCAAGGAGGAACATGGCCGGAACGGCCGCGAAGTAGGCGGTCGAGATCAGCACACCGTTGCGGTAGGAACCGAGGGCGAAGATCGCGAACGGCATGAGCGGCATCCGCCCGCGGTCGGCGTAGCGACGTTCCCAGAAGACGAAGGCGGCGGCGAAGACCACCGATGCCACGAGGAGCCACCAGCGCCGCGGGTCGTCGTCGGGGGAACCGGTCGTGAAGAGGAACGGCCACATCAGCGCGACGATCGTGAGTCCGAAGAGCAGCACGCCGATCGGATCGAGGTCGAGGGCACGATGCGACTTCGTCCGCGTGCTCGGGAGGAGCCACGCGGCCAGCACGATCACGATCGCGACCAGCGGGATGTTGATCCAGAAGATGAGCCGCCACCCGTCGGTCTGACCGCCGAGCGCGATGAGCAGTCCGCCGAGCGTCGGGCCGAACGCCGTCGCGATGCCGATCGTCGCACCGAACAGACCGAACGCGCGGCCGCGCTCCTTGCCCTGGAACAACTGCTGCACGAGTCCGAGGACCTGGGGCATCTGGATGCCGGCTGCCACGCCCTGCAGGAGGCGGGCGGTCAGGAGCACGGCGGTGTTGGGCGCGAGCGCACACGCCAGACTGGTGACGAGGAACAGCGAGAGCCCGACGAGGAAGAGCACCCGCCGCGACCGCAGATCGCCCAGACGGCCCGCCGGGACCAGAACCAGACCGAACGTCAGGATGTACCCCGACACCACCAGCTGCAGCTCGGTGGGTCCGGCATTCAGCGCGGCCTCGATGGAGGGCAGCGCGACATTGACCTTGGTGAGGTCGAGGATGGTGAGGGCTGCGACCGAGACGGCGATCCAGTAGGCGCGCCAGCGATGGCGCGGGGACAGCTGGATGTCGCGCGTGGGCGGGTGGGGGGACGTGCGTTCTTCAGGCATCGCGGCTCACGCTACTCGCGGACGCGGACACCGCGGGCGGGCTTGCGCCCGCGGACCGATCCGCGTCGCGGCGTCTGCCGCTCAGTCCGCGTCGCGCCGGGCGAACACCGCACGGAGCACGAAGAACACGACGACCGCCACCACGGCGATGAGCAGCAGCCGGAAGACGAACCCGATGAACCACAGGAGCACGTTGACCAGCAGCCAGGCGATGATCACGGCCGCGATCACGCCGAGAACGGTCCACAGGGTGCTCGTACGCATGGCTCCAGCCTAGGCGAGGGCGCCCACGGCCGCGGAGTCCTGACGGATCACACTCGGTCCGCGCGGGGTCGCCGTCACCCGCACCTGGGCCGGCAGCTGATCCTTCATCGATGCGACGTGACTGATGACGCCGACAGTGCGGCCGCCCTGACGCAGCTCGTCGAGGGTGCGCATCGCCAGGTCGAGGGTCTCGTCGTCGAGGGAACCGAACCCCTCGTCGATGAACAGGGTGTCGAGACGGATGCCACCTGCCCGCGCCGTCACGACTTCGGCGAGCCCGAGCGCCAGGGCCAGCGAGGCGAGGAACGTCTCGCCGCCCGACAGCGACTGCGGCGGCCGGCACTGGCCGGTGAAGGCGTCCATGATCTCGAGACCGAGTCCGCTGGCCGCGCCGCGGGCTGCCAGGGCGTCGGTGTGCTGCAAGCGGTAGCGCCCGGCGGACATGTGGTCGAGACGGAGGTTCGCGGCATCCACGATCTCCTCCAGCTCGGCCGCGAGGACGAAGGTCTCGAGCGTCATGCGACGCGTGTTCGGGGCGCGCCCGGCCATCGTGTCGGCCAGACGCGCGACGACGGCATGCGCGTCGGCCAGCTCCGCGACCGCCGCGCTGCCGGCGTCGGCGCGCTCGGCGAGGGCGCGCACGTGTGTGGCGGCCGCGGCGGCCGCAGCGTGCGTGGCAGCCGCGGACTCGACGGCGCCCCGCGCTTCGAGGACCGCGGCGGCCACCGGGGCGAGGTCGATCGGCGCGTCGGGGGCGTCGACGAGGTGGAGTTCGAGCTCCAGCAGACGACGGCGGGTGGCGGCCAGGGTGGCGTCGTGATCGGCGACCGCGGCTTCCAGCCGTCGCCGTACATCGGGTTCGCGCAGGGCCGCGCGGACCTCGGATGCGTCCGCGAAGGTGCTGTCGGCCAGCACCTCGTCGAGCGCGACGCGCGCCTCGACGACGGCACGCACGCGCGTCTCGTGCTCGGCGCGCGCGGCGATGACCGCCCGCACGCCGTCGCGCCGCGCGCGCAGGTCGCGGCGACGGTCGCGGACCGTCGGGAACTCCGCGCGGGCCTCGACCAACGCGGCGCGCGCTGCCTCGGCGCTCTGCCGACGCAGGGCGAGTTCTTGGCGGGCATCGGCGAGTTCGCGGCCGAGACGCTCGCTCTCCGCGGCGTCCGTCGCCTCTCGCTCGAGGAGGGCCACCCGTTCTGCGGCGCGGCGGTCGCGTTCGGCCGCATCGGCCTGCGCTCGGGCGAGATCGGCGTCGATCCGATCGCGGCGCCGGCGCAGCTCGACGACGGTCTCGCCGCCGGCGCGCGCGGCAGCCAGCGCGTGCGCGTCCCGCGTGATGCGCGCGGCATCGGACGCGAGGCGGTCCTGCTCGGTCGCGGCGTTCTTGCGGTCCTCCGCCGCCGCGATCTCGGCGTCGGTGACGGGGTCGTCCGCGCCGACGGCCGGGGCGGGGTGTTCCGTCGATCCGCACACCGCGCACGGTTCGCCCTCGACGAGCGCGTGCGCGAGTTCGCCCGCGGCTCCGGCCAACCGGCGTCGGAGCAGTCCGCTCCACGCCTCGACCGCACGCTGCAGCTCATCGGCCCGGACGACGGCCGCGAGATCCGCCGTGTCGCGCTCCTCGGCAAGACGCTCCGCCTCGAGCGCCGCTTCGAGGCGTCGGTCGACCTCCGCCCGTTCGGCGGTGGCGAGGTCGCGCCGCGCCGTCGCGTCGGCCAGCTCGGCGAGTCGTTCCTCGAGGGCGACGCGCGCCGCGGGAACGTCGGCGAGCCGGGCGGCGACGTCGTCCGCCCGACGGACCGCCTCGTCGAGCTGCACCTGGCGCGCGCGGATGTCCGCGTCGATCGCCGCGAGGTCGTCCTCGAGCGCGAACGCTTCGTCGACGTGGGCGAGCAGGGTCGTGAGATCGTCATCGCGTGCGGTGAGAGTGAGCGTCGAGTCGAGACCCGTCTCGCCGAGTCGCTCGGCCGCGGCCACCGCGTCGTCGCGCGCCGCCTCCGCGGGAGCGAGCGACCGCTCCGCCCGCGCGACCGCCTCGAGCGGCGCGCGCAGCGCCTCCGCCGCGGTCGCCGTCCCGAGCTCGGCACGCGCGGCGTCGATCCGTTCGGTGTCGGACTCGAGGACCGCGAGTCGCTCGCGGGTGGCGCGGCGCTCGACCTGGCGGCCGTGGAGCGCCGTCGCCTCACGTTCGGCCGCGAGTGCGGCATCCAGTCCGCGCTTCGCCGTCTCGCGTTCGTGGGCGGCTGCCTCGACCCGGTACTCCATGCGCTCGACGCCGCGCACGACGTGCGCGAGTCGCTCGTGGATCGTCGGGGCGGGGCCGTCGGAGGGCGCGCCGGCGGCGACGGCGGGCGGTGCCGTGTCGTCGTCGGCGTCGCCCGCCCGCGCCGCGTCGAACGCCGCGACCATGCGCTCGGCCTCGTCCACCAGCGTCGACACCTCGGTGCCCTCGGCCGCGAGACGTTCGGCCGCGCGCTTGCGGCGTTCGTCGAGCGCCGCCGCGTACTGCTCGAACGAGCGGGTGCCGAAGAGCGTGCGCAGGAGCGCCTGTCGCTCGTCGTTCTTGGCGAGGAGGAACCGCGCGAACCGATTCTGGGCCAGCAGGATCACCTGGAGGAACTGCTGCTGGGTGAGTCCGAGGATCTCGTCCAGGTGGGCGGCCACGTCGACCGGTCGTGCCGCGACCCCCGTCCAGCCTTCGGCTTCGAGCACCTCGAGAGCGGCGCGGTGGGGCTCTTTCGTCGTCCCCGTGCCGGAGCGCTTGGGGCGCTCGTACTCGGGCGATCGGGTGACCCGCCACCGACGCCCCTCGGCGCTGAACTCGACCGTCACGGTCGTGGGGTCGTCGAGTCCGCAGTGATCGCTGCGCAGACGCCGCTCGGCCCCGTCGTACCGGGGGACTCCGCCGTAGAGCGCGTAGCAGACTCCGTCGAGCACGCTCGACTTCCCCGCGCCCGTGCGGCCCGTGATGAGGAAGATGCCGTCGTCGGCGAAGGCGTCGAAATCGACGACCTGCCGCTCGAGGAAGGGCCCGAAGCCCTCCAGTTCCAGGCGATGGAGCTTCACGAGTGCGCCTCCGCCACCGCGCGGGCGTCGAGCACCTCGCGGATCAGGGCGCGCTCGGCGTCGGAGGCGCCTTCGCCCTCGCGGACGTGCGTGAGGAACGCGTCGATGATCTCGGTCTCGTCACGCGCGGCGCGCACGCGTCGGGCGTAGCCGAGACCGTCGTCGATGCGCGACTCGGCAGGCGTGTGCGCGACCGTCGCGCACCACGGGAACCGGGCCTGCAAACGGCGCATCGGGTCGATCTGGGGCGTGGCGTCGGTGTACTCGGCCCGCACCCACTGGTCGACGTGGGCGTCGTACACGGGATCGCCGAGCAGGTCGTCGAAGGGGGCCCGGAGCGTGACCAGCGGGCGCGGAACCGGCAGCGCGAGCCACTCGACGGAGGCCAGGCCCGTGGCATCCAGCTCGACGAGCCAGGACCCGCGCGGCTTGCCGGCCTCGCCGAAGCTGTAGTGCAGCGGCGCCCCCGCATAGCGCACGCGGTCGGACAGCTGCTGGCGCCCGTGGATGTGCCCGAGCGCGACGTAGTCGGGACCGTCGAAGACCGGGAGGGGCACGTTGTCGAGGCCGCCCTGCCGGATCTCGCGCTCCACACCGGGCGTGGCCTCGACGCCGGCGGCGAAGCAATGCGCGATCGCGACCGAGCGACCGCCCCGCGCCGAGAGATCGCGACGCACCAGGTTCATTGCGTGGCCGATGGTCTGCGCCTGGCTGCGCAGTTCGACCCCCTCCCACAGGTGACGCACGATCGCGGGCTCGAGGTATGGGATGCCGTAGAAGTGGACGGGTCCGTGCGCGTCCGTGACGGTCACGGGCGTACCGACGGTCAGCGGGTCGGTGACGACGGCGATGTCTTCGCGGAGGAGCGCCGACTGGAAGCCCAGGCGCGCCGCGGAGTCGTGATTGCCGGAGGTCACGATCACCCGTGCCCCCGTGTCGGCGAGCGCGGCCAACGTGTCGCTCAGGATCGGATAGCAGGCTGCGGCGGGAGCCGCCGAGTCGAACACGTCACCCGCGACGACGACGACATCGACCTCGTGCGTGCGCACCTGATCGACGAGCGCGGCGAGCACATCGGCCAGGGCGCCGAGCGTCGAGTGACCGTGGAACGAGCGCCCGATGTGCCAGTCGGAGGTGTGCAGGATCCGCATGTTCACACGGTACGTCGGGCCTCCGACATCGGCGTTCAGCCCGCGCGCGGGTCGCCCGCGCCGGCACATCCCGGCGGGTCAGCCGGCGGCCACCTCCGCGGCGAGGGCACGGATGCGGTCGTCGCCGAGGTCGAGGCCGACGTCGGCGAAGCGCTGGCGCAGCACGTCGGCGATGCGCTCCGACGAGGCATCCCCCACGTCGGCGCGGGTCTGCGCCACGACACCCGCGATCCGCGCCGCGTCGTCGGTGGGGTGCGTGTCCATCGCGGGGGTGGACTGCTCGTCCGGACGCGGGACTCTGCCCTCGGCGTGCAGCGAACCGCCGACGGAATCGGCGGGGTCCGCACCGCCCTGCGGGGCGTCCGCGGGCTCCGGGCTGTGGGAGTGGTCGGTCATGTCAGTCCTCCGTGCTCAGGTCGGGATCGATGCCCTGTCCGGCCGCGTCGCCCTCGATCGGGTCCGACGGCTTGGCGTCGTTCAGACGCGGTGAGCCCTTCGCCCGGTCGTTCTGTTCGGCGGTCTCGCCGTCGGCGACATCGCCGCTCACCCAGCCACCGGGAGGGTTGGCATCGATGACGCCCTCGGGAAGGTCGCGGTCGTCGGTCATGGCATCCCCTTTCGACGCACCCAGCTTCGTCGCCGATCCCCCTCGGCCTCCGGGGGTTGACGGGCGCGGGGGGCGTCGTTATCGGACGCTCAGCGGCGGGCGCGCAGGAGGTCCGCACGCTCGGGATGGGCTTCGAACCACTCCCCGACGTACCAGCAGACCGGAAGGATCTCGCGATCGCCCGCCTGCGCGATGGCATCGACCGCCCGCTCCACGACCACGGCGGCGTAACCTCGCCCGCGGAACGTGGGGATGGTGAACGCGCGCGTGAGCGCGATCGTCTTCCCGTCGTCGCGATAGTCGAGCACGGACACCAGATCATCGCCGTCGTGCAGGGTGTACCGCGAGGCGGCGCGATCGTCGGCGAAACGCAGGTCGGTCATGCCATTCACGGTACGCCGCTTCCCGGGATCGGGCTCCGAGGACGCAAAGTGCTCGGTCGAAGGGCGGTGATCTCTCGAAAACAGAGCAGGATGCCACATCCCGGGCGGTCATGATTTGACGCGATCCGCCACAGTGGGTCATAATCGGCCCCATGACTGTCAACGCGCTTGCTCTGTCCGCCCGGGAGGCGAACGGAACTGCCGGCATCATGATGCCCGGCCGCGTTGTCCTGTGTTGTCGAATGTGCCGCTAACAGCGACCCTCGCTCCGACGATCCCGCGCTTCTGAACGCCGGCATCGTCGCCCGGTCGTCCGCCTTCCGCGTCGATCACGCGCACCCGGACACCGTGCTCCGGCCCCTCGGCCACACACCTCCCGCTGAACCCCGCTCTCTCGGACGCCCGGGTTCACCACTGAAGGACACCTCCCTCATGTCGATCTCCGCCGTTCTCGACCGCCCCGCCACCGCCGCCTCGACCACCGCCGCCGGCCCCCGGCCCGCGCACCGCGCCGCCGCCGTGCGGCCGGCCGCCCCGGCTTCCGCCCCCGCGACACCCGCCGCCCCCGCCGCGCGTCCGGCGCTGCCCGCCGGAACCGCTCCCCGCGGCTTCGCCCTCTACGTCGGCATCGACGAGGCCAAGGCCGCCGAAGCCGGTGTCAGCCTCGGCACGCTCGTCGAGGCGCTGCGCCGCACCCTCGGGGAACTGGCCCCCGCCGCCGAGACCTACGCGACGGTCGCGCTCGCTCCGGCCGGTGCCGGCGGCCGCGACGTCGACGTGGTGCGGCTCGCGCTGCACGAACCCTCGGCCGTCGCACGGACGAAGGAGGAGCCGGCCGAGGAGGACCGCGCCCCCCGCGGCGTCGTGGTCGACATCTCGCGCAAGCGCGTCCTCATCGACGGCGAGTCCGCCGCCTTCACCTTCAAGGAGTTCGAGCTGCTGCAGTACCTCGTGCTCCGCGAGGGTCGCACGATCGAGCGCACCGAGCTCGTCTCGTCGCTGTGGGAGGGGGCGACCGACGACGAGGCGCCCGGAGAGCGCACGATCGACGTGCACGTTCGTCGCCTGCGCGCGAAGCTCGGGGTCTACGAGGACATCGTCCGCACCGTGCGCGGCGTCGGCTACCGGTTCGATCGGCACGCCGACGTGTCCATCCGCTACGGCCACGGCACCCCCTCGCCCGACCGCTTCTGAGCGGACGGCCCCGCTGAGCGTCATGTCGGCGGGGCGACGTAGGGTGTCGGCATGAGGTCGACCCGGGTGCCCGCGCGTCCGTCGTCGCGCGACCCGCGCCCGCCGGACGTCGAGCCCCTCCGCACGGAGTACCGCCCGCCGTCCCCCGTCGACGTCGATCGCGCCGTCGGTGCGCAACGCCACGGACGCCACGACCCGACCTTCACGGCTACCGGCCCGCTCCGCTCGGGGGGCGTGATCTGGCGGGCGAGTCGCACCCCCTCGGGCGTCGCGACGCTCGCGCTCCGCCGCACCGCCGACGGCGCGGTCCACGCCGCGGCGTGGGGGACGGGCGCCGGGTGGGCGCTGGATCAGCTGCCCTCCCTCTGCGGCGCGCGTGACGAGCCGGACGGTTTCGACGCGACGCGGCACCCCTCGGTCGCGGAGTGGCATCGACGGTTCCCCGACCTCCGCATCGGGCGCACCGACCTGGTGTTCGACGCGCTCGTGAGCGCGATCATGGAGCAGAAGGTCACGAGCCTCCAGGCGTTCTCGGCCTGGCGCAGCATCGTCACCTGGTACGGCGAACGCGCCCCCGGTCCGACACCGCGCCCGATGTTCGCCCCACCCGACATCGAAGGCTGGCGGCACGTCCCGTCGTGGGCCTGGCACCGCGCGGGCCTCGAGCCGCCGCAGTCCCGCACGATCGTCGAGGCCGCTCGCCGAGGCGTGTCGATCGCACGGGCCGCGGCCGACGCCGCCGACGGCGAGTCCCGCGATCGGGTCTTCATCAGCCTCCGCGGAGTCGGCGTCTGGACGAGCGCCGAGACGCGCATCCGCGCGTTCGGCGATCCGGACGCCGTGAGCATCGGCGACTACCACCTGGCCCACCAGGTCGGCTACGCCCTGACCGGGCACCGCACCGACGACGACGGCATGCTCGAGCTGCTCGAGCCCTTCGCCGGGCACCGCCAGCGCGTCATCCGTCTCATCTACGCCGGGGCCGGACTCGAACCGCGGCGCGGCCCGCGGCTCGCGCCCGAAGACCATCGCGACCGCTGATCCCGGGCCCCGATCGCGGACCGCCGACCGCCTAGGCTGCACGCCGCCGACGCCCTCGCCGACGGCGCGGGGGGCCAGATGGTCGCGATGCGCGGCACCGACATCACCCGTGCGCCGTTCGCCGACGCCCTCGCCGAGCTGAACAGCGTGCCCCTGTACCGCTCGCGCTGTTCGGCTGAGTCCACGCGCCGTTCGAGCACAGGAGATCGTTCGCGGACAGGAGCCGCCGCGGCAGTGGCATCCTGTCTCCGAACGATCTCCTGTGCTCGTGCGGGGTGTCAGCGCGGCGTGAGGTGCAGCCCTGCGCCATCGCGACCCGGATGCGGTCGAGCACCGTCGCCGACCGCGGATCGCGGACCGCCTAGGCTGGCCGGATGACGAACCCCGGCACGGGCTGGCCCCGCGGACGCACGTACTGGCTCCTCGGGAGCGCGGTGCTGCTGGGCGCCGGCATCCTGTTCGGGCTGGTCTGGCAGAACGTGTGGCTGGGTCTGCTGCTGGCCGCGGTGATCTCGCTCGGGTGGCTCATCGCGTTCGAGTCGAACCGCGGTCGCAACGTGGGCGTCGACGACCCGGACAACGGCATCGAGCTCTGACGCGCGTTCCGGCTCAGGAACGCTCGACCCCGGCGGCGAAGGCCAGGACGCGGGCGGTCACGAAAGGCGTGACGTAGCCGGCCGCCCCCGCGGCGGGCGCGGCCTCCGCATCCGTCGCCGCCTCCGCGAGTGCGCCGCGGACGATCGGGACCGCCGCCCCCGTGGCCAGGAGCGCGTCGACGGCGGACACCGTGTACTCGTCGGCCACGGCGATCCGTCGCGTCGCCGCGTCCGCGGCATCCGCGTCCGAGGGCGGGCGCACGGCCTGCGTCGCCGCGAGCACGGGCGACACGTGGGTGTAGCCGGAGAGAGCCAGACCGAGTGCGGCCCATCCGCGGTCGTCGGGCGCTCGTTCGGCGAGCTCGTCGCGCGCGTGGTCGAGGGCGAGCGCGCGGAGTGCCGCCGGGTCGGCTGCCGCGACCCGCGCCTCGGCGGCGTCGGCGGAGATGTCGTCGGCGTCGGCCCGGGCGGCGATCACCCGCGACCGGTAGGCGTCGCTCGCGGCGATGCCGGCCCGTCGGAGCAGCGAGGCCACCCCGGCGAGGTCCGCCTCGCCGTCGAGCCGCCCCCCGCCGCCCGCGGGCAGGTCGCCGAGGGCCTCGGCCGTTCGGAGCGCGGACCGTGCGAGCGCGACCGCGGTCGTCGCCACGGAGTCGGAGTCGTCGTCCGCGGGGTCGGCGGACATGTCCTCCGCGTAGCGGGCGAGGGCGAAGGCCTCGGTCGCGGCGGTCGCGGCGCGGAGGACCGCGTCGAGGTCGTCGAGGGTCTCGGGCGAACGGCGGTCGAGGTCGTCGAGCAGCGCCGCGGCGGCATCGCGCACCCGCGCGGGATCCGCGCCGGCCTCGTCGGGGGAGATCTGCGGGGCCACCGCGAGGGCCACCCGATCGGCGGCGGTCGTCGCGGCGGCGAACGCCGCACCGGCGACTCCGTCCGAGCGGAGGGCGGAAGCGCGCTCGAGCGCGTCCCGGGCCGCGTCGGCGACCGCCGGGTCGGCGGCCGCGTCCAGGGCGGAGGATGCGGTCTCGATGACGTCGCCCGCGGCGACGCCGAGCGGGTCGTCGGGTGCGGGGTCGCCGTCCACCGTCGCGAGGGGCGACGGCGAGGGCGGAGGGGTGGGGAATGCGGCCTCGGGCAGTTCCTCCCCCGTCATCACCGCGTACGCTCCGGCGACGTCCGCGACCTCGGTCACGGTCATGCCGCCGGTCGCGGCGAGCTGGTCGAGGTCGACCGTCTCGCCCTGGGCGTTGCGCACCGTCCGCTGCCCGGCGGGAACGAGGATCGTGTCGATCCCCCCGGCGTCGACGGCGGCCGCGACCTGCTCGGCGAGCCCGGACACGGGCCGGATCGCACCGAACGGGGTGACGGCGCCGGACAGGGCGACTCCCGACTGGACCTCGGTGCCGTAGTAGAGCGCGAGCACGCCGACCGCGGTGACGGCGCCCGCTGCCGGGGTCGCCAGGCGGGTGTCGAACCCGAAGGTGTACGCGGTGTCCGGCCGCGCCCCGGTGAGCAGGGTCGCGGCGGTGACCGCCGTCCAGGTCGCGGACTGCGTGACCGGATCGACACCGCTGACGTCGTTCTCGGTGATGTCGACGCTGAGGCCGCCGCCGTCGGCCGAGGCCGCGGTGATGCGCTGGCTGGCGAGCACGCCCTTCTTCCCGCTCGCGTACAGCACGGGCACGGTGATCTCGCTGCCCTCGAACCGGCCGTCCGACCCGATGCCGAAGCCGAGCGAGAACTGGAGCCCGCACCCCGAGAGGACGAGGAGCGGGACGAGCGCGGCGGCCGCCGCGGCGATACGTCTCACGAGGACCGATCCGAGACGAACAGCGCACAGGTCGTGTCGTAGTAGGCGTCGGTCTCTCCCGCAGCACGCATGCCGATGCGCTCGGCGACGGCCTGCGAGGCGCGGTTGTCGGGGTGGGTCACCGCGACCACGCGCGAGATCCCCGCCGCGTGCGCGAGGGCGAGCATCGCGGCGGCCGCCTCGGTCGCGTATCCCTCCCCGTGGGCGTCGGGGTGGAAGTGCCAGCCGATCTCGATGTCGTCGGCCCGGTCGCCGCCGACCCCCGCCGACCACGGGATCGGCTTCAGCAGGATCGCGCCCAGGCGCTCCCCGTCGGCGCGGGTCACGGCCCGGACGCCGAGGACCCCGTCGCCGCGACTGCTCCACCGATCGAGCAGGGCGTCGACCTCGGTGGCATCCGTCATCGTCCGACCGTCGCCGATGTATCGACGGACCTCGGGTCGGCGATACATGTCGAACAGGAACGCCCGGTCGTCATCGGCGCGGGTCCACTCCCGCAGGACCAGCCGCGCCGTGGTCAGGTGCGTCCGCCGCATCGGCAGGTGCGGAATGCCGTCCTCGGAGAAGGGTTCTCCGGACACGGCGAACCCGAATCGGCCGTACCAGTCGGCGAGCTGCGCCTGCGCGTCGAGGAGGATCGGGATGCCGGGAGCCTCGGCGTCCAGGATCGCGACGGCCGCGCGCATGAGGTCTGCGGCGAGTCCCCGCCCGCGCGCGGAAGCGGCCGTCGCGACCCGCCCGATGCGGGTGTTGCGCTCCTCGCGCAGCAGGCGCAGGGTCGCGAGCACGGCTCCGGCCTCGTCCTGCGCCCACAGGAGTTCGGCGCCGGGCTCGATGTCGCGGCCGTCGATCTCGGGGTACGCAGCCTCCTGTTCGACCACGAACACCGACACGCGCAGCCAGAGCAGGCGGTAGAGGGTGAGCGGGGCGATCTCGGCGACGGGCGCGCGATGGAACGTGACGGCCATCCCTCGACGCTATCGCGCCGTGTCGCTAGCCTGAGCCCGAGCGCCGGTCGCCCGCCGGCCCCGACGCCCGCCCCCGAGAAAGGAGACCCGATGTCCTTCCAGGCCTACCTCGACGCGGTCGAGAAGAAGACCGGACTGACTCCGCGCCAGCTCGTCGACCTCGCGGCGGAACGGGGGTTCGGCCCCGACACGAAGGCCACTCCGATCCTGGAGTGGCTGAAGACGGACTACGACCTCGGACGCGGGCACGGGATGGCCCTCGTGCACGTCATCACGAAGGGGCCGCGGATCAGCGCCGCCCACGTCGGTTCCGGCGGAACGCACAGCGACCCGACGGACACGCTCTGGCTCGACGGCGCCGCCACGAATCCCCACGGCTGACCGGACGGCTCAGCCGCTCCCGAACCGGCGCGAAGCGGCCGTCTGCTCCGCGATGCGCCGGAGGGCGAGGATGAGCGGTTCGACCAGCACGGTGCCGAGGACGACATAGCGGACGGCTTCCTCGGCGGAGTCCGCGGGCGTGGCCTGGAGCTCCGCCTCCCCGATGGCGGCGAGATGCTCGACGTAGGCGGCGAGCACCGGCTCGGGGACAGCGAACCCCGCACGGTCGAGCGAGGCGAGGGCCCGCGCGACGGCGGCGACCTGCCCGGGCGCGCAGTCGTCCGCCGCGCCCCCGAAGCGGGCGACGAGCGCGCACGCCGGCTCCAGGTCGAGGTGTGCGTCGTCCGTGTCGGGGTTCACGGCGGTGCTCGCGGCGCCGAGGAGGGCACCGGGGCTCTCGGGTGGGTTCTCCAGCACGGAGATGACGTTGCGCACCCCGGCGATGCCGACACCGGCATCCACGAGGGCCCGGATGACGCCGAGCCGGCGCAGATGCGGTTCGCCGTAGGTCGCCTGGGTCGGCGACGTCCGCTCCCCCTCGGGGAGGACGCGCTCGCGGAGGTAGTACTTGATCGTCGCCACGGAGACGCCGCTGCGAGCGGACAGTTCCGAGATGCGCATGGATTCCCCCTTGACTGGATAGCACTACTATCCAACACTAGATAGTGACACTATCCAGTTAGGACGAGCCCATGGCATCCCTCCACCCGGGTCGCATGACCCACCGACACGACGGCGAACTCGTCGTCTTCCACATCGGCATGACCATCAACCGGTGGTGGCGGCCCGACCTCTGGCTGCCCATCTCCGCCGAGATGGGGCCGATGCTGCGCGAGCTCAGCAGCGATCCCGACTCGGGCCTGCTCGGGTTCACGATGCTCTTCGGCGCCCGGGGCCCCTATATCGTGCAGTACTGGTCCTCGCTGGAGAAGCTCTACGCCTACGCGTCGGCCCCCGCGCAGGCGCACCGCCCGGCCTGGACCCGTTTCAACAGGCGCGCGCGCAAGGCCGCGGGCGCCGTGGGCATCTGGCACGAGACGTACCTCGTCGACCGTGCCGAGTCGATCTTCGTGGCGACCCCGCCGATGGGACTGCCGAAGGCGACCGAGATCGTTCCGGTGGGCTCACGACACGACCGGGCGGCGGCGCGCGCGGCCGACGGGCGCACCAGCGCACGCCCGCCGGTCGAGCCCGCTCAGTAGGCGCTGCCCGGGTTCAGGATGCCGCGGGGGTCGAACACCCGCTTGATCTCGTCGTGCAGCCGCACCACGTCGTCTCCCAGTTCGCGCCGCGCCCACTCGCGCTTGAGACGTCCGACGCCGTGCTCCGCGGTGACCGTGCCGCCGAGCGACAGGGCGAGGGCGAAGATGTCGTCGGCGGCGCGCACGGCGGTCTCGGGCAGGTCTCCGTCGCCCGGCTCGACCACGATGATCGGATGCAGATTGCCGTCGCCGGCATGACCGAAGACGAAGATCGGCACCCCGTGCCGATCGGCGATGAGCCGGATGCCGCTGATCGCCTCCGCCAGCCGGCTCCGCGGAACCGCGATGTCCTCGATCAGCGGTCGACCGGTTCGCTCCAGCGCCGGGAGCGCCTGCCGCCGCGCGGACAGGAGATCGGCGGCGCGCTCGGCATCCTCGGTCCACTCGTGGTGGGTCGCCGTCGGGGCGACCGCCGCGAGGACCACGGCCATCTCCTCCGCGGCACCGAACCCGTCGGTCTGCGCGAGCAGCAGCGCCTCCCCCTGCGCACGGAGCGTCGTGCCCGAGGCGTCGTCGATCGCGGCGAGCGTCGCACCGTCGAGGATCTCCAGCACCGCGGGGCGAGCCCCGCTCACCGCGATCGCCGCGACCGCGTGCGCGGCGTCCTCCAGCGTCGCGAAGAACGCGGAGGCCGTCGCCACCCGCTGCGGCGCCGGCAGCAGGCGCACGCGGGCCGCGACCACGATCCCGAGCGTCCCCTCCGACCCCACCACGAGGCCCGCGAGGTCGTACCCGGTGACGCCCTTGATCGTGGGACGGCCGAGGCGCACGAGCGAGCCGTCGGCGAGGACCACGTCGACGGACAGCACCGCATCCCGTGTCACCCCGTACTTCGCCCCGCGCAGTCCCCCGGCGTTGGTGGCGATGTTGCCGCCGATCGTCGAGATGCCGACGCTGCCCGGGTCGGGCGCGTACAGGAGGCCGTGCGCGCGAGCCGCGGCATCCAGATCCGCGGTGATGACCCCGGCCTCCACCTCGGCGGTGCCGTCGACCGGGTCGATCGCCCGGATGCGGTTCAGCTGCGACAGGTCGAGCACGATCGCCCCCTCCCCCGCCACCGCCCCTCCGGCCAGGCCCGATCCCGCGCCGCGCGTGATGAGGGGAACACCGGATGCCGAGGCCCGGCGCACCGTCTCCTGCACATCCGTGACATCCCGGGCCAGGACGATCTCGGCGGGCCGCCCCTGCGGCTGGAGTCCCGAGCGGTCGAGGGCCCGGTCGACCTCGGTCGGGGGAAGCGTCATGCGCGGACCTTTCGTTCGGCGCGGATGATCTCGGCCGGCAGGGGCGCGCTCCCGGGACGACCGCCCCGGGCGGCAAGGATGCCGAGGGTGCGCTGGATCGCCTCCGCCAGCGGCGCGGCGGTCCCGGCCTGCCGGGCGAGCAGCACGAGTTCGCCGACGAGGTAGTCGCTCTCGACGCTCGTTCCGCGCTCGAGGCTCTGCCACGTCGACAGCCGCCCGGGCACGTGGCCCGGGACGTCCTCGACCGGGAGGAACCCCTGCTCCGCCGGAGCGACGGGCAGGGCGAGCCGTGCGAAGAGCGCCTCCGCCTCACGGCGCAGCGCGTCCGTCGCGGCATCCCGCTCCGCCGCGTCGACGGCGAAGACCTCGACGACGTTGCGGAGGTTTCCGAGGAGCTTCCGCCGTTTCGTGGCGGCGATGTCGTCCACCGCGGATGCCGCGAAGCCCGCGCGGGCGAGATCCTCCCGCACGGCCTCGACGAACGGCGCGCCCGCCCCCGTCGCCGCGCCCACCCGTGCGACACCGATGGTCGGCCACGACGGCGAGACGACCTCGCCCGGACGCAGGTGGCTCGCCGCGATCCCGACCGAGACCCCCACGACGGCGGCCGACCGTCGCGTCGCGACGGCTTCCGCGGAGAGGCCGTTCTGCAGCGTCACCACGGGCAGGTCCGCCACCGCGCCGCCCCCGGCGAGCGGGCGCCACGCGATCGCGGCGAGGGCCTGCTCGGCATCCTGCGCCTTCACCGCGAGCACGACGGAGTCGCCCACCGCCGGCTCGGTCTCGTCGATCGCGCCGACGACGTCCACCGGCACCGTCTCGTCCCCGTGCGGGCGTCGGACGGTCACACCGCGCTCACGGATCACCTCGAGTGCGGCGCCTCGGGCGATCAGCACGGCCGGGACCCCGGCGGCCCGCCACTGCGCGGCGAGGAGCGCACCGAGGGCGCCCGCCCCGACGATCAGTCGACGTCTGCTCACGCGACGTTCCGCCGCCCGAACACGACCTCGGGATCGATGCCGCGGCGCGCGACCTCTTCACGGACCAGCGGGATGACGAGTCGGCCGGCATCCACCGCGTCGTTCAGGTCGCCGAGGGTCGGGAGCGAGACGATGTCGGCGCCGAGCTCGACGTACCGGACGATCGCCTCGGCCACCGTCTCGGGCGAACCGACCAGGAGCGAGGACGCGCCGCCCGATCCGGCGACGCCGCGGGGCGTCCACAGCACACCGCCGTCGTGCTCCTCGGACTGCTCCGAGATCTCGCGGAGCCGCACCGACCCGACGTTCGTGCTGTTGATGTCCTTGACCTTCTCGTAGAACGGACGGGCCGCCTCCAGGATGCCGCGCGCCTTCTCGCGCGCGAGCGCGTCGGTGGCCGCGACCACCGGCCGGAACGTCACCCAGAACCGGATGCGGTCGGTGCGTCCCGCCGCGCGGGCGTGGGCGTAGACCCGGTCGATCTGCTCCGCGGTCTGCGCGAGGGGCTCGCCCCACAGCGCGAAGATGTCGGCGTGCGCGCCACCGGAGGAGTAGGCGAACTCGCTCGATCCGCCGAGCGACACCGGCAACGCCCCGCCCGAGTGGGTCGCGTACCCCGGGCCGAAACCGTCGAAACGGTAGAACTCGCCGTCGTGGGAGAACGGCTCCTTCTCGGTCCACACGCGCCGCAACAGCTGGATGAACTCGGACGAGCGGCGGTAGCGCTGCTCCTTGTCGAGGTAGTCGCCCTGGCGGGCCTGCTCCTGGTCGCTGCCGCCGGAGATGATGTGGACGAGCGCGCGCCCGCCCGACAGCTGGTCGAGCGTGGACAGCCCCTGCGCGGCGACGGTCGGGAACGCCGAGTTGGGTCGGACCGCCACCACGGTCTTGAGTCGCCGCGTCGCCGCGAGGACCGTCGCGGCGAGCGCGTACTGGTCGGCACTGGCCGATGCGTACGGGATGAGCGTGTAGTCGAAGCCGTAGGCCTCGATCGTGCGGGCGTAGTGGCGGAGCCAGTCCACGTCGATGGGCGTGGTGAAGGTGCTGCCGCCGGCAGCGACGGATCCCGGGGGACGGCTGCCGACCATGTTGACGAATTCGACGGGCATGGGAGTTCCTTTCGCGGGAGACGGAGGGGTCAGGCCGTGACGGGCACGGCGGGTCGGATGCCGCGCGGATCGGGGACCGCGGCGACCAGGGAGCGGGTGTACGGGTGCTGCGGGTTCTCGAGCACCTCGGTGGCGGGACCGTGCTCGACGACCCGTCCGTGACGGAGGACGGTCACGGTGTCCGCGATCTGCCGGACGAGCGCGAGGTCGTGGGAGACGAACAGGTAGGTCAGCCCCCGCTCGACCTGCAGCCGCGCGAGCACGTCGAGGATCTCGGCCTGCACGGTGACGTCGAGCGCGCTGGTGGGTTCGTCGAGCACGAGGACATCGGGCTCGAGCACGAGGGCGCGGGCGATCGCGACGCGCTGGCGCTGGCCGCCGGAGAGGGCCGCCGCGCGGCGCCGCCACAGGTGCTCGCGCAGTCCGACCGCGACCAGGGCGGCTCGGGCCGCCGCGCGGCGGGCACGGCGGTCGCCGACCCGATAGCGGTCGAGGGGCTCGCGGACGAGGCTCTCGACGTGCCACGACGGATCCAGCGACGTGAACGGGTTCTGATACACCAGCTGCAGGTGTCGCCGCACGGTGCGCAGGTCCGTGCGGGAACGCCCGTGCACCGGCTCCCCCGCGACGCGGAGGTCGCCGGCATCCGGAGTCTCGAGCCCCAGGAGGAGCCGCACGGTCGTCGTCTTGCCCGACCCGGATTCGCCGACGAGCGCGTGGGTGCTGCCGGCCGCCACCTCGAACGAGACGTCGTCGACCGCGCGCAGCTCCTCCCCGCCGACGCGGAAGGTCTTCACGACGTCCGACACCTGCACGGCGGGACGGGCGGGGTCGATCCGCCGTTCCGCGAGCACGGCCCGATATCGGTCGGGGGACAGCGCGGGGACGTCGGCGCGCAGCGCGGCGGCGTACTCGGACCGGGGGGAGGCGAACACCTCCGCCACGGGACCCGCCTCCTGGATGACGCCGTCGCGCAGCACGACCAGCTCGTCGGCGCGTTCGGCGGCGAGCGCGAGGTCGTGGGTGATGAGCAGCAGCCCGATTCCCAGCGACGTCCGCAGCTCCGTGAGCAGGTCGAGGATGCGCTTCTGGATCGTGACGTCCAGCGCGCTCGTGGGCTCGTCGGCGACGAGGAGCGCGGGCGCGGGGAGCACGGCGAGCCCGATCAGCACGCGCTGCAGCATGCCCCCGGAGAGCTGGTGCGGGTAGGACCGGTACACGCGCTCCGGATCGGCGAGGCCCACGCGTTCGAAGACCTCGAGGATGGCGGCCCGGCGGCGCGCGGCATCCCGTTCCCCCGTGAGGGCGGCGGCCTCGTGCGCCTGGCTGCCGATGGTCCGGACGGGGTTGAGGGCCGAGGCGGGGTCCTGCGGCACGAAACCGAGGCGGCGGCCGCGCAACGGGCGGAAGCGGGCGAGGGGCAGCGCGAGCACGTCGTCGCCCTCGAGCAGGACACGGCCCTCGGCGTGACCGGAGTCGCGCGGGAGGAGCCGCAGCACGGCCTTCGCGATCGTCGACTTGCCCGAGCCGGACTCGCCGATGAGCGCGAGGCTCCGGCCGCGGTGCAGGTCGAACGAGACGTCGGAGACGACCCGACGGCCGCCGTACGACACCGCCAGGTCGCGTACGGAGAGGAGGGTGTCAGTCATGGCTCAGTCCTTCGCTCGCAGCCAGCGGCTGACCCGGTTGATCGACAGCACGACGGCCACGATGACCGCCGAAGGGGCGTACACGAGCCACGGGCTCGACACGAGGTAGTCCTTCCCGGCCGAGACCAGGAGTCCCCAGTCGGATGCCGGGGGCGGGTCGCCGTAGCCGAGGAACGCGAGTCCCGCGATGACGAGGATCGACACCCCGAACTGCAGGACCGCGAGCGACAGGACCGACCGGGAGGCGTTGGGCAGGACGTGCGTGAGCAGCACGTGCGCGCGCGACCCGCCCTGGAGTTCCGCCGCCTCGACGTAGACGGTGCCGCGCACCTTCAGCGCCTCGGAGCGCATGACGCGCGCGAAGACGGCGACGGCCGAGACACCGGTCGCGATGGCGGCGTTGATGGTCTGGAAGCCCAGGGAGCTGACGACGACGACCGCGAGCAGGAAGCTCGGGATCGCCAGCAGCACGTCGACGACGCGGGCCGTGACGACGTCGACGAGGCCGCCGAAGAATCCCGCGACGAGCCCGAGCAGGCCACCGACGACCACCGCGATGCCCACCGCGATGAGGGCGCTGAGCACCGACGAGCGCGTGCCGAAGATGACGCGCGCGAGGACGTCGCGGCCGAGGTTGTCGGTGCCGAACCAGTGCACCGCGCTCGGGGCCAGCAGCTTCTCGCTCGTGTCGCCGACGATCGGGTCGTAGCCCGTGAAGAGGGCGGGCGCGAGCGCCCACGCCGCGGCGACGACGATCACGAGGAAGGACACGACGACGGCGACCGGGATGCCGCGACGACGACGGGCCGTCGCGTCGGCACCGGCGAGGAGGGGCGAGAGGACGGCGGTCATCGAACGGTCGCTTTCTAGAGGGGGGCCGGGTCGGCGGCCGGGGAGGGGACCGCGGGACGATTCGGCTGGAGCAGGGAGACCCGCGGGTCCAGCACGGGGTAGAGGAGGTCCGCGATCAGGTTCACCGCGACGAAGACGACCGCCGCGAGCGCGACCACCGCCTGGATCACCGGGAGGTCCTGGGTGGCGACGGCGGTCTGGACGACGCTGCCGATGCCCGCACGGCCGAACACCGTCTCGGTGATGAGCGCGCCGCCGAGGAGCTCCCCCACCGTGAGCGCGATGATCGTGACGACCGGGAGCGCCGAGGGCTTGAGCAGGTGCGCGAAGAACAGGCGCGCCCGCCCGAGCCCCCGGGCGTAGGCGACGACCGCGTAGTCCTCGCCGAACTCGTGGTCGAGTCCGGTGATGAGGACCTGCGCGATCTGGGCGGACACCGGGATGCCGAGCGCCACCGCCGCGAAGAAGGTCGCCACGGGGGCGTCCGGGTCGATCACGGAGAACAGGCTCAGCTGGAACGCGAAGACGTTCAGCAGCAGCAGGCCGATGACGAAGTTCGGCACCGAGAGGAACAGGGCCGGAACCGAGCGCAGCAGCTGCGCCGCTCGGCGCGGCAGCACCTGGGTGCCGTAGGCGAGGGCGAACGCGAGCACGAGGGCGACGCCCAGCGCCGACGCCGCCAGGGCGAACGTCGACGGCAGGGCGTCTCCCACGATGGTGGCCACCGGCTGGCTGGACCGGAGCGAGATCCCCAGGTCGCCGCGGACGAAGCGCCCCAGCGCCTCAACCAGCTGCACCCACACCGGGCGGTCCAGTCCGTAGAACTCCACCATCTTCTGGATCTGGTCTTCGGTGAAGCCGTTCTCGGGGTTGCGCAGGGTGCTCGACAGCGGATCGCCGGGGAGCACGCTGATCACCACGAAGGTCAGCACGTAGGCCAGCAGCACCACGACGACCGCTTGGCCGAGGCGCTTGGCCGCGAAGATCAGGTAGGCGGAGTTCATGTCGGAGGCCTACTTCTGCAGGTACGCGGTCGCGTAGTCGGCGATCGCGACGCCGTTGTAGGTGACGCCCTGGAGCTTCGGGCTCTGGACGTAGATGCGCTGCACGATCTGCGTGATCGGCACGAACAGCCCCTGCTGGAGCACGTACGTCTGCAGCTCGTCGACGGCTGTCGCGCGGGTGTCCTTGTCGGTGGCCCGGGCGATCCGGTCACGCAGGTCGTTCAGCTTCGGGTCGGTCTCGCCGAGCCCGAACCAGTCCTCGCCCTTGTTGGCGTTCGTGAGGATGCCGGCCACCGTGCCCACGTCGATGAAGGACCGGGTCACCTCGTACAGCGGCGTGTTGGCACCGATCTTGACCTTCTCGCCGAAGGTCGCCACGTCGTAGGTCTGCACCGTGACGTCGAAGCCCAGGTCGCCGAGCTGCTGCGAGACGAGCTCGTCGATCGAGGCGGACGTCGCGAGGTACGGGTTGGCGTAGAGCGTCACCGCCAACGGCTGTCCGTCCTTGGTGCGCTTGCCGTCGGCGCCCTCGACCCATCCGGCTTCGTCGAGGAGGGCGGCGGCGGCCTTCGGGTCGTAGGCGAAGTCCGCGGAGTGGTCGGTCGCCTCGGGGACACCGCTCTGGATGAAGCCCTCCGCGGCCTGCCACCCGTCGGTGTACACGGTGTCGAGGATCTGCTGGCGGTCGATGCCGTGCTGGAGCGCCTGGCGCACCTTGACGTCGCCGAAGGGCGCGGCCTGGACGTTGACGGCGTACCCGTTGGTGAAGCCGAGATAGCGCGGGAGACCGGCGACGAAGCCCTTGTCGGTGAGGCTCGCGATCTCGCTCGGCTGGACGTTGTAGATGACCTGCGCCTGGTTGGAGGTGAGCGCGCCGATGCGCGTGCTCGACTCGGCGACCTGCTTGTAGGTGAGCGTGTCGAGGTACGCCGGGCCCGTGTGTCCGAGCGCTTGCGGACCCCAGCTGTAGTCGGCGCGCTTCTCGAGCACGACGTCGTCGCCGTCCGCCCAGCTCTTGATCGTGAACGGACCCGAGCCCGAGAAGTTGTCGAGGTTGCCCTGGTCCTGCTTGCTGAGGGCGAGCGTCTTCGGGGAGACGAGGATCGAGCCGTGGTAGCCCAGGGTCGGGATGAAGCCGAGGGCCGGCGCGGAGAAGGTGACCGTGACCGTCTTCGCGTCGACGGCCGTGGCCTTCTGGTACGCCTTCGGGAACAGGCCGATCGGGGCGATGCCCTTGTCGGCGCTGCCGAACGCCCAGTAGTCGAGGTTCGTGACGACCGCGGCGGCGTCGAGGGGCGTGCCGTCGGAGAACGTGACGCCGTCCTTCAGGTGCAGCGTGAACTCGGTGGCATCCGTGTTCTGCTCCCAGCTCTCGGCGATCCACGGCGAAACGGCGCCCTTGTCATCGACGTAGACGAGCTTGTCGGTGACCTGGCCCCAGATGTTGCCCTGGTAGCTGGAGATCGAGCTCTCGTTGGGGACCCAGCTGGTGCCGAGGGAGTTGATGAGGAAGACGACGTCGCCGCCCTCGGTGGGGGCTGCGTCCGTCGGGGCGGTCGCCGTGGTGGAGCCTGCGCAGCCGGCGAGGAGGGTCAGGGAGAGGGCGAGGGCGGCGCCGAGGGCGGCTCGCCGTCGACGCTTCGGGAATGAGGACATGGGCTGTGTTCCTTGGTCGGGACCGACCGCCGGGCGCGGTCGGGAACTCTTCAGCGAGTCTCAGCGGGCCGCGATGACGCGTCCAACGACGACGACCGATGGGAAACGATCGGTGCGGATGATGGATGCCGAAACCCCCGGGATCCGCGGGATTCCGGGGGTTTCGGGGTGTCGGAGGCCGTTGAGGCGCGCGCGGTGGGGGCGGCTCCGATGACGCCGTGTTGCGTCAGACGCCGAGGACTCTCCGCCCCGTGCCGAGGAGCGCCTGGTCTTCCTGGGGCGGGTGCACGCGCGCCGAGAGGACATCGCGCAGGTGTCGCTCGAGGGGGTTGGTCCGGCTCAGGGCCGGGTTTCCGAGCGCGGCCACGGCCGCCTCGACGGCGGCGATCGCCGAGCGGACGATGAGGATCTTCGCGAGGGGGACGCGCGCGACGGCGTCGGCATCGCCCGCGACCGCCTTCTCGGTCACCCCGTACAGCAGCGTCTCGGCCTGCACGAGCTGCGCTTCGATCTCGCCGGCGACCGTCTGGATGCGGTCGGTGGTCGCGATCGGGCGTCCGAGCCCCGCCGGGACCCGGTCGTGGGCGAAGCGGGTGAAGAAGTCCTGCGCCGCGCGGGCGACGCCGACGTACAGCGCCGCGTGCGTGAGGCCAAGGGCACTCGCCTGCGCCGCGGGGTCGCGGTAGACCCCCGTGAACGGGATCTCGAGGAAGTGGTCCTCGGGGGCCTCGACGCCGTCGTAGACGACGTCATGGGTGGAGCTGGCCCGCAGGCCCAGGTGGTCCCAGGTGGGGATGATCGTGATCCCCGGGGCGTCGCCCCGCACGATCAGATGCCCCACCCGCGGCTCCGCGTCGTCGGTCTTGGCCCACACGAGGTGGTAGTCGAGCCCGGTGCTCGCGGTGACGTAGGCCTTGCGTCCGGTCACGGCCCAGCCGTTGGCGGTGCGGCGGACCGTCGTGGCGGGGAGACCGCCGCGGGCCGGGGCGCCGAGCTCCGGTTCGGCGCGCGCCGTGTTGATGGAAACGGGACGCTCGGCGGTCTCGGCGACGACCCTCTCGTACAGGTGCGCCGGCCAGACGTCCCGGTCGATCTGGGCGATGTGCGTCGCCAGCGTGTTCGCGACGATGAGGGCGACCGAGGGGTCGCCGCGCCCGATCGCCTGCAGGATGCGGAGCCGCTCCAGGGCGTCGACCTGATCGCCGCCGAAACGTTCTCCGAGCACCGCCTGGAACACTCCGGCCCCGTGGACGGCGGCGAGACCGTCGGTGGGGAAGTCGGCGGAACGGTCGTAGCGTTCCGCGGTTTCGGCGACGGCGGCGGTGAGGGCGCCGAGGTCGACGCGCGAGAGGGTCGGAGAGGCAGTCATGCCCCCATGCTCCGCGGGAGGGGCCGCGCGCGTCCAACAGCGATCCTCGAACCGCACCCATCGGGCATTCCGATGGGCGCGGACGTCACGCCGAGACGGCGTGGATGTGGCGTCGGACCGCGAAGAACCCGTCGAGGGAGGCCAGCGCCGCCTGCTCCACGTCGGGTTCGAGCCCCCGCCGTGTGATGAGCCGGACGAAGATCCGGCCGAGGTCGGGGAAGTCGCGCCGCACCACGAGACCGGCGGGCGCACGACCCGCGGTGGGCAGGACCGCGACGCCCAGGCCGGCACGGGCCGCGGCGATGACGCCCTCGAGACTGCCGGATTCGGCCGCGATGTCGACGCGGGCACCGATGTCGCCGAGCTCCTGAAGTGCGCGCTGTCGCATGCCGCACGGCTCGACGTACGCCACGAGCGGCACGGCCTCGCCGTGCCCGGGCGGCTGCCAGGACGGCGATGCGTACCAGTTGAGCGGCAGCTCGCCCACCTCGACGCCGGCGACGGTCGATCCGGTGTCGAGCACCACGGCGAGGTCGATGGTGCCCTTGGTCACGGCATCCGTCATCTTGGTGGAGCGGTCGATGTGGAACTGCACCTGGCGGTCGGGGAACGCGCGGCGGAGGGTCCCGAGGAGCTCCGGCAGGATCTGCTCGGCGGCCGTCTCGGTGGACCCCACGACGATCGTGCGAGCGCGCGTGACGTCCAGACGCGCGAGGGCTTCGTCGTGGACGGCGAGGATGCGGCGGGCCTCGGCGAGGAGCTTCTCCCCCGCCAGCGTGAAGCGGGCGCGCCGGCCGTCCCGCTCGACCAGCGGCTGCTGCAGCCGCTTCTCGAGGGAGCGCACGTGCTGGCTGACCGTGGGCTGGGACATGTGGAGGGCCACCGCGGCACGGCCGAATCCCCCGCACTCGTCGATCGCGACGAAGGTGCGCAGTTGGATGATGTCGAGCGTCTCGGCCATGCCTGGACGATAGACGGCCGCGTGCCCCACCCGCTCGGCGACGGTCACGCGGGTTCACATGGCATCCATCGGGCACGGCGATGGGTGCTCATCACGGACCCGGCATTGCTCGCCCGCGCGCGGTCTTCCTAGGCTCGGACCGGTGCGCCATCCGATCGGCGCCGCCACGAGGAGTGAGAGATGAGCGACTTCTTCGACCGCGAGGGAGACCGCGCGTACACGCGCGACTACAAGGAGACGACGCCGGACGTGCTCGCCGCGTTCACGGCGTTCAACGACAGCGTGTTCGCGCCCGAGGGTCGCGAGATCCCGCTGAAGTTCCGCGAGCTCATCGCGCTCGCCGTCGGCATCACGACGCAGTGCACCTACTGCATCGACGGGCACTCGCAGGCCGCCGTCCGCGCCGGCGCCTCGAAGGCCGAGCTCGCCGAGGCCGCCTGGGTCGCGACCGCGATCCGCGCCGGCGGCGGGTTCGCGCACGGTCGGCTGGCGTTCAAGCTGTCCGGCATCCACGATCACGAGGCGGTGCACGCGCATGTCTGACGTCCTGGTCACCGCGACCGAACTGCGCGACGCCCTCGCCGCGGGGGGTTTCGCCGACGGCGGTCCCGTGCGCGTGCTCGACGTGCGCTGGCGCCTCGACCGACCCGACGGGCTGCCCGAGTACCGCGCCGGGCACATCCCCGGCGCGCAGTACGTCGACCTCGACCACGAGCTCGCCGCGCACGGGGAGCCCACCGACGGGCGGCATCCGCTCCCGCCCGTCGAGGCGCTGCAGGAGGCGGCCCGGCGCTGGGGCATCGATGACGGCGACACCGTGGTGGTCTACGACGACCTCAAGAACCTCTCGAGCGCGCGCGCCTGGTGGCTGCTGCGGTACGCCGGCGTCGCGGACGTGCGTCTGCTCGACGGGTCGCTCCGCGCGTGGACCGACGCCGGGTTCGATGCGGAGACGGGGGATGCCACTCCCCCCGCGCCCGGGTCGGTGACGCTGGCCTACGGCGCGCTGCCCGTGCTCCCGCTCGACGAGGTCGCCGGGTTCGCCGACGGGGCGCTCCTGCTCGACGCGCGGGCGGGCGAGCGCTACCGGGGCGAGGTCGAGCCGATCGACCCCCGCGCCGGGCACGTGCCCGGCGCCGTGAGCGCCCCCACCACCGAGAACGTCGGCGCCGACGGGCGGTTCCTCGCCCCGGAGGCGCTGCGCGCGCGCTTCACCGAGCTCGGTGCGCTGCCCGGTGTCGAGGTGGGTGTGTACTGCGGCTCCGGTGTGACGGCGGCGCACCAGGCGGTCGCGCTGACGCTCGCCGGGTTCACGCCGCGCGTGTTCCCCGGGTCGTGGAGCCAGTGGTCGAACCACCCGGAGCTGCCGGTCGCGACCGGCGCCGAGCCGCGCTGAGTCAGGCCCAGAGCTCCTCGATCGGCACCGCGCGGCCGAGCACATTCTCGGCGGCGCGGTGCCCCGACAGCAGGGCACCGGGCACCGTCGCGGGGTCGTCGCCCCACGTGGCCTCTCCGGCGAGGTGCAGCACTCCCCCGATCGGTGCGGCGAGCTCGTCGTGGTCGGGGCCGACCGAGCCGGGCTTCATGTAGCTGTACGACCCGCGCGAGAACGGGTCGTCCTGCCAGCGCGTGACGACCACGCTGTCGGGGTCGGGGATCTCCTCGCCGTACAGGCGACGCAGCTGCGTCATCGTCGAGGCCGTGATCTCCTCGTCGCTCCAGTGCCGGGTGGCGACCGCTGCGGGACCGGCGGCGAACGTCAGCAGCGCCGCCTCGTCGTGGATCCGTCCCAGGTCGTACCAGGAGTGCCACCACTCCCCCTCGTCGCCGAACTGACGGATGCCGTAGACCCCGGCATCCCAGAACTTCTCGGGGAAGCGCAGCACGACCTTCTCGAAGGCATTGGATGCCAGCACCCCGAGCACCCGCTGATGGGTGTCCGGCAGCGGCGGCGTGATCGCGACATCACCGGACTGCAGGACGCCGATGGGGAGCGTGACGACGGCGGTCGCGCCCCGGAACGTGCCGCGGTCGGTGGTGACGGTCACCCCGGCGTCGGACCGGTCGATCGCGGTGACGACGTGCTCGAGGCGGACGTCGAGCCCCGCGGCGAGGTGGGTGGCGAGTTCGTCGTAGCCGCGCGGGAAGACGACCTCGATCCCGTTGACGGTGTCGTCGTCGAGGCCGTGCGCCCCGAGCACCGACATGTGGACGCCGTACTGCTCCTCCGCGCGGCGGCCGTTGTATTCGCGCACGCGCTGCGCGCGCTCGGGCGCCCAGTCGCGGGCGGCGAGCGCCTCCTCCACCACGTCGGCGTAGGTGGCATCCGGAGCCGACCGGGCGATGACGTCGACCAGATCGGCGTTCAGGGTGCGGACGTCGTCGGCGAACGCCCGCACCTCGTCGGGGGAGAGGCGCGCGGCATCCGGCCCGAAGTACGCCAGAGGGCGGCTGTCGGGCTGGTAGCCGCCGACGGTGAACTCCGCCATCGGCATCCCGAAGCTCCGGGCGGCGGCCTCGACCGGACTGTCGTCGATGCCGTGGATCCACGACGCCCCGCGATCGGTGACGTGGTGCCCGTCGCGCTGCGAGTGCACGCGGCCGCCCACGCGGTCGCGCGCCTCCAGGACGACGACGCGACGGCCTTCGCGAGCGAGGAGCCGAGCCGCGGAGAGACCTGCGATTCCGGCTCCGACGACGACGGTGTCGAACTGCTCCTGCATGACGGCTCCCTCGGGTAGACGACCGTGTCACGAGAGTAGTCGTCGCGCCGCCGCCCGCGGGGATACGGTGAGCGCATGATTCCGTGGGAGAACCTGGTGGCGTTCGTACTCGCCTCCGCCGTGATCATCGTGATCCCGGGGCCGAGCGTGCTGTTCGTCATCGGCCGGTCGATCGCCCTCGGTCGGCGCGCCGGCGTGCTGAGCGTCGTCGGGAACTCCCTCGGAACGATCCCGGCCGTGGTCGCCGTCGCCTTCGGCGTGGGGGCGATCGTCGCGTCGTCCGTCGTGGCCTTCACGGTGATCAAGATCGTCGGTGCGCTGTACCTCGTCTGGCTCGGCATCCAGGCGATCCGGCACCGGCGGGACGGCGCCGCCTTCGCCGCGGTCGGGACCCGGTCGACCTGGACGCTGCTGCGCCAGGGGATGGTCGTCGGGGTGACGAATCCTAAGACGATCGCCTTCTTCGTCGCCGTGCTGCCGCAGTTCGTCTCACCCGCGGCGGGGCCCGTGTGGGCTCAGCTGCTGGCGCTGGGACTGCTGTTCCAGGCCATGGCGCTGGTCTGCGACAGCACGTGGGCGCTCGCGGCCGGGACGGCCCGGGCCTGGTTCGCGCGGTCCCCGCGGCGGATCTCGGGGCTGGCGGGGGCCGGAGGGGTCATGATGATCGGGCTCGGCGGGGCGCTGGCGCTGACCGGAGCGAAGAGCTAGCCGCGGCGGTGATCCCTCACCGCCGCGGCCCGCTCAGGGCAGGGTGACGGGACCGGCGGATCCGGTGCCGAACAGGACGTGAGCCACGTCGTCCGGGACGGCGAAGTCGGCGAGTCCGAGTCGCAGCGCGGTGACCGCGTACTCCGCCGTCGACCGCGACGTCGCCGCCGTGAAGGTCGATCCCGGCGGCGCACCGGGCTGGTCCGGCCGGACGTTGACCATCAGGGACACCACCGTCGGGAGCGCGTTCAGCACGGTGGCGAGCACGGTCACCACCGGCGCGGAGAGCGACGACAGGGTGGCACCGAGTGTGGTCACTCGGTCGAACAGTTGCGTCGTGAGCAGATTGGCCACCGATGTGGTCAGCGCGGACCCGGAGGAGGTGAGCGTGGACAGGATCGAGGTGAGCGTGGGAAGACCCGCGACCCCGAGCGCGAGGTTGATGGTGCTCACGAGCGGTCCCGTGGGCGTGTTCGACAGGGTCACCCCGATCGTGGCGGTGCCGTCGACGACGGCCCCGATCGTGGCATCCAGACCGAGGGTCACCGTGGCGAGCGTGTACCCGACGGCCGAGACCGTGGTGGTCAGGGCGATCTTCAGCTGCGCGTTCCGGATCGCCGTCCTGAGCGCATCGGTGACGTCGTCCGCCCAGTCGTCCAGCAGCGTCCCGGCCTCGGCGACGATCGCGTTCACGACCCCCGCGTTCAGCACGAGCTCCGTGTTCGGCGCCGCGTCGTTGAGGGGACCGGTGAGTCGTTCGATGTCGACGAGGATCCGGCCGTTCGCGAGATCGATCGTGAAGCCGTCGCCCTCCAGCTGGAGGCCCAGGAGAGGGGCGACCGTCGACTGCAGGTCCAGTCCGGTGATCGTGACCGTACCCGTGAGGCTCGCCGCGGCGATCCCGGGCACCCGCAGGGCCAGGGCGGCGCGCAGGTTCTGCGCGATCAGACCGTTCTGCCCGACGAGTCCGGCGACCGCGGTCTCCAGCTGCCCGACCGTCGTGGTCACGGCACCCGTCAGCGCCCCCACCGCGGGGGCGTCCAGCACCACCCCGAGCGACGCGATGCCGTAGTCGCGCTCGACCGTCGGCTGCGTCGGAGCGACCCCCCAGACCTGCTGCAGGAGGGCGGCGCACCCGTCGAGCTGAGAGCTCGCGGCGACCGCACCGACCTCGAGCGTCGCCGTGTCCAGCCCCACGACGGAGGGCAGCAACGCGGTGAGGTCGATCGTCGCCGGCTGCGGAAGATCGTCGTCCGGGGTGCTGTCCGAGACGAGAACGCCACCGGAGTCGTTGATGAGCCCGGCCGCGCCGGCCGCGCGCCCGCCGCTCGATCCCTGCGCCCACTGGTTGGCCGCACCGAGGGCGGCACCGGGAAGCGGAACGGCGAGTCCGGTCAGGTCCACACCCACGATGCCCAGGGCCGTGACGTCCAGAGGATTCGCGAACGTGGCCGTCGGCGGTGTCGAGCCGAGGTCGATCGCGTTCGACGGGTCGGGCACGGCGGTGCCGTCCGCCTGCACGGTCAGGAGCATGTCCTCGAGCGCGGCGACGGTGTCGAGGTCGACGCCGAGCAACTCCCCGGCGAGGAACGTGCCGCGCGAACGGGTCTCCAGTGCCGGGCTCTGCGCGCAGTCGAGCGTGGACGTCCCGAGCGCATCCTCGTGGACCCACTCGCCGTCGTTCCAGCTGGCGGTCGTGGCGGTGATGCCGAGCGGCACCACGAGGGCCGCCCCCATCGACGCGGCCAGTGCCGCGCGCATCCATGTCTTCACCGTCGTCCCCCGTTCCGCGCGATCCGCAGCGACGCCCCGAGCCCGAGCAGGCCCGCGGCCAGCGCGCCCACGCCGATCAGAGCCATGGGGTCGAACCCGGTGGCCGGCAGGCGGCCCGGCGGCCTCACGGCCACGTCGTCGATCGACATGGCCGTCAGACCGATCCCCATCCGACCGCGCAGCCCCATGAGGGCGGTGTCCCCCTGCGCTGCGGCGGAATCCTCCACGGAGAGCGTCACGAGCAGGTATTGCGGCGCCGACGGCGTCAAGGGACGCAACTCGAACGACGGAGACGACGACGTGTAGTCCTCGGCCGGCGTGGCCAGGGTCACCGCACGGCTCCCGGAGGCGCAGGTGGGCTGCTCGGGCACCCCCGCCCAGGGCGAATCGCACACGTCCACCTGCATCATCAAGCCGCGAGGGGCCTCGGCGAGCGGACCGCTCTTGCGCAGCTCGAGCGCGAGGGTCGCCCGGCTGGCGTCCTCCAGACGGGCGCGGATCTGCCAGAAAGCAGGGTCGCCGGGGCTGAGATCGAGGAACTCCGCCGGGTACGGGTCGGAGGAGAGCACCAGCCGTCCCGGCGCCCCGGTGGGCGGGACGTCGATGAACGCCGCACGGGCGGCATCGGCGACGAACAGGCCTCCCGCGCCGACGAGCGCGAGGGAGGCGGCGGCGGCGAGGACCGCGCTGACGCGCCGACGACCGGCGCGGGGAGAGAGGGACATGGGTCTCCTGGGATCAGCGGGAAGGAAGCGACGGTTGCGGGTCCGCGTCGTCGGCGCGCGTCCGGACCGATGCGGGCCACAGTGCCCACGCGATCACGGCGGCGACGAGAACGGACCCGCCGAGCATGGCCACCGGCGTCTTGGCGGCGGTGACGATCGACCCCGCGCCGGGTGCGCCGACGAGGACCCGAGGGGCGCTGGTGACGACGTACGGCCGGAGGTCGGCGGAGTCGTTCGCGTCGCCGCGGAGGGTGAGGCTGCGGGCCTGCGGGTCCCCCGCGACGGGCGCGATGTCGATGATGCGATGGGTCACCTGGGCCCCGTTGCCGGGCCGTCGCACGGTCACGACGTCGCCGACGGCGAGATCGACGGCGTCGACCGTGCGGGTGATGGCGGCGGCCCCCGTGGGGAGCGTGGGGGACATCGACCCGGTCACGAAGACGATGATCCCCAGCCCCCACACGGCGCTGGCCGCCAACCAGGCGACGGTGAGGATGCCGAGGCATCCGACGAAGATGGTCACGGCATCCCGCACCCGCTCGATCGGTGCGACCGTTCCGACGGCGGACGCTCGAGAGGATGACCTGTGCCGGGCGCCGGCGGCGTGTGCGGCGATCGGCCGGGATGCCGTGACCAGATCGTTCACGAGGTGGCCACGAACTCCCAGGCCGGGGCGATGGTCCGGCCCATGTAGTCCGCGGCGTCGAACCCGGGAGCCAGCGGGATCGGGTCGGGGAGCGTGACCTCGAAGCAGTAGTACTGCACCGAGCCGGCCGCCGCCGCGAGCGACTGCGTGACGGACCCGCCGGTGCCGGACAGCGGACCGTCGGCGATGATGGTCGCACCGCCGGTGAAGGCCGAGGCGTCGCAGGTGAAGGCCGCGGTCGCGGTGGCGACGCGCACGTCGAGCGCGTCGAAGAGCAGGTCGCCCGCGTCGACGGGGGTGATCCCCGCCGCCGTGACGGCCGGCTGGAGCTCGACGTCGCCCGCGATCGACGCGGCTTTGGTGCGCAGCGCCACCGCGGCGTAGACGCTGTCGCCCGGCGTCAGTTCGGTGCCGAGAAGACCCGCGGCGGAGAAGACCATCTCGCCGCCGGGGTTGTCCGGCTCATCGGTCCAGGCGGCCGCGTCGAAGCCCGGGTCCGTGTTCTGCTCGATCGCGAAGGTGGAGGTCCCGACGCCCGGTCCCCCCGTGCCGTCCCCGCCGAACACCCACTCGGTGTCCGTCCAGGCCGCGAGGGTGGCGGCCACGCCGACCCCGAGGGCCGCGCCTCCCGCGGCGACGGCGAAAATCCGGCGCCGGACGACCCGGTGCTTCTGCTTCTCCATGGAAACCCCCATTGGTTCAGGACCGCTCGGCCGATGCCCAGCGAGCGGGACGACCCCGCGATGGCGAGCCTCTCGGCGCGTGGAGGGCGCGCCAAGGTCCGGAGACGCGAACCAGAGCGAACACCAGTGGGATGCCGATGAGCGCTCGTCCATTCGGATGAGAACCCCGTATTTCCGGGTGACTACTGAGCCCGAGAAAGTGAGTAGTCCTGCGTAGAGGCACCCGACCCGGTCTGCGTGAGTGCGGCTATCGTGATGTGGGACCGATTCCACGAGGGGGTGGCAATGGGGGCGATCGCAGATTTCCGCGGTGGGGAGAGCACTCCGCGGACCGTTCGACATGCGGCGGACCCGGAGGTGATCGCGCGACATCTGGCGGCCGGGACACCCGTGGTCCTGGTCGGGCCCGTGGGGGTCGGGAAGACCGTGACGATGAGCCGCGTCGCGCACGCGCTGGCGCGGCGGGAGGTCCCCACCCAGCTCGTGCGCGGCGTGGAGCTGGCCCCCGAGGCCGGGTCCGCGGTGATGGAGGACCTCCCCGCGCCGGGGACGACGCTGCTGGTGGACGACGCCCACGCTCTGGACGAGCGCTCCGGGGCGACCCTCCTGCGCGCGGTGTGCCATCGCCGCGTCACGGCGTGCATCGCGGTGGAGACGCCGCGGTTCACGCGCCCGGCATCCGACGATCTCACGCACTCGCTGCTGGAGCTGGGCAGCCGCGGCTTCGCACTCCGCATCGACCTCGAGCCCCTGGGAGAGACGGAGGCGTCCGCCTTCCTGCGCGAGTGCGGGGCGGACGCGCTCGACGGCGTGACCCAGGACGCGCTGGTGTGGATGGCGAACGGCTCGCGCGCCCTGCTCTCCGAGTTCGCCGAGGTCGCGACCCACGCCTCGAGGCATGGGCGCGATCCGCTCACCGCCCTGCGGGAGGCCCCGATGTGGACGCGACTGGGGGACGCGGTGCACACGCATCTGTCGGCGCTGGACGTCGAGCATCTCTCGACGCTGGTGGCCGTCGGGCGTTTCCCGGGCATATCGTCGTCGCACGCGGCCCGCATCCGCCCCTGTCATGAGGTCGAGACGCTCCGCGCGTACGGCTGCATCTGGAGAGACGATTCGGATGCCGGTGCCCTGTGGGCCAATCCCGTGCTGGCCGCCGAGGCCACGCGCCGCCTCGGGGACGCGCACGTCCGCGACATCGTCGAGGCCGCAGCGGCGCAGATGTTCGAGGCCGGCGGCCGATGGTGGAGCCCGCCGATCGCGGCCGTCGTGGCCGAGTCACTCCTCCGCGGGGATCCCCCGCCCGTCCCGGCGACCGAGGATCTGTGTCGCCGCGCGCTGCTCGACGCCGCGAGACACTCCAACGACCAGGGGCGCTTCGCGACGGCGGAGGCGTTCGCGACGACCGGGCTCGCCGGCGACCCCGACGACGGGGCCCTCCGCTTGGAACTCGCGCACGCGCGGGTCTCCGCCGGCGCCCCGCAGACCGAGAGCCCGCTGCCGCCGGTGGTCGCGTCGGAGAGGGACAGGCATCGGGCGCAGGAGATCGCGACGGCCTGGGAGATGCGCGGGTTCTCCTCCGCCTCCCGCGCCCTGCACGCCGCGCTCGACCGCGGTCGCGCACCGAGTGCGGAGGAGGATCCCGCCTCCGCACGGGTCGACACTCTCGGGTTCGCGCTGCAGTGGCCGCTCGCGCGCGACGTCGCGCAGCAGACGGCCCGTACGGCTTCCGGCTCCCGGCGGGTCTGGGCGTGGCTGCGGGAGGCGTACGCCCGCGCACAGCTGGGGGACGCGGACGGCGCCGACCGGCTGTCGGCTCGCGTCGAGGAGTTCGTCTACGAGAGCGGTGTCGCCGGTCTCGACACCGCGGAACGGGCGTGGGCGCTGACGGTCTCCCTGATGACGCACCTCACGCTGGGCGCCGACGTCCCGCTGATCCACGGACGGATCGCCGATGAACGACGCCGAGCCGCGCGGGAGGGGGACGACCGCGCGCTGGGGGCGGCCGGACTGGCCGCGTCGTTGTCGGCGGCCGTCACCGGGGACGACGACGGGGCCCTCCGCGATCTCCACGCGGCGCGGGGGCGGTTCCACCTGATCCGCAAGGACATGGCGGTGGCGGGCGTGAAGCTGCTGATCGCGCAGTTCGTCGCCGTCCGCGGCCGCATCCCGGAGGCACGACGCATCGTCGACCGGGTCTCGGGCCTCTGGGCGGACGGCCCGCTGAGCCTCCGTCACGACTGCGTCGCCGCGCGGTCGATGGTCGACGCGTTGGACGCGCGCTACGACGACGCCGCCCGGGCGGCTCGGCACGCACTGTCGTTGACGACGGAGCGACCGGCACCGATGCTGCGGGTGCGGGATCTCCATCGGGCGGTGACGCTGGGGGTGGCGGAGCAGGATCTCCAGGACGAGATCCGTCGCCTGCTCTCCGGGTCCACGGCATCCGTCCGCCGGATCTGGGACGATGCGCCGGTCCCTCTCGTCGCCGGTCGCCGGCACTCCGATCTCCGGGACGCCCTCGTGCGCACGCTGGTGCCGCGCTCCGCCTCGCACCCGCCGACGGAGTCGCCCGCCCTTCTCCCGGGGTCGAGGACGACCGACGCGTCTTCGCTGACCCGGCGGGAGAGGGAGATCGCCGGTCTGATCGCCGCGGGGATGTCGAACCGCGAGATCGCCGATCGCCTGTTCCTGTCCGTGCGCACGGTCGAGTCCCACATCTACCAGGCGCGGGCCAAGGTCGGCGCCCGATCCCGCCGCGACCTGGGCGACCGTGCGAGCGACCGCGGGACCTTCCCCTGATCCCCGGTGCCGCCGCACGCGCGTCGCAGATCACTCGCGCGAGTCGACGGGCGCTTCCTCGTCCAGCGGGACCGGGCGCGCGCCGCGGCGGCCGTAGCGCACCCAGAAGTACCCGTAGCAGAGCAGGACGAACGGGATGCCGAAGTACAGCGCGGGCGCCTGGGCGGGGTCGAAGGCGATGGCCACGATCGAGGCCGTCAGCAGCACGAACGCGAGGATCGGCACGGCCGGGTAGAACGGCGTCCGGTACGCCAGCGCGGACAGGTCGCCTCCGCGCCGCAGGAACTGGCGGCGGTGGAAGAACTGCGCCGCCACGATCGACATCCACACGGCCACCGCGGCGAAACCGGCGATCGACACGAGCACGAGATAGACCGTCTCGGCCGCGACCACGCTGGAGATCAGCGACACGAGTCCGATCGCCAGGCTCACCAGGAGCGCGATGATCGGGATGCCACGCCGCGTCAGGCGCGTGAACGCGCGCGGCGCGTAGCCCTCCTCGGCGAGCGAGAAGAGCATGCGGGCGCACGAGTAGAGTCCGCTGTTCCCGACCGACAGCAGTGCCGTGATCACGACGAAGTTCATGATGTCCGCCGCGTAGGGAACGCCGACGTATTCGAAGACGTCGACGAAAGGGCTCGAGCTGAGACCGGCGCGCTCGTACGGGAGGAGCGCGGCGATCACCGTGATCGAGAGCACGAACAGCACCAGCAGCCGCAGGACGGTCGAGCGCAGTGCGCGCGGGATGTTGCGACCGGGGTCCTTGGTCTCGCCCGCGGCGACTCCGACCAGCTCGGCGCCGCTGAAGGCGTAGAACACCGCGAGCGAGGTGATCAGCACTCCCCCGAGCCCCGCGGGCAGCAGCCCCTCGGGGGTCATGAAGTTGCTGAACAGCACGGCCTCGTGGGGCGACGACGACAGCGGGGTGAACCCGAAGATCGCCAGGCCGCCGAGCACGATGAGAGCCACGATCGCCAGCACCTTGATGAGCGAGAACCAGAACTCCGTCTCACCGAACACCCGCGCCGAGATGGCGTTGAGGGTGAACAGCACCGCCGCGAAGACGAGACACCACACCCAGACGTCCACGCCGGGGAACCACCGCTGCATGAGGATCCCCGACGCGGTGAACTCCGACCCGAGTGCCACCACCCAGCACAGCCAGTACAGCCACGCGGTCGCGAACCCGGTCGCGGGCCCCATCGTGCGCGCCGCATAGACGTGGATGGATCCCGAAACGGGGTAGACGACGGCGAGTTCGCCCAGGCACACCATGACCAGCCAGACGACGAACGCGCCGAGCAGGTACGCGATGACGGCACCGAGCGGGCCCGCCTGGTGGATCGTGTACCCCGAGCTGAGGAACAGTCCCGACCCGATGACCCCGCCGAGCGCGATCATGACGAGATGCCTGGCATCCATCGCGCGCCGCAGAGTGCGCGGCGGCGCCGTCGTGGCAGGGGTCCCAGTGGGCAGGGCGGACGAACCCGGGGAGGTTGTCATGTGGACTCGCAATCGTGGAGAGACCGGGACCCGGGGCTCGCACAGCCGACCTTTCGACCCTCGGCCCGAATCGCGGCGCACGTCAGGCTAACGGATGCCGGGAAGCCCTCGGCCGAGGAGCCGGAGCCGACCCGCCGCGCCGCCTGGACAGTGGCGGAAGCGAACCACTCCCCTGATCGCATCGGGCGTCTTCACCGACCTTGTCCAGAAGGCTCACACCCCGCATCCAGCGGAAGATGAGAGTCGTGCCATGAAAGCGCTCCCAACTCGCGAGGCCGGTTGATCCGAGCCGGTCGGCGGAGAAACGTCGAACGCAACGCGTCCCGCACAGACGACGGGGCGGTCGGCAGAACGAACGACGGATCCTCGGATCCGCACGACGATCGGAGACATCGTGACCGACAGCCAGACCACCGCAACCGAGACCCGCTCCCCCCGCCGTCGGCGCCGCCTGCTCGGGGGCACGGCGGCCTCGGTCGGACTGATCACCGCGATGCTCACCGCCGGATCGCTCCCCGCTCAGGCCGCGTGCGAGGAGTCGGGCCAGTGGCTGTTCAGCCCGGAGACCGAGAGCGCCGAGTCGCTCGTCTCGGCCGGGCCGCCCCAGTCGAACTACAACGGCACCGGGTCGACGGCGTCGACGACGTTCAGCGCCCAGGCGTCCGCGACGGTGGAGGCGAGCGTCAGCGGAAGCGCGAACGTGAGCCTGGACGCCAAGCTCGCGAGCATGTCCGCGACGTACGGCACGTCGTTCTCGGCGAGTCTCACGGCCGGCCTCGGCAACGACATCACCATCGACATCCCGCCCGGGCAGACCGGCAACGGAGAGTACGGCGTCTACACCGTCACGGTGACGGGCACCGAGACGCTGTACGGCCCGTCCTGCGAGGCGGTCGAGAGCCGCACCTCGACCGTCACGTCGCCGGTGAGGGTCGGCTGGAACACCTGGCTGTCGTGACGGCGAGGGGCGAACTGATGAAGCAGCTATGAAGTCACGAAAAGATAACGGCATCCCCTTCCGCTCCGTTACCTCACCGTTATAGAGTCATCGCACGGTGGTTGTTTTGCTGTGGCAGCCACCGACATGTGATTGCAGGACACTCTGGTGCAGGGAAAAGGGCCGGTCGAGACTCCTCGACCGGCCCTTCGTCCGTTCTCGACGCCGTCGGCGACCGCCGGGTCGGAACGCGGGAGGATGGGGACGTGAAAGACGAGGATCTGACCGACCCCGACGGGCGCCTCGTGCTCGTGCGCCACGGCGAGACCGAATGGAGCCGCACGGGCCGCCACACCGGGCTCACCGACATCCCGCTCACCGAGACCGGCGCGTACAAGGCCGAGCTCGCCGGTACGTTGCTGGCGACACGGCACTGGGATCTCGTCCTGACGAGCCCCCTCGCGCGTGCGGTCGAGACCGCGGCCCGCGCCGGGTACCCCCAGGCCGAGATCGAGCCGCGCCTCGTCGAGTGGGACTACGGCGCCTACGAGGGCCTCACGACCCCGGAGATCAGCGCTCGGCTCGGCCACGACTGGACCATCTGGCAGGCCGGCGCCCCCGCGGGCGCCACCCCCGGCGAGACGGTCGCGCAGGTCACGGCCCGCGCCGAGTCCCTCCTCGACGAGCTGCGCCCGCGCGTACGCGCCGGCGAACAGGTGCTGCTGTTCTCGCACTCGCACTTCCTCCGCGCCCTCGCGGGCACGTGGCTCGGCCTGACGGCCGCGGGCGGGAAGTACTTCGTGCTGGGGACGTCGGCGGTCAGCGAGCTCGGGTTCGAGCACGGCTCCGAGGTCATCACGCAGTGGAACCACGTGCGCGGACGCTGAGCCGGCGCGATCACGAAAAGGTCACGGAAACCTCTTCCCTTCCGTTACCTCACCGTTATAGAGTCGTCGCACGGTAACTGTTTTGCTGTGGCGGTTGCCGACATGTGATTGCAGGACACTCTGGTGCAGAGGGCCGGTCGGATGCCGCTTCGACCGGCCCTTCCTGTATTCAGCGACATGGACGTGGCTCCGCCCCCGTCGGGTCAGAACGCCCTACCCTGAGTGCATGACCGATCGCCGCCTCGCCGTCCGCGCCTGGGAGAGCCTGTTCCGCGCGCAGCACGAGGTGTTCGAGGATCTGCGGAACGACTTCGAGGGCACGGAGCTGTCGCAGGCCGAGTACGACGTGCTCCTGACGGTGACGCGTCGCCGCGGAATGACCGCACGCCTCCGCGACGTCACGGCGAACATGCTCATCAGTCAGCCCAGCGTCTCGCGCCTGGTGGAGCGCATGGTCGCCCGCGGCCTGCTCACCAAATGCGCGGACCCCGAGGACGGCCGCGGCTCGCTCGTGACGGCGACCGAGGCCGGCGCCGCGGCGTTCCGGCAGCTCGCCGCCGCGCACGCGACGTCGATCGCCGAGCGCATGGCGCGACTCGACGACGCCGAGCTCACCCAGCTCCACGCGCTGACGGCGAAGCTCCGCGACACGCGCTGACGCGCCCGGCGTTTCGCGGGTCGAGTGTCCAGGACACGCCGTTCCGCGCGCGCCGCATCGGCGTGTCTCGGACACTGGCGCGCGGTGCGACGCCGCCGCCCTGCGTCAGCACTCGATGACGTTCACCGCGAGGCCGCCCTCGCTGGTCTCCTTGTACTTCGTCGACATGTCGATGCCGGTCTGCCGCATCGTCTCGACGACTGTGTCGAGCGAGACGTAGTGCGTGCCGTCGCCGCGCAGCGCGAGGCGGGCTGCGGTCACAGCGGTGGACGCCGCGATCGCGTTGCGCTCGATGCACGGGATCTGCACGAGCCCGCCGACCGGATCGCACGTGAGCCCCAGGTGGTGCTCCATCGCGATCTCCGCGGCGTTCTCGATCTGCCGGTTCGTCCCGCCCATGACCGCCGTGAGCCCGCCCGCGGCCATGGCGCACGCGGAGCCGACCTCGGCCTGGCATCCGCCCTCGGCTCCCGAGATCGAGGCGTTGTTCTTGAACAGTGACCCCAGGGCCGCCGCCGTCAGGAGGAAGCGACGGATGCCACGGCGCCGGTTCGCCTCGGCGACCTGCGCGTCGTCCCACCCGGATGCCTCGGCGCGCGTCGCGGCGTGCCCGTGGAACCCGAGCAGCGCGCTGCCGACGAGCTCCCCGTGCGGGGTGACGGCGTTCCCCACGCCGAGCCCGGAATCCGCGAGGAAGCGCCACCAGTACATCGCCACAGCGGGGAGGATGCCGGCCGCTCCGTTCGTAGGAGCCGTCACGACGCGCCCGCCGGCGGCGTTCTCCTCGTTCACGGCCAGCGCGAAGGCCCCGAGCCACTCCCCGGGAAGCTCGCGGTGCCCTTCGGCCTGGATCTCCTCGAGCTGCGCGCGGATGACCGACGCCCGCCGCTTGACCTTCAGGATGCCGGGGAGCACGCCGTCGCTCTGCAGCCCGGCGTTCACGCAGGAGGCCATGGCATCCCAGATCCTGTCGAGCCCCTCGGCGATCTCCTCGTCGGAGCGCAGCGCCTCCTCGTTGCGCCGCGCGGCTTCGGCGATGGTGATGCCGTGCTCGTCGCACAGCGCGAGCAGCGTCGCGGCGTCGGTGTAGGGGAACGGCACGGGGGCTGCGGCGACCCGCGGCGGCTCCCCGTCCCGGCGGATGAACCCTCCGCCGACGGAGTAATAGGTCTCGTCGGCGAGGATCGCGCCGTCGGCGTCGCGCGCGAACAGCGTCATCGCGTTCGGGTGTCCGGGCAGCCGCGTGCGCGGCGCCAGCACGATGTCGCTCTTCGAGAACGGGATGCCATGGCTCCCGGCCAGCGCGAGCGTCTGCCCATCGGGCCAGTCCGACCACGCCCGGCGCACGGCATCCGGCTCCACCGTCTCGGGCTCGAGCCCCTGCAGGCCCGCGACGACGGCATCCGGTGTGCCGTGCCCGATCCCGGTCGCGCCGAGCGACCCGTAGAGGGCGCACGAGACGGATGCCACGCGGTCGAGCGCTCGGGTGGAGCGCAGGCGTGCGGCGAATTCTGCGGCGGCCCGCATGGGGCCGACCGTGTGGGAGCTCGAGGGTCCTACACCGATGGAGAACAGCTCGAACGCCGAGACGTAGGCGCTCATCCGTCCAGCGTACGTCGCGCGCGCGTCACCGTCCGGATACTCGCGCGCCACGCCCGGGATGCGTTGCCTCCGGCGCCGATTAGACCTCGACGCGGGTCCGGGCTATGCTGGACCACGGCCTGCGCGCCGTTTCGCGCGGAGGCCCTGCGCCCGTAGCTCAATGGATAGAGCATCTGACTACGGATCAGAAGGTTAGGGGTTCGAGTCCCTTCGGGCGCACACTGTGTTGAGACAGTGACAAGCCCCGGTCGTGAGATTTCTCCGGCCGGGGCTTTTTCCGTCCCTTTCCGGGCTTCCCTCCGGATGCCGAACGAGCTTCGGTCATCCGTCTGATCGCCGCGCCCGCGCGCCGGTGTCTCCTGTCGGTACCGCAGAAACCGCGACGAAGGAGACCGTCATGACGACCCCGACCGCCCCGAACCACGATGCCCCGCGCTTCGGCGATCCGGACCTGCCCGCCGAGGGCGCGGTGAACGCCGCCGACGACGCGGCGTCATTGACGATGTCGGGGCCGCAGAACCCCGAGCTCGCCGCGCAGTTCCCGAACCAGATCGACCCGCCCGCGACCGACGTGTCGACGCAGCCGTTCTTCTGGTCGTCGTTCAACATCTCCCCCCGCCGCATCCAACGCGGCGGGTGGGCGCGCGAAGTGACGCAGCAGGACTTCGCCGTCTCCGAAGAGATCTCGGGCGTCAACATGTACCTCGAGGCCGGCGGCATCCGCGAGCTCCACTGGCACCAGACCGCCGAGTGGGCCGTCATGACGCGGGGTCGTTGCCGCATCACCACGCTGAACCGCCGCGGACTGCCGAGCGTCGAGGACGTCGAGGAGGGCGACCTCTGGTACTTCCCGCCCGGACTCCCCCATTCGCTGCAGGGCCTGGGCCCCGACGGCGCGGAGTTCGTGCTCGCTTTCGACGACGGCTCGCAGTCCGAGTCGAACACGCTCCTTCTCACCGACTGGTTCGCGCACACCCCTCCGGAGGTGTTGGCGAAGAACTTCGGCGTCGCGCAGAGCGTCTTCGCGGACATCCCGCTGCACAACCTGTGGATCTTCCCCGGCGACGAGCCCGGCGACCTCGAGACCGACCAGGCCGCCGCGGGCGTCGAATGGGGCGACGAGCCCGTGATCTTCCGACTGTCGCGTTCGACCCCCGTGCACGAGAACAGCGGCGGCCGCATCCAGATCGCCGACAGCACCAACTTCCGCGTCGCGACGACCGTCGCCACGGCTCTCGTCACGGTCGAACCCGGGTCGATGCGCGAACTGCACTGGCATCCGAACGCCGACGAGTGGCAGTACTACCTCCGCGGCTCGGCCCGGATGACGGTGTTCAACACGGGGCCGCACGCGAACACCACCGACTTCCGGGCGGGAGACGTCGGCGTCGTCCGCCGGAACCTGGGCCACTACATCGAGAACACCGGCGACGACGTGCTGCAGTTCCTCGAGGTGTTCCGCAGCGACCGCTACGAAGAGGTCTCGCTCGCCAACTGGCTCGCGCACGTGCCTCCCGCGCTCGTCTCGCAGCACCTCAACATCCCCGAGGACGTCCTGCGCACCTTCCCGCGCGGCCCTCAGGGGATCGTCCCGCTGCGCTGACCGCCCGCTCGACAGACGTCGAGCGACATCGGGACGCATGGCCGAGACCCGCCGCCCCACCCCGCCGTAGCTTCGGCCCGTGACGATCCGATCGGGTCGCCGGGCACGCGAGAGAGAGGAATCCCCCCGATGAGCACCACGACCGCGCCGACCTACCAGGACGTTCCCATCGGCCTGGATGCCATCGGCACCCGCACCGAATTCGACAGCATGGGCGAGGTGGAGGTGCCCGCCGAGCACTACTGGGGTGCACAGACCCAGCGCTCCCTGCAGCACTTCTCGATCGGGCACGACCACATGCCGATCGAGGTCTATCGCGCGTACGGGGTGGTGAAGAAGGCCGCCGCGCTCGTCAATCAGCGGGCCGGCCGCCTGCCGGACTGGAAGGCGAAGGTCATCGTCCAAGCCGCGGAGGAGACGATCGCCGGTCGGCTCGACGCCGAATTCCCGCTCTACGTGTGGCAGACCGGATCGGGCACGCAGAGCAACATGAACGTGAACGAGGTCATCTCCAACCGTGGCATCCAGCTGCTCGGCGGGGTTCTGGGAAGCCAGGTCCCCATCGGACCCAACGACGACGTGAACATGGGCCAATCCAGCAACGACTCGTTCCCCACGGCCATGCACATCGCCGCGATCACCGAGATCGACGAACGGCTCCTGCCGCGCCTGCGGGCCCTGCACCGCGAGATCGCCCGCAAGTCGGCGGAGTGGATGTCGGTCGTGAAGATCGGCCGCACCCACCTCGAGGACGCGGTGCCCCTGACGGTCGGGCAGGAATGGTCGGGCTACGCCGCCCAACTCGAGGAGTGCATCCGCGAGATCGTGCACGCCCGGGAGGGGCTGCTGCGTCTGGCCCTCGGCGGGACGGCGGTGGGCACCGGCCTGAACGCGCCCGCGGGGTTCTCGGAGAACGTCGCCGCCGAGATCGCCTCGCTCACCGGGAAGAAATACATCACGAACCCGAACAAGTTCGAGGCGCAGGGATCGCTGGATGCCATGGTGCGGGCGCACGGAGCCCTCCGGGGCGTCGCCGTCGCGCTCATGAAGATCGCGAATGACATGCGGTGGCTGGCATCCGGTCCGCGCTGCGGTCTCGGCGAACTGCTGCTGCCGCAGAACGAGCCGGGATCGTCGATCATGCCGGGCAAGGTCAACCCGACCCAGTGCGAGGCCATCGTGATGATCTCGATCCAGGTGATCGGCGACGACTCGGCGGTCGCGTTCGCCGGGTCCCAGGGCAACTTCGAACTCAACGCGATGCGCCCCATCATCATCAACAACTTCCTGCACTCGGCGCGGATCCTCGGCGACGGATGCGAGAAGTTCCTCACCTACTCGGTCGAGGGCACGCAGCTGAACCGCCCGAAGATCGAGGAGTACGTCGGCGACAGCGTCATGCTCGTCACCGCGCTGAGCCCGGTCATCGGCTACCAGAACGCCGCGCACATCGCCGAGCACGCCATCGCCTCGGGCACGACGCTGCGGGAGGCGGCGCTGGCCTCCGGCAAGGTCACCGCCGAGCAGTTCGACGCGGTCGTCGTGCCCGGCCACATGGTCGGCTCCGGCGTCGGCGGGGCTTGAGGCGAGGCACGCGGACATGGCCACCTCCACGAACACCGCGCACCGCCGCGAGATCGGCAAGGAGGCGTTCATCGCCTCGATCGGCGGACAGCGCGCCTACGCCGACTGGACCAACCCCCGTCACCGGGCCCGCCGCCTGATGTCGGAGGCGATCGGTGTCGGCGGACTGACGTTCATCCTGTCCGGAGGTGCCGCGATCATCACGCGCTGGGGCGGCCCGGCGGGCGGGTGGCAGCTCGCGCTGGTGCTCTCGGCCGTGTCCGGCCTGTGGCTCATGGTCGCGGTGTTCTTCCTGGGCGACATCTCGGCGCACTTCGACCCCGCGGTGACCTTCGCCTTCGCCCTGCGCGGTGACATCGGCTGGGTGATGGCGCTGTTCTACTGGCTCGTGCAGGCGGCGGCCGCCTGCGCGGGTTCCCTACTGGCGAGGTTCTTCGCCGGCGACGGCGGCAACCTCGCCGCCACCCGACCTCAGCCGGGCATGGAGTGGCAGGCCGCGGCCTTCGAGGCCGTCCTGACGTGCGGGCTCGTGCTCCTCGTGCTGAACATGGCGAACGGCCCGAAGCTGAACGGGCCGTTCGTCCCGCTCGCGGTCGGCGGCTACATCATCGCGTGGGGCACCATGGGCGGCCCGTTCGAGGGGGCGTCGATGAACCCGGCCCGCAGCCTCGGTCCGGCCGTCGCGACGGGCGACTTCACGGGCTACTGGGCGTACGTCGTCGGACCCCTCGCGGGCGCACTCCTCGCCGTCGGCATCGCGCGGATCCTCCGGGGCCCCGCCTCAGCGAGCGAGGCGCAGGCCGCGCAAGGCGTGCCGCTCGAGCGTCACCAGGAGGACCAGGGATGAGGAGCGGATGCCGGTGACCGAGGCATCCGCTCCGTCACCGCCGTCGGTGCACCTGCGCGCCCTCGTCACCTGGTGCGTCATCTTCCCGGAGGTGGCGCTGGTGAACGTGCTGCTGTCCCCGTCGGCGAACGTTCTGGAGACCGTCGGCCGCTCGGCGCTGGTGACCGTGATCGTCGTTCCGCCGGCGGTCTACGTTTTCGTCCCGCGGATCCTCGCCGGTGCGGCGCGTCTGGCCGCGGGCCGCGCCCGCAGGACCCCACCGCCCCCGGCCTGACCGCGGCGTGGGTCGCCGAGATCTGTCGCCTCCGCGCGCCGCGCGGCGACGAATCTCGGCGACTCAGGCTCGCGGATCTCTTGACCCACGGCGCGTGTTCGCGCTAGTTTGCGCAACAAATCCTCATTGTTTCTGCGACTAAGGACTTGATGTGACAGAGCCGTCCCTTCCCCTTCCCCGTCGTGACTTCTCGCGGCGCTCCATGCTGCTCGGGTCGCTCGTCGGCGCCGTCGCGGCCGGCGCCGCGCTCGGCGGCGGCCTGAACCGCCCCGCCCTGGGCACCGTCCCCGCCGCCGGCGGGCTCATCGACCCGGCCCTCGCGGGCGTTCACCCGCGCCTGATCCTCGGCACGCGGGTGTCGCTGACCGAGCTCGCCCGCCGCGCCGCCGCGCCCGCCTACGCCCCGTTCGTGAACAGCCTGATCAGCTACGCCAACGGCCGCGCGGCCCTCCCAACGATCACCGGCAACGGCGACGACGGGCAGTGGCAGACCGTGTACTGGACCCTGCCCGAGCTCGCGATGGCGTACCTCATCACCGGCAACTCGACCTATTCGACGAAGCTGCGGAACTGGACGCTGTACGTCTGCGACCCGGCCACACGGCCGCAATGGGGCGGGGAGAACGGCGGGTCGATGGGTGCCGCCGCCGGCCTCATCGGCGTGTCCATCGCCTACGACTGGTGCTACGACCTCTTCTCCCCCGCCGAGCGCGCCACCATCCGCGACAAGCTCGCCCTGCAGGCCGACCGCCTGATCGAACAGTTCGGCAACACTTCGGTCGCGACGGATGCCTACTGGAAGAACGACCCGCAACCCAACCACCGCCACTTCCGCGTCGACGGCATCACCGCGGCCGCCGCCGCGATCCACGGCGACGGGGCGTCCGACACCGGAGAGAGCGACGACTACCGCCTCGAGTTCGCGCGCTCCCAGCTGCGTCACGTCCTGACCTGGATCTCGCCCGACGGGTCGCAGCACGAGAGCATCACGTACGCGAACTACGGCAACGAGCACATCGTCCGCGCGGTCGACATCTTCGACGGGATCGGCGGGGGCGACCTGTGGGCGGAGCCCGAGCTCCCCGGCATGGCCTCGTTCAAGGTCGACATGTCACTGCCGGGCTACCCCGCGCAGTTCTGGTACGGCGACACCGACGGCAGCCAGTACTACTTCAACCCGTTCCTGTGGCGGATCGCGGGCAAGTACGGCGACGAGCAGGTCCAGGACTTCCTGCATCGGCTGTACACCTCGGGGTCCGCCGGTGCGACGTCGTTCTTCTACAACGCGTGGAATCTGCTGTGGTTCGACGACTCCCTCGCCGCCACGGGGCTCGACGACCGGCCGACCACACGCCTGTACAGCGACCTGGGGGTCGTGGCATCCCGGTCCGGATGGGCGAGCACCGACGTCTCGCTGCACGTGAAGGCCGGCGTCATGGGCGGTCGGCGCCTGAACCAGTGGCGCGACCGCCTCGGCCCCAACGCCACCTACATCAACGTCGGCCACGACCACCCCGACGGCGGCCACTTCAGCATGTCGTTCGGCGGAGCCGTCTTCGGCTCCTACGCCCCCTACGGCGCTTACCTCACGAAGCAGACGAACGCGATCGTCGCCGGAAGCGATGTGGGGCAGGCCGGCGAACGGGGGACCGGCTTCATGCAGCCCTACACGGACATGCGCGATCGCGCGTCGATCCCCGCGGTGTGCAGTCTCGGCGACGACACGATCATCGCGGCCGACGTCACGGGGCTGTACGCCGCGCCGAGCACCTCCGGGATCACGCGGGCGCGTCGGACGATCGCGTTCCTCGACCGGCAGACCGCCGTGATCGTCGACGACGTGACGGCCGGGACCGCGAAGGACATCCACTCGCTCTTCCACAGCAAGGGCACCGTGACCGACGTCACCGGCGGGTCGGACATCGCCCAGACGATCGGCTCGAGCACCGTGACCGCGCGCTACCTGCAGGCCTCGCCCGACAGCGGCGCGACGTACTCGCACGCGGCCGACACACTGGCGGTGCTCGGCACGACGTGGCGGTCGACCGTCCCCTCGACCACCGCGGCCCACTTCGCGGCGGCTCTCGTGCCGCAGCGGTCCGCCGCCGACGCCGCGACGCTCACGTCGGCGACGGCCAGCGGGCAGCTGAGCGCCGACCTCACGCGCCCGGGACGGATCGACACGGTGGCCGTCGCGACGACCACCGACGGCCGCGGCAGCCTCTCGACGCCGGGCGCCCAGGCGGACGCGCGCGCGCTCGTCGTCCGCCGCGCCTCCTCCTCGGCCGACCCGAGCGTCCTGACCGTCGTGGATGCCGCGTCCGCCGTCGTGGCGGGAGTCAGCGTGGCCGTCCAGGGCGGTCGCCGGAACCTCCGCCTCGAGGTCGAGACGAGCGACATCCGCATCTCGCTCGTCGGCGTGCTGCCGGACGACCTGCCGGGGGCCGACCTCGTGGTCGGGCAGCTCACACCCGGGGCGATCGACGTCACCGTCGACGGGACGGTCCGTCACCTCACGGTGGGCGGCGACGGGAAGGTCACGGTCACGCTCACCCCGGCCGACCGGCACGAGGTCCTCGTCCCGCGCCCCTGACGCCACAGACCGGAGCTCCCGCCCGCGCCCGACAGGGGTGCGCGGGCGGGAGTTCCCTCTGAGGGCGACGGATGCCGTGAGCCGAGCAGTCCCCTCAGCGATAAACGCGATCCGCGGCGGGAAACGCGACGTCGCGCCGTTTCCCGCCGTCGATCGCGTTTATCGGTGAAGGAGGTGGGGCGTGGGCGGGCCGCGCGGGACCCGGCCTCAGGCCAGCGTCGGCAGCAGCCCCGGATCGACCGCGCCGGTGAGGGGCTGGCCGGCGCGATAGCGCTGCACCTCATCGAGGATGAACGCCCCCATCTCGCCGATCTCGCTCCCCTGGACGCCCGCGGCGTGCGGTGTGCACACGACGTTCGGGAGGCTCAGCAGGATGTCTCCCGGCGCCAGCGGCTCGGGTTCGGTCACGTCGAGGACGGCGTCCAGGCGTCCGCTGAGACATTCGGCGCGGAGGGCATCGTGGTCGAGAAGGGCTCCGCGCGCGGTGTTGATGAGTGTCGCGCCGTCGGGCAGCAGCGCGAGACGCCGCGCGTCGATCATGCCGCGCGTGCCGGGGAGGCTCGGCGCATGAAGCGTGAGAATGTCGCTGTGGGCGCACAGCTCGTCGAGCTCGAGCTGCCGCGCGCCCATCGCCCGCACGACGGCGGGGTCGACGACGGGGTCGTACACGGCGACGTCCCAGCCGTCGGCGACGAGCCGCTGGATCACCCCGCGACCGATCGCGGACGCCCCCACGACGCCGATCCGCAGGCCGAAACGTCCGCGGCGTCCGCGCACCGGCGGGAACCCCCCGAGCCGGTACTCCTGCGCGAGGGGCAGCGCACGATGGGCGCTCAGCATCACCATGGCGACCGTGTAGTCGATGACCGGGGCGGCACCGACCCGCACGGCCGAGGTCACATCGAGTCCCCGGCGCCACGCGGCATCGCCCACCACGTTCTTCACCGATCCGGCGGCGTGGAAGATCCCGCGGAGCCGGGGCGCGCGGGCGAGGAGGTCGTCGTCCACGTGGATCGCCCCCCAGCTGGTGAGGAGGAGCTCGGCCTCCGGCAGGTGCTCGGCGACCGGGTCGTCGAGGGAGTGCAGTGGCCGGTCGTCGAGCAGGTCGACGGTGCGGTGGAGTGCGTCCCGCAGGCGCGGCGGGAAGACCTCGGGAACGACGTCCTCCCACATCGACAGCAGGACACGAGGACGCCGGGTCATGCGCCGGCCCCCGTCACGATGCTGCCGAGGGAGGCACCCACGAGGGGCTGGACCCGCCCGCTCCAGCGGACGTCGTCGGCCGAGAAACCGAGCGACACGGTGAACTCCCCGGGCTCCGTCGTCCACGCGCCCGCGGCCGGAGACCAGTGCGCGAACGCGCGCGGCGGGATCTCGATCCGCACCGTGCTGCGCACGCCCGCGTCCGCCTCGACCGCGGCGAACGCCGCCAGCCACAGCGGCGGTCGATGCACGGCGGATTCGCCGCGGGACAGGTACACCTGGAGGACGTGCCGTCCACGGCGACGACCGGTGTTGGTGAGGTCCGCAACGAGGAAGAGACGGTCACGGCCCTCCTCCACGCGCACGGCACCGAGCGCCCACGCCGTGTACCCGAGTCCGTGCCCGAACGGGTAAGCGGGTGCCGCGTCCGCGGTCGCCCACGCGCGGTACCCGATGTTCAGGCCCTCCCGATAGCTCAGGATGCCGTCGCGCGGCACCACGTCCGAGACCGGGGCGTCCTCGAGGCGCGCGGGCCACGTGGTGGGGAGGCGTCCGCCGGGTTCTTCGCGGCCGAGCAGGACGTCCGCGAGCGCCGCGCCGAGCTCCTGCCCGCCGAACCACGTCAGCAGCACCGCCGCCGCGTCGTGACGCCAGGGCATCTCGACCGGCGCGCCCGCGGCCACGACGACGACCGTGCGTGGGTGGGCCGCGAGGACGGCGGCGACGAGGGCGTCCTGCTCGGGCGGCAGCGTCAGGTCGGTGCGGTCGTGCCCCTCGGACTCTCCTCCGGCGGGTGTGCCGACGCACACGATCGCGACGTCCGCCTCCCGCGCCGCGGCGACGGCGGCCTCGAGCGCGGACGCGGGATCGACCGCGTACGCGCGGCCGAGGCGGACGTCGAGGATCCGCAGCGGCAGGTCCTCCGGCGCCTCCGCCGAGACGCGGACGCGGATCGCCCGCCCCGCGACGACGTCGATCGCGACGCCGAGCGGGTCGGTGTGCGCGATGTGCGCCCCCTCGACGCGCGCTCCGCCGTCCGCGGCGGCGACGGGGACGCCGTCGATCGAGAGGGTGCCCGCGGCCGGGACGTCGATCCCCAGGCGCAGGAGCCCCGAATGCGGCGGCACGACGTCGAACTCGATCTCCAACCGACGTGCGGCGTCGGGCAGGTCGCCCAGCCAGATCACGCGCGCGGTCTCCCGCCGCTCGTCCGAGAGCACGGCGCCGTCGCCGTCGAACAGCCGCGCGCGCACGGCGCCGACGGTCCCGTCGGGTGCACGCAGCTCGTCGGCCTCGAACGGCTCCACCCGATCGGACGCGGTCCCGTCGACGACGGTGAGATGGATGCCGGGCTCCGCCGCGAGCGCCTCGGCCGGTGTCGACACGCGCACGGGGAACACCTCGGAGCTCCCGCCGCCCTGCACGCGCGGACGCGTCGCGCCCGGCCCGAGAAGGGCCACGCGCAGCGGCGCGTCGGGCGTCCCGGCGAGGGGAAGGATGCCGTCGTTCTGCAGCAGCACGGCGCCCCGCGTCAGCACCGTGCGCGCCGGGCCGCCGGGGTCGACCGACGAGAGCCGCGGCCGGAGTCCACCGCCGAGCGCGCCGGTGCGCTCGGCGAGACGCAGGATGCGCCGGACCTTCTCGTCGAGGATCGCCTCGGGCACGTCGCCCGCCTCGACGGCGGCGCGGAGCGCTGCGCCCCATGCGCCGCGCGGCCCGGGCATCTCGAGGTGCTGCCCCGCCGCCGCGGCGGCGACCGACCGCACCGCGGACCAGTCCGAGACGACCACGCCGTCGAATCCCCACGCGCTGACGAGCGGGTCGTCCAGGAGACGGTTCTCGCTCATCGTGACCCCGTCCACGGCGTTGTACGCGCTCATGATCGCCCCCGCCCCCGCCTCCAGGGCGACGCGGAAGGGTTCGAGGTAGAGCTCGTGGAGCGTGCGCTCATCGGCATCCACGGACACCGTCATGCGCTCGGTCTCGGAGTCGCCGAGCACGTAGTGCTTGGGGCAGGCGACCACCTCGCCGTCCTGCAGACCCCGGACGTACCCGGCGGCGATCTCTCCCGAGAGCACCGGGTCCTCGGAGAACGACTCGAACGTCCGGCCCCCGAGCGGGCTGCGGTGGAGGTTGACGGTGGGTCCGAGGACGACGTCGACGCCGTGGCGCACCGCTTCGTCCGCCACGGCGCGTCCCGCGTCGCGCGCGAGCGCGGGATCCCACGTCGCCGCGAGGGCGCCGGCGGACGGGAACACGACGGACGGCTGCCGCTCGTCCATCGTCGGGCCGCGCAGCCCGACCGGTCCGTCCGAGAGCACGAGGGGCCGGAGGCCGATGCGCGGCACGGCGGCGGTGGACCAGAAGTCGCGGCCCGTGACGAGCGTGATCTTCTCGTCGAGCGTCAGGGCGGCGAGCGCCCCCTCGACGCCGACGACCGGCATCCGCTCGGGCACGGGATGCGCGTCGAGCCATGCGGTGGCGGCGGCGAGCGCGTCCCGGAGGGGCGGGAGCTCGGGATGCCACCGGCGCTCCCACTCGAGGCTGAGATGGCCGTCGTATCCGCGGGCGTCGAGCTGCAGCAGGATCTCGTCGAGCGGGATGCCACCCGCACCGGGCAGCACGGGACGTCCGTCGCCGCGTCCGACGACATCCTTCACCTGCACGTGCCGCAGCCACGGCGCGAGGAGCGCGATCGTCGTCGAGACGGGCTCCCCCGCGACCCACGGGTGCGCGATGTCCCAGATCGCGCCGACGTGCTCGTCGTCGACGGCGTCGAGGACCCGCGCCACGGCGAGGCCGGTCGGGTGCGAGTCGTGGGTCTCGAGCCAGAGGTCCACCCCGGTCTCGCGCGCGACGCCGGCCGCCGCGCGCAGTCGGCGCACCAGGACGGCATCGTCCGCGCCGCCGGGGAACACGCGGATCGCCGGGAAGCCGAGGTCGCGGGCGAGGTCGGCCTCCGCGCGGAGGCGCGCCCGCACATCGGCATCCGTCGCGGCGGGGTCGGCGACGTTCACGTAGGTGGCGAGGCATACGCGATCGACCTCGGCGAGGACGGCACGGGCGTCCGCGCGCTGCGCGGCGGAGAGATGGACGTTCACGGCACGGTCGTCGGCGGAGCCGACCTCGACGCCGGTCCAGCCGGACTCCATCGCCAGGGCGACCACCTCGACGAGGGAGGCCTCGCTCATCCCGAGCGTGGAGAAAGCGCGTCGTCGCATCATCGAGGACTCCTTCGGCTGGCGGCGAGACAGCAACAATGCTGCTCTCGCGTAGCAACATTACAGAAACAAGTTGCTAGCGCAAGCGAACACGGGCCACGAAACGGCAACGAGCCCCGCCGAGACGGCGGGGCTCGTGTCCGAGAGAAAGGGTGTCAGCGGCGCGGCGCCGCCACCGAATCGCGCACGACGACGTGCGTGCCGAGCTCGACGACCGAACCGGCGTGGCCGGGGAGCGGCTTCTCCACGGCGAGGCGCGCGGCCTCCCACCCCAGATCGAACACCGGCAGGTGCACCGTCGTGAGCGGCGGGTGCAGGCGCTGCGCGACGCGGTCGTCGTCATAGCCGACGACCGACATGTCCTCGGGCACCGACAGCCCGGCATCCGTCAGCGCCCGTACCACGTCAAGGGCGTGGAAGTCGCTGTTGGCGACGATCGCCGTCACGTCGGGATGCTCGCGCAGCAGCGCGACGGTGTGGGCGTACGCCTGATCGGGCGCGGGGCTCCGGCGCGACCGCCGCGGCGACGGGTCGGTGTAGACGGCCGCCGGGTCCAGCCCGTGGGCCGCGAGCGCGGCGCGCATGCCCGCGATACGGCCCTCGGTCGTGGAGTACTCCTCGACGCCGCCGACCCAGGCGACGCGCGTGTGTCCGCGCGAGAGAAGGTGGCTCGTGATCGCGAACGCCCCGCCGGTGTTGTCGTACCCCGCCGCGAGCGCACGATCCGCGGGGATCGGACCCGGGCGTGCGCACATCACCAGGCGCGCGTCGATCTCCTCGAGCATCGTCGCGTAGTCACCCAGCCGGTCGGCGTAGTCGGCCGACGCGTAGACGCCGCCGACGAAGACCACGGCATCCAATTCGCGTTGGCGGGCGACGAGACGGACGATGTCGCGTTCGCGATCGACGTCCCCCTCGGTCGGGAAGATCATGCTGATGCGCCCGTGCTCGACGGCCGCGGCGTCGATACCGCCCAGCACCCCCGAGACCAGCGACGAGCGCACGTCGGGGACGATGACGCCGATGGTCCGGGTCGCCTCACGACGGCGGGCGCGGGCCTCGGAGTACCCGAGCTCGCGCATCGCGGCGACCACGCGCCCGCGGGTCGCCTCGGCGATCGGGTACGTCCCCGACAGCACGCGGGATGCCGTCGACACCGACACCCCGGCCAGCGCGGCGACCTCGCGGAGATTCGCCCGTCGTGCGCCCGTGTCGTCCGGCGCACTCATCGGATCTCGCGCTCCATACCTCCGAAGATAGCTCAGGGCCGTCTCCGTCAGCCCTTGATGCCGTTGGCCATGCCGACCGAGCGCAGGAACTGCCGCTGGAACAGCAGGAACAGCCCGATCGGGACGACCATCGACAGGAACAGCGCGGCCATCATCACCGAGTACTCCAGCGCGGGCTCGATCCGCGGCAGCGCGACCGAGATCGGCTGAACCCCCGGGTCCTGGAGCACCAGCAGCGGCCACAGGTACTCCTTGTACGCCGCGACGGCGCTCAGCAGCGCCAGCACCGACAGGATCGGACGCGACAGCGGGATGACGAGCGACCAGAGCACCCGTACGGGACCGGCGCCGTCGATGCGCGCCGCCTCGATGAGCTCGCGGGGGATGGAGTCGAAGAAGCGCTTGGCGAGCACGAGCGAGAAGGCGCTCGCCCCGGCCGGCAGCCAGACCGCCCACATCGTGTTGAGGAGGCTGATCCCGAGACCGGGCAGATCCAGCACCGTCAGATAGAGGGGCACGAGGGAGACGATCCCGGGGATGAACAGCGTCGCGAGCACCGCCCAGTAGACGACGTCACCCCACCGCGGCCGGAGGATCGACAGCGTGTAGGCGCCGGTCACGCAGACGAACAGGGTGACGGCCGCGCTCCCGAGCGCCATCAGGAGGGTGTTCAGCAGGTAGCGCCAGATCCCGAGGTCGTTCCAGACCACGGCGTAGTTCGACCAGTCGAAGACCGAGGGGATCAGCGTCAGAGGGTCGGTCACGAGCTCGGTGGTCGTGGAGACCGATGCCTTCGCGAGCCACACCAGCGGAAGCACGGCCGCGACGATCAGGCCGACGAGCACGACCGCCTGGACGATCCGCAACGACCAGCGCACGACGGGGCGCCGGCGGTCGCCCCAGGAGGAGACCGAACGGACGACCTCTTCCGGGTCGTCGTCGCGGCGGAGGCGTCGCCGCGCCGTCGGAGCCGCGGGCGGCTGGGTCAGGGTGTAGGTGTCAGTCATTCTCGTTGAGCCTCCGCGTCGAGAACTGGAAGACGATCGAGACGATCGCCAGGACCGCGGCGAGCATCACGCTGAGCGCGGCCGCCGCGCCGTAGTTCGAGTTCACGAAGCCGTATTGATAGATGAGCATCAGGATCGAGATCGATGCGTTGTTCGGGCCGCCGCCGGTGAGGAGCTTCGGCTCGTTGAACACCTGCATGGTTCCGATCAGCTGCAGAAGGATGAGGACGAGGATGACGCCGCGGATCTGCGGCAACGTCACGTGCCACACCCGGCTCCACACGCCCGCCCCGTCGAGCTCGGCCGCTTCGTAGAGGTCGGGCCGGACGCCGCCGAGCGCGGCGAGATAGATGATGACCGACGTGCCGGCACCCGCCCAGGTCGCCGCGAGCACCATGGAGGGGATGACGAGCTGCTCGGAGTCCAGCCACGCGAGGGGTCCGAGCCCCACCGTGCCGAGCAGCGAGTTCAGCAACCCGCTCGGACCGGGCATGTAGAGGACCTTCCACAACAGGATGGCCACGACCGGGGGGATCACGACGGGGAGATAGGCGAGCGCGCTGTAGAGACCCTTCCATCGGCGCAGCTCCGACATCACCACGGCGAGCGCGAGCGGCAACGGGGCGCCCACCAGCAGCCCGATCGCGGTGAAGAGCACCGTGTTGAGGATCGCCCGGGGCAGCACCGGGTCGGTCAGCACGTACTCGAAGTTGTGCAGGCCCACCCAGCTGCTGGTGAGGAAGTTCGTCTTCTGGAACGACAGCACGAGGCCCCGCACGATCGGGCCCCAGGAGAAGTAGGCGAAGACGAGGACCAGCGGTGCGCCGAAGGCGAGGGACCACAGTCCCCCGCTCCGCACCCAGCGCTGCACACGCGGGAGGAGGCCCCCGCGCGCCTCGCGCGCGGGGACCCCGACCGGTACCGAGAGGACTCGAGTCACTGCGAGATGATCCGTTCGATGCGGGAAGCGGCATCCTTCACGAGCGGCTCGATCGGCGTCGAAGGATCGGTCAGCACCGCCTGCACGGTCGACGCCAGGTCGGCGTAGACCTCCTGCGCCCGGGTCGCGGGCTCGGGGATCAGCGGGATCTTCGTGAGCGAGTCGGTGTAGCTCGTGAAGTGCGACGCATCGACGTTGGTGTCGTCCGCGATCCACTCGCGGTACTGGGTGTAGGCGTCGGCGCTGAGGGGCGACAGTCCGGGGAGGCCGACGATGCCGCCGTCCGTGATCACGGCCTGGGCGTTCGCGACGGCCGTGTCCTTGCTGGTGAACTTGCCGAAGTAGTAGAAGTCGACCCACTTGGCGGCGGCGAGCAGCTGCTCGGGCGTCGACTTCGGGTTCGTCATCTGCACCGTGCCGCCCAGGGGCGTGCCCGACGGAGTGCTGCTGCCCTGCGGAAGGTGCGAGGCGCCGATGACCGACAGATCCATGTCGTACACGTTGTTGAGCCACTCGTACGACGCCACGGGAGCGACGAACATGCCCGCGCGGCCGGCGGCGAACTCCTGCATGATCGTCTTGAGGTCCATGATCACGGACGATCCCATGGACTTGTCGGTGGAGAACATGTCGCGCAGACCCTGGAGCGCCGCGATCGATGCGGGGTCGTCGATCGTGACCGCGTCACCGGCCGGGTTCTCGATGGACCCGCCGCGCGAGTACACCGACGCGGTGTAGATCCAGCCCGCCTGCCCCTCCTGCGTGATCTGCAGGTAGCCGGGGTTGCCCGTGGCCTTGGTGATGGCCTTGGCCGCGGTGCGGACCTCGTCCCACGTGGTCGGCGGCTTGTCCGGGTCGAGGCCGGCCTTGGTGAAGAGGTCGCGGTTGTACATGAGGGCGACGGTGTCGACGGTCGTCGGGATGCCGTACGTCCTGCCGTCGGCCTGTGCGGGCTTGAGCGTGTCGGGGTTGAGTCGGTCCAGCAGTCCGAGCTGGTTCACGACGTCGGTGAGGTCGGCGACCTGGCCGTTGGCGATCACCTGCTGCGTGTTGGTGAACGGCACTCCCATGACCGTCGGCATGGTGCCGCCGGCGACGAGGGCGGAGAACGACCCGTTGTCCCAGCGCGTCTCGCTGGGTTCGATCGTGATGTTCGGGTTCGCCTTCTCGAACTGGTCGACGGCGTCGAGGAAGCCCTTGCGCGCCGCCTCCGCCTTCGTGCTGGGCAGGTCGCCGACGGTGATGGTGACGCTGGCGCTGGGATCGATGGCCGGCTGCTGCTGCCCGCCGGCGCACCCCGTGGCGGACACGGCGAGCGCGCCCACGACGATCGCGCCGAAACCGACGCGGGTACGGAGATTCATCATTGAAACCTCGAGCTCTCTCTAGTGCTGGATCGGATCTGCGGATCGCGACGCTGCGATGCTAGTTGAAATATTTCAATTCATGCAAGGATGAACATGGAGATCCACACGAGCCACAATGGATCCCAGCCACCAAGGAAGGAGGGCGAGCGATGGCAGACCAGGACTTTCCGTCGATGCACGACGTAGCCCGCGTCGCAGGCGTATCGATCGGGACGGTTTCCAACGTCTTGAACAAGCCTGAAATCGTGGCCCCACCGACGCTGCGCCGCGTCCGGTCCGCGATCGACGAACTCGGGTGGCGACCGACCGGACGCGGGCGACGCGCACCGGCGGGTCCGGACCTGGTCGGCGTCGTCCTCGCGGGCGCGGAACCGCACCGCGCCGCACTCCTGGACGGAATCCGTCGCCGGCTGGCGCTGGGCGGCGCACACCCGCTCGTCACCTTCCCCACCGACGAGCCCACCGGGCTCGACGACGCGGTGCGCGCCCTCGAGCGGGCCGGTGTCCGCGGCATCCTGATCGAACTGACCGCCGGAGCCGAACCCGTCGCCGTGCAGGCCGCGGAACGCGGTGTCTCGGTGACCGTGATCGGTTCGCCCGCCACGTCCGAGCTGAGTTCCGTCGCCGTCGACGACGAGGCCGCCGTCGCCCTGGCGGTCGCGCACGCCCTCGACGACGGGCGGCGGCGGATCGTCCTCGTCCATCCGCCGCACGACAGGTCCGGCGCCGAGCTGCGGCGCACGGCGGCGCGCGCGGCGGTCCACGCGGCGGGGTTCGACCCGGCCGAGGTGCTCGTCGAGCACGACGCCTGGGGTCACGACGGCGCCGCCGGACGCGCGGCGGTGGAGTTCCTCGGGGAGCGCGGAATGAGCTTCGACGCGATCATCCTGCCGGACGATCGCACCGCCGCGGGAGCCTGGCGGCGACTGGCCGAGGACGGCGAGACGAACGGCGGTCGACGCCCCCTGGTGATCGCCGGCCAGGACTCGGAGGTGGCCGAGGCCCTCGGCATCCCGGGTATCCGGACGCCCCTGACGGCGATCGGCTACCAGGGCGCCGACATCCTGCTCGCCGAGCGGAAGGACCCCCGCCGCGCCCGCGTGCGACAGGTCTTCCCCGTGGAGTTCGTCGCGCGGGGGCCGCGTTCATGAGCCTGGACGCCGTCATGGCCCACGCACTGCGGGACGTGCTCGAATGGGACGACTACGCCCGCGCGGTCGCCGACCTGACGTCCGCCTACGTCCGCCCGCCGGTCGACGTGTCGGAGCATTCCGCCCCGGGGCCACGCGGACCCGTGCGGATACGCGTGTACCGCCCGCTCGAGGCCGCGACCGACGTACCGGGGCTCCTGTGGGTGCACGGGGGCGGCTTCACCGCCGGCGACATCGACATGGCCGAGTCCGACGTCGTGGCGCGCGAACTGGTCGCCCGGGCGGGCGCGGTCGTGGCGAGCGTCGACTACCGTCTCGCGGGCCCGGGGACACGGTTCCCCGCTCCGCTGGACGACGTCGACGCCGCGTGGACCTGGCTCCGCGGACGGGCCGAGGAGTTCGGCATCCACCCGGCACGCCTGAGCCTCGGCGGGTGCTCCGCCGGCGGCAACCTCGCCGCCGCGACGGCCTTCCGCCTCGTCGACCGGGGCGGTCCGCAGCCGGCCGCCCTGGTGCTCGGGTACCCGCTCCTGCACTTCCCCGTGCCCGGCGTCGAGATCGACGGGGTCGACGATCTGCCCGACATCCTGCGCTTCGGACTCGCCCGCGACATCGAGGTGATGCGCGCCTACGTCGGCCGCATCGACGACCTTCCCGTGGATGCCCTCCCGGGGAGCCGGAATCCGCGCGGCCTGCCCCGCACGCTCCTCGCCCTCAGCGAGATCGACGAGCTGCGCGGCTCGGGCGAACTGTTCGCGGTGCAGTTGGGGGACGCGGGGATCCCGGTGCGCGTCGAGGTCGCCGCGGGGATGCCGCACGGACACCTCAACATCCCGCCGATCGCGGCCCTCCCGGAGATCGACCGCACCCTCGACGCGATCGTGGACGTCCTCGGCGACACCGTCCCGTGAGTCTTCGCACCCGGCGGTGCGCCCCGGCTCGCGGGGAGCGCGGACCGGCCAGAATACGAGCATGCTCTCACTCGACGGCGTCCCTCTCGAACTGATCGACCTCGACGACGCCGGGTGGGCCGTCCACGACGGCGATCTGACCGTCCGCGCGCGGGCCCACAGCGATCTCTTCGTCGACCCGAGCGGCGGCGGGGCGACGGCGGCGGAGTCGCAGTCCAACGCCGTGCGTCTGCTCGGCGCGGCGCCCGACGGAGACTGGACCCTGTCGGCCGAGGTCTCCGTCGACTTCGCGGCCACCTTCGACGCGGGCGTGCTCCTGGTCTGGCTCGACGAGACCACCTGGGCGAAGCTGTGCTTCGAGCGCTCGCCCCAGGGGACGGCGATGGTCGTCTCGGTCGTCACGCGCGGCGTCTCCGACGATGCCAACTGCGCCACGATCGCCGCCGACCGCGTCGCGCTGCGTGTCGCGAAGGTGGGCGGCGTCTTCGCCTTCCACTACAGCCTGGACGGGACCGTGTGGCACTTCGTCCGCGCGTTCAGCCTCGGCGCCTCGCGCGACATTCTCCGGGTCGGTTTCGAGGCGCAGAGCCCGACCGGCGACGGATGCGACGCGCGATTCCGCGACGCGCGCTTCACGCGCCGCACCCTGGGCGACCTCCGCAGCGGCGAGTAGCACCGCTCCGCGTCGCCGCGCGGCGCCGCGTCAGGTCGTCCGCGCGGGCAGGAGCCGCTTCCGCAGCACGCGGACCGCGTCGCGGCCCGCGCGGTTGGCACCCACCGTGGACTGCGACGGACCGAATCCGATGAGGTGGACACGCGGCTCGTCGGCCACCTGGGTCCCCGTCATCCGGATCCCCCCGCGCGCGTTCCGGAGCCCGAGAGGGTCGAGGTGCCGCAGATCGGCCCGGAAGCCCGTCGCCCACAGGATCGCGTCGACGCGCGTCAGCCCGCCGCCGGCCTCCCGCACGCCGTCGGGCTCGATCGCGGTGAACATCGGGCGCCGCACGAGGGCGCCGCGCTCCCTCGCCGCGACGGCGTAGGGCAGCCACGCGAGATCCGTGTAGGAGACCACGCTGCCGGACGGGTTCCCCGCCTCGACGTCGGCGACGACCTTGGCGATGACCTCCCGGCCCGCCGTCTCGGGGGTGAACTCCCCCGCCCGGAACACCGGCTCCCGCCGGGTGTACCAGAACACCGTCGCGACCCGGGAGACCTCCTCCAACTGCTGCACCGCCGAGATGCCGCCGCCGACGATCGCCACGCGGAGACCCGCGAACTCGTCGAGCGAGACGTAGTCGCGCGTGTGCAGCTGCCTCCCGCGGAAGGTCTCCTGTCCGGGATAGTGCGGGAGCACCGGGTTGTTCCACGTGCCGGTCGCGTTGATCACCGCCCGCGTCTCCCACACCCCCGCGGTCGACTCCACGCGCAGGTCGCCGTCGGGGTCGACATCCGCTGAGCGCACCGCGGTCACGGTCACCGGGCGCAGGATCGGCGGCCGCAGGTGCTCCTCGTACGCGGCGAAGTACGCGGGCACCGCATCCCGGCTCGACGCGGTCGGATCGATCGGCGGCTTCGGGAAGCCGGGCAGATCGAAGATGCCGTTGACCGTCGACATCGTGAGAGACTCCCAGCGGTGCCGCCAGGCGCCGCCCGCCGCCGACTCGGCATCCAGCACCACGAACGAGGGGGCGTCGGGGTCGCGGGAGGGGTCCAGGGCGCTCACGAATCCGGCTCGGGCGAGGTGATGGGCGGCCGAGAGCCCCGCCTGCCCCGCACCGATCACCACGACGCTCGCCCGACGTCGCTCACCCGCGGAAATCGCCATCATCGGTTCGCGTCAGGCCGAGGTCGACTTCTTCTTCTTGGGCACCGGGGCCTCGGCCTCGTCGCCCGCGACCGCGGCCTGCTCCTTCGCGCGCTTCTTCGCCTGGGAGGCCAGGCGCGCGAGATCGACCATGCGCAGCGCATCCATGCGGGCGCGGCGCATGGTGGCGTAGTCGGGATCGGCGTCCGCCGTCATGCCCTCGACGTCCAGCCGCTGGGAGAGGTTCGCCTCGACGTCGCCCCACGCGGCCGCGCGGGCCGCGGCGACGAGGGCGTCGACGCGCACGGGATCGTCGGCGAACGCGCGCAGCTCCTTCGCGACCCCGTGCGACTGCCGGGCGCGACGGCGGAGGTTGCGCGTGTCGCGGTCGCGGTAGTCGTGCGTGCCCGACGAGTCGGAGAAGCGCCCCCACGCGCGCTTGCGCTGCTGGGTCACGCGATCCGCGGCCTGGTCCTGCTCGGTGGCGAGGGCACGCAGGGTCTCGCGGGCGAACTCCGCGAAGACCTCGCCGTCGAAGTGTCCCCCGCGGGCGATCGTCTCGACCAGGATGCGGTTGCGTACGGCGAGCCGCGCCGCGGCCGTCGCGATCGACAGCCCCTCGGCGATGGCATCCTTCGTCCGGCCCACACGACCTCCCTCTCCAGGCTATCGGTCGCGCCGTCGGTCGACGGCGGTCAGGACAGGGCGGTGACGATCTTCTGGATGCGACGGGCCCGCGTCTCGGCCGCCTTCGCCTCGCCCACGCTGCCCGCGTGCGCCTTGCGTGTGCTGGGTGCCAGCGCGTCGAACGCCGCCCGGACGCCCGCGGCGTCGAGCGCGGCGGCGAGGTCGTCGGGAAGCTCGACGATGCGCTCGGTGGTGTCGAGGGTCAGCTCGACCGTGATCGGGTCACCGCCCGCGAGTTTCGTGGCCTTCCGCTTGTCGGCCGAGAACGGGATGAGATGACGCCCGCCCATGACCGCGAGCGTGCTGGTGTAGACGTACCCGTTGACGTCGACCGTCACCGCGGCCCGTTTGCCGCCACCCAGTCCCTCGACCACCTCGGGGGGCACCTCGATGCCGGTGTTGTTGCCCATCTGGAACAGCGTCGTCTCGAACCTCATGCGGTGAGTGTGGCAGAGTCGCGCTTAGGTCAACAGCGCCGGAATGGCAATCCCCCCGACACGTCCCGTTCGTCTCCGTATGGTCGGATCCGTTGCGGAGGGCCTCGGAGAGTACTCGGGGGCCTTCTGTCGTATCCGGGATCACTCGGCCCGGACGACGACCTCGGTGTCGCCGTGCCCCTCGGCCGAGACCCGGAGGCGGATCTCGCCCGCGCCGGTGGGGCGGACGACGGCGAGCGCCCGTCCGTGGAAGAGCGTCACGGATGCCGCGGAGAACGCCTCCTCGGTCGCCGCGCGACCGGTGCCGAGGCCCGCGAGCACCGCGGGCCCGTCGACCCGGACGGTGACGGGCACGTCACGGTCGCACGGGACGATGCCCGCGGCATCCTCGAGCGCGATCCGCACGAATCCCAACGCGTCGGGATCGGCGGCGATCGTGCCGGCCTCGGCGCGCGCGGTGAGCGCGACCTCGGCGGCCGCCGTCCGCAGCGCCGTCCGGCCGACCTCGACGCCGTCGCGTCGAGCGACCGCGACGAGCTCGCCGGGGACGTACTCGGTCTCGAAGCGCGCGGTGAACTCGCGCGCCTCACCGACCGGCGCGACGCCGAGCGGGACGCCGTCACGGAGCAGCTCGACCTCGTCGGCGTCGGCGTACACGTCGACGCGCACGGGCGATCCGGACGCGACGCCCCAGGTCCACGACGCGACGGTGTCGTCCCACGACCACGGCGTGACCGCGGTCGGCCGGCCGTGGTGACGCGGCGGGTGGACCGCGATGAACGGTTCGTCGCGCAGGCCGTAGACGATCTCGCGGAAGTAGGAGACGGTGCGGCGGTGCCCGGTGATGTCGAGGTCGCCGGACTCGGCCGCCAGGTAGGGGTAGGGTCCCGCGGTGCCGGTGGCGACGTACCCCGGCTCGTCGGTGTAGTCGACGCGCCCGATCCCGGCCTCGCCGAGGTAGTCCCACCCGGTCCACGTGAAGTCGCCGATCACGTGGGGCTGGCTCGACACGAGCGGCCACAGGGCCCCGATCCGCTCCGGGAACGTCTCGGACCCGACGATCACGCGGTTCGGGAACAGCTCGGCATCCAACGCGTAGCGCGAGTCGGCGTAGTTGAAGCCGACGACGTCGAGGACCGCGGCGGACTCCTCGATCGAGTCGGTCACGAGCGACGACGCGTTCAGCAGGGCCATCTGCTCGCCCATCGTGGCCATCAGCGTGTTCGGGTCGGTGGCCTCGGCCTCGGCCCTCGCCTCGGCCATCCGGTCGAGGTTCGCGATGATCCCGTTGATGCCGTTGGTCACGAAGCGGGTGTCGTCGAGTTCGCGGACGGCTTCGGCGAGACGCCGGCTCCACACGGCACCGTGCGCGCTCGCGACTTCGAGGATCTCGTTGCCGATGGAGTACAGCACGACGCTGGGGTGGTTGGCATCCTTCGCCACCATCGCCTCGACGTCGCGGCGCCAGTGATCGGCGAAGCCGACGGAGTGGTCGAATCCGGTCTTCGCCCGGGTCCAGACGTCGCCGAGCTCGTCCATCACGACCATCCCGTGACGGTCGCAGGCCTCGAGCATCGCGCGGCTCGCGGGATTGTGGGAGCTGCGGATCGCGGTGAACCCGGCCTCCTTCAGCAGCCGGATCCGCCGGTCCTCGGCCGCGGGGATCGTCACCGCCCCGAGAGGCCCGTTGTCGTGGTGCACGCAGGCGCCTCGGAGCGTCACGCTCTCGCCGTTGATCCGCAGACCGTGCACGGGGTCGAGCCGGAGGGTCCGGATGCCGAACACCGTCGTCTCCTCGTCGAGCGGCGCCTCACGGCCCTCCTCGACGAGCGTCGTCCGCAGGCCGTACAGCTGGGGATCGTCGATGCCCCAGCGTCGCGGGGCGGGCACGGAGAGGCGCTGCCGCGCCGTCGCGCGTTCGCCCGGGAGCACCGAAACGGGCGAGTCGCCGGTCGCGACGACCGTGCCGTCGGGCGCGGTCGCCTCCCATCGGACGCGCACGGTCCGCGTGTGGCGGGTCTCGTTCTCGACCACCGACGAGACCGCGACGATCGCGCGCTCGTCGTCGACGTCGGGCGTGGTGATGCGCGTGGCATCCAGGGCGAGGTGAACGGGATCGGCGACGACGAGGTGCACGGGACGGTGGATGCCGGCTCCCGTGTACCAGCGAGAGTCTTTGTGGACGCGGGCCTCGACGGTGATGCGGTTCACCCGGCCGAAGCGGAGGTAGGCGTCGAGGCGGACGGTGAAGGCGGCGTACCCGCTGGCCTCGTGCGCGGCGCGGTCGCCGTTGACGAACACGACGGCGTCGCGGTAGACGCCCTCGAACTCCAACAGCACCGTCTTCTCGCGCCAGTCGTCGGGGACGTCGAGCTCACGGACGTACTCGAACACGCCGCCCGGGTAGTAGCCGGAGGTCACCCCCTGCGGGCTGGCGGGATCGCGGGGGAGGTCGCGCAGCGCATCGTGCGGGAGGGTGACGGGGACGTAGGCGGTGGCCGCGTCGCGCTGTTCGAACGCGCCGAGCTTCGGCCCCACGGTCCAGCCGTGGAGCAGGGGCGTGCGGATCACGAGGCGTCCTCGGCCACCGTGTCGAGCAGGTCCTCCAGCGCGGTCAGATCGAACCCGCGCACCATGCCCCGGAAGTACTCCGCGAGCGCGTCGGCCATGTCGGTCGACGCCGGATCGAGGAGCCACTGCACCTGCAGACCGTCCATCAGGGCGATCGTGGCGACCGCCGCGCGACCGGGGTGGAGTCCGGGGGCGAGCCGTCCCGCCGCCTCGATGCGTTCGAAGGCTTCGCGTGTGCTCTCCCGCACCTGTTCGTAGCGGCGGCGGAAGTAATCGTGGGCCGGGTGGTCGGGCGCGGTCGCCTCGGCCGAGACCGTGCAGTACAGCTCGACGACACCCGGGACGGAGGCGTTGTGCCGCGCGAGGTCGACCAGGTTGCGCAGGGTCTCGACGCCGTCGTCCTTGGTGAAGTCCACGATCGAGCGGGCGAGCTCGTCACGGTGGTCGAGCACCGCCTGCAGCAGCGCGCTCTTGCGCGGGAAGTGGTGGAGCAGCCCCGCTTCGCTCATGCCGACGCGCTGCGCGATCTCACGCAGCGACCCCGACCGATAGCCGGCTTCGGCGAAGACCTCCAGCGCGGCATCCAGGATCGCCTGCCGGGTCGCCTCGGATTTCGCATACTCGCCCCGCTGTCGGCGGGGAGCCTGCGTCGTCTCCGTCATTGCATCACCGTAACGCCCGCACCGAACCGATCGCCGGGTGGGAGCCCTCTCACGAACCGTTCTACAACGAATTTCTAGTGGTCGCTAGTTTTTTGCTGCAAAAATCTAGCGGCCACTCGGATTTGGTGTTAGTTTCTCGCCGCAGGGCCACTCACCCGAGCCCCGCACCAGAGAGAAGAGGACAAGGATGTTCCGATGGAAGGCCACAGCAGCCCTCGCCGTCGCGGCAGCGCTGACACTGACCGGATGCGCCGGTGACAACACCGGCAGCGGTACCGGCGGAGAAGGTGCACAGCTGACGCTGGGCGCGATCGCCGCACCGACGAGCTACGACATCGGCGCGGGAGCGGAGTACGGCAACCGCAGCCCGTTCTTCCAGGCCGTCTTCGACACGATCCTGCAGAAGAACGCGCAGGGCGAGATCGAACCGTGGCTCGCCACGAAGTGGGAGTACAACGCCGACAACACCGTCCTGACCCTGACGCTCCGCGACGACGTGACGTTCTCCGACGGCACCAAGCTCGACGCGGACGCCGTGGTCAAGAGCCTCGAGCGTTTCCGCGACGGCACCTCGCCGCAGGCCGCGACGCTCGCCGGCAAGACCTTCGCCGCCCCGGATGCCACGACGGTGACCATCACCCAGTCGGCGCCCGACCCCTCGCTCATTAACCTGCTCTCCATCGCCCCCGGTCTCGTCGAGGCGCCGTCGTCGTTCGACAACCCCGACGTGTCGACGAACCCCGTCGGCTCGGGCCCCTACATCCTCGACACCGCCTCCTCGGTGACCGGCACGACGTACAACTACACGGCCAACCCCAACTACTGGAACAAGGACGCCGTCAAGTACGAGAAGCTCACCATCAACGTCTTCGACGACGTCACCGCGACGATCAACGCGATCAAGGCCGGTGAGCTCAACGGCGCGAAGATCGCCGACAACAACACGATCACCGAGGTCGAGGGCGCCGGCTGGACGATCGAGTCCAACGAGCTCGACTTCCAGGGCCTCCTCCTGCTCGACCGCGCCGGCACGATGGCGCCCGAGCTGGCGGACGTCAAGGTGCGCCAGGCGATCAACATGGCGTTCGACCGCGAAGCCCTCCTGCAGTCGCTGCAGACCGGCTACGGCACCGTCACCGAGCAGGTGTTCCCCGCGACCTCCGTCGCCTACGACGAGTCGCTGGACTCCACCTACGCCTACGACCCCGCCGCCGCGAAGAAGCTCCTCGCCGAGGCCGGCTACCCCAACGGCTTCACGCTGAACATGCCGACCACCCCGGCGTTCCAGCAGACGTTCGACCTGGTCGCCCAGCAGCTGTCCGACATCGGCATCACGGTGAACTACACCGATCCCGGCTCGGCCAACTTCATCGCGGACATGCTCGCGCCGAAGTACCCCGCGACCTGGATGGCCCTCGAGCAGAACCCGGACTGGCAGCTGATCAACTTCATGATCGCGCCGAACGCGACCTTCAACCCCTTCAAGTCCGAGGACCCGAAGGTCGACGCGCTCATCTCGACGATCCAGACCGGCTCGCAGGCCGAGTCCGACTCCGCCCTCAAGGAGCTCAACAAGTACATCGTCGACCAGGCGTGGTTCGCCCCGTTCTTCCGCGTCCAGGGCACCTTCGCCACCGACCCGAACACGAACCTCGAGTTCTGGCCGACCAACGCCTACCCGTCGATCTTCGACTTCTCGCCGAAGAACTGACCCGCCGACCGGGCCCACCCGCACACGTCGGGTGGGCCCGGTCCGCCCCGAGGGACCACATATGTTCGCATTCATCGTGCGCCGGCTGCTGTCCGGCGTCGTCCTCGTCGCCGTCATCTCGCTGCTGGCCTTCACCCTGCTCTACGCCGCGGGCGGCGACATCGCCCGCCGCATCCTGGGCGAGACCGCCACCGCCGAGACCGTCGCCAAGAAGACCGCGGAGCTGGGCCTGGACCGGCCGCTGCTCACGCAGTACACCGACTGGGTGACCTCCGCCCTGACCGGGAACCTCGGTCGGAGCTGGTTCAACGGCGAGCTCGTCTCGACGAGCGTCTCCGGGCGCCTCGGGGTGACGCTGTCGATCGTCATCGGCGCCACGCTCGTGTCGGCCGTCCTCTCCGTGCTGCTCGGCGTCCTCGCCGCCCGCCGCGGAGGCGCGGTGGATGCCACGGTGCAGTTCCTCTCGCTCGTCGGCTTCGCCGTCCCGGGCTTCCTCATCGCCCTCGTCCTCGTCCTCGTGTTCGCCGTCAACCTCGGCTGGTTCAAGGCGACCGGCTTCACGCCGATCACGACGTCCGTGAGCGGCTGGCTCTCCTCCGTGATCCTCCCCATCACCGCGCTGTCGATCGGCGCGATCGCGACCGTGGCGCAGCAGGTGCGCGGCTCGGTCCTCGACGCCACCTCCCGCGACTACGTCCGCACGCTCCGCTCGCGCGGCCTCAGCGAGCGCTCCGTCGTCTACAAGCACGTGCTCCGCAACGCCGGCGGTCCCGCCCTCGCGGTGCTCGCCGTGCAGTTCGTCGGGCTCCTCGGCGGCGCCGTCATCGTCGAGCAGATCTTCGCCATCCCCGGCATGGGTCAGCTGAGCGTCCGGGCGACGACCCTCGGCGACATCCCCGTCGTCATGGGCCTCGTGATCGCCTTCGCGATCATCGTGGTCGTCGTCAACCTCCTGATCGACCTGGCCCAGGCGGCCCTCAACCCGAAGGTGCGACTCGCATGACCGCCATCGCCGTCCCTCCCGCCGTCCCCGTCGCCCCCGTACGGGTCGCCCTGTTCCGACGGCTGGTGCGCCGCCCGGTCGGGCTCGTCTCACTGATCTTCCTGGCGATCGTCGCGGTGCTGACCTTCATCGGTCCGCTCGTGGCGCCGCAGGACCCGAACTTCGCCGACATCCGCAGCATCCTGTCCGGGCCCAGCCCCGCGCACCTGCTCGGCACCGACGGCAGCGGCCGCGACGTGCTGTCCCGCCTCCTCGCCGCCACGCAGACGAGCATCGCCGCCGCCCTCGTCGCGGTCGTCGTCGCCGTCCTGATCGGCGTGATCAGCGGCCTCATCGCCGGGTACTACCAGGGCTGGTTCAACACCGTGGCCACGTGGGTCACGGAGCTGACCATGGCCCTCCCGGGCATCGTCGTGCTGCTCGCGGCGCGCGCCGTGCTCGGACCCTCCGTGTGGCTGTCGATGGTGATCTTCGGCATCCTCCTCTCGCCCGGCTTCTTCCGCCTGGTCTTCGCCTCGGTGACCGCCGTCCGCGGCGAGCTCTACGTCGACGCGGCCCGGGTCTCGGGCCTCAGCGACACGCGCATCATCGGCCGGCACGTGCTGTCGGTCGTCCGCGCGCCCATCATCATCCAGGCCGCGATCGTCTCGGGCATCGCCATCGCGATCCAGTCCGGGCTGGAGTTCCTCGGTCTCGGCGATTCCAACGTCCCCACCTGGGGGTCGATGCTCACCGACGCGTTCAAGAACATCTACAAGAACCCCGCCGGCCTGATCTGGCCCTCGCTCGCGATCGCCCTCACCTGCATCGCCCTGACGCTGCTGGCCAACGTCCTCCGCGACGAGCTCGAACGCACCGTCACCGTGCGCCGCCGCCGCCGTCGCGCGGTGTCGAGCCGTACCGGCTCGATCGCCGCCGTCACCACCTCGGTCTCGCTGACCGGCGGCGACGTGCTCGACCCGGACGAGCTCCCGATCGTGGACAGCGACGTGATCGTGCACGCCGACGACACCCGCAGCAAGGCGACCGACACGCTCCTGCGCGTCCGCGACCTCCACGTCGGGTACGACCAGGCCGACGGCTCCCACATCGAGGTCGTCCACGGCGTCTCGCTCGACGTCCGCAAGGGAGAGGTGCACGGTCTGATCGGCGAGTCCGGCTCGGGCAAGTCCCAGACGGCGTTCGCCGTCCTCGGTCTCCTCCCCCGCGGCGGCTCGGTCACGGGCGGGTCGATCCTCTTCGACGGCACCGAGCTGGCCGACGCCGACGAGAAGGTCTACGGGGGCGTGCGCGGCAAGCGCATCGCCTACATCCCCCAGGAGCCGATGAGCAACCTGGACCCGGCCTTCACCATCGGCAGCCAGCTCGTCGAGCCGCTGCGCAAGAACCTCGGGCTGTCGAAGAAGCAGGCGCGCGAGCGCGCCCTCGAGCTGCTCGCCCGCGTCGGCATCCCCGACCCGGCGCGCACGTTCGACGCGTACCCGTTCGAGGTCTCCGGCGGCATGGCCCAGCGCGTGCTGATCGCCGGCGCCGTCTCGACCGATCCCGAGCTCATCATCGCCGACGAGCCGACCACCGCCCTCGACGTCACGGTGCAGGCCGAGGTCCTCGAGCTGCTGCGCGACCTCCAGAAGGAGCGGCACATGGCGATGCTGCTCGTGACGCACAACTTCGGCGTCGTCGCCGACCTCTGCGACCGCGTGACGGTCATGCAGAACGGCGTGTTCGTCGAGCAGGGCCCGGTCCGGGCGATCTTCACCGAAGCGCAGCACCCGTACACGCGGGCGCTGCTGGACGCGATCCTCGACGAGGGTCCGGCACGGCCGCCGCTGGGCGCCGAGGAAGGGGTGCGGGCATGACCGCTCCGCTGCTCACGGTCGACGACCTCGTCGTCGAGTACCCGGGCAAGGGTTTCCGCGCCCAGCCCTTCCGCGCCCTGAAGGGGGTGTCGCTGGACATCCTGCCCGGCGAGACGATGGGCCTGGTCGGCGAGTCCGGCTCGGGCAAGACGACGCTGGGCCGTGCGGTCCTGGGTCTCGCGCCGGTCAGCGGTGGCACCGTCACCTATGGCGGACGCGACATCTCGCACCTCGGCCGTGCCCAGCGCCGGGCGCTGAGCTCGGAGATCCAGGTCGTCTTCCAGGACCCCTACTCGTCGCTCAACCCCTCGATGACGATCGAGCAGATCCTCGCCGAGCCGCTGACGGCGTCGGGCGTCGCGGGATCCGAGGCCCGGTCCCGCGTGCGGGACCTGCTCGATCAGGTGGGGCTCCCCTCCGATGCGCGCAGCCGCCTCCCCCGGGAGTTCTCCGGCGGTCAGCGTCAGCGCATCGCGATCGCGCGCGCGCTCGCCCTGCAGCCGAAGCTCATCGTGTGCGACGAGCCGGTGTCGGCGCTCGATCTGTCGACGCAGGCACGTGTGCTGGACCTGTTCATCGAGATCCAGAACCGCACCGGGGTCGCCTACCTCTTCGTCACGCACGACCTCGCGGTCGTGCGTCACATCAGTCACCGTGTGGCCGTGATGTACAAGGGCGAGATCGTCGAGACCGGTCCCGCCGAGCGCGTGACCTCGCGTCCCGAGCACCCCTACACGCAGCGCCTCTTCATGGCCGCACCCGTCCCCGACCCCGACCGGCAGGAGGAGCGTCGCGCCGCCCGTCGCGCGCTCCTGGCCTCTTCGGCATCCTGACCGTCTCGTCCTCCTCGCACCCGGAAAGATCATCGTGACCCTGCCTTCTGTCGACGCGCCCGCGACCGCCCACCTCGTCCCCCTGCTGGAGAAGCTCACCCTCGAGCAGAAGGCGGCCCTCGTGCAGGGCGCCGATTTCTGGACGACCGTTCCGCTGCCCGAGATCGGGCTGCGGGCCATGACGCTGTCCGACGGTCCGGCCGGTGTCCGCGGACCGCGGTGGGACGAGCGCGAGCCCTCGCTGAACATGCCGTCGGGGTCGGCCCTCGCCGCTTCCTGGGACGTCGAGCTGGCGTACCGCTACGGCGCGGCGGCGGCCGCCGAGGCCCGACGCAAGGGCGTGGACGTGGTGCTCGGACCGACCATCAACCTGCACCGTTCACCGCTGGGCGGCCGGCACTTCGAATGCCTGAGCGAAGACCCGGAGCTGTCCGCCGAACTCGGCGCCGCGTACGTGCGCGGTCTGCAGGACAACGGTGTCGCCGCGACCCCCAAGCACTACGTCGCGAACGACTCCGAGACCGATCGCTTCACCGTCGACGTGCAGATGGACGAGCGCACCCTGCGCGAGCTCTACCTGGCGCCGTTCGAGCGCGCCGTGGAGGCAGGCGCCTGGTCGATCATGAGCGCCTACAACTCGGTCGACGGTGTGACGATGACCGAGAACGACCTCCTCGAGACGCCGCTGAACTCCGAGTGGGGCTTCGACGGCGTCGTGATGAGCGACTGGACCGCGGTGCGTTCGCTGGATGCCGCCACCGCCTCGCAGGACCTGGCGATGCCCGGGCCGGCCCCGGCGTGGGCGGACCTCGCCGACGCCGTCCGCGACGGCCGGGTTCCCGAGGCCGACCTCGACCGCAAGGTGCTGCGCATGCTGCTGCTCGCCGAGCGCGTCGGAGCCCTCGGCGACGCCCCCGCGATCGAGCCCGCCCCTCTGGATGCCACGGCCTTCGCGCGCGAGTCGGGGGTCGCCGGCACGGTCCTGCTCGCCAACGACGGCATCCTGCCCCTCGAGCCCGCGTCGATCACGTCGCTCGCGGTGATCGGCCAGAACGCGCGGGACGCCCGCACGCAGGGCGGTGGAAGCGCGACGGTCGTGCCCGAGCGGATCGTCTCGCCGCTGGAAGGACTGCGCCGCGCCTACGGATCCGACCGCGTCGCCTACGAGCTGGGCGCCGTCGTGCAGGAGGGCGTGGCCGAGATCCCCCTCGCGCAGCTGCGCAACCCCGCCACCGGACGCCTCGGCATGCGCGTGACGTTCCTCGGCGACGCCGGTGAGGAGCTCTTCACCGAGGACCGTCGCGCGACGGCGCTGGTGTGGTTCGGGGGCGACGCCCCCATCGCGCAGACGCGCACCCTCGTGCTCGAGACCGTCTACACCCCCGACGTGGCGGGCACCATCCAACTCGGATTCGCGGGCGCGTACCCCGGACGCCTCTTCGTCGACGGCGAGCTCCTGCTCGATGATGCGCCGGTGGTCGAGGGGTCCGACCTCGGCGCGGCATTCCTCAACCCCCCGTCGCTGACCGCGGCGGTGACCGTCGAGGCGGGTCGGGAGATCTCCGTCCGCGCCGAGTTCGACCGCAGCGACGAGAGCGGCATCCCGGGGGCGATGAGCGTCACGCTCGGCATCGCACCGGAGAACACGGATGCCGACGAGCTCATCGCCCGCGCGGCCGCGGCCGCCGCGGCCGCCGATGTCGCGGTCGTCGTGGTCGGCACCAACTCCAAGGTCGAGTCGGAGGGCTACGACCGCGCGAACCTCGACCTGCCCGGACGTCAGGACGATCTCGTCCGCGCGGTCGTCGCCGCCAACGCCCGGACGATCGTGATCATCAACGCGGGTTCGCCGGTCGTGCTGCCGTGGGCCGACGACGCCGCCGCGATCGTGCAGGGGTACTTCGGCGGCCAGGAGTTCGGCACCGCGCTCGCAGACGTCCTCACCGGCGCCGCCGAACCCGGCGGGCGACTCCCCACCACCTGGCCCGCGGCGCTCGCGGACGTGCCGGTCCGCGACGTCACGCCCGACCAGGGCGTCCTGCGCTACAGCGAGGGCATCCACATCGGCTATCGCGCGTGGCTGCGTTCGGACGCGCGCCCCGCGTTCCCCTTCGGTCACGGCCTCGGCTACACGACGTGGTCGTGGGACGGGGTCGTGCGCGACGGCGATGATGTCGTGGTGACCCTGACCAACACGGGCGCACGCGCGGGCGGCCAGGTCGTGCAGGTCTACGCGGAGCGCGCCGACTCGGAGGTCGACCGTCCCGTGCGCTGGCTCGTGGGCTTCGGCGTCGTCCGCGCGGCGGCGGGTGAGACCGCCACGATCCGTGTCGGTGTCCCGACCCGTCGGCTCGCCCACTGGAACGGCGGCTGGGAGGTCGAGGCCGGTGCCTTCACGCTGTGCGTCGGAGCCTCCGTCGCGGAGACGCCCCTGAGCGTCGCGTGGGAGGCGGGCGAGTGACGGCACCGCTGCAGGGTCACGTCGACCCGCGACTGGCCGCCGCCGGCGACCGACTGGCCGCGGCGCTGGCCGCGGATCCCGACCTGTCCTTCCAGGCCGCGGCGTTCCACCACGGCACCCCGGTGCTGGATGTGTGGGGTGGGCCGCACCTCGACGAGGACAGCGTCCTGGTGCCCTATTCGGTGTCGAAGAACACGATCGGGATCACCGCGGGCCTGCTCGTCGAGCGGGGTCTGCTCGATCTCGACGCCCCCGTCGCGGAGTACTGGCCGGAGTTCGCCGCGGCCGGCAAGGCGGCGGTCACGGTGCGCCAGTTGCTGTCGCACCAGGCCGGACTCCCCCAGGCCACACCGGCGCTGGACTTCCTCGACATGCTCGACCAGACCGCCGCCGCCGCGAGCCTGGCCGCGAGCGTCCCGTTCTGGCATCCGGGGAGCGCGTTCGGCTACCACGCGACGACGATCGGCACGCTCGGCGCCGAACTCGTGCAGCGCGTGACCGGCCGGAGCCTGCACGCCTTCTACGAGGAGGAGATCCGCGCTCCCCATGGCATCGATTTCTTCCTCGGCCTCCCCGCCGAGGAGGAAGCCCGCCGCGTGGACGTCCTCCCGATGGTCCCGCCCGCCGCAGGGCCCGGTGAGCGGCAGACGACGCCCCTCGGCGCCCTCGTGTTCGGCCCCGGACGCTCGAGCGTCGACATGGCGAACGACCGCCGCAGCTGGGGCTACGGGCACCCGGCGACCTCGGCCACCGGGAGCGCCCGCGGCATCGCTCGGCTGCTCGCCGCCGCCGTCACGGGCGTCGACGGGCGCGCACCGTTCCTGTCCACCGAGACCGTCGCGGCCGTCGGCCAGCAGCAGGTCCGCGGGTTCGACGAGGTGCTCGGCCAGCAGGACCGCGCGCACGCGATCGTCTTCCAGAAGCCCTCGGCGGCCATGCCGTTCGGCGGGCCGCGGGCCTTCGGCCACGACGGCGCGGCGGGATGCTTCGCCTGCGTCGACCCCGACACCGGCGTCGCATTCGCGTGGACGATCGTGCGCGGCCCGTGGCCCGGCGGCGGAGATCCCCGCGCCATCGCCCTCGCGGCCGAGATCGGCCAGACCCTGGAGACCTCCGCATGACCACGTACCCCAACCCCCTGATCCCCGGCTTCCACCCCGACCCCTCGGCGGTGCGCGTCGGCGACGCCTGGTACCTGGCGACCTCGACGTTCGAGTACCTCCCCGGCATCCCGATCCACCGGTCTACGGACTTCGTCACGTGGGAGCTCATCGGCCACGTCGCGACGCGTCCGGGACAGCTCGGCGTCGACGACGTCCGCACCGCCGGCGGCGCGTGGGCGCCGACGTTGCGGCACCGCGACGGGGTGTTCCATCTCGTCGTCACGGATGCCATGGGCCGGGGCATGCTGCACTTCACCGCGGCCGACCCCGCCGGGCCGTGGAGCGACGGCGACCTCATCACCGACTCCGAGGGGCGGGCCTCGCTCGACGGCATCGACCCCGACATCGCGTGGGATGCCGACGGGACGGCGCTCATCACCTACTCGGGACTCATCCTCGGTGGGGAGGACGCCGGGCGCCACCTCGGCATCCTGCAGGCCCGCGTCGATCTCGACACCCATCGCGCGCTCGAGGAACCGCGCTCGCTCTGGTCGGGCACCGGGGGGATGTTCCCCGAGGCCCCGCACCTGTACGAGATCGACGGGCGCTGGTACATGCTGATCGCCGAGGGCGGCACCGAGCGCGGACACGGCGTCTCGATCGCCCGCGCGGATCGCCCCGAGGGCCCCTTCGAGACGGGCCCCGCGAATCCCCTGGTGTCGGCCCGCTCGACGATCCGGCCGGTGCAGAACACCGGGCACGGCGACCTCGTGATCGGCCCGGACGGCGAATGGGTGTGCGTGCTGCTGGGCGTCCGCCCGCGCAGCATGACGCGCGCGTTCTCGGCCCTGGGCCGCGAGACGTTCGTCACCCGCGTGCACTGGCACGAGGACGGCTGGCCCACGATGGAGCCGGTCGCGCTCGCTCCGCGCCCCGGCACGCGCGTGGACGTCACGTTCTCCCCCGACGTGCCGCTGGACGGCGAATGGATCACCCCGCGGAGGCTCCCCACAGAGATCGCCGACCTGACCGCGCGACCCGGCTGGCTCGTGCTGCGGGCCGACGGGGCCACCCTCGACGACCCGCGCCCCGTGTTCGTCGGGCGGCGCCAGGAGCACCTGACGCAGTCGACCTCGGTCGAGCTGGACTGCACCGCCGGCGTCGGCGGGCTGGCCGTGCGCTACGACGAGGACTTCCACGTCGAGGTCGAGGCAGGAGCCGGGCGCGTCGTGGCGCGCGCGAACGTCGCCGGTCTCGTCCAGGAGTGGCCGGTGCCGCTGGACGTCGATCGGATCACGCTCCACATCGAGTCGCGTCGTCCCGACACCGACCGTGGGTTCGCCCGCACGAGCGACGTCTTCCACCTCGCCGCGACCGTCGAAGGGCGACGCATCGATCTCGCGGAGGTCGACGGTCGGTTCCTGTCATCGGAGACGGCGGAGTCGTTCACGGGCCGGGTCGTGGGTGTGTACGCCCGCGAAGGCCGAGTGGATGCGGCGAACTGGATGTCCGAAGGGAACGACGAGTGAGCGTGGCCGAGGTCGCCCTCCGCGCCGATCTGCGCGAGGACACCCCGTTCGTCGCGACGGCGCACCCGCGCCTGTCGTGGCGCGTGCGGACCGAGACGCCGGACTGGCATCAGAGCAGCGCCGAGCTGACCGACGGCACCGACACGATCGCCCTCGAGGGCGACGCCTCGGTGCTCGTGGACTGGCCGTTCCGCCCGCTCGCCCCGGGCGAGGAGCGCGAGGTGCGCGTCCGCGTGACCGACGCCGCCGGCACGACGAGCCCGTGGAGCGTGCCCCTGCCCGTCGCCGCGGGCTTCCTCGGCGCCGACGAGTGGGTCGCCGCCCCCGTCGGCCTCGCCGACGCCACGGCCGAGGCCCAGCCCGCCCTCGTGCGGACCTCCTTCCGGCTGGAGCGCCCGGTGCGCCGCGCGCTGCTGTTCTGGACGGCGCTCGGCGCGGCCGAGCCCGAGATCAACGGGACCCCGGTGAGCGACGACGTGCTCTCGCCGGGCTGGACCTCCTACCGCGACCGTCTCGTGCACGAGACGGTCGACGTGACGACGCTCCTCGCCGTCGGCGACAACGTCCTCGGGGCGACGCTCGCGGGAGCGTGGTACACCGAGAAGTACGGCTTCTTCACGTTCACCGACCGCGTCTACGGCGACCAGCCCTCGTTCCTCGCGCAGCTGCGCGTGACGTACGAGGACGGTCTCGTCGAGACGCTCGCCGCGACCGGCCCCGGCTGGGAGGCGTCCGCCGACGGCCCGGTGCGCGCGAGCGGGATCTACGCCGGCGAGGAGCAGGACCTGCGTCGCGCGGCCCAGACCGTGTCCGACGGCGCGACCTGGGCGCCCGCCCGCGTCGGCGCCGTCGCCCGCCCGGGGTACGAAACGGTTCCCACCCCCGAGGCGCGGATCGCGCCGCCCGTCCGGCGCATCCAGTCGGCGCCGGTCGCCGCGCGCCTGCAGACGCCCTCCGGGGGCACGGTCCTCGACTTCGGGCAGAACCTCGTCGGCCGCCTGCGCCTTCGGGTCCGCGGCGCCGCCGGCACGCGCGTGACGGTGCGGCACGCCGAGGTGCTCGACGCCGGCGAACTGGCCCTGCGCCCCCTCCGCAACGCCCGCGCCGAGGCATCCTTCGTCCTCTCCGGCGGCGACGACGTGCTCGAGAGCCGCTTCACGTTCTACGGCTTCCGCTACGCGCAGGTCGAGGGCGTCGACATCGCCGACGCCGACGTCGAGGCGGTCGTGCTGCACAGCGATCTCGTCCGTACCGGGTGGTTCTCGTCGTCGCACGGGCTGCTGGACCGACTGCACGAGAACGTCGTGTGGGGCATGCGCGGCAACTTCCTGTCGATCCCGACGGACTGCCCGCAGCGCGACGAGCGCCTCGGGTGGACGGGCGACCTGCAGGTGTTCGCGCCGACCGCGAGCTTCCTGTACGACAGCGCCGGCTTCCTCACCTCGTGGCTGCGCGACCTCGCCCTCGAACAGGAGCGCCACGACGGTGTCGTCCCCCTCGTGATCCCGGCGGCGCTGCCGTCGTTCGGCGGCGGCGGGCCGGTCGCGGCCTGGGGCGACGCGGCCACCGTCGTCCCGTCGGTGCTGCACGAGCGCTTCGGCGATCGCGCGGTGCTGGCCGCGCAGTACCCGAGCATGCGCGCCTGGGTCGAGGCCGTGCGCCGCGACGCCGGCGACGGCGGACTGTGGGCCGGCCGGATGCAGCTGGGCGACTGGCTCGACCCTTCCGCGCCGCCGGACAAGCCCGGACAGGCGAAGGTGGATGCCGACATCGTCGCCACCGCGTGCTTCGCGCGGTCGCTGCGACTCGTCGCCGAAGCCGCCGCGCTCCTGAGCCATGACGCGGACGCCGATCTCTACCGGGACCTCGCCGAGCGCAGCCGTCGCGCGTTCGTCTCGGAGTACGTCACGCCCGCCGGTCGCATGATGAGCGACGCCCCGACCGCCTACGCGCTCGCGCTCCGTTTCGACCTCGTGCGGGACGCCCCCACCCGGGCGGCTCTGGCCGACCGCCTGGCCGCGCTCGTCCGCGAGGGCGGGTACCGCATCGGCACCGGCTTCGTCGGCACGCCCCTCGTCGCCGACGCGCTGAGCGACGGCGGTCACCTCGCCGCGGCCGAACGACTGCTGCTGCAGACCGAGTGCCCATCATGGCTCTACCCCGTCACCATGGGCGCCACCACCGTCTGGGAGCGCTGGGACAGCCTGCTGCCGGACGGGTCGGTGAACCCCGGCGAGATGACCTCGTTCAACCACTACGCCCTCGGCGCCGTGGCCGATTGGCTGCACCGCACCGTCGCCGGGCTCGCCCCCGCGGCTCCGGGCTACCGTCGCCTGCGGATCGCCCCGCGCCCGCTCGCGTCACTCGACCACGCCTCGGCGCGGCACGAGACGCCGTACGGCACGGCGGCGGTCCAGTGGCGGCGCGACGGGCAGCACGTCCGCATCACCGCCGTGGTGCCCCCGAACACGACCGCCGAGGTCGATCTGCCCGGCATCCCGGTGGAGGGCACGACCGTCCCGGCGACCGTGGGGTCGGGGACGCACGAGTGGACGGTGACGGTGCCGGCCGCGCCGACCGCTCCCCCGCTCCCCGGGCTCGAGGCGTCGCTGGGCGCCGTCCTCGACGACCCGCGCGCGTACACCGCCCTCCTCGACACGCTCGCCGAGGTCGCACCCGAACGTGTCGTCGCCGTCCGCGACGACACCGTGTGGGCCGCGGGCCGTCCGCTCGCGAGCGCCCTGATGTTCACCCCGCCCGACGTCCTGGACCGCGTGGACCGCGCCGTCCGCGCGGCCACCGGCGCCGTCTGATCCCGAACCGGAGACCCCCATGTTCGACCGCCGCTCGACCTTCGGCGACGCCATCGACCACCCCGGCGCCCGCGCCGTGCTGGAACGCTTCCTGCCCGGCGTGGCCGCCTCGCCGATGGCGACGCAGTTCCGCGGCGGCCGCCTCGGGCAGCTCGTCGCGATCGTGCCCAGCCTCGAGGACCCCGACCACCGCGCGCGCTTCTGGGAGGCTCTCGCCGAGATCGGCGACGGCGACGAACGTCCGCCGTACGCCCCGGCGATCGCACCCGATCCGACGTACGAAGGGTCGGACGTGCCGCGCGCGTCGGCACGCGTGCGGCCGACCGCCCCGACCGCCCGCTGGGGTGTGATCGAGGTCCGCGTCGACGGCCCCTCCCACGGGAACCCGTTCGTCGACGTCGACGCGCACGCGACCTTCCGTCGTCCCGACGGTTCGACCGCGCGCGTCGGCGGCTTCTACGACGGAGACGGCGAATGGGTGTTCCGGGCCCTCGCGGATGCCGAGGGCACCTGGTCGTTCGAGACGGACGCCACGACCCCGTCGCTCGACGGCCTCACCGGGACCGCGGAGGTCGGGTCCGCGGCATCCGGGTCACACGGTCCGGTGCGCGTCGACGGCTTCCACTTCCGGCACGCCGACGGCACCCGGCACCGACCGCTGGGCACGACCGCCTACGCGTGGACGCATCAGCCCGAGGCGCTGCAGGAGCAGACGCTGGCGACCCTCGCCGAGGGCGCGTTCCGCAAGCTCCGCATGTGCCTGTTCCCGAAGTCGTACCTCTTCAACGCCAACGAGCCCGACGACTTCGTCTTCCCCGGTTCGCTGGCCGACGGCTTCGACCTGGAACGCTTCGACCCGGCGCACTTCCGCCGGCTCGAACGCCGCATCGCCCAGCTCGGCGAGATCGGCGTCGAAGCCGACCTGATCCTGTTCCACGCCTACGACCGGTGGGGGTTCGCGGACCTCGGACCCGCGGTCGACGACCGGTACGTCCGCTACGTCGTGCGGCGACTGGGGGCGTTCTCGAACGTGTGGTGGTCTCTCGCGAACGAGTACGACCTCGTCTGGGGCAAGGACGAGGACGACTGGGAGCGCATCGCCGCGATCGTCGGCGAGGAGGATCCGTTCGGCCACCTGATCTCGATCCACAACTGCCGCCCGTTCTACGACTACTCCCGGCCCTGGATCACGCACGCGTCCGTGCAGCGCGTGGACGTGTATCGCACCGCCGAGAACACCGACGAGTGGCGCGAACGCTGGGGGAAGCCCGTCGTCATCGACGAATGCGCCTACGAGGGCGACATCGACCAGGGCTGGGGCAACGTCACCGGCGAGGAGATGACGCGTCGCTTCTGGGAGGGCGCCGTCCGCGGCGGCTACGTGGGACACGGCGAGACGTACCTGCCGGCCCCGGTCGGCGAGGCGGTCATGCCGGCGGCGGCCGGCTCCGACGACGAGGTGCTGTGGTGGGCCAAGGGCGGTGTCCTGCACGGCTCGTCCCCCGCGCGGATCGGCTTCCTCGAGCGGTTCCTCGCCGAGGTCCCCGACGGCGTGCTCGAGCCCGCGGCATCCGACTGGGACGTGCCGTGGGCGCAGTCCCCGGATGCCACGGTGCGCGTGGCGTACTTCGGCTTCAACCGCCCCCGCTTCCGCACCGTGCTGCTCGGCGACGGGGACTGGACGGTCGACGTGGTCGACACGTGGAACATGACGGTCGAGCGTGTCGCCGGAACGCACACCGGCACCGTGCGCGTGGACCTCCCGGGGCGGCAGTACATGGCGCTGCGGGTGACGCGGGTCTGAGAGGCGCCCTCCCTCGCCCCTCACGCTCGTTTGCCGCAGATGGTCGGCGCCGCCGCCGTGAGGCGACGATGTGGGGCAAACCACGCACGCCCGGGAGCGCTCGTTTGCCGCAGATGGTCGGCGCCGCCGCCGTGAGGCGACGATGTGGGGCAAATGAGGTGCGGGCCTTCTAAGGGCGACCCTCACTCGCCGACGAGACGCGCAGACGCCGTCGCCATGTGCACAGCCATCGCGGATGCCGCGGCGTCGGCGTCGTGCGCCCGGATCGCGCGATGCACGGCGTCGTGCTCGGCGATGGCCCGGTTCGCGTCGTCGGCGCTGTGGACGGCACGATCGGCGTAGACCTGCAGCAGCGAGCGGACGACGTTGAGCTGATCGACGAGGAGGGCGTTGCCGGCGGCGTGCCCGAGGGCGTCGTGGAAGGCGCGGTCGGCGCGGGCGAACGCGCGCAGATCGTCGCGCGAGCGGGTCATCTCGGCCAGCGTCGCGGCGATGCGCTCCCGCGCGGGATCGTCGGCGCGGTCGGCGGCCAGACGGGCGACGTAGATCTCGAGCCCGGCGCGCAGATCCAGGAGTTCCGCGGTGTCGGTGTCGCCCAGGAGGAGCCCCCACCGGAGCGTCTGCGGGAGCAGCGCGCTCGCGGTTCCGCGCAGGTAGGTGCCCGATCCGGGCCGGACGTCGACGATGCCGAGGATCTCGAGGGCTGCGAGCGCCTCGCGGACCGCCGAGCGCCCGACGCCGAGCGTCGTGGAGAGCGCACGCTCGGCGGGCAGGCGCGTGCCCGGGGCGATCGAGCCCGTGGTGAAGAGGTCGAGCAGGCGGCGCGCCACCTCGCTGACCGGCGACCCCGCGGGGAGGGCCTCGAGTGCGGCCGCGATCTCGTGGCTGCGGTCGGCGGGGTAGGCGGGCACGCCTTCAACCTAGCGCTCCGTCGAAGTTGCGCTTGCAATTGGTCAACCGGTTGGCCAATATGGACGAAGCACGCGCCCACCCTGACCGGAGGTCACCGATGACCCGACTCTGGAACGACCCCGCGGTCTTCGCCGACGAGATGATCGACGGGTTCGTCGCGGCCAACGGCCGGTACGTCCGCCGCGTCCCCGGTGGCGTGGCGCGGGCGACGGCATCCCCCGCCGGCCAGGTCGCCATCGTCGTCGGCGGCGGCTCGGGCCACTACCCCGCATTCGGCGGCCTGGTCGGTCCGGGTCTCGCCCACGCGGCGGCCATGGGGAACCTCTTCGCCTCTCCCTCGACCCAGCAGGTCTACGCGGCCGCGCGCACCGCCGACACCGGCGGCGGCGTGTTCCTCTGCTACGGCAACTACGCCGGCGACGTCCTCAACTTCGACGCAGCCCAGTCCCGCCTGCGGGACGAGGGCATCGCGGTGCGCACCGTCACGGTCACCGACGACATCTCCTCCGCCCCGACCGCCGAGCGCGACCGCCGTCGCGGGATCGCCGGCGACCTCGCCGTGTTCCGGGCCGCGGCCGCCGCCGCGGAGAACGGCTACGACCTGGACGCGGTGGCCGAGACCGCCGCGCGCGCGAACGAGCGGACGCGGTCCTTCGGCGTCGCGTTCGGCGGCTGCACGCTCCCCGGCGCCGAAGCCCCGCTCTTCCACGTCGCGGAGGGACGCATGGCGGTGGGGCTCGGCATCCACGGCGAACCCGGTATCGACGAAACCGACGTCCCCACCGCCGACGCGCTCGCGGAACTGCTCGTCGGGGCGCTCACCGACCCGGCCGAACTGCCCGACGGCGTCGACACGGTCCGCGGGAACCGGGTGGTGCCCATCCTCAACGGCCTCGGCTCGGTGAAGTACGAGGAACTGTTCGTCGTATACCGCCGCGTGGCCGAGCTGCTGGGCGCGGCGGGGGCGGAGATCGTCGACCCCCACGTCGGCGAGTACTGCACCTCGTTCGACATGGCGGGGGTCTCGCTCACGCTCTTCTGGCTCGACGACGAGCTCGCCCAGCTGTGGGAGCACCCCGTCGACACCCCCGCGTACCGACGGGGATCCGTCGCCCCGGCACCGCACGCCCCCGCCTCCTCCGTCGTGGAATCGGCGGTCGAGACGGTCCCGGACGCCGACGACGACTCCCGCGGCGCCGCCCGTCGAGTGGGCGGACTGCTCGCGGCGGTGGCCGAGACCGTCGACGCGCACGCCGAGGAATGGGGCCGCCTGGATGCCGTCGCCGGTGACGGCGACCACGGGATCGGCATGCAGCGCGGAGCACGCGCCGCCCGCGCCGCGGCCGAGGACGCCGTCGCGCGGGGAGCCGGGGCCGGAACGACCCTCCGTCGGGCCGCCGACGCGTGGGCGGATCGCGCGGGCGGGACGTCCGGCGCGCTGTGGGGCGTCATGCTCGCGGCGGTCGCCGACGCGCTCGGCGACACCGGAGCCCCCACGGCCGAGCGGGTCGCCGCGGGCGTCGACGGAGCGGTCCGGTCCGTCGACGCGCACGGCGGCGCGGGCGTCGGCGACAAGACGCTCGTGGACGCCCTGGTCCCCTTCGCCACGACGCTCCGCGACGCCGTGGCATCCGGCTCGTCCCTGCCCGTCGCGTGGCGCGACGCGGCCGATGCGGCCGAGCGCGCCGCGGCGGCCACCGCCGCCCTGCGGGCACGGAAGGGCCGCGCACGCACCCACGGCGACCACTCCGTCGGCACCCCCGACCCCGGCGCGGTCTCGCTCGCGCACATCGTCCGGACGGTCGGCGACGCTCTCGCCGCCGCCGCGCCCACCCTGGAAGGACTCCCGTCATGACCGCTCCCCTCCGCATCGTCATCGGCTCCGACGACGCCGGCTTCGACTACAAGGAGGTCCTGCTGCGCGACCTCCTCTCGAACGACGGCGTCGCCCTGGTCACGGACGTGGGCGTGGATGCCGACGGCCACACGCCGTACCCGACCGTCGCGATCGAGGCCGCCGAGCGGGTCGCCCGCGGCGAGGCGGATCGGGCGCTGCTCATCTGCGGCACGGGTCTCGGCGTCGCGATCGCGGCCAACAAGGTCCCCGGCATCCGGGCCGTGACCGCGCACGACTCGTTCTCGGTCGAGCGCGGGGTGCTCTCCAACAACGCGCAGGTGCTCACCATGGGGCAGCGTGTCGTGGGGATCGAGCTCGCCCGCCGGCTCGTACGGGAATGGCTCACCTACCGTTTCGACGACGGATCGGCCAGCGCCGACAAGGTGCGGATCCTGAGCGAGTACGAGGCCGCGGGACCGCGCGCATGACCGACGCGACCATCGTCGCCGTGAGCCTGAAGGCCTACTTCGGCCACGCGCGGGCGCGCGAGTGGATGAGCGAGGTGGCCGCGCTGGTCGGGACGCATCCGGCCGTCACCACCGGTGCGGTGCGGGTGGTGGTGCTCCCGACCTACCTGCAGATCCCGGCGGCGCTAGAGACCTTCGCCGGCACCGCGGTCCAGGTGGGGGCGCAGGACGTCTCCGCCCATCCGCCGGGGCCGTACACGGGAGAGGTCACCGCGGCCGAGCTGGCCGAGATCGGCGTATGGGTCGTCGAGACGGGGCACGCGGAACGGCGTCGCCTGTTCGGCGAGACGGATGCCGACACGGCGGCGAAGTCCGCCGCGGCGCTGACCGCGGGGCTCACCCCGCTGCTCTGTGTGGGCGAACCGGTCCAGGAGGGTCCCGCCGCCGCCGCGGCGACCGTCACCGCGCAGCTGAACGCGAGCCTCGCCGACGCCCCGGCGGGTGCCGTACTCGTCGCGTACGAACCCGTGTGGGCGATCGGGGCGGAGAGCGCCGCCTCGAGCGCGCACGTGGCCGCGGTCACCGCCGCTCTCCGACGCGCTCTCGAGTCCGACCCCGACCGCGCCGGCAGCGCGGTGGTCTACGGCGGCGCCGCCGGGCCGGGTCTCCTCACGGAGCTGGGCACCGCGGTCGACGGCGTCTTCCTCGGTCGCTTCGCGCACGACCCGACGCAGCTGCTCTCGGTGGTCGAGGAAGCGGCGGCCCGGTCGGCGGTCGGCGCGTGATCGGCCTCGGAACCTACGCGTTCTTCTGGCAGCATTCGGACCGCGCGCCCGAACCGCTGAGTCTGCGCGGGGCCTTCGAGGCGACGCGCGCGCTCGGAGTCGAACTGTTCCAGATCTGCGACTACGCACCGCTCGAGCACCTGGGCGAGCGCGACCTCCGCGACGCGGCCGCCGCCGCCCGCGACCTCGGTCTGCGCATCCAGCTCGGAACCAAGGGGCTCACCCCCGATCGGCTGGAGCGGTTCCTCGCGCTGGCGGACGTCTTCGAGGCGCGGCTCGTGCGCTCGATGATCGGCGGGCCGGATGGCATCCCTCCCCTCGACCAGGCCGAGACGTGGGTGCGCACCCTCATCGGCGCCTACGAGCGCAGCGGGGTGACGCTGGCCCTGGAGACCTACGAGCAGGTGGCCACGTCCGACCTCGTCGAGCTCGTCCGACGGGTCGGGAGCGATCGTCTCGGCATCTGCCTCGACCCCGCCAACGTCGTCGCGCGACTGGAGCACCCCACCGTGTGCATCGACGAATGCGACGACCTCGTGGTCGGCGTGCACGCGAAGGACTTCGCCTTCCGCCGGCGGGACGGGTGGGTCGGCTTCGAGCTCACCGGAGCACCCCTGGGCACCGGCCTCCTGGACTATCCGGCCCTGCGGGACACGATCGACCCCGCCGAGCGCGGCATCGACGAGATCGTCGAGCACTGGCTGCCCTGGCAGGGGGACGCCCCCACCACCCTGAACCTCGAGCGGGAATGGACCCGCACCGCCGTCGACTACCTGAGGAGCATCCCGTGACCACCGACACCCCCACCGCCCGCCTCGCCATCGCCGTGGTCGGCGCGGGCGGCAAGATGGGCATGCGCGTCTCGAACAACCTGAGCGCCACCGACCACGCCGTCTCCTACGTCGAGAACTCCCCCGCCGGCCGCGAGCGCACGCTCGCCGCGGGCCGCGAGCTCACCGACCTCACCGCCGCCGTGGCCGAAGCCGACATCGTCGTGCTCGCCGTCCCCGACCTCGCCCTCGGCGCGGTCACCGCCGAGCTCGTTCCGCAGCTGAAGTCGGGAGCGATCGTGCTGACCCTCGACCCGGCCGCCGCGTACGCCGGGCTCCTCGCCACGCGCGACGACGTCGTCCAGGCCGTCGCGCACCCGTGCCACCCGTCGGTGTTCCTCGAGCGCACGACGAAGGAGGAGTGGGCGGACACCTTCGGCGGCATCGCCGCCCCGCAGGACGCGATCGCCGCGATCGAGTCCGACGACCCCGGCAAGAAGGCCATTGTGGAGACCACCGTGCGCGCGATCTACGCCCCGGTCGTCGACGTGCACTGGGTCACCGTCAAACAGCTCGCGCAGCTCGAACCGACGCTCGTGGAGACCGTCGCCTGCATGATCGGCGCGCTCCTGAACGAAGCGCTGGACGAGGCGATCCACACCATGGGCGTGCCCGAGGCGGCGGCCCGCAGCATCCTGTACGGCCACACCCAGGTGGCGCTCGCGAACGGCCTGCGCGGCGACAACCCGTTCAGCGACGCGTGCCTCATCGCGATGGACTACGGCCGCGAGAGCATCATCAAGGAAAACTGGAAGAAGATCTTCCGCGACGACGAGCTCGACAAGAACCTCGCCCGGATGCTCCACCTCGACCGGATCGCACGCTGAGGAGACGACCATGAGCAGACTCACCGGCAAGACCGCGCTCGTCACCGGCGCCGCCAAGGGCATCGGCTTCGCCGTCGCCGCCCGCTTCGTCGCCGAGGGCGCCCGCGTGGTGGTCGCGGACGTGGATGCCGAGGGCGCCCGCGCCGCGGCCACGAGCCTCGGCCGCGCGGCGCGGGCGTCGGCGATGGACATCTCGGACGAGCAGTCCGTGGCCGCCGGCTTCGCCGAGGTGCACGACGCCGGGTGGGATCCCGACGTGGTCGTCGCGAACGCGGGCGTGCAGCTGTTCGGGCGCGACGCCCCGGCCGCCGACCTCGATCTCGACGTGTGGCGCCGCACCATCGACATCAACCTCACCGGCGCCTTCCTGACCGTCAAGTACGCGGTGCGTGCGATGCTGCCGCGCGGCGGCGGCTCCCTCATCCTCACCGGCAGCCCGACCGCGGTGAACGGCGAGGGGAAGGACTTCACCGCGTACAGCGCGTCCAAGGCGGGCGTGCACGGCCTGGCCCGCACGGTCGCCGCGGCATATGCCGCCGACGGCATCCGCGTGAACACCGTCCAGCCCGCGTACACCGAGACGCCGCTCGTGGCCGCGATCACCGACGACCCCGAGGCCCGCGCCGCCATCGTCGGGCGCATCCCCGTCGGTCGCGCCGGGACCCCCGACGACGTCACCGGGATCATGGTGTACCTCGCGAGCGACGAGGGTGCCTTCGCCACCGGTGCGACGTTCGTGGTCGACGGCGGCATGACCACTCTCTGACATGGCCTGGGGTGACGACGAGACCGCGTGGTCGCGCGGCGGGTGGGCGCTGGTGCGGCGGGGCGGCGACGAGCTCGCCGACATCTCCCTCGACGGTCGCCCGGTGCTGCGCAGCGTCCGTCTCGTCGTGCGCGACCGCGATTGGAACACCGTGCCGCTGCGCGTGGACGCGGTGCACGCGGAAGACGAAGGCCTCCGACTCGAGGTCAGCGCGACGGAGGGCGGCTGCCTCGGGGGCGCGATCACGGTGCGCGCGGACGGGGATCGCCTCGAGGTCGTCGCGGACCTCGTCTGCACCACGGCTTTCGAGACGAACCGGACGGGCCTGGTCGTGCTCCACCCGCCGCAGCTGAGCGGCCGCACGCTCGCCGTGGGCCACCCCGACGGCACGGAGGAGCTCACCCGCTTCCCCGCTGACATCAGCCCGCACCAGCCGGCGACCGACATCGTGTCGCTGGGGTGGACCTCGGATGCCGGGCCGATGCGGCTGAGGCTCTCCGGCGACGCGTTCGAGATGGAGGATCAGCGCAACTGGACGGACGCCTCCTTCAAGACGTACAGCCGCCCGCTCGCTCTGCCGTTCCCCTATCCCCTCTCCCCCGGAGACCGGGTCGTCCAGTCACTGATCCTCGAGAGGACGGCGTCCGCCCCACCCGCGTCGGCCCCCCGTGTCGACGTCCTCTCGCTCCACGCCCGGGGACGCCTCCCCTCGATCGGGGTCGCGGCGAGCACGGCCCCCGACGCCCTCCGACCGGACGCGCTCGAGCCGCCGCCCGGCGACACGGTCCTGGTCGAGCTCGACCTCGCCTCCCCGGCCTGGCGCGCGGCGCTGGATCGGGCCCGGCGTGCCGGACTCCCCCTCGACGTGCGCTTCGTGGTCGACGAGGACGCGCCCACCGCCCTCGCGCGCGGGGTCCGGGCCCTCGTCGGGGTGCCCGTGCGGCGCGTCACCGCGTTCCGCGCCCGCGGTCCCGCACGGCACGTGTCCGACGCCGACACGGTCGCCGCCCTCCGCGCAGCGCTGGATCTGGCGGACCTGGAGCTCGCGGCGGCCGGGGGCGTCCGCACCCACTTCACCGAGCTGAACCGGGAGCACCACCGGCTGCCCGCCGGCCTCGAGGGCATCGGCTTCGCCCTCACGCCCCTCTTCCACGACCTCAGCACCGCGCAGCTCGTCGAATCCGTGCCGATGCAGCGACTCGTGGCAGAGCAGGCGGTGCGACTGGCCGACGGGATCCCCGTCGACATCGGCCCCATCGGGCTGCGTCCGCACGTGAACGCGGTCGCGACGACGGCCGAGCCGCGGCCGCGGCGCGGCGACCTCCGCGACGGCTACGGCCCCGCCCTGCTCGCCGCGGGCGACCCGCGCCAGGATGCCGTGGGGCTCGCCGCCTGGACCGTCGCGAGCGCCGCGGCGCTCAGCATCCCGGGCGTGCGGTCGCTGTCGTACTTCGAGGAGTGGGGGCCGCGTGGCATCCTGCGCTCCGACGGCGGCGCGCGCCCGGTCTCCGACGCGGTCCGCGCCCTCGCGGAGATCTCCGGCGAGCCGGCCCTGGTCGGTGAGAGCCCGGACGGGCGCGTGTGGGCGCTCGGAGCGGCCACGCGCGGAGGCACGGTCCTCCTGATCGCCAACCTCGACCGCACGTCGCGCGTCGTCGAGGTACGTGCACCTCGGGGGACGATCACGGCCCGCCTCGAACCGTACGCGTGGACGCGGGTCGATCGGGACTGACCTCCGTCACCTACTGCATGGGACGCGTCGCCGCCAAGGGGGCAATCCAACTTCCTAGTCTCTCCGAAGATGTAGGGAAGGCGGCCGAGTGGTCGCTGCTAGAACTCTGGGAGGTTCATCATGAGCTCGTCACCGAACCGCATCGTCGCGACTGTCTTCGGCGCCGTCTACCTGCTCGTCGGTCTGCTCGGTTTCGCCGTCACCGGCGGCGTCGGGTTCATCAGCAACGAGGGTGGCCTGCTGCTGGGCATCTTCGAGGTCAACCCGCTGCACAACATCGCGCACCTCCTGATCGGCGCGGCGCTCCTCGTCGCGGGCCTCGCCAACGCGCGCGCCGCCAAGGGCGTCAACACCACGGTCGGCGCGGTCTACCTGCTCCTCGGCATCGTGGGCTTCTTCCTCACGGGTCCGGCGAACATCCTGGCCCTCAACGTGCCCGACCACTTCCTGCACCTCGCCAGCGCCGTCGTGCTCCTGGGCGTCGGTCTCGGCACCGAGCGCAACATCCCGCGCACCGCGGCGGTCTGACCGTGAACGCCGCGACCTTCGTCCGGTCGTGGCCCTCCGTGTCCGCATGGGGGGCCGGGCTCATCCTCGCCGCCCTCGGTGCGGGCGCGATCGTGGGACCGAGCTCCGGGGCCGCCTCGCGCGGCCTCGGAGCGGGTCTGGTCGTCCTCGGGGTCGGCGCGCTCGTCTGGGGCGGCGCCGTCCTCGCGCTCGGCCGGCTCATCGCCCCGCGGGCGACGCTGGTCGGAGCCCTCGCCGGCATCCTGCTGGCGGCGGCCCTCATGTTCGTGCTCCCCGCTCACACCAGCGTCATCGCGATCGCCGCGGCGGCGCTGCTCCTCATCGTCGTGGGTGCCGCGGTCGCCGGGCGGGTGCGCCGCGCCGACACCGCACCGCGCACCGCGGAACCTATGAGCGTCTGGGGTCTGCTGCTGGCCGCGTCGATCATCGCCGTCGTCGTCACCCCCGCGCTGGGAGCGACCCAGGACGCGGTGTTGATCCGCGACGACGGCAGCGTCCCCGTCATCACCCACGAGGGTCACTGATCCGGCCCTCCCGCCTCCCGCGGGATGGCACGCTGGAACGGTGACGTCCTCACCCCCGGTTCCGGCGCCCGTCGCCCGGTTGCGCGCGAAGCTCCTCACCGCCCTGGCGGGCGACCCGACCGGCATGGCCCCCTACGTGCGGGCGATCGCCGAGGGCGACGACGCGGGCTACTTCGTCGAGAACGGTCCCGCGTGGACGGTTCATGCCGGAATGGGCACCCTCGTCGCCGGCATCCGGGCTCTCCTCCTCCAGGCGCTGCACCCCGGAGCCCTCGCGGGCGTGCACGACTGGTCGCGGTACCGGGAAGACCCCATCGGGCGTCTCACGGGGACCGTGCGCTGGGTCATCACGCTCACCTACGGGTCGAAGAGCCAGGCGGATGCCGAGACCGCCCGCGTCGGACGTTTCCACCAGCGCGTGCAGGGGGCGTACGTCGCCGGTGACGGGGGCGAGCGGCGCTACACCGCCGAGGATCACGACCTCGTCCGCTGGGTGCACATCGCCTTCACGGACGCGTTCCTGCGCAGCCATCAGGCGTACGGCGGGGCCATTCCCGGCGGGCCCGACGCGTACGTCGCCGACTGGGCGACCGCGGGGCGGCTCATGCGCATCCCCGACCCGCCGCGGACCGAGGCCGCCCTCCGCGCCGAACTCGAGGGGTTCCTCGACCGTGGCGAACTGCGGCGCGACGAGCGGGTCGACGACGTCGTGCGGTTCCTGCGCAAGCCCCCGTTCACGGGCCTCATGGGCGTCGCGTACCGCGTGCTGTTCGCCGCGGCCGTGGCGACCTTCCCGCCGCGGCTGCGGAAGCTGCTGGGTGTCCGACGTTCGTGGCTGCCAGTTAAGACGACGACCCGGCTGATCCTGCGGATCACCGAGCGCGCGCTCGGCTCCGGCCCGCGGGCACAGGACATGGCGCGACTGCGGCTGCGGCGCCTGGGTCTGTAGCCCGGGCCGGGGGCGCGTGCCTTCACGTTCAGTGTCCCGGACACGCGGACGCGCGTACGTGGCATCCGCGTGTCTTGGACACCCGACCGGGGTGGGGAGGCGGCCGGACGCCGCGGCATCCCTCCCTCGGCTGCGGCGCCGCCCGCCCGACTCCGTCGTAGCCTGGAAGGACCCGAGCACACGGCGGAGGCGGCATGAGCGACGACCCGAGGCAGGCGGCGGAGCGCTACCGCCTGGACCGGCGGCTGCGGGATGCCGGCCTGGAACCCGAATCCGCAGAAGCTCCCGCGCGCGGATCGACCGCCGCCGAGCGCGCCGCGTACGTCGAGACGGCTATCCAGCAGGCGATCCGCCGCGGGGAGTTCGACGACCTCCCCGGTGCCGGCAAGCCGCTCCCCGACCTCGGCGGCAGCCACGACCCCGACTGGTGGATCCGCCGCAAGATCGCGACCGAGAAGCTGTCGGGACTGGGGCCGCCCGCGCTGACGCTGCGGGTCGAGCACGCCGAGCTCGCCGAGCGGATGGACGCCCTGTCGCGCGAGGGCGACGTCCGGGAGGCGCTCGAAGACTTCAACCGCCGCGTCGTCGAAGCCCGTCGGCAGCTGCTGGGCGGACCGCCGGTGGTGACGCCGACGGTGGACGTGGATGCCGAGGTCGCGGCGTGGGCATCCCGTCGCCGCGCGCGCGAGGCGGCTGCCGCCGTCGCGCCCCCGCCGCGTCGCCGTCGCTGGTTCGGGCGCTGACCCGCAGCCAGATCACGTGATCTCGCCGAGGGTACCCGTCGTTGCGCGCCATACCGGGTGATCTCGGCCAGGTCACGTGATCCGTCGGCGCCGCGCCAGACGTCAGAGCCGCGACAGGGCCTCGGCGCGGGCCACCAGCGCGCGGGCGCGCGCCAGGGCGGGGGCGTACGAGCCGTCGACGGGACCGTCGGGAACCTCCGTGAGCACCGCCCGGGCGGCCTCGACCTCGGCGGCGCTCGGCGTGAAACCGGCGTGCGCACCGGGGACGGCGGCCTCCCTCAACACCAGGGTGCCGGTGAAGCCGATCGCGGCGGCGTGCTCGGCGGCATCCCGGGCCCGCTCGACCGGACCGCACGGACCGTCGATCGGCCCCGCGATCCCGGCGGCCGCCGACGCCACGGCCAATTGCGCCCGGGGCCACGACAGCGCGACGCGGTCGTCCGCCATGCCGGTGTCGCGGCGGAAGTCGCCGGTGCCGAAGGCCAGGCGCCGGGTCGCCGGGTGCGCCGCGATCGCCGGGGCCGCGAGCAGCGCCGCAGCCGACTCGATCATCGCCACGATCGGCACGCCGACCCGACGGGATGCCGCGACGTGGGCGACATCGGCGGGTCCGGCGCACATCGCCAACACGATCCCGGCCAGGCGGTCGTCGAGCTCACGGCACAGGGCCAGGTCGGCTTCGCCCTCCGGTGTGCCCGCGGCGCTGATCCGCAGCCACACGGGCGCGTTCTCGGCGGCGCGCCGGGCGCGCTCGCGCCCCTCGGCCTTGCGCGCAGCGGGCAGACCGTCCTCGAGGTCGAGCACGAGCACGTCGGCCGCGGTGTCGCCACCGGCCGCCAGCGGCGAGCGCAGCAGCCAGGTGCGGGCGAGGTCCACGCGCGCGGGGGCGGGGGCGGCCGAAGCCGCCCCCGCCGAGTGCTGCGTCAGGCTCACGAACGGCTCCGGGCCGCCGTCTCCGCCTCCGCCTGGGCGCGGAAGGCGTTGAGCGCCTGCGTGTCGACCGTCGCCGGGGCGGTGACGGGCGCGGCATCCGCCGGCGCCGCCGAGTGGTCGTGGCCGGTGAGGAGCGTCTCGTCGAAGGGGATGCGGCCCGCGAGGACCTCTCCGACGCGCTCGCGGTCGTACTGCTTCGTCCACGCTCCGATGAGCAGGGTCGCCACCGCGTTGCCGGTGAAGTTCGTGACCGCGCGGGCCTCGGACATGAACCGGTCGATGCCGACGATGACGCCGACGCCGTTGACGAGGTCGGGGCGGTAGGCGGACAGGCCGCCGGCGAGGGTCGCGAGGCCCGCACCGGTGACACCGGCCGCACCCTTCGAGGCGATGATCATGAAGATCAGGAGGCCGATCTGCTCCGGGATCGACATGGGGGCGCCCATGGCGGTGGCGATGAACAGCGACGCCATCGTGAGGTAGATCGCCGTGCCGTCCAGGTTGAACGAGTACCCGGTCGGGACGGTGATGCCGACGACCGGCTTCGAAACGCCGAGGTGCTCCATCTTGGCGATGAGGCGGGGCAGCGCGGCCTCGGACGACGAGGTGCCGACGATGAGCAGGTACTCGCGGCCGAGGTACTTCATCAGCGAGAAGATGTTGACCCGCGTGACGGCGAACAGCAGCACGCCGAGGACGACCGCGATGAAGAGGAAGCAGGTCAGGTAGAACGAGCCCATCAGGATGCCGAGGCTGATCACGGCCCCGAAACCGGTCTTTCCGACGACCGCGGCGATGGCACCGAACGCACCGATGGGAGCGAGCCACAGGATCATGCCGAGGATGCGGAAGACCAGCACCTGGAAGTTGCGGATGCCCTCGACCATGCGCGCCCCGCGCTCGCCCATGCCCTGCAGCGCGAAGCCGACCAGGAGGGCGATGAAGAGCACCTGCAGGATGCTGCCGTTCGTGAACGCGGAGAAGAACGTCGTCGGAATGATGCCCAGGATGAAGTCCTGCGTGGTGGTCGCCTCGGGCACGGCGTCGTACTGTGCGCTGGCGATGTTCAGGCCCTCGCCGGGGTGGATGATGTTGCCCACCAGCAGGCCGATGCCGAGCGCGAAGGTCGACATCACGAGGAAGTAGAGCAGCGCCAGGCCGCCGATCTTGCCGACCGTGGAGGCCTTGGCGATCGATCCGATGCCCACGACGATCGTGCAGAAGATGACCGGGGCGATCATCATCTTGATGAGGCTGACGAAGCCCTTGCCGACCGGCTCGAGGCCTGTGGCGAACTGCGGCGCGACGAGGCCGACGACGATGCCGGCGACGACGGCGACGATGACGGCGATGTAGAGCCAGTGGTTGCGGTCGATCTTCTTGCGCGGACGACCGTCGCGCGTGGTGCGGAGTGAGAGAGACATCTGCGACTTCCCCTGTTCCTAACGTCTTCGTTGAGTCCGGCGGGGCCGCCGGCGATGCCCTGACTTTCGTCGAGCGCGGCGCCCGGGGCGATTTGTGGTCGTATTGTTCACGGCAGACCGGAACGGACCGGAGAGGGCACAGCATGCGGTTGAGCGTGGGCGGACGGCTGGCGATGGTGTCGCTCGGCGTCGTCGTGCTGGTCGCGGGCGTGCTCGCGGCGCTCATGTCGGTGCAGTTGTCGGACTCGGGACAGCGCCAGGCGGAGCAGGTCACCCGATCCGTGGCCGAGACGCTGGCGCACGAACCCGACGTCGCCGCGCTCGTCCGCGCCCAGGACTCCGACACGCTGCAGCCGATGGTCGAGGCGATCCTCTCCGACGCCGACCTGTCGTTCGTCACGATCATGACGCCCGACGGCATCCGGCTGACACACCGCAATCGGTCCGAGATCGGGCAGCAGTACCTCGGCTCGCGCGAGGAGGCGCTGGCGGGACAGACCTACACCGAGGTGTACGACGGGACGCTCGGACCGTCCGTGCGCACGATCACGCCGATCCGCGACGCGGGCGCCGACGACGGCGAGATCGTGGGGCTCGTCTCGGTGGGGGTGACCCTCGGCGCCGTGCAGGCGGATCTCGCCGCGCGTGTCCCGCTGATCGTCGTCGCCGCGGCCGGCATCGTGGGCATCGGCATCCTGGGTGCCCTGTACGTCCGGCGCAGCGCCCGCCGGGTCACCGGTTCCTACACCCCGCGCGAACTGGCCCGGCTCGTCGAGAGCTACGAGACCGTGCTGCACTCGCTGCGCGAGGGCCTCGTCGTGACCGACGGCGACGGCCGGATCGTGCTCTACAACGACGAAGCCGCCGACCTCCTCGGGCTCCCGCCGGCGACCGAGGGACAGGTGAGCCTGGACCCGCGCGAGACGGACATGGACGCCGCCCTCGCCGACGCCATCGCCACGGGCCGCCGGATGGTGGAGGAGACCGTCGCCACCGGGGAGCGCGTCCTGCTGGTGAACCAGGAGGAGGCCCGCGACCTGAACGGGCGGCGGGCCCCGGAGCGGGGGCGGGTCATGACGCTCCGCGACCGTTCCGAGCTGCAGGCGCTGCTCGGCGAGCTCGAGGGCGTCCGGACCCTCAGCGACACCCTGCGCTCCCAGACGCACGAACACGGCAACCGGCTGCACGCGCTGCTGGCGCTGCTGGAGCTCGGGCGCATCGACGACGCACGGCGGTTGATCGCGGCATCCACCGAGGGACGTCAGGATCTCGCCGACCGTATCGTCTCCGGCAACGACGGCGCGGTCGTGGTCGCGTTGCTGCTCGGCAAGCTCGACGAAGCCGCGGAGCACGGCGTGACCCTCGATCTCGACGTCGACGAACCCACGCCGGCGCTGCCGCTGGTCGCCGCCGAGGCGGTGACGGTGGTCGGAAACCTCGTGGACAACGCGATGGATGCCGCCACCGCCGGCGCCGATCCGCGCTGGGTGCGCGTGGCCCTCACGCGTCGGGGACCCGACGTCGCGATCGTGGTCAGTGACAGCGGGCCCGGGTTCGATCCCGCGCTCGCCGACCCGTTCGCGTTCGGCGCGTCGACCAAGCCCGCCGCGGCTCCGGGCGGCCGCGGCGTGGGCCTCGCCCTCGTGCGCGACATCGTGTCGGCCCACGGCGGGACACTGCACGTCTCCGACGCACCGACGACGGTGCGGGTCGTGCTGCCCGCCCCGGTCGAGGCGGTGACCGCGTGATCCGCGTGCTCGTCGTCGACGACGACGCCCTCGCCCTCGAGCTGCACGCCGCGTACGTCGGACGCGTCCCGGGTTTCGAGGTCGTCGGGCAGGCGGCGGGGGCACGCGCGGCGCTCACCGCGATCGCGGATGCCGCGCGTCCCATCGACCTCGTGCTGCTGGACATGACCATGCCCGACGGCGGCGGCCTGGACGTGGCACGGCGCGTGCGCGCGATGGGAGCCGGCGTCGACATCATCGCCGTGACGGCGGTCCGGGATGCCGCGACCGTCCGCGCCGCGGTGTCGACCGGGGTCGTGCAGTACCTCATCAAGCCGTTCACGTTCGCGGCCTTCCGCGAGCGCCTCGAGGCGTACCGCGCGTACGTCGAAGGGCTGGACCGCGCGGCCGGGGAGGCCACGCAGTCCGAGGTGGACGCGCTGCTCGGGTCGCTCCGGACCGTCGCGGCCCCGGCGCTGCCGAAGGGTCTGAGCGACGAGACGCTGCAGGCCGTCGCGGACCGCGTCCGCACGGCATCCACCCCCGTGTCGTCGACCGAGGTCGGCGAGCGCGAGGGCATGTCGCGGGTGACCGCCCGCCGATACCTGGAACACCTCGCCGACGTCGGTCGCGTGCGCCGCGAGCCGCGCTACGGCGGCCCCGGCCGTCCCGAGATCACGTACGCCTGGGTGCGGGGCTGACGCGGGCCCGCTCCGGCACGCCCGGGGCCGCGGGCGCCACCAGTTCACGTGAAGTGGCCGAGCGTACGCGTCACAGCACGCCACGCCGTGTGATGTCGACCAGATCACGTGAACTGGCGGCCAGGACCCGGACCCCGGAACCCCGACCCGGACGCCGCGTCAGAGGTCGAATGCCGCGCGCACGCCCTCGTTCACCACGACGCCCGCGCGCACGTTCAGGCCCTTGGCGAGGGCCGGATCAGCGGATGCCGCGGCCTCCCAGCCGGCGTCGGCGATGCGGGTGATGTATGGGAGCGTGGCGTTGGACAGCGCGCGCGTCGAGGTGTGCGGCACCGCGCCCGGCATGTTCGCGACGCAGTAGTACAGCGAGTCGTGGACGCGGAACGTCGGCGCGTCGTGGGTGGTCGGGCGCGAACCCTCGAAGCAGCCGCCCTGGTCGATCGCGATGTCGACGAGCACGGAGCCGGGCTTCATCGCGGCGACCATGTCGTCGGTGACGAGCTTGGGGGCGGCGGCTCCGGGGATCAGCACCGACCCGATGACGAGGTCGGCGTCCGCCAACTGCTCCGCGATCTCGAGGCGGGTCGACGCGCGCGTCTGGATCGCGCCGCCGAAGCGCTCCTCGAGCTGACGGAGTTTCGGCAGCGAGATGTCGATGACGGTGACGTTCGCGCCGAGGCCGAGCGCGTTCGCCGCGGCGTGTTCTCCGGCGACACCGCCGCCGATCACGACGACCTTGGCCTTCGGCGTGCCCGGCACGCCTCCGGGAAGCAGCCCGCGACCGCCCGACGCGCGCAGTAGATGATGCGCGCCCTCGATGATCGAGAGGCGTCCGGCCACCTCGCTCATCGGCGCGAGGAGCGGCAGGGCGCGGTCCGCGGTCTGCACCGTCTCGTAGGCGACCGCCGTCGTGCCCGCCGCCATGAGGGCGTCGGTGAGGGGTCGGTCGGCCGCGAGATGCAGGTAGGTGAAGAGGGTGAGGTCGGCCCGCAGGTGCCCGTACTCGGGGGCGATCGGCTCCTTCACCTTGACAAGGAGTTCCGCGCGCGCCCAGGTCTCGTCGGCGGTCGCGACGATCTCGGCTCCCGCCAGTCGGTACTGGTCGTCCGAGAATCCGCTGCCCTCACCGGCCCCGGCCTGGACCAGGACCTCATGGCCTCGGTGCACGAGAGCGTCGACGCCCGCCGGGGTCATGGCGACGCGGTTCTCGTTGTTCTTGATCTCGGTGGGCACGGCGACGCGCATCGGTCTCTCCTCTGAGTGGTCGTGGCAGGAAGGATCGCAGGAATTCGTGTTTCCGTGGCGTAAACCCGCATATTCTTCGGCTTGGATGCCACGTGCCCCGGTATCGTCGGAGAAGAGTCGGCTCAGCCGATCTCTGAACCGAAGGATCTCCGATGTCCGACGACGACCTCCACCCGCTCGATGCCCGCATCATCGAACTGCTCTCCGCCGACGCCCGGATGACGAACGCCGCCCTCGCCGACGCGCTCGGGGTCGCGGCATCCACCGCCCACACCCGGGTGCGCGGACTCGTCGACCGCGGACTCCTCACCGGGTTCCACGCCGCCGTCGATCAGAGCCGCCTCGGCCGCGGGCTGCAGGCGATCGTCGGCGTGACCCTGCGGCCCGGACAGCGGCAGGAGAGCATCCGCGCCTTCGCGCAGGAGGTCCGCCGGCATCCCGACGTCATCCAACTGTTCTTCCTCGGCGGGGCCGACGACTTCCTCGTCCACATCGCCGTCGCGGACTCGTCCGCGGTGCGGCGCTTCGTCGTCGATCAGCTCTCCGCGCGGCACAGCGTGGCATCCACGCGCACGAGCATCATCTTCGAGTACCACCGCAACGCCCTCGCGGCCGACTTCGACTGAGCGGTCGCACCGTCCGCCGATAGGGTGTCACCAACCACAGACCACCGCATCGGCGAGGGGGATCCGTGCTGCTGACGATCGGGCTCGCCGTCATGTGCATCGGTGTCGCCTTCGCCGTCGTCGGCCTCGCCCTGCCGCGGGCCTCCGCTCCCGTGCCGTTCACCACGTTCATCCAGTACGCCGTCATGGCCGGCATTCTCTCCATCGGCTCGACGGTGATGTACGTGGTCCACCGCTGGGACGGCGCGCGACTGGCCCTCGTCGTCGGCGACGCCACGATGGTCCTCGCCTCCGGCACCATGGCGGTCGCGCTGGGGGGACTGTCGGTACCCCGCCGCCGGGCAGCCCTCGGACTGGTCGCGGCGACGGCGATCGCGGTCGGCGCGAGCACGGCGGCGATGAGCGAGGACGTGTCGCTGGCGGTCAAGGCCGCCGTCCTGGCCGTGGTGTGCAGCGTGTGCGCGCTCGCCGCGATCCGTTCCCCCGTCGCACCGAGGCGGCCCGCTCTGCTGATCGCCGCCGGGATGGGCCTGTACGCCGCCTATTCCGCGGCGCGCGCCCTCGTCGGCGCGACGTCGGGGTGGGCGGGACCCGTGGGCGCGGTGTTCCGGTCGCTGGAGATCGGTTCCGCGGTCGCGATCGTCATCGTCCTGGTCTGCGGGCTCGGCATCGTGCTGTCCCTCCGCTCCTTGGGGCGCGTGCCCGACGGCCAACCCAGGGAGCATTCGATCGTCATCATCGGCGACGCCCACCTCGTCGCGAGTGCGTTCGGCCCCGACCGGCTGAGATCGCTCGTGAACGAATTGCGCGCGGCTGCGCATGCGCTCGACGACCGCGCGGTCGATGTCCGCTACGGCGTGGCGACGGCCATGCCCTCGGCCTTGCCGACGCTGGGCGAGCAGATGCAGAACGGCTTCGGGTGGAGCCCCGAGGAGATCGCGCTGCTGGTGGGCGGCGACGGTCGACACGGGCAGGCGAACCGACGCTGAGCCGACGGCGCGTCAGCGCACCGCGGCGGCGATCGCGGCGATGTCCGCCGGGGTCGAGCGGCAGCACCCGCCGACGAGGCGGGCGCCCGCGGCCACCCAACCCGGCGCGTCCACGGCGAGCGGGGCGGCCCCACCGTGCCAGGTGCGGGTCGTGGCATCCCACCGCTCCCCCGTGTTCGGGTAGGCGACGAGCGGGACGGCGGGCGCTTCGGCGAGCGCGGGCCCGACGCTGCCCGGAGCGCAGCAGTTCACCCCGACGGCGACGACCCCCGGCACGGATGCCGCGGTCCGCAGCGCGGAGCCGAGCGCCCCCGGCGCGGCGAAGCCCGTGCTGTCCGCCGACAGACTCACGAACGCCGGGACGCCCAGGTCGGCGAGCTCGAGCGCGAGCGCCTCGACCTCGAGCGGCGACGGGACGGTCTCGACGGCGAGCAGATCGGCCCCCGCGTCCGCGAGCACGGCGAGACGCCGACGGTGCAGCGCGCGCAGCTCGACGACGTCGAGACCGTAGGCGCCGGTGTACTCGCTCCCGTCGGCGCGCAGCGCGCCGATCGGACCCACGGATGCCGCCACCAGGCCGTTCCCCGCCTCCCGGGCGAGCGACACCGAACGGAGCAACAGCCGCTCGACCTCGGCATCCGGGATCGGTCCGCCGAAACCCACCTGGTACGAGGCCGTGATCAGGACGTCCGCCCCGGCCGCGGCGAACTCCGCGTGAGCGGTACGCAGCTCGGCGGGGTCGTCGCGCAACACGCGGGCCGACCACAACGGCGACGCCACGTCGTTGCCGCGGCTCTCCAGCAGCGTGCCGAGACCGCCGTCCACGACCAGCGGCCCGGTGGTGAGATCGATCACGCCTCGTGGGTCTCGCCGGCGGCGAGGACACGGAGCGCCCGGGCGAGGAGAGCCTGATCGGCGCGGCTCACGTCGCGGAGGGCCTCGGCCTCCAGGCGCACGAGTTCGGTCATCGCGGCATCCACGCGTTCGACGCCCTCGGGCGTGATGGCCACGAGGATCGCTCGACCGTCCGACGGGTTGGGGCGCCGGTTGACGAGCCCGCGGTCGGCGAGCTTGTCGAGGCGGTTGGTCATCGCCGCGCTGCCGATCATGGTGGCCGAGATCAGTCGCGTGGCACTGAGCTCGGTGCCCGCACGCCGGAGGACGGCGAGGACGTCGAACTCCCACACCGCGATGTCGGCGCTGGCGAACGCCCGGGCGCGCAGCTTCGACAGGTGGAACGCCGCGCGGCGCAGCCGCGACATGACGTCGAGCGGGGTCAGATCGACCTCGGGGAGCAACTGCGACCAGGCATCGATGAGGAGATCGACCTCATCGTCCTTGTTGCTGGAGACAGTGGACACACCTCGACGGTACCGGAGCCGGGAGGGGATGCGGCGCGCGCGGCGGCGGGTTGCACCCCCGCGCGTTCAGCCCAGGCGCCGGGCGAGCTCCTCGCCGGCCGCGGCGAGCCAGCGCGCAGGGTCGGCCAGCGCCGCCTCGGTGGAGCCGGCGAGCGCGACGAGCGCGACCGCCGCGCCGAACGCCGAGGTGTCGGCCTCCGGCGCGATCCGCCCCGCGACGAGACCCACGCGCCGCCCTTCGACCTGCGCGAGCGCCGCCACCCGTGCCGGGGCCTTCCCCGCGCCAGAGGAGGCGTCGAACGAACCCTCACCCGTCACGACGACATCGGCGGCGGCCACGGCCGCGGCGAGGCCGACGAGGTCGGCGATGCGCTCGGCGCCGGGCACCAGTTCGGCGCCCCACGCCCGCAGCGCGGCGCCCGTGCCTCCGGCCGCTCCCGCGCCGGGATGGGCGGCGTCGGTGTCCAGCAGGGCCGCGGCGCGCGCGAGGGCGGCATCCGCGTCGGCGACGTCGGCGGGGCCGAGGCCCTTCTGCGGACCGAAGACCGCGGCGGCACCGGCGGGACCGGTCAGCGGGCTCCGCACATCCGTCAGCACGAGGGCGCCGCCCGCGGGCAGCGAACGCACACCGCCGCGGTCGATCCGCGCGGCGGTGCGCACGCCGCGCAACCCGGGCACGACGTCGAGATGGTCGGCATCCGTGATCCGCGCACCGAGGGCCGCGAGCATCCCGAAACCGGCGTCGGTCGACGCGCTCGACCCGATCGCGAGCACGAGGCGCGAGACGCCGTGGTCGAGCGCCGCGGCGATCGCCTGGCCGAACCCGCGCGTGTCGGCGTCGAAGGGGCGCAGCGCGCCGTCGAGCAGCTCGATGCCCGAGGTCGACGCGAGCTCGACGACACCGGTCCCCTGCGGCGCATCGTCGGTCGGCGGAAGAAGGACCCAGGATGCCGCGACCGCGCGGCCGTGCGGACCGGTGACGGCGACCGGCATCCGGCGGGCCCCCGGGACGGCGACGAGGAAGGCATCCAGCGTGCCCTCGCCGCCATCGGCCATCGGGAGCTCGACGATCGCGTCGCCGGGACGCGCCGCGCGCCACCCCGCGGCCAGCGCTTCCGCTGCCGCCACGGCCGAGATCGATCCCTTGAACCCGTCCGGGGCGAAGAGCACGCGCGTCACGCGCCGACCCTACCGCGGGGTGGTCGGCGCACGCGGGCACCGCGTCCCCGCGCTCGGGGCGGCGCCGTGACCGCGAGACTGCATCCCCCCGACAGGGGCGGGGCCGTGACCGCGAGACTGCATCCCCCCGACATCTCCACTGCACGTTGCAATGGGGATGTCATGCCACTGCAGTCTCGAGGGAAGCTGCCGCGTCCGTGTGCGTCCACCCCCGCCGAGTGTCCAAGACACGCCGTACCCGCTCGGCGGCCAACGGCGTGTCTTGGACACTCACGGCTGACGGGAACGGGGCGGGGCCGTCGTGCCGCGGGCGACGAGGCGGGTCGCGAGCTGCAGGTGCGTCTCGGGCAGCTCCTCGCCGGCGAGGAGCGCGAGCACGATCCGCACGGCCTCCGCCCCGAGGAGCTTCATCGGCTGCCGCACGGTCGTGAGCGGCGGCTGCGCCCGCGCGGCTTCCGGCACGTCGTCGAACCCGACGACGGACAGGTCGTCGGGTACGCGCAGCCCGCGCTCCGTCGCGACCCGCACGATCGACAGCGCCGACAGGTCGTTCGCCGCGAACACCGCGGTCGGCGGATCGGCCAGCGCGAGCATCGCCTGCGCGGCCTCGCGCGCGACGTCCTGTTCGTAATGCCCCTGCCCCACGAGGGCCGGATCGAACGGGATGCCGGCGGCCGACAGCGCCTCGCGGTACCCCGAGGCCCGGGCGACCGCCGACCGCAGATCGGGACGCCCCGCGATGAAGCCGATGCGACGGTGGCCGAGCTGCACGAGGTGGTGAACGGCCTGCTGCGCACCGGTGAAGCTGTCGGACTCGACCGTCGGCAGGTCGGCGCGGCCGGTGTGCGGGTCGATCGCGACGATCGGCACCTCGGCCGCGACGTTCACGATCGTCGGGGTGACGAGGATGGCCGCGTCGATGAGCGTGCCGCTGAGGCGACTGAGCGAGCGGCGCTCCCACCCCTCGCCGTCGCGCTTGGCGCCGGTGTACGCCAGCAGGTCGTACCCGGTGTCGGAGAGCGCTCCCCCGACACCCTTCAGGATCTCGGCCGAAAACGGTTCGATGTCGGCCACGAGCACGCCGATGACGCCCGTCCGGCGGGATCGCATGCTGCTGGCGACGAGGCTCGATTCGTACCCGAGCGCGCGCACCGCGTCCAGGACGCGCCCGACCGTCTCCGGCGAGACGCCGTAGCGACCGTTCACGGCCTTGGACACCGTGGCGACCGAGACACCGGCCGCCGCGGCGACGTCGTGGATGGTGACACGCCTGGTCATGGCATCCGACCCTAGCGTGGAAATCATTTTCGAAAACGTTTGACGACCCGGCGCGCGGAGGTGACACTGCTGCCACCCGGGCCGCACACCCGGACGTGGACGACCGGCACCGATGCCGACAACCGGAGCATCCCGCACGGGACGCACCTCGATGAAGAGAAACGGGAATCACATGAAGACCAGGAAGCTGCTCGCCACCTCGGCGATCGCTCTCGCCGGCACCCTCGCCCTCGGCGGCTGCGCCGCCGGCGGAGGCGGACAGAATGCCGACGGCAGCGTCACCCTCACCCTCTGGCACAACTCCACCACCGGAGACGGCAAGAAGTACTGGGAGGACACCGCCGCCGCATTCGAGGCGGCCAACCCGGGCGTGACGATCGAGATCCAGGCCGTGCAGAACGAGGAGATGGACGGCAAGCTCCAGACGGCGCTGAACTCCGGCGACGCCCCCGACCTGTTCATGGCGCGCGGCGGCGGCAAGCTCGCCGACATCGTCAAAGCGGGTCAGGTCATGGACCTCACCGACAAGATCTCCTCGGATGCCCAGACCGCCCTCGGGTCATCGCTGTCGGCGTTCGAGATCGACGGGAAGAACTACGGGATGCCGGTGGCCGTGCTGCCGTCGGGCATCTTCACGTCGCAGGACCTCCTCACCGCGGCCGGTGTGACATCGGCCCCGAAGACGATCGACGAGCTCGAGGCCGCCAACGCCAAGATCAAGGCCACCGGCGTCGCCCCGATCGCCGTCGGCGCGAAGGACGCCTGGCCCGCCGCGCACTGGTACTACAACTTCGCCCTCCGCGCCTGCTCCAAGGACGTCCTCGATTCCGCCGCCGCGAGCCGCAGCTTCGACGACCCGTGCTGGCTGAAGGCCGGCGAGGATCTGGAGTCGTTCCTGAAGACGCAGCCCTTCAACGAGGGCTTCCTCACCACCGCCGCGCAGCAGGGCGCCGGTTCGTCGGCCGGGCTCCTGGCCAACCACCAGGCCGCGATGGAGCTCATGGGCGCCTGGGACCCGGGCGTGATCGCTTCGCTCACCCCCGACCAGCAGCCGCTCGCCGACCTCGGCTGGTTCCCCTTCCCCGAGGTCCCCGGCGGTGACGGCGAGCCCGGCGCCATGATGGGCGGCGTCGACGGGTACTCGTGCTGGGTCAACGCCCCCGCGCAGTGCACCGACTTCCTGAACTTCCTCGTCGACAAGGAGAACCAGGAGGCCTACGCCACGGCCTTCCAGACGCTCCCCGCCTCGTCCGAAGCGGTGGATGCCGTGACCACCCCCGCGCTGCAGTCGGTGCTCGAGGCCTACTCGAAGGCGCCCTACGTCTCGGTCTGGCTCGACACGCTGTACGGCCAGAACGTCGGCAACGCGCTCAACGTCGCCGTCGTCGACATGTTCGCCGGCAAGGGCACGCCGCAGGGCATCGTCGACGCCGTCAACGCCGCCGCCTCCCGCTCCTGAGGGAAACCGACATGACCACCGTGCGTCCCCCCGTCGCCCCCGCGTCGGCCGACGCCGCCGGTCACCGCTCGGTCGAGGACGGAGCTCCCCGCTCCTCCTCGGCCGGGCGGTCGCCCGTGCGGCGACGCCGCGAGAACTGGAAGATCCGCGGCGAGCTCGCGATCCTGCTCGGCCCCGCGCTGGTGGTGTTCGTCTCGTTCGTCATCCTGCCGGTGGCCCTGGCCGCCTTCTACGGCTTCTACAGCTGGTCGGGGTTCGGGACTCCGACGGAGTTCGTCGGCATCCGCAACTACGTCACGATCCTCACCGACCCGGCCTTCCACGAGGCCCTCGGGCACAACGCCTTCATCGTCGTCGGCTCCCTCGTCCTGCAGGGCCCGCTGGCCCTGGGCCTCGCGCTGCTGCTGAACCGCAAGATGCGGTTCCAGTCGCTCATCCGCGTCCTGATCTTCGTGCCCTACGTCATCTCCGAGGTCGTCGTCGGCCTCGGCTGGGGGCTCATGCTGCAGTCCGGCGGCGCGCTCAACGGGGCGTTGGAGAAACTCGGACTCGGCGCCCTCCGCGCCGACTGGATCTCCGACCCGGCGCTGGCGATCTGGACGCTGCTCATCATCATCACGTGGAAGTACATCGGCTTCGCCGTGATCCTCTTCCTCGCCGGACTCCAAGGCATCCCGGAGGAGCTGTCCGAGGCGGCCGCCATCGACGGCGCGTCGTACTGGCAGATCCAGCGCCACATCGTGCTGCCGCTCATGGGGCCCACGATCCGCATCTGGGCGTTCCTGTCGATCATCGGATCGCTCCAGCTGTTCGACCTCGTGTGGATCATCTGGGGCCAGTACGTCGCCTCCACCGCCGGCACCTCGACGATGGCCACGTACATGGTCGCCAACGGCCGCAACGCCGGCAGCTTCGGCTACGGCAGCGCCGTGGCCGTGGTGATGTTCCTGATCTCGCTCGCCGTCGCGCTGATGTACCAGCGCTTCGTGCTCCGCCGCGACACCGCCGGCGCCCTCACGGGAGGCACCAAATGACCGCCACCGCCACCCTCGTCGCGCCCCGCGCGGCGAAGACTCCGCGCCGACCGGCCGGGAGCAGCCGCTTCTCGTCCGTCGTGGTCGGATTCGTCGCCCTCGTGCTGATCGCGCTCATGCTCGGACCGGTGATCTACATCATCCTCGGCGGCTTCCGCTCGAACTCCGAGATCACCGTCGACCCGGCCGGCTTCCCCACGCGGTGGAACTGGGAGAACTACACGGAGGTGCTCGGGAGCGGAACCTTCTGGGGCCAGGTCGCCAACTCCACGATCGCGGCGATCGCGACCACCCTGTTCGTCGTGGCGCTCGGACTCATGGCCGCCTACGCGCTCTCGCGCTACAGCTTCCGCGGACGCGGCGCGGTCTACGCGCTGTTCACCGCGGGCCTGATGTTCCCCATGACCGTCGCGATCACGCCGCTCTACATCCTCGTGCGCAACCTCGGGCTCATGAACTCCCTCGCGGGCGTCATCGTCCCCCAGATCGCGTTCGCGCTGCCGATCACGGTGATCATCCTGTCGCCGTTCCTCTCGGCGATCCCCCGCGAACTGCAGGAGGCCGCGTCGATCGACGGGCTGGGACGCCTCGGGTTCTTCTGGCGCATGGTGCTGCCGCTCGCCGTCCCCGCGGTCGTGACCGTCGGCATCCTGGCCTTCGTCAACAGCTGGAACTCGTACATGCTCCCGCTGTTCATCCTCAACAACGAAGCGACCTACACGCTGCCCCTCGGGACGCAGGCGTTCGCGTCGCAGTACTCCGTCGACACCGCGCGCGTGCTCGCGTTCACCTCGCTGTCGATGATCCCCGCTCTGGTGTTCTTCAGCCTGTTCGAGCGACGGATCGTCGGCGGCCTCACCGGCGCCGTGAAGGGCTGACCCGCATGACCATCCACAGAACCGACGTCGGCGCTGCCCTTGCTCCCGGCGTCTCGGCCCGCGTGCAGGCGCTCGTCGCCGACATGACCCTCGACGAGAAACTCGCGCAGCTCGTCGGGTACTGGGTCGACCAGGGCGACGAGGTCGTCGCGCCCCGCTCCGGCGAGAAGGTCACCTCGACCGGATACGCGGATGCCACGGTCCACGGCCTCGGACACCTCACGCGCGTCTACGGCACCCGGCCGGTCGACCCGGTCGAGCGCGCCGCCTGGCTGTGGGGCGAGCAGCGGCGCCTGCAGAGGGAGACGCGTCTGGGCATCCCGGCCCTCGTGCACGAGGAGTGCCTCACCGGCTTCGCGGCCTGGAAGGCGGCGACCTTCCCGACCCCGCTCGCGTGGGGCGCGTCTTTCGATCCGGAGACCGTCGAACTCGTGGCATCCGCCATCGGACGCTCGATGCGCGAGGTCGGCGTGCATCAGGGCCTCGCCCCCGTGCTCGATGTCGTGCGCGACCCGCGGTGGGGGCGGGTCGACGAGTGCATCGCCGAGGACCCGTACGTCGTCGGCACGATCGGCACCGCGTACGTCCGGGGCCTGCAGTCCGCCGGAGTCCACGCGACGCTCAAGCACTTCGTCGGGTATTCGGGTTCGCAGGCCGGGCGCAATCACGCTCCCGTCCACGCGGGACCGCGCGAGCTGCAGGACGTCTTCCTGCCCCCGTTCGAGATGGCCGTCCGCGATGGCGGGGTGCGCTCCGTCATGAACTCCTACACCGAGATCGACGGCGTGCCCGTGGCCGCCTCGGGCGAGTTGCTCACCGACCTGCTGCGGCGTCGCTGGGGTTTCGACGGCACGGTGGTGTCGGACTACTTCGCGGTGGACTTCCTCCGATCGATGCACGGCATCGCGGGCTCGCCGGGCGAAGCCGCGCAGATCGCCCTCGAGGCCGGCATCGACGTGGAGCTCCCCGGCGCCGACGCCTTCCCGCGCCTGGCCGCGCGGGTGGCATCCGGCGATCTGTCCGAGACCCTCGTCGACCGGGCGGTCGCCCGGGTGCTGGCCGAGAAGGAGGACCTGGGACTCCTGGACGCCGACTTCTCCGCGCCTCCGCGCCGTGTCGACCTCGACGACGCCGAGCACCGCGCCCTGGCGTACCGGCTCGCGCTCGAGAGCGCCGTGCTGCTGCGGAACGACGGCGTGCTGCCGCTGCCCGCGGCCCCCGGACGCATCGCGGTCATCGGGCCGAACGGCGACAGCGCCGAGGCGCTCATGGGCTGCTACTCGTTCGCGAACCACGTGCTCGCGCATCACCCCGAGTTCCCGATGGGCTTCGACATCCCGACGGTCCGCGCGTCGCTGGCGGCACGGTTCGGCGATGTCGTGCACGCCGACGGCGTGACGGTCGAGGGCACGGATGCCACCGGCATCCCCGCCGCGGTCGAACTCGCGCGTTCCGCGGACGTGGCCGTCGTGGTCGTCGGCGACCGCGCGGGCCTCTTCGGCCGCGGCACCGTCGGCGAAGGCAATGACGCGGACTCCCTCGAGCTGCCCGGGCTGCAGCGCCGGCTCGTCGAGGAGGTCGTCGCGACCGGAACGCCGGTCGTGATGGTGCTGCTCACCGGACGCCCCTACGCGATCGGCTGGGCGTTGGACGAGGCCTCCGGCCCGGCGGCCGTCGTGCAGGCGTTCTTCCCCGGCGAAGAGGGCGGGCCCGCGCTCGCCGCGCTCCTGGCCGGGGACGCCGCGCCCTCCGGGCGGCTGCCCGTTTCGCTCCCCCGGTCCGCCGGGGCTCAGCCGTACTCGTACCTGCACCCGATCCTCGGCGGCGCCACCGACATCACCAGCGCCGACCCGACGCCCGTCCGCCCGTTCGGCTTCGGCCTGTCGTACACGACGTTCCGGCGGGAGGGGCTGACGGTGGATGCCGAGGTGCGCGCGGGCGATGCCTTCGCGGCTTCGGTGCGCGTCACCAACACGGGACCCGTCCGGGGAGCGGACGTCGTGCAGCTCTACGCCCACCGCGCGGTCGCGAGCGTCACGCGCCCGGTTGCGCAGCTCGTGGCCTATGCCCGCGTGGAGCTGGAGCCCGGCGAGACCGCCGAGGTGCGGTTCACGGTGCCGGCCTCCCGCCTGGCGTACAGCGACCGGACGCTCCGTCGCGTCGTGGAGCCCGGCGAGGTGGAGCTGCGCGTCGGCCCGACGTGCGCCGAGGTGGACGAGGCCGCGACCGTGCGGCTCACCGGTGCGACGTACGAGCTGCGTCCGGACGATGCGCGGGTGGTCGCCGCGGAGGTGCGCCGGGGCTGACCGCGCGTCGGCCGGTGCTCGCGCCGCGGCGAGACTGCATCCGCCCGACATCTCCACTGCACGCTGCAGTGGGTTTGTCGGGCGGATGCAGTCTCGCGGTCCGGAACGTGCACCGGCGGCCGCCACCAACGCCGCCCCGCGCCGGATACCGTGGACGGATGACGCTCCCCACGGCCTTCTCGCGCGTGTACCCGGATCGCGACGACACCGGCGGCGACCCGTGGTCCATCGACCTGGAGCGCATCCAGTTCTCGCCGTACTTCTCGCGCCTGTCGGCCGTGACGCAGGTCGTGTCGCCCTCGATCTCGGGCGCGCCCGTGCACAACCGGCTCACGCATTCGCTCAAGGTCAGCGCGATCGCGCGCGTCGTCGCGTTGCAGCTGAACACCCGCGCCGGCACCGACGTGTGCAACCCCACGGTCGTCGAGGCCGCGGCGTACGCCCACGACCTGGGCCACCCGCCGTTCGGGCATCTGGGTGAGACGACGCTGGACCGCCTCGCCCGCACCGAGCTGGGTCTCCCCGACGGCTTCGAGGGCAACGCCCAGACGTACCGCATCCTCACCGCCCTCGACGTCGTCGAGAACGCTCCCCGTGGGCTCAACCTCACCGCCGCGGTGCGTGCCGCGTCGGCGAAGTACCCGTGGTCGCCGTCGGTCTCCGCGGCCGAGGTCGAGCGGATCGGCCCGCCCCGTGGCATCCGTCGCGCCCCCGACGGCGCGTACCGCGTGCACAAGTACTCGGTGTACGACATCGACGTGGACGACCTCGACCAGGCACGGCAGGGCGTGGATGCCGAGCCCCTCCGGCAGACGATCGAGGGCGCCGTCATGGACCTCGCCGACGACATCGCGTACTCGGTGCACGACGTCGACGACTTCTACCGCGCCGGGATCCTGGACCACGCCCCGATCGCGGCGGAGTTCCGCGGGTGGCTCGACGACGTGATCGAGTGGCGTTCGCGCGACGACGCGGAGGTGCGCGCCGAGCTCGTTCCCGGGGCCGCGCTGGAACGCCTGCGCCGCAAGATGCGTCGCGATGACCCGTGGGTCGCCGACGACGAGGCGTTCCTCGCCGCGGTGAGCGACGTGGATGCCGAGCTGGTCACCGAGCTGCTCGCCCGCCCGTTCGACGGGTCGCTGACGGCCGAGCGGCGCCTGGCGTCCTTCACCGACCGGTGGATCCGCCGGTTCCAGGAATCCGCGCGGCTGCGCCCCCTCGACACCCCGCGGTCGGGTCCGGTCGCGCTGTCGCCGTCCGCGTGGCACCACGTCGAGGTTCTGAAGTTCGTGCACAAGCGGTTCGTCCTCAGCCGTCCCGACCTCGCGATCCAGCAGCGCGGGATGAGTCGCATCCTCGCGCGCTCGGTGCGGGCGCTCGGCGAGTGGCTCGACGACGACCTCGACCGCGCGCGGACCCCGCGCCGCCTGCGCGAACTCATCGCCCTCGCCCGCGAGCAGTACGCGGCCCTTCCCGCCGAACGTCGACCGACGGATGCCGAGGCCGAGACGCTCGCGCGCTCCCGCGGAATCGTGGACTACGTGGCATCCCTCACCGACGCCCAGGCGTTCACGCTGTCGGAGGCGATCTCCGGCCGCGCCGACCGCCTGTGGTCGCTCGGGCAGCGGCTGTAGCGCCTCGCCGGCTCCCCGGACGCACGAATGCCCCGGATCCGCGGGCGTCCCACCACCGACGCGGATCCGGGGCACGGTTCGTGCGCCGGAGAACCGGTGCACTGGACGCGCCCCGAACGGGACGCGTACGTGCCGCACCGCCCCGGGGCCGCGAGGGGCGCCCGGGGCAGCGGGGTCTTACAGGCCCTGGGCCAGGCGGTAGTACGCCTGGTTCCAGCGCAGCTCGCTCTGGAAACCGCGGACCGTGGTGTCGTCGTTGATGACGACGAGCTCGGTCTTGGCGATCTCGGCGAAGTCGCGGAACACCTCGATGCCCACGGCCGTCGTCATGACGGTGTGGTGGGCGGCGCCGGCGGCGAGCCAGCATCCGGCCGAGGTCGCGAAGTCCGGGGCCGGCTTCCACACGGCACGGCCGACGGGCAGCTTCGGCAGGTCGGGGGCGTCGACGTTCTCGACGACGTTGGCGACGAGGCGGAAGCGGTCGCGCATGTCGCTCATCGCGACGACGAGCGCGGGGCCCGCGTCGGCGGTGAAGACCAGGCGCACCGGGTCGTCCTTGCCGCCGATGCCCAGCTCGTGGATCTCGAGGCGCGGCTTCTTGGTCGTGAGCGACGGCGAGACCTCGAGCATGTGCGCTCCGAGGATGCGCTCGTTGCCCGGCACGAGGTCGTAGGTATAGTCCTCCATGAGCGAAGCGCCGCCGGGGAGGCCCGCGCCCATGACGTTCGCGACCCGCACGAGGATCGCGGTCTTCCAGTCGCCCTCGGCGCCGAAGCCGTAGCCCTCGGCCATGAGGCGCTGGACCGCGAGACCCGGCAGCTGCTTCAGCGCGCCCAGGTCTTCGAACGACGTGGTGAAGGCACCGAAGCCGCCCTCCTCCAGGAAGGAGCGCAGGCCCAGCTCGATCGCGGCGCCGTCGCGCAGCGACTGGTGGCGCGCGCCGCCGGGGAGCAGCTCCTCCACGACGTCGTAGCTGTCGATGTACTCCTGCACGAGCGCGTCGATGTCGGCATCCGTGGCCTTCTCGACGGCCTCGACGAGCTCGTTGACACCCCACGTGTTGACCTGCACGCCGAAGCGCAGCTCGGCCTCGGTCTTGTCGCCCTCGGTGACCGCGACGAAACGCATGTTGTCGCCGAAGCGCGCGAGCTTGAGCGTGCGGGCGGCGGTCCAGCCGGCGGCGGCGCGCTCCCAGTCCTCGATCTGCTGACGCACGGCCGGGTTCGACACGTGGCCGACGACCGTCTTGCGCGCGACGCCCAGACGCGTCTGGATGTACCCGAACTCGCGGTCGCCGTGCGCGGCCTGGTTGAGGTTCATGAAGTCGAAGTCGATGTCGTTCCACGGCAGCTCGACGTTCGCCTGCGTGTGCAGGTGCAGGAGCGGCTTCTGCAGCGCGTCGAGACCCGAGATCCACATCTTCGCGGGGCTGAAGGTGTGCATCCACGCGATGACGCCGATGACGTCGTCGCGGCCGTTGACCTCGAGGGCCATGCGGCGGATGCTGTCGGAGTCCTTCAGCACGGGCTTCCAGACGACCTTCACCGGGAGCCCTGCGAGGCCCTCGACGACGGCCTGCGACTGCTCGGCGACCTGCTTCAGGGTCTCCTCGCCGTAGAGGTTCTGGCTGCCGGTGACGAACCAGACCTCGTAGCCGTCGAGGTCGTTCTTGAGCTTCGTGCGGGTCATGACTGTTCCTTTTCGAGTGATCAGAGGGATGCCACGGCGGCGGCCTCGACGGCGAGGCCTGCGCGGTAACGGTCGAGGTAGGCCGAGAATCCCGCGACGTCCGCGGAGTCGGGGTCGGCGGTGGTGATCGGCGCATCGGCGAAGACGGCCTCGGCGAGGTAGGTGTCGAGGTCGCGGCCGGCGCCCTCGGCGACGTAGGCCGCGAGCACCGCCATGCCCCACGCGCCGCCCTCGGACGCCGTCTCGGCGACGGCGACCGGGGCGTCGAGCGCCGCCGCGAGGAAGCGCTGTGCGACGCCCGCGGTGCGGAACATGCCGCCGTGGGCGTACATCTTGTCGAGGCCGACGCCCTCACGGTGGAGGACGTCCATGCCGAGCGCGAGCGTTCCGAAGACGCCGTACAGCTGCGCGCGCATGAAGTTCGGCAGCGTCAGGCGGCTGTCGGGCGTGCGGACGACGAGCGGGCGCCCTTCGTCGAGTCCCGCGATCGGCTCGCCGGCGAGGTGGTTGTAGGCGAGCAGTCCGCCGGCGTCGGCCTCTCCTTCCAGCGCCGCGGCGAAGAGCGCCGCGTAGGTGGCATCCGGAGTCTGCGTCACGCCGGCCGCGGCGGAGAACGCGGTGAACATGTTCGCCCACGCCGCCAGCTCGCTCGCGCCGTTGTTGCAGTGGACCATCGCCACGGCGTCGCCCGAGGGAGTCGTCACGAGGTCGATCTCGTGGTGCACCTCGCCGAGGGGGCGCTCGAGCACGACCATCGCGAAGATGCTCGTGCCGGCGCTGACGTTGCCCGTTCGCGGCGCGACCGCACCCGTGGCGACCATGCCGGTTCCGGCGTCGCCCTCGGGCGGCGCGAAGGGGATGCCGGGCTGCAGCGTTCCACTCGGGTCGAGCAGCGCCGCGCCCGCGGGGGTGAGGCTCCCCGCGTCGTCCCCGGCGACGAGGACGCGCGGCAGCAGGTCGGCGAGCGGGGGAACGCGCCCGGCGGCGAGGCCGTCGTACAGGTCGACCAACGCGGCGTCGTAGTCGCGCGTCGCCGAATCGATGGGGAACACGCCCGACGCGTCACCGACGCCGAGCACCTTCTCACCGGTCAGCTGACGGTGGACGTACCCCGCGAGGGTCGTCAGGAAGCGGATCTCGGGCACGTGGGGCTCGGCATCCACCACCGCCTGGTGCAGGTGCGCGATCGACCAGCGCAGCGGAATGTTCACGCCGAACAGCTCGGTCAGCTCCGCGGCGGCGACACCCGTGTTCGTGTTGCGCCACGTGCGGAAGGGGGTGAGCAGCTCGCCGCCTTCGTCGAACGCGAGATAGCCGTGCATCATCGCGGACACGCCGATCGCGGCGTACCGCGCGGGCGTGACGCCGTGCTTCTGCTGCACGTCGGCGACCAGGTCGGCGTACGCGGCGCGCAGGCCCGACCACACGGCATCCAGGGAGTAGGTCCAGAGCTTGTCGGCGTAGACGTTCTCCCACTCGTGGGAGCCGGTCGCCAGCACCTCGGCGTCGGGGCCGATGAGGCACGCCTTGATGCGGGTGGAGCCGAGTTCGATGCCGAGGCTGGCCCGGCCTTCGGTGATGTGGGCGTTCATCGGCGGTCGTCCGTGCTCTGTCCGTAGACGTTCTGGTAGCGGTTGTAGAGGGCGTCGATCTTGTCCTGCGGGATCGGGATGAGGGGGCCGGCCTCGCGGGCGATGTGCACGGTGCGGGCGACGTCCTCGAGCATGACGGCGGCCTTGACGGCATCCTTCGCGTTCGTGCCGATCGTGAACGGCCCGTGGTTCTGCATGATCACGCCGCGCGAGCGGTGTCCGCGCAGGGTCTCGACGATGCCGCGGCCGATCGAGTCGTCGCCGATGATCGCGAACGGACCGACCGGGATGGGGCCGCCGAACTCGTCGGCCATGGCCGTGATGACGCAGGGGATCTCCTCGCCGCGCGCCGCCCATGCGACGCCGTAGGTGGAGTGCGTGTGCACGACACCGCCGACCTCGGGCATGTTGCGGTAGACGTACGCGTGCGCGGCGGTGTCGCTCGACGGGCTGCGCTCGGAGCCGGGAGCGCCCGGGATCGCGTTGCCGTCGAGGTCGCAGAGGATCATGTTCGCCGGCGTCAGGTCGTCGTACGAGACGCCCGAGGGCTTGATCACGAACAGGTCGGCCCCGGGCACGCGACCGGAGACGTTGCCGCCGGTCCAGACGATGAGGTTGTAGCGCACGAGCTCGGCGTGCAGCTTCGCGACGTCGGCGCGGACGGCGTCGATGGCCTCCTGCACCTCGGGCGCGAACGTGGCGGCATCGGTCACGCGGGGTCTCCTTCGACTCTGTCGGTGGCGGGTTCGTTCGTCATGTTACCGGTAACATCGCGCGTTGGCGAGAGCCGGATGCCACTGCCCCGCCGCACGCGTGCCGGACTCCGGAGATTTCGAGCGGGCGGGCAGGCCGATGCGCGGTTTTCCGCAGGACACGCGGGCGGATGGTGCCGAATCTCCGGAGTTTCGCACGGGGCACAGGCCCCTCCCCGCGTCAGCGCGGCGGGGCGGTCGATTCCCGAACGACGAGGATCGGCTCCGCGGGACGCGTCGGCTCTTCGCCCAGCACCGTCGCGACGGCTTCGGCGGCCTCGCCCTCGACATCGAGGCGCACCGTGGTGAGCGCGGGCGTGTAGAAGGCGGCATCCGGATTGTCATCGAAGCCCCCGACGGAGACGTCGTCGGGGACCGCGAGCCCGCGTGCGGAGAGTCCGGCCACGAGGCCGAGCGCCATCTGGTCGTTGGCGACGGCGACGGCGGTGGCTCCCGCGCGGACCGAGGCGGCGACGAGATCCGCGACCGCCGCTCCCGAGGCGGCACTCCAGTCCCCCTCGACGCGGCCGACGCGCTCGAGTCCCCGGCGATCCACGACATCGGCGACGCCGGCGGTGCGCGACAGGGCCTCGCGCCAGTCGACGGGGCCGGCGACCTCGACGATGCGGCGATGCCCGAGGTCGGCGAGATGCGTCACGATCAACGCAGCCGCGGACCGCTGCCGCTCGCCCGACGCACCGTACAGCGGCACGAGGGGCACGTCGTGGCCGGTGAGGGGCGTCTGGGTGTGGGCCGCGACCAGCACGATCCCGTCGACACCCTGATCGAGCAGGTGCTCCACCGCCGCGTGCACGGCGGCGGGGTCGTCGGACGCGGTGTACGCGGTCGTGATCCACCGACCCCGCGCCCGGGCAGCGCGCTCGAGCGCGGCGATGCCCGCCGAGGGTCCGTGCAGCGAGGCGTCCGAGGCGACCACGCCCACCGTCCGCGTGCGACTGGTGCCGAGGGCGCGGGCGGCGTTGTTCACCCGGTAGTCGAGGGCGGCGACCGCGTCGAGCACGCGCTGGCGGGTGGAGTCCCGGATGCCGGGGAAGTCGTTGAGCACGCGCGACACCGTCTGCGCGGACACCCCCGCACGGGCGGCGACGTCGCGCACCCCCGCGCGCCTCGGCCCGCCCGTGTCGCTCATGGTCCTTCACAGTAGCGGCGCGCGACCGCTCCTCCGCTCCCGCCCGTCGCATCCACCGTTCCCCCGTGCCGAGAACGCCGAGACTGCATCCGACCGACATCTCCACTGCAGCGTGCGGGGGATTCGTCAGGCGGATGCAGTCTCGGCGTTTCCGGTGGACCCGCGCTCCGAGAAGACCGGCTGCCCCGGCTCCGTGGGGGCGGAACCGGGGCGTCGCGGCGGCTTACTCGAAGTTGCGGTGGCGGGCGACGAGGTCCTCGAACTTCGCGCCGGTGCGACGGACGAGCATGAGGTACAGCACGTCCCAGAAGATCCAGAGCGACTGCTCGAAGAGGCTCCCCATCGCCTGGATGGTGGGCACCAGACCGCTGGGGTCTTCGGCACCGTAGGTGTGGGCGGGCACGGTCAGCACGATGTCGGCGAGCTGCGCGGTCGGGCCGTCGGGGACGGCCGTGGCCACGAGCAGCGTCGCGCCGGTCTTCTTGACCTGCTCGGCGATGTAGTGCAGGTGCGGGATGTTCGCCGGCCCCGAGGGCATGATGAACAGGTCGTCCGCGGTGACCGCCGGCGTGGTGTCGTCCCAGCCCCAGTGCACGGTCTTGCCGAAGTGGGTCAGCCGCATCGCGAACGCCTTCGACCCGAGGCCCTCGCGGCCGATGCCCAGCACGAAGATGCGCGAGTGCTTCTCGAGCGCGTCGAGCGCGGCCTCGATGCTCTCCTCGGGGACACGGCGGAACACCTCCCCGAGTTCCGCGACGACGGTCGAGCTGATCTCCTGGAATTCCGACATGAGCGGGTCCTTTCTTTCGTCTACCGGGTCAGCGCGTGCTCGTCCGGCCACCCCAGCGGCCGACCAGCAGCGCGAGGAGGATGACCGCGCCGTACACGGCGTTGATCCAGAAGGTGGGGACGCCCGCGAGCGTCAGCACGTTGGTCAGGGTACCGAGCAGCAGCACGCCCATGAGCGCTCCGACGATGCGCCCCTGTCCGCCGTTGAGCTGCACGCCGCCGATGACGGCCGCGGCCAGGGCGCTGAAGATGAGGTTGTCGCCCATGCCGCTGGTGACCGAGGCGAGGCGCCCGGCGAGCATCATGCCGGCGAAGGCGGCGAGGGCGCTCGCGACGACGAAGGCGGTGATGAGCACGGCATCCACCCGGATGCCGGCGGCCCGCGCCGCGTCGGCGTTGCCGCCGATGGCGTAGAGCGCGCGGCCCCAGGCGGTGTAGCGCAGCACGAGCGCGGCGACGAGGAACAGGATGCCGGTGATCCAGATCGCGGCGGGGATGCCGGCCCACCGGGCCGAGCCGACGTAGCGGAACGCCTCGGGCAGACCCGCGAGCGTCTTGCCCTGGCTGACGCCGAGCGTGATGCCGCGCAACAGGATCAGCATCGCGAGCGTCACGATGAACGGATCGAGTTTGACCTTGACCACCAGGAACCCGTTGATCAACCCGATGACCACGCCGATCGCGAGGGTCACGAGGATCGCGAAGCCGGGGCCGATCTCCGATCCGAGCCCGCCCGTCACGGCCGGAACCATGAGCCACGCGGCGACCATCGGGGCCAGGCCCACGGTGGATTCGAGCGAGATGTCGAGCTTGCCGGTGATGAGGATGAAGGTCAGACCGATCACGACGATGCCGAGCTCGGCCGACTGCCGAAGGATCAGGGTGAGGTTGGCCGCCGACAGGAACGCGGGGCTGACGACCGCACCGACGATGGCGACGATGATGAGGCCCGGCAGGACGCTCAGCTCGCGGACGTTCTTCACGACCGTGCGCATCACGGGGTTGGTCGCGGGGGCGGGGGTTCGGACGACGGTGGTTCGCACGGTGTTCACTCCAGGCCTTCGATGGCTCGAACGATGTCTTCTTCGGTGGGGTCGGCGAGCTCGGCCGAGATCCGGCCCTCGCGCATGATGAGGACGCGGGAGCTGACCAGCAGCTCCTCGACGTCGTCGGAGATGAGGATGACGGCCACTCCGTCGGCGAGGGCGCGCAGCATGAGGCCGTAGATCGCGTCCTTGGCGGCGATGTCGACTCCCGCCGTGGGCGAGATGAGCACCAGCACTCGGGGCTTGCGGGCGAGGGCGCGGGCGAGCACGACCTTCTGCTGGTTGCCGCCGCTGAGCCCGGACACCGCGAGGGAGGGATCCGGCGGCACCAGGGCGACGTCGGAGATGAGCTCGCGCGACAGGGCGGTCTGCTTCCGCGGCGAGAACACGCCCGCCGGGGCGAGCTGGTCCATGATGCCCATGGTCATGTTCTCGGCGACGCTGAGCTGGGGCACGTAGCCGTCGCGGTGACGGTCGGCGGGGACGAACCCGATGCCGGCGCGCTGGCTGGCCTTGACGTCGGCGGTGCGGATCGGAGACCCCGCGACGACGACCTCGCCCGACGCGAGTCCGCGGAGCCCCGCGATCGCCTCGCCGACCGAGTACTTCCCCGAACCGCCGACACCACCGATGGCGACGAGCTCGCCCGGGGCGACCGAGAGGGTGATGTCGGTGAACGCCCCCTCCTTCTCGCTCGCCGACCGCAGCTGCACCGCGGGTGCGGCATCCGTGGCCGCCGCGATGCTCTCGGCGCGGTGCCGGCGCTGCTCCTGTCCCGCGAGCAGGGCCTCGACGAGGTCGTCGGAGCGGATGTCGTCGCCGGTCCGCGACCACAGCAGCTTGCCGTCGCGCAGCACCGTCGCAGAGTCGCAGATGGCCGTGACCTCGCGGAGGAAGTGCGACACGAACACGAACGTCACGCCCTGCTGCTGCAGGTCCTGCACCTTGTCGAACAGCCGCCGGATGGCGGCGCCCTCGAGCTGGACGGTCGGCTCGTCGAGGAGCACGATGCGCGTCCCGGCCTCCAGCGCCTTGGCGATGGTGAGCATCTGCCGCTCCTCGATGGGAGCGTCCGAGAGCAGCATCTTCGGGTCGAGGCGGATGTTCCACTCGTCGAGGATCCGCTCGGCCTCGGACTGCATCCGCTTCCACGACACGCGCGCCGCGGTGGTGGGCAGCCGGCCTGCGAAGAGGTTCTCGGCGATGGTGAGGTTCGCGAACACCGAGGGCCGCTGGTACACGCAGGCGACGCGCTGCTGCCAGGCCTTGGGGTCGGATGCCGGGGGCGCGGCTTCGCCGAAGAAGCTCACCGTGCCGGTGTCCGGGGTCTCGAGTCCCGTGATCATGCGCAGGAGCGTGGACTTGCCGGCGCCGTTGCGGCCGATCAGTCCGTGCACCTGTCCGGGGAGGATCGAGACGGAGACGTCCTGCAGGGCCTTCGTCGCACCGTAGGTCTTGCTGACGCCGTCGATCTGGATGGCGGGCACGGTGGTCGTAGGTGTGGTCATGACGTCTCCGTCTCGAGGGGTGTCGTGGTGTGGCCGGATTACTTGGTCGCGCCGAACGCGTCGAGGGCGAACTGCTTGTTGCCCCACAGGTTCGGGTCTTCCACGTTGTCCTTGGTCACGACGGGCGTGGGCAGCAGGTCGACGAGGTTGCCGTTGCGCTCCTCGATGGTGCTGCCGTGGTCGGTGGGGCCGGCCTTGAACGTCTCGCCCTTGATCGCCCGGGTGAGGTAGTGGACGCCGTAGTCGATGTAGTCGGTCATCGGCTGTGCGACGGCGGCATCCAGCCATCCGTCCCGGATCGCGGTCATCGCCATGGGGCTGGCGTCGACGGAGACCTGCACGATGTGGCCGGGCTGTCCGGCGGCGACGAGCTTGCCGGCCGACTTCAGCGTGTCGAGGATCGTCGGGAAGAAGGTCGCGTCGCTCTGGTTGTAGATGCCCGCGACGTTGCCGTACTGGTTCAGCGCGGTCTCGATCCCGGATGCCGCCTTGGCGGGGTCCCACTCGGTGGCGACGTTGACGAGCTTGACGCCGGGGTACTTGGCCTTCATGCAGTCGTTGAAGCCGTTCGTGCGGTCGCGGCCGTTGGAGGTGACCGGGTCGCCGTCGAGGGTGACGACGACGGCGTCGGCGGCGACGCGCTTGCCCATCTCCTCGCACGCGAGCTCGCCCATCTGGACGTTGTCGGCGCGGACGATCATGGCGATCTTGCCCGAGGCGGGCGCCTCGTCGATGGCGACGATCGGGACGCTGGAGTCGTTGGCGTACTCGATGGCCGGGACGATGGCGTCGGCGTCGCCGACGGAGATGACCAGGCCCTTGGCGCCCTTGTTGATCAGCGTCTGGATGTCGGTGATCTGCTGTGCGGCGTCACGGTCGGCGTTGGTGGCCGGGATCGTGGCGTAGCCGAGCTCGGCGAAGCGCTCCATCGAGCCGACGTTCTCGGCGTTCTGGAAGGGGTCGGTGTGCGGCTGCGAGTAGCTCAGCGGAGTGTCGGCCGGGCTCAGGTCGCCGCCGCCGGCGCCGGAGTCGGTCGAGGCCGCGCCGGAGCAGCCGGCGAGGAGCAGGGCGCCCGCGCCGAGGAGCGCGAGTCCGGTGATGGGTGAAGTTCGCATGCGTACTTCCTCTCTGAAGTGCAGAAGCCTCTGGGGCCGGTGGCGTTTCGGGATGCAGGACCGAAGCCCTGCACGTATCGTACGTGTTGTACGTACAGAATGTACAGCGCGAATCGAAAACTCTGCCGCGGCGACCCGAAACGTGACGATACGGTTCGGGTATCCGCACCGTCTGTACAGTCGGAACCAAACGTACGACGGAACGCGCGACGATGCGCACGACGACGAGGAGAATCACGTGGCGCACACGATCGAACGGGTCTCCCCCGTGCCGTACTACGAGCAGCTCTTCGAGATCCTGCGAGAGCGCATCTCCCAGGGCGACATCGCCGAGGAGGAACGCCTTCCCAGCGAACTCGAGCTGTGCCGCGAATTCGGACTGTCGCGGGCCACCGTCCGACAGACCCTCACGAAGCTCGAGAACGAGGGCTACGCGCACCGCATCCCGCGGCGCGGCGTCTTCGCGAGCGTGCCGGGCCAGACCGCGGGGTGGACCGTCCAGGAAGGCTTCCTGGAGTCGCAGCTCCGGCACGGGCGCACCGGCATCTCGACGGCCGTGGTCGGCACCGGCTATGTCGCCCCCGAGCCCCACGTCGCCGAGGCGTTGCGCACCGGCGCGGGCGAGCAGGTGTTCGCGCTCGACCGGGTCAGGTCGCTCGACGGCACCGTGGCGATGTTCAGCACGAACTGGTTCCCGCGAGAGGTCGGCCGCTCCATCGAATCCGACCCGGGGGTCCTCGACGGCTCGGCCTCGCTGAACGGCCACCTGCGATCGGCCGGCTTCATCACCAGCGGCGCGCAGCGCGTGATCCACGCCCTGCCCGCCCCGCCCGAGGTGGCGGAGCACCTGCGCGTCGGCGCCGACCACCCCGTGCTGCGCGTCCGGTCCCTGTCGTGGGCCGCGGACGGCACGCGCTTCGACTATTACGAGACCTGGGTGCTCACCGACGTCATCCCGCTCGAGGTGAGCGTCGCCGCCAGCTGACCGGGGTCAGCCCAGCATCCCGGTCGCGAACCCGCCGAGGGCGTCGATCGGATCCGGATGCCACCCGCGCGCCGTCGCGGCGAGCAGGGCCGCGCCGACGGCCGTGACCTCGGGCTCGAGCACCGGCACCGCGGGAGCGCCGTTCACGGCCGACTTGATCGCGATCCACCCCGGCGAGCGCACCCATCCGCCCGCGACGCGCACCTCGCGCCGCCCGCCCAGGTCGCGCGCGACGGCGTCGATCGCCTCGCGCCCCGCGACCGCGAGCGCACCCAGGACCGCGGACGCGCGCGCACGCGGGTCGCTCGGCGCATCGGGCGCATAGGCGGGCGCGCCTCCGCCGCGCTCTCCCGGGAGGAACCATCCCGAGTCCCACAGCGGCGACGGCGCCACGCGCCCGATGAGCAGATGCCGGATGCCGCGCGCGACGTCGGGGTCGCGCGAAGCCCACTGGACGTTGCGCGCGAGTTCCTCCACGCGCAGCAGGGTGCTGCCCGAGGAGCGGATGCCGGGGGCGACGTCGACGTGGTCGGTCCCGCGCCGGCGCTCGGTGGGCGACTGCGCCACGACCACCTCGGCGGTCCCCATCGAGTCCAGGATCGCCCCGGGGACCATGAGGTCGACCCCCCAGCCGCCGATCGGGTGATCGTGACCGCCGGCGACGGCCACGGCATCCGGAGCGACGATCCCCGCCGCGCGCAGCGACGGGGACGAGACCTCGCCGACGATCCCGCCCGTGGGCACCACCGGCGGCAGCAGCGCCGCATCGCCGAGGGCCAGGTCCACGCGATCCGTGTCCCAGGCGCGGTCGCGGCTGCGCCATGCCGCGGTCCGCGGGGCGAGGGTGTCGCTGAGGAAGGGACGGCCCGTCCACAGCACCGACGGGAGGTCGGTGAGCGCGATCCAGGCCGCCGCACGATCCGCGCCCGGCTGCGCGCGCGCCCACCGCCAGCCGACCAGCGACCTCACCGGGTCGGTGTCGACGTCGAAGGTGTCGTCGCCGTGCAGATCGGGACGGATCCGTCGGAACTCGTCCTGGCGGCGCGGGTCGAACCACGGCAGTGCGGGGGTGACGGGCGTGAGCTCCGCATCGACGAGCACGCCGTCCTCGCCGATGCCCGCCACGCACAACGCGTGCAGCTCGCGCCCGCCCGCGCACACCTCGACGACCATGTCCTCGATCGCGGCGACCAGATCGACGGCGTCGATCGCGAGGTCTCCCCCGGCGCGCCGGGTCGGGCGACTGGCCCGGGCGACGACCGCGCCCTCCCCGGCGAGGGCGACGACCTTGGTGTTGGTGCTGCCCACGTCGATGCCCACCGCCACGGGCACTCGCGAACGAACGGACACCGTCGGACCCTTCCGTGCTCGACCGAGGAGCAGCGTCGGCCCTCTCTCCGACCCTAGCGAAGGAGGATTCAGACCGGCGCCGAGACGCCCGACGACGATGCCGCGACCTCGACGGGGGCGGGCACGACGTATCCCAGCGCGACCTGCGCGTCGTGGTGCTGGCGCCGGATCTGCGGTGCCGGCGGCGCCGGCGGAACGTCCTCGGTGCGCACGGGCCACGCGGGGAACGCCCCGGTGAGGGCGACGGCCGCCTGCATCGCCGCCCCCTTCGCGACGTACTCGTCGGGCGTGGGCACGAGGATCGGCAGGCTCACGAGTTCCGCGAGCACCCGCTGGACGGCGGGATTCTTCGCCGCACCGCCGATCACCAGCAGACGTCGCGCCCGCACACCGCAGCCCTCGAGCGCGTCGAGCATCGCGACCTGGCTCGCCACCGTCCCCTCGACGATCGCGCGCGCGAGGTTGGGACGTGTGAAGTTCGTGAGCGTCGCGCCGAGCACGGCGCCGCGCGCGTGCGGGAGGTCGGGGGTGCGCTCCCCCTCGAAGTACGGCAGCAGCGTCAGGCCGCCCGCCCCCGGCTCGGCCGACAGCGCGAGGTCGGCCAGCTCGTCGTGCGTGCAGCCGAGGATCTCGGCACCGACCTGCAGGTTCCGCGCCGCGTTGAGGGTCGCCACGATCGGGAGGTGGACGCCGGTCGCGTCCGCGTAGTTGCAGACGTAGCCCGCGTAGTCGTGGACAGGGAGCGCGGTGCGCGCGTAGACCACTCCGGAGGTGCCGAGGCTGAGCACGGCATCCCCCTCTTCGAGCCCCAGGGCGAGGGCGGCGGCGGCGTTGTCTCCGCTGCCGACGCCGATCGGGATCCCCTCCGGGATGCCGGGGAGCCCCGGCCCCGTCCGTCCCGCGGTCGCGCGGGGTCCGAGCACCGCCGGCAGCACGACGTCGTGCCCGAGCGCGTGGACGACGAGATCGCGCTGGTACTCGCCGGTCTCCGGCGACCAGTACCCGGTGCCCGAGGCCTCGGACCGGTCGGTGACGAGCGCCTCGACGTCGCCCGTCCCGGGGCCGTGCCCCCGCAGGCGCCAGGTCAGCCAATCGTGCACGACCGCGATGGCGGCGGTGCGGGCCGCGGCATCCGGCTGCTCGTCCCGCAGCCAGCGGGCCTTCACGACCGTGTCCGACAGCGACAGCGGCAGACCGGTGCGCCGGATCCACGTGTCACGGCCCAGCTCGGTGTTCAGCGCCACCATGTGCGGGTGCGAACCGAGGTCGTTCCACAGCGGTGAGGGTGCGGTGGGCACGCCCTGCGCGTCGAGGAAGATCGGCGTGTGCTGCTGACCGCTCACGGAGACCGCGAGGACGTCGTCGAGCCCCCCGGCCGCGCGGACGGCCGCCAGCAGCGCGTCCCACCAGACCTTGGGATCGACGATGGTCTGCGAGGGGTGCGGAGCCGACCCCTCCCGCACGGATCGCCCGGTGTCGAGGTCGCGCACGGTGACCTTGCAGCTCTGGGTGGACGAGTCGATTCCGGCGACGAGCCTCATTGCCACGCCTTTCGTTCGGAGGGGCGGGAGCGCCGCGCCACACCGCGGGTCATGCGGGCATCTCGCTCAGATGGGCCCAGCGGGCCGCGGTCCGCGCGCGCCAGGAGACGAGGGCGGCGGCGCGCCCCGCGTCGGGCGGGACGTCGCGCGGCTCCGAGGCGCTCCAGGGAAGACGGATGCCGTGCGCCAGGGCCTGCGCTCCCCGCGAGACGACCTCGGGGAAGCCCGCGACGCTCAACGGGACGCCGAGGTAGTCGGCCTTGAGCTGCAACCACAGCGGATTCGCGCTCGCGGGCCCGATGACCTTGACCCGTTCGAGGTCGAGGTCGAACAGCTCCCACACCTCGGCGAACTGGCGGACCATGCCGAGGAAGCACGCGAGCACGAGCTCGACGGCGGTCGTGTCGGTCTGCACGCCCGCGATCGCCCCGCGCGCGGTGGCGTCCTTGCGCGGCGGAGGGCTGCCGCGGAACTGGGGCAGCACCAGGGGGAGCCGATCGAGGTCGACGGCCCCCGTGATCCAGTCGCGGTGCGCGCGGGCGACGAGCGCGGCCAGCTCCTCCGAGTCGCGATCGAGGAGCGTGCGCAGGGTCGCGAAGGCGGAACCGCCCGTGGGGATCGACGCGAACAGCGTGAATCCCTCGCCGTCGCAGGCCAGCCCGCCGGCGACCTTCGTCGCCGCGGTCCCGGCATCCAGGCGCGGCGTGCGCAGCAGCGCGAGGACGCCCTCGGTCGTCCCCGTGGAATCGAGCATCTCGCCGGGCCGCAGGTCGGCACCGGCACCCCCGACCATGTGGTCGTGTCCGGCGACGTGGACCGTGACCTCGTCGAGTCCCCACGCGCGCGCGGTCGCCGGGTCCATCGCGACGCCGTCGGCGGCGGTGCGCAGCGGCGGGAACACGCTCGGGTCCACCCCGAACAGTCCGCACACCTCCCGCGACCAGCGCCGACCGACGAGATCCAGGGCCATCGTGCGGCTCGCCAGCGAGGGTTCGGCCCACCGCCGCCCGGTGAGGAGCGCGGCGAGGTACTCCGAGACGTTGAGCCACTGCGCGGTCGCCGTCGGGCGCTCGGCGTTGGCCAGCGCCCAGGCCACCTTCGACAGCGCGTAGTTGGCGTTGACCGGCAGCCCGGTCACGGCATAGATCCGGGCGCGATCGGCATCCGACAGCCCGGCGAGCAGATCCGCGCCGCGGTGGTCGTGCCACAGGATCATCGGCGAGACGAGCGACAGGTCGGGGTCGACGAGCCCGCCCGACTCCCCCACGCCGGCGATCGAGATGCACTGCACACCGCGCCGCGCGTCGGGTGTCAGCGCGTCGACGAAGCCGCGCACGGCATCCATCACCGCGGCCGTGTCGTACACCTCGCCCCACGCGTCGCGCCGGGTGGGCGTGACGCAGCGGTCGGCGGCCTGGAGGCCGCCCTCGGCGTCGAACAGGCAGAGCTTGATGCTCGTCGTGCCGATGTCGACCGTGATCGTGGGGGTCATGGGGGATCAGACCGAGGGGTTGAGCATGCGGATGCGGCGCTCGACCACGTCCGTGATCGCGGCGACCGCGTCGAGCGAGACGCGGATGAGCGAGTTCTCGTTCGGGTTGGCCGCGTAGGCCTCGCCGAACGACCGGATCATGGCGTTGCGGAGATCGCTGGCGACGTTGACCTTGACGACGCCGAACTCGGCGAGCCGTCCGAGCTGCCCGGCGGGGAGGCCGGAGCCGCCGTGGACCACGAGCGGCACGGAGCTCTGCTCGCGCACGCGGGACAGGAGGTCGAAGTCGATGCGCGCGTTCGGCGCGTACCCGTGCACGTTGCCGACCGAGACGGCGAGCATGTCGCAGCGGACCGCCGCGACGAACTCGGCCACCTGGGCGGGGTTCGTCGTGCTCGCGAACTCGGGGGCGACGTCGTCCTCCTTGCCGCCGATGCTGCCGAGCTCGGCTTCGAGGGCGACGTCCGCTCCGCACATCTCGCGGGCGCGGGCGGAGATCGCGACGTTCTCGGCGAACGGCTCCTCGGAGGCGTCGATCATGATGGACGTGAAGTCGGCCGCGAGCGCCGCCTCGACGGCGTCCAGCGACTTGCCGTGGTCGAGGTGCAGCGCCACCGGCACGGGGCAGTCGGCGAGGCGACGGGCGACGGTGTCGTAGATGTACTCGTAGCCGGACAGTTTCACGTTGGTCGGCGCGACCTGGATGAAGGTCGGCACGCCCACCCGCTCGATGGCGTCGACGATGCCCATCGTCGTCTCGATGTTCGTGGTGTTGAACGCTCCGGCGACCAGCCCGCGGGCGGTGCACTCTCGGACGACCTCGTGACCGCTGACCAGTGCCATCGGCTTCCTTCCGTTGACGGCGAAGGAAGGCGCTCAGCCGATGCGGCTCCCCGCGGCCTTCCGTGAGCGAGCCGTGCCCGCCTCGGTGTCAGCGTAATACGTAACGTCCATATCGTCCAGTCTGTACGTACAACTTGTGGGGTGGCCTCCCGCGCCGCGGGCGATCCGTCCCGCACGCACTGCGCCGCGGGCGCACGAAAGACGCCGAGACCGCATCCGACCGACATCTCCACTGCAGCGTGCAGTGGATTCGTCAGGCGGGTGCGGTCTCGGCGTCAGGAGGCCGGCGTGTGCGGCGTCACTCCCGCGCGCGGAGCGCGGCGACCTCGTCGTAGCGGGAGCGGATGGCCGGACGGAAATCGCGTTCGACGGTGCGGGCCGTGGCCACCGTCCAGTCGACGGGACCCCCGGCGAGCACACCCGCGGCCTGGCGAGCGGCACCGAGCGCCACATACTCCCCCGCGGCGGGGACCACGATCTCGGCGTCGAACACCTGCGCGGCGATGCGCGCGACGGCCTCGTTCGCGGCCGCGCCGCCGATGAGCAGCACGCGGCGCACCTCGACGCCCTGCGCCTGGATCGCCTCGAGCCCCACGGCCAGGCCGCTCAGCATCCCCTCGATCGCCGCGCGGGCGAGGGTCGGTCGGTTCGTGGATGCCAGGGTCAGGCCCGTCAGCGAGGCCTTCGCGTGGGGCAGGTTCGGGGTCCGCTCGCCCTCGAACCAGGGCACGAGCACGACGCCGTCGGCGCCCGGCTCGGCCTGCAGCGCCAGCGCGCCGAGCTCGTCGTGCGAGACGCCGAGGAGCCCGGCGAACGCGTCGAGCACGCGTGCCGCGTTGAGCGTCGCGACGAGCGGCAGGAACCGGCCGGTGGCATCCGCGAACCCGGCGACGGCGCCGGAGGTGTCGCGCACGACGTGGTCGGTGACGGCGAAGACCGTGCCCGAGGTTCCGAGCGACACCACGACGTCACCGACTCCCGCACCGAGGCCCAGCGCCGCACCGGCGTTGTCTCCGGCCCCCGGACCGACCAGTGCCCCACCGGCCAGCGCCCCGGCGCTCTCCCACGGCTCGAGCACGCGCGGCAGCACCGCGTCGTGCCCGAGGGCGCGCTCCAGCAGCTCGCGGTCGTAGCCGTCGGCGCCCCAGTAGGCGGTGCCGGAGGCGTCCGAGCGGTCGGTGGTCAGCTCCGCGAAGTCGGCGTTTCCGGGGCCGAAGCCCCGCAGGCGCCACGTGAGCCAGTCGTGCGGCAGTGCCACGGCGGCGACGCGCGCGGCGTTGTCGGGTTCGGCATCCCGCAGCCACCGGAGTTTCGTCGCGGTGAAGGATGCGACGGGCACGACGCCCGTGCGTTCGGCGTACGCCTCCGCGCCGACCTCGGCGATGAGATCGCTCGCGGCCTGCGCGGAGCGGGTGTCGTTCCACAGCAGCGCGTCGCGGATGACGCGCCCCTCGGAATCGAGCACGACCATGCCGTGCTGCTGCCCGGCGATCGAGACGGCCGCGACGTCGTCGAGGCCGCCCGCCTGGGCGATGGCATCCCGGAGGGCGATCCACCACGCCTCGGGGTCGACCGACGTCCCCGCCGGGTGCGACGCGCGTCCCTCGCGGACCACCCGCCCGGTCTCGGCGTCCACGACGACGACCTTGCACGACTGCGTCGACGAGTCGACTCCCATGACGAGCGCCATGCCCACTCCCTCTGTTCTCGCCGCAGCGGTGCGGCATCCCGTTCAGTGTCCAAGACACGCCGTCTCACGCGGGGGCGATGCGGCGTGTCTTGGACACTCGACGGAACGAGGGGCCCGGATGCCTCGGCATCCAGGCCCCTCCCGGGTTCAGCGTGCGCCGAGCAGGTGCTCGGTCGCGAGCTGCTGCAGGCGGACGAAGCCGAAGCCCTTGCCGCCGAGGTACGCGTCGGTGTCGAAGTCCTCGTACGCCGAGCGGTCGGCGAGGAGATCGTCGTACGACTCGCCCTCGTTCAGCGTCGGCTGCGCGAGCTCGAGGACCTTCGCGGCCTCGAGGGCCTCCTGCACCTCGGGGTCGGCGCGGAAAGCCGCGGCGCGCTCCTTCAGCAGCAGGTAGGTGTTCATGTTGGCCGAGACCGAGTCCCACACGCCCGACTCGTCCTCGGTGCGCGAGGGCTTGTAATCGAAGTGGCGCGGGCCGTCGTAGGCCGGAACGCCGCCGGGGCCGCCGTTCTCCAGCAGGTCGACGAGGGCGAAGGCGTTGTGCAGGTCTCCGTGACCGAAGACGAGGTCCTGGTCGTACTTGATGCCGCGCTGGCCGTTGAGGTCGATGTGGAACAGCTTGCCGTGGTACAGCGCCTGCGCGATGCCGGCGGCGAAGTTCAGACCCGCCATCTGCTCGTGGCCGACCTCGGGGTTCAGGCCCACGAGCTCGGGGCGCTCGAGCGAGTCGATGAACGCGATCGCGTGACCGAGGGTCGGGAGCAGGATGTCGCCGCGGGGCTCGTTGGGCTTCGGCTCGATGGCGAAGCGGATGTCGTAGCCCTTGTCGGTGACGTAGTCGCCGAGGAGGTTGACGGCCTCGCGGTAGCGCTCGAGCGCCTGGCGGATGTCCTTCGCGGAGTCGTACTCGGCGCCCTCGCGGCCGCCCCACATGACGAACGTCTTCGCGCCGAGCTCGGCGGCGAGGTCGAGGTTGCGCAGCACCTTGCGAAGGGCGAAACGACGCACCTGACGGTCGTTGGAGGTGAAGCCGCCGTCCTTGAAGACCGGGGCCGAGAAGAGGTTGGTGGTGACCATCGGGGTGATGATGCCAGTGGCATCCATCGCGCCCTTCAGACGGTCGATCTGGGTCTGACGCTCGGCGTCGGTCGAGCCGAAGGCGAACAGGTCGTCGTCGTGGAAGGTCAGGCCGTAGGCGCCGAGCTCGGCGAGCTTCTCGACGACGTGGACGACGTCGAGCGGCTTCCGGGTGGGGCCGCCGAACGGATCGGTGCCGTTGTAGCCGACGGTCCAGAGGCCGAACGAGAACTTGTCGTCACGGGTGGGGGTGGGCATTCCTGCTCCTTCGCATGGATGCGCACGGTGGATCGCCGCCGCACGGGGGTTTGTTGGTTCTCACAACATATACCCCGGATGCCGCGGCGTCCAGCCCCGCGTCAGACCCCGAGCGCTCCGTCCACGACGGCGAACACCGCGGGGTCCCACGTCAGCGCGCGTTCCCACGGAAGACCGAACGCGTCGGCGAAGAAGATGCTGTGCACGTGGCCGGGGAACGAGTGCCGCTCGACCGCGGGCAGGACCGCGGCGGGCACCTCGTCGGCGCGTCCGCTGGTCATCGACACCAAGCCGTCGTGCGGCCAGAGCTGCACCGGCTCGTCGGCGGCGGCGAAGTGGCCGGCGCCGACCGCGGTCACCGGGATGCCGTCGAGCACACCGGCCTGCGCGTCGTTCCAGTTCCGCAGGAATCGCCGCGACACCTCCGCCGCGGCGCCCTGGGAGTTGGCATCCGCGTACGGACGCACCTCGGCGAAGATCTTCAGCGTCGCGGGGTCGCCGTGGGCGTCGGCCTCGGAGATCTCCCCGTCCAGGAAGTCGCCCAGCACCGAGCCGTCCCAGGGCGTGCCGAGCGTGACGAGCCGCTCCACGCGCGGGCCGTCGGCACCGAGCTCGCGGATCGCGGCGCGCGAGAACAGCCCGCCCATCGAGTGGCCGACGAGTGCGACGGCGGCGACGCCCTCCTCGGCGGCGAGGTGCCGCAGGAATCCGGCGAGCGCGACACCGGCGTCGTCGACGCGTCCGACGGCGTTGATCGTGACCTCCGCGGGCAGCACGACCGGGACGTCGAAGAAGCCCTGCCAGCCGGCATCCTCCCGCACCTCTCCGGCGCCGATGCGGGCCGGGGCGGTGAAGACGCGGATGCCGCGGTCGAGGAGATGCGCGCGGAGGGCGGTCATCGTGTTGCCCGCTGCGAGCCCGGTCGCCGCCGCGTGCTGCGGGTCGGTGTAGGGGGTGACGGCGGCACCGCCGGAGACGAGGACGACGGCATCGATCATGCGCTCAGATTATCGATCCGCCACTCTCGCTCGTGCCGCCCGTCGAGTGTCCACGACACGCGGATGCCTTCGCGCGCGGTCCGCGTGTCTTGGACACCGGAACTCGACGTACGGACGCCCGCCGGGCGCCCGCGTCAGTTCGGCAGCGCCTCTTCGATCGCGGAGACGACCTCGGGGGCGTCGGGCAGCGTGCGGGGGCTGAAGCGCACGACGCGACCGTCGGGGAACACGACGAACTTCTCGAAGTTCCACGAGATGCGGCCCTTCTTGCCCTCGGCATCCGGAGTCTGGGTGAGCTCCTGGTAGAGGGGGTGGGCGTGGCGGCCGTTGACCTTGACCTTCTCGGACATCGGGAAGGTGACGCCCCACGTGGCCGAGCAGTACTCCGCGATCTTCTCCTCGTCGCTGAGCTCCTGCAGGAACTGGTTGCTGGGGAAGCCGATGACCGTGAAGCCGCGGTCGGCGTACTTCTTGTGCAGCGCCTCGAGCGCTTCGTACTGCGGCGCGAGCCCGCAGCGCGAGGCGACGTTGACGACGAGTGCGGCCTTGCCGTCGGTGAGGGTGCCGAAGGTGGTCTGCTCGCCGCGGATGGTGGTGATCGGGATGCCGGAGAGGTCCATGCTCCGATCCTGGCATCGGGTGTTATGCATGGGCTCCGATTGCCGATAAACGGCATCTGCGGCGATAAACGCCCTCTCCCGCCGTTTCCCGCCGTGGATCGCGTTTATCGCGTGGATCACGGCGCCGGGATGACGCACCCGCCGCGGACAGCGACGACCCCGCCGTCATGGCACAGTGGTCGGATGGTCACCGCGAGCAGGGGCGACGGCATGCGCCGCGCGAACCTCGCGCTCGTGCTGCGCACCGTGCACCGCGAGGGCCCGCGCTCGCGCGCCGCGCTGACCGAGGCGACCGGCCTCAACCGCTCGACGATCGCCGATCTCGTGGGCGAGCTCGTGGGCGACGGCCTCGTCGTCGAGCGCGCCCCCGATCCGGTGGGCCGCGTCGGCCGCCCCTCGCCGACGGTCGCCCCCGATCCGCGGGTCGTCGCGATCGGCGTGAACCCCGAGGTCGACGCTCTCGACATCGGTGCCTTCGCCCTCGACGGCACCGTCGTCGCCCGCGAGCGCCTCCCCCAGACCGCGCTGCTCACTCCCGAACGCACCGCCGAGATCGTCGGCGAGCGCGTGGGCGCCTGGCGTCGCGGCCTCCTGCGCGGCCTGCGCCCGGTGGGCGTGGGCGTCGCCGTGCCCGGTCCGGTCCGCGCCGCCGACGGGCTCGTCCGCACCGCCCCGCACCTGGAGTGGACGGATGCCGCGATCGGAGCCCTCGTCACGGACGCGACGGGTCTGCCGGCCCGCGTGGGCAACGACGCCGCCCTCGGCGCGTTGGCCGAGTACCTCTTCGGCGCAGCCCGCGGCGCGCACGACGTCGTCTACCTCAACGGCGGTGCGAGCGGCATCGGCGGCGCGGTCATCGTCGGGGGGACGCCGCTCGGCGGCGCCGGAGGGTATGCCGGGGAGTTCGGACAGAACCGGCCCGGGATCGTGGATGCCGCCGACCGCCGCGCCCTCGACGGGGTGCTCGAGGACGAGGTCAGCCGCGCGCGGCTCCTGACGGCCCTGCGTCTCGACGCCGTCGACGACTCCGTGCTCGCCGAGGCCCTGGCATCCACCGACGATCCGGAGGCACACGCCGAAACGGCACGCCAGCGACGCATCCTCGCCACGGCGCTCGCCAACGCCGCGAACGTCCTCAATCCCGCGGTGATCGTGCTGGGCGGATTCCTCGCGACCCTCGCGGCACTCGATCTGGACGGCCTCGACACCGCCGTACGCAGCCAGACCATGCCGGCCTGCGCCGAGGACCTCCGCCTGCGCGTCGCCGAACTGGGCCAGAACCGCCTGCTCGTGGGGGCCGCCGAGGCGGTCTTCGAGGCGGAGCTCTTCCCCGCGCCCTGAGTCCGGGCGCCCGAGCGGGGTTCCCGCGCGGCAGGATGGACCGCATGACGCACACCCGCTCCTCCGGCACGAACTGGTCGGGGAACCACCGCTACCGCGCCGCCGAGACGCTGCTTCCCGCCGACCTCGACGAGCTCGCGGCCGTGATCGCGGGGGCGGAGTCGCTGCGCGTGCAGGCCACCCGGCACACGTTCAGCGACGTCGGCGACACCGACGGGGCGCTGATCTCGCTCGAGGACCTGCCCACGCGGATCGAGGTCGACGGCGACCGCGTCCGTGTCGAGGGGCTGGTCACGTTCGCGCAGCTCGCTCCCGTCCTCGCGGCCGAGGGGCGCGCCCTCCACAACCTCGGCTCGCTCCCCCACATCTCGGTCGCCGGCGCCGCCGCGACCGGCACCCACGGCTCCGGGATCCGCAACGGCAACCTCTCCAGCGCCGTGACCGCGCTGGAGATCATGGATGCCGACGGCCGCACGCACCGCGTCGACCGCGACCACGCGTGGTTCCCGGCGGCCGCGCTCGGTCTGGGCGCGTTCGGTGTCGTCACGGCCGTGGAGCTGCGCACCGTCCCCACGTACACCGTGACCGCCGAGGCGTACACGGGCGTCGCGTGGGACGACATCGTCGCCGATCCTCGGCGCCTGTTCGCCGGCGCTTACAGTGTCAGCGTCTTCACGACCTGGGGCGATCCCGCGCACGACCTCGTCTGGGTCAAGACGACGGATGCCGATCCCGAACCCGGCTACGTGACCGATCTGGGCGGCCGTCCGATCGGCGCCGATCTGCATCTCGGACGCATCCGCACGGTCGGCAACACCACGGAGCGCGGGACGCCCGGGCCGTGGCACACGCGCCTCCCGCACTTCCGCGCCGAGGCCCTCCCCAGCGACGGCGACGAGATCCAGTCCGAGTACTTCGTCCCCCTGGATGCCGCGACCGAGGCTCTCGCGGCGGTGCGCGCCGTGGCATCCACGATCGATCCCGTGCTGCTCGTGACGGAGCTGCGGACGGTCGCCGCCGACGATCTGTGGCTGAGCCCCGCGTTCCAGCGCGACGTCCTCGCGATCCACTTCACCTGGCGCAACGACAACGCCGGGGTCGCGGCGGTGCTGCCGACGATCGAGGCCGCCCTCGCCCCGTTCGAGCCCCGACCGCACTGGGGCAAGGCGTTCACCCTGCCCGGTGAGACGATTCGCGCGACCCTCCCGCACGCCGCCGACTTCGTCGCGGCGGCGCGCGAGGCCGATCCGCGCGGGGTCTTCCGGAACGCGTTCCTGGAGCGCACGCTCGGGGCGTAGGGCGGGCGAGCGGCGCGTTGCGGGTGACCGGGAGCGCTCCGGCGCGGACATGCCGGGTGATCTCGGCCCCGGCTTTCGCCGGAACCACGTGGGGCCGCACGCCCCGCCGGGAGGCGCGCGAGCGACACTGTGAGGTCGCCCCACCGCGCCCCCAGGAGAGCCCATGCCTTCGTCCCCCCTCCTCGAGGGCTGGATGCCGACCGCCTTCGGCGCCCTCGACATCGCCGGGGAACCGGGTTTCGCCGCCGAGGCCGAGATCCTCCTCGTCCCGGCACAGCCCGGACCCGCGCTCTGCCTCGTCTCGCATGGCGCGCACCTGTGGCGGCGGCTGGTCGAGGACGGCCCGCTCCCGGCCGCGGCGTTCGACGACGCCGACCTCGACGTACTGGCGCAGTGGCGCACGCTGGGCATCGTCGCGTTCGGGTCGGACCACCCCGCGCGGATGCGTCGCCTGAGCCGCCCCGTCCTGTCGTCGCCCCTGCACGAGCTCGTCTACGCGGTGACGGTGAACGTGGCCGCCGGGCTCGGCATCCGCACCGTCTTCATCAAGGGGCCGGCGCTGCGCAGCCAGGGGCTTCGCGAACGCGAACACTCCGCGGACGTCGACGTCTGGTGCGACCCCGCCCGCACGGAAGAGCTGGCCGAGGCCCTCGCCGAGTGGGGCTGGCGCCGATCCCCCGATCCGTGGTCCGGAACGCCGGTTCCCCACAGCACGACGATGAGTCCCACGTCCTGGGGATGCGAGATCGACGTCCACCGCCGCGTCCCGGGTCTCGCGCTCGACGACGCGTCCGCGTTCGAGGCCGTCTCCGCCTCGTGCGTGACCACGGAGTACGCGGGGACCCTCGTCCGGATCCCGACCGCTGCCGTGCACGCGGTCCTCGCCGCGGTGAACGCCGTCCGGCCGGCGATCGGGGGGCGCGGGCGTCCCGCGGAGGCGACGACGGCGGCCGTACGCATGCTGACCGCGGCCGACGGGTCCCTCGACCGTGCCCGCGAGCTCGGAGCGGTCTCCGCGCTGCGGGACGAGCTGACCGAGGCGTTCGGTGCTGGATCCACCGCCGGATCCGCGATGCTCGTCCCGAGGGACTGGCAATGGCGTGGACGCCCGGACACGGCGCACGCGTATCTGGCGGCGCTGCGGAGCCTGCCGATCTCCGACCGCCCCCGCGTGATCCTCCGCCTGCTGTGGCCCGACGACGACGTCGCCCTCGCCTCGGCCCGGCGCGCCGGCGACCCCACCGACGATCCGCGCCGCGCGCGCCTGCGTCGGCTCCTGCGCGGCCTGCGCGAGTGGGGGCGCGGGCGTCGCGATCGGCTGCCCGCGCCCTCGACGCGGCCGCTCACCGAGAGGACGCCCCGATGATCGGGCCTCTCGTGCTCATCGTGGCCTGCGTGGTCAGCGTCTGGAGCGTTCTGCGGGCCCCGGCCGCGTCGGCGCCGGCGCGTGCGGTCTCGGCGATCATCGTGATCTCCACCCTGATCCCGGTCGGGTCGGTGCGTGATCAGACGATGGCGATGGCGGCGCTCGCCACGATCGTCCTGCTGAGTCTGCTCGCGTGCGGGCGGCGCGAGGCGGCGACCCCGTGGCCTCCGCTCTGGGGTGCCGTGCTGTTCGCCGCGTTCGCCGTCTGGCTGATCCTGCGCATCCTCGGCCAGTTCTCCCCCGCGGCCACCCTGCTGCAGGTGGGGATGCTCGCCTCCGCGATGGCTCTGGCCTTCGTCGTCCCGCTCCTGCGGGCGGAAGACCTTCGTACCGTGGCCGACACGTTCCTGTGGCTCATCCTCGCGCACACCGCGTACGCCGCTCTCGAGCAGACCGGCACCGTCGATGCGATCTGGCCGCTGCGGGTCGAGTCGCTCGAGAAGATCGACGACCGGGCCAACGTCCTCCTCCCCGCGCTGACCGGCCGTTCCCAGAGCACCTTCGGGCACCCGATCCCGTTCGCGGTGTTCGCGAGTGTCGCCGCGCTCGTCCTGTTGCACGCCACGGCGCAGACCCGACGCCCGCGGTACGCGGGCGGGGTGGTCGTCGCGGCGGTCGCCCTGGCCCTGTCGGGCACTCGGAGCGCCGTCGTCGCGGTGCTCGCCGCTCTCGTGGCGTACGGGCTCGCGAACCTGCGGTGGCGACGGCTGCTGGCCATGATCGCCGCGACGGGGATCCTCGCGATCATCGCGCTCCTGGTCGACCTGCCGACATTGCTCGCGTTGGACGGTCGGTTCGAGTCGTCCGTGTCCTACATCCACCGCTCACTCGTGGTCGGTTCGTGGGACGCATTGTGGGCCCGCGGAGAGGCCGCGGTCGTGTTCGGCTCGGGTGCCGGCGCGAGTGCCGAGCTCTTCCGTGCCGGGATCGTGCGGGGGGCGAGCAACCTCCTCTACTTCGACAACGCCTACGTCTCCCTGTTCGCGCTCTCCGGGCTCGTCGCCCTCGTCCTGTTCTGCGCGGTGCTCGCGCGCTCCCTGTTCGGCGGCGCGCTGGCGATCGGCGGGGCCACGTTCATCGCGGTGATGGGTTTCTCCTTCGACGAGCAGCAGTGGCAGATCGTCCTCGTCCTGCTGGCCTTCTGCGCCCTGCTCCCCCGTGCGTTCGGCACGGTGTCGCGCCCCGGCGCCGGTCTCGAGGGGGGCGACGGCGCGGGTCACCGCGGGTCGGGCGCACGGCGCGCGACGACGACCGCGGAGACGTAACCGACCACGCTCACCCCCTCGGCGACCGCCAACGCCCAGGGGACACCCGTGGCACCGAGGCCCGCGACGAGGGGGAACGCGGCGCCGGCGCCGCAGACCAGGCCGGCGGCGTCCGAGAGGAGCACGTATCCCGTGCGCGCGCGGGGGACGAGGATGTTGCGCACCAGCGGGGTACCCACCGAGACGAAGAAGAAGGCGACGGCGTACCCGCGGAAGAAGTCGGGAGGGGATGCCACGTGCGCACCCCAGAGCACGCCGGTCGTCCAGGGGCCGAGCACCGCGAGCCCGAGCGCGCCGCCCACGCCGAGAGCGCCGTGCAGCACGAGCGCGACACGCTGTCGACGACCGCGACCGCCCTGCTCCAGCACCCAGTTCTGCAGGGCGTCGCCGAGCGCCGAGACGCTGAAGAGCGAGTAGCGGTACAGGCGGTCGGCCGAGGCGAGGAAGGCCACCGAACCGGTCGCACCGACGAGCGTCGCCGCCGGCACCGGGGCCGCCGATCGGACGCCGGCCAGCATCAGGACGCCGGCGCCGGGGGCGCTCGTCCGCACCGCCGCGCGCAGCGCCGTCGCACCCGGCCAGGGCGGGATCGACCACGAGAAGTACCGCCGATGGAAGACGGTCAGCGCCACCACGATGCCCCCCACGATGGCGGCGGGGTACCACGACGGCTCCCGCGTGACCGCGACCAGGCCGGCGCCGACGGCGAGGGCCAGCATCCGCGGGAGCACCTCGAAGCCGGTGATGAGGCGCGCCCTCCCCACGCCGATGGCGTACCACGTCATGGACAGCCCCGACATCGCGGCCGCGACGCACATGAGCGCGGCGAGCCCTCCGGTGCCGCCCGGCGACGCCACCACCGAGAGCGCCACCGCGGCCGGCGTGACCACGCCGAACACGCCGAGCCGCAGCCACCACGACGACGCGTAGGTCGTCCGGCGTCCGCTCTCGCTCGGGGTGAGGGCCACGGCGGGCGGGCCGACGACCTGCCAGCCGAACATCGTCGCCGCCGTGGCGAAGGACCCGATCGCCTGACCGATGTTCAGCGCCGCCCACTGATCCAGTGTCGAGGCGCGGGAGACGATGCCCAGCAGGAGCAGGGGCGCGAGAGAGGCGAGGAGGGGGAGCGAGCCGAAACCCAGGAGACGAGCGAGGAGGACCTTCATGCGGATGCATCGTGCGGGCCGGGGATCACCGTGCGATCCTGTCCGGGCGTTCCGTCGATCGGCGGCCGCACGAGCTCCGCATCAGCGAGGCGACATCCCTGCATTCCGCGGGTGATTCCACGGGTGAACGGACGGACGGGCCGCACGAGGGGCGTCCCGGGAGGGGCCGCGCCGAGCCGCGACGCGCCGGTCGTCTCACGACCGCGGTCGCGCGAGCGAGAAGACCCCGCACCCGGGCGGGGCCGCCGTAGAACGGGCGAGTGGATGCCGAAACCGACGCTCTCCCCCGCCTCACCGTCGTCACCGTGACCTACGCCGACCGATGGGACACGGGGCTCGCCCTGACCATCGATTCGGTGCTCATCGAACCGCGAGCCGACCTGATCGTCGTGAGCAACGGAACCGCGCGAGACTCCGCGGCCCGCCTGGATGCCGCCGCCGCGCGGCATCCCGACCGGATCACGGTGATCGACCTCGGCCGGAACCGAGGCTCTGCCCCCGCATTCGCGGCCGGCCTCACCGCCGCGTATCGGCGGGGCACGGCGGTGCTGCTCCTCGACGACGACAACCCCCTCCCGCCCGGGGCGCTGAACACCCTCGAGGCGACCACCGCCGCCCTGGAGTCTCGCGGCGACGCCCCCACGGCGCTCGCCTGCTTCCGGGCCGTCAACCCCGTCTACCGCCTGCTGCGGGACGGGGCGTCACCCGACCGCCTGTTCTCCGAACTCCGTCCCGGAGCCTTCCTCAGCACCGACGTCTTCGCACGGCGTCGGCGGACCGCCGATCCGCGCCGCGTGATCGAGACGCGCGGGAGCGGCGTCCGCGTCGCCCCGCTCCCGAACGCCATGTGGGGCGGCCTGTACCTCCCCGCCGCGATCGCGGCCCTGGGTCTCCTGCCGCCGACCGAGCTCGTGCTCTACTCCGACGACAACGCGTTCTCGGCGCGGCTGCGAGCGAACGGCTGCGGCATCCTGCTGTGCCTCGACGTCGAGATCCACGACACCGTCGACTGGCGGGCGAGCTCCGAGCCCCCGCGCCGGCGACTGCGCCTCCCCCGCGTTCTGCACACCTCCCCCGATGACCTGTGGCGGGTGCGTTACCAGAACCGCAACGCCGCGTACCTGAGCGCGCAGCAGGCGCGCGGATCGGTCGCGGCGCGGGCCCGGCTGGGGGTCAACGTCGTGGTGCGCCTCGGGCTGCTGCTCGCGGCGGGGCTGCTGGCCGGCCGGCCGCACGCGGCGGCGGCCGTCTGCACGGCGTCCCTCGCGGGACTGCGCGGTCGTCTCGGCGAGAGCTATCCGTTGCCGGGCGGACGACCGGCGACCGGAGATCCCGCGGTCGCGGCGTCCCGCGATCGCAGCGCGCGGTCGTAGACCGCTCGCGTCTCGCGGGCCATCCACTCCCAGGAGAAGTCGTCGACGCGCCGATGTCCCCGGCGTACGAGGTCGGCCGCGATCTCCGGATCATCGACCACCCGGCGGAGGGCCGAAGACATCCCGTCGCGGTCGTCCGGGGCGAAGTACACCGCCGCGTCGCGGTAGATCTCCGGCAGGCAGGTCGCGGAGCTACTGGCGACGGGGCAGCCGTGACGCATCGCTTCGAGGCCCGGGAGGCCGAAGCCCTCGAAGAACGAGGGGAAGGCGAACACGGCGGCGTTCTCGTACAACCAGCGCAGCGCCCCGTCCGAGACGTAGCCGGTGAAATGGGCGTCACGGGTCATGTCGGGGCGGCCCTGCAGGATCCGGCGGCCGTCGTCGTCGATGCGTCCCGCGACCACGAGACCGAGCCCCGGGTGGGTCGACGCGAGGTCCTGGACCGCGTCGAAGAGGCGCTCGAGATTCTTGTAAGGGACCTGGTTCCCCACGAACAGCACGAACCGCTCGAACGGGACGGGAACCGCTTCGGCGGCCTCGTCGATCGCGTCGGCCGCCTCATAGGTGAGCACGATGCTCCGACGGGGCGCTCCGGTGAAACGTCGGAGATCGTCGGCGCTGAACCGGCTGACGACGATGTTCGCCCGGCCCGCGTGCGCGGCGACGATGAAGGCGGCTCGACCGATGAGGCGTCGGGACCACGACACCAGGCGCGACTTCTTGGCGTTGCGGATCTTCAGAAGCGTCATGTCGTGGAACGTCGTGACCCTCGGGAGCCCCAGGAGCACGGGCTGCTGCGGCATGCAGAAGTGGACGAGGTCGGGTCGGAGCTCCCGGATCTGTCGGGCGAGGCCCACCTGCTCCGCGAGGGAGAAGAACGGCGCGGACGAGCCCACGGCCCGGAAGCGCGCGGACGGCGGCGACCACTCCGCCAGACGGTCGGCGGGAAGCACGAGGGTGTAGCGGTGGTCGTCCTCGAGGCCGGCGAGCCCCTCGACCAGCTTCCGGATGTAGCGCCCGGTCGTCGTGAAGTACCCGCGCGCGTCGAGAACGATGTGGGCCATGGCCGCCTCCCCCGGGCTCGTCGACGGTCGACGAGGCGTCTCCGCCATGGTGTCGCCGCGGGCGGAGGGCGCGACCGGTCGCGCGCCCCTCCGCGCGGGGACGTCCTCCCCACCTTCACCCGAAGGCTCACCCGCTGCGCGCCCCGCCGTCGGCGGACGGACGACGTGTCCGCGTGGCCCACCATCGTCTCGGCCCCGTCCCCCGACGCGGCACCGGCCCGCACGAAAGGCTCGCATGCCCTCCCCCACCGCCCCCGTCGTCATCAACGGCCGTTTCCTCACCCACACGCCCACGGGGGTGCAGCGCTGGGCGCGGGAGATCACGCGGGGGCTCGCGACACGGATGCCGGTGATCGTGGCGGCGCCCCCCGAAGATCTGATCGACCCCGACCTCGGTGCACCGATCCTGCGCGTGGGGCGGCTGCGGGGCCACGCGTGGGAGCAGTGGTCGCTCCCCCGATTCCTCCGCGCCTCCGGATCGCCCCTTCTGCTCGGGCTCGCGAACACGGGGCCGGCGCTCTACCGCCCCCAGATCGCCTCGCATCTCGACATCATCTACGTGCGTCATCCCGAGAGCTTCGCCCGGTCGTTCCGGCTCCTCTACCGTGCGCTCATCCCCGGACTGCTCCGACGCAGCGAGAGGGTGCTCACCGTCAGCGCCTTCTCCGCCGGCGAACTGCACGCGCACTTCGGGCTGCCGGCCGAGAAGATCACGGTGGTCCACGCCGCCGTCGGTCCCGACTTCCGTCCGGAGGGCCCGAAGTACGACGCGGGCGACCCCTACCTGCTGGCGGTGTCGTCCCCGAACCGTCACAAGAACTTCGACGCGCTGATGGCGGCGTTCGAGGAGGCCCGGACATCCACGGTCCGTCGACTGCTGATCGTCGGCGACCAGGCGCGGGCGTTCCAGTCCGGCGGCGCACGCGGGCGCGACCGCGTCGAGTTCCTCGGTCGCGTCGACGACGCCCGGCTCATGGCGCTGTACCGGGGCGCCGCGGCCTTCGCCTTCCCTTCGCTGTACGAGGGTTTCGGCATCCCCCCTCTGGAGGCGCAGCGGATGGGCACGCCCGTGCTCGCGGCGCGGGCGGCCTCGCTCCCCGAAGTGCTCGGCGACAGCGCCCTCTGGGTCGATCCGACCGACGTGGCCGACATCCGACGGGGCATCGAGCGGCTCGACGCCGACCCGGGGCTGCGCGAGCGCCTGTCGCGCGCCGGCCGCGAGAACGAGGCGCGCTTCTCCTGGGAGGCCGCGGTCGACCGGGTGGAGGCGGTCATCGAGGACGTGCGGCGATCGCTCCGACATCCGTGAGCGCCGGAGCGGCCCCGCTCACCCCCAGACGGACCGCAGCGCGGCGCGTTGCGCCGCGGGGGTGAAGGCCGCTCCGAGGTACTGCCCCCAGCGCGCCCGGTTGTCGTCGCGCCAGGCGGCGAAGGTCCCCGCGCGCACCGCATCGGTCAGCGTCCGCAGCCCCTCCTCCCACCGGACCGCGAGCGGGAGGCCCGGCATCGCCGCGAGCGGACGCACCAGAACCGGAACACCGCACTCCACGGCATCCAGGATCGCGATCGCCACGGCAGCCTCCCACGCGGCCGAGTGCAGATACACGTCGAGACCGGCGAGCTGCACGGCGACGGACTCGGGCGGCTGCCAGCCCGTGACCTCGATGTCGGCGGGGGCGGCGTCCGCCCCGTCTCCGATCCACCGGGCCCGGACGCGCACCCCGGGAAGGTCGGCGCGCAACCGGCGCACGGCGCCCACGAACAGCTCGGGATCCTTCTGCGGTGCCCAGCGCCCCAGCATCCCGACCGTCAGCGTCGCGGGGGCTGCGGGAACGGCCGGGACGGCCCACTCACGACGCACCGAGGGCACGTTGGGGATCACCCTGATCCGCGACGACGGGTATCCCAGGTCCGCGGCAGCGACGGCCTCACCCGGACCGGCGGCAGCGAGCAGGTCGGCGCGGCCGCGAAGTGCACGCTCGACCCCGCGATAGCCCGACCGCGCGGTGCGTCCGACATCACGGCGCTCGAACGCGAAGCAGTGCGGCGTGTAGACCAGCCGCGGCCCGCGTATCCGGGCCGTCCGGGCGTAGGCGCCGGGGAAGCTCGAGTGGGCGTGCACGACGTCGGGGGCGAGCCGGGAGACGAGGGCGCGGATGCCGGCGATCGCCGCGAGAGGACGCGAGACGTCCCAGTCCAGGTGCTCCGCGGCGGCCGGGGAGGTTCCCTCCGCCCACACCGCGGCCGCACCGTCACGGCCGTGCGGCGACGCGACGTGATGACGGAATCCCGGCGGGGAGTTCGCGATGTAGCTGCGTACCGCGACCGGGACCCCTCCCGTCGTGCGATCGACGAGATGGAGCACCGCGCGCGGGGCCGTCGGCGAGACGTCGGAGTGGGACACGCGGCCACGGTAGGCGTGGACGGCGAGCACCCCTCGTCCGCTTCCGGCACGACCCCCGCGGGTGATTCCCGGGCGGAGGACGGGACGCCGCGGCGGCGTCAACCCGCTCTCGTCCGGGCGCGGCCCTGCGTAGCGTCGCCGCATGACCACCGATCGCGACCAGCTCACCTTCGACAACCCCGTCACCCGCTACGCCCGCGTCGAGCCGCCGCTGCAGCACCAGCCGGAGCCCGGCGTGCAGGCCGACATGACACCGGTGCCCGACCTGGGCGAGAAGACCTACCGCGGACTCGGCCGCCTCGTCGGACGCAAAGCCCTCATCACGGGCGGCGATTCCGGGATCGGCGGGGCCGTCGCCATCGCTTTCGCGCGCGAGGGCGCCGACGTCGCGATCGTGCACCTGCCCGACGAGCAGCGCGACGCCGACCACGTGCTGACGCAGATCCGGGATGCCGGTCGCACCGGCGTCTCGATCGCGCTCGACATCACCGATCCGGCCGCGTGCCGGGAGATCGTCGCCCGGGCGGCCGAGAGCCTTGGCGGGCTGGACATCCTCGTGAACAACGCCGGCAAGCAGGTGATGGTCGAGAAGGTCGACGACCTCTCGGACGAGCAGTTCGAGCAGACGTTCCGCACGAACGTCTTCGCGCCCTTCTGGATCACCAAGGCCGCACTCCCGCACCTGCCCGCGGGCGCGGCGATCATCAACACCGCCTCGCTGGAGGCGTACGTGCCCGCCCCCGACCGGCTCGACTACGCCGCCACGAAGGCCGCCATCAACAACCTGTCGAAGGGGCTCGCCCAACAGCTGGCATCCCGTGGCATCCGGGTCAACGTCGTCGCGCCGGGACCGACATGGTCGGCGCTGCAGGTGAGCCAGGGCGTCTCCGACGACCAGATGGAGCACTTCGACGACGAGAGCACCTACCGACGCGCCGGGCAGCCCGCCGAGATCGCCCCCGCGTTCGTCTTCCTCGCCTCGGCCGAGGCCAGCTACGTCTCGGGCGAGACGCTGAACGTCAACGGCGGCATGGTCACGCCGTAGCGCCGCGGGCGAGTTCGCCCGCCTTGCGCAAAACGGCCCGGCGCGCAAGCGGCCCGTCCCGGGCGCCGGGGTGCGAAAGCGTGAGGACATGCCGAACCCGAACGATCACCCCACCCTGTACCTGCTGCACGCCCTCGGGGCCAGCGGCGGGTCGTTCCAGCGGCTCGGCGACGCGCTCGCGGACCGCGTGGATGTGGAGGGCATCGACCTGCCGGGCTTCGGCTCCGAGACCGCCGCGTCGGACACGTCGCTCGAGGCGACCGTCGCGCACGTCGTCGGCATCCTGAACGAGAAGGCCCGGGGACGCTGGATCCTGGGCGGTCACAGCATGGGCGGCAAGATCGCGGCGCTCGTGGCATCCCGGGTGCTGAGCGGCGCGGCGCCGTTGACCGGGCTCGCCGGAATGGTGCTGCTCGCACCGTCACCGCCGCGCCCCGAACCGATGGACGAGGAGCGGCGCGCGCTGATGCTGTCGTGGGTCGACGACGGAGCGATCTCGGAACAGGATGCCGAGACCTTCATCGACCAGAACACCGCGCGGCCGCTCGACCCCGGCGCGCAGAGCCTCGCGCTGGCCGACCTGCGCCGCACCTCGCCGTCGGCGTGGCGCGCGTGGCTCGACACCGGCAGCCGCGTCGACGCACGCGACGAGGTCGGCACGCTCGACCTGCCGGTGCTCGTGCTCGCGGGCGACGACGACGCCGACCTCGGCGCCGCCGCCCAGCCCGGCCTCCTCGCCGACGTGTACCCCCGCGCGCGGTTCCACACCCTCGCCGACACCGGGCACATGATCCCGCTCGAGCACCCGGCCGAAGCGGCGGAGGCCATCGCCGCGTTCGTCGCCGATGAGGTGCTCGCCGGCCCCGTCGTGCCCGAGGAGTGGGCGCGGCTCATCGCCGGCGACCGCGTGGACGACCGGGTGCGCGGCATCCTGAACCGCCGGGCGGTGCCCGACGACCGCGGGTACGCGCCGCGCGTGCTCGATCTCGCGCAGCTCACGCTGCTGCGCGAGATCGCCGATCTCGCCGTGCCCCAGGACGGCCCCGCGATCGACATCGCCGCGCGCGTCGACGCGCAGCTGGCGCGGGGCGAGGGCGACGGGTGGCGCCGCGACGGGCTGCCGCCGGATCCCGAGGCGTACCGTGCGGGGCTGGACACGCTCGCGGTGGGGTGGCCGACCGATCCGGCCGCGCGCGCTGAGGTGCTGCGCGCCGCGATCGAGGGCCGCGGCCCGGAGGGCGGACCCCTGGATGCCGAGATGCTCGCCGCCTGGCTCGAGGATGCCCGCGTCGACCTCGTGCGGCAGTGGCTCGCACACCCCGCGAGCATGGCGCGCACCGGCTTCGACGGCTTCGCGACCGGCGGGCGCGCGCCGATCCGCGGCTACGTCGAGCTGACGCTCGGGCGCCGCGAGGACTGGGAGCCCGCCGCCGTCGGCGGCACGATCGCGACGGGAGACGCCGCATGAACCTCGACGGCATGCGCACGCACGGGACCGATGAGATCGTCGACGTCGTCGTGGTCGGGACGGGCGCCGGCGGCGCGCCGCTGACGGCCGAGCTCGCGCGGCGCGGGCTGTCCGTCGTGGCGCTCGAGGCCGGCCGGAACTTCTCGCCCGACGACCTCACGCCCGACGAGACCGAGGCCGTCGAGATCAACTGGATGTCCGAGCGCCTGAGCGGCGGCGACGACCCCACCGCGTTCGGCCCCAACAACAGCGGCCGCGGGGTGGGCGGCTCGACCCTGCACTGGGGCGCGTTCACACCCCGGCCCGACGCCCGGGACCTCCGGCTGCGCACCGAGACAGGCGAAGGCCGCGACTGGCCGCTGGACCCCGCCGAGCTCCTGTCCTACGTCGCGCGGGTCGAGGACGACATCGGCGTCTCGGGGCCGACCCCGTATCCGTGGGACCCCTCGCGCGAGTACGCCTACGGTCCGGCCACGCGCAATGCGCCCGCGACCCTGGTCGCACGCGGGTGCGAGGCGCTCGGCATCCGGTACTCCGACGCTCCGGCCGCGGTGCTCACCCGGGCGCGGCTGCAGGACCACCACGGCGAACGCCGCGCGTGCATCAACTGCGGCGCCTGCCACCAGGGCTGCCGGGTGGATGCCAAGGCCACCACCGCCAACACCTATCTGCCGGCCGCGGTGGCCGCCGGGGCCGAGATCCGCACCGGCGCCCTGGTGCACGACATCGAGCTCGACGCGCGCGGGCACGTCGCGGCCGTCGTCTACCGGCAGGACGGCGTCGACGTGCGCCAGCGCTGCCGGTCGCTCGTGCTCGCCGCGGGCGGCGTGGAGACCCCGCGCCTGCTGCTGCACACCGGCGTCGCGAACGGGTCCGGGCAGGTGGGCCGCAACTTCCTGGCGCACGGGGCGACGCAGGTGTGGGGGCGGTTCGACGAACCGGTGCGCGGGCATCGGGGGTACCCCTCGTCGCTGATCACCGAGGACATGATGCGCCCCGACGACGCCGACTTCGCCGGCGGGTACCTCGTGCAGAGCCTCGGCGTGATGCCGCTGACCTTCGCCACGACCCTCACCCGCGGGGGCGGTCTCTGGGGCTCGGAGTTGATGCAGCGGCTGGATCAGGCGCAGCACATGGCGGGCATCGGCATCAACGGCGACTGCCTGCCGTCCGACGACAACCGCCTCGAACTGAGCGACGAGACCGACGAGTACGGCATCCCCCGGGCCCGGGTGACGTTCACGGCCGGGGCGAACGAGAAGGCGCTGGATCGCCACGCGACGGCGTTCCTGCTGCGGGTCATGGAGGCCGCGGGGGCACGGGAGACCCTCGTGCTCGCTCGGACGGCGCACACGATCGGGACCGCCCGGATGTCGACCGACCCCGCGGACGGCGTGGTCGACGGTGACGGCCGCTCGCACGAGATCCCCAACCTCTGGATCTGCGACAACAGCGTCTTCCCGAGCGCGCTGGCCGCCAACCCCGCCCTGACGATCATGGCGTTGTCGCTGCGCACGGCGGACCGGTTCCTGGCGGCGGGGTGACGGTCCGAGGGGCGCCGCTCGTGGGGGGCGCCAGATCACGTGAAGTGGTCGAACGTACCCCTCCTGGACCGCCGCGACGTGTGACCTCGGCCAGATCACGTGAAGTGGCGGGACTACAGCACGGGAGAATGGATGCCATGAAGCTCGCGCATCTCGTCCGGTTCGCCGCCCTCGCCGAGGAGCTGCACTTCCCCCGCGCGGCCGAGAAGCTCGGCATCCCGCTCGCGTCGCTGTACACCACGGTCGACAAGCTGGAGGAGGAGGTCGGGCAACCGCTGGTGTCCCGCACCCCGCCGACGACGCTGACCCCCGCCGGGGTTCTGCTCGTCGAGGAGGCGCGCGCGCGGATCGCCGATGCGCCCCCGCAGGCGACCGCGACGCCGAAGGCTCAGGGCGGGAAGGCCAAGGCATCCAAGGGCAAGGGCCGCGCCCCGATCGTCAAGGGCCAGCCGAAGCCCTACAAGAAGCGCCAGGGGCGCTGACCGGTCCGCCCCAGCCTGGTCCCGCCTCGCGCCCGCGGTGGCGCCCCGCCCGTCCGTGCCGCGCCGCGCCGCGCCGCGACCACCCCAGCGATAAACGGCATCCACGACGAGACACGGGACGACGGGGCGTTTCTGGCCGCGGATGCCGTTTATCGGGGAGGCGGTGACACCGCGGTCACCCGGGCCGGCCACCGCGACGCGGTAGCGGACGGGGCGGTCGGCGCTACAGCTCGGTCACGCGGCCGGCCTCGACCCGCCACTGGCGGTCGGGCTGGACGGCATCCAGCATCCGGCGGTCGTGGGTGACCAGCAGCAGGGTGCCGGTGTAGGACTCCAGCGCCTGCTCGAGCTGCTCGATCGCGGGCAGGTCGAGGTGGTTCGTCGGCTCGTCGAGGACGAGGACGTTCACCCCCCGCGCCTGCAGCAGCGCGAGCCCGGCGCGCGTGCGCTCGCCCGGGGACAGCCCGTCGACGGGACGCGTGACGTGGTCGGCTTTGAGACCGAACTTCGCCAGCAGCGTCCGGACATCGGCCGAGGTCATCTCGGGTACGAGCCCCTCGAACGTCTCGGCGAGCGGGCGCTCCCCCACCAGCAGCGAGCGCGCCTGGTCGATCTCGCCGATCGCGACGCTGGTCCCGAGCGACGCGGTTCCCTCGTCGGGAGCCTGACGGCCCAGGATGCCACGCAGCAACGTCGTCTTGCCGGCACCGTTCGGCCCGGTGATGCCGATGCGCTCGCCCCCGTTCACCTGCAGCGACACCGGTCCGAGCGTGAAGTCGCCCTGCCGGAACACCGCCCCGGACAGGGTGGAGACGACGGAGCTCGACCGCGGGGCAGCGCCGATCGTGAACTCGAGCTTCCACTCCTTGCGCGGCTCCTCGACCTCGTCGAGACGCGCGATGCGACTCTCCATCTGCCGCACCTTCTGGGCCTGCTTCTCGCTGGACTCCATCGAGGCCTTGCGGCGGATCTTGTCGTTGTCGGGCGACTTCTTCATCGCGTTGCGCACGCCCTGGCTCGACCACTCGCGCTGCGTCCGCATGCGCGAGACCAGATCGGCCTTGGTCTCGGCGAACTCCTCGTACTTCTCGCGCGCCTGTCGACGCAGCGTCGCCCGTTCCTCGAGGTACGCGTCGTAGCCGCCGCCGAACACCCGGTGGGAGTTCTGCGCGAGATCGAGTTCGAGCACCCGGGTGACCGACCGGGCGAGGAACTCCCGGTCGTGGCTCACCAACACGACACCGCCACGGAGGCCGGTCACGAAAGCCTCCAGCCGCTCGAGCCCATCCAGGTCGAGGTCGTTGGTGGGCTCGTCGAGCAGCGCGATGTCGAAGCGCGACAGCAGCAGGGCCGCGAGTCCCACGCGCGCCGCCTGCCCGCCGGACAGCCCGGTCATCAGTGCGTCGGCGCCCACCGCGAGCCCGAGGTCGGCGAGCACGACCGGCATCCGCTCGTCGAGGTCGGCCGCGCCGCTGGCCAGCCAGCGCTCCAGGGCCGTGGCGTAGGCGTCGTCGGCGCCCACGGCTTCGGGGTCGCCGAGGGCGGCGGCTGTGGCATCCATTTCCCTCGTCGCCTCGGCGCAACCGGTGCGTCGCGCGATGTACTGCGCCACGGTCTCGCCGGGGACGCGCTCATGCTCCTGCGGCAGCCACCCCACGAACGCGTCGGCGGGGGCCAGGGCGATCGTGCCGGACAGCGGCTCGTCGACGCCGGCGAGCAGCCGCAGAAGCGTAGACTTCCCGGCGCCGTTCGCCCCGACGACGCCGATCACGTCGCCCGGCGCGACGGTCAGGTCGACTCCCTCGAAGAGCGTGCGGTGACCGTAGCCTCCGGCGAGTCCCTGGGCGACGAGCGTGGCGGTCATGCCCCGATTCTCCCAGGGCCGCGGCGCCGCGCGGTGCCCGCGCTCGGGGGCGTCGGGCCGCCGCGGGTCCCCGCGCATCCCGCCGCCGCGCGCTGCTCCCCGAGAAACGGCATCGGCGGCGAGACACGGCACGACACGACGTGTCTCGCCGTGGATGCCGTTTATCGCGCGGGACAGTCGCGCGGCGTCCTCACACGAAGCGGTCGAGGCCGCCCCACCCGCCGACCCAGGCTTCGAGATGCGGTTCGTCGCGGAGGACGTGGATCCCGGATGCCACGATCTCGCCCGTCGAGAAGCCGACCTCCGGGCCCCACCGGTCGGCGCGACGGCGAGCACGGCGCGCGACGGCGGTGCCGAGGGCCGTACCGTCTGCGGCGCGCACCCGGAGCCGCCCCTCCTCCCCCTGGCCGAGGGCGGCGAGTCGCTCGGCGAACGCGTCCACGCCGTCGAGGAGCACCGGTCGGTCGAGGCGCCAGATCACCCGCGCATCCGGCACCGCACCCGAGCGCACGCGGGGGTCGGCACCGAACGCCGCGGCCGACGGCGGCGCATCGAGAACCATCGTCGCCCGCGGGAACGCCGCGAGCACGGCATCCACGCACACGAACACCGCGGCCTCGGAATGCTCACCGGCGAGGTGCACGACGAGGTCGGGCACCGCGGGGAGCAGTCCGCGCCCGGACGAACCGGCGACCGGGATGTCGGATGCCAGCCGCAGCGTCTGCCGGTTGCCCTCGCGGACGCGATCCACGTCGCGACCGGACCAGTCCGGCCCGTCGTGCCAGGCCACGGCCTCGGGGACGTGGGCCAGGACGGCGCCGGCCTGCCAGGCCCGGTGCGCCCACTCCCAGTCCTCGCCGCCGTAGGCCGTGAACGACTCGTCGAAGCCGCCGATCTCCTCGAAGAGCCGCCGCGAGCAGGCCGACACCGCCCCGATCACGAACCGGTACGCACGGTCGCCGGCCTGCAGCAGGTTCTCGGTGCGCGCGTACTCCTCGCGCAGCCACGCGGGTTCGGGCAGTTCCCGCTCCGGTCCGGCCTCGGCGACCGGCACGTCGGGTCCGAGCCCGGTCAGATCGGCGTGCCGGCGCCGTCCCACCGTCACGGCCTCGGGCAGCAGCGCGGGCAGGCGCGTGAGGGCCCGGACGTATCCGGGTTCGGGGGTCGTGTCGGCATCCAGGAAGCACAGGACGTCGCCCGTGCTCGCCGCAACGCCGAGGTTGCGGGCGGCGGACACCCGGAAGCCGCGATCCTCCTGACGCACGAGCCGCACGCCGTCGGGCACGACGGGGGCCTCCGGCGAGCCGTCGTCGGCGACGACGATCTCGAGGCGATCGGCCGGGTGGTCCTGGCGGACGAGGGCCGCGAGCGTGCGGGCGAGCTCCGCGGGCTGGTCGTAATGCGTGACGATCACGCTCACCCGCGGCGCTTCGGGCTCGCGCCCCGCGACGAGGTCCCAGCGGTTCCCGACGACCCACGGAGCTTCCTCGCGGGTCGAGTGTCCAGGACACGCCGAGTCGGGGTGGGGTGCATCGGCGTGTCTTGGACACTCAAGCTCTGCGGCGGGGGCGGCCCCGCCGCCGGGCGCGGGCACGCGCGCCCACCACGCCAGGTAGGCGCGGGCGACGTCGGCGGGACCGACGGGGACGGGATGGATGCCGTGCCAGGTGGCATCCGGATCCTCCGCCGCCGCGCGCACGAGCGCCGAGAGCGCGGGCGGCTCGACGGGGAGCAGGGTGCCGGGCCGGAGCGCGGCCATCTCGTCGACGTAGCGGTTGCGGACGGCGAGGGGCCGACGCCCCCAGCCGATCCACGACGTCAGCGACGCCGACGCCGACACGTGCTGGTGGGCGATCACGGGGACCGACACCGCGCGGGCGCGGGCGGCCATGTCGGCATCGTCGAGCCAGCCGGTCACCTCCACGGCGACGCCCGCGGCGCCGGCGCGGCGGACGAACGCGTCGAGGTCGGCGGCGTGCCCGTCGGACGCCCGGCCGAGGATCGTGAGCCGCCCGACCCCCGCCTCGACGGCGGCGGCGAGCGCCTCGTCGTGCCCCTTGCCGGGGTAGAAGTAGCCGAGCACTCCGACGGTCCCGTCGGGCTGCGGGCGCGGTCCGGCGGCGAGGGCCGGCACCGGCAACGGCAGGACCTCGACGTCGCCGTCCCACACGCCCTCCTCGGCGAGCAGCGCGCGCTCGTGCGCACTGTTGACCGCGACGGCGTGGGCGGCGCGCGTCACGGCGGCGTAGAAGGCGCGGCGGCGCGGACGGTTGCGTCCGCCGTCCGAAGCCTGCGGCACGTCGTGGAACGTGACGGTGAGCGGATGCCGCCGGGCCAGGGCCGTGAGCCGCGCGGTCGCCTCCTCGGGCGAAGGCCCCCACAGGCGCTCCGTGACGTGCACGTGCATCGGGGTGCCGGGGTCGGTGGCATCCGGATCGTCGGTCACGCGGATCCGCGTGTCCAGGGCCCGGACCTCCTCCGCCAACGCCCTCGCGTACGCGGCGACGCCGTGCGGGCCCGGGGGTGCGAGCAGAACGGGGCGGATGCTCATGCGGTGCGCCACCGGTGCAGGAGCGGCGCGAGGCGTTCGACGGCCGCACTCACGAAGGCGGGGTGCTCGACGTACCAGCGACGGTGCGCCTCGGCGACGGTGTCCGCGTCGAGCCGGTCGCCCGCGACGATCCAGTCACGGCGGGGCTCGGCATCCAGGTCCCATGCCTCGACGACCCACGGTTCGAGCGGCGCCTGCACCCCGGCGAGGATCGGACGTCCGGGGTCGACCGCGGTGCCGGGGGCCCCGAGAGCCGCGACGATCCGCTCCCCCAGGGGCAGGAACACGGCGTTGCCGGGGTGGTTCACCGTACGGGCGAGGTCGGCCACGACCGGGGCGTAGAGATCGGATGCCACGACGTCCACGCCCCGGTGCTCGCGGCGACGCAGCTCCGCGAGGGAGTCCTCGGCCACCGCGTGCACCGCGGCCGGCGAGAGGGCGCGCGCCACCGGCAGCCCGGCGGCCTCGGCGAGCACCCGGACGTCGTGGTACGCCACGAGCGGCGGGTCCTCGTCGACGCCGGGCACCCGGATCGCCGCCTGGAACGGGTGCAGGCCGCCGAAGCGGAGCGAGGGGACCACCACGGTGCGGGCACCCGGTGGCAGCGCCGCGCGCACCTGCGCGGTGCCGAGCGGCAGCCCGCGATAGTCGTCGCGAATGGGCTGCACGACGAGGAACGACGCGCCTGCCAGCAGCCGGTGCAGGCGTTCCGCGTCGGCGGCATCCATCTCGTGCACGGCGGGCACCCGCACCCCGGGGTGGGTGTCGTTCGAGACGACGAGGCGGATCGACTCGGCCTGGCAGTTGCCGACCACGACGCCGTACCCCTCCGGGGCCGGCTCATCTCCGAAGAACGCGGCGTAGTGGCCGCGCCGCGCTATCACCGCCGCATCCTCGTCCGCAAGGCTCTCGGAGCCGCTCTCTCTGCCACGCATGATGTGAACGTACGCCGTCGGTGCCGTCGCCTTGGCAACGGTTCCGTTGCCTTGCGACCTCTCCCCTGATGCGGTACACGTCACCCCGCCGCAGCCCAGGAGGACCCCCGATCGACGCCCCATCCCCTCGCCGGATCCGAGTCGCCGCCGTGCCCGCCGGGCACCCGTACACCCGGGCCGTCACCGACGAGCGCGTCGTCGACGTCCGCACCGACCCGCCCCCGCCGGGCGCCGCCCCCGGCCAGTGGTGGCCCCCGCAGGTGCTGCTGCCCGAGTGGCTCGACGCGCACGCCCCCGAGATCGACGTCGTCCACGTGCACTTCGGCAGCGAGTCGTACTCGGCCGCGGAGCTCTCGGCGACGGTGGACGCGGTCCGTCGCCTGGGGATCCCCCTCGTCTACACCGTCCACGACCTGGAGAACCCGCAGCTGACCGACCAGGCCGCGCATCGCGCGGCGCTGGCCGTCCTCATCGCGGGAGCCGACGAGGTGACCACGCTCACCGCACCGACCGCGGCCGAGGTCGAGCGCGACTACGGGCGCTCGCCCGACGTCATCCCCCACCCGACGCTCGTCGACGGTGCGACCCTCCCCGTCGGACGCGCGCACGCGGCGACCCGCGTCGGCGTGCACCTGCGCGACCTCCGCCCCAACATCGACGGCGTGGGGACGACGGCGACCCTCGTCCGCGCGGTCGCCGACCTGCGCGCCCGGGGCACCGACGTCGAAGCGGTGGTGCGGCTGAACGAGAACGTGCGCGACGTCGAGGCCGCGACATCCATCGACGCCCTCGCGGACGGGACGGAGGGCGTGCGGGTGGAGAGGTCGGCGCGACTCGACGACGACGCCCTCGCCGGGTGGCTCGCCGACCTCGACGCCTGCGTGCTGCCCTACTCGCACGGCACCCACTCGGGGTGGGCGGAGCTCTGCTACGACCTCGCCGTCCCCGTCGTCGGCACGCGTGTGGGCCACGTCGCCGCGCAGCATCCCGCCGACTTCCACGCGTTCCGCGTGGGCGATCCGGTGTCGCTGGAGCGGGCGATCGTGGATGCCACGGCCCCCGGATGGTCCATCGCCGGGTCCGATGCCCGGGGTGCCGAGGTCGCGCGTCGCCGCATCGAGCGGGTGGACGAACGCGAGCGGGTCCGTCGGGCCCATGTGGCGCTCTACCGCCGGTCGATGCGGACGGAGGACGCGGCATGACCCGCGCGCCGAAGCCGTTGCGGGTGCTGGTCGTGGCGCCGTCGCGCTACCCCCTCCGCCAGCCGCACGCGGGGGGCCTCGAGGCGACCGTGTGGGACCGGGTCCGGTGGTTGCGGGACCGCGGCCACGAGGTCACGCTGTGCGCCGCGGAGGGCTCCGACTTCCTCGAGGACTCCCCCGAGTTCGCTCTGCCCGCGCCGACGTGGTCGCGCGTGGAGGACGCCTCCGACACCGGGTACCCCGAGGGGTACGCCGAGGCGACGGCGACGGCGCACGCGACACTGCTCGAGCGTCTCCGGAGCGAGCGGCATCGCTTCGACGTGATCGACAACCACAGCCTCCACCCCGCCCCGATCCGGTGGAGCCGGGATGCCGGCATCCCGGTCGTGACGACCCTGCACACGCCGCCGCTCGAACCGATGCTCCGCGCCGCCGCGTACGCCCGCGGCAGCGCACACCGATTCGTCGCGGTGAGTCAGGCCACGGCGCGCGCGTGGTCGACCGAGGGCGTCGACGCGTTCGTGTTCCCCAACGGCATCGACACCGACCGATGGACGCGCGGCCCCGGCGGTTCGCGATGGGTGTGGTCGGGGCGCATCGTCCCCGAGAAGGCACCGCACCTCGCCATCGAGGCCGCCCGGGCCGTGGACGCCGAGATCGTGGTCGCGGGACGCATCGGCGACGTCGACTACTTCCACCAGGAGGTGGCGCCGCGCCTCGGCGGGAACGCCCGCTACGTGGGCGCCCTGCACCAGCCCGACCTGTGCCGCCTCGTCGGCACGTCGGCCGTCGCGCTCGTGACCCCCATGTGGGAGGAACCGTTCGGTCTGGTCATCGCCGAGGCCCTCGCGACCGGCACCCCGGTCGCGGCGTTCGACATCGGCGGGGTCTCCGAGGTCCTCGCCGGGATGCCGGGGACGGCGGCGGTCATGGCGGGCGACGTCACCGCCCTCGCCCACGCCGCGCGCGACCTCGCGCTGCAGGGGCGACGCGAGCCGCTGACCCGCGTGTGGACGCGTCGCGCGGCGGTGCGCGAGCACGCCCTGAGCCGCCGGTACCGCGACGTCGAGCGGGTGCTCGCGCACACCGCGCAGCCGGCGACGGAACGTCAGGTCCCGGCGGTGTCGTGGTGATCGGCTGGTACGTCCACCACCACGGGTACGGGCACGTCGCCCGCTTCCTCGCCGTGCAGCCGCACCTGCGCGAGACGGTGCGTGCGTTCTCGTCGCTGCCGCGCCCCGCGGGACTCGACGACGGCGTCGAATGGACGGTCCTCCCCGACGACGCCGACGCGATCGAGTACGACGACGGCACGGTGTTCGACCCGCGTGCCGCCGATCCGACCGTCCGCGGCGCCCTGCACTGGGCACCGCACGACCATCCCGGGCATCGTGCGCGCCTCGCCCTCCTCGCCGGGCATGCCGCCGACCTCCGGGCGATCGTCGTGGACGTCAGCGCCGAGGTCGTGGCGTTCGCGCGGCTGCTGGGTCTGCGTACGCTCGCGGTCACGCAGCCCGGGGAACGCACCGACGCCGCGCACGCCCTCGCGTACGATCTGGCCGACCGCATCCTCGCCCCGTGGGCGCACGGCGCCGTGCCCGCCGGCGCACTCGCGACCCGAACCGATCGGGTGGTGTGGACCGGCGGGATCTCCCGGTACGACGGGCGTCTCCCCGAGAAGGAGGATGCCGAGCGGTCGGTGCTGTTCCTCGGCCGCGTGCTCGCCGACGACGTGCGCCGCGACGCCGAGGCCCGGCTGTCGGCCGCGGGCTGGCGCACGCGCGCGATCGGTCACGACGCGTCGTCGCGCATCGACGACCCCTGGCCGTTGCTGACCTCTCACACGGTCGTCGTGAGCGCCGCCGGACAGAACAGCGTCGCCGACCTCGCCGCCGCCGACGCGCGCGCGGTGGTCGTCGCGCAGGACCGCCCCTTCGAGGAGCAGCGGCACACCGCGTGCGCGCTGCACCGCTGGGGCTTGGCCCGGGTCGCCCCCGAGGACGTCGACGCGGAGGGGATCGCGGCGCTGGTCGAGGCCGCCGCGACCGACGACCCCGACTGGTCGCGATGGCAGGTGTCCGGTGCCGCCGAGCGCGCCGCCGAGGCCATCGAGGCGCTGCTGCCGTGAGGGTCGCCGTCCTCACCGTCGCCTCCGCCGCCCGCCGCGCGCACCTGGAACGCCAGCGCGCGGTGCTCGCCGAGGTCGCCCCCGACATCGCCCGGGTGGAGGTCTTCCTCGACGCGGCGGTGCCCGACGGCATCCGGGATGCCGACGTCCGCACGCTGCACGTGCCGCCCGGGCCGCACGGACTCCGCGTGGGCGCGGGTCGCAACGCCGCGGCCGCGGCCGCGATCGCGGAGGGCGCGGAACTGCTCGTGTTCCTCGACGTGGACTGCCTGCCGGGACCCGACCTCATCGCGCGGTACGCCGACGCCGCCGTGGCGCACCCCGACGCGCTGCTCGCGGGGCCCGTGACGTACCTCGCGAGCGTGCAGCGCCCCACCGTGGCCGACCTGCCGCACGTGACGCGCCCGCACCGGGCACGACCGGCGCCGCCCGCCGGGGAGACGCGGGTCGCCGAGCCGGACGACTACGACCTGTTCTGGTCGCTCTCCTTCGCCGTCACGCCGGCGACATGGGAGCACCTGGGTGGATTCCACGACGCGTACGAGGGCTACGGCGCCGAGGACACCGACCTCGCGTGGGCGGCGAGGGCGCTCGGCATCCCGCTGGTGTGGACGGGCGGGGCGGATGCCTACCACCAATGGCATCCGGTCGAGTCGCCGCCGTGGCGGCACCTGGACGACATCCTCCGCAACGGCGCCGCGTTCCACCGCCGGTGGGGCGTCTGGCCGATGGGCGGCTGGCTGGAGGCCTTCGCCGCCGCCGGCGCGATCGAGCGCCGCGGCGACGCGTGGGTGCGGATCTAGCGAGCGCGCACGCGCCCGCGCGGCGAGCGCGACGTTCCGCGCGCAGACCCGGTCTCGAGTGTCCCGGACACGCGGACGGCGGCGCGTGGCATCCGCGTGTCCGGGACACTGAGCGCCACCGGCCGTCGGCTCAGCCCAGCGCCTCCCGCAGCGCCTCGATCACCCGGGTCGCGCGCGGGTCCTCGGACTCCATGCGGTTCGTCACGAACGCGAAGCCGACGCGGGAGTCGAGGTCGGCGAAGGCCACCTGACCTCCGGCGCCGTCGTGGCCGACGCTGCTCGGGCCGAGGTAGCGGCGGGCCTCGGAGTCCAGCTGCATCCCGGCTCCCCACCGCGGCCACGGCGCCGGGGCGTCGAACACCGGGGCGCCCTGCGTCCGGACCCGCCCCGCCTCCCGGACCGCTGCGTCGTCGAGCAGCCGCGTCCCCTCGGTGTCGGCCACGGTGGCCGACCACATCGCGGCGAGCGCGCGGGCCGTGCTGATCGCACCGGCCCCCGGGATCACCGCGGCGCGGACGTCGTCGGCGTTGAACCCGTCGTCCTCGGTCACGAGGGTGGGCGGCAGCGCACCGCCGAGCGTCATGGCCCGGTCGAGCCAGTCGACGCCGTGCGGGTCGCGCGCGGCGGCCTGAGCGGCGACACCCGCAGCGAGGGTCGGCCCCACCTCGAGATGGGCGACGGATGCCGCGATCTCGGGCGGCATCCCGAGCCAGGCTCCGCCGCCCACCGCCGCGGCCATCTCGCCGAAGGCGGCGGAGATCCCGACGCCGCCCGCGCGCCGCACAATCTCGCCCGAGATCCAGCCGTGCGTGAGCGCGTGATAGGCCCAGCCCTCCCCGGGGACCCACAGGGGCTTCTGTGCCGCGATGAGCGCGGACACCGCGTCGAAGTCGAGCAGTTGCGCGCGGCTGACGTCGACGCGGGGGGCGGAGACACCCGCACGGTGCGCGAGGGCGTCGCCGACGGTCACCGCATCCTTGCCGTGCACGCCGAACTCCGGCCACAGGTCCGCCAGCGGGCGGTCGTAGTCGAGTGAGCCGGATGCCACGAGCCGTGCCGCAAGGATCGACATGAGCCCCTTGGTGCACGAGAACACCACCGTCGGGGTGTCCCGCTCCCACGGGCGACCGTCACGGGAGTCGGCGACGCCACCCCACAGGTCCACGACCTCGCGTCCGTCGACGCGCACCGAGAGCGCACCACCCATGCCGGGGTGGCTGTCGAACGCCGCGCGGAAGGCGTCGGCGACGGGGGCGAATCCGGATGCCGCGAAGCCCTGCACCTCGGTCATCGGACGACCTCCGTCACCACGAGGCGGTCGCCGTCCCACCGCACCGGCAGCGGGTCGGAGAGGGTGCCGACGAACGCCCCGTCGGCGGCCACGTTCTCGAAGGCCAGCAGCACCGGACGGCCGTCGGCGTCCTCCGCGATACGCCCGCTGTACAGGTTCTCGGGCGCCACGAGGGTCGCCCGGCCGACGTCGTACGGGCCGCGCGGGTCGTCGAGGGCCACGGCCCAGATGCCTCCGCGCTCGCCCGCCCGGTGCCCGGCGAGGTGCGCGGAGTCGCAGGAGAACACCAGCGCCCACCGCCCCTCGACCTGCACGACCTGCGGAACCTCGAGGTGCGCGAACCCCGCACCCGGGGCGCTGCGCGGCGGGCGCACCTCCCACCGCACGAGGTCCGGCGACCACGCGTGGCCGATCACACCGCGGTCGCGGCCCGGGCCGTCGACGGCGCGCGCGGTGACGAGCATGTGCCACCCGTCGCCGTCGGGGTCGGCGAAGACCCAGGGGTCGCGCCATGCCTCCTCGTGCCACGTGCCGGCCGCGAGCGTCTCGTACCAGCGGGGGTCGGCGGCCACCACGACGGCGGTGTCCTTCGCCCACTCGGCGAGGTCGGTCGAGGTGGCGGCGAGGACGGTCTCGACGTTGGTGATCCGCCCCGGCTCGAGGAACCGCGAGCCCGTGTAGAACATCCGCCAGCCGGACACGGCCTCCACGATGCTGCCCGTCCAGGTGGCCGTGGCATCCGGAGCCTCTCCCCCGGCGGGCTCGAGCACCGTGCCGTGCACGGTCCACGAGCGCAGATCGCTCGAGGTCGCGTGCCCGACCGTGGCGTTGCGGTGACGCAGGTCGGGGTCGCCGAGACTCGTCGGCGCCTGCAGGAAGAGCATGTGGTGGGTGTCGCCGTCGCGGGCGAGCCAGAAGTCCCAGACCCAGTGGTCGGGCAGCGTGAACGTCATGATGTCCGTTTCGAAGAAGAGGTCGAGCGGTCAGCCCTTGACCGCGCCCTGGACCAGCGCACGGATGAACTGGCGCTGGAAGACGAGGAAGAGCAGGACGGCCGGCGTGATGATGATGAGGGCACCCGCGTTCAGCAGGGGGATGCTGAGCGAGTACTGGCCCTGGAAGAAGGTCAGCGCCCCCGCGACCGTGCGCTGCAGCGGGTCGGCGATGAGGACGACCGGGAGCAGGAACTGGTTCCACGTCCAGATGAACAGCAGGATCGCGAGCGCGGAGAGCGCCGGCGCCGCGAGCGGCAGTTGGATGCTGCGGAACTCGCGCCACAGCGATGCCCCGTCCACCCGCGCGGCCTCGGAGAGCTCGCGCGGGACGTTGATGAAGTGCGCGCGCATCCAGAAGACGCCGAACGGCATGTAGAGACCGATGAGGGGGAAGATCACCGCCCACGGGGTGTTCACGGTGCCCATCGACTGCGCCTGGTAGTACAGCGGGATGATCAGGGCCTCGAACGGGATCGTGAGGCCGAGCACGAAGAACACGAGCACCCCGCGGCCGAACCGGACCTGCAACGATCCGAGCGCGAACCCGGCGAGGGTCGCCGCGACGAGGCTCACCGGCACCACGCCGAGCACGATCACCAGGCTCGAGCCCATGAGCTGCCACACGTGTCCGGTCTCGAACGCCGTGGCGAAGTTGCCCCATTGCGGGTCGGTCGGCCAGGTCAGGCCCGTCGGGTTGCGGTCGGCGGGCTGCAGGGCGGCCGAGAACATGCTGATCAGGGGCAGCAGCGTCACGATCGCCGCGACGGCGAGGAGGACGGTTCCGAGCACGCGCTCGGTGCGGCTGGCGATCACGAGTCACTCGCTCTCGAGAGGCGTTGGATGGGGAGGACGACGACGAGCACCAGCACCATGAGCACGATGCCGAAGGCGGAGGCCAGGCCCACGTCGCTCTGGGTGAAGCCGATGCGGTAGATCGACAGGCCGGGCACGAGGGTCGCGCGACCGGGTCCGCCCTGCGTCGAGGTGTAGATGATGTCGAAGCTCGACAGGGCGGCGATGACGGTGACCGTCACGAGCACCGCGATCTCCTGCCGGAGCCCCGGCAGGGTGATGGTGAAGAACTCGCGCCACCAGCCGGCGCCGTCGAGCCGGATGGCCTCGTACAGCGAGACGTCGATCTTGCCGAGCCCGGTGAGCAGCAGCACGGTGCACAGCCCCGTGAGCACCCACGATCCGATGAGTCCGACCGCCGGCAGGGCGGTGCCGTAGTCGGCGAGCCACGGACGGGTGATCCAGCCGAGGCCGATCCAGCCGAGGATCTGGTTCACGGCACCGGTCTGCGCGTACATCCACGACCACGCGATACCGGCGGCGGCCAGCGGGATGATCTGGGGCAGGAACAGTACCGTCTGCGCGGTGGCCGCGAAGGCCTTGTACCGGATGCCACGGATCAGGGTCGCGAGGACAAGGCCGAGTCCCACGGGGATGATCGTGAAGAACGCGATGAGCACGAAGGCGTTGCGGATCGCGCCGAGCAGGTCGGAGTCGGTGAAGACGGTGAGGTAGTTGCCGAAACCCACCCACCGCGCCACCCCGATGCCGTTCCAGTCGTAGAACGAGTACTGCACCCCTTGGAACAGGGGCCAGATGACGAACCCGATGTAGAAGCCGAGGGCGGGGACGAGGAGCAACCATCCGGCGAGGGTCGCCCGCCGGGCCACTGCGCGTGCAGCGGCCCGGCGAACGGGTGCGGTCGTCGTCGCCGGGCCGGCGGCGTCTTCTCGGGGGGCCGCCGCGACGGCGACCGCACGATCGGTCATTACTTCCCGACCTCGCTCTCGTAGAACTTCTGCACGCGGTCGACGAAGTCCTGCCCGGTGATCTGGCTGGTCACCAGCAGCTGCGACTCGGGGATGATCGAGCCGGCGTAGATGCCGGCGGTCGTGTTGGCCATGAAGTCGACCTGACCGTTCTCGGAACCGATCTGCGCCGACATCTTCAGCGCGTTCTCGATGAGCGAGCCCGGCTGGACGGTCGGGAGCGCGAGGCTCGGGTCCCCACCGGGCGAGGCACCCGTGACGTCGACGATGATCTGGCGCGCGGTCGGGTCGGTGTGCACCCAGTTGAGGAAGTAGACGATCTCGTTGAGGTGCTTCGACTTCGCCGCGACCGAGAAGGAGTTGGCCGCACCCATGGCGACGTGGTTCGCCCCGGCCTCCGCCGGCGGCACCAGGAAGAAGCTCACGTTGTCGCCGAGCGCCTTCTGGTAGTTCGCGGCCTCCCAGTTGCCGTTGAAGGTGAACAGTCCTTCGCCCGCGGAGAAGCGGCTGGTGAAGGTGAAGTAGTCGATCGCGTTGATGTCGGACGGGAAGTACCCGGCATCCGCCCACTTGCGCACGAGTTCGGCGCCCTGGACGTTGCCCGGCTCGTTGAAGCTCGCGCCCGGCTCGTTGAACATCCACGACAGGAACTGGTCCTTGTCGACGTACTGGTTCATCGCGGCCTGCACGACGAAGTTGACCACGCCGTCCTTGTCGCCCGCCATGATCGGCAGGATGCCGGCGGCCTTGGCCTTGGCCATGTCGGCCTCGAGCTCGGCCAGCGTCTGCGGCGGGGCGGTGATGCCCAGCTGCGCGGCGAGGGTGTCGTTCATGTAGATGCCGGTGATGCTGTAGCCGAGGCCGAGCTGGTACAGCGATCCCGATCCGCGGATGCCGTCCTCGCTCATGCGCAGCGGCGCGAGCTGCGACGCGGGCCAGGCGTCCCAGCCGTACGCGTCGAAGTACGGGTCGAGGTTGGCCACGAGACCGTCGCGCACGGTGTCGCCGAGGGTGGGGAGGCGGATCAGGTCGGGCGGGGTGTCGCTGGCGAGGAGCTTGGGGGCGTTGGCCGTGAGGTTCTGGAACGTGTCGCGGGTGATGTTGAACGTCACGTTCGGGTGCTGCTTGGTGAACTCCTCGGTCAGCTTGTCGGTGACGGGGAATCCGGTCTCGTCGGCGATCGTGAGCTGCACCGGGTCGCTCGTCAGTTCGGTGCTGACGTCGGTGGCGGCGGCGGTCTGCGGTGCGGCGGCGCCGGGGGCGCAGCCGGCGAGCAGGGCGCCGGTGAGTCCGGCGATCGCCGCGAGGGCGAGGGGCGCGACGCGACGGCTTCGCGGGCGCGGGGTACGGGTGGACATGTCGACTCCTTCGTCAGTGCTGCGGGTACCCAGGATGCGGGCGTTTCGGGTGCGATCCTCCCTGCGGTACAGTGCTGAAAGGATTTAGCAGGGATATTTACGCAGACCGCTCCGCCCCTGTCAAGATTCGTTGTGAAGATCGTCACGACGGCACCGGAGCCGACGACCGAGGAGGTGGGCATGGTCAAACGCGTCACGCTGACGGATGTCGCACGTCTCGCCGGGCTCTCCCCCTCCGCGGCATCCATGATCCTCAACGGCCGACCCGACACGCGACTCTCGCGCGACGCCCACGACCGCGTGCTCGCCGCCGCCGCCGAACTGGGGTACCGCCCCAACGTGGCCGCGCGGGCCCTGCGCACCAGCACCTCGCACACGATCGGCTTCGTCTCCGACCTCGTCGCCACCACCCGCTTCGCCAGCGGCCTCATCAAGGGGGCGCTGGGCGCCGCCGAGGCCGCCGGTCACGTCGTGCTCGTCGCCGAGACGGGAGGCGAGCCCGAACGCGAGGCCGAGGCCGTGTCCGCGCTGCTCGACCGTCAGGTCGACGGCGTGATCTTCGCCTCGATGCGGGCGCGCGAGATCCTCGTGCCCCCGATCCCCTCGAGCGTCCGGGCGGTCATGCTCAACGCCACGAGCGAGGCGCACGGCTGCAGCGTCCTGCCCGACGAGGAGACCGGCGGACGCCGGGCGATCGAGCTGCTCCGGGATGCCGGCATCCGCGACGACATCCTGCTGCTCGGTTACGACGCCGAGGCCGAGCGCGACCTGTTCCGCTCGGCGACGGTCGCCGCGCGCGTGCGCGGCATCTACGACACCATGGCGCGCGAAGGGATGAGCTTCTCGCGCGAGGAGTCGATCTGGCTGTGGGAGCCCGACCACGGACACGAGGTCACGGCGCGGGTGCTGGCATCCGGGCCGCCCCCGCGCGCGATCGTGTGCCTCAACGACCGCCTCGCGTTCGGCGCCTCCCAGGCGCTCGGCGAAGCGGGACTTCGGGTGCCCGACGACGTCGCGCTGGTCTCGTTCGACAACGACGAGCTGGCCGCGTACCTCCGCCCGGGCCTGACGACGATCGGCCTCCCGCACGAGGCGATGGGCCGCCGCGCCGTCGAACTGCTCCTCGCCCCCGACGGCCCCCCTCCCGGCGAGCACCTGGTGGAGATGCCGGTGGTGGTCCGCGCGTCCCTGCCCTGACGCAGCCGTGCCCGGCGCCCCACCGAAACGCCGAGTGTCCAAGACACGCCGTATGCGCGCTGCGCGATGCGGCGTGTCTTGGACACTGAAGCGGGATGGATGCCGCGAGCTACACGCGCAGCCAGGCCGATGCCTCACCCGGCAACGCACCGTCGGCGACCGGCGCGCTCGCGAGCAGCACCTCGCCCGCGGGAAGCTGCACCGGCTCGGTGCCGAAGTTCGTCACGACCGTCCAGCCGTCGGGGCGGGCGAAGGCCACCACGTCATCGCGGCCGAGGTCGAGCCACTCCAGCTCCTCGGCGGTCTGCAGCTCGTGCCGGAGGTCGAGGGCCTGGCGGTACAGCGACAGCGTCGAGGCCGGGTCGCCGTCCTGGCGGTCGACCGCGTACGTCGTGAACCACTCCGGCTGCGGCAGGTGCGCGCCGCCCGCGCCGAAGCCGAACGCGGTGCCGGAAGCGCTCCACGGCAGCGGCACGCGGCATCCGTCCCGCCCGATGTCGACGCCGGGGCTGCGGAAGTAGGTCGGGTCCTGACGCGCGGCGTCGGGGATCTCGGCGACCTCGTGCAGTCCGAGCTCCTCCCCCTGGTACAGGTACGCCGAGCCGGGCAGGCCCAGCACGAACAGCGCGGCGGCGCGGGCGCGACGTCCGCCCCGCTCGGCGTCGAGCACCGGCGCGGTGCCGCCGGAGAGCAGCCACTCGTTGCCGTGCTTGAGCGTCGGCCGGCCGTCAGCCGCGCGCTCGGCGTCGGGGAGCCCGTAGCGCGTGGCGTGGCGCACGACGTCGTGGTTCGACAGCACCCACGTCGTCGATGAGCCGGACTGCGCGGCGAGCGCGAGGTTGTCGGCGACGATGCGGCGGAACTGCCCGGCGTCGAAGTCGGCCTCCAGCAGGTCGAAGTTGAACGACTGCCCCAGGCTCTCGATGCTCGCGTACAGCGGCACGCGCGAGGGGTGCACCCACGCCTCGGCGACGGCGGTGCGCGGCGGGTCGTAGGAGTTGAACACGGAGCGCCACTCGGCGTACACCTCGTGCACGTCGTCCCGGTCGAGGAGGGGGTGGGTGCCGTCCTGGGGCATCGCGGCGAGCTCGGCCGCCGAGGGCAGCGGCTCGCTGAGGTCCTTCGTCAGCATGTGCGCGACGTCGATGCGGAAGCCGTCGACCCCGCGGTCGCTCCAGAAGCGCAGCGTCTTCACGAAGTCGGCGCGCACCTCGGGGTTGGCCCAGTTCAGGTCGGGCTGGGACACGTCGAAGTTGTGGAAGTACCACTGCCCGTCCGCGACGCGCTCCCACGCGGGTCCGCCGAACACCGACTGCCAGTCCGTCGGCGGCTCCGCGCCGTCGGGGCCCGTGCCCTCGCGGAAGATGTATCGCTCACGCGCGGCGGAGCCGCGGCCGGCGGCGAGCGCCTCCTGGAACCAGGCGTGGTCGTTCGAGGTGTGGTTGGGCACGATGTCGACGACGACACGGATGCCATGGGCGTGCAGCTGCGCGATGAGCTCGTCCATGTCGGCGAGGGTCCCGAGCCGCGGGTCGACGTTGCGGTAGTCGGCGACGTCGTAGCCGCCGTCGGCGAGCGCCGAGGGGTAGAAGGGGCTGAGCCAGATGGCATCCACTCCCAGTTCGGCCAGGTACGGGACCCGCGAGGTGATGCCGGGGATGTCGCCGAGGCCGTCGCCGTTGCTGTCGGCGAAGCTGCGGGGATACACCTGGTACACCACGGCCTGACGCCACCAGTCGGGGGCGGCGGAGAGCTCACGGGCGTGCACGGACGGTGCGGCGGTGGTCACGAAGGATCCTTTCGAGGGGTGGGGGTCGGTCAGCCCTTGACGGCGCCCTGCGTGACGCCGGCCATCACCCATCGCTGGGTGAAGAGGTAGGCGACGATCGCGGGGGCCATGGCCATGAGGTAGGAGGCAAAGGCGACGTTGTAGTTGTTGCTGAACTGCGTCTGGAACAGGTTCTGCCGCACGGGGAGGGTCTGCAGGGCGGGATCGCTGATGATGAGCGACGGCATCATGAAGTCGTTCCACGCGTACAGGAAGGCGAAGATGCCGACCGTCGCGCTCATGGGCGCGAGCAGCGGGAAGATCAGTCGCCAGAACGTCTGCCAGGTCGTCGCCCCGTCGATGCGCGCGCTCTCCTCGAGTTCGAGCGGGATGGAGCGCAGGAACGCGGTGAACAGCAACACGCTGAAGCTCAGCTGGAACATCGTGGCGAGGATGATCACGCCGAACGGGTTGTCGAGACCGACGCGTCCGGTGAGCTGGATCTGCGGCAGCGCGACGACCGGGAACGGGATGAACATCGCCGCGAGCAGGTAGAAGAACGAGTACCGGAAGAGCTTGCGGTCCCAGTTGCGGGCGATGGCGTACGAGGCGAAGGCCGCCAGCACGATGGTCGCGGCGACCGTGCCCGCCGTGACGAGCAGCGAGATCGCGAGGCCCACGGGGAACTTCGTCAGCGTCCACGCCTGCACGAAACCGTCGAAGCTGATCGGCGACGGGAACGAGAAGGCGTTGCCGTCGACGACCTGCGCCCCGCTCTTGAGCGCCATCGTGATCGAGACGTACAGCGGCAGCAGCACCGTGACGGCGCACAGCACCAGGACGGTGGTCGCCGACCAGTTGATGCGCTCGGTGCCCACCCGCCGGATGCCGGAGCGTCGGCGCGAGGGGACGGAGAGTTCGGCCTGCTCGAAAGCGAGCGCCGGCTGGTTCACAGCGGTCATGAGAGGGTGTTCCTTCCCCGGGTGAGCGAGAGCTGGAGCAGCGAGATCGCGACGGCGACGAGGAAGAAGAGGGCCGCGTTGGCCATCTGATAGGCGTAGTCGCCGCCGTTGAAGCCGAGGATGATCGACATCGCGACGCTGCGGGTCGAGGTGCCGGGCCCACCGTTGGTGAGGCCGACGATGACGTCGTAGGCGTTGAGGAAGCCCTTGAAGCCCAGGATGACGTTGATGACGACGTAGCCGGCCACCAGCGGGAGGGTGATCCGCAGCAGCTGCTGCGTCTTGTTCGCGCCGTCCAGGCCCGCGGCCTCGTACACGTCGCCGGGCACCGACAGCAGCCCCGCGATGTAGATGAGGAGCGTGCCGGGGATCGCCTGCCACGCGGTCACGATCACGATCGCGACCCAGGCGAGGTCGGGGTTCGCCAGGAGCGAGGTCTCCAGCCACGGGATGCCGAGGGCGGTCCCGGCCTGCGGGAGGGAGTTGCTGAAGAGGAAGTTGAAGACGTAGGCGATGATGATGCCCGAGATCACCATCGGGATGACGAACACCGTGCGCAGCGCCTTCTTGAAGCGGATCTGCGCGGTGAGGCCCACGGCGAGCAGGAACGCGGCGATGTTGACGACGATGACCGTCGCGACCGAGAACCCGAAGGTGAACAGGTACGCCTGCAGGATCGCCGGGTCGCTGAAGAGCGCGATGTAGTTGGTCAGCCCGACGAAGTTCCACTGCCCGAGACCGATGGAGTCGGTGAAGCTGAAGAAGATGCCGACGAGGCCGGGCACCGTGATCGCGAGGGTGAACAGCGCGAGCGTCGGAAGCAGGAACAGGTAGTAGATCGGTTCGACGCGACGGCTGCTGCGCCGGGCGGCCGCCTTCCCGCCGGTGACGATGGTGGTCGTGGTGGTCATCGCGCGACTCCTTCGGCGGCGGACTCGGTGGTGGACGCGGCGGGCTGCCGGAACGCCAGCCGCGACCAGTCCTGATCCAGGGTGTTCAGGGTGCCCTCGGTCGAGGCCCCGAGGATCATGGCCTGCGCGTAGCTGAAGACGGGGATGGTCTTGGGCACGAGCACCGAGGCGCCCTGGTAGATGCGCCCCTCGTCGTAGTAGGGGATCATCCCGGCCACGCGCGGGTCGCTGGGGGCGGGCGCGTCCGTGGTGGGTGCGAACCCGAGCTGCGACTCGTTGTAGGCCTCGATGATCCGCGGCTGGTAGAGGTACTCGAGGAAGTCGCGCGCGGCATCCTGATGTCTCGAGCCCTCGGGGATCATGGCCGCGAGGTCCATGTTGACGCGCACCGCGAGGTCGTTCGGGTCGTCGGTCATGGGAAGCGGGAAGGTGCCCACCGGCAGGTCGGGCGAGGTCTTGGCGATCTCGCCGAGCGCCCACGGCCCCTGCAGGTACATCGCGGCCTGCCCTTGCGCGAACGCGAGGTTGCCGTCGCCGTAGCCGCGGCTCGCGGCATCCGGGTTGGTGTAGGTCGACGACAGCTCGGTCATGCGCTGCATCGGCTCGGCGAAGTCCTTCTGGAACGACACCCCCGAGTCGGGGCCGACCGCGTCACCCTCGGCGGCGAGGCCGTCGAAGAAGTCGACGACGTTCAGCGACCCGCCCACGGCGTAGTCGTACCAGCCCTGGCCGATGGTCCAGTCGTCTTTGAAGGTGCCGTAGAACGGCGTGATGCCGTTCGCCTTCAGCGTCTCGGCGGTCTGGAGCAGCTCGTCCCAGGTCGTCGGGACCGACAGACCCAGCTGGTCGAAGATCTGCTTGTTGTAGATCACCGACGACGCCATGACGGAGTACGGCAGGGCGCTCGTGCGCCCTGCGCACGAACCGTACTGGTTCATGAGGGGCTGCAGGTCCTCGCGCACGGTGCCGGCGGCGGTCGTTCCGGACAGGTCCGTGAGCGCGCAACGCTGGACGAACCGCGCGACCTCGTAGTTGTAGTTCGCGAGCATGATGTCGGGCGGGTTGCCGCGGACGAAGCTCGCCGACACGACGTCGACGCCCGAGGCATCCATCTCCACCCGCACCTTGTCCTGGGAGGCGTTGTACTCGTCGACCACCTGGTTCATGAACGCGAGGGCCTCGCGTTTGCTGAACGTGAAGCGGATCGTCTCGCGCCCGTCTGCGGAGCACCCGGCGAGCATCGCCGCCCCCATGGCCGTCACCGCCAGCGCCGCGACCGTTCGTCGCATCGTCGCCGTCTTTCTCGACACGTGTTGTCCTCGCATCCTTGCGATCTTGAATCAGAGATTAAATCTACTCGCCAAATCAATCCGGTGAGGGCAGTATTGCATCAGACACGAGAGGGGTCAAGATCCGATGACGGATGCCACACCCTCGGTGCCCTCGCTCCGCCGCCACAGCCTCGATGCCGTGCTCGCCTACGCGTGGGACGCCGAGGTCTTCACCGCGAGCGACGTCATGGCGGCCGTCGCGCTGACCCGCTCGACGACGATCGACGTGCTCGACGAACTCGTCGCCCGGGGACTGCTCGAGGAGCTGCCGAACGCCCGGGCCGTGGGCGAGTACTCCAAGGGGCGCCCGGCACGCCGCTTCGCCCTCCGCGCCGACGCGGGGCTCGTCGTCGGCGTGGATGCCGGTCGCGGACACGTCACCGCGACGGTGGCCGACCTGCGCGGCGTTCCGGTCGCGACCTCGCGCCTGTCCATCGACCCGGAGCGCGACTCCCCCGAGCGCCGCCGGCGGGCGGCCGAGAAGGTCGTCGACGCCACCCTGAAGCGGGCGCGCGCGTCGCGCGAGGATCTCGTCGCGGTGTGCGTGGGGGTGCCCGCCCCCGTCGACCGCGCCGGGCGCTCCCCGATCCACCACGACGGCTTCTGGCAGCGCATGAACCCCGACTTCGTCGACGCGTTCGCCCCGTGGGCGCCGGTCGTCCGCGTCGAGAACGACGCGTCGCTCGCGGCCGTCGCGGAGCACGCACAGGGCGCCGCGGTCGACTACGACGACTTCGTGGCGCTCCTGGCCGGCGAACGGTTCGGCGCCGGGCTCTGGCTCGACGGCCGCCTGCTCCGCGGCGCGCACGGCGGCGCCGGCGAGACGGTCGCGTTCGACCGGGTCGAGGGTGTCGGCAGCGCCTACGGTCTCGCGCCGCGGTGCGTCGAAGCCGCACGGGCGGCGATCACCGCGGGCACCCTGCCCGCCGGGAGCGCCCTGGCCGACGTACCGGTGGACGGCCTGGATGCCAAGACGGTCCTCGACCTCGCCGCCACCCGCGACCCGGGGGCGCTGGCCGTCGCGGCCGAGGTCGGGACGCAGCTGGCGGTCGTCGCGGGGCTCCTCGGCAGCCTGTTCGACGTGCGGCGCGTGGTGATCTCCGGGGCGATCGCGGCCGGGGCCGGCCCGATCATCGCCGCGGCGACCGAGGCCCTTCCCGACGCACTGCACCTTCCGCCGCCCGAGATCGTGGCGTCGCCGCTCGGCGCGGACATCGTGTCGATCGGCGCCGTCGCCGCCGCGATCGAGCGCACGCGCGCACGCGCGATCGACCTCGCGCCCTTCGCCCTGCCCGACGAGCGCGCCCGGGCGTAACTCCTCGCGCGTGAGGGGTCAATATCCGTCGCAGGGCGGAACCTCGGCGGATAGCCTCGGGGTCATGCCCGACTGGCCCGCGCACGTCTTCTGGTGGCACCTGTACCCGCTGGGGTTCGTCGGTGCTCCCATCCGCGACGACGTCGACCCGGACGCGGAACCGGCGCACCGCCTCGAGCGCATCGAGCCGTGGCTCGACCACGTCATCGAGCTCGGCCTGAACGGTCTCCTGCTGGGGCCGATCTTCGCGTCCGAGACCCACGGGTACGACACCGTCGATCACTTCCGCGTCGACCCGCGGCTGGGCAGCGACGCCGACCTCGACCGTTTGCTCGCAGCGTCCCGGGAGCGTGGCATCCGAGTGCTTCTCGACGGCGTCTTCAATCACGTGGGGCGCGGGCATCCCGCGTTCCAGGCGGTGCTCGCGGGCGGCGACGCGACGCTGTTCCGCGGAGGGTGGGTCGACGACCGGTTCGAGCCCGAGGTGTTCGAGGGGCACGGCGCCCTCGTCGCGCTCGACCACTCCTCCGACGCGACGGCCGACCTCGTGATCGACGTCATGTGCCACTGGCTCGAGCGCGGAATCGACGGGTGGAGACTGGATGCCGCCTACGCGGTGCCGCCGGAATTCTGGGCGAGGGTGCTCCCGCGCGTCCGCGAGCGGTTCCCCGAGGCGTGGTTCCTCGGCGAGGTGATCCACGGCGACGGCGCAGCGATCGTGCAGGCGTCGACGATGGATTCGCTGACGCAGTACGAGCTGTGGCAGGGCATCTGGCACGGCATCGCCGACGGCAACTTCTTCGAGCTGAGCCACGCGATCGAACGGCACGACGAGCTGCTCGCGACCTACGCTCCGCAGACGTTCGTCGGCAACCACGACGTCACGCGGATCGCTTCGGCCGTGGGACGCGAGGTCGTCCCGCACGCCCTCGCGGTGCTGTTCACGGTGGGCGGCACGCCGTCGGTCTACGCCGGCGACGAGTTCGGCTGGACCGCGGTGAAGGAGGAGCGCGAGGGCGGCGACGACGCGGTGCGGCCGGAGTTCCCGGCGACACCGGCGGAGGTCACCGGCGTGGACGAGCGCATCCTCGACGCGCATCGCGCGCTCATCGCGCTGCGCCGACGGCATCCGTGGCTGTGGCGCGCCCGCACCGACGTGGTCGAGGTCACGAACACCACCCTCGTGCTGCGCACGGCCGTGGATGCCGAAGCGGTGATCGTCGCGCTGAACCTGGGCGACTCACCCGCGTCGCTCCCGGCCGCCGACGCCGCGACCGTGTCTGTCGGCGACGCGACGCTCCAGGGGACACAGGTCGAGCTCCCGCCCCGCGGCTGGGCGGTTCTCGAGCGCTGACCCCTCGTCCCACTTATGGCAATGCGTGGTCCACAAACGGCCGCTCGAAGCCCCGCCAACCAGCAACAAGTGGGACATGGGACCGGTGACCACCACGCGGGGGCCGGGGAGGGATGCCGGCTCCCGGCGACTCAGCCGCCGACCCGGAAACGGTGCTCGGGGCGGCCGGTCGAGCCGTAGCGGAGGCCCACCGTGACCAGGCCGCGCTCGGCCAGCGCCGTCAGGTGGCGCTGCGCGGTCGCGCGGGAGACACCGATGCGCTCCGCGACCTCGGACGCCGACGCCTCATCGTCCCCGAGCGCCGCGAGAACCGTCTGCTCGGTCGCCGACCGGGCGAGCGACGCACCGTCCCGCTCCCCTCGCATGACCGCGGCGGCGCGGTCGACGTCGTCCTGGGTCAGCGGCCGCGACGACGCGAGCAGATTGCGGTAGCGCGCGTACCGGTCGAGGCGTTCGGCCAGGACGCGGGTGTCGAACGGCTTCACGAGGAAGGCCAGCGCCCCGGCCGTGAACGCCCGCCGCACGGTCGCGGCATCCGTCGCCGCCGACAGCACGAAGGCGTCGAGACCGACCGAACGGACGAGTTCGATCCCGTCGCCGTCGGGCAGGTAGACGTCGGCGAGCACGAGGTCGGGGGCGTGCGCGGCGATCGCCGCCCGCGCGTCCCCGACCGTCCGCGCGGGTTCCAGGGCCGTGAAGCCGGGGCGCGCATCGACGGCGTCACGATGCAGCCCCGCCACACGGAAGTCGTCATCGACGACGAGGACGCGGATTTCGGTCATCTCTCCCCCTCGGTCGCGGGTCGCGGCGAACGCGCGGCCCCCTCGGCGCCGGTGTGCAGCGCGCCCGGCAGCCGAGCGGCGACCACCGCGCCGTGCCCGGACCCGCCGGCATCCACGATCCATACGTCGCCGCCGCGCCGCCGGGCGAACTCGCGCGAGAGCGGCAGCCCCACCCCGAGACCGTGCACCGCGGCGAGATCGTCGGGGCGCTCGCGCGGAGCGAAGGCCGCGTCGACGTCGGCGATGCCGCCGCCGGTGTCGGCCACCGTGAGCACGAGGTCGGCGCCGTCGCCGAGGACGGCGACCTCGACCGCGCGGGGCTCGCCCCCGGATGCCGCCGCCGAGACGGCGTTGTCGACCAGGTTGCCGAGCACGGCGACGACGTCCTCCACGTCGGCGACGGTGGCGGGAAGCCACGTCTCGTCCGCGACCCGGAGGGTCACCCCGCGCTCCCGCGCGGACAGTCCCTTCGCCCCGAGGAACGACCGCAGCATCGCGTCGCCGACGAGATCGAGCCCCGGCACGGCCCAGTCGACCGACCCGCGGTCCACCAGATCGGCGAGGAACGCGCGCGCCTCCGCTGTGCGCCCGGCGTCGAGCAGGCCGACGGCGGCGTGCACGCGATTGGCGTTCTCGTGGCGCTGCACCCGCAGCGCGTCGCCGAGCGCCCGCACACTGTCGAGACGGTCCGACAGCGCGAGGACGTCGGTGCGATCGCGGAGCACCGCGACGCGGCCGAGCGCGCGCGTCCCGCGCCGGACGGGCCGGACGTCGACGAAGACGACGCGTTCGCCGATCGGCATCCCGTTCGGAGCCCCGGACCCGGCGAGCACGGCGGCCACCGCGGGCGGGAGTCCCAGTTCGTCCAGGCGGCGCCCGACCGCGCCCGACACCCCGAGGAGCGTCTCGGCCGTCGTCGTGCAGACCCGCACGACGCCGGCGTCGTCGATCGCGACGACGCCCTCGTCGGCGCTCTCCAGCACGGCGGTCTGCGTCTGCACGAGGGCGACGAGCTCCTCGGGCTGCAGCCCGAGCGTGAGGCGTTCGAGACGCCGCCGGGTGAGCAGCGCCACCGCGACACCGAGCCCCACCGCCACGAGCACCGCGATGCCGATGCCGACCAGGAGGGCGGGCAGGTCGTCGAACACGCTCGCGCGCTCGAACCCCACGCTCACCTCTCCCACGGGGTCGCCTCCCCCGGGCGGATAGACCGGCACCTTGGCGCGCGCCGACTCTCCCAGCGTGCCTGTCTCCCACGTGACGACCTCGCGCCCGGCGAGCGCATCGGCGAAGCTCGTGCTCACCACCTCCCCGAGACGGTCCGGATCCGGATGGGCGAGGCGGATGCCGTGATCGTCGGTGATCACCACGAACAGCCCCTCGGTCCGCGCGGTGACGTCGGAGGCGTAGCGCTCGAGCGTCCCACCGCGCAGCGTCGTGGCATCCGGGGTTCCGGGGTCGGCGGAGTAGGCGGCGACGAGCTCGCGGACCTCGGGCGCCTCGGCGACCGACCGGGCGATGTTGAGGGCGGACGAGTCGGCTTCGGCGCGGAGCTGCTGGATGCCGAGCCACGCGAACACCGCGGTGCACACGGCCACCACGGCCACCATCGTGGCGATCTGGACGAGCAGAGTCCGGGTGGCGAACCGCATGGCACCTCCTCGGGCCGGTGTGCGCGAAATGCGCAGAACACACGCTACGCGCACAACGCCGGTCAATGCGAGCAAGCGCGCGCGACCGGGGGCCGCGTCCGTAGGTTCAGCGGATCGACGGCGCGCGGTGCGCCGGCATCCACGACGAAGGAGTCGCGATGACCCCCCTGATCCTTGCGGCCGAAGCCGCCGAGTACCCGGTGGCCTACACACCCGCCGACGGGGTGCTCGTGGCCCTCGGCTTCCTGATGGTGCTGTCGTTCATGGCCCTCATCATGACGCGACGCCTGACCCCGATGGTCGCGCTCATCGTCGTCCCGACGATCTTCGGCCTGATCGCCGGCGCAGGCTTCGGTCTCGGCGACATGGTGATCGACGCGATCGGCAAGATGGCGCCGACCGCGGCCCTGCTGCTCTTCGCGATCATGTACTTCGGCATCATGATCGACGTCGGCCTGTTCGATCCGCTGATCCGCGTGATCACGCGCTTCCTGGGTGACGACCCGGCCAAGATCGTGCTCGGTACGGCGATCCTCGCCGGTGCGGTGTCGCTCGACGGCGACGGATCGACGACCTTCATCATCACGACCTCCGCGATGCTGCCGCTCTACCTGCGCCTGGGGATGAGCCCCGTGGTCCTCACGTGCGTCGCGGGCCTGATGAACGGCACGCTGAACATCGTGCCCTGGGGCGGTCCCACGGTCCGTGCAGCCACGGCCCTCGGCCTGCAGCCGACCGACGTCTTCGTTCCGATGGTCCCCTCGCTGCTCGCCGGTCTCGTCGTCGCTCTCGCGTTCGCCTGGTTCCTGGGCCTCTCGGAGCGCAAGCGCCTCGCGGGCTCGGTGGACACCTCGAAGCTCGACGGCGCCACCGGGTTCGGCCGGCTCGGCGCACCGAAGATGTTCCGCGGCGCGGAGTCCAAGCCCGGCGCGGTCGCGTCGCTGCGCACCGGCAACGTCGTGACGGTCCGCGGCGGGCGCGGCGCCGTCGCCGCCCCCGAGCTCGTCGTCGCGGCCGACACCGCCATGGCCGACACCATGCTCGACCCGAACCGCGCGACGCTCCGCCCGAAGCTCATCTGGTTCAACCTGGCGCTCACCGTCGCCGTGATGGTGCTGCTGGTGATGGACGTCTTCCCGCTCGCGTTCGTGTTCATGGTCGGCGCGGCGCTGGCCCTGATCGTGAACTTCCCGAAGCTGCGCGGACAGGCCGACGAGATCGTCGCCCACGCCCCGAGCATCGTCGGCGTCGTCTCGATGGTGCTGGCCGCCGGCGTGCTGGTGGGCGTCCTGAACGGCACCGGCATGGTCACCGCGATGGCCGCGTGGATCACGCAGGTGATCCCCTCCTCGATGGGCCCGTTCCTCGCGGTCATCACCGGCGTGCTGTCGATACCGTTCACGTTCTTCATGTCGAACGACGCGTTCTACTTCGGCATCCTGCCGGTCCTCGCCGAGAGCGCGGCGAACTACGGCATCGCCCCGGTCGAGATGGCCCGCGCATCGATCACCGGTCAGCCCGTGCACCTGCAGAGCCCGCTGGTGCCCGCGATCCTGCTGCTCGTCTCGCTCGCCGGAGTGAACCTCGGCGACCACCACAAGAAGGTGCTGTGGCGGGCGACGATCGTCTCGCTCGTGATGCTCGCCGTCGGCGTGCTCGTGGGTGCGGTGCCGCTCCTCGGCTGAGGCGCCGCCGCCACCCCCGCGTCATAAACGCGATTCACGCCCAGAAACGCGCTCTCCCCGCGTTTCTGGGCGTGGATCGCGTTTATCGGTGTCGGCTGAACCCACGTCGGCAGCGCACCCCCGCGGCACCGCCCCGCGCGGCCACGCGGCAGCGCCTCCGCGGCCACGCGGTCACGCGATGCCGAGCGCCGTCCGCACCGCCGCGACCACCTCGGCCTGCGCGCCGTCGCGGACGAACACCGGGATCCGCTCCAGCGGGGCGTCGACCTCGATCTCCCCGCCGCCGGCGAACACGGTCCCGCTCCACAGATCGGTCCACGCCGCCCCCGCAGGCAGCACCACACGCCGCGAGCGCGCGCCGGCCTCCATCACGGGCGCGACGAGCAGGTCGGGGCCGAAGAGGTACTGGTCCTTCACGTCCCACGTCCGCGCATCGTCGGGGAACCCGTGGAACAGCCCGCGCAGCACGGGCTGCCCGTTCTCGTGCGCGTCGCGCATCACGTCGCGGACGTACGGTCGCAGCGCCTCCCGCGCGAAGAGGTAGCGCTCGAGCACCGGCGTGACGGCCTCGCCGAAGCTCCACACCTCGTTCGGTCCGCCCGAGGGCGAACGTCGCGTCCCGTCGGCGGCGGTGACCGCGGTCGTGGGCAGACGGTCGCCGTGCAGCCGCATCACGGGACAGAACGCCCCGAACTGGAACCACCGCACCAGCAGTTCGCGGAACCCCTCGTCATCCGGGTCGCCGTGGTGGAAGCCGCCGATGTCGGTCGTGAACCACGGGATGCCGGCGACACCCATGTGGATGCCGGCGGTGACCTGCGCGCGCAGCGCGGCGAACGTCGAGGCGATGTCCCCCGACCAGACCAGGGCGCCGTAGCGCTGGCTGCCGGCCCAGGCCGTCCGCAGAAGGTTCACGACGTCGATCTCGCCGTCGCCCCACTGCCCCTCGGCGAAGGCGCGGGCGTAGTGCTGCGGGTAGAGGTTGCCGACCTTCAGCACCGATCCGAGGTGATACCGGTAGTTGTCGTAGTCGTAGAGGCCGTACTCGGGTTCGGCTTCGTCGAGCCAGAAGGTGCGGATGCCGTGCACCCCGTAGTTCGCGCGGATGCGGTCCCACACGAAGGCGCGGGCGCGGGGGTTGGTGGCATCCAGGAAGGCGCTCGGCCCCTCGAACGACATGTGCACGTCGAGCCCGCGTTCGGCGCGGACGAGGAGGTTCTCCTTCTTCATGCGGGCGTAGTTCTCGGACTCCAGCGACACCTGCGGCCACACCGACACCATGAGCTCGACCCCGAGCGAATCCAGCTCGCGCACCATCGCCGTCGGGTCGGGCCAGAACTCGTCCTCGAAGCGGAGGTCGCCCATCTTCGGCCAGTGGAAGAAGTCCGCCACGATGACGTCGAGCGGGAGCCCCCGCCGCTTGTGCTCGCGGGCCACCTCCAGCAGCTCCTCCTGCGAGGAGTAGCGCAGCTTGCACTGCCAGAAGCCGAGTCCGCGTTCCGGCATCATCGGCGTGTGCCCCGTGGCATCCGCGTACGCGCGGACGATGGCGCTCGGCGACCCGGCCGCGGTCACCCAGTAGTCGAACTGGTCGGTCGCCTCGGCCGACCACTGCGTGCCGTTGGCCGCGAAGGTGGCCCGTCCGATCGCGGGGTTGTGCCAGAGGAACCCGTAGCCGCGGCTGGACATCACGAACGGCACGCTCGACTGGGAGTTGCGGTGGGCGAGTTCGAACGTGCAGCCCTTCAGGTCGAGCACGTCCTGCTGGTACTGCCCCATTCCGAACAGGCGTTCGTCGGGATCGTGGTCGAACGACGCCGTCAGACGCACCTCGCCGCCGGGGACGGGGCGATGCTCGCGCGCGACGAGCGCGAGGGATCCGCCGGCGTCGCGTTCCTGGAACAGCAGGGTGCCGTCGGCGTCGAAGAAGCCGAGATGGCAGTGGTTGCGGTCGTACCCGGTCTGCAGCTGCACGGCGCTGGACGAGGTCGCGACCACTCGCAGACGCCCGATGGCGAGCGTCGCCGTGTCACCGTCGACGGCGACGTCGGCCACGACGGACGGCGGCGGCGGGAGGAGCGCCCAGTCGTGATCGAGCACGTCCTGCATCAGACGCGCGCGCACGCGCACGCTGTCGGCGCCCCAGGGCTCGATCACGACGGTCTCCCCGTCGCCGCGCCAGATCAGCCGTCGCCCGTCGACGACGAAGGGGGCGTCGATCACGCGGATGCCTCGGACGCGGGGCCGCTCCCCGTTCGGCGGAGGAGATGCTCGTGGGCGAAGACCAGGTAGACGCTCGCCGTCCACGTGTACGCGCGGTCGCGCAGGCCCGCGCCGCTGAGCGCATCGAAGTTCTCCGCGAAGCCGGATCGCTCGCACAGCGCCCGGAAGCGCTCGTTGACGACATCGGCGAGCGCGGTCCGTCCACCGCGACGCAGGCCCTCCTCGATGAGCATGGTCGAGGGCGCCCAGATCGGCCCGCGCCAGTACCCGTCGCTCTCGTACTCGGCGGAGCCGACGAGCTGCGTCGCCGGCCCCCACGGGGTGAGATGGGCCGCGATCCGATCCGCCAGCCCGTCGACCACCTCGTCCGGCAGCCGGTCGGACGCGAGCACGGGGAGCAGGGTGAGCAGGCTGGACCGCGTGCTGACGCGACCGCTCAGCGGCGCCACGGCGAAGAATCCGTCCTCGTCGTGCAGTTCGCGCAGCAGCGCCGCCCGGAGCCGTTCGCCCTCCGCCCGCCAGCCCGCGGCCTCGTCGATGTCGAGCTCGTCGGCGAGGTCGGCCAGCACGTCGAGCTGCACCGCGAGGAAGGCCGCCAGGTCGGGCGCCTCGATCACGCGATCGCGGTCGAAGGCGGTGGAATTGTCCCAACCGCTGTCGTTGCCGTGCTGGTAGTGCGGCAGCGCGCGCCCCGGCGCGGTGCGGTGCTCGAGCCAGAACCGCGACCAGCGCGAGAGCCGCTCGTAGATCGCGCGGAGCTCCTCCTCGGTCGCCGCCCGCGGCATCCGTTCGCGCAGCTTCGCCAGCGCCCACCCGTGGATCGGCGGCTTGACGTAGTTGTACAGCACTTCCGAGTGGGTGATCGAGTCGGGCATCGCGCCCGCGGCATCCTGGTGATCGAAGGGCGCGAGGAACTGATCGAGGGCGGAATCGGGCAGCCCGGGGGCGAGCGCGAGCGCGTTGAAGGTGTGGTCCCAGCTCCACACCTTGTCCATCCAGTGCTTCGACATGAGCACCGACTCGCGGTGCACGAATCCGGCCGGCGCCACGGTCGCCGACCACAGCACGTAGGCCGCGAGCGCGACCGCGGGGGTCTCGTCGGTGCGCCACGCGGCGATCGCGTCGAGGTACTCGGTGAACTCGCCGGCGACCCGGTCGCGCACCTCGCCGAACGCTTCCCGCGGCACGTACGACGGGGCCGCGGAGGTGATCTCCTCGATCGCGACCTCCCACTCCTCCCCGCTCAGGGTGAGCGATCGGATGCCATGCCCGAGAGCCTCGGCACCGGTGACCGCGAGTCGGCCCGTGAGCACCGTCACCCGGTAGCGGCGTCCCGTCTCGTAGGACGTGAAGACGTGGGAGCCGTCGAGGGGATCCTGGTACAGGTACGACCCGGTGAACGGCGTCAGTTCGGCGACGGCATCCTCGATCGTGAAATCGCCGCCGCCGGCGATCCGCACGGCCTCGTCGGACTCGAACACCGCGGCCGCCACGGCCTCCCCGTCGACGTGCCACGTCACCCAGGACGCGTCCGCACGGACGACGGCATCCACTCTCTTCCCGCCCCGGGTCGGGACGAGGCGCAGCACCGCGTGCATGCCGTTGACGTGCGAGACGAGGTGGACGTCGTCGGCGTGACGATGCAGACCGACGACGGGCGAGAGGTCGAGCCAGGATCCGCGTCGACTGAAGGGGATCTCGCGCACGTCGAACGACGGGAGGGAGGGTACGGACACGAAAGGGCCTTTCGAGGGTCAGTCTTTGACGGCGCCGGCGGTCACACCGGCCGCCACGTAGCGCTGGGCGAGGATCAGGAGCACGGCGGCGGGGATGGATGCCACCACGGCGGTCGCCATGATCGCGTTCCACTCCTGGTTGTTGTTGCCGATGTACCGGTAGATGCCGATCGTGATGGGCTGGAGCTTGCCTCCGCTGTTCAGCGTCGAGGCGAAGATGAAGTCCGACCACGACCACAGGAACGCGAACAGCGAGACCGTGACGATCGAGTTGCGGCTCACCGGCAGCACGATCGAGCGGAAGGTTCGCCAGGTGCCCGCCCCGTCGATGCGGGCGGCCGCGAGCAGTTCGTCCGGGATGCCGCGCATGAACGCCGTGAAGATCAGCACGCCGAACGGCACCGCGAGCGTCGAATCGGCCAGGATGAGCCCCGGGATCGTGTTCAGGATCCCCGCGTTGAGGTAGATGGCGTAGAAGCCCATCGCCATGATGATCCCGGGGATCATCTGCGCGATGAGGAGCACGAAGCTGAGGGCGTTCCCGCCGCGCGGGCGCAGTTTCGCCAGCGCGTAGGCCGCCGGCGCCGACAGGGCCAGGGTGAGGATCACGGTCCCGACACCGACCACGAAGCTCGTCCCGAGGAACGGCAGCTGGTCGGAGAGCACCCGCTCGTACCCCTCGAACGTCGGGGTGAGCGGGAACAGATCCGGCGGGGACTTGCGCATGTCGCTCTGCGGGGTGAGCGAGACGTTGATCATCCAGTAGACGGGGAACAGCATGATCCCGGTCAGGACCACGCCGATGAGTGTGATCCACCACGGTCGACGTTTCATCACACCTCCAGACGGCGCTGCGCGCGGATGTAGATCAGCCCGAAGACGAGGGCGATGACGATGAGCAGGTTGCCGACGGCGGCCGCCGGGCTGAGGTCGGGCAGGGCCGAGCCGAATCCCAGCCGGTACGACCAGATGGCGAGGGTGGTCGAGCTGGTTCCGGGGCCTCCCCGCGTCATGATCCAGATGATGTCGAAGACCTTGAGGGTGTAGACCAGGCCGAGCAGGATCGTGATCGCCGAGACCGGGCGCAGCATCGGGAACGTGATGCGCCAGAACTTCTGCCACGCGTTCGCGCCGTCGATGGATGCCGCCTCGTAGATGTCGCCCGAGATGTTCTGCAGGCCGCTGTAGAGGATGACGAGGTTGAACGGGACACCGATCCAGATGTTCGCGATGAGCACGGACACGAGCGCCCACTGGGGCGACGTGAGCCAGTTGACCGGGTCGAGGCCGAGCGCGCTCAGGGCGGCGTTGACGACGCCGGAGTCGGAGTTGAGCATCCACGACCACGCCGAGGCCGAAACCAGCAGCGGGAGCAGCCACGGCACGAGGAAGAGCGCCCGCAGCGTCGCCGACAGCGGGAAGCGCTGGAAGAAGAACACCGCCAGCGCCATCCCGATGGAGTACTGGAAGAGGATCGAGACGAGCGTGAACGTCGCGGTGTTGGCCAGGGCCGGCCAGAACGTGGCGTCCTGGAAGACCGTGACGTAGTTGGCGAACCACACGAACGGGGCGTTGCCGTCGATGAACGAGCGGACGGTGTAGTCCCGCAGGCTGAGGTCGAGGTTGCGGTACAGCGGATAGGCGTAGAAGACGACCAGGTAGATCACGACGGGGGCGAGGAACGCCCACGCGGCCCACTGGCCCCGGTGCCGCGGACGGCGGCCCGGGGTGGGGAGGGCGGCGGTGACCGCCGCCCTCCCGGAATCGCCGGTGCCCGTCGATGCAGTGAGCTGCGTCGCGGTCATGTCGGCGTGCCCCTTTCGAGTGGATGCGATTACTTGGACGACACGGCCTGCTGGGCGGCCTTCAGCGCGTCCTGCGGCGACTGCGCACCGGTGAGGGAGTTCTGCACGGCGGTCCACAGCTGCTCGGAGATGACCGGGTACTTCGTTCCGAGGTTGTCTCCGGTGCGGGCCTTCGCGGCGTTGACGGCGGTGACCCACGGCTGGAGCGAGGCGTCGCCGGCGAGCTGCTCCTTCTGCGCCTCGGGGGTGGCCGCGACGTAGTTGAGGGTGTTGTCGGTCTTCACGACGTTGGCCGTGCTCGTGAGGCACTCGACGATCTTGGCCGAGGCCGCGTAGCGCGCGGAGTCCTTCTGCACCGGCAGCGTGAGGAACTCGCCGCCGGTCGGCGCGGGAGCCGCACCGCCCGTGGCCCCCGGGATGGGGATGACCTCGTAGCCGGCCTTCGCGGCTCCGGCCTTCTGCCAGGTGCCGTTCTCCGCGAAGCCGAAGTCGCCCGTCTCGAATTCCTGCCAGCTGGTGGTCTGGGTGTTGTTGATGACGGAGTTCGGCGCCCAGCCCTTCTTCACCCAGTCGGTCCACAGCTGGACGGCCGAGACGGCCTGCGCCGAGTCGAGCTTCGTGAGGTCGGCGCCGGAGCCCCAGAACCACGGGAGGAACTGGAAGCTGCCTTCCTCGGTGCCGATCCCCGAGAACGTGATGCCCTTCTTCCCGGACGCCACGACCTTCTCGATCGCGGCGTTCAGGGTCGTCCAGTCCGTGATGGAGGTCGGGTCGACGCCGGCCGCGGTCAGCACCTGCGGGTTGTAGTACAGCGCGAGGGTGTTGGCCCCGATCGGGACGCCGTACGTCTTTCCGTCGACCACCGAGGCGCCGAGGATGTTCTCGGCGACGTCGCCGACCTGGAGGCCGTTCTCGTCGGTCGCGGTGAGGATGCCGGCCTCGACCAGCGTCGAGACGGCCGGGTTGTCGATCAGCAGGATGTCGGGCGAGTCGCCCTGCTGCCCGGCGAGCAGGGCCTTGCTCGTCAGGTCGCTGGTGTCGAAGCCGGTGCGCTCGACGGTGACCCCCGCGTCTGCGGCGCAGGAATCGATGACCTTGGCCCAGTCGGAGCTGGCGTCGTACTGCGGGTACGGGTCCCAGAACGTGTAGGCGCCTCCGGTGCCGCTGCTGCTGTCGCCGGTGCCGCCACCGGCACAGCCGGCCAGAATGCCGACGGCCACGGCGCCGACGGCGACCGCGCCCAGAGCGCGGGTACGGGTGTTGTTCGTGCTCACTGCGATTTCCTCTCTGAAATGTGACTGCGTTGTCCTGCAGATGACGCGTTGAACCGGTTCGACGATGGGCGACGAGAACGGCACGCGTCCGCCGCCCTCAGGCGGTGCTCCCCCTGTCGGTGAGCTCCGGCTCGATGAAACCCACGACGGACGGACCGTGTGCGGGATCGGCGATGCGCCGGACCAGGTGCTGGACCGCCATGCGGCCGAGCCGGTCGGGGGAAGTCTCGACCGCCGTGTACGGCAGGAGGAAGGTGCGCCCGAAATCGCGCGAATACAGGCTGACGACGGAGAGGTCCCGCGGCACGACTGTTCCTCGCTCGTGGAGGACGGCGGGGAGGGCCGCGATCGAGGCGTCGTTGTGGACGATGAGCGCGGTCGCATCCGACCGCGTGTCCAGGATCGCGTTGAGGCTGCGCTCGATGCCGGGCGACTGGGATTCGCCGTAGTACGGATGGAGACGGATGCCGTATCGCGCTGCGCGCTCCAGGGCGGCGTCGCGGAATCGCCACGCGTACGCTCCCCCGCGCTCGAACACGTGGCGCGGCGGCGAGACCAGCAGGATGTCGCGGTGCCCGAGACCGTAGAGGTGGTCGACGATGATCCGCGCGGCCTCACCGAAGTCGAGGTCGAAGACGTCCAGGCCCTCGGTGTCGCGCGGCAGGCCCACCAGCGCACCGGGCTGACGTGCCTCACGCAGCGCGGCGAGTCGGGGGTCGTCGTGGGTCACGTCCAGAAGCACGACGCCGTCGACCATGTTCGACGACGTGATGCGTCGAACGGCGCCGGGGCCGTCGCCGTCGGTGACCATGAGGATGTCGTAGCCCAGCTCCCGCGCGGCGTTCGAGACCGCCAGGATGTACTGCAGCATCGCGGGCGGGAACTCGTCGTCGTGGAACTGCAGGAGCAGCCCGAGGACCATGGTCTGCGAGGTCGCGAGGGCGCGCGCGCCCGCGTTCACGGTGAAACCGAGCTCGGCGATCGCGGCGTCGATCCGCTCGCGCGTTTCTCGGGAGATCGGCCGGTTGCCCGACAGGGCGTAGGAGACGGTGCTGCGGGAGACGCCCGCAGCCTTCGCCACATCACCGATCGTGGTCATGTCGCGCCCCTTTCATCGTCGAACCGGTTCGATCATCGTAGCGCCGTTCTGCCCGGGGGAGCAAGAGCCATGTCGTCGAATACCTGTCATTCTGACCCGGAATCACCCGAGCCACGACAGAACCCCCGCGACGGCTGTCGCGGGGGTTCTGTCGGTCACGCTCAGTCGGCGCTGCGACCGCGCCGGCGTGAGATCAGGCCGGCGCCGACGGCGATGGCGAGAGCGCCCGCCAACACCGCCCCGAACCCGGCGAAGGCACCCCCGGTGGTCGCCAGCGATCCAGCGTTCGAACCCGCGGAGGACGCTCCCCCGCCGCTTCCCGACCCGGTCGACCCCGTGCCCCCACCGGCCCCGGAGCCGCCGCCGGTGCCCGGATCGGCCGCGGTGACCGACAGCGCGGTCGACGCGGTGCGGCCGGAGTCAGCCCCCGTGGCCACCAGTTCGTGGTCGCCGACCGGCGCCGTGCCCGGGACGGTCACCGACGTCGAGAACGAACCCGCGGCATCCGCGGTCGCCTCTCCCAGGACGATCACGTCGGAGTGCAGCTCCAGGGCGACCTTCTCGTTCGGGGCGAAGCCGGAGCCCGACACCGACACGGTGCCGCCCTGCGCGACCGACGTCGCGTCCACGCTCACCGTCGCCACCACCGGCGGGGCGTCCGCGGGACGCAGCGCGGTGAAGGTGAGGCGGTCCAGGTTCGGCGCCCACTGCGAGCGCAGTCCCAGGGTCGGGAACCGCTCCGAGATGAAGGTGGTGCCGTTGAAGTCCGGCGCCTCCTTCGAGGCGAACGAGACGGTGTTCTCCCCGGCCCGCAGGTCGACCGGGACCGTGAGCTCCCAGAACTGGTTGGCGTTGTAGCTCTGCGGGAACAGCACCTTCTGAACGGTCCCGCCGTTGACCGATATGTCGGCACGGCGCGCCACCGGGTCGGGGTTGTAGTGCGATGCGGGCGACTGCTCCTCGTTGGAGTAGCGCACCGTCATCGCGTAGGTGCCCGCCTCGGCGACCGTGACCTTCGTCGTGAGGGTGTTGGCGTTGTCCTGCGCGCCGCCGACGCCCACGACCGCCTTTCCACCGCTGGCGAGGGAGAGATCCTGCACCCGGGCGGACCCGCCGAGGACGCCGTCCTCGGCCTCGATCGTCTGGCTGGCCAGCACGCCCTCCGAGGGCTCGACCGCCACGCGGTCCACGGCCAGGGCGCCGCTGCCCCCGACGATCTCGACCTTGTTGATGCCGCCGACGAGGAACGCGGGGACCCGCGCGGTGTCGGAGACCTCGCCCAGTTCGACGTCGTTCACCTTCAGGATGCCGGTTCCCCCGCCGAGGGTCTTCACCTCGAGCGACTTCTCCGCGTCGTCCTTGCTGTACACCCAGAAGGTCGCCGACTGGCCCGCTGCGACGTCGACGTATCCGGAGCCCGAGACACCGGGCCGGTCGTACGACGCCGTGGTTCCGTGCAGGACGGCGTTCTCCGCCTCGTAGAGGGGCGTGTAGTCGGGGTTGGCGAGCGTCAGGTCGATCTTGTCGATCAGCGCGATGCCCTTTGTCTTCTTCGATCCGTCCAGGCTCTGCGAGGCGACCGTGATGGTGTGGCGCCCGCGGGTCAGCTCGACGGTGGTGTCGGTGTGGTTCCAGACGACCCACTTGTATCCCAGCTCGGCGTAGACCTCCTGCTCGGCGGCGTCGTCGACGCGCACGAACATGTTCACGGGGCCCTGCTCCTCGTTGCGGGGTTCCTTGTTGAACGCGTTCGCGAGGATGCTGAGGTCGTACGTGCCGTCCGCCGGCACGTCGACCTGGAAGTTCAGCGCGAGATCTCCGGTGGAGCCGTCGCCCGACGCCTCCCCCGTGATGTTGCCGACGTTGCGGTTGCCCGACGTGTAGAACTTCCCGACATCGGCCGGCGACCCCTCGTAGTTGACGAAGTGGCCTCCGCCGGTGAACGGCGCATCCTCCGCCTCGTAGACGCCGCGCCACGACACCGGGGACTTCGCCGGGCTGGTGGTGTCCGTACCCGGGGTCACGATGACCTCGTACGCGGAGTCGGTGCCGAGCGCGGGCAGATCGCCCTGGCCGAACTGCAGGCTCAGCGAACCCTCGACGATCGGGGCGTCGAACTCGGCGACCGTCTGCGGTTCGCCGGAGTCACCGATCTGACCGGTCCAGCGGATGTCGCGCACCTGGACGTGGGCCGAGCCGCCGAGGTAATCGGGCAGGCGATCGAAGTAGACGCTCTGATCGCCCGTGCTGCCTCCGAAGAGCGCGTGCACCTTCTGGTTCGCGTCATCGACGGTCGCCACGCCCTGGAGCGTGTAGCTCTGACCGGGCTGCGGCGGGTGCACCGTCACGGTGTCCCCGGTCATGTTCCCGTACGCGTTCAGCAGCCACCACTGCCCGTTGCCGCGGTTGGACTGCACGGCGGAGTCGCTGAGGTTGCCGTCGATGTTCCAGTAGGCGATGTCGGCGTCGATCTTGGAGTCCTCGATCGCGGAGATCCACTGGATCATCTGCGCCGGAACCGAGGTGTGGTAGTTGAAGGCGTACTCGTTGACGTTGATCGGGAGATGCGTCCCCGCCCACTTCGTGCCCGCGAACAGCTCGTCCTCCCATCCGCGGTAGCGGGCGACCGAGTCGCGGATCGTCGCGGGGTTGCTCAACTCGTGCCACGTGAAGACCGCGGGGACGGTGTCGTTCGCGATGGCGTGCTGCAGGAACCCGTACGTCTGGTTGAACAGGATGCTCGTGTTCGGGCCGCTGACACGGGCGTCGGGCATCTTGTCCTTGATGATCCGGTACGCGCGGTCCCACGCGCTGAAGAAGCGAGCCGGGTCGTCCAGCCAGCTCTGGCCCCAGAAGGACTGGCCGCCGTTGCCGTACATGTTGCCCTCGGGCTCGTTGAACGGCACGAACACGATGCGCTTCTGGTACTCCGCGGGGAGCTGGAGCACCTGGTCGACCTGCGCGCCGATCGAGTCGAGGAACCAGGCCTCCTTCTCGGCGCCGCTGTCTCCGGGCACCTCGTACGGGAAGCCGCGGTTGATGTCGGTCATGTAGATGTAGACGTCGCCGTTGGACGAGTCGGCGAGCGGCTTCACGACCTCGAGGGCGTCGGCGCCCGGGTGCTGCGGGCCGTCCTGCGCCTTGGTCGACACGGTGCGCAGTTGGATGCCGTCGATCAGGTTGTTCGAGGGCAGACCGGGGCCGTAGAGGCCGTAGAGGGTTCCGGAGGCCCCTCCCATGAAGGCGCCCGTGCGGTCACCGACGTCGATCGAGAACTCGCCGGGAGTCGTGACGCGCACGGTCGCGGTGACCGCGGTGTCGGTGCCGTCGACGGTGCCCTGCACCGTGAAGACGCCGCGCTGCGCGTAGGCGGACGCGGGGACGTCGGCCCAGGTGACGGGCGCGAGTCGCTGCTGCCCGTCGTCGAACTCGGCTTTCACGCCCGGGAGCTGCGGCGCGGCACCGATGTCGGTCTGCACCGTCACGCTCGTCTCCAGCACCCGGGTGAGCTGGGGCGCGGCATCCCCCGCGAGCGCGCGCACCTGACCGGCGGTGAGCGCGGTGTCGTACACCTGGAAGTCGTCGATCGCGCCGGCGAAGAAGGGGTGTACCCCGGTCCAGAAGGGCTGCCCGATGTAGCCCGAGTCGGGCGAGGACGCGCCGAAGAGGGCGCTGGAGACATCGGCGCCGACGGCGGTGCGAGCGACTTCGAGCCCGTCGAGGTAGTACACCAGCGCTCCGGCGTCGATCGTCGTGGTCACGAGGTGCCACTCGCCGGAAGGGAGCGCCGTCGATCCTGCGGCACCCGCCTCGCCCTGGCTGGTGGGCTTCACGCTGGAACGGGCCTTGTCGTCGCCCTGGAACCGCGGCGTGTAGAACGCCGCGCTGTCCTTGTCCTTGCCCAGCGTGTAGAGCCACTGGAAAGCGTCACCGCCGTCCCACTTGACCCAGGACGAGATGGTGGTGGAGGTCAGCCCCTGGAACAGACCCGAGGGGACGGTGATGAACGGCGCGGTCGTCGAACCTGCGGCCCCGCCGGAGAGGTGGAGGGCCTTCCCCCCGGCCGGTCCGTCGACGAGCTGGGCGGAGCCCGGGTTGGCCAGCACGCCGTCGCGCCCCTTGCCCGACTCGTCCTTCACCGTTGCCGTGACGGATGCCGCGGCGTCGAAGTCGTAGTCGAGGATCACGTGGCTGCTCGCGTCGTCGGCGGGGGCCGCTTCGGCGAGAGGTACGTGGACGGGGGAACCGACGGCGAGGGCGGCGACGGCCAGCCCTGCCGCAACGGTGGCGATGGGCGCGCGGGCGGCGCGCCGTCGAGTCGACCTCATGGAACTCTTCTCTCGTCGTTGAGTGGGGTCACCGGGATTTTGCGTCGAATCGGTTCGACACACGGTAAACGGGAGACTCGTCCGCCGTCAAGGGGGATGCCGCATGTCACGTGCCCCCGGCTGCGACGACGGTGCTCGGACGAACGCCCGGCGGCACCCCCGCACCCGCCGCCACCCTCGCAACCGCCGCCACCCCCGCAGCCGCCGCCACCCCCCAGCGCGATAAACGCGGTCCGCGCCCAGAAACGCGCTCTCCCCGCGTTTCTCGGCGTGGATCGCGTTTATCGGTGAGGTGACACCGGTCCACTCGAAGGGGTGGGGCGAGAACAGAAGGAGCCCGGATGCCATGGCATCCGGGCTCCTCCCGTTCCGATCGTCAGACGATCACGAGACCGTGCGTCGCGGACGACGCAGGGTCCACACCACTCCTCCCGCCACGAGCAGGAAGGATGCCAGCAGCGCCGCCCCGAGCGGAGCCTGCGCCCCGGTCGCGGCGAGCTGGCCCGCGGCCACCACGGTGATCGGGATCGTGCGGATCACGTTCCCGTCGGCGCCGAACACCACGATCGTGTGGCTGCCCGCGGCGAGGTTGCCGGGGATCTGCACGTCGAACGTGACACGGCCGCTCGCGTCGGCGGCGGGGATGCCGGCGATGCGGATGGGGTCGCTGCGCAGCTCCGCGGTGACCTGCTCACCCGCTGCCAGACCCGTCACCGTCACGCGCACGATCCCCCCGCGCTCGACCGTGGTGGTCGAGACCGACACCGACGGGGCGGCATCCGGGGTGCTCGTGGGCGAGGCCGTCGGGGTCGGCGTGCCCGTGGGCTCGGTCGTCGGCTCCGGCGTCGCGGTGGGCGTGGCCGTCGGCGTCGCCGTGGGCGTGGCCGTCGGGGTCGGCGTCGGGGTCGGCTCCGTCGTGTCGGGAACCTCGCGCGGCGCGACGCTCGACAGGGTCGGCTTCACGGCCTGGAACAGCCCGTCCGGGCCGATCTCGAGGCGATCGATGGTCGTCTCGCGGTTCGTTCCACCGCCGCCCGGGATCGCGAACCGGTGGTACGCGATGTACCACTCGTCCGTGCCCGGCACGGTGATGATCGAGCTGTGTCCCGTGCCGAGGATGCCCTGCGAGGTGTCCTTCGAGAGGATCACGCCGCGGTACGTCCACGGGCCGTCGATGCTCGCCGACGTGGCGTAGCCGACGCGGTAGTCGGCCGAACCGGTGTCGTCGATCGAGTACGTCAGGTGGTACAGACCGTCGCGGTAGTTCACGAACGTCCCCTCGCGGAAGTCGTTCAGACCCGAGATCGGCTTGATCGTGCCCGCCTTGATGCTCTTCATGTCATCGGACAGTTCGCCGTAGACCGGGTTGCCGTTGCCCCAGAACAGGTAGTACTTCCCCGTCTTCGGGTCGTGGAACGCCGCCGGGTCGATCGCCTGTCCGCTGTGGACGCTCTCACCGTTGGTGATCATCGGCTGAGCGTCCGCGGTGAACGGCCCCTCGGGGCTGTCGGCGACCGCGACACCGATCTCCTTGCGGTTGTCCTGCGGGTTGTGACCGCTGAAGTAGAAGTAGTACTTCCCGCCCTTCTCGATGATCGTCGGAGCCCACGCGTTGCCGGTCGCCCACGGGACGTCGCCGTTCGCGCCGTCCAGCGTCAGGAACGGCTTGTCGGACCGTGTCCAGTCGACGAGGTTCTTGGACTTCCACACGTAGAACGTGTTGCCGCCCCAGCCGGGGACCCCGTCGGTGGTCGCGTAGATGTAGTACGTGTCACCGAACACCGCGATGTTCGGGTCGGCGTACAGGCCCGGCAGGACCGGGCTCTTCATCTCGACCGCCTTCAGCGTCCAGACCACATCGGCCTGCCCGTCGGTCTTCAGCGTGACCGTGACCGGCGTGCTGAGGTTTCGGACCGTGCCCGATGCCGGGGTCGCCGTCGTGCCGGATGCGGTCGTGAACGTCGGGCGCAGCTTCGTCAGGTCGGTGCCCGGCACGACGGGGAACAGCACCGTGCGGTTCTCGGCGTCGACGATCGGGGCGACCTTGAGCGCCGCGGCATCCTGCAGGCCGACCTCGGTGATCAGCCCCGGGTTCTGGGCCGCGACCTCGTCCGGGCTCAACGCGCGGTTGTAGAGCGCGAACTCGCGCATCTGACCGCGGAAGAGGTTGTCGTCGTTGTACACGGACTTGCCGAGGTAGTTCGCCAGGGTCGTGCCCTTGCCGATGTCCCCCGGTCGGACCGTGACGTTGGTGTTCTCGGCGACCTTCTGGCCGTCGAGGTACAGCCGCGCGGTGTTGCCGCTCAACGTATACGTCAGGTGCACCCAGCGGTCGCGCGGCAGGGCGCTGGCGGCGGACGCGTTCTGCTCGCCCGTCCAGTTGCCCGTGGTGAGCGCGCCGCGGTACTGGCCGTTGCCGGTCGAGAACAGGTACCCGTTGCCCTTTCCGTCTCCGCCGGTGTTGCCGAAGGCGTACAGGAAGTACGGGTTCTTCTGCGCCGCGTCGATCCGCACCTCGGTGTCGACGGTGAAGTCGGTGACACCCGCCAGCACGTTGTCGGGCAGATCGACGTAGTCGTTGCTGCCGTCGAAGGTCAGCGCATCGTCCGAGAACGTCGCCCCGCCCTGGATCTGCGCGTCGCGGCCCGCACCGGAGCGGTCGTGCAGCGTGGCGCCCGAACCGTCGGTGAAGTCGTAGCGCAGGACCTCGCCCTTGTCGTTCGCCGTGACCGGGGTCACGCCGGGCTCCGTGACGATGTTCTTCCGCAGGGCCGCGAGCTCCTCCGCGGTCACGGGCATGACGGTGCCGTGGCGCGGGCTGCTCGGGAGCTTGTAGCTCGCCGGGACCTGCCAGTTCGGGTTCGCGATGTCGGTGGTGGCCAGCGGGATGTACCCGCGCCCGCCGTACTCGTCGACGAACAGGTAGTACTTGTCGCCGTTGACGTCGCCCGGGTTGGACTTGAAGATGCTCGGGCCTTCCACGGCACCTGTGCCGGCGTTCTTGCCGATGCACGACGTGACCTGCGTCCAGTCCTTCAGCGGAGCGGTCAGCACCGCGGAGCTCTCCTGGATGATGTCGCTGCAGCCGGTGGTCCCGGCGCCCTCATCCTTCGTGAACCGCTGGTAGACGCCGTTCGCCTTGATGACGGTCGAGTCGATGCGGGAGATCCCGCCCTGCCAGACCTGCGGCGCGCTGAAGGTCACGAAGTCGCGCGTGGTGGCGTACATCATGCTGTTGGGCACGTTGGCGGTGTGATTCGGGTCATCCGCCGGGTAGATCTTCGAGGCCCAGAACACCACGTACTGGCCGAGGCTCTCGTCGTAGTACGCCTCCGGCGCCCAGGTGTTGCCGGCGGTGTCGGGCGAGACCCGGACGTGCCGCTGGTCGCTCCAGTTCACGAGGTCGTGCGACTCCCACACCTCGATGTACTTCGAGCCGATGGTCTGCGAGTCACCCCACGAGGTGCCACCGCCGATCGAGAGGTCGGTGGCGATCAGGTAGAACGTGTCGCCCTCGGGAGAGCGGATGATGAACGGGTCGCGGAGGCCCTTCTCCCCGTACTTCGAGGTGAGGGCGGGCTTGCCGCCGTTGAGCTCGGTCCACGACAGCGCGTTGTTGCCGTTGCTCGCGGCGAAGTAGATGTTCTCGCCCTCGATCGTGTTCCCGGTGAAGTACGCGAAGGTGTAGCCCTCGAAGGCACCGAGGTGCACGGCCTTGCGGACGTTCACGGCGATGTCGCGCGTGCGGGTCGCCGAGCCCTTCGTCACGGATGCCGTGAGCGTGACGGTCGTGTCGGCCTCCTGGCGCGCGACGACGCCCGTGGCGGAGACCACCGCGGGGTTCGAGCTCGTCCACGTGACGGGCAGACCGTCCGCCGTCGTCGGCAGCGTCAGATTGCCGCGCGCATCGTCGGCGTTGACCACCGTGATCGCGTCGACGGCGCGCTGCGCCGCTCCCGCGTCATCGGGGACGGCCAGCACGGTGGCGGTGAAGCCGGTGCTCTGCGTCGCGGTTCCGCGGGTGAGAGTGGCCGTCAACGTGACCGTGGCGTCCGCCTGTCCGGCGGCGGGGCGCGTGACCGTGCCCGTGGACGACACCACCGCGGGGTTCGACGACGCCCACGAGATGCTCGATCCGTTCGTGCCGCCGGCCGGCAGCGCGATGTCCGAGGTCACGGCGCTCAGGTCGCCGAGGCCGAGGGCGGCCTTGTCGCGGGCGACGCGCTGCTCGTCGGTGGGGACGAGCGTGGTCACCTCGTCGGCGGAGAGGGCCCGGTCGTACATGCGGAAGTCGCGGAGGCTGCCCGCGAGACGCCGGTCGGGGGTGTAGTTCGAGCGGCCGAGGTAGTTGGCGGTGGTCTTGCCGCCACCGATCGAACCGGGGGTGGTGGTGGTGTTGGTGTTCTCGGCGACCTTGACGCCGTCGAGGTACAGGCGCGAGGTCTTGCTGCCCGCGTCGAGGGTGTACGTGAGGGTCTTCCAGACGCCGCGGTCGAGATTCGCCGAGCCGCGGGTCTCCTGCTCGGTCGACCAGTTGCCGCTGGCGATGCCGGTGCGGGCCGGGTTGCCCGTGGCGAACAGGTAGCCGTTGCCGTACCAGTCCGTGGTGTTGCCGAGACCCCAGATGAAGTAGTTGCCCGACTGCTCCGGGCGCACGAGCACGTCGGTGCTGACGGTGATGGACGAGAGCCCCGCGAGGATGTCGTTGGGAACGCTCACATAGTCATCGGCGCCGTCGAGTCGGACGCCGTCGCCGCCGGTCAGCGAGGGTCCGCCGACGTAGGCGGCGTCGCGACCGTTGCCGGAGGCGTCGTGGGCGACGGTCCCCGAGGTCTCGTCGAGCGGGTAGGAGACGACCAGTCCGCTCGTGGGTGTCGCCGCATCTGCGGCCAGGGGGACGGCGATCGGCGCCGCGACGAGCGCGGCGACGACCGGGACGGCGAGCGCCCAGGACGGGAGACGGCGGGGGAGCGCCGTCCGGGGGAGTGTAGGCACGGGGGTGCGGGTCCTCTCGTGAATGCGACATTGCATGAGTCGACGACAACGACGACTGACGCGATGTTAGCGCTCACAGTGCGGTACTCGCCAGCATGTGACGCGAACCGACCGCCTGAGAGCGATCCCACGCTTTTTCACTGCGGGACGGATCCGGTTCGATGTCCATGACGCGCGGACGCGCCCTCGCGGCATCCGCGTGTCGTGGACACCGAACCTCGGCGCGGGGGCGCAGAGGGAGACACCGAGCGGCGACGTCGGCGCCGCCGGAGACGCCCGAAGGCTCGGCGTCAGGGGCGCAGCGGCGCCGAATCGCGCAGGACGAGACGCGTCGGCAACGGGGTGCTCTCGCTGACGGTGTCGGGCTCCTCGACCATCAGCAGCACCTTCTGCATGAGGATCTCCCCCAGCGCGGCGAAGTCCTGGCGCACGGTGGTGAGCGACGGGAAGAGGAACGGCGCCTCCGGGACGTCGTCGAAACCGACCACCCCGATGTCCTCCGGCACCCGCAGCCCGCGCTCGCGCAGCGCCGACAGCACACCGATCGCCATGTGGTCGTTCGCGACGAAGATCCCCTCGCCCGGCGCGATGTCGGTCTCGGTCGCGATCCGGTAGCCGCTCGCCGCCGACCAGTCGCCGTGGACGGGAGGCGTGGACTGCGCGCGCGCGGAGGCGATCTCCTCGCGCCACCCGCGCAGACGCTCCACCGCGTCGGGGTTGCGGGCCGGACCGGCGATGTGGCGCACCGTCGTGTACCCCGACTCGAGCAGGTGTCGCACCGCCGCCCGCGCCCCGCGATACTGGTCGATCGCGACGAGGCGCGGGTGGGGGCGGCTGGTCGTGGCCGCGGCGACGATGGGGACGTCGATCTCGATCGCCTGCACCGCCGCCAGCACCTCGACGTCGACGACGATGAGCACGATGGCATCCACGCGCTGCTTCAGGAGCCCGTCGATCGCGGCACGGACGGCGGCCACGTCGTTCTGGGGCGAGCTGATCGCGTCGACGTTGTAGCGGGCGGCGCGGGCGGCGAAGTTGAAGTTCGTCGCGATCGAGGTGGGGCCGTAGTCGACCGTGCCCGGAGTGACCAGGCCGATCGTGCGGGTGCGCCGCGTGACCAGGGCCCGCGCCGCCGGCGACGGGCTGTACCGGAGCTGCGCGATGGCCTGCTCGACGCGCGCCCGCGTCGCCGGACGGACGTTCGGCATGTTGTTCAGGACGCGCGAGACCGTCTGATGCGAGACACCTGCCAGGCGGGCGACATCGAAGATGTTGGCGGTCCGGGATGCCTTGTCCTCAGCCATCGGAGACCCCCTCCTCCCCCGCGGCCGGCTTGGCCACGAGGGCGAGGAGGGCGTCGGAGGTGAGTTCGGCGGCGGGGAGGATCTGCGCGAGCACGCCGTCGCGCATGACCGCGACCAGGTGCGCGACGCGCAGCACCTCGTCGAGTTCGGCGGAGATGTAGACGATCGCGAGGCCGTTGTCGGACAGCTCGCCCACCAGGCGCTGGATCTCGGCCTTCGCCCCGACATCGATGCCGCGCGTGGGCTCGTCGAGCACGATGACCCGAGGCGAGAGCGCGAGGAGGCGCGCCAGCAGCACCTTCTGCTGATTGCCGCCGGAGAGCGTGGCGACGGGGCGGTCGATGTCGGCGGGGCGGATGTGCAGCGCCTCCACCCAGCTCGTCGCGAGCTCCCGACGCCGCGCCGTGCTGAGGCGGTGGAAGATCCCGCGCTGCGCCTGGAGGGCCAGCGTGATGTTGTCGAGGACGCTGAGGTCGCCGATGATCCCCTCGGTGCGCCGGTTCTCCGAGGAATACGCCACGCGTCGGCGGATCGCCTCGCGGGGCGACCCGAGCCTCACCGGCTCGCCGTCGATGCGCACCTCGCCGCCGTCGGGGTGGTCGACGCCGGTCAGGGCTCGCGCCAGTTCGCTGCGTCCCGACCCCAGGAGCCCGGCGACACCGATGACCTCGCCCTCGGCGATGTCGACGTCGGCGTCGCGCAGTCGGGACCCGGATGCCAGACCCCGCGCGCTCACGATCGACGGCCCCTCTGCGGGCTCGGGCGAACGCTGCCCGAGCGGCGCGAGGGCGTCGGCGGCGGCCCCGAGCATCTTCTCGACGAGGTCGATGCGGAGGAGCTCACGCGTGCCGTACTCCCCCACCAGTCGCCCGCCGCGGAGGACCGTGACGCGATCGCAGATCTCGTAGACCTGGTCGAGGAAGTGCGAGACGAAGACGATCGCGATCCCCTGCGTCTTGAGATCGCGGATGACCCGGAAGAGCTCGGCGACCTCGTCGGCATCCAGGCTGGAGGTCGGCTCGTCGAGCACGAGCACCTTCACCTCGATGGAGACCGCGCGGGCGATCGCGACGAGCTGCTGGATGGCGAGGGGGTGGGTGGACAGCACCGACGACGGGTCGACGTCGACGCCGAGCGACGCGAGGGCCTCGGCCGCGCGATCGCGCATCGCGCGGTGATCGATCATCCCGAACCGCCGCGGCTCGCGTCCGAGCGAGATGTTCTCGGCGACGGTGAGGTTCGGAAGGAGGTCGATCTCCTGGTAGACGGTGGAGATCCCGACCGCCTGCGCATCCGCCGGGGTGGAGAACTGCATCGCACGACCGTCGAGGAGGATCTCCCCCTGGTCGAGACGCAGTGCCCCCGTGATCGCCTTGATCAGCGTCGACTTGCCCGCGCCGTTCTCTCCCATGAGCGAGTGCACCTCACCGGGGCGCAGGCGGAAGTCGACGTCGGCGAGGGCGGACTCGACGCCGAAACGCACCGTCGCCCCGCGAACCTCGAGGAGGGGCGGGGCAACGGTGGACATGGGGTCAATCATGCCCGCGCGACGCTCGTCGCGCGCGCATCCTGCGCGGGCGCGTCATTTGGAGAGCGCGGACCGCGACACGATGATCCGCTGGACCACCACGAACACCAGCAGCAGCGCTCCGACGGTGATGCGTGTCCAGGACTGCTCGGCGCCCGAGAAGGAGATGATCGTGCGGATCAGGCCGTAGACGAAGACACCGATCATCGAGCCCAGCACGAACCCGCTCCCACCCGTCAGCAGGGTGCCGCCGATGACGACCGCGGCGATCGTGTCGAGCTCGGTCCCGACGCCGTTGAGGGGGTAGCCGGCGCCGGAGTACGCGGTCAGGACGATGCCCGCGAGCCCCGCGCACACGCCGCTGATGACGTAGACCGACAGCTTGGTGCGCACGACGGGCAGGCCCATGAGCCGCGCCGACTGCTCGTTGCCGCCCACCGCGTACACGGTGCGCCCGAACCGGGTGAAGCGGAGCACGAACGCGGCGAGCGCCACGGTGAGCAGCGCGATGATCCCCGTCGGGGTGATGTACCACCCGGCGAACGAGAAGCGGGTGGACTGCAGCCACAGCAGTCCCTCGTTGTCGACCTTGATCGACTGCAGGCTCACCACGAACGCGAGGCCGCGGGCGAGGAACATGCCGATCAGCGAGGCGATGAACGGTTGCACGTCGAAGAACTGCACGAGCACGCCGATCAGCAGACCGATCGTCGCGCCGATGAGGATCATCGCCGGAACCGCGACCGCGACGGGGACCCCCTGCGAGAGCAGGCTGGCGCACAGGATGCCGGTGAAGGCCATGACTGCACCGACGGAGAGGTCGATGCCGCCCGTCAGGATGACGAAGGTCATGCCGACCGCGAGCACCAGCAGGTACGCGTTGTCGAGCAGGATCGACGACAGGATCCGCGGCAGCTGGAAGTTCGGGAAGTACGCCATGGACCCCGCGATCATGATCAGCAGGATCGCGATCGCGGCGAACACCGGGATCCACGAGACGTGGCGGCTGAGGAATCGGCGGTACGTGGTCGGGGCGACGGGGCCCCGCTCAGCGGTGAGAGTGGCCATCAGGACAGCACCTTTGCGTCAGGACGTCGGGTGAGGGGACGCAGGGCGGAACGGCCCGCGGTCTGGAAGAACGCGCGGAACCGGCGCGACTGCAGCAGCACGACGATCAGCACGGCCGCGGCCATGAAGACCGGGCTGACGGCCGGCGGAACACCCAGGAAGGTGATCGTGCTCTTGAGCGTCTGGATCGTGAACACGCCGACGACCGTGCCGGCCAGGCTGAACTTGCCACCGGCGAGCGAGGTGCCGCCGAGGACCACCGCGAGGATGGCATCCAGTTCGATGTAGAGACCTGCGGCGTTCGCGTCGGCGGCCATGATGTTCGAGCTGTAGAGGATTCCCGCCATGCCCGCGAGCGTGCCGCTGGCGATGTAGGCGCCCCAGATGATGCCGCGCGAGCGGACTCCCGCGAGGCGGCTCGCCTCGGGGTTGATGCCGACCGCCTCGGTCAGCATGCCCAGCGCGGTGCGTCGCTCGACGATGCCGACGACGATCACCGCGGCGATCGACACGTAGAAGGCGAACGGGAGCCCCAGGACGTATCCCTGCGCCATGAACTGGTACGGGTCGCTGTTGATCGTCGTGATGAAGCCCTTGGTGATGAGGAGGGCGACGCCGCGGCCGGCGAGCATGAGCACGAGGGTGGCGATGATGGGCTGGATGCCGAGCACCGAGACCAGGAAGCCGTTCCAGACGCCGAGCAGCAGGGCGCTGCCGACCGCGGCGGCGATGGCGATCATGACGACGCCCAGGTTGCCCGGGTCGGGCGAGGCCTCGATGATCGTCAGCGCCACGGCGCCGGAGACCGCCATGATCGCTCCGACCGACAGGTCGATGCCACGGGTGGCGATGACGAGAGTCATGCCCAGCGCGACGAGCATGAGCGGGGCGCTGTTGCGCAGGATGTCGATCAGCGACCCGTAGAGCTGCCCGTTCTGCACCGTGATGCTGAGGAACGACGGCCGCGAGATCGTGTTGACGGCGATGAGCGCCACGAGGGCCGCGATGGGCCACACGAGGCGGTGCGAAAGGAACTTCTTCATGCGATCTTCTCCCGATCGGACGACGTTGTCTCGGGCTGCCCCTCGGCGATGTAGGCGACCAGACCGTCGAGGTCGACGTCCTGGGTGGCCAGCTCGCCGATCTTACGACGGTCGCGCAGCACCGCCACGCGCTGCGCGATGCGCAGCACCTCCTCCAGCTCGGAGGAGATGAACACCACCGAGAGGCCCTTCTCGGCGAGTTCGGCGACCTTGCGCTGGATGTCGGCCTTCGCGCCGACGTCGATGCCGCGGGTGGGCTCGTCGAGGATGAGCAGTTCCGGCGCGGTGGCGAGCCAGCGGGCCAGCAGCACCTTCTGCTGGTTGCCGCCGGACAGGTTGCGGATGAGCGCGTTCGGGTTCGCGGGACGCACCCCGAGCGCGGTGATGTACTCGTCGACGATCGCCTGCACCTCGGCGGCGCCGAGCTTGCGCAGTGCGCCGCGGCGGGCCTGGACGCCGAGGATGATGTTCTCGGCGACGGTGAGGTCGCCGACGATGCCTTCGGCGCGGCGGTCCTCGGACGAGAAGGCGATCCCGCGGTCGAGCGCGTGGCGCGGAGAGCCGAGACGCGAGGGGGACCCCCCGACCTCGACCTGGCCCTGATCGGCGCGATCCGCGCCCGCGATGAGACGGGCCAGCTCCGTCCGGCCCGAGCCCAGGAGTCCCGCCAGACCCACGATCTCGCCCGGGAAGACCTCGAGGTCGATCGGTTCGAGCGCGTTCTTGCGGGCCAGCGAGACGGCCTTCAGGACCGGGGTCCCGGAACGGTCGATCGGACGCTCGGCGCTGGCCGAGATGGCATCCAGTTCGCCGAGCTCGCGGCCGATCATCTTCGCGACGAGTTGTTCCCGACTGAGCTCCGCGATCGGGTACTCCCCCACGAGCGTGCCGTTGCGCAGCACCGTCAGGCGGTCGGAGATCTCGTAGATCTGGTCGAGGAAGTGCGAGACGAACAGGATGGCCACACCCCGGTCGCGCAGGCTCCGCACCACGGCGAACAGCTGTTCGACCTCGCCCCGGTCGAGGCTCGAGGTCGGCTCGTCGAGGACGAGCACCGTCGTGTCCACGACCATCGCGCGGCTGATCGCGACGAGCTGCTGGATCGCGATCGAGTGGCTGGCGAGGATCGAGCGGGTGTCGATGTGCACACCGAGCTCGGCGAGCGCGGTCGCGGCAGCGGCGTGGGTGGCGCGCCAGTCGACCATGCCGGCGCGACGGATCTCGTTGCCGAGCATCACGTTCTCACCGACGGAGAGGTTCTGGCAGAGGTTGACCTCTTGGTAGACCGTGGCGATTCCGGCCGCCTGCGCATCGGCCGTGGAGCGGAACAGACGCTCCTCGCCCTGCACGCGGATGGAGCCGGAGTCGATTCCATAGACACCGGTGAGGGCCTTGATGAGGGTGGACTTGCCGGCGCCGTTCTCCCCCATGAGGGAGTGGACTTCGCCGGGATAGAGGGTGAAGTCCACGCCGTCGAGCGCCTTCACTCCGGGGAAGGAGATGCTGATGCCGCGCATCGCGACGACGGCGGAGCGTTCGGATGTCATGCTCGATCGCTTTCTCGGGGGATGAGTCGAGGGAGGGTGTGCGGGGCCGGAATCGGCCCCGCACACCCGGGGACGGACGCCAGGCGTCCGTGGATGGATCAGTACTTGCGGTCGGGCAGAGCGGCCTTGGCCTGCTCCTGGTCGAACGCCTGGTCCTCGACGATGTACTGCTTGTCGACGGACTCGCCGGCGACGACCTTCTTGACGACCTCGGCGACCTTGTCGCCCAGGAGCGGGTTGCACTCGACGATGTAGTTGAACTCGCCGTCGGCCAGAGCCGTCATGCCGTCCTTGACCGCGTCGATCGTCACGATCTTGATGTCGGTGCCGGGCTTGAGGCCCGCCGCCTTGATCGCGTCGAGCGCGCCGAGGCCCATGTCGTCGTTGTGGGCGAACAGCAGGTTGATCTGCGAGCCGTACTTCTGGAGGAAGCCCTCCATGACGGTCTTGCCCTCGGCGCGGGTGAAGTTACCCGTCTGCGAGTCGAGCACCGTGATGTCGGTTCCCTTGATCGCGTCGTTGAAGCCGGTGGCGCGGTCGGTGGCGGCCGACGAACCCGTGGTGCCCTCGAGCACGACGAGGTTGGTCGGGGTCTTGCCGAAGTTCTCGGCGACCCACTTGCCGGCCGTCTCGCCCTCCTTCTTGAAGTCCAGACCGACCCAGCTGGCGTACAGGTCTTCCGATGCGGACACCGTGCGGTCTTCGAGGATCACCGGGATGTTGGCGTCCTTGGCTTCCTTCAGCACGTCGTCCCAGCCGTCGGTGACGATGGGGGCGAGCACGATGGCATCCACACCCTGGTTGATGAAGCTGCGGACGGCGGCGATCTGCGCCTCCGGCTTGTTGTCGGCCGCGTTGAAGATGAGGTTGAAGCCGTTGGCCTCGGAGAACGCCGTCTTCATCGACTCGGTGTTGGCGCTGCGCCATCCGCTCTCGGAACCGGTCTGCGCGAAGCCGACGGTGATGACCTTGTCGTCTCCGCCGCCACCGGCGGTCGAGCCGCCACCGGCGCAGCCGGCGGTGGTCAGAGCGATCGCGCCCACGAGCGCGAGTCCGGCGAGGGTCTTCTTCGCCTTCATGATGAAACCTCCTCGTTTCGCCGGCGGCGTCGCCGGTCCATGTGATGCAGCCGCTCGGGCGGGCTGACTTCTGAATGTTAGCGCTCACACTCAGCGCTCTGTCAAGAACGATTTGCAACGGAAACATCACGGAGAAGGCGATGTGAAGCCTCACAACACTGGGGTGCGGGCGGATCACGTGTGTCGCCGCGTTTCGGCGTCCGGCGCCGGGCCGCGCGCCGAGGGTTACCGTCGAGGTATGACTTCCCTGCCGCAGGAGCGATCCGAGAGCACGCCGACCATCGGCACGTCCGTCACGGCGGACGACTTCAAGCGCGCGTTCCGCGGCCACCCGGGCGGCATCGCCGTCATCACCGCGTACGGCGAGCACGGACCGGTCGCCCTCACCGCCTCATCCGTGTCGTCGGTCTCGGCCGAGCCGCCGCTGCTGATCTTCTCGGTCTCGAGCCTGTCGTCGGCGACCCCCACGATCGTGGCCGCGTCCACGATCGTCGTGCACCTGCTCGACGCCGAGGACATCGTCCTGGCCCGCGCCGGCGCCACGAGCGGACTCGACCGCTTCGCCGACACCTCGACCTGGTCACGCCTTCCCACGGGCGAGCCGGTGTACCACGGCGTCCGGGCATGGCTGCGGTGCGCCGTGGTCAGTCGGATGGATGCCGGCGGCTCGACCGTCATCGCCGCCCAGGCCCTGCAGGTCGACGTCGAGCGCGACCTCGAGCCGGGCGAGCCCGGCGCCGCGCTGGTCTACCACAACCGCACGTGGCACCGTCTGGGCGAGCACTCGCGCCTCGACTGACGCCGGGCCTCGGGCGGCCCCGCCGGCGGGGTTCAGTGCGCGGCGTCGGCCGGCTCGCCGCGGTGGAACACCCGACGGATGCCGGTGACGACGGCGACGATGACGAGGCCCAGGATCAGGCCGAACACCGCCGAGATCGCGGTGTCCACGATCCACACGACGACCGGGCCCGTGGCCTCGATCGCGTGCTCGACGGCGTGGAGCAGATCGGACGGGCCCGCCCAGAGGGTCTCGCCGAGGTTCTGCACCACCAGGTGACCGCCGACCCAGAGCATCGCGATCGTCCCGATCACGCTGATCACGCGGAAGACGGCGGGCATGGATGCCACCACCCGGGCGCCGAAGCGACGGACCCCGCGCGCGGGACTCTTCATGAACCGCAGTCCGATGTCGTCGATCTTCACCAGGAGTGCGACGGCGCCGTAGACCACGACCGTCATGGCGAGTCCGATGACCAGCAGCGCGCCGAGCGTCATCCAGATGCCGAAGCCGGGATCCAGGCTCGCGAGCGCGATGAGCATGATCTCGGTGCTGAGGATGAGGTCGGTGCGCACGGCTCCGAGCACCAGCTTGCGCTCGTCGCGAGGCCCGTCGTCGTCACCGTGACCGTGACCGACGCCGAACCACTCCAGCACCTTCTCCGCACCCTCGAAGCACAGGAACCCGCCTCCGAGGATCAGCAGGAACGGCAGCACCCCCGGCGCGAACGCCGTCAGCAGCAGCGCGATCGGGATGATGATGACGTACTTGTTGATGATGCTGCCGAGGGCGATCTTCCAGACCACCGGCAGCTCACGGGCGGGCGTGATGCCCTGCACGTACTGCGGCGTCACGGCCGCGTCGTCGATCACGACGCCCGCGGTCTTCGCGCTGGCTTTGAGTGCGGCGCTGAGGATGTCATCCACCACGGCGAGCAGACCGACGGACATGGGCGATTCTCCCTGGATGAGCGGCTGCCGCGGGAGCCGCGCGCAGTGACGGAGTCGTCACAGCGACACTATCGGCCCCCGCGAACGGCGGGCGCGCCGGCCGACTTCACCCGTCGGACGCCCGAGACCGCCGGCCGCACCGCTCGCCCCGAGGGTGAGACCCTGGGGCGATGCTCGGGCCGTTCAGCCTCCCCGTCCTCGCCCTCGCTGCCGTGTTCGCCGTCAGCGGCGTGGGCAAGCTCCTCGACCTCGACGCCGCGCCCGCGACACTGCGCGCGCTGCGCCTGTCGGGTCTCCCTCCGCGGACCGTCGTCGGTGCGGTCGCGGTCGTCGAACTCGTCCTCGCCGTCGGACTCCTCCTCGGGAGCGGAGTGGTCTCCGCCACCGCGAGCGGTGCCGCCCTCGCGCTGTCGATCGTCTTCCTCGCCGTCGGCGTGCGGGCGCAGACGCGCGCGTCGACCGAGGACTGCGGATGCTTCGGACGACTGGCATCCACTCCCGTGGGTCCTGCCCTGACGGCGCGCAACACGGCGATCGCCGTCCTCGCCGGACTCGCGGTGGTCGGCTCCCTCAGCGCACCGCTTGCGCCGGCGGTCGCCGCCCGACTCGCCCTGTCCCCTCTGCTCGGCGGCGTCCTGCTGCTCGGCGTCGCAGCCGTCGCCGTCATCGCGGCGACGCTCCGACCCGCAGGCGGACGCTCGGCGTCCCCCGCGGCCGCGGTGCCCGACGCCGCCCTCCTCACCCCGGACGGATCGGTCGTCGTCCCCCGTCAGCGCGCCCTGCGCGGGCGCGCGCAACTGCTGCTCTTCGTCCGACGGGGATGCTCGTCGTGCGAGAACCTCATCGACCGGATGCGATGGGACCGCGCCCCGCTCGAGACCTTGGTGGACGTCCGACTCATCGTGCCGGTCGGCGACGACATGCCCCTGAGCACGGCCGACGAGGGCCTGCACGTCGATCCGTCCGGGGAGTTCGCCAGGGCGCTCGGCATCACGGGCACCCGCCCGGTGGGGGTTCTGCTGACCACCACCGGCGAGATCCTGCAGCCGATCGCGGTCGGGGGCGACGAGACCGCCGCGCTGGTCGGCACGGTGCGCGCGGCTGCCGCGGACACCGGCGGTCCGCACGCCGACGGGACGTCTTCGACGAACTGACGGGTCGCGACGCCCCGGGATCCGACAATCGTCCCTGTCGCGCGGTCAGCGACCTGGCTAGGGTGAAACTCGCCCACGCCGGGGAGGAAAGAGGCATCCATGTCGTTCATCACTCGAGGATTCTCCGGACGCCGTTCCGAACGCGACCCGCGTCTTCCCCCGGGCCAGACCCTGGTGGGCGATTGGCCCGTGCTGTCGGCCGGTCCGACGCCCGAGATCGACGCCGACGAATGGGAGTTCGTCGTGCGCACCGAGAACGGCGACCACCGGTGGAACACCGCCGAGCTGCAGGCGCTCGGGATGGAGGACATCACCGTCGACATCCACTGCGTCACGCACTGGACCAAACTCGACATGCCGTGGCGCGGGGTGTCGCTGGACCGCATCTTCGACGAGGTCGAGACCGCCCACGACTACGTGATGGCGCACTCCTACGGCGGATACACGACGAACGTGCCGCTGGAGGACCTCCTCGACGGGAAGAGCTGGATCGCCTTCGAGGCCGACGGCGAACCCCTGACCCCCGAGCACGGTGGCCCCGCCCGGCTGCTCGTGCCGCACCTGTACTTCTGGAAGAGCGCCAAGTGGGTCCGCGGCCTCGTCACCATGCCCGATGACGACCCGGGGTTCTGGGAGCAGAACGGGTATCACCTGCACGGCGACCCGTGGCAGGAGGAACGGTACTGGTGACGCGCCGCCCGACCGCCTGGCACACCGCGACGGTCGCGGACATCCGCGCCGAGACCCCCACGGCGCAGCGCATCGCACTCGACGTCCCGACCTGGCCGGGGAACGACGCGGGGGCGCACCTCGATCTGCGTCTCACGGCACCGGACGGATATCAGGCGTCGCGGTCGTACTCGATCGCCTCGTCCGGAGACGGCACGCGCGTGCTGCTCGCGGTGGACGAAGTCCCCGACGGCGAGGTCTCGCCTTTTCTCGTGCACGATCTGCGGGTCGGCGACGAGATCGAGGTGCACGGACCGCTCGGGGCGTTCTTCGTGTGGACGCCGCCGACCGAGGCGTCGCCACGGCCCGTGCAACTGATCGCCGGCGGCTCCGGAGTCGTTCCGCTCTACGCGATGGCCCAGGCGCACGCCGCCGCCGGAGACCCGAGCGAGTTCCGTCTGCTGTACTCGGTGCGGACCCCGGGCGACCTCTTCTTCGCGGACGAGCTCGCGGCGCTCGCGGCGTCGGGCGCGATCGACCTCGACCTCGTCTACACGCGCGCCGCGCCTCCCGCGGCATCCACCCCGCCCGGCCGTCTGACGGCCGAGCGTCTGCGCGACGCGGTGCTCCCCGCCGCCCGCGCCCCGCGCGTCTACGTGTGCGGCCCGACCCCGTTCGTCGAAGCCGTGTCGCGCTGGCTCCTCGCCGCCGGGCACCGGCCCGGCGACATCCGCACCGAGCGATTCGGAGGCTCGTGATGGACGTTCTCGACGGCAACGCACTCGCCGGCCGGCTGACCGACCTCCTCGGATGGGATGCCACCGACTCGCTCATCCGCTGCCGATCCTGCGGCGACGGTGGGGCGGTGGCGCGGGTCGCCGTCTACGCCACCGCGATGGGGACCGTGGCACGCTGCCGCTCGTGCGACGCCGTGCTGATGACCCTGGTGGACGCGGTCGGCGGACGGTCCTGGTTCGGGATGCCGGGCATCGACGCGCTCGAGGTACGGCGGGCGTAGCAGCACGGCCCGTTGGACAGGCGTCGAGGATGTTCGCGTCGTCTGACGATGTACCCGGCGCGCGGGGACGGGGATCGTTCTCCCATGACGATCGACCACGCACACCCCCGCGGCGACGGTCCGGTGACCCGCGCTCTCCTCGTCTTCCTCGGCGGGGTCGCCGGGACGGTGATCCGTCTCGCGCTCGGTGCGCTCATCGTGGCCCCGGACGCCTCGCTGGTGACGACCGTGGCGGTCGATGTCACGGGCGCCGCTCTCCTGGGCGGACTGTACGGGATCACTCCCCCGGGCGACGGGCGCTCAGCCCGTCGTCGTCTGCTCCTGGGCACGGGGCTGCTCGGCGGGTACACCACCTACGGAACGCTCGTCGTCGGCGTCGACGGATTGGTCCTGGCCCGTGATCCCCTCGCGGGCGCCGCGGTGGCCCTCGTCACGGTCGCCCTCGGAGTGGGAGCCGCATTCGTGGGCGAGCACGTGGCGGTTCGCGTGCGGAAGCGGGCGCGGACGTGAGCACGGTCACGGTGATCCTCGCGTGCCTCGCCGGCGGCGCGGGCGCCGTACTGCGGTACGCGCTGGATGCCGTGGTGACCCGCCACGTCGGAGCAGGGCTGCCGTGGGGGACGCTCGTGGTGAACGTCTCGGGTGCTTTCGTCCTCGGCGCGGTGACCGGCGTCGCTCCCGCGCTTCCCGTGTCGGCCGCATCGGTGCTGGGGGCGGGGCTGCTCGGGGGGTACACCACGTTCAGCACCGCGAGTGTCCAGACCGCCGAGCTGATCACCCGCGGGCGCCGCGCCGCCGCGGTGGCATCCGCCCTCGGAATGCTGATCGCCGCCGTGCTGGCCGGCGGGGCCGGAATCGCCCTGGGTCGGATCGCGGCCGGATCCTGACCGCCGGGAGCGCGAGGGTTCAGAGCGGGGAGGCGGCGTCCGCGAAAGCCAGCAGGTCGCGGATCACGGCGTCGCGCTGCTCCGCGCTCAACGCCTCACGCACCCCCGGGTAGACCCGCAGCTGCGCGTTCGGCGACGCGATCGCCGCGCCCAGGGCCGTGTCGTTCACCGGGGACACCGGGTCGGTCTCGCTGTGGAGCACGAGGGTCGGCACCGTCACGTGACCGAGGTCGGTGGCGTAGTCGGCGGCGGGGGACGGGATCGACGCGGCCGGCAGCACGACCGGCGAACTGATCAGGGCGAGCCGGGAGATCACACCCGCCGGCGCGGTGCGCGCGGCGTGGGCGGCGACGGCACACCCGACGGTGTGGCCCACCAGGGTGGCATCCCGGACTCCGAGGGACGCCAGCAGAGCCAGAAGACGCCCGGTCGCGATCGTCGTCTCGGCGGGATCGGATGCCAGGTCGGCCACGTCGACCGCGACGACCCGGTGCCCCGCGGCCGCGTCGGCCGCGACCGCCGCGGCACTGCGGACTGCCTCGACGGACCCCAGCACCAGGACGATCGGGGGGCCCTCGCCCACCGTGAAGGAAGGAACGGTCCACCCATCGTCCAGTGTCGTCTCGATCATGTCCTCTCCCTCCCGGACGCGCGGGGCACCGCCCGGGTCGTCACAGGTTAGAGAGCGCCGGGATCGCCGCTCCCCGTCGTACGTCGAAGGGCTTTACATCATTCGTCGGACACGCCCGGGAGCGAGGGTGGTAAAACCCGACCCCTCCCCGGGGCGGGCGAGCCCGCCTACGCTCGCGGATCATGAAGCTGCAGGAGATCGTGGACGAGCTGGCCCGCACGCTCGGGCGCTCCGTGGTCGTGAACGACCTCGACTACACGCCCATCGCGGCGAGCGAGCAGGAGGACGACGTCGACGAGATGCGTCGCCGCGCCCTCCTCAAGCGCACGACCCCGCCCGAGGCGCGCGAGTACCTGGAAGGGCTCCACATCCGGCAGATCCGGCAGCCCACCAACGTTCCGATGGCGCCGTTCGGCGGTCAGGAACGCCTGGCGATCCCGATCCGCAGCGGCGATCAGACGATCGCGCTCCTCTGGCTCATCACCGGCGACAAACCGGTCCTCCGCAGCGTCGATTACGCGGCCATCGACGCGGCGTGCGAACTCATCCGGGTGCTCCTGGAGCAGGAGGCCGACCGCGACGGGGGCGAAGCGCGCGGCGTGATCGACGCGCTGCTCTCCTCCGACGACGCGACGGCCCGCCGCGCGTTCCGCGAGGCGGTCGACCGGCGCATGTTCGCGCCGGGTCCGGGCACGACGGTCCTGGCGTTGCGCATCGACGGCTCGGTCAGCGAGATGGACCGGCTGACCCTCGGCCGACGCCTCGCCACGACCCGGGCGCCGCGCGTGCTGTCGCTCGGGGTGCACCGCGGCCCGCTGCTGCTCGCCGCTCGCACGACCGACGTGGAGGCGGTCGCACAGGTCGTCTCCCACGAGCTCGCCGCGGCGGGGATCGCCCCGGCCCCGATCGGGACCGCCACGTTGGACGAAGCCGAGAGCGACCTGGTCGGGGCGGCCGACCGCGCCGTGATCGCGGCGCGCATCGTGTCGCGCGTGCCGTCGGTGGCCGGTATCGCCGACATCGCGGACCTCGGTTTCTGGGCGCTCATCGACAGCGTCGCGGCGGATCCCGAAGCCGTCCGCGTGTACTCGCCCGCCGCCTACGCGCTGTGCACCTCGGAGGATCCGACCCAGAGAGAGACCGTGGAGACCTATCTCGACGTCGGGGGGAACGTCCGGGTGGCGTGCGAGAAGCTGCACATCCACCGCACGACGTTGTACTACCGGCTCGACAACCTCCCCGACACCGTCAAGGAGGCGCTCGACGACGGACCGCGGCGCAGTGCGCTGCACATGAGCATGAAACTGTTCCAGTACCACCGCGCCGCGGCGGGGCTGCACGCATGAGGACGACGACGGCCCTGCGCCACCTCACGGACGACGGCGTCGCCCTCGCTTTCGACGACACCGGGGGCGACGGAGTGCCGCTCGTACTCCTGCACGGGTGGGGCCAGACGCGGGAGATGTTCCAGGGCCAGCGCACGATGGCGTCCGGCCGCCGCGTGATCACGCTCGATCTCCGAGGACACGGCGAATCCGCGAAGCCGGTGCACGGGTACCGGGTCGCGCGCCTGGCCCGCGACGTGCACGGCTTCATCACGGCACTGGACGTCGCCGAGGTCGACGTTCTGGGCTGGTCGATGGGGGCTTCGGTCCTGTGGTCGCTGATGGATCAGTTCGGCACCGACGGCCTCGGGCGCGCGATCTTCGTCGATCAACCCGCCGCGGTCGTGGCCGCGCCGTGGATCTCGGCGCGGGAGCGCGAGGAGACCGGCGCGATCCTGGATCCGGCCGGTCTGTACGCGTTGGCGGGGGCCATCCGCGATGACGCGACCGGGAAGGTCACGCGGGACTTCGTCCGCAGCATGTTCGGGCGGGAACCCGATCCGCAGCTGTGGGACTTCGTCTGTGCGGAGCTGCGGTCCGCACCCCGGGAGCAGGCTTCGACACTCCTGGTCGATCACGCCGGGCAGGACTGGCGTGATCTCCTCCCCCGGATCGACCTCCCTTCCCTCGTGATCGGCTGCGTGGGGAGCCACGTCACACCGACGTCGCAGCGCTACATCGCCGAGCGCATCCCCGGGGCACGACTGCATGTGTTCGACGGGAACACCGCGCACTCGCACTTCCCGTTCCTCGAGGACCCCGACGGCTTCAACACCGTGGTCGACGCGTTCCTGCGCCGCTGAGCGCGGACGGATCAGTCGTCGTCCGCGCCCGGGAGGAGCGCGATCGCCGCCTCCGGAGTCGCGATGCGGAAGCTGAAGGACTCCTCGAGGTACAGCTGCACCCGGTCCTCCGCGGACGCCAGGTACCCGAGCGCCACATCCTGGCCGACCTCGAGGAGGAAGTCGCCCCCGCGCAGGCTGATCACGACCGCGCCCTCGATTCCGGGTGTCCACACGACATCGCCGCCGAGGATCCGCTCGATGTGCCGCCGGAGCGGCTGGCCGCCGGCGTCGTTCCCGCCGAGGATCTCCACCCACTCGCGCGATCCGACGGCCATGCCGTACGGACCGCCGATCCCCGCGTCGCCGAGTCGACGGACGGCCTCGGCCGTGCGACGCGTCAGCCCCGCGGCATCCCCCGCCCCGTCGATCGGGGCGTGCGGCGAACTCGGTGCGATGCCCGCGAAGCCGACGGCGGGCCAGCCGGCGAGGATCGCGGTGTTCTCCCGCACGGCGAGCCGGTGCGCCGCCTCGTCGAGCGCGGAGAGGTCGGTGTCGACCGCGCCGCGCGCCGTGTCGTCGAGCTCGGACCGGGCGAGGACGAAGTCCGCGCGCACCTCGGTCAGCGCGAGCACGACGCGCTGCCGCGCGCGCAGTCCGGCGTCGTCGTCGCCGACCGGGCGGACGCGACCGGTGTTCGTCGAGGAGTGCTCCCATCCCCGCGGCCCGTCGAAGTCGACGAGGCGACGCGCGCCGAGAACGGGCTGCAGCCGCGTCCGGGCCTCGTCGTCCAGCGCGTTCCAGGTCTCGTCGGTGATCGGGGCGAGACGGCGAGTGAGGTGATCCATCAGTTCTCCTGGGGAAGCGGGGCGCGGTTCGCGCCGATACCGAGCGAAGGGGAGGAAGCCGCGACGACCGTCGCGGCGGGGACGGGCGCATCGCGGTCGTCTCCGAGGACGGCGAGCTGTGCCGCCGACGGGGCGAAGAAGGTGGAGCCGGTCAGCGCGACGGAGAAGTCGAGCAGGCGGTCGTGGATGCCGGGGGGATCCCCCACGAACATCCGCCGGAGCATCGTCTCGATGACCCACAGCGAACGCGCCTGGCCGAGGAAGTACGTGCCGAACTCGCCGTGGCCGGGGCGGCCGAACGGCATGTTGTCGCGCACGATGTCGTGCTCGACACCCGCATCGTCGACGATCGTCGCGAGCGTCTTGTGCGACTTCTGTCCCGAGGTGGCGTCGTCGAGCTCGACGTTGTCGGCTTTGGTCCGGCCCATGATGTGCTCCTGGACCTCGGCGGGCAACGCCTGCCACCGATCGAGGGGATGCCGGTACTTCTGCACCACGACATAGGTGCCCCCGGCGAAGGCGGGATCTTCATCGCCCACGAGCACGCTGTCGTCGGCGTCGTCTCCGACGGGATTCGCCGTGCCGTCGACGAAGCCGAGCAGGTCCCGCCGATCGAACGAGCGGAAACAGGACGTCTCGTCCTCGACCCGGATGCCGTCCCCGAGCGCCGCGACCAGGAGCCGTTCGAACTCGAAGCACAGGTCGGCGCGATCGCTGCGGATGTGGAAGAGGAGATCGCCGGGCGTGGCGACCGCGGTGTGCACGGCGCCGACCACCGGCGCGAACGGGTGCAGTTCGCGCGGCAGCGGACCACCCACGAGCGTCGGCCACACACGTGCCCCGATACCGACCGTGCACGACAGCCCGTCGGAGGGGTCACGGAATCGCACCGTCTGGACGAGTCCGCCGAGGTCGCGCAGCACGTCCCGGACGTCATCCACCGCGGACTCCTCCACGGTGACGACGAGGAAGATCGCGTGCCCCGTGAGCGGCGCGGTGAAGCGCTGCACGCCGTCCGGCAGCCCGCCCCTCACGGGCGTTCTCCCCCCGCGCGCGACCGCGCGGCGTCCACGTGCTCGAGGGCGGCCAGGATCGCGTCGAGGGCCAGCACGATGCTGTGGAGGGCCTGCCGATCCCCCGCGCCGTCGGACATCCGTTGCACGTCGTAGTTGGCGGCGCTGACGTGCCGGCGTGCCTCCGCGAGGTACCCGTCGAACTCGATCTCTCCCATGGAACCCCTCTCCCCCGGCGCGACCCGTCGCGACGGCCGCGGCCACGAACGTCTGCGACCGCAGGCTAGGCGTGCGGGGATGATCGCCGCTCCGACAGACGTCGAGAGACCCTTCGACGGTCGCGGCCGCCGCGAGCGCCGATCAGGCATAGGACTGCGTCCACTCCACGATCTGCATGTCGCGCAGCCGGAACTTCGCGAAGCTCTGCACCCGCGCCTCCTCGCCGGTGGGCAGCCGCAGGGACAGCGTCAGGTGGGCGAAGACCGTGGCGGGTCCGAATCCGAGGTCCTCGAGCTCGACCCCGAAGCGGGCGAAGCCGTGGCGGATCTCGCGCACGGCCCGGAGCACGCACTCCCTCCCGTCGATGCTGCGTCCCGGGGCCGTGACGAACACGACCTCGTCATGCAGGAACGGCCGGAGGTCGCTCCAGCACTGCTCGTCGAGCAGCTCGAGGAAGTCGCGGACGATGAGTTCGTGCTCGAGGTGCACGATGGCGGGCCCCGCGAGACGGGACAGTGAGTCGGTCATGGCATCCTCCAGATCGTCGATGACGACGATGGTGACCGACCGGCACGCCGACCGCACCCGACGGGTGACGAATGCGCATCCGACATCCGTCAGGATCCGCGGCGCTCAGTCGTGGGCGGACGACAGGATCTCGATGACCTCGCTCCGGGTGTTGACCCCGAGCTTGGCGAAGATGTGACGCACGTGGGTGACCACGGTGTGGGGCGAGAGGAGGAGAGCTTCCGAGATCTCCTTCGTCGTCGCCCCGGTCCGCAGCACATCGGCCACCTGCTGCTCGCGCTGCGACAGGCCGAGGCCGGCCGGGTCGGCCGTGGACGCAGCCTTCGGGCGCGTGCGCACGCCACGCGCCCGAAGGCTGCGGAGCACCCGGCTCGCGTCGCGGGTCGCCCCCACGGCCTGGTAGACATCGAGCGCTTCGGTGAGGGTCCGCGCGGCTTCCTCGTCGCCCACGAGGACGGAGGCGAGCACCTCCAGGACGCGCGCCAGGACGAGCGGTCGCTGGCCCGCACGGCACAGCACCGCGGACTCCCTCAGCAGTGACTCGGAACGGTCGGCGAGACCGCGCACCGCGAGCTCGACGGCCTGCACCGCGGGGCGGTCCGGGTTGGCGTCGGCCCGCGCGGCGACGGTGACGCGGACCCGGTCGAGCGCGTCCGTGTCGCGGGCGCCCAGACACACCTCGGCGAGGAGGAGGTCGTCGAGCAGGTCGGCGGGGGTGGTCATCGCCGGCGCGGGCTGGTCCAGTCCCTCCAGCGCGAGCGAGCTGAGGGCCCGGGCGTCGTCGAACCGTCCCGCGTCCAGGGCCTCCACGGCGAGGTTCCACCGGCCCGTGCGCGTGAGGCCCCTGCCCTCGGCGAGAGCCGTCACGAGCGGGCGGGTCTGGTCGCGCAGGACGCGGTCGCCGGTGTGGAGGGAGATCCGGAACAGGACCACGCCTGCCGTCGCGTTCGCGAAATCCCCGAGCTGCAGCTCCGACGCCAGGTCGAGGACGGCCTCGGCCTGCGTCCGGGCGTCCTCGAGGGCGCCGAGGTCGTAGAGCACGCGGGCGCGCACCATCATCCAGAAGGCCTCGGCGATGACGTTGTGCGCACGACGCGCTTCGGCCAGACCGGTGTCGACGTCGCGCAGCGCCGCACGGCACTCACCCAGCGAGTTCCGCATGAACGCCATCCAGAGACCCTCCGGGAGCCACAGCGAGGCGAGGGTGCCGGAGTCCGCGATCCGTCGGAGGGCGTCGCGCTGCAGCCGGAGAGCGTCGTCGTAGCGCGACTCGTAGAAGGTCAGCACCGACTCGCTCGCATCGAGCGTCGCGAGAGCCACGAGATCGCGCCGGTCGTCGGCCTCGGCGCGCCCCCGACGGATCGAGTCGCGCAGCCCTTCGGGATCTGCGGCGTTGGCGCAGTTCAGCGCCCGCACGGCGAGCAGTTGCACGCGCGTCGCCGGGGCGGCATCCGGGATCTCCAGGGCGCGGTCGCAGATCTCCAGGGCCCGTTCGAACGAGGACTCCGTGAACAGGCGGGCCATCACGAGATCGACGCGGGCCCGTTCGTCGCCGCCGAGAGAGGCGGAGAACCGGTCGCCGATCGCGGCCACCTCATCCGCCCGGCCCCCCGCCCACAGCACCGGGAGCAGCTCCACGATCTCGGCCCGATAGAGCTCGGTGGCGGGCGCCAGCTCGGCGGCCCGGGCGACCAGGGAGGCCGCGGTCTGGGCATCGGTCGCGGCGAGTTCCCGGGCGGCATCCAGGAGCAGGGCGATCGACTCGTCGTCACCTCGTTCGGCGAAGCGGAGGAGATCGGGCGCGAGCGCGGCGGCGGGCACGCCCTCCGCGCGGCGCTTCTCCAGCACGGCACGGCCCAGCGCGCGACGGAGAGACGGAGACAGACTCTCGAGGGCGGCATCGCGGATCGTGTCGTGACGGAACACCAGACCCGTACCGTCGTCGGCGACGATGTCGGCGGCGAGGAGCTCGTCCACCGACGCCAACGCCGACGCCAGCGGCAGGTCGAGCACGGAGACGACTCCCGGCAGCCCGAACCGTCGCCCGAACAGCGCGCCCGCCTGCGCCACCCGTCGGGCGTCCGCGGAGACCGCCGCGAGCCGTCGACGCGAGGACGCGCCGAACCCGCGGGGCACGCGGGAGTCGACGATCTCGGCCGTGCCGCCCGTGACATCGATGAGGTTCTCGTCCGACAGCCCGTAGAGCATCTCGAGCGCCAGCAGGGGACTCCCCTCCGCGGCGCCGAGCGCGTCGGCGAGGACGGGGCCGGCGGGCATCCCGAGCACGTCGCCGCCGATCTCCCGCACCGCCGCGTCGGTCAGCGGCTCGAGTTCGATCAGCGCACCGACGTCGCGGGCGTACGAGAGGAGGCGGTCCTGACCGGCATCCGTCCCGCCGGGACGCGTGCCGATCAGCCACGTCACCGGCATCCCGACCGTCGTCCGCATGAGCGCCGCCACGGCACCCACGGAACCCGCATCCAGCCACTGCAGGTCGTCGATGACGAACAGGAGTCCGCGGGAGGTGGCGGCACGTTCGATCCCGTCGTGCAGCAGCCGGGTGATCCAGTATTGGGGATGGGATCCGAGCAGCACCGGCGCCAGCTCCGCGGCGTCCAGCAGCGGCGGACTAGCGGCCAGGGCGGCATCGGTGAGGGCGCCCAGTGGCGTCGTCCGCGAGTCGGGCGTCGGAGCGACGATCACGCGGCACCAGCCGCGACGACGCGCGGCCGCGATCGTCTCCTCCAGCAGTCGGGTCTTGCCGATGCCGGGTCCTCCGACGAGCACGACGACGCTGACGGCGGGGGCGTCGAGCGCCCGATCGATCTCGAGGAGGACGTCGTCGCGTCCGCGCACGGGAAGCGTGCCGCGCGAGACGCCGGGGCTCAGGGCGAGCGCCGGGTCCGGCTCCGAGGGCGAGGAAGAGCGGGCCACACGACGGAGCATACTGGAGTGAGCGATCCAATATGGGGAATTTCACGAGAACGCTCCCACGCGTCCCGACCTCCACCCCGTCCGATACGGTCGTGTCATGCCGCGTGGTCGCACCTTCGATAAGGCGTCCGCCGTCGACGCCGCCATCGATCTGTTCTGGTCCCGCGGCTTCGCGGGCGTGTCGATGCAGGACATCGCCGAAGCGACCGGCGTGGGCAACGGCAGCCTCTACCTCGCGTTCGGCAGCAAACGCGCGCTGTTCCTGGCGGCGTTCCGCGCCTACTGCGAGCGGCGGGTGGCCTTCGTCCGGAGCGCGGTCGCGTCGCCGGCCGCATCCCCCGACGACGTCCTCGCGCGGTACTTCGCCGCGGTGGTCGACGACTGCGCCGGCGATCCGCAGCGACGCGGGTGCCTTCTGATCAACTCCATCGCCGAGCTCGGGCACGAGTCGCCGATCGCGGAGATCGCCGACGACACGCTCGCACGCATGGTGAGCGCGGTCGCGGAGGCTCTGGAAGCCGCCTCCCCCTCGGACGGCGGGCGGAGCGACACGGTCCGAGCCGCCGAACAGGCCGTGACCGTGTCCCAGTCGTTGATCCTGGTGAGTCGCCTGGGGCGCTCGCGTGACGAGCTGGAGCGTTCCGCCCAGGACAGCGCGGCGATGATCGCACAGGCAGTCCGCGCCGCCTGAGCGGACATGCGATGTCGGGGGATGCCCCGGGTGATGTGGAGCGACCGCTCCATCACCTAACGTGATGCCATCGCCCTCACCCCGGAGGATCACATGGCCCGTCGCTCCTCGCCCCTCGGAGTCTTCCTCGCCGCCCGTCGCGCCGCATGCGTACCCGAGGATTTCGGCGTCGAACGCGACGGTCGTCGGCGCGTCGCGGGGCTACGACGCGACGAAGTGGCGGCCCGGGCCGGAATCAGTCTCGAGTACTACGTGCGGTTGGAGCAGGGGCGCGTCACCCGCCCCTCCGACCAGGTGACCGAGTCGCTCGCCCGGGCTCTGCGCATGGATGCCGTCCACGCCGACTATCTCCACCGACTCGCCCGCGGCGCCGCCAGCCCCGCCCGCCCTGTCACCGCGCAGACGACGGAGAGCCTTCGGGTACTGCTCGAGCAGTGGCCGGCCTGCCCCGCCTACGTGACCGACAGCGCCCTGGACATCCTGGCCGCCAACGACGCGATGCTCGCCCTTTCGGGAGGCGACCTGGCGCCGGGCCGCAACGCGCTTCTGCAGACCTTCCGCCCCGAGTCCCGTCAGTCGGTGCGCGACTGGGAGCGAGTGGCGCGCGACGCCATCGCGTCGTTCCGATTCCACGCCGATCCCGATTCCCCCCGCGTGCGGGAACTGCTGGCGCAGCTCGCCGACGACCCCGACTTCCCGCGCCTGTGGGCGTTGCACGAGGTCGCCCAGCCCTCGACGTTCCGACTGTCGGCGCGCGTCGATGATCTCGGCGAGCTCGAGATCGGTGTGCAGAACTTCACTCCCCCCGCGCACCCGGGCTGCTTCGTGACGATGTACTTCGCCACGCCCGGCTCGGTGACGGCCGAGGTCTTCGCGCTCCTCACTGCGCCGTCCGTCGTCGCCGCCTGAGACTCGACGGCCGCCGGCTCCCGAGATCGGCGACGGATGCCGGCGCACGCCGCGCTCAGTCGCGGTAGAGCAGCCGCCGCAGGACGTTGGTGTCGGCGAGGTCGATCAGCTCATCGCCGCGCCCCGACAGCAGCGTGCGCAGCGCGAACAGGGCGAACCCCTTCGCCTGCTCCACCGTGATCGTCGGCGGGATCGCCAACTCCTGGCGTGCCACGACGACCGAGACGAGCGCGGGTCCGGGTCGGTCGAACGCCTCGGCGAGCGCGGAACGCAGCTCTTCTCCGGTTGTCGCGCGATAGCCCGGGATGCCGATCGCCCGGGCCACCTCGGCGAAGTCGGGGTTCTGCAGGTCCGTGCCGGCGTTGACGATACCGGCGGCCTTCATCTCCACCTCGACGAAGTCGAGAGCCGAATTGTCGAAGACGACGATCTTGATGGGCAGGTCGTTCTGACGGATCGAGAGGAGGTCACCGAGCAGCATCGCGATGCCGCCGTCCCCGGCCAACGCGATCACCTGTCGGTCGCGGTCGACCGCCTGCGCACCGAGCGCGTGCGGCATCGCGTTGGCCATGGATCCGTGCGTGAAGGATCCGATGAGGCGTCGGCGACCGTTCATCCGCAGGTAGCGCGCCGCCCAGATGACCGGCGTGCCGACGTCGGCGGTGAACACGGCGTCGTCGGCGGCCAGCTCGTCGACGAGGCGCGCCACGAACTGAGGGTGCAGAGGCTGCCGGCCGTCGTCGTCGGCCAGATCGTCGAGGCCCGTCCGCGCCCGCCGGTAGTGGTCGAGGCTGCGCCGGAGGTGCCGGTCGTCCCGATCGTCGCGGAGAAGCGGCAGCAGCGCCCGCGCGGTGTCGGCGGCATCGCCGACGAGACCGACGTCGATCGCCGTGCGACGGCCCAGCTGCTCGCCGCGAAGGTCGATCTGCACGACCTTGGCGCGGGAGGGGTAGAACTGCCGGTAGGGGAAGTCGGTGCCGATCATGAGCAGCGCGTCGCAGTGCTCCATGGCGCGGTATCCGGACGAGAAGCCGAGGAGCCCCGTCATCCCGACGTCGAACGGGTTGTCGTACTCGATCCATTCCTTGCCACGGAACGCGTGCACGATCGGAGCCTTCAACCGCTCGGCGAGGGCCAGCACCTCGGCGTGGGCGCCGGCGACCCCCGCACCGGCGAGGATCGTGACGTTCTCGGCGGCGTCGAGCACCTCGGCCGCGGCGGCGAGCGCCCCGTCGGTCGGGACGATGTGCGACGCCGCGGCGACGATCGGGGCGCTGGGTCGGCGATCCGCGGCCCGGGCGAAGAACACATCACCGGGGACGACCACCACGGCGACGCCCTGCTTCTCGACGGCCGCGCGCATCGCGGCCTCCAGCACCCACGGCATCTGCTCGGGGCTGCCGACGAGTTCGACGTACACGCTGCACTCGCGGAAGAGCTCCTGGGGGTGGGTCTCCTGGAAGTACCCGCTGCCGATCTCGGCGGACGGAATGTGCGAGGCGATCGCGAGGACCGGGACGCGGGAGCGCTGGGCGTCGTAGAGACCGTTGAGGAAGTGGAGGCTTCCCGGGCCGCAACTGCCGGCCACGACGGCCAGCCGACCGGTGATCGCCGCCTCCCCCGCCGCCGCGAAAGCCGCCGACTCCTCGTGGCGGACGTGCATCCAGTCGAGGGACCCGTCGCGACGCAAGGCATCGGTGAACGCGTTCAAGGAATCGCCGGGGAGCCCCCACACCCGTTCCACCCCTGCTCGGTGCAGCGTCTCGACGATCATTTCGGCGACGTTCATCTCACCCTCCGGCTCAGCGATCATGGGCGGCGGGCGACGGCGCGTGCCCGCCGGGAAGGAGGCTACGTCGGCTCACGCGCCCGGCACTCGGACACCGGACGACCCACCCTTCGACATCCGTCGAACCGTCGTCGCGCGGGCGACGCCTACCCTCGGGTCACCGCGGGCGCACCCGGCACCCGCGGGGAGAGAACGGAGCTCCCATGACCCACAGCGACACCCCCGCTCTGCCCGACCTCACCGGTTCCGTCGACGAACGCCTCGCGCGCCTCGACGATCTGGAGCGGGACGGCGCCCTGCTTCCGGCGGCCTGGCTCCAGCGACAACTGCGCACAGCGCTCGCGGAATGGGCCGACGACGAGACGCGACTCGACATCGTCCGCGAGAACCACGACGACTACTGAGGCGCTCGCCGCCGGCATCCGACAGCCCGTCCAGGTGTGCGAAGAGATCAGACAAATGTCGAAGCACGCCGCGGGACCGTCCTGGTTATCGTGAACGCGCTCGGCCCCGGACCCGGATGGCGAGCGACCCACCCACACCCCGAGCAGCGCTCGGATCCATCACACGAGAGGTTCGATCATGGGATTCGTCACCACCGAAGACGGCGCGGAGATCTTCTTCAAGGACTGGGGCCCCAAGGACGCCCAGCCGATCATGTTCCACCACGGCTGGCCGCTGTCGTCGGACGACTGGGACGCGCAGCTGCTGTACTTCCTCGACAAGGGCTACCGCGTCATCGCCAGCGACCGGCGCGGTCACGGCCGGTCCTCGCAGATCGGCACCGGTCACGACATGGACCACTACGCCAGCGACGCGTCCGCCGTCGTCGAGCACCTGGACCTGCGCAACGCCATCCACATCGGTCACTCCACCGGCGGCGGACAGGTCGCCCGCTACGTGGCGAAGTTCGGTGAGCCGCAGGGGCGCGTCGCCAAGGCCGTGCTCGTCGCCTCCGTCCCGCCCATCATGCTGCAGAGCGAGAGCAACCCCGAGGGCACTCCGCTGTCGGTGTTCGACGGCTTCCGCGAGGCCCTCGCCGCCAACCGCTCGGAGTTCTTCGAGGCCGTGGCATCCGGTCCCTTCTACGGGTTCAACCGCGAGGGCGTCACCCCCTCCCAGCCCGTGATCGACAACTGGTGGCGCCAGGGCATGACCGGCAGCGCCCAGGCCCACTACCTCGGCATCAAGGCGTTCTCCGAGACCGACCAGACCGAAGACCTCAAGGCCATCACGGTCCCGGTGCTGGTGCTCCAGGGCGACGACGACCAGGTCGTGCCGTACAAGGCCGCCGCGCTCCTGCAGCACGAACTGCTGCAGAACTCGACCCTCAAGATCTACGAGGGCTACCCGCACGGCATGCTGACCACGCACGCCGATGTGATCAACCCGGACATCCTGGCATTCATCCAGGCGTGACCGGCGAGCCCAACCGGCTCACGCGCGAACGGCGCACTCGGGTTCTCCCGGGTGCGCCGTTCGCGTTGCTCTCGCGACGGGATGCCGCCAGACTCGGGGCAGCGCCGTCGCAGGCCCGCGGACGCGGAGACCGGACGGCGACGGGCGAAGGGGGAGTCCGATGGCGGACGCACAGGCGGGCTGGTACGACGACGGTTCGGGCCGGATGCGATGGTGGGACGGTCAGCAGTGGACCGACGAGTACCAGGCGCCGGCTCCTCCTCAGCCCGGTATCGAGGGTTTCATCGCCCGGGCGCAAGCGGACGCCGTCGCCGGAGCTCAGCCGCGACCGGCGCAGAACGGATGGAACTACGTCGTCCTGCAGGTCGTACTGAAGGAGAAGTTCTTCGGCACCGGTTCGGGCAACCTCACCGAACTCGAGAACGTCATCAATCGGCAGGCAGCCCTCGGATTCCGCCTGCACACCATCACGACCTCCTCGTCCGGAAGCACCGGCTTCGGCGGAGGCGACCGTATCCAGGCGACGATGGTGTTCGAGCGCGCGACCTGAGGAACGACGAAAGCCCCGGCGAACCGGGGCCTTTCGTGCGGAGACGGAGGGATTTGAACCCTCGGTCCCCTTACGGGGACTCCACCTTAGCAGGGTGGTGCACTAGGCCTGACTATGCGACGTCTCCAGGTGATCGACGCCGAGGCGCGAGCACACCGAACCATAGTAGCCGGTCGGGGCGTGGCATCCGAATCCGGGGATCGGGATGGCACGCCCCGGGGTCAGCGGACGTTTCCGTTCGAGCAGGTGGCCTGCGCGGCGGTCTGGCCGGCGATCTCCGACGGCAGCGTGATGACGCTCGACGACGGTTCCGGAGTGGGCGTCGCCCCGTCGGTCGGGGCCGGCGCGTCGGTCGGCGCCGGCGCGTCGGTCGCGGCGGGTGCCGGGGTGGCGTTCTCGTCGACCACGACGCCGTTGCCGTCGCTGAGGTTGCCGGACAGCTGGATCGGCTGGTTCGCGGCGAGCGCCGACCAGAGCGCATCCGCGGCCTCGCGGTCGGGGACGACACGGTTCGGGTCGGACGGATCGGTGTAGGTCGGGTACTGCACGAACACGATCTCGTTGAACGGAACGTCCTTCACCGCCATCGCGATCTGCACGAGCGTCAGCGGGTTGGTGAGCGAGGTGGACGGGTCGACGTTGCGCAGCGTCGTGGATGCGAGCTTGTACAGCGTCGCCGGGTTCGACAGCACCTCTTCGCTGCGAAGCTTCGAGACCAGTCGCGACATGTACTGCTGCTGGTTCGAGATGCGCCCCAGGTCGCCGCCGTCACCGACGCCGTGGCGGGTGCGCAGGAACTGCAGCGCATCGAGACCCTTGATGGTGCGCATGCCGGCGGACCAGTCGATTCCGGTGTACTGATCTTTGATGCCGTTGGCGATGCAGACGTCGACGCCGCCGATGGCATCCGTGATGTTGATGACGCCGCCGAAGCTGACCTTGGCTGCGAACGGGATCTGGAGGCCGCTGAGCTCGGAGATCGTCGAGACGACACAACCGAGGCCGCCGTACATGAAGGCACTGTTGATCTGCTGCTTCGACATCGCCGAGCTGACGTTGCCGTCCGCGTCGGTGCACGAGGGGATCGGCACCATCAGGTCGCGCGGGAACGAGATCACCGTGACGCGGCGGGGCTCGTCGGAGATGTGCACGAGCATGTTGACGTCGTTGAGGTTGCCCTCGGAGTCCGCCCCGCTGCACCGGTCGCCGAAGTACTGCGCGAAGTCGGGCTCGCACTCGTCGGTGCCGACCATGAGCAGGTTCACGCCGCCCTTGAGCTCGCCGATGTCCGGCGGGACCGCGGGCTGGTCGGGCAGATCGACCGCGTCCGCGGTGAAGCTCGACGACAGGTCGTACACGGCGTACGCGGCCACCCCGGCGCCGGCGACGAGGACGACGGCCATCGCGACGGCGAGCGCCCGGAAGAACTGTCCCAGCGGACCGAGGGAACGCAGGCGCCCGTGACGCGCGATCGTCCTGCGCCCGCGCGGGGTCGTGGTTCTGCTCACTCGGGTCCTTTCGGGAGGACGGATGCCACGGGACGGCACGCCGAGACCGCGACGAAGCGCAGGTCGGGACGAGTTTAAGGACCGACACCTGAAAAGTGCGTGAACGAACGGTGTGGCGAGTGGACGCGGGCCCTACTCCGTTCGCGTTCCCGTCATCCGGTTATGACGACGGAACGCGAACCCCCCCGCTGGGGCCCGCATTCCTTCGTGGCGGAGGGTGTGGGATTCGAACCCACGGGACATCTCTGCCCACTGGTTTTCAAGACCAGGTCCATCGGCCGCTCGGACAACCCTCCCGATCGTGCGAGTCTACCCAGCCGCGCACGACCCCACGCGAACGCCCACGATCCGGTCGAGCGCCCCTCGGTGGCTTCGCGGCGCCGTTCACGAGGCTGTCGGCGATCTGTCACCTCGTGCCGTTACGATCTGCCGGTGACCTGGGGGACGCGAGCGGAGACCGGCGCTACGAGACGGACGAGCGCTCGTGCACCCCGCGGCCCCCGCGGAGCCGACGCCCCGACGTCGAGGAAACCGTTCGCGCGGCACGCCGCCGCCGAGACCGCGCCACAACGGTGGCGTCGGAAGGCCGCCGTCGTGGCGGCTCTCCTCGGCGGTCCGCTCTCCGTCGTGGCCCTCACCCTGGTGGTCGCCGCCGGCGCGTTCGCCTGGCAGGTGCTCCAGGTGCGCGACGACCTCGAGGGAGCCCTGGCGCAGTCGAAGGAACTCGTCCGCGCCGCGGCGAACGGCGACATCGACGGCATCCAACGATCCGGCGGCGACATCGTCGCCCGGGCACAGCGCGCCTACGACACCGCGCAGAACCCGCTCTGGGATCTCGCGGCGCAGATCCCGGCGGCCCGCACGAACGTCCTGGCGGTACGCGCCGTCACCGACATCGCCCACACGATCACGTCGCAGTCGATCCCCCCGGTGATGACCGTGATGGCCGCGTCGGGCGGAGACAGCACCGGGAACGGGATCAACCTCCGACCGTTCCTCCACGCCGGTACGGTCATCCCGACCGTGCTCACGTCGTTCGACGAGGCATCCCGCATCGCCTCGAGCATGGACCGCACGGGCGTCCTCCCCCAGATCTCCGCGCCGATCGACCAGCTCCAGACGATGATCCAGCAGGCCACCCCGATCCTGACGACGGTCGAGCAGCACCTCCCCGAGATCCTCCGCGCCGCGGGCGCCGAGCGTCCGATGCTGTACCAGGTCATGATCCAGACGCCGGCCGAGATCCGGGCGACCGGGGGTGGAGTCGCCCAGTGGCTGGTGCTGAAGGTGGATGACGGCAACGTCGACATGCTCAGCCTCGACACCGGCACCGACCTCATGTACGTGGATCTGCCGTCGCGGGGCTTCGACACCGTGAACGGGTCGCTCCTCCGCCTCCCCGCCCAGACGCGCCAGCTCTACCCGCCCGAGATGACGAACTGGTCGTCGAACTTCAACATGTCCCCGGACTTCCCGACCGCTGTCGAACTGTTCCAGAAGACGCGCGAGTGGACCGACAAGCCGACCTTCGACGGTGCGTTCTCCATCGATCCGATCGTCCTGGCCCACCTCCTCGAAGCGACCGGCCCGATCACCCTCGCCTCGGGCGAGACCGTCGACGCCCAGAACGCCGGCTCCAAGCTCATGAGCGAACCGTACGAGCGGTACGGCATCGACAACGGGGCCATGGACCGCTACTTCAGCGAGATCAGCGCGGGCATGTTCTCCAAGCTGACCGGGCGCCAGTGGGACGTCGGGACCATGTGGAACCAGGTCGTGCGCAGCGCCCAGGAGGGGCGCATCTACGCCTGGTTCGACGACCCGGGCCTGGAAGCCCTCTCGAAGCAGTACGGTCTGGACGGCACCCTGCAGGAGGACAACACCTCGTCCACACAGCTCGGCATCTACTTCAACGACTACTCGATCGGGAAGCTCGAGTATCACCTGACCTACTCGCAGTGGGCGACGTGCAACGCCGACGACCGGACCATGACGGTGTCGATGGAGCTGCACAACAGCATCACGGATGCCATCACGAGCGGCTACACCCTGGGACTGCGCAACATCGAACGCGGGATCGACCTGCGCACCATGATGCTCGACGTGCTGTTCTTCGCCCCGCCGGGCGGGGAGATCGTCTCCACGGATCCCGACGAGGGCGACCGCTGGGATTCGACGTTCCACGATCGCTCCGGGTCCGACCACTCGAACCCCGCCGTGAGCCGGACGCTGCTGCTGCCCGAGGGGGCCACACGCACCGTCTCGTACACCGTGAAGCTGCCGGACGGAGACCTCGGTCCGCTGGAGCTGCGCCACACCCCCGGCGCGAACGACACGAAGGTCACGATCGACGCGAACTGCGCCCCGCTGTTCCGCAGCCCCGAGGGATCGGACAACATCCTGCTGTCGAAGATCGGCTGACCCCGCGGAGGGCGCGCGCCGCAAGAGGCGATCTCACCGCGCAGGCACCGTCTAGCGTCGAGGGATGACGATGACGGGCGGCGGGTCGCTGGCATCCTTCTTCCTCCGACTCGGACGGCAGGTGTGGGTTCGCGCCGCGCTGTTCACTGTGGTCGGGATCGGGATCGCCCTGGTCGCGGGCCTCGTGGGTCCGCTGCTCCCGTTCAGCATCTCGATCGACCTCGGCCAGAACGCCGTCGGATCCCTGCTGCAGATCATCGCCACGGCGATGCTCACAGTCAGCACGTTCTCGGTCACGGCGATGGTGACCGCCTTCTCGTCCGCCACCACGACGGCGACGCCGCGATCGACTCCCCTCCTCATCGCCGATACGACCTCGCAGAATGCCGTGTCGACGTTCGTGGGCGCGTTCACCTACTCGCTCGTCGGGATCGTGGCCCTGTCGACGGGCTACTACACCGAGCAGGGTCGAACGATCCTCTTCGTGGGCACGCTCGTCGTCATCGCGATCGTCGTCTTCACGCTGCTGCGCTGGATCTCGCACCTGTCGACGTTCGGGCGGATGGCGGACGTCATCGATCGGGTGGAGAAGGCGGCGACCACGGCGCTCGAAGCGCACGCGGCCTCACCCACGCTCGGGGCTCGCACTCTCACCGCGATCCCTTCCGACACACACACCATCCGGGCCCAGGCAGTGGGATACGTCACCTACCTCGACGTCCCGGCGCTCGACAGCATCGCCGAGAAGCACGGCGTCCACATCTACGTCACCGCGACACCCGGCCGTATCGCCGACGCTCGGACGCCCCTCGTCCACCTCTCCGGTCCCGTGGACGACGACCTCACCGCCGCGGTGCGCGGTGCCTTCCGCATCGAGCACCATCGCACGTACGAGCAGGACCCGCGGTTCGGCATCATCGCCCTCGCTGAGATCGGCAGCCGCGCGCTCTCACCCTCGACGAACGATCCCGGGACGGCGATCGAGGTGATCGCCGCGCTGCAGCGGATCCTCGCACGCGCCTTGGCGATCGAACGCGAGAAGGACGTCGCGTACCCGCACGTCTCGCTCGTCCCCGCGAGCCTGCACGACCTCGTCGCCGACGCTTTCCGGCCGCTCGCCCGCGACGGCGCGTCCGTCGTCGAAGTGCAGATCCGACTGCAGAAGTGCCTTGCCTCGCTCGCCGCGAGCGCGCCCGCGCACGCGGACGTGTTCCGGGATGCCGCTCGCGCGGCGTTCGCGCGCAGCCGTCGCGCCCTGGACCGAGACGACACCCGGGTGCTGAAGAGCGCGATGCGCGAAGCGTGGGCGCTGGGCTAGAGCGCGCGGAGCACCGCGGCGACGCCGCCGTCCGACACCGACAGGCCCACCTCGCCGGCGGCGGCGTGCACCTCGGCCGGGCCCTGCTGCATCGCGATGGCGCGGCCGCCGTGCGAGACCGCCCACTGCATCATCTCGATGTCGTTGCGTCCGTCGCCCATCACGAGCACGTTCTCGGGAGGGATGCCGAGCCACTCGCGCACCAGTTCGAGGGCGGTGGACTTGTTCACACCCTGCGGCGCGATGTCGAGCCACGCGGTCCAACCGATCGCGTACGACACCTGCGTGAGGCCGATGCGCTCGACGAGCTGGAGGAAGTCCTTGTCGGTCTTCTCGGGAGCGACCACGACCACGCGGCACACCGGCTGGTGCGACAGCTCGGCGAAGGTCACCTTGTTCGCGCCCTGGAGGTTCCAGTCGTCGAGGTAGTCGGTGAACAGCCGCTGCCCGTCGGGCAGCTCCACGAGGAAGTGCGCATCGTGCAGATGCTCGCCCAGCAGCGTGAGGACCTCGGTCGGGTCGAACGTCTCGACGTGCGCGCGCTCGTAGTCGGTGGCATCCGGCCCGCCGATCCGCCGCATGACGATGGCGCCGTTCGAGCACACGGCGTATTCGGGGTGGATGCCGAGGCGTCCCATGACCGTGTGGGTGCTGTCCCAGCTGCGCCCGGTGGCGAGCATGACCTCGTGCCCGGCGTCCTGCGCGTGGCGCACGGCATCCACGACTCCGGGGCTGAGCGACTCGTCCTCGAGCAGGACGGTGCCGTCGATGTCGAGCGCGATGAGCATGCGCCCGACCGGGGCGGTGCGTGCGATATCCGCGACGACCTCGGCCGCGTCCTGCTGCGGCGCGGCGTCGACGTCACCGGTGCGGGGCAGGGCGGCCTCGTCGGTCACGCGATCGGCTCCATGACCTCGAGGCCGCCGAGGTACGGCCGCAGAACCTCGGGCACCGCCACCGACCCGTCGGCGCGCTGGTGCGTCTCGAGCAGCGCGACGATCCAGCGCGTGGTGGCGAGCGTGCCGTTCAGCGTCGCGACGGGCTGCGTCTTGCCGCCGTCGGCCGGGCGGAAGCGCGTCTCGAGGCGACGCGCCTGGTAGGTGGTGCAGTTCGAGGTGCTCGTCAGCTCGCGGTAGGCATCCTGCGTGGGGACCCACGCCTCGATGTCGAACTTGCGCGCGGCGCTGGATCCGAGGTCGCCGGCGGCGACGTCGATGACGCGGTAGGCGAGCCCCAGGTCTTGCAGCATGCCCTCCTGCATCGCGACGAGACGGTCGTGCTCGGCCTCGGCATCCGCCGGGTCGGTGTAGACGAACATCTCGAGCTTGTTGAACTGGTGCACGCGGATGATGCCGCGGGTGTCCTTGCCGTAGGACCCGGCCTCGCTGCGGTAGCAGGTCGACCAGCCGGCGTAGCGCTTCGCCCCGCGCTCGAGGTCGAGGATCTCGTCCATGTGGTACCCGGCCAGCGGCACCTCGCTCGTGCCGACGAGGTAGAGGTCTTCCTTGGGCAGGTGGTAGACCTCGTCGGCGTGCTGGCCGAGGAAGCCGGTGCCGCGCATGACCTCGGGCCGCACGAGCGTCGGCGGGATCATCGGGGTGAAGCCGGCCTGCAGCGCCCGGTCGAGCGCGAGCGTCATGAGCGCGAGCTCGAGGCGCGCCCCGATGCCGGTGAGGAAGTAGAAGCGGCTCCCCGACACCTTCGTGCCGCGCTCCATGTCGATCGCGCCGAGCTTCTCGCCGAGGGCGAGGTGGTCGAGCGGCTCGAAGTCGAATGTCGGGACGTCACCGTGCGTGCGCAGGGTGACGAAGTTCTCCTCGCCACCGGCCGGCACGCCCTCGATGACGATGTTCTCGATCTTGCCCAGCGCCGCTTCGGCGGCCTCCTCGGCCGCGGTCACCGCGTGCTGCGCGGCCTTGACCTTCTCGCTGAGCTCCTTGGCCTCGGCCACCAGCGCGGGCTTCTCCTCCTTGGGAGCCTGCGCGACCTTCTTGCCGTGCGCGTTCTGTGCCGCGCGCAGCTCCTCGAAGGCCGTGATCGCGGCGCGACGCGCGCGATCCGCCTCGATCGCGGCATCCACGGAGTCCGGCGACTCCCCGCGCGCGATCTGGGAGCGCTTCACCAGTTCGGGATCTTCACGCAGCAGAGTCAGGTCGATCACGCGTCCATCCTACGGTCGCGTCGGGTGCGGCATCCGCGCTATGGGCGTCGGGACGGCGCCGGTCAACCCCGAGAATCCGCGGGAGGGGACAAACGGTTCCGGTCCTATGGTGGATGCCATGGCCGACCCTCAAGAACCGCGCGACGACGCGGACGCCCCCCTCTCCCCCGAGGCCGAGAAGGACCGGGCGGCATCGGAGGGCTCGGGCGAGGACTTCCACGCGGCAAGCCTTCGCGCGGAGGACGAGCCGGACACGGTCGCGGTGGACGACCCCGATCCGAAGGACGCGGCCGAGCCCGACGACGTCATCCACGAGCCCGGCGACGTCGATTCCGACACGTCCGACGGCACCTCCGGTGAGGCCGTGCGCGTCACCCCCGACGGCGACGACGCCCCGATGGATGCCGAGCCCACCGACAAGAAGCGCGCGGCCCTCGTCTACAACCCCACGAAGGTCGACCCCGAGGTCCTGCGCCCCCGCGTGAGCGAGCTCTCCGCCGAGGCCGGCTGGGCCGAACCCCTGTTCTACGAGACGACCGTCGACGACCTCGGCGACCTCGCGACCCGCGCCGCCCTCAAAGAGGATGTGGATGCCGTGCTCGTCGCCGGCGGCGACGGCACCGTCCGCGCCGTCGCCGAGGCCCTGACCTCCACCGGCATCCCGTTGACGATCGTCCCCAGCGGCACCGGCAACCTCCTCGCCCGGAACCTCAACCTGCCGTTGGACGACGCCGACGCGATGATCCGCGCCACCTTCGACGGGAAGGTGCACGCGACCGACACCGGGATCGCCCGGATCCGCCGCGCCGACGGGACCGTCGAGGAGCACGGCTTCGTCGTGATGGCCGGAATGGGCCTGGATGCCGCGATGATCCAGAACACCCGCCCCGAGCTGAAGAAGTCCGTGGGCTGGGTGGCGTACGTCGACGGGGCCGCGCGTTCCCTGGTGAACGCCAAACCGTTCCGCGTCATGTACCAGCAGGACGGGCACGGGCACCGCCTCCACTCCGCCAAGGTGCAGAGCGTGCTCTTCGCCAACTGCGGCGCGCTGCCCGGCGGCGTCGCGCTGATCCCGGACGCGTCGATCGCCGACGGCATCCTGGACGTCGCCGTGATCCAGCCGACGGGTCCGCTCGGGTGGCTGGGCGTCTGGCGCAAGATCTGGTGGGACAACTCGGTGCTGCGTCGGTTCCGCGCCGGGCGCCGGGTGCTCGAGCGCCGCCGCGACTCGTCGGTGCGCTACCTGCGCGGCACCGGCATCGAACTCGCCACCGCCCCCGCACAGCCGATCGAGCTGGACGGCGACGAGTTCGGCGAGGCGACCCGCATTTACGCCCGCGTGATCGAGGGCGGTCTGCAGGTGAACCTCCCCGCCGGCCACGACACGTCCACGCTGTAGTCGCGCGTCGGTGCCGTGCCCGTCTGGCGGCCCGGGCACCCGAGCGCGGGCACGACGGGACGAGAGGCGCGCGCGGGACTGTCAAGCCCGGCAGCGCGAACCGCAGGCTGGATAGCGTCGCTGCATGGCTTCTCCGTCCCTCGTCTGGTTCCGTGACGACCTGCGACTGACCGATCACCCGGCGCTGCGCGCGGCGCTCGACCGCGGGGAGCCGGTGATCGCGCTGTACGTGCTGGACGAGGAGTCCGACGGCGTGCGCCCGATCGGCGGGGCGGCGCGATGGTGGCTGCACCACTCGCTGGCATCCCTCGCCGAGCGCCTCGCGGAACGCGGGTCGACCCTCGTGCTGCGCCGCGGCCGCGCGGCGGAGATCGTGCCCGCCGTGGTCGAGGAGACCGGAGCGGGCGCGGTGTTCTGGAACCGGCGCTATGGCGGCCCCGAGCGCGAGATCGACGCGGGACTGAAGGAGAAGCTGCGCGGCGACGACGTGACGGTCGCCTCGTTCGCGGCGAACCTGCTGTTCGAACCCTGGACCGTGCGCACGGGCGCGGACAAGCCGTACGGCGTCTACACGCCGTTCCGTCGGGCGGTGGAGAAGATGCCATCGCCCCGCGCCCCGCTCCCCGAGGCGCGGAAGATCCCGGGCACGTCGAAAGCACCCGCCTCGGACGATCTCGACACGTGGAACCTGCTGCCCACGAAGCCCGATTGGGCCGGGGGTCTGCGCGAGACGTGGGAGCCGGGCGAGCCCGCCGCCCTCGCGCGCCTGCGGGAGTTCCTCGACGACGACCTCGGCGACTACGCGTTCTCACGTGACGCGTTCGCGGGCGGCGCGACCTCGAACCTGTCGCCGCGACTGCGTTGGGGCGAGATCAGCCCCTACCAGGTGTGGCACGCCACGCTCGAGCACCGGGGCTCCGGGAAGCACGCCGAATCGGCCACCGGCTTCCTGTCCGAGGTCATCTGGCGCGAGTTCGCGTGGCACATCCTGTTCCACTCCCCCGATCTCGCGACGAAGAACTGGCGCGCGCAGTACGACGCGTTCCCCTGGCCGCGACTGAACCGTGCGCACCTGGAGACCTGGCAGCGCGGCGAGACCGGGATCGCGGTCGTGGATGCCGGGATGAAGCAGCTCTGGCACAGCGGCGTCATGCACAACCGCGTGCGCATGGTCACGGCATCCTTCCTCACCAAGAACCTCCTCATCGACTGGCGTCACGGCGAACAGTGGTTCTGGGACTGCCTCGTCGACGCGGATGCCGCGAGCAACCCGTTCAATTGGCAGTGGGTCGCGGGATCGGGGGCGGATGCGGCTCCCTACTTCCGCGTGTTCAACCCGGAGACGCAGCGCGAGAAGTTCGACCCGCACGACGAGTACGTCCGGCAGTGGGCGCCCGAGCACCTCGACGGCGGGGCGCCGGCGCCGATGGTCGACCTCAAGGAGACGCGCCAGCGGGCGCTCGATGCGTACGACAAGGTGCGGCACGGCGGCTGAGCCCGGCGGGCACGCGAAAGGGGCGCCGGCCGAAGCCGACGCCCCTTTCCACGGAGTCGTCAGTTGACGCGGGTCTCGGCGACCTCGTCCTCGTCGTCGTCGCCCGGGATGAAGACGTCGACCACGGTCACGTTGATCTCGGCGACCTTCATGCCGACGAGCTCGGTGATCGCCTGGTGCACGGCGGCACGGACGTTCGAGGCCACGCGCTGCAGCTGCTCGGGGTAGTCGACCTGGATCGCGATGTCGGCGGCGACCTCGGTCTCGCCCACCTCGACGCTCACGCCCTGGGCGTAGTCCTTCGCACCGACGGCCTGACGGATGTTGCCGATGACGCGCGCCGCACCGCCGCCGAGGGCGTGGACACCGGGCACCTCGGCCGCGGCGATACCGGCGACCTTGGCGACGACGGCATCCACGATGACGGTCGAGCCGCCGTTCTTCGTGGCCGTGGCGGGGGTGGTGGTGGCGGTGTTCTCAGCCATTGCGCTTTCCTTCCGTGAGTGCGGAACCCTGTGTTCCGCGAAGTCACAGTGGAGACGCGCTCGGGCCAGGGTTCGTCACGGCAGATCGGCTGAGAGAACCCTGAGCGTCCGGGCGCGCCGGCGTCACTCGTCGAAGAAACCGCCGTACGGGAGGTCGGCGTCGCCGTCTTCGCGCTCGTCGAAGGCGACAGTCTCGACCGAGAACAGCACGGACGTGTGCGAGGAGAACAACACGCTCACCTCCCTATCGCCCACGACGACGAACGACTCGAACCGGCCGCCGCGGTCGACGGCGCTCTCGATCCTCGCCTTGAGCGCCTCGATGTCCTGTCCCTGCGCCAACGCGAAGACCGTGTCGCCGACGGCCATCTGCGTGCGGATCATGGTCTTGCCCCCGTTCATGCGGGCGACGGTAGGTCGGTCGGTTTCTCACGCCGAGGGGGTTGCGCTATCTCCGCCACCGGAATATCGCCGCCCGCCGTCGAGTTGTCTCGGGGGTGAACGACGCGATCCCCTCCCTCTCCGTTCTCGACCTCGTGCCCGTGCGCGCGGGCCAAAGCAGCGCGCAGGCCGTCGCCGCGTCGCTCGACCTCGTCGAGCGGGCCGACCGTCTCGGCTACCGCCGCTACTGGTTCGCCGAGCACCACAACATGCCCGCGGTCGCCTCGACCACCCCGCCGGTCCTGATCGCCGCGGCCGCCGCGCGCACCGCCCGCATCCGCGTCGGGTCGGGCGGAGTGATGCTGCCCAACCACTCGCCCCTCATCGTGGCCGAGCAGTTCGCCGCCCTCGAGGCTCTCGCCCCGGGCCGTATCGACCTGGGTATCGGGCGGGCCCCGGGCAGCGACCCCGTGATCACGCAGCTGCTGCACCGTTCGGGCGCGACGAGCGACGTCTCGCGCTTCCCCGATCACGTGACCGACATCCTCGCTCTCACCTCGCCCGAGGGCGCGACGGTGCGATTCACCTCCGGCACCGAGTATCAGGTGAAGGCGACGCCGCTGGCATCCGGGATGCCGCAGGTGTGGCTGCTCGGCTCGAGCGACTACTCGGCGCAGCTGGCCGCGTCGTACGGGCTCCCCTACGTCTTCGCGAACCACTTCGCCGGCGAGGGCCTCGAGCACGCGCTGCGTCTGTACCGCGACCAGTTCCAGCCGAACGAGTCCGGCGACGGCCCACGGACGTTCGTCACGGCGAACGTCGTCGCCGCCCCCACCGTCGAGGAGGCCGAGGAGCGCGCGCTGCCGCAGCTGCGGATGATGGCGCGCCTGCGGACCAACCGCCCGCTCGTGCCGCTCGAGACGGTCGAGCAGGCGAAGGCCGACCCGTTCGATGCGATGGCGCAGTCGCTGATGGCATCCAGCCGCCAGAAGTGGTTCGTCGGCACCGGCGACGACGTGCGCGCGCAGCTGGCCGAGTTCGCGGCCCGCTACGACGTCGACGAGATCATGCTCTCTCCCGTCGCGGGCGCGTACGACGGCGAAGCGCTGGACGCCGCGGGCGGACGCGCGCAGACGCTGGAGCTGGTGGCGGAGAGCGCCGCCGTCGCGGCCTGAGTCCGGGCGCGGCGGTCGGGCGGAGTTCGTCCCCGACCCGCCGCGGGCCGTCGTGCGGAGTTCGTGCCTGACACGCCGGTGAACGGCAGGCACGGGCGGCGTGTCGGGCACAGAGTCCGCCCGACGGTGCGGCGAAGGCCCCCGACGGTGCGGCGAAGGCCCCCGACGGTGCGACGCCGGGCTACGCGTCGGGCTCGCCGCTGAGCAGGCCCCGCAGCCAGTCGCGCGCCTCGACGAAGACGTCGTCGGAATACCGCTGCGGGTAGCGCACGATCGCCCGGTCGGCGCGCGCGTACGACCCGAGGAAGATCACCTTGGGGCTGAAACGCCGCAGGCCCAGCAGCGCGTCGGCCATTCGTTCGTCCTGCACGTGCCCGTCGGCGTCGATCACGAACCGGTACCGGCCGAGCGCGTCGCCGATGGGACGGGATGCCAGCAGGCTCAGGTTGATGCCCCGGGTCGCGAACTGCTCGAGCAGTTCCAGCAGCGCACCGGGGTGGTCCTCGGGCAGTTCGACGATGAGCGAGGTCTTGTCGGCGCCGGTCGGGGGCGCGGGGGCGACGGTCCGGCTGACGAGGACGAAGCGGGTCACCGCGTTCGGGTTGTCGCCGATCTCCTCCGCGAGCACCTCGACCTCGTGATGCGCGACGATACCGGGCGCCGCGATCGCGGCATCCGCTCCGCTCGAGCCGTCCAGGACGCCGAGGGCGCTCGCGACGTTGCTCGAGGACGGCAGGTGCGCGTGCGCGGGGAGGTGGTCGCGCAGCCAGCCGAGGCACTGTCCGTAGGCGACGGGGTGGGCCGCGACGAGCGAGACGTCGGCGAGGGTCGCCCCGCGGCGACCGACGAGCACGAAGTTCACCGGCACCAGGTACTCGCCCACGATCCGCAGTCCCGGCACGGTCGCGAGGGCGTCCTGCGTCGTGGAGACACCGCCGTCCACCGAGTTCTCGATCGCGATCATCGCGGCATCCGATCGGCCTTCGATGACGTCGGCGAGCGCCTCGGCGACGTTGCGGACGGGGCGCCAGATCTGGTCGCGGGCCTCGGGGACCTGCGCCAGTGCCGCCTCGGTGAACGTTCCGGCGGGCCCCAAGTAGCTGTAGGTACGACGGGCGGGCACGGTGTCGGTGTCGGGCAGCACCGGCTCAGCCTAGTCCTCCCGGCGATACGGACGAGATCGACCTGGGGACCGGACGATTTCGGGGGTGAAGAGAACCACCGGAATAGGGGGTCGATGCGGCCGCATGGACCGCCGGGGTATTGGCACGATGAGCGATACCCGCCTGCCCGAGGTGGGTGATCCACCGCCGCGTGCCTCAGCAACCCGCGAGCAAGGAGCCCGATCACCGATGAAACGTGCCCGCCCGAACCGGCACCCGCGCCGCGGTCGTGTCGAACCGACGCCCGGAGCGCTCCACCCCCGTCCGTCGTCCGCCAGCATCGTGCGGTCGAGGGTCGCACTGGTGACGTGCGTCGCCCTGTGGCTGCTCTACATGACCACGGTGGTGGTGACCCTCTCGCGTGGCGGCGCTCTCGTGGACGTGTGGCACCTGCTCGGAACGGTGGTGTTCCTCGTCTCGGTGACCGCGCTCACGTTCTCGGCCGGCATGTACCTGCTCGCGCGGGTGGGAGCGCTGCCGAGGCTCGCCGCCCACCGCCGCGCCCGCCGCGCCGACATCGACGAGAGGTTCGACCGCGGCGACCTCCGGGTCTTGGCGCTCCTGCCCTCGTACGGCGAGGATCCGGCCTATGTGCGGATGGCACTGTGGTCCGTCGCCCTGCAGGAGGTGCCGCAGCTGCGGGTGGTCCTGCTGCTCGACGACCCGCCGACCGACGATCCGGCGATCCGGGACCGGCTGGCCCGCACGCGCGCGATCATCGATGAGATCCGCCTCGAGCTGACCGGGCCGCGCGAGCTCGCGCGTGACGCGCTGGCCGTCGCGGAGTCGTCCCCCGCCGATGCCCGCGCGGCAGTCGCCGCCGCCTACGACACCGTCGCGCGATGGATGCGGGAACGCGCAGCCCTCGAGCCCCGCGACGGCCACGCCGAGGCCTTCTTCGCCGACCGGGTGCTCGGGTCGCTCGCGGACGAGCTCGCCGCCGTGGGTTCCGCTCTGGAGGAAGCATCCGACGACGGCGACGAGGCCGTGTCCCCGGCCCGCGTGCGCTCGCTCGCTCGACGTCTCGCGCGCACCCTCGACGCCGACGTGGACATGTTCGAGCGGAAGCGGTTCTCGGAGCTGTCGCACGAGCCCACGAAGGCCGGCAACCTCAATGCCTACCTGGCGCTGGTCGGCGGCATCCATCGACTGCACGACCTCGACGGCACGGAGCGCATCGTGGAGGTACCCGACTGCGATGCCGTGATCACACTGGACGCCGACTCGATGCTGCTCCCCGAGTACGCCGCGCGCCTGGTGCATGCCCTGGAGCAGCCCGGCAACGAACGGGTCGGCGTGATCCAGACGCCCTACTCGTCCTACCGGGGCCGCCGCAGCGCCATCGAGCGTCTCGCCGGCGCGACGACCGACCTGCAGCACCTCGTCCACCAGGGGCTCACCGCGTTCGACGCCACGTTCTGGGTCGGGGCGAACGCGGTCATCCGCTGGGCGACGCTGGCAGACCTGCGGACGATCGACACCGTGGACGGCCGGCCCGTCGTCCGCTTCCTGCGCGGGCGCACCGTCATCGAGGACACCGAGGCGAGCATCGACGTGATCTCGCACGGCTGGAAGCTGGTCAACTACCCGGAGCGCCTGAGCTACAGCGCCACGCCGCCCGATTTCGGCACCCTCGTCGTCCAGCGACGCCGATGGGCCAACGGCGGTCTGCTCGTGCTCCCCGCGCTGTGGCGCACGGCCGCCGCCCGACGGTCGGCCGGACGACCGATGGGCGTCTGGGGATTCCTGTTGCGGATGAACTACCTCGGGTCGATCGCGTGGGTGACGGCGGGTCTCCTCGTGCTCCTCACTGTGGTGCCGCTCAACGGCGACCTCGTCAGCGTCGTCCTGGTCCTCATCGCCCTGCCCTACTTCGTCGAGATGGCGCACGACCTGAAAGTGCTCGGGTACCGGCGGCGGGACATCGTGGGCGTCTACGGCCTCAACCTGCTGCTGCTCGCCGTCAACCTGGCGGGCACGGTCGGCTCGGTCGTGCAGGCGTTCACGGGACACCGCGTCGCCTTCGCACGGACCCCGAAACGCGGCGAACGCACGCCGGCGGGGGCGCTGCTCGTGCTCGCGCCCCTCGTGATCGCCGTCGCCTCCGTGATCGTCGCCGTCCGCTCCTTCTCGGAGGGGTCGTGGATCGCCGCCGCGTTCGCCCTCTTCACGGCGATCTGCGTGAGCGGCGCCGTGATCCGTCTCATCGGGGTCGGCAACGCCGTGGCCGATCTGTGGAACGGCTGGCTCGAGTGGATCTGGGTTCCGGTCGAGCAGCGCGCGACCACGGCGAGCGAGGCGAAGGCCCCGGCCTGGCGCCGCGTCCTCGACGACGGTCACCTCGAGCCGGTGAACGCGTGAGCGCCCGCGCGCAGCGGCGGTTCCGCGGGCGACGCGTGTCGTGGCTCCGCGTCGCCGCCAGCCTGGTCGGCGGAGTCGTCCTCGTCGGAGTCGGCGTGGCCGCGGTCGCCCCGCCGCTGACCCTGCCGGTCACGGGAACGCCGATGGATCAGCGCTGGTTCGCCGGCTACTACGACGTGACCCTCGACCAAGGCGCGGAGCTCGCCCAGACGGACCTCGCCACGTCGCCCGGGGGCGCCGTACTCGCGTTCGTGGTCGCGGCGTCCGCGACCGACTGCACCGCCACCTGGGGACGCACGTACTCGCTCGACGACGCCGCGACCCGCTTCGACCTCGACCGGCGTGTGGAGCGGATGCACCGCGAAGGGCGGCCCGTGGTCGTGTCGTTCGGCGGAGCCCTCAACACCGAGCTCGCCGCAGCCTGCGGGAGCGCCGCCGACACGGCAGCCGCCTACGGCGCCGTGATCGACCGGTACCGGGTCGACACGATCGACCTCGACATCGAGGGCGACATGCTCTCCGACCGTTCGGGATGGAAGCGGCGAGCCGACGCCGTCGCCCGACTCCAGGACGACCGCCCCGCGGACGATCCGCTCGCGGTGTGGCTGACGCTGCCCGTCTCTCCCGACGGGCTGACCGCCGACGGTCGCGACTTCGTCGCCGGCATGCTCGACGCCGGGGTGCATGTCGCCGGGGTGAACGCGATGACCATGAACTACGGCATCGAGAAGCCGCGCGATCTCGTGGAGGTGTCGGAACGGGCCTTGGATGCCACGGCCTCGCAGCTGAGCGACCTCTGGGACGCAGCCGGTGTGGATCTCCCCGCCGGCGGGGTGGCCCAGCTCCTCGGCGCGACGCCGATGGTCGGGCGCAACGACGTGCCGTCGGAGGTCTTCACCCTCGATGACGCACGCGCCTTCACTGCCTTCGTCAGTGAACGGGGGCTGGCACGCGTGTCGATGTGGTCGCTGAACCGCGATCACACGTGCGGGTCGAACTACCCCTTCACCGGCACCGTCTCGCCCCGCTGCAGCGGGGTGGAGCAGGCGGGCGAGTCGTTCGCCGCCATCCTCTCGAACGGGTACCTCGGCGCGATCGACACCACCGGCGCGGGAGAGCAGAAGCCGACCGTCGCGGACGACCCGAAGACCAGTCCCTACCCGGTCTGGAGCTCGACGTCCTTCTACTCGCGCGGCATCAAGGTGGTGTGGCACGGCTCCGTCTACGTCTCGAAGTGGTGGAACGAGGGCGGCACACCGCCCGACGACCCGATGCTGGACACCTCGGCCTCGGCATGGAGCTACCTCGGTCCGGTACTGGAATCCGATCAGCCGTTCCGTCTGCCGCAGCTCCCCGCGGGGACCTACCCCGAGTGGCAGGCCGACGTGCTCTACAACCAGGGCGATCGCGTGCTGCTCGACGGCACGGGGTACGAGGCTCGGTGGTGGTCGCGCGGCCAGAGCCCGGCTCGTTCGATCCTCGACCGCGACTACTCGCCGTGGACGCCGATCGAGGACACCCCGGCCGAAGAGGGAGCGGCGGCGGGGTAGACCGTCAAGCGGCCGTCCGCGACGAGGTGCGCGCGGGCGGCTCGTCCGGCGGGGAGCACCCGGACGACGACGCGGCGCTCCGCCGCCGCGAGCTGCTCCCGGACGAGCGCGGCGAACCCCGGAACCCATTCCTCGGTCGAGACGGAGACTCCCCCGTCGTCGAGGAGCAGGACGTCGACGCCGCGCAGGCGCGCCTGCTTCGCGGCATCCGGGATCCCGTGACCGTGCAGGCGACCGGCGCGGTAGCCGTCCCGGAGCAGTCCCTCCACGGCGCGCGCCTCCGACCGGTCGGCGGCGGTGACGTCGCCGATCTGCCCCACCCGGTCGAGCAGGGGCCGAGCGTGAGCGTCGACCTCGGTGAGGTAGGCGACGAGCTCGGCGTGCGCGGCTGCATCCCAGGCCGTGCGCCGCGCCGACGCGACACGACGCTCCGCCTGGACCGCCGCCGACCGCCGCAGCCGCCGCAGCATCGCCACGAAGACCGTGCTGAGCGCGACCATGGTCGCCACCCGGGTGGCGATCCCGAGCATCTGCGGCAGATCGGCGGGACGCACAAGGGCGTCCACCACCAGGAGGGCGAGCAGGATGCCGCCGCCGATCAGCGCGATCCCGCCGCGGTCGCGCAGGGCCAGCGCCACCGGCACGAACGCCGCCGCCGTGACGAACCACGCCGACCCGTAGGTGATCGGGGCGGGGATCGCCCACAGGCCGAACGCGACGGCCCCGCCCATGACCGCCGCGACCGCGAGGGCGCCGATGCGGGAGATCCGCGGACGCGCCGCGCCCACGACGGCGGTCAGCGACAGCAGCACACCGAGCATCGCCAACGACACCGCGGCGCCGCCCGCTCCCTGCACGGCCGCGACGACGCCGACCGCGGTCTGGGTGACGACGAAGATCGCCCCCACGACACGCTCCCGCGTACGCAGCGTCCACCCGTCGACATCGGACGGTTCGGGTGCCGTCGGATCGACGGTCCAGTCCAGCCGCACACGCGTCCCGCGGCCGGGCGCACTGTCGACCACCGCCCGCATCCCGGGAACCTCCGCCGGCACCCCGAGCACCGTCTTCGCCAGACCCAGCCGCCCCGGATCGACGCTCTCGGGTCGGAAGCCCGGGCCGTCGTCGACGACCTCGATCCACCCGCCGGTCGCGTCCGACACGATCCGGACGCGGCAGTCGGCGTCGGGCGCGTGCCGCCGGGCGTTCAGCAACGCCTGCGCGGTGGCGGCGACCAGAGCATCGGCGACCTCCGGCGAGCACAGGGCCGCCCCCGCGCTCCGCTGCGTCTCCAGTGCCACGCCCGCCTGCGCCGCCAGGTCGGCGACCCGGGCCTCGAGGTCCAGCGACGGCGGATGCTCTCGCACGGACGCGGTCGCGCGCGCGGCCTGACGGAGGACGGCCTCCCTGGTTCCCGCGGACCATTCGGCGACGCCGCGCAGCGCCGCGAGCACTTCGTCGTGCACGAAGGCCGCGGCACGGGACCGCGCGGAGAGTCGGGCCCGTTCCTCCGTCTCGACCACCGCGGCCGCCTCGGCCCGCGCGGCCGCGCGGTCGACCTGGACGGCGGTGCGGAGGGCCACGTCCGCGACCGCGCACGTGGTGACCGCCGACAGCAGCGCCTGAGTGTCGTTGGCGAGGCCCGTGAGCGAATACCCGCCGAGGAGGGAACGCGACAGCACGACGACGACCGTCCAGACGAGGAGGAACGACGCCGTCCACCTCCACCCGCCCACGACGAGGATCGCCAGCGACGGCGCTGACACCGCGGTCAACAGCCACGGGACGGTCCCCTCCTGTCCCGCGGCGACGGCGGCGAGACCCGCCGCCGGATACACCATCACCGCGGCCGCGAATGCGACGGCCCCGATGCCCGCGATGAGGCGCCCCACCGACGACCCGAGGAACGGCCCCACGGCACCGGCGAACGCGAGCGCGGCGAACGCCGCGATCGTCCAGTCCGACCACCACGGCGGGGCGGCTGCATCGTTGACCGTCGAGACCACGAGGACGGCGATGGTCGCCGAGGCCAGGATCGACACCGCGACCGCGAGCATCAGCGCGCGCCGGGTCGCCTCGACGGCCGCGTCCGCGGCGACGGACTCAGTCACGACGCGGCACGGGGAGGAACCCGTCCTCGATCCCACGTCGATACAGGTCGACCTTGCTCGCGGCGGGACGCCCCAGACGCTGGTACACGCCCTTGATGCGACGCAGGTGATCGTTCACCGTGTTCTCCGTCACCCACAACGCCGCAGCGACCTCGCGGGCCCCCATCCCCGAGGCGTACAGCGAGAGCACCTCGCGCTCCCGCTCCGTCAGGGGCGCGGCGATGAGCCGTGGGTCGGAGTCCAACGCCGACGCCCACTCGGCGGTGGGGACGTGCCGCCCCTCGGACGCGTCGAGGAGCGCGGCGACGAGGTCGACACTCGGCGACGACTTCCGTGCGATCCCCAGGGCCGCGGTGCGCGACGCCTCGCGGACGAGGAACGGGTTCTCCGCGGAGGTGAGCACCAGCACGTGCGCACCCCACCGGCGCAACGCATCGACGTTGTCCTGCGGCGTGCTGCCGTCGCGCAGACTCAGATCGAGCAGGACGAGGTCGGCGTCGCGCGCGAGCCGCGTCATCTCGGGGACCGTGTGCTCGTGCCGGGCGAAGGACAGCTGCGGAGCGACGTCGACGAGATTGCGCAGGGCCAGTCCGACCAGATCGTGGTCGTCGACGATCCCGATACGTCTCACCGGCCCTCCCGGTCAGACTTTATCCATCCTGCACACCCGCCGGTGACACATGACGCAATCGGACGCCGACCGTCGTCACCAGGACGCCGCCCACGAGCAGCACTCCCCCGATCACTTCGGCGGGCGCCGGGATCTGGCCGAGCAGGAGGGCCGCCGAGACCATGGCGACCACCGGCGCGAGGAGCACCCAGGGGACGACCGCCGCGGACGGATTGCGCGCCAGCAGGCCGTTGAAGATCGCGTAGCCCGCGAGCGTGCAGAGACCGGCGGTGTACAGCGTCGACAGCGCGGCCGACCAGCCGAACGACGCGAGGCCGGCGGTGATCGCAGACGGCCCCTCGACGGCGAACGCGAGCACCAGCGCCGGAACCGGCACCACGAGCGCCGACCATACCGTGAGCGACAGGGCGCCGAGGCGGCCGCGCCCCGCGACGACCCCCGCCCGCCGAGAGATGACGTTGCCGACGGCCCACGACAGCGCCGCGGCGAGCGCGAGCACCACGGCGAGGGCGGGCGCATTCCCCCCGCGGCCGAGGGCGACGGCGGCGAGGCCCGCGACCCCGATCGCGACGCCCGCCGCCTGACCGGGCGTCGGCCGCTCGCGGAGCACGCCGGCGGCGATCACGACGGTGAACACCGCCTGCGCCTGCAGCAGCAGTGCCGCCAGGCCCGGCTGGAGACCGAGCGCGAGCGAGGTGTACAGCAGCCCGAACTGCCCGAGGCTCATGAACAACCCGACACCCACGATCGTGCTCCAGGATGCCAACGGCCGGGGCACCACGACGGCGAACGCCGCGACGACGGCGAAGCGGATCGCGACGAACAGCAGCGGCGGGATTCCCGGCATCCCCCAGTCGATGACGAGGAAGTTGAAGCCCCAGGCGGAGGCCACCGCGGCGGCCAGGATCATGTCACGACGACTCACCCGTTCAGTCCAGCGCGTTCGCCGATGAAGCACCAGCGAATGTTTCTTCACGAAAAGCAGTAGCTTTGCTTCATGATCGATCTGGAGGCCGTCCGCTCCCTGCGGACCGTCGCCCGCGAGGGCAGCGTGTCCGCGGCCGCCGCCGCGCTCGGCTTCACCCCGTCGGCGGTCTCGCAGCAGATCAAGCGCCTCGAGCGCGAGACGGGGGTCGCCCTGCTCGAACGCGTGGGGCGGGGGGTCGCGCTGACCGACGCGGGCACGCAGCTCGTCGTCGGCTCGACGCCGATCCTCGCCGAGTTGGAGCGGCTCCGCTCCGACCTGCAGGCGAGCGCGCCCGCGGACGGCGCCGTCAGCGGCGAGGTGCGCATCGCGGCCTTCTCGACCGTCGTTCGCGGACTCCTCGCCCCCCTGCTCGCAGACCTCGCCCGCACACACCCCGACCTGCGGCTCCTCGTGCGCGAAAGCGAACCGTGGGAGACCGTCGCGCTCATCGCGTCCGGCCAACGCGACCTCGGCATCGCCCACCAATGGGGCGGAGTGGCCCTCGCGATCCCCGACAACATCGTCGTGACCCCACTGTTCACCGACGTCGCCGACATTGTGCTGCACCGCGACCACCCGCTCGCCGACCGTCACGTCCTGCACCCGCGCGACCTCGCCGATCAGGCATGGGTCGCGACCTTCGAGACGACGATCTGCCGGCAGTGGCTGCGCCGCCTGTTCGACGGCATCGGCAACGCGCCCCGGGTCGTGTACGAATCGATGGAGTTCGAGAACCATCTCGAACTGGCGCGCACCGGTGCGGTCGTCGCCCTCGTCCCGAGACTCGGACGCGCGCCCCTCGGCCCCGATCTCGTCGCGATCCCGACCGTCGACCCCGCCTCGACCCGCGACGTCGTCGCCGTCCACCGGCGTTCGCAGGCCGATTCCCCCGCCCTGCGCACGACACTCTCCGCTCTGCGGGAGCGCGGCGCGGCGCTCGAAGGGGCTCGCTGACCAGCGGCATCGCCCGGTCTGGGCACATTCGCGGCATCCCTTGCGTCGGCGCATGTGCACGACGGCTCCACACCGGGCAGACTGTCCGCATGAGCAGTCGCGCAGGACAGCCCGCCGAGGCATCCGATCTCATCGACATCGACGAACTGATCGCCGCCTATTACGACCGCAAGCCGGATGCCACGGTTCCCGAGCAGCGCGTCGCCTTCGGCACGAGCGGCCACCGGGGATCCTCGCTGAGCACGAGCTTCAACGAGGACCACATCCTCGCCACCACCCAGGCGATCGTCGACTACCGCGCGGCGCAGGGCATCGCCGGCCCGCTGTTCCTCGGGCGCGACACGCACGGGCTGTCGCTGCCCGCCGAGCGCAGCGCCATCGAGGTGCTCGTCGCGAACGGCGTGGACGTGCGCGTCGACTCGCGCGACTCGTGGGTGCCGACCCCCGCCCTCAGCCACGCGATCCTCGCCTACAACCGTGGCCGCGACGCCTCCGACCCGGGCCGCGCCGACGGCATCGTCGTCACCCCGTCGCACAACCCGCCCCGCGACGGCGGCTTCAAGTACAACCCGCCGCACGGCGGCCCCGCCGACACCGACGCGACGGGCTGGATCGCCGACCGCGCCAACGCGCTCATCGCGGCGGGCCTCGACGGCGTGAAGCGGACGCGTCACGCCGACATCGACCTCGACGGCCTCGGGCAGTACGACTTCCGTGACGCGTACGTGCGGGATCTGGCATCCATCATCGACGTCGACGCGATCAAGAACGCCGGCGTCCGCATCGGCGCCGACCCGCTGGGCGGCGCGTCGGTGGAGTACTGGGCGCTCATCGCGGAGGTGTACGGCCTCGACCTCACCGTCGTGAACCCCGAGGTCGACCCGACGTGGAAGTTCATGACGCTGGACTGGGACGAGAAGATCCGCATGGATCCCTCGTCGCCGTCGGCCATGGCCTCGCTCGTGGCCGCGCGCGCCGACTACGACATCCTCACCGGCAACGACGCCGACGCCGACCGGCACGGCATCGTCACGCCCGACGCCGGCCTGATGAACCCCAACCACTACCTCGCGGTCGCGATCGACTACCTCTTCTCGCACCGGTCGAACTGGCCGGCCGACGCCGCTGTGGGCAAGACGCTCGTGTCGTCGATGATCATCGACCGGGTGGCATCCTCCCTCGGCAAGACCCTGCTGGAGGTGCCGGTCGGGTTCAAGTGGTTCGTCCCGGGTCTGCTCGACGGCTCGGTCGCGTTCGGCGGCGAAGAGTCCGCGGGCGCCTCGTTCCTCCGCAAGGACGGCACCGTCTGGACCACCGACAAGGACGGCATCCTGCTGTGCCTGCTCGCGGCCGAGATCCTCGCCGTGACGGGCAAGACGCCGTCACAGCGGTACGCCGAGCTCGAGGCCGAGTTCGGCGCCTCGGCCTACCAGCGCGTCGACGCCCCCGCCACGCCCGCGCAGAAGGCGACGCTGTCGAAGCTGTCTCCGGATGCCGTGACCGCCACCGAGCTCGCGGGCGAGCCGATCATCGCGAAGCTGTCGCACGCACCGGGCAACGGCGCCGCGATCGGCGGTCTGAAGGTGCAGACCGAGTCCGCGTGGTTCGCCGCCCGCCCCTCCGGCACCGAAGACGTCTACAAGCTGTACGCCGAGTCTCTCCGCGGCGAGGAGCACCTGCGCGCGGTGCAGGAAGAGGCGCGGGCCGTGGTCTCGGCCGCGCTCGGCCAGGCGTAACACCCCCGTCGAAGCGGCGTCGCCCTCCGGGCCGGCGCCGCTTTCGCGTGCGGGCGGGAACCCGGCGGCGCTGCGCTGCGGCGCTGCGGCTGGCTTGCGATAAACGCGATGCACGACGAGACACGGCACGCCGCGTCGTTTCTCGCCGGGAATAGCGTTTATCGGCAATGGGGCGGCGGAGCGACGCGACACCCACACCACCACGTTCCCAGGGCGGCGACGACGGGCGGCGGAGCGTCCGACGATCGCCCAGCTTCGCGATAAACGCGATTCACGACGAGACACGGCACGCCGCGTCGTTTCTCGCCGGGATCAGCGTTTATCGACAATGGGGCGGCGGGATGCCACGGCCGGCGGCGGGATGCCACGGCCTGCAGCACCGCCGGACGCGGCGGCACCGCGGGACGCGGCGCACCGCAGCCGAGACACACGAAGGCCCCGACGTTCCGGAGAACGCCGGGGCCTCGTGGCATCCAGGATCAGGCGAGGGTCGCAGCGTCGATCACGAAGCGGTAGCGCACGTCGCTCTTCAGCACCCGCTCGTAGGCCTCGTTGATCTGCTCGGCGGAGATGACCTCGACCTCGGGCGCGATGCCCTTCTCGGCGCAGAAGTCGAGCATCTCCTGGGTCTCGCGGATGCCGCCGATCGACGACCCGGCGAACGAACGACGATTGGTGAACAGCGTGAACACCTGGATCGGGAGCGGCTCCGGCGGGGCGCCGACGTTGACCATCGTGCCGTTCAGCGTCAGCAGCCCGAGGTACTTCTTCAGCTCGAGCGGTGCGCTGACGGTGTTGACGATGAGGTCGAAGGTGTTCTTCAGCGCGGTGAAGGTCTCGTCGTCCTTCGTGGCGTAGTAGTGGTCGGCGCCCATCGCGAGGCCGTCGTCCTTCTTGCTCAGCGTCTGCGACAGCACCGTGACCTCGGCGCCCATCGCGTGCGCGATCTTCACGGCCATGTGACCGAGACCGCCGAGGCCCACGACCGCGACCTTCTTGCCGGGGCCGGCGTTCCAGTGGTTCAGGGGCGAGTAGGTGGTGATGCCGGCGCACAGCAGCGGCGCGGCCTTCTCGTACGGGATCGACTCGGGCACGCGGAGCACGAAGTCCTGGTCGACGACGATCTTCTGCGAGTAGCCGCCCTGGGTGACCGTGCCGTCGCGGTCGATCGCGGCGTAGGTGCCGGTGTTGCCGTTGAGGCAGTACTGCTCCTCGCCGGCGAGGCAGTTCTCGCACTCACGGCACGAGTTGACCATGCAACCCACGCCGACCCGGTCGCCGATCTTGTGCTTCGTGACGTCGGCGCCGACCTCGGCGACCGTGCCGACGATCTCGTGGCCGACGGTCAGCGGGTAGGGCACCTCGCCCCACTCGCCGCGGATGGTGTGGATGTCGGAGTGGCAGATGCCGGCGTAGGCGATGTCGATGAGGACATCCTTCGGGCCGACGTCACGACGCTCGATCGTCGTGGGCTCGAGGGGGGAGGTCGCGGACGACGCCGCGTAGGCGTTGACGTGCATGGGGCTCCTCGGGGAGGGGAATCGAACTCGTCCATCTTTCCGCGCCGGCGGGCGGGAGAGGGCGGGGTTGCACGGATGTGCGTTTCGGATACGGGATGCCAACGACGCCCACGCGCGAGTCCCGCGCGGACGACGCGGCCGCGCCGACGCCCGGGGGCGATCGACGCGGCCGCGTGATCCGGCGGGGTCAGCCCTCGGTGGAGCCGGCTCCCCGGCGACGGCGCCACAGCACCAGACCGCCCAGGAGGAGGAGCAGACCGGCTCCGGCCGCCAGCACGGCGATGCCCTCCGACTGCAGACCCGTCACGGCGAGATCGCCCGACGTCGTGCTCGTGGACGAGCCGTTCGAGCCCGACCCGGCCGACGAGCCCGCACCGGTGCTGCCGTTGCCCGAGCCGTTGCCGGTCCCGGAACCGCCACCGTTGCCGTTGCCGTTGCCGTTGCCCGACCCGTCGCCGCCCCCGGTGCCCGGGTCGACCGGCGCAGCTGCCGGGACGATGCCCGCGGAGCGCGCGGATCCGGACGTGAAGCCCTCGGCGGACGCGGTGACCTCGACCGAGATCTCCCGGCCCTCGTCGGCGGCGGTCAGCGCATAGGCGTCCGCCGTGGCATCCGGGATCGGCGAACCGTCGCGGAGCCACACGAACGCCAGCGCAGCGTCGGCGGGATCGGTGACGGCCGACGCCCGCACCGTCGAACCGACGCGCGGCTCGCCGGCGAGGGTCGGCGTCTCGATGCCGACCGCGCGCTCGACCGTCACCGTGTAGGTCTGCTCGGTGCCGTCGGGAGCCGTGACCCGGACGGAGCCCGCGTCACCGGCGGCGCGCGCCGTCTCGGACCCGGCACCCGGCTGGGTGATCCGGACCGCGGCATCCTCGTCGACGGCGAGGGCGTGCAGTTCGGGCCAGGCGGACCCCGTCGACGACACGGTGTAGTCGAAGACCTTGGGGTCGAAGCCCTCGACGGGCTGGTCGCCGACCGTCAGACGTGCCAGATCGGCGATGCCCGCGGGCGATGCCGAAGCCGCGTAGATCGACACCTCGGACACGATCATGTGCGTCTGCGACCGGGCGTTCATCACGACCCGCACCTCGTCGGCGGCCCCCGTCACGGGCACCTCGACCAGGGGTGCACCGCTGGACGGGGTCGGCACGGTGATGAGGTCGCCCTGCACCCACTCGCCGCCGCTCAGTCGGTGATCGACGCGCATCGTCGCCGGCCAGCTCATGCTGCTGCCGTCCTTGTAGAACTGGACCGTGACGCGCGTGAGGGTCTCGCGCTTCGCGAGCGCGTAGCTCAGGGTGTCCTGGTCGTTCTTGGTGCCCCCTCGCCAGTTCGACCATCCCTTGTCGGTCGCGATGCCGTTGATGGTGTTGCTGACGGGGTAGCCCGACTCGGTGTAGGTCGCCGAGGGAGCGCTCTGCGGGGCGACGTCGTTCTCGGTCGCGGCCGTGACGATGACCGTCAGCTTCGCGTCGAGACGCTCACCGGTCGGACCCGTGGCGACACCCGCGACGGTCACCGTTCCCGGCGCGGAGAAAGCGGCATCCGTCAGGTCGCCCCACGTCCACTCCACCGGCACCGGGTAGCCGCCGCCCGACGGCGTCAGCTCGGCCTGGACGTCGCGGTCGGCGAGGCCCTTCACGACATCGAGGGCGCTGCCCGCCGGAACCGTCACCGACGCCGGTCGCGTCGCCGTGAAGGCCCCGACCTCGACGGACGCCGTGGCCTCGAACTCCGTACCGAAGAGGTCGGTGCCCGTGCCGCGCACCTGCACGGTGCCCGGTCGCGACCAGTCGGCCCCGTCGAGCTGCCAGGTGACGTCAGCGGCACGGAGCGTGTTGCCGGCGTACCGGACCACGGCTCGCGACGGCAGCTGCGGGGCGACGTCGACCGCGGTCGCCACCGACACGGGCTCGGTGCCCAGGATGCGCGTCGTCGCGATGCGCCACTGCTGGTTGCCCCCACCGTTGGACGTCCACAGCCCCACGGTCGCGCCGGGAGTCGTGCTGGCCTGGTTCACGTCGAGGACGCGCTCCGCGGCGACGTTCAGCAGCGAGTAGTACTCACCGTCCGTCGTCGAGGCCATCCACTGGGTCGCGGGGTCGCCCGCGGCCGCGGTCGGATCGGCGTCGACGAGCGCGGTGCCCCCGTTGTTCGATGCCAGGAACTTGCCCGCGCCGTTCTGAAGCGTGAAGCGGTGGCGGTTGGTGCCCTCGCCGTCGATCGTGCGCACGGTCCAGGTCTGCGCCCGGGCGGCGTCGGCCGTCGTGGCGGTCGCACGGATCGCCAGGCCCGACGAAGCGTCGAGCGCGAGGCCGCTCTGCAGGCCCGTGAGCTGCACCGACTCACCGTCACGGAAGGCTGCAGCGTCCTGCGAGACGCCCGAGACGCCGTCGATCACGAACGTCGTGACCGACTTCGCCGGGACGGTGACGGTGGCGGTCCGGGATGCCGCATCCACGGCCACCTTCGCACCCTCCTTCAGGGCGTTGACCGTCGGCTGGTCGGCCGTCGACTGGGTGGTCACGATGGGGGTGACCGTGGCCCCGGGTGCGATCGTCCCGAAGTCGCTCAGGTCGATCTGCACCGTCTTGGCGGAGTCGTCGCCGTTCACGTGCACGATCGTCGCGCCCTGACCGTCGGCGTCGACGGCCGCGGTGGACTGCGCGTTGTCGGTGGCCATGAGGCGGTCGCCCGGGTGGATGTAGTGCGTGAAGTTCCGGACGGTGTTGTACTTCTCGTTCGTCAGCACCTTGCAGGAGGGGTCGGCCTCACCGTCGGCGATGCGCCGCAGCGACTTGCCCTCGGCGTTGCAGTCGAAGTCGATGTAGACGCTGCCCCAGTTGAGGTTCTCGACCTTCTGCATGTTGTAGAGGTCTTCGACGGGCTGCCAGAACACCCAGGCGGTCGGCTCGAGCTCGCGGAGGTCGCCCACGATGTGCTCGGCCATTCCGATGCCGTTGTTGATGTCGTTGGTCGTGAAACCACCGGCCGTCCAGTTGCCCTCGACCTCGCTCATCCACAGGGGCTTGTCGGCGGCCTTGGCGATGTCGCGGACGACCTGGCGTCCGCTGGTGCCGTAGGTGTGCACGTTGAGCTGGTCGACGAGGCTCTTGGACTGCGCCGACCAGGTGTTCCAGTTCGAGGCGAAGATCCCGGGGTTCGTCTCGTCCATCGCCGAGATCACGGCATCCGTCGTCGTCCCGGGCTGCGCGAGGCGGGCCGCGAGCGCCTTGACCATGGCATCCTGCGCCTGCGGGCCGATGTGCGCACCCTCCTGGCGTCCGCCGGTCGGCCACTGCGCCCCGTTCGGGATCTGGGTCTGCCAGTAGTTCGTGTTCGGCTCGTTGAACGGGTCGATCGTGTCGAACTTCACGCCGTGCTGCTTCTCGAGCTCGTCGACGACGTTCACGAGGTAGCCCGCGAACTTGTCCATGTCGGCGGGGGCGAGCTGCTCGCTCGTGGCGTTGTTGATGCCGCCGGAGACGTAGCCGCTCTGAGTGAGGAAGTAGGGCGGCGAGTTGCTGAACGCCTCCCAGTGGGTGATCTTGCCCTTGAGCGCATCGATCCACCACCGCTGGGCGGAGTCGGCGTCGAAGTCGTAGGCGTTCGGGTCGTCGGGGTTCCACGCGGCCTTGTACCGCGCACGGTCGGCGTAGTTCGAGGTGATGGCGCCCTGGTCGTCGCTCGCCTGCAGGTCGGGGTTCCAGAATCCGGGCACCGCGCCCCCGGGACGCAGGTAGTCCGGCACGTCCGACGCGTTGCCTCCGCCGATGTTGTACCGGGCGATGTTGAGGTTCAGGCCGTCCTCGCCGAACACCGCGTCGTAGAGCTTCTGGCGCACGTCGGCGGGATAGTTGCCGGTGGCGTTGGCGAACCACACGAGGCTCGTTCCCCACCCCTCGAACGGGTCGGCCGCGGTCGCGGGGTTGGGGGTGATGCGCACCGTCGCGTTCGGCGCTGCCACCGCCGTCGCGGGGGCCGCGGTCGCGGCGAGTCCACCGGCCGCCAGGGCGACCGCGCAGGTCATCGACAGCAGTCGAGCTGACTTCATCGTCATTCCGATCCGGCCGCAGCGTCGCGGCCCTCGAGGAGGGGAGATGTTGACGTCAACATGTTGACGTCAACATCGAACTTAGCGGAGCCCGGGGTCGCGATACAACCGCTGCTCCGGCCAGGCTTCCCGAGCGGGCGTCCTGCGCGGGGCTGCATCGCGCGAGCCCCGTGGCATCCCGGCCCTCGCACCGAATCCGCGAGGCCGGCGGAGGAGATTCGGCGAAAGGAGGACGGATGCCACGGATTCGGCCCTCCGCCCGCCGCATCCCCTCCCTTCGACACCGACCCTGGCGCGTGCCGAGCCGCAGCCCTCGCGCACGCACGCGCGAGCCGCACGCCTCGCGCACGCACGCGGGAGCCGCGCGCTTCGAGCGCGCAGACGGGAGCCGTCAGGCGCGCGGGCCGGAGCTCTCGCGCACCACGAGGGAGGTGGGCACGAGAGTGCGCGTGTGGTCGCTGCCCGAGCCTTCGATGTCGGCGATCAGAGCGCTCATCGCCTCTTCGCCGACACGCTCGAACCGCTGGCTCACGGTCGTCAGAGGAGGCCAGAAGTTCGCCGACTCGGGCATGTCGTCGAAGCCGACGACGCTGATCTCACCGGGCACGGCGCGTCCGGCCTCGTGCAGCGCGCGGATCACCCCGAGGGCCATCTGGTCGTTGGCCGCGAAGACCGCCGTCACCGCCGGGTCGCGTGCGAGCTCCGCGCCGATGCGGTGTCCCGACTCGGCCGTCCAATCGCCGATCTGCACCGGCGGCACGCGGCATCCGCGTTCTTCGAGGGCGGCGCGCCAGGCGTCGCGTCGACGCTCGGCCGCGAAGGACTCCGGCGGGCCCGACACGTGCCACACCGTTTCGTGGCCGAGGTCGAGCAGGTGCTCTGTGGCCAGGCGCGCGCCCTGCGCCTGGTCGTTGTCGACGACCGCGTACGGGTAGTCGGCGCTCGAGTCGACGACGACGACCGGCAGGCCGGAGGGGATGGAGAGTTCGTTCTCGCCGAGGCGGTGCGTCTCGATGAGGATCACGATCCCGTCGACGGCGTGCTCGTGGAGACGCAGGAACGCCCCCGACACGTCGGACTGCGAGGCGGACTGCACCGTGATGAGCGTGATGGAGTACCCGGATGCCGCAGCCACCGACGCCAGCGCGTCGAGCGTGCGCGTGTTGCCGTAGGAGCTCAGCGAGAACATGATCACGCCGATGCTGCGGAAGCGCCCGGATCGCAGGGCCCGTGCGGCACTGTTCGGCCGGTAGCCCAGGGAGGCCATCGCATCGAGCACGCGCTGCCGCGTGTCAGGATCGACGTTGGAGCGGTCGTTCGCCACGCGCGACACGGTCTGCCCCGAGACCCCCGCCGCCGCAGCGACATCGGCCATCGAGACTTCCCGTCGTCGCCCGCGACCCCCCGCCGCGGTCGACACCGTCGTCGTCTCGCTCACTTCTGCCTCCTCGGATGTTGACGTTGACATGCTAGCGGGACGAGAGTTATGTTTACGTCAACATCGCGGCAACCCGTCCGCGTTGCGCACCAATGAAGAGGCATCCGGACGATGACGACCACCGCGGCACCCCCGCCCGCTCTGCGCCCCCCGCGCCGTAAGCGACGCGCCCGTATCGACGACCGCGGCTGGCTGTTCGTCGCCCCCTTCGCCATCGTCTTCGCGCTGGTCTTCCTCGCACCCCTGGCGTACTCGCTCTACCTGAGCGTCTTCCGCGATCAGCTGGTCGGCGGCAACGCGTTCGTCGGCTTCGCCAACTACATCGCCGTCTTCGGCGACGGGAAGTTCTGGGACGGCCTCGGCCGCGTCTCGCTGTTCCTCGTGGTGCAGGTTCCCGTCATGCTCCTGCTGGCGCTCGCCGCCGCGCTCGCGATCGACAGCGCCAGGCTCCACGCCGCCGGCTTCTACCGCATCGTGATCTTCCTCCCCTACGCCGTTCCGGCCGTGGTGGCGGTGCTCATGTGGGGGTACATCTACGGCGACCAGTTCGGCCTCACCCGCAACCTCAACGACCTGCTGGGCGGCTCGTTCATCCAGCCCTTCGTGCCCGAGTGGATGCTGGTCTCGATCGGCAACATCGTCACCTGGCAGTTCGTCGGCTACAACATGCTGATCTTCTACTCGTCGCTGAAGACCATCCCGGGCGAGCTGTACGAAGCGGCATCCATCGACGGAGCCGGAGCCTGGCGCACGATCTTCTCGATCAAGATCCCCGCCGTGCGCGGCGCGGTCGTCATCGCCACGATCTTCTCGATCATCGGCAGCTTCCAGCTGTTCAACGAGCCCAACATCCTCAAGCCCCTGGCGCCGAACACCATCACCACGTTCTTCACGCCGAACATGTACGCCTACAACCTGTCGTTCGCGGGCCAGCAGTACAACTACGCGGCCACGGTCGCGATCATCATGGGCGTCATCACCGCCGTCATCGCTTACGTCGTGCAGCTGCGCGGCTCTCGTCAGGAGGCGCGATGACCACCGCGACCGCACCCCGCACCGACACCGTGGCCGTGACCACCTCCCGTTCGCGCTCGCGCCGCGGCTTCGCCCGCACGTCGCCCACGCAGAGCAAGAAGTCGATCGTCCTCAGCATCGTCATGGCGCTGTACCTCCTGTACACGCTCGTGCCGCTGTTCTGGCTCGTCATCAACGCGACCAAGACCCAGCCCGACCTCTTCTCGACGTTCGGCCTCTGGTTCGGAGACAGCTTCGCCCTGGGCGACAACATCGCCCAGACGCTGACCTACCGCGACGGCATCTTCCTGCGCTGGCTCGGCAACACCCTGCTCTACGTCGTCGTCGGCGCCGGTGGGGCGACGCTGCTGGCGACCCTCGCCGGCTACGGTCTCGCCAAGTACAACTTCCGGGGTCGCAAGGCCGTCTTCGCGGTGGTGCTCGGCGCGATCGCGGTGCCCGGCACGGCGCTCGCCGTCCCGACCTTCCTGCTCTTCAGCCAGCTCGGTCTCACGAACACCCCCTGGGCGATCATCATCCCGTCGCTCATCAGCCCGTTCGGCCTGTACCTCATCTGGGTGTACGCGACGGATGCCATCCCCACCGAGCTGCTGGAGGCCGCGCGCATGGACGGCGCGGGCGAGTTCCGCACGTTCTTCACGATCTCGATCCGGCTGCTGACGCCCGGCATCGTCACGGTGCTGCTGTTCGCGGTCGTCGCGACCTGGAACAACTACTTCCTCCCGCTCATCATGCTCAGCGACCCGGCCTGGTACCCGCTGACGGTCGGGCTCAACCAGTGGAACGCGCAGGCCACCGGCGTCGGCGCCCAGCCGATCTACAACCTCGTGATCACCGGCGCCCTGCTCTCGATCATCCCGATCGTCGCCGCGTTCCTCGTCCTGCAGCGCTTCTGGCAGTCCGGTCTCAGCGCCGGAAGCGTCAAGCAGTGACCCTCGATCTCCTCCCGAAACCGGAGCGTCCTGCCCCGGAACCACGCAACACCATCCACAACAACGAAGTGAAGGAATCCCGATGACATTCATGCGCAAGGGCACCGCCGTACGGCGGACCGTCTTCGCTCTGGCCGCGACCGCGCTCACGGTGGGCGCGCTGACCGCCTGCTCCGGCGGCAGCACGGGCGGCGGCAGCAACGGCGGAAGCGCCGACGACATCGAGAAGGCGCTCCAGGAGGGCGGCGAGATCACGTACTGGTCGTGGACGCCGTCGGCCGAGGCGCAGGTCGCGGCCTTCCAGAAGAAGTACCCCAAGGTGAAGGTCAACCTCGTCAACGCGGGCACCAACACCGAGGAGTACACCAAGCTCCAGAACGCGATCAAGGCCGGCTCGGGCGCCCCCGACGTCGTGCAGATCGAGTACTACGCCTTCCCGCAGTTCGCCCTGTCGGACTCGCTGCTCGACCTCGCGCCCTACGGCTTCGGCGACCTCGAGAGCGCCTACGCCACCGGCCCGTGGGGTGCGGTCGACTTCGACGGCAAGATCTACGGTCTGCCGCAGGACTCGGGCCCCATGGCCCTGTTCTACAACAAGTCCGTCTTCGACCAGTACGGCATCGCCGTCCCGACGACGTGGGACGAGTACTACGCGGCCGCGCAGAAGCTGCACGCCGCCGACCCGACGAAGTACATCACCGCCGACACGGGCGACTCCGGCTTCACCACCAGCATGATCTGGCAGGCCGGCGGCACCCCGTTCAAGGCCGACGGCACGAACGTCACGATCGACCTGCAGGACGCGGGCTCGAAGAAGTTCGCCGACAACTGGAACCGTCTCATCGACGGCGGCCTGCTCTCCGACACCCCCAGCTGGAGCGACGAGTGGTTCAAGGGCCTCGGTGACGGCTCGATCGCCTCGCTCGTCATCGGCGCCTGGATGCCGGGTGTCCTCGAGTCCTCCGTGAAGGACGGCGCGGGCAAGTGGGCCGTGGCCCCGATCCCGACGTACGACGGCAAGGCCGCGACGGCCGAGAACGGCGGCGGCGGACAGGCCGTGACCAAGCAGAGCAAGAACCCCGCGCTGGCCGCGGGCTTCCTCAAGTGGCTCAACAACGACGACGAGAGCCTCACGATCTTCGCGGAGTCGGGCGGCTTCCCCTCCACGACGGCGCAGCTGAGCGACCCCGCCTTCGTCGACAAGAAGTCGGACTACTTCGGCGGCCAGCAGATCAACCAGGTCCTCACGCAGGCGTCGAGCGACGTGGTGAAGGGCTGGAGCTACCTGCCCTTCCAGGTGTACGCCAACAGCATCTACGGCGACACCGTGGGTCAGGCCTACGCCACCAAGGGCGACCTGAACGCGGGTCTGTCGACGTGGCAGGACCAGCTGGTCCAGTACGGCAACGACCAGGGCTTCAGCGTCAACAAGTAAGCCGATGATCGGGGGCGGGTCGCAGCGCACGAGCGAGCGACCCGCCCCTTCCCTTCCCGCTCCAGGAGAGCCGCATGACCTCCCCCACCCGCATCACGCTGGACCCCCACCGACCCGGAGCCGAGGTTCCGCGCCGCCTGTTCGGCACGTTCGTCGAGCACATGGGCCGGTGCGTGTACGACGGCATCCATTCGCCCGGACACATCACGGCGGATGAGGCCGGCTTCCGTGCCGACGTGCTCGCCCTCGTGCGCGAGCTCGGCGCGACGGTGGTGCGCTACCCCGGCGGGAACTTCGTCTCGGGCTACCGCTGGGAGGACGGTGTCGGTCCGCGCGCGGATCGTCCGGTGCGCCTGGATGCCGCGTGGCACAGCACCGAGACCAACCAGGTGGGTCTGCACGAGTTCGCCGAGTGGGCGGATGCCGCGGGCCTCGAGGTCATGGAGGCGGTGAACCTGGGCACGCGCGGCGTCGCCGAGGCGGCCGACCTGCTCGAGTACGCGAACCACCCCTCGGGCACCGCGCTGAGCGAGCGCCGGCGTGCGAACGGTCGCGACGAGCCGTTCGGCATCCGTCTCTGGTGCCTGGGCAACGAGATGGACGGGCCGTGGCAGATCGGCCACAAGACCGCCGACGAGTACGGGCGCCTCGCCGCCGAGTCCGCGCGCATGATGCGCTTCATCGACCCGACCGTCGAGCTCGTCGCCGCGGGCAGCTCGAACCACGAGATGCCGACGTTCGGCGAGTGGGAGCGCACGGTGCTCCGTCACACCGCGGGTCTCGTCGACCACATCTCGGTGCACGCCTACTACGAGGAAGACCCCGCCGACCCGCAGAGCTTCCTCGCCAGCGGCGCCGCCCTCGACCGCTACATCGGCGAGGTCGCCGACATCATCGACGAGGTCGGTGCCACGACCCCCCACGGCACTCCGATCGGCATCAGCGTCGACGAGTGGAACGTGTGGAACCAGACGCGCTGGAACGAGGTCGACAAGCCCCGCGTCTTCACGGGCGACTGGCCGATCGCGCCCCGCCTCATCGAGGACGACTACACCGTCACCGACGCCGTCGTCGTCGGGTCGCTGCTCATCACCCTGCTCCGGCGCGCGGACCGCGTGTCGATGGCGAACCTCGCGCAACTGGTGAACGTCATCGCGCCCATCCGCACCGAGCCCGGCGGCGGGCCGGCGTGGCGCCAGACGACGTTCCACCCCTTCCGCCTGACGGCCGAGGCCGCGACCGGCCGGGTCGTGCCGGTCGACGTCGAGGGCGCGCGGATCTCCACCGCCCGTCACGGCGACGTCGACGCCGTCGATGCGATCGCCACGGTCGACGGCGACACCGCCCACGTGTTCCTCGCCCACCGCTCACTCGACGCGGCGACGGAGATCGAACTCGACCTCGGGCCCGTGGCATCCGCCGACGCCGTCGTGATCACGATCCCCGACGGCGGCGACCGCCACACGACGAACTCCGCCGACGCCGAACCCGTGGCGCCCGCATCGCTCGCGGTCGACGTGGTCGACGGCGTCCTGCGCTTCACCCTGCCCCCGCTCGCCTGGGCGCGCGTCCGCGTGCAGCTGGCCCTGTGATCCCGAAAGACATCGTGACGACCTTCACCATCGGCGAGACCGACTTCCTGCTGGACGGGCAGCCCTTCCAGGTCATCTCCGGGACGCTGCACTACTTCCGCATCCACCCCGAGCACTGGGCCGACCGCATCCGCACGGCCAAGGCGATGGGCCTGAACACCATCGAGACGTACGTCGCGTGGAACGCGCACGAACCGGTGCGCGGCGAATGGGATGCCACGGGCTGGAACGACCTCGGACGCTTCCTCGACCTCGTCGCCGCCGAGGGCCTGCACGCCATCGTCCGGCCGGGGCCCTACATCTGCGCCGAGTGGCACAACGGCGGCCTGCCCGTCTGGCTGACCTCCACCCCGGGCATCGGACTGCGCCGCTCGGAGCCGCAGTATCTCGCCGCGGTGACGGAGTACCTCGAGCGCGTGTACGAGATCGTCGCGCCGCGCCAGATCGACCGCGGCGGCAACGTCGTCCTGGTCCAGATCGAGAACGAGTACGGCGCCTACGGCTCCGACGAGGACTACCTGCGCGAGCTCGTGCGCGTCACCCGCGACGCCGGGATCACGGTGCCGCTGACGACCGTCGACCAGCCGATGCCGTGGATGCTCGAGAACGGCAGCCTCCCCGAGCTGCACCTCACGGGCTCGTTCGGTTCTCGCTCGGCCGAACGCCTCGAGACACTGCGCGAGCACCAGCCCACCGGTCCGCTGATGTGCTCGGAGTTCTGGGACGGCTGGTTCGACTGGTGGGGCAGCATCCACCACACCACCGACCCCGCGGCCTCCGCCCACGACCTCGACGTGCTGCTCGCGGCGGGCGCGTCCGTGAACATCTACATGGTCCACGGCGGCACGAACTTCGGCACCACCAACGGCGCCAACGACAAGGGCCGCTTCGACCCCATCGTGACGTCGTACGACTACGACGCGCCCATCGACGAGTCGGGCCACCCGACGGCGAAGTTCCACGCGTTCCGCGACGTCATCGCGAAGTACGCCGCCGTGCCCGATCTCGAGCCCTCGCCGCGGCCGGACGCGCCGGTGTTCGAGGTGGCGCTCTCGGGCGAGGGCGACTGGATGCCGGCATCCACGGGTTCCGTCTCCGACGCGCCCGCGACGTTCGAGGAGCTCGGGCACCTCGGGGCCCTGGTGCGGTACGACGTCGCGCTGCCCGCGTCCTCTGCGGACCGCGCCGTGCTCGCGTTCGGCGAGGTCCGCGATCTCGCGTGGGTGCACGTCGACGGCGTGTTCGTCGGGCGCCTGTCCCGCACGCTGCACGAGCGCGCGCTCGCGATCCCCGCGGGGACGACGCTGACGGTGCTCGTCGAGGACCAGGGCCGCGTCAACTACGGCCACCGCCTCGGCGAGGAGAAGGGCCTGATCGGCGGCGCGACCCTCGACGGCGCCCCGCTGGCCGGCTGGACCGCGACGCCGATCGATCTCGCGACGGTCGCGGGCACCGGTACCGGCGCGCTCGGCCGCGCGCTCCTGCGCGGAACGTTCGAGCTCGACGCGCCCGCCGACCTGTTCCTCGACACGACGGCGTGGGGCAAGGGCTTCGCGTTCGTGAACGGCTTCTTCCTCGGGCGGTACTGGCGGAACGTGCCGCAGCAGACGCTCTACGTCCCCGCGCCGGTGCTGCGCGCGGGCGCGAACGAGATCGTCGTGCTCGAACTGGAGCAGGCCGCCGAGCTCGTCGCGCGCTTCGTCGCGCAGCCGGAGCTGGGGCAGCTCGAGGAGTAGACCGCGTCACGAGAACAGGCCTTGAGCCGAGAACAGGCCGATCCCGCGCGGATCGGCCTGTTTCCGTCGCGGCGCCTGTTCTCGGTACGGTCCGAAGTCGGTGTCAGCGAGCGCTGTCGCGGACGACCAGCGTCGCGGGCACCGTCTCGCCCGTGTGCGCGCCGCCTTCGATCGCGTCGACCAGCACCGCGACGGCACGCGCGCCGAGGGCGTCGAAGTCCTGCCGGACGGTCGTGAGCGGGGGGCGGTACTCGGCGGCATCCACGATGTCGTCGAATCCGACGACCGCCACGTCCTCGGGGACGCGGCGACCGGCGTCGGCGAACGCGCGCAGAGCGCCGAGCGCCATCTGATCGTTCGCGACGAACACCGCGGTGGCACCGTCGAGCGCGCGGGCAGCGGCATGACCGGATGCCGAGGTCCAGTCGCCGCGCACGAGGTCGGGCACGCGGCGACCGGCGTCGGCCAGGGCCTCGCGCCACCCGCGCTCGCGCTCGGTCGCGGCGAACGAGCGCGCGGGCCCGGCGATGAGGTGCACGGTGTCGTGTCCGCGGGAGAGGAGGTGCTCGACGGCCGCGCGGGCACCACCGGCGTGGTCGGTCTGGACGATCGAGAACCGGTCGTCGGGCGGGGAGTCCACGACGACGAGGTGCAGGTCGCCGGGCGGATCGATGTCGCGCACGAGCTCGGTCGCCTCGTTCAGCACGACCGCGCCGTCCACGCCCTGCGAGCGCAGGCGAGCGAAAGCGTCGCGGATGCCGCGCTCCCCCACGCTCACGACGGCGAGCGCGTAGTCGCGCGCGGCGGCGGTCTCGGAGATCGCCTGCAGCATGCGGGAGTTGCCGACGGATGCCAGGGTCGACACGACGAGTCCGATCGTGGAGGTCTGTCCGGTGCGGAGCGCCCGTGCTGCGCGGTGCATGCGGTAGCCGAGGTCGCTCATCGCCTTCTCGACGCGGGCACGGGTCGCGGGGTCGACTCGGGGACTGCCGTTGGCCACGCGCGACACCGTTTGCGCCGACACACCGGCCGCTGCGGCCACATCGGCCATCGATACGCGCATGCCACCCCCTCGGTGTTGACGATATCACGCCTGATCTGTAGCGTGTTATCGTGAACACGGACAGCCCCACCGCGGTGGCCCTCGGCGCCGGAGTCGTCAAGCGCCCCACGCGCCTGGCCGACGGCCGCGAACTGATCTACTTCGACGACGCCGACACCGCTCTCGGCGCGGAACGCTCGGTCGACGCCCGCACCCTCGACCCGCGCCCCACCACCGCGACCATGCGTCAGGACGTGCTGACGGGCGACTGGATCACCGTGGCATCCAATCGCCAGAACCGCGCGTTCCTGCCTCCCGCGCACCTCGACCCGCTGGCCCCGCAGACGCCGACCAACCCGTCCGAGATCCCGTCGCGCTACGACGTGGCGGTCTTCGAGAACAAGTCGCCCTCGTTCGGCCCCGCGCTCGACATCGCCACCGCCGACGCCCCCGCCGCGATCGACCCGCCGCGCGGCGACGACGACCTCGAGCACCTGGGCCTCGGCCGCACCCGCACCTCCGTCGGGCGCTGCGAGGTCGTCTGCTTCAGCCCCGAGCACGAGGGGTCGTTCGGGACGCTGTCGCGCACCCGCGCGCGGACCGTCATCGAGGCATGGGCCGACCGCACGGCCGCGCTGTCGGCGCTCCCCGGCATCCGGCAGGTGTTCCCGTTCGAGAACCGCGGGCAGGAGATCGGCGTCACCCTCCCCCACCCGCACGGGCAGATCTACGCCTACCCCTACGTCACCCCGCGGACGCAGCGCCTGCTCGACACCGTCTCGCGCACCTCGCGCGACCTCTTCGCGCGCATCCTCGAGTTCGAGGCATCCGGTCCGCGCGTGGTGCTCCGCGGCGAGCACTGGACGGCCTTCGTGCCGTTCGCCGCGCGCTGGCCGATCGAGGTGCACGTGCTGCCGCACCGCCACGTCGCCGACCTCGCCGAGACCACGGATGCCGAGCGCGACGAGCTCGCCCCGTTCTACCTGCGGCTGCTGCGCGGCATCGACGCGCTGTACGAGACGCCCACTCCGTACATCGCCGCGTGGCACCAGGCGCCCGTCGCCCGCGCGCGCGACAGCGTGCGGCTGAACCTGCAGATCACCTCTCCCCGTCGCGCCGCCGACAAGCTGAAGTACCTCGCCGGATCCGAAGCCGCCATGGGCGCCTGGATCGGCGACGTGACCCCCGAGTCGCAGGCCGAACGCCTGCGCGCCGCCCTCGACACCGTTCCGGAGGTGACGGCATGACCGCCGTCGACGACGCCCGCGCCCTGCTCGCCGCACCCGAGGTGGGAGCGTGGTCGGCGCCCGGCCGCGCCAACCTCATCGGCGAGCACACCGACTACAACGAGGGCTTCGTCCTGCCCTTCGCGATCGCGCAGCGCACCGCGGCGGCTGTCGCACTGCGCGACGACGACGTGATCCGCGTGCGCTCGACGTTCGCCCACGACGCCGTCGAGGTCTCACTCGCCGACCTCGACGCCCGCATCGCCGCCGGCGGCCTCGACTGGGCGGGATACCCGCTCGGTGTGGCGTGGGCGCTGCGCGCGGCGGCCCCGGATGCCACCCCCCGGGGCGTCGACATCGCCCTGGCGTCGGAGGTGCCCGTGGGTGCCGGCCTCTCGTCGTCCGCCGCGATCGAGGGGGCCGTGGCATCCGCCCTCAACGACGTGTGGGGCGCCGGCCTCGACAAGGTCGCTCTCGCCCGCGTAGGCCGGACGGCCGAGAACGACGCGGTCGGAGCGCCGACCGGGATCATGGATCAGATGGCCTCGATGCTCGGCGTCGCCGACGCGGCCACGTTCCTCGACTGCCGCACGCTCGAGACCCGGCCGGTCGCGCTGGGTTTCGCGGAGGCGGGCCTGGCGATCCTCGTCGTCGACACACTCGTCGAGCACGCCCACTCCTCGGGCGGCTACCGCGAGCGCCGCGAAGCGTGCGAGCGCGGGGCGGCGGCCTTCGGCGTGCCGGCGCTGCGCGACCTCACCGTCGACGACCTGCCGCGTGCCGCCGAGATCCTCGACGACGTGACCTTCCGCCGGGTGCGCCACATCATCACCGAGAACCAGCGGGTGCTCGACACCGTCGCCGCGCTCGATGCCGAGGGCCCGACGGCGATCGGCGACCTGCTGACCGCATCGCACGCGTCGATGCGCGACGACTTCGAGATCTCGGTGCCCGAGCTCGACCTCGCCGTCGAGACGGCCCTCGCCGCGGGGGCCCTCGGCGCGCGCATGACCGGCGGCGGCTTCGGCGGAGCGGCGATCGCGCTGATCCCCGTCGAGCTCGTGCCCGCGGCGACCGACGCGGTGCACGCCGCGTTCGCGGCATCCGGATTCCGCGCCCCGAACGTGTTCACGGTCACGCCGTCGGAAGGTGCGCGCCGCGACATGTGAGGTGCGGCCTGCGCGGCGCGGGCGGCCCGGGGCGCGGCGGGGTTGTGCGGCGGCGCGGGGCGGCCTGCGCGGTGCGGGGCGCGGTGGCGCGGCGGTGTTGTGCGGCGATAAACGCGATCCGCGGCGAGAAACGCCACGTCCCGCCGTGTCTCGCCGCCGATCCCGTTTATCGGCATCAAGGCACGCGGGCGTGACGCGGCGCCCGCGGGCGCGTAGCGTGCCGACATGGCATCCGACGACGACGTTCTGGCGTGGCTGCACGACAGTGACCCGGCGCTCCGGTGGAAGGTCGAGCGCGACCTGCTCGATGCGCCGGAGGGCACCTGGCAAGCGACCCGCGCAAAGGTCGCGCGCGAGGGTTTCGGTGCACGGCTGCTCGCCGCGCAGGGCGAGGACGGGATGTGGGCCGGCGGCGCGCACTTCCCCGCCGACTTCCGCGGTGAGGGGCCGCAGCCCTGGACGGCCACGTCGTGGTCGCTGATGTCGCTGCGCGAATGGGGCGTGGATGCCGACGCCCTCCGTCCCGACACGGCGGTTCTCCTCGAACGCAACGCCCGCTGGGAGTACGAGGATCTGCCGTTCTGGGACGGCGAAGTGGATGCCTGCATCAACGCGTTCACCCTCGCGAGCGGCGCGTGGCTCGGGGCGGAAGTACGTGGCATCCGGGACTGGTTCGTCACCCACCGTCTGCCCGACGGCGGCTGGAACTGCGAGTGGGTGGAGGGATCGACGCGGTCGTCGTTCCACTCGACGCTGAACTCGGTGATCGGGATCCTCGACGACGAGCGGCGCAGCGGCGGCACGCCCGAGTTGCACGACGCGCGCCGCGGAGCCGAGGAGTATCTGCTGGAGCGTCGGCTGCTGTACCGGCTGTCGACGGGTGAGAAGCACCGCTGGGCGGACCACCTCGGGTATCCGTTCCGCCATCGCTACAGCGCGCTGCGCGCACTCGACCATTTCCGCGCCGCCGCCGAGCACGACGGCATGGCTCCCGACCCGCGGCTCGCCGACGCGATCGAGCGGGTCCGCGCGACCCGCGACGCGGACGGCACGTGGCATCAGGCGTATCCGCTCGAGGGGCGCGAGTGGTTCCCGGTCGACGTGTCCGCGGGAGAGGCGTCGCGATGGCTCACGTTCTTCGCGCTGCGCGTGCTGCGCTGGTGGGACACGCGCCCGTGAGTCCGACAGGATAGGGCGATGGATGCCACTGACCCCGTCGTCGCCACCACCCGGGGTCGCGTGCGCGGCTTCACCCGCGGCACAACGGCGGTGTTCCTCGGCATCCCGTTCGCCCAGGCGCCCGTCGGGCCGCTGCGGTTCGCCGCCCCGGTGCCGCCCGAGCCGTGGGAGGGCGAGCTCGACGCGACCGCGTACGGTGCCACGGCGCAGCGCGGCGACACCGGCATCACGCTGATCCCCGAGCCGAGCGTGCTGGGCGACGCCACCCTGAACGTCAACGTGTTCGCGCCGGTGGACGCGACTCCGGATGCCGCCCTCCCGGTGTTCGTCTGGATCCACGGCGGCGGCTTCGTCTCGGGATCGCCCGCGAGCCGGTGGTATGACGGCGACGCGTTCGCCCGCGACGGCGTCGTGACGGTGGTCCTCTCCTACCGGCTGGGCTTCGACGGATTCGGGTGGATCGACGGCGCCCCGTCCAACCGCGGGCTGCGCGACCAGATCGCGGCGCTGGAGTGGGTCAGGGACGAGATCGGCGCCTTCGGCGGCGACCCCGCGCGCGTGACGGTGGCGGGGCAGTCGGCGGGCGGCGGATCGGTGCTCGCGCTGCTGGCTTCGCCCGCGGCATCCGGTCTGTTCGCCCGTGCCATGGCGCTCTCTCCCGCGGTGGGAGCCGTCAGCGGAGCCGCCGCGCGCCGGTTCGCCGGACGCCTCGCGGACCTCGCGGGCGTGCGCCCCGACCGCGAAGGTTTCGCCACCCTGCCGGAGGAGCGTCTGCTCGCGCTGCAGCGGCTGGCGCAGAAGCCCGAGCGCCGAGCGCGGCTCACGGGTCTCACCGCGCTGCTCGATGACGGACTTCCGCTCGGCCCGGTCATCGACGGCGACCTGCTGCCCCGTTCTCCGTTCGAGGCCCTGGCCGACGGCGCGTCGGCCGACGTCCCCGTCGTGGTGGGCGCGACCGACGACGAGTTCACGATGGTCACCGCGCGCTGGCGGAAGCCGTTGCGGTTGGTCCCGGTTCCGCTCGCCCTCGCGATGCTGGGGCTCGGGCGTTCCCGCCGCCGGGCCTACCTCGCGCGGTCGCGCCGCCGGGGTGCCGCGGCCCGGCTCGGCGGCTACGTCTCGGATCGTGTCATCCGCTCCGTCGTGCTGCGTACGGCGCGGACCCGCGGCGGGGCCGCGACCTGGGTCTACCGCTTCGCGTGGCGTTCGCCCTCGATCGGCTTCGCGTGCCACTGCCTCGACGTGCCGTTCTGGTTCGATCACCTGGATGCCGAGGGCGTGACGACGATCGCGGGCGACGTTCCGCCCGCCGACCTCGCCGCCGCGATGCACGAAGCCGCGGTCCGCTTCGCCCGCGACGGCGATCCGGGATGGCCGACCTGGGATGCCACGGCCCGCCGCGCTCGCGTGTTCGGAGCCCCGGCATCCGCCCCGCCCGTCGAGCCCGACGCGTACTCGGATGTCGCCCCGCTCGTCTGACCGCACCGGCGCACGCCGCACGTACCGTCCCGCGGAGTTGCCGCCCGACACGCCGGAATCTCCGTGCGGCGAGCGGCGTGTCGACGCCGAACTCCGCCCAGCGGTACGGCGTCAGGCCGCCGCTGCGCGCGCTACGCGAGCGCCGGAACCACCTCACGCTCGAACAGCGTGATGCCCGAGGTGTCGTAGGCGGCCTCGGGGAAGTAGTGGATGGCGTAGCCGAGGCCGTGCTCGGCGCGGGCGCGCAGGCGCTCGACGATCTGCTCGGGGGTGCCGAACGCATCGGAGGCGCGGTAGTCCGCCTCGATGGCATCCGCCCGCTCGTCGCCCACGTGGGGCCGCAGGCGCGCCACGACCGCGGCCAGACGCTCGTCGGCCTCGGCCTCGGTGGCCGCGATGATCGTGTTGAAGTTCGTGGACCGCGTGATCTCGCCGAAGTCGCGGCCCAGAGTCTCGCAGTGTCCGCGGAGCACGTCGGACTTGTGGTCGAACTCCTCGAGCGAACCGCCGAAGTTCGTGTACGCGGCGTACTTCGCCGCGATCTTGAGCGTGACCTTCTCTCCGCCGCCCGCGATCCAGAGCGGGATGCCACCGGACTGCAGCGGCTGCGGCTGGACGATCGCGCCGTCGACCTCGTAGTACTTTCCGGCGAGGGTCGCCTCCCCTGTGGTCCACGCCTGGTGCATGATCTCGACGCCCTCGCGGAGGCGGCCGAGACGCTCGGCGATCGGCGGGAAGCCGTAGCCGTAGGCGCGCCACTCGTGCTCGTACCAGCCGCCGCCGATGCCCATCTCGGCGCGACCGCCCGAGATGAGGTCGACCGTCGCCGCGACCTTCGCGAGGTACGCCGGGTTGCGGTAGCCCATGCACGTGCACATCTGTCCGAGGCGCACGCGGTCGGTGACGGCGGCGAACGCGGCCATCAGCGTCCACGCCTCGTGCGTGGCCTCGGCGCTCGGCACCGGTGTGGTGTGGAAGTGGTCGTAGACCCAGATCGACGACCACGGCCCCTCGTCCGCGCTCTGCGCGAGCGAGCTCATCGCCCGCCACTGCTCAGCGGGGTCGATGCCCACCAGATCGAAGCGCCAACCCTGCGGGACGAAGATGCCGAATTCCATGCGTTTCAGACTAGGGGCGGACGCGGGGCCCGTGGCCGCGAGACTGCATGCACGTGACATCTCCACTGCAGGCTGCAGTGGAGATGTCGGCCGGATGCAGTCTCGCGGGTCGAGCCCCGCCACCGCGGCCCCGCCACCGCGGCCCCGCCGCGGCCCCGCCACCCCGCGTCACCCGGCGGCGCGGCGGCGGCCCTGCCACGGCAGGGCCTGCATCAGGCTGAGCACCGCGATGATCGCGATGCCGAGGGCCGCGGCCGAGCCGAGCAGAGGCAGCACGAGCGGCGAGAGCGCCCGACTCGCCTCGGGGACGAGGCCCGCCGCCTGCGGCAGGGTCGTGATCGGGGCGTTCGCGGCGAGGAACTCGCGCGCCGACACCGCGGGGTCGATCGCCGCGGGCGCCCGGCGCAGCGGATTCACCGCCGCGGCGGCGGTCGAACCGCCCCCGGTCGCGGCCGGCACGGCGACCGGCGCCGCGGCCGAGTAGCTCACGGTGAGCGGCGACGCGGGCTTCGCGGCATCCCGGACCCCGCCGGTCGTGAGCCAGTACCCCTGCTGCCCCGTCTGCCGGTGGAAGTCGATGAGCGTCTGCGGGAACGACCCCCAGTGCGCCTGATTCGTCGAGGTACGCGCGATCTGCCCCCCGCCCGTGGTCGCCACACCGAGATACTGCGGCGTGACCGTGAAACCGCCGGTGCCGGCGACATCGGCGCCGCGGATGTCGGCGAGCACGACGGTCTGCGGCGCGAGACGGTTCCAGGTCGTGGTGTCGTCCATCGAGGTGCCGTATCCGCTCGCGGTGGCCACGAGCCGTCCGGTGCCCGACGCGTCGAGCGTCAGCCGCGGATCCGTGACGCTCCAGTACGTCATCCCGCCGTAGAAGACGACCGTGAACGATCCCGACCATGAGAGCTCGACCGCCCCGTCGCGTCGCGTGCCCGTGCCGCCGTCGATGACGACCTGGTTCCCCGAGACGCTGGTGACGGATGCCACCGACACCGGCGACCCGTCCGGCCCCTGGCACTTCGTCGCCCAGGATGCCGTGACCCACCCGCCCGCGGTCGGCTTCTCGATCCGCACGTTCGCGTCCTGCGCGCGGTAGAGGCCGTCTCCCTCCGTCCACGCGCGGGAGCCGCCGGCATCGCCCGCGGCGCCGGCGCTGAGGAAGTTGCATCCGCCCGCGAACGCCCCGCCTCCCGCCTCGGCGTTGAGTCCCCACCGCAGCTGTGCGTCGGTGATCGCCCCGTCGGTCCCCTCCGCCCCGCCCGGGCCGGGGACGGTCACGACGATGTCGCCCGGCCCCGCGGCCGCGGCCGGCGTGGCGGCGAGTCCGAGGGCGAGGGCGAGGGCGAGGCCCGATCGCCGCAGCAGCCCCGACCTCACGACGCGGCCCCCGCCACCGCCCGCTCGGGGACGGGCGCTCCCGCCGCCCTCCGCGCCCGGCGGCGCGCCCGCGCGCGCACGAGCGCGGTGACGACGCTCGCGACCACCAGCGCTGCGGCCAGCGCGATGCAGGCGAGCAGCAGCACGAGCGCCCACGTCGGCGTGGTCGGAGTGTCGGAGACGGATGCCACGGCGATCCCGCCGCTGACCGTGACCTCGGCCTCGGCCACCGCGCCCGAGCCCGCTCCGCGGAGGGTCAGCAGGTGGGTGCCGTCGCGGATCTCGCGCGGCACCGTCAGGGCCGCCGCCACCTCTCCCTGCGCTCCGGCGGTGAGCGGACCCACGGCCGTCAGCCCGCCGTCCAGCGACGCCACGACCTGCTCCCCGGGGGTGAAGCCCTGCCCGGTGAACACGATCGAGGTCCCGGCGGTGACCGCCGCCGACTCCAGCCCGACCCGCACGGCGCCGGCCGCCGGCACGGCGGCGGCGGTGGGAGCGGCGGCCGCCGCGAAGGAGACGGGTGTGAACGTCTCGTTGTTCGCGTTCTTCACGCCGTGCGCACCGATCGTGATGATGCCGCAGGTGACCGCACGGCAGTCCACCTCCGAGATCCGCCCGTCGCGGTCGTGGCTCTCGAACACCGCGCCCGGGATCACCAGGGTCACCGACCACGCCCCGTCGGCGCCGACGACACCGTTCGCCGAGCTCTCGGTCTGGCTTCCCGGGAAGGCCAGGAACCGTTGATAGCCGTTGTTCTCGGCCGACTCCGCGTCGGGAACGTACCGATAGTCCTCCCCGACCACGCCGCCGGCGCTCGGACGCCACGAGCCGCCCGCGGGGTCGTCGACCCAGCCGAAGAGCACGTAGACGCCGCCGAAGCCGTTCGGGACGGCCTGGAAACCCGACCCCGACACGGTCACGTCAGTGGCGTACTCGGCATCCGCGGATGCCGTGCCCCCCGGACCGGTGACCGTCACCGTTCCGGCGGCCCACGCGGGCGCACCGACGACGACGCCGGCGGCCGTGAGCGCGAGCGCGGCCGCTGTGGCGACCAGGCGACGGGACAGAGCATTCATGCGGGGACTCCGGGGGTGGGGGAGAGAGGAGAGGCGGGGTCGGCGACCACCAGCAGCGTTCCGCGGGGTCCGTCGACGACGTCGATCGGATGCCGATAGACCCGCGTGAGAACCGCCGGGTCGAGCACCTCGCGCGGCGAGCCCGCGGCGACCAGACGCCCGTCCTCGAGGAGCGCGATCCGGTCGGCGTAGGCGGCGGCGAGCCCGAGGTCGTGGAGCACGACGACGGCGGCACCGCCGGCATCCACCCGCTCGCGCGTGCGGGCGAGCACACGGTGCTGGTGCCGAATGTCGAGGCTCGCGGTCGGTTCGTCGAGCAGCGCGATCGCGCACTCCTGCGCGTACGCGCGGGCGAACGCGGCACGCGCGCGCTCTCCGCCCGAGAGCCCCGTGACCGGCCGATCGGCGAACGCCTGCACCTCACCGGCGGCGAGCGCCTCGGCAACGGCGGCGTCGTCCCGGGTCGCTTCCGGATGCCGTCGCCACGGCGCCCGGCCCATGCGCACGACATCGCGGACGACGAACGGGAACGACACCTCGTTGCTCTGCGTCAGCACCGAGCGACGGCGGGCCCGATCGGCGACGGGCCGGGAGGCCATCACCGCCCCGTCGAGCTCGATCGAGCCCGCCGCGGGCACGCGGTCACCGGCGAGCACCGACAGCAGGGTGGACTTGCCCGCGCCGTTCGGACCGACGAGCACGACCATCTCGCCCGCGGCGACATCGAGGTCGACGCCGTCGAGGACGCGCCGACCCGCGACGTCGACCGAGATCCCGCGGGCGCGCAGCACGGCGGTCATCCCCAGCCCCCCGATCGGCGACGCGTGCGGCGCAGGAGCCAGAAGAAGAATGGTCCGCCGATGAGGGCGGTGAGCATCCCGATCGGCAGCTCCGACCCGGGCACCGCGGTGCGCGCGACCAGATCGGCGGCGAGCAGGAGGACCGCTCCCCCGAGCGCGCCGGCGGGCAGCAGCAGCCGATGCCCCGGCCCGAGCACCATGCGCATGAGGTGGGGGACGACGAGCCCGACGAAGCCGATGATCCCGCAGAACGCCACGGCCGCGCACGTGAGCAGGGCGATCACGACGATCGCGATCACGCGGAGCCGCTCCACACGCACGCCCAGGTGCTCGGCCTGCCGTTCCCCGAGCGCGAGGAGGTCGAGACTGCCCGCGAAGCAGAGGCACGCGGCGATGCCGACGACGGCGATCGGCGCGACGACGGCGAGGTCGTCCCACCGCGTGCCGTTCAGCGAACCCAGCTGCCAGAACACGATCTGCTCGCGCTGCTGCGTCGACCCGAGATAGGTGAACAGCGCGATGGCCGCCCCGCCCACCGCGTTGACCGCGATGCCGGTGAGCACGAGGGTGACGACCTCGGTGCGCCCGTCCGCCCGCGCCGAGGCGTAGACGACGACGGTGGCGGCGAGCCCGCCCGCGAAGGCCAGGACCGGAAGGGTGAGGGGCCCGAGGAAGGCGAGCCCGAAGACGATGGATGCCGACGCGCCCACCGCCGCGCCCGACGAGATGCCGATGACGCCCGGCTCGGCCAGCGGGTTGCGGAAGACCCCCTGCATGACGACGCCGGCCGTGGCGAGCGTGGCTCCGACGAGGATCGCCAGAAGGATCCGGGGCACGCGGATGAGCCACAGCGTCGCGTCCCCGTTGACGTGCTCCATCGCGGCGCCCGGCGCGACCGCCAACGCCCCCAGTCCCACGCCGCGCACCGCGTCGTTCCACCCGCGCGCGACCGCCCCCAGCACCTGGTCGGGCGGGATCGACAGCTGGCCGCTCCCGGCCGAGACGACCGCGAGGATCACGAGAGCGACGGCGAGAGAGGCGAAGACCACCGGAACACGCACGCCGACGCGGGATCTCGATGTCGCGAGGGGGGCGACCGCGACCGCCGTCATCCCGCCGCCTCCGGCGCGTAGACCGCCACGGCGAGGGCGTCGAGCACGTCGGCGGTGGCGGGGCCGAAGCTCAACACGGTGGTGTCGGACATGTCGACGACGCGGCGGTGGCGTCCGGCATCCGTCTGGGCGACCGCCGGCAGGTGCTCGACGAGGCCGTCCACACCGCCCACCGACTCGAGGCCCTTGGTCATCATGAGCAGCAGGTCGGGGTTCGCGTCGACGAGGGCCTCGTCGGTGATCGGCCGCATCCCGCTCCAGCCGATCTCCCCCGCCACGTCGACGCCGCCGAGCGCCTCGATCAGGCTGTCGGCCCCGGACTCCTCACCGAACAGGTAGTAGACGCCCGACTGTCCCCGCACGTAGAGGAACATCATGCGCAGCTTCCGCGCGGGGTCCGCGGGGGCGATCTCGGCGATCTGCGCGATCTTGGCGTCGACGGCCGCCGTGGTGCGCGCGGCGAGCGCGGCGGCACGTTCGGGGACGCCCAGCGCCGTCCCGACCTGATCGATCAGGGCCCCGATGCCCTCGAGTGAGCGGCGCGAGTCGACGACGACGACCGGGATGCCGGCGTCCCGCATCTGCAGGATCGTGTCCCACGGGCCGAGGCTCGTATCGGTGAGGATCACGGTGGGCGCGGCGTCGAGGATTGCCTCGGCGTTGAGGTCATGGCCGTTCTGGGTGACCACGGGCAGGTGCGCGGCTTCGGGGAAGTCGGTCGAGACGTCGCGGGCGACGACGCGGTCGCCGAGGCCCAGCTCGAACACGATGCGCGAGAGCGATCCGTACACGTCGAGCGCCAGGATGCGCGTGGTGTCGGTGACCGTGACGGTGGTCCCCTGCGCGTCGGCGAGGGTCGCGGGCAGCACCTGCGCTCCGTCGGTGACGGGTACGACCGCTGAGGCGGCCGCGACCGCGGTCGACGGCCCCTCCCACGACAGCGGATCGGCGAGCGGGGTCACCTCGGCCAGCGGCGGTGTGGTCGCCACGGCCCCGCCGTGTCCGGGTGCGGTGGTGCAGCCGGTCAGGCCGAGCACGGCGGTCAGCGCGAGCGCGAGCGCGGACGGGCCGCGCATCGTTCGACGAGTCATGAACGAACCTCCAAGTAAGGTGAGCCTACCCTTAACATTGCCTGAGTTCGGACTTCATGGTTAGGTAAGGCTAACCTGCCTTCCAGCGCCCTACCGGGCGCACCCGCGGCGCGCCAGCGGGACCCGTCGGAGGGCGGAGAAGGGAACGACCGTGGAATCCTCCACGCACAGACGCCGGTTCGTCCGCGTCACCACCGCGAGCCTCGCCGCCGCAGCCCTCGCCCTCGGCGGGGCCCTCATCGCCGCCCCGGCGCACGCCGCCGGGACCACCGTCGACGACGCCGTGTTCCGCTGGGGCCTGAACGCCGAGGCGAACGCCGCCGCGTTCGCCCCCGGAACCGTCAACCTGCTGTCGGCGGGGATCGTCACCGCGGATTCCGCCGCCGACCGCGTCACCGCGACGAACTGGAAGCAGAGCGACGGCAACACGCGGATCCTGAAGAAGCAGGCGGACGGCAGCTACGCCGCCGCGACCTTCGCGGGCCTGCGCACCGACGCGAACGGCACCACCCTCACCTCCGGCAACGGCCTGAGCTCGGGGCACGTCGCCGAGATCGCCGGTGGCATCGGGACGATCGACGTGGATGCCGGCACCGCGACCATCCAGTGGACCGGGTCGTTCACCTCGGCGTTCTACTCGGGCATGACCCGTTCGTGGATCACCGACCCGAAGCTGACCGTCGCGAGCGACGGCACCGGCACCGTCACCGCCACGCTCGGCGGCTACGGCACCTCGATGGACGACCCCGACAAGTTCGAGCCCCTCGCCCCCGCGACGAACGTCGTCATCGCCACGCTGACCGGCGTCGACGTCACGCCCACCGGCTTCACCGTCACCCCCGACTACCTCGGTCGGACGGTCGCCCTGCCCGCAGGCTCCGTCGCGCAGGTCACGACGGGCGCGAGCGCGGGCGCGTTCCCCCAGCCGTTCGTCGACTTCCAGATCGCCACCGGCCAGGGGCCGTACTGGTACTCCTCGGGAGGCGCGGCCGACGCCCGCAAGCCCGCGAGCGCGCTGACGGTCGCGTACACCACCGCGCCGGTGGCATCCGTCCCCACCGTCACCGTCTCGAAGAGCACCGGTCTCACGCAGGGCGAGACCGTCACCGTCACCGGACGCGGATTCCTGCCCTCGGGCACCGCCACGAACGGCGTCCGCCCGCCGCTGGCCGGAACCTTCAGCGGCACGTACGTGGTGTTCGGGAAGTTCGCCGACGTCTGGCAGCCGTCCGCCGGTGCGACGTCCTCCGCGCGCTCCGTGATCGCCCAGAAGTGGGCCGTCCCCGCCGCCAGCGCCGCCACGATCGGCGGTGCCGGCAGCGGAGCGATCGAGCTCGCGGCCGACGGCAGCTTCTCGGTCGACCTCGCCCTCAGCACCACCGAGGCGCAGAACCTCGCCGCCGGCCGCTTCGGCATCGCCACCTACGCCGGCAGCGGCACGGTGTACGCACCGTTCGAGACGTTCACGCCGATCTCATTCGCGTCGTCGTCGGACGTCGTCGTCGAGGTACCGGCGTGGGTCGACGCCCCCACCGGCTCGTTCGGCTGGGCGTTCGAGGGCGCCTCGCCGGCCAGCCTCGGCACCGCCGTGCAGGACGGGGCGAACTTCACGGCATCCGGGACGCTGACGAACATCGTCGTGACCGACACCCGCGCCGGGGGCACCGCCCCGTACACGTGGAGCATCTCGGGTCAGGTCGGCGACTTCGCCTCGACCGCGGGCGGTTCGTTCTCGAGCGACCTGCTCGGATGGAAGCCGAGGATCGTGACGGCCGGACAGAGCGTGGCCGCCGGCGCCGAGGTCGCCTCGACCCGCCTCGGCGGCACGGGCCTCGGGACGTCGCGCGTGCTCGCGTCGTCGACCGCGGCCGCGAACGCCACCATCGGAGCCGACCTGTCCCTCGTGATCCCCGGCACGACGCCCGCGGGCGACTACACCGCGAAGCTCACCATCACCGCCCTGCAGTGACCTGACGACGGGGACTCCGACGCGCGTCGGGGTCCCCGTCGCCCTTTCCACAGAAAGCCCGACCGTGCTCCGACGCCTCCTCCCCTTCGCCGTGATCGGCACCCTTCTCCTCGCTGTCGCCGCCCCCGCACCGGCGGTGGCCGTCGACGGCGGTGTCGCGTGGACCGTCCAGACCGCCGACAACGCCCACGGCACCGGCCGCGCCAACTTCAGGTACGACACCGTCGACCCCGGCACCGTGATCAGCGACGCGATGACCGTCGTCAACACCGGCACCGAGCCCCTCCCCCTCGAGGTCTACGCGGCCGACGCCTTCACCGCCGCCACGGGCGAGATCGACGTGCTCGTCGACGGTCGCCCGTCGCGCGACGCGGGGACGTGGGTCTCGGTGGACGCCTCGCCCCTGTCGCTCGCGCCGGGCGCGTCGGCGGAGGTGCCCTTCACGATCACGGTCCCCGCCGACGCCCGCCCGGGCGATCACGCCGCCGGGATCGTCACCTCGCTCACGAGCACCGATCCGACGTCGACACTGTCCGTCGACCGCCGCCTCGGCACCCGCATCAACCTGCGGATCGCGGGCGAGTTGACCCCCGCGGCGGCGGTGTCCGACGTGTCCGCGCGGTACGAGGCATCCTGGAATCCGTTCGAGTCGGGCCGGGTCGTGGTGCAGTACGCGCTCGAGAACACCGGCAACACGCGCCTGACCGGATCCGAGATCCTCGCGACGGACGGGCTCTTCGGCGAGCGGGGCGCGCCCACGCAGCTGACCGAGGTGCTCCCGGGATCGACCGTGGAGATCACGCGCGAGATCCCGGCCTTCTCCCTGGGATGGGTGGCCGGTTCCGTGGAGCTGACGCCCGAGGCCGTCGGGCTCGGCGCCGCCCCGCTCGCGCCGACCGAGAACGGGTTCTCGGTCGTGGCCGTCCCGTGGAGCCTGTATGCACTGCTCGCGCTGATCCTGGCCGCCGTGCTGACCGCCGTGCTGCTCGTCCGCCGTCGGCGCGCGGCCGCGGCGGCTCAGGCGGACTGAGCCGCCTTCGCGCGGGCGAGGTCGACGAAGAGCTCGGTGTTGAACCGGTAGGCCACGAGCACCTCCTCGATGACGCGTTCCTTTTCGTGCTCGTCCCACGCAGCGGCATCCAACTGCTCCCGATAGACGTTCTTGAACGCCTCGGGGTCGGCGATGTCGCCGAAGAGGTAGAACCCGATGCCGTTGGTGTCGAAACCGAAACGGCGCTGCATGAGCCGGCCGATGAACTGCCCGCCGGACAGGTCGCCGAGGTAGCGGGTGTAGTGGTGCGCGACGAATCCGCCCGGCCAGGTCGCCGCGACCCGCCGGATCCGGGCGACGTACGCCTGCGTCGTCGGCAGCGGCGAGATGCGTTCGCGCCAGTCGTCGCCGATGAGGAACGCGAGGTCGGCTTCGAGCGCGGGCAGGCGCGTGAGCTTGTCGCTCAGGAACACGGATGCCACCGGGTCGACCCGCATGCGCTCGGTGGCCGCCTCGAGCGCCTCGTAGATGAACCAGTGCTGGACCACGAGCGCGACATAGTCTTCGCGCGTGCCCGACCCGTTCATGAGGTCCGTCATGAAATCCGCGCCCTCGCTCGACGAATGGGCGGTGCGCGAGCGCTCGCGCAGGGCGGTGGAGAACGGGATGACAGCACTCATGGCGCCATCATACGGGAAGGTTAGGCTCTCCTAACCTTAGATTTCTCCGTGCGGTCGCGGCTCGATCCCGAGCCGCCGGCACGCCTCGTCGTACAGCGCGACGATCTCGCGACGCACCTCGCGCCGCTCCGCGATGGACCCGCCGGGCCACGGCACCCGCAGTCCGACGGTCGCTCCGCCCTCGTGGGCGACCGTCCAGTCGCCCCCGTCGCCGTCGAAGCCCGTCATCCGCGCGGACGCGACCGGCGCCCCGTCACCGAACGCCCGCGCGATGAGCACGTTGTCGTCGCGGTGATCGTCGTTCATATGGGCGAGCACGGCCCGCTGGATCTCGGGGTCGAACGCATACGTCATTAGGCAAGCCTAACTTCGCGGGCCGCCCCCTCCTGCCGATCGTTCCGATCCGGCATCCACTCGCCGTGCCGTCCCGCGGAGTCTGCCGACGACACCCCGTCCAGACGCCGCCGCCGCCGGCGTGTCGCCCCTCGACTCCGCACGACGGCACGACGGCACGACCGCACGACGGCACGACGGCACGACGGCACCACGGCACGAGACCCGAGGACGCCGGCCGGCCGCTCAGCCGGCGAACGCCGCCAGCCGCTGGCGCATCACGGCCACCGCGTCGGCGTTGTCGTCGATCAGCACCGAGTGACGGCCGAGCGGGGCGGCGACGGCGCCGAGGGTGCCGCTGCCGGCGAACATGTCGAGCACCCGGTCACCGGGGCGACTGGATGCCTGGACCATGCGCCGCAGCACACCCTCGGGCTTCTGCGTCGGGTATCCCGTCTTCTCCCGGCCCGTGGTCGGCACGATCGTGTGCCACCAGACGTCGGTGGGGAGCTTGCCGCGCGCCGCCTTCTCGGGGGTCACGAGGCCGGGCGCCATGTACGGCTCGCGGTCGACCGCATCCGAGTCGAAGAAGTACGCGGCCGGGTTCTTCACGTACACGAGGATCGTCTCGTGCTTGGTCGGCCAGCGGCGCCGGGTCTTCGCGCCGTAGTCGTACGCCCAGATGAGCTCGTTGAGGAACCGCTCGCGGCCGAACAGCGCATCGCACATGACCTTGGCGTAGTGCACCTCGCGGTAGTCCAGGTGCAGATAGAGGGTGCCGTCGTCGGCGAGCAGCCGCCAGGCCTCCTCGAGCCGCGGCTCCAGGAACGCCCAGTAGTCATCGAACCGGTCGTCGTAGGTCCGGAGATCGCCGCGCAGCCGCGCGTACTCGCGGCCGTGGAACCCGCGCTGGACCACCGGCACGGGTGCGGACTCCTCCTCCTCCTCGTCCGGGAAGACGAGCATCGCCGGATCGCGGGGCGGCTCGGATGCCGGGACGAGGGGCTCCTCGGCATCCGGGGTCGCCTCCGCCGCGGGAGCCCGCAGCGCCGACTCCACCGCCTTGGACCGGGTACGCCCCGTGTTGAACGGCGGGTCGAGGTAGACGAGCGTGAACGACCCGTCCGCGAGGCGCGGGGTCACGGCGAGATTGTCGGCGTGGTGGATCTCGACGCTGCCGTGATCGAGCACGCCGTCCAGGATCGGGGCGCTCACGGGACGCGCTGCAGCCACGCGTCGGTGGCGAACTTCGACGTCACGAGGGCCTCGGCCTCGGCATATTCCTCTTCGGTGATATGTCCGGTGGTGGCGCCGTAGAGCGTCGTGAACGTGTCGATGAAGCGCTGGATCACGGCATCCCGAGCGAGGCCGGTCTGGCTGCGCAGCGGGTCGACGCGCTTGGCCGCCGACACCGTGCCCTTGTCGCTGAGCTTCTCTCGACCGATGCGCAGGACCTCGGTGAGCACCTGACCGTCCATGTCGTAGCTGAGGGTCGCGTGATGGAGCACGCCGCCGTTGGCGAGCCGCTTCTGCGCGGCGCCGCCGATCTTGCCGTGGGGGCCGGCGATGTCGTTGAGCGGCTGGTACACCGCGTCGATGCCGAGCGAACGCAGCGCCTGCAGCACCCAGTCGTCGAGGAAGGCGTAGGAGTCGGCGAAGGTCATGCCGGCGACGAGCGATGCCGGGACGTACAGCGAGTAGGTCACGATCGAGTTCGCGGCCATGAGCATCGCCCCACCGCCCGAGATGCGGCGCACGACGTCGAAACCGTGCTTCGCCGCGCCCTCAGGGTCGACCTCGTTGCGCAGCGACTGGAACGAGCCGATCACGACGGCGTTCTCGTTCCACTCCCACAGACGCAGCGTGGGCTTGCGGAGCCCCGCGCCCACGCGTGCGGTCAGCACCTCGTCGAGCGCGAGGTTCATGCGCGGCGACACGGGGGCGTCGTGGACGACCTCCCACTCGAAGTCGCCCCAGCCGGGCGCGGTGACGAGTGCGCGGCGGATCGCGGTGGCCACCGACTCGGGCGTGAAGCCGAGCAGCTGCGCGCCCTCGGGGAGCGCCGCACGGATCGCCGCGGCGATCGTGGGGACGTCGGACTCGACCGGCAGGCCGTTCACGGCCGCGTCGATGTCGTCCAGCGCGTCGTCGGGTTCGAGGAAGAAGTCTCCCGCGAGATGGAAGCCGGCGATGCGACCGTCGCGCTCCTCGAGGTCGACCACGACCAGTTTTCCCCCGGGGACCTTGTACTCGCCGTGCATGCCTCCAGCCTACGGCGCGCGCGTGCGCGTCGATCCGCGCGGCGCGAGAACAGGAGATCGGCCCGCAACAGGAGCAGCCTGCGTGGAAACGCCCTGTTCCGGTGGCATCCCCTGTTCTCAGGGAATGGATGCCGAGAGCCCCCGCATCAGCCCCGGGCGGGGAACCGCCGGTCGAGCCAGGCGGCGAGATCGGCGCGCACGTCCGCCTGCTGCGCCTCGGCGAAGATCTCGTGCCGCGCGCCCGGGTAGACGAGGGTGGTCACGTCGGTGAAGCCGGAGCGCTTGCGGTAGGCGTCCGCCAGGAGATGCACGCTGCGCGGGCCGCCGACGGTGTCGTCGCGCCCGACCATGAGGAGCGTCGGGATGTCGCGCCCGAGGTCGCGCCGCGGCCGACCGATGAGCTTCGCGGTCTCGACCGGTCCGAACAGTCGCGGCAGCGGCGTGGAGGTCGTGAGGGGGTCGGCGAGGAAGTCGCGACCGACCTGCTCGACGCTCGACAGCCACTCCATCCCCGTGCCCTTCAGGTGCTTCCACGGGGCGTTGAGGTCGCCGGAGTTCAGCGCACCGGGCCAGCGCAGCGCCGAGCCGCTCAGGACGAGGGCGTCGTAGGCATCCGGATGCCGGTCCACCAGCATCTGTGCGAGGAACGACCCCCACGAGTGGCCGAGGAGGATCAGGGGAAGGTCGGGGTGGGCCTCGCGGATGATCTGAGTGAGGGTCCACACCGCCTCGCGGGCCGCGCCGAGTCCGCCGGGACCGAGGCGTCCGAGCTTGCCGTGGTCGCCGTTCCACTGCCGGAGGCCGGTGCGGCCGTGCCCGCGGTGGTCGTCGGCGTAGACGGTGTACCCGTCGGCGACGAGGGCCTCGATCAGCGCACCGTACCGTCCGGTGTGCTCACCGACCCCGTGGAGCAGCTGCACGACGCCCCGCGGGGATTCGGCCTCGTACACGTCGTAGACGATCGGGACGCCGTACGCGTCGACGAACTCGGGCATGCGCCGAGTCTAGGGTCGCCCCCGGGAATTCCCTCGACACCGGACCTTTAGCAAAACTAATGAGCTATGCTAAATAACGAGCACACATGAACGAACGCGTCGACGAATCCCCCCACTCCGACTCTCATGACGCGCTGAGCGCCGCCGCTTCCGAGCTGCGCATGGCGACCTTCCGGCTCGCCCGCCGCCTCCGTGCGGAGCGCGCGGTCGACACGATGAGCGACGGCCAGTTCGCGGTGCTCGCCGCGCTCTCGATCCACGGCGAGCACACGCTCGGCCAGCTCGCCGACCGCGAGCGCGTGACCGCCCCCTCGATGAACCGGACGGTGACCCTCCTCGAAGAGGCGGGCTACCTCACCCGCACCCCCGACGACGACGACCGCCGCAAGGTCACGATCGCACTGACGGATGCCGGCCGCCTCGTCGTCGCAGAGACCGTGCGACGACGCGACGCCTGGCTCGAGGCGGCCCTGGCCGCTCTCGGCGAGGAGGAACGACGAACCCTGGCGGCCGCGGCCGAGATCATGCGAAAGGTGGCAGACACATGAGTGCGATGTTCCGCTCGATGTCGGTCTACAACTATCGCGTCTGGTTCATCGGGGCGCTGGTGTCGAACATCGGCGCGTGGATGCAGTCGACCGCCCAGAACTGGGTCGTCCTGACCGAGCTCACCCCGAACGACGCCGCCGCGATGGGCGTGACCATGGCGCTGCAGTTCGCGCCTCCCCTGCTGCTGGTCGGCGTCACGGGGTGGGTCGCCGACCGCTTCGACCGCCGCAAGCTCATCATGTGCACGCAGAGCGCGATGCTGCTGATGGCCGTGACCCTCGGCATCCTGCTGCTCACCGGCGTCATGACGCTGCCGCTGATGTTCGTGTTCGCCCTGGCCCTCGGCCTCATCACCGCGTTCGACAACCCCGCGCGCCAGGCCTTCGTCTCCGACCTCGTCGCCCGCGAGAACGCCTCGAACGCGGTGGCTCTGAACGCCGCGTCGTTCAACACCGCCCGACTGATCGGCCCGGCCGTCGCGGGCCTGATGATCGTCGCGGTCGGAACGGGCTGGGTGTTCCTCGCCAACGCCGTGACGTTCCTCGGCATGATCGCGGCCCTGCTGCTCATGCGTCCGCACGAGCTGGTCACCCACCACCGCGGCGGCGGCCCGGCACGGCTCGCCGACGGGTTCCGCTACGTCGCGAAGCGGCCCGACCTCGTGGTGACCTTCGCGATGGTGTTCCTCCTCGGCGCCTTCGGCATGAACTTCCCGATCTTCGCCTCGACCATGGCCCTGGAGTTCGGACGCGGGGCCGACGGCTTCGGCGTCCTCAGCTCTTTCGTCGCGATCGGCTCGCTCGCCGGCGCGCTCCTCGCCGCCCGTCGCGAGCGCGCCCGCCTGCGCGTCGTCATCGTCGGCGCGGGCGGCTTCGCCGTGGCATCCACGCTCTCCGTCCTCGCACCGAGCTACGAGACGTACGCCGTGACCCTCGTCCTCACCGGGTTCTGCGTCGTGACCATGCTCACCACGGCCAACGGGTACGTGCAGACCACGACCGATCCGGCGCTGCGCGGCCGGGTGCTCGCGCTGTACATGGCGATCCTGCTCGGCGGGACCCCGGTGGGCGCTCCCATCGTGGGGTGGGTCGCCGAAGCGTTCGGTCCGCGCTTCGCGATCGCCCTCGCCGCGATCGTCGCGTTCCTCGCGTGCGGCATCGGCGTCGCCTGGACTCTGGCGTCGGGCCGGGTGCACAAGCACGAGACGAAGCGGTTCCGTCTGACACTCGACGAGACGCGCCCGATCACCACGATCGCCCCCGAGCCCGAGGACTTCAGCGACGAGATCGCCGGAACGACGCCGATCCCGCTTCCCGCGGAGCGTTCGCCGCGCCCCTCGGCGCCGGCACGTCCGGTGGGGCCCGCTCCGCACGCCCGCCCCTCGGCCTGAGCGCGCTCGCGCCCCGGGTCACGCCGGTCGCGCGCCCGACCGCACCGACGGCGCGCGTCAGACGTAGAAGCCGTGCGCCTCGAGGACGGCGACCGCCGCCTCGCGTCCCGACACCTGCAGCTTCGCGTAGATCGAGCGGAGCTGCGACTTGACGGTGTTCAGCGACACCTCGAGGTCTTCGGCGATCTGCGGCAGGCTGCGCGGCCCGCGCAGCGCGAGCGCCAGTCGCTCCTCGCGCGGACTCAGGTTCGGCAGAGGGGGGCGGTGGTCGTGGGTCGGGACGAGGGCGAGCATTCCCGCCACACGGGCGACCGCCGCCTCGGAACCCGGATGCCGCGCCGCCAGACGATCCAGCAGGACGAGCAGGTCGGGCTGGGGCAGCGTGAGGTAGGGGGTGAGCGACGCTCCCAGGGTCTCGGAGAGGTGGAAGCCCTCGGAGAAGGCCGCATCGGCCGCGGCTTCGTTGCCGAGGCGCGCGTGCGCGACGGCGCGGCGCAGTAGCAGCGGCGTCAGCGTCCGGACGCAGTGCTGCGTCCCCATGCGGATGCACGGATCCGTGGACTCCAGCACCTCCCGCTCGCGACCGAGCGCGATGAGAGCCGCGGCGCGCTGCATGTCGAAGCACAGCGCGTGCCCGGGGGGCGAGACGCGTCCCTCGAGCACGGCGAGGGCGCGCCGGGGCTCGCCGCGCGCCAGCAGCAGATCGGCGTACACCCCCTGCGCGAAGCCCCGCACCATGCTGTGGCCCGAGTGGGACTCGGTCCCCCCGGCCAACGCGGCCACCAGCACCGTGCCCTCGGCGTAGTCGCGGCGGATCAGGGCGCTCATCGCTCGTGCGGTCCGTGACGAGTACTGCCAGTACGGGTCGTTCGGGGCGCCGTCGCGCAGCTCCTCGGCCGTGCGGTCCATGGTCTCGGCGTCGAGGGCCGCCGAGGCGACGAGGAGGCGCGCGAGCAGCAGGTCGTAGTCGGGGTGGCCGCCCTCCCACTCGGACGCGGATGCCAGCTCGTCGCACGTGCGCAGTCCCTCGCTCGCGAGGATGTACTCGCCGTTCACGGCCGCGGCGAGGCTGCGCACGGCGTGGGCCCGGAAGGCGCTCACGTCGTCGTCGGCGTACGCGAGCGCCGAGGCGGCGTACTCACCGGCCCGGCGCGGCCACCCCGCGGCCGCGTAGATCTCGGCGACGGCGGAGAAGAGGCGCGAGCGGGTCGCGGCCTCGAGCCGCCCCGGCGCCCGCATCCGGCCGTCCGCGAAGTGCCGGTCGACGAGGCGGAGCCCGTCATCGATGCGGTCGAGTCGGGAACGCGCGATCAGCAGACCTTCGAGCGTCTGCGCGCTGGCATCCACCCAGATCCGGGGAGCCGGCCCGGCCTCGATGTCGGCCAGGAAACGCAGGTCGGCGATGTCGGGTGCCGCCGCGATGGGGAGGACGCCCCGGACCACCCGCTCCGCCACGGACTTCACGTTCATCAGAGAGGACGACGCGATCACGACCTGCTCCCCATCCACCGATGCTAAGTCACGGCACTGCGCGCACCGGCCGAATCGCGTCACGAATAAATCTCTTCCGGTGCACGATTTTGCTAGATAAGCTAGCGACATGAACGAACGCATGGCCGGCCGCCGATGGGCGGGACTCGTCTTCATCAGCATCGCCGTCTCGCTGATCATCGTGGACTCGACGATCGTGAACGTCGCCGTGCCCTCGATCGTCGAGGACCTCGGCATCTCCTCCACGGAGGTGCAATGGGTGCAGGAGGCCTACACCCTCGTGTTCGCGTCGCTTCTGCTGGTGTTCGGCAGCCTCGCCGACCGCTTCGGACGACGCCGGCTCATGCTGCTCGGTGTCGCGATCTTCGTGCTCGCCTCGATCGCGGCGGCCGTCGCCCCCAGCGGCGGACTGCTCATCCTGGCGCGGCTCGTCCAGGGCATCGGTGGCTCGATGATCCTCCCCACGACGCTGTCGCTCATCAATGCGACATTCCGCGGACGCGAACGCGGCATCGCCTTCGCCGTCTGGGGCTCGACCATCGGCGGAATGGCCGCCGTCGGACCGCTGCTCGGTGGCTGGTTGACCACCGCGTTCTCGTGGCGCTGGGCGTTCGGGATCAACATCCCCCTCGGCATCCTGATCGTCATCGGCGTGCTCTTCACGGTGGCCGAATCGCGCAGCGACCGGCGCGAGGGGATCGACGGCGTGGGGGCCCTGCTGTCCGTGCTCACCATGGCGCCCCTGGTCTTCGGCCTGATCGAGGGCCGCACCTACGGCTGGTGGACCGTCGACCAGCCCCTCCAGATCGGCGACTGGCAGTGGCCGTGGACGCTGTCGCCCGTCCCGATCGCGTTCGCGGTCGCGCTGGTGGCACTGGTGGCCTTCGTCGCATGGGGAGTCCACCGCCAGCGCATCGGACGCTCCACGCTGCTGGCGCTCGGACTGTTCCGCATCACCTCGTTCCGCAACGGCAACATCGCCGCGGCGGTGGTCTCCCTCGGCGAGTTCGGAATCATCCTCGCCCTCCCCCTGTGGCTGCAGTTCGTCGTCGGCTTCGACGCCCTGCAGACGGGACTGCTGCTGCTCTCGCTGGCGATCGGCTCGTTCGTCGCGAGCGGGATCGCGGGCGCCCTGAGCGGCCGGGTCGCGCCCGTGTGGATCGTCCGTGCGGGCCTGCTGGCCGAGATCATCGGCGTCGCCGGTGTCGCGTTCACCATCGGACCGGATGCCACGTGGGGACCCCTGATCCCGTTCCTGTTCGTCTACGGCGTCGGCGTCGGCCTCGCCACCGCGCAGCTCACCGGGGTCGTGCTGGCCGAAGTGCCGCCCGCGGAGAGCGGCGCGGCCTCCGGCACGCAGTCCACCTCGCGGCAGCTCGGCGCGGCGCTGGGCGTCGCGATCCTCGGGACCGTGCTGTTCTCGACCACGTCGAGCGTGCTGACGTCGGCGCTCGACGACCGGGGACTGCCCGCCGCACAGCGGGACCAGGTCGTGTCGCAGGTGGTCGACAGCGCGGGGGCCGCGATCGTCGGTCTCGAGCAGTCCCCCCAGACCCAGGACCTGGCGTCGGACGCGAAGGCCGCGTTCAGCGACGGCACGCGCGCGGCGGCGTTCACCGCGGCCGGCTTCCTGACGCTGGGACTCGTGTCGACGCTGACGCTGGGCGCCGCCGCAAGCGGGCGCCGTACGCGGGAGGAGGAGGCGTCGTGACGGCGGTCGCCGCGACACGACCTCAGCGATCCGCGCCGGGTCAGTGGCATCCGCCCACTTCGGACTGAGTCAGCGCGAATCGCTGACGCAACGCATGTCGACGGAGGATGCCGCGAGCCACGTGAGCGATTCAGGCCTGCAATGCCCGGCCTCTACCGACACGACACAACCTCAGCGATCCGCGCCGGGACGGTGGCATCCACCGACTCCGGACTGAGTCAGCGCGAATTGCTGAGGTTGTGCACAACCGGGGTCAGACGCGCGCGTCGACCGCCGCGTCGGCGACCGGCACGAGACGCGTGAGCTGCGTGACGTGGCGGGGCTCGAGTTCGGCGAGAGACGCGACGCCGAGCAGGGTCATCGTGCGCTCGATCTCGCTGCGGAGGATCGCGATCGTGCGGTCGACGCCCTGGCGTCCGCCCGCCATGAGGCCGTACAGGTAGGCGCGGCCGATGAGCGTGAACTTCGCGCCGAGGGCGATGGATGCCACGATGTCGGCGCCGTTCATGATGCCGGTGTCGACCATGATCGTGGCGTCCTTGCCGACCTCGCGCACGACCTGCGGCAGGAGGCGGAACGGGATCGGCGCCCGGTCGAGCTGGCGACCGCCGTGGTTCGACAGGACGAGGCCGTCGACGCCGAGATCGACCAGGCGCGCGGCGTCCTGAACGTTCTGCACGCCCTTCACGACGAGCTTGCCCGGCCACATGCCGCGGATGATGTCGAGGTCGTCGTAGCTGATGGTCGGGTCCATCGCGGCGTTGAGCAGTTCACCGACGGTGCCGCCGGTGGTGCTGAGCGAGGCGAACTCGAGCTTGGGCGTGGTGAGGAAGTCGAACCACCACCACGGCCGCGGGATGGCGTTGACGATCGTGCCGACCGTGAGCTGGGGCGGGATCGAGAACCCGTTGCGCTTGTCGCGCAGGCGCGCGCCGGCGATGGGGGTGTCGACGGTGAACTGCAGGGTGTCGAACCCGGCCGCCGCCGCCCGCTCGACGAGGCCGTACGAGATCTCGCGCTGCTTCATGACGTACAGCTGGAACCAGTTGCGCCCGACCGGGTTCGCGGCCTTCACGCCCTCGATCGAGGTCGTGCCGAGCGTGGAGAGCGTGAACGGGATGCCGGCGGCCGCCGCCGCGGACGCACCGGCGGTCTCGCCCTCGGTCTGCATCAGGCGGGTGAAGCCGGTGGGCGCGATGCCGAACGGCAACGCCGAGGGGCCGCCGAGGATCTCGCACGACGTGTCGACGTTCGCGGCCGGCCGCAGGATGTCGGGGTGGAACTCGACGTCCTCGAACGCGCGGCGGGCACGGTCGAGCGAGAGCTCGCCCTCGGCGGCGCCGTCGGTGTAGTCGAACGCGGCCTTCGGGGTGCGGCGCTTCGCGATCGTGCGCAGATCATCGATCGTGAGCGCGGCGTCGAGGCGGCGCTTGCGGGCGTCGAGCTCGGGCTTCTTGAACTGCATGAGCTCGAGGAGCTCGCCGACCTTGGGCAGCTGGCGCTGAACCATGGAGTCTCGCTTTCGTGTGGTCTGACCACAGACTACGCCCGATTCGGGCGCGGTGTTCAGGAACGGGGGTCGTAACGGCGGGGCGGGAAGGCGTGCCCGACGCGGGCACGCAGGTCCTCCAGGCTCGCGTCGGCGCCGAAGGAGCCGAGGGCGCGGGCCTGGACGAGGACGTTGCCGAGCGCGGTGGCCTCGACGGGCCCCGCGAGCACGGGCACGCCGGTCCGGTCCGCGGTCGCCTGGCACAGCAGGGCGTTGCGGGCACCACCGCCCACGAGGTGGATGACGTCGACCTCGCGGCCCGCCAGCTCACCGGCGCTGCGGACGGCCCGAGCGAACGCGGCGGCGATGCTCTCGACGATGATCCGCGCGAACATCGGGCGCCCGGCCCGGCCCGGACGGTCGGCGCCGAGCAGCGCGGCGATGCGCCCGGGCATGTCGCCGGGGGCAGCGAGCTCGGGGGCGTTGGCGTCGAACAGGCGCGCCGGCGGCGACACCGCGCCGGCCGAGGCGAGGAGCAGCGGGAGGTCGATCGCGGAACCGTCCTCCTCCTCCCACGCGCGCACCGTCTCACTGAGCAGCCACAACCCGGTGACGTTGTGGAGGAAGCGCACACGCCCATCGACGCCGCCCTCGTTCGTGAAGTTCGCCGCGCGGGCGGCATCCGTCACGATCGGCTCCGGGAGCTCGAGCCCCACGAGCCCCCACGTGCCGCAGGAGATGTACAAGGCGTTCGGCGTCGACAGCGGCACGGCGACGATCGCGGACGCCGTGTCGTGCGACCCGACCGCGACGACGGGCACCGCGCCCAGGTCGGCGGGGGTCGCCCCGATCGTCTCGCCCGGGTCGACGAGCGGGGGCAGGACGGACACCGGGATGCCGAGCGCCTCGGCCAGAGCCGTGTCCCACTCGCCTGTGCGCACGTCGAGCAGGCCGGTCGTCGAGGCGTTGGTGCGTTCGGCGACCGTGCGCCCGGTGAGGCGGTACGCGATGAGGTCGGGGATGAGCGCGCTCGTCTCCGCCTCCGCCAGGCGCGGATCGGCCGCGTACTGGTACAGCGTGGTGAACGGCAGGAACTGCAGGCCGTTGCGGCGGTACAACTCTTCGAACGGCACCGTCGCGTGGACCGCGTCGACCCCGCGCGCGGTGCGGGCGTCGCGGTAGTGGAACGGCTCGGCGAGCAGCTCTCCACCGCGCAGCAGGCCGTAGTCGACGGCCCAGGAGTCGATGCCGACGCTCTCGATCGACGGCTCGCGGCGGAGGGCTTCGGCGAGCCCCGCGCGCACGTGCCCCCACAGCGCCTCGATGTCCCAGTGCCATCCGTCGGCGCGCTCGACCGGTCCGTTCGGGAAGCGCGCGACCTCCTCGAGCGCGACGATGCCGTCGCCGACCCGGCCGATCATGACGCGACCGCTCGTGGCGCCCAGGTCGACCGCCGCGACGGCGCGGACGCCGTCGGGCGTCGCGGGCGCGGTCCCGGCTCCGGCCGCGCCCGGCGACGTGACGCTCATCGCAGGAACGCCGCGGCGACGCCCGAGTCGACGGGGATGTGCAGGCCGGTCGTGCGCGAGAGTTCGGGGCCGGTGAGCACGTACACCGCGTCGGCGACGTTCTCGGGAACGACCTCGCGCTTGAGGATCGTGCGGTTGGCGTAGAACTGGCCGAGGTCCTTCTCGTCGACGCCGTAGGTCGCGGCGCGGTTGGCGCCCCAGCCGGCGGCGAAGATGCCCGAGCCGCGCACGACGCCGTCGGGGTTGATGCCGTTCACGCGCACGCCGTGCTCGCCGAGCTCGACGGCGAGCAGACGCACCTGGTGCGCCTGGTCGGCCTTCGTCGCCGAGTAGGCGATGTTGTTCGGGCCGGCGAAGACGGAGTTCTTCGACGAGATGTAGATGACGTCTCCCCCCATGCCCTGCGCGATGAGGGCCTTCGCCGCCGCCTTCGAGACGAGGAACGACCCCTTGGCCATGACGTCGTGCTGCAGGTCCCAGTCCTTTTCGGTGGTCTCGAGCAGCGGCTTCGACAGCGAGAGCCCGGCGTTGTTCACGACGAGGTCGATCCCGCCGAACGCGAGGAGCGTCGCGTCGATCGCGGCCTGCACGCCCTCGGCATCCGCCACGTTCGCCGCGACGCCGATCGCGACGTCGGTGCCGCCCAGTTCGGCGGCGGCGGCGCGCGCCTTCTCGAGGTCGAGGTCGGCGACGACGACGCACGCGCCCTCCGCGGCGAGGCGGGTGGCGATGGCCTTGCCGATTCCGGATGCCGCCCCCGTGACGAACGCGATCCGACCCTGGTGGGTCTTCGGCTTCGGCATCCGCTGGAGCTTGGCCTCTTCCAGCGCCCAGTACTCGATGCGGAACTTCTCGGCATCCGAGATCGGCGCGTACGTCGACAGCGCCTCGGCGCCGCGCATGACGTTGATCGCGTTGACGTAGAACTCCCCCGCCACACGCGCGGTCTGCTTGTTCGCGCCGTACGAGAACATGCCGACGCCCGGCACGAGCACGATGAGCGGGTCGGCGCCGCGGATCGCCGGGCTGTCGGCCGTGGCGTGCGCGTCGTAGTAGGCCTGGTAGTCGGCGCGGTACTCCGCGTGCAGCTCCTTCAGACGCGCGATCGAATCCTCGACCGAGGTGTCGGCCGGCAGGTCGAGGATCAGCGGCTTGACCTTGGTGCGCAGGAAGTGGTCGGGGCAGCTCGTGCCGAGCGCGGCGAGGGCAGGAGCCTTCTCGGATGCCAGGAAGTCGAGCACGACGTCGGAGTCGGTGAAGTGACCGACCATGGGCTTGTCGGTGGACGCGAGCCCGCGGATGGTCGCGGCCAGGGCCGCGGCCTTCGCACGACGCTCCGCCTCGGGAAGTGCCGCGAAGCCGGCGCGCACGCCGCCGAAGGGCTCGGCCGCACCGTGCGCGTCGATGTACGCCTGCGCCGTGTCGATGATCCAGAGACTGTTGCGCTCGGCCTCCTCGGAGGTGTCGCCCCAGGCCGTGATGCCGTGACCGCCGAGGATCGTGCCGATCGCCTGGGGGTTCGCCGCCTTGATCGCGGCGATGTCCAGGCCCAGCTGGAAGCCGGGACGACGCCACGGCACCCACACGACCTTGTCGCCGAAGATCTTCGCGGTGAGCTCCTCGCCGTCGGCGGCGGTCGCGATCGCGATGCCCGCGTCGGGGTGCAGGTGGTCGACGTGCGCGGCATCCACGAGTCCGTGCATGGCGGTGTCGATCGACGGGGCGGCACCCCCCTTGCCGTGCAGGCAGTAATCGAACGCGGCGACCATCTCGTCCTCGCGCTCGATGCCCGGGTAGACGTCGACGAGGGCGCGCATGCGGTCGAGCCGCAGCACCGCGAGGCCCTTCTCGGTGAGGGTGCCGAGGTCTCCCCCGGATCCCTTGACCCAGAGCAGCTCGACCGGCTCACCGGTGACGGGGTCGATGTCGGTGCCCTTGGCAGAGGTGTTGCCGCCGGCGTAGTTGGTGACCTTCGGGTCGGAGCCGAGGCGGTTGCTGCGCGCGACGAGGTCGGCGGCGGTGGAGCTGGTGTTCATGCGGGTGAGGTTCCTTTCACCGTTCGGTGTCCAGAACACGCGGATGTCGGTGGGGCACGTCCGCGTGTCTTCGACACTCAAGCCATGTGGGGGCCGCCCTGCGCGGGGCGGCAGCGGGGTGGACACCGGGACGGCGGATTCAGACGCCGCCCCGGTGGGTCTGGATCAGGCGCCCCAGCCGGCCTGGGTGCCGCCGACACGCTCTTCGGCGATGCGGGGCAGGTATCCGGATGCCGCGAACGCAGCCATCGGGTCGGCGGGGAGGCCGCGCGACTCGCGCCACTCGGCGAGAGCGGGACGCACGTCGGTGTAGAAGGCGTCCATCAGCACCGCGTTCGCGGCGAGGACGTCGTCGGCCTGCTGGGCGGCGGTGAGCGCGTCACGGTCGAGGAGCAACGCGCGGGCGGTCATCTCCTGCACGTTCAGCACCGAGCGGATCTGCCCGGGGATCTTGTCCTCGATGTTGTGGCACTGGTCGAGCATGAAGGCCACGTCGGGGTTGTTGAGGCCCCCGCCCCGCACGACCTCGACGAGGATGCGGAAGAGCTGGAACGGGTCGGCCGCGCCCACGATGAGGTCGTCGTCGGCGTAGAAGCGCGAGTTGAAGTCGAACGAGCCGAGCTTCCCGAGGCGCAGAAGCTGCATGACGATGAACTCGATGTTCGTGCCGGGCGCGTGGTGACCGGTGTCGAGGCACACGAGCGCCTTGTCGCCGAGCGCGGCCACCTGGGCGTAGGAGGTTCCCCAGTCGGGAACGTCGGTGTGGTAGAACGACGGCTCGAAGAACTTGTACTCCAGCACGAGGCGCTGGTCGTCGCCGAGGCGCGCGTAGATCTGCTGCAGCGAGTCCTGCAGGCGGTCCTGGCGGCCGCGCATGTCGTTCTGGCCGGGGTAGTTCGACCCCTCGGCGAGCCAGATCTTCAGATCGCGGGAGCCCGTGGCATCCATCACGTCGATGCACGCGAGGTGGTGGTCGATGGCCTTGCGGCGGATGCGCTCGTCGTGGTGGGTGAGGGCGCCGAACTTGTAGTCCTCGTCCTGGAAGGTGTTGGAGTTGACCGTGCCGAGCTTCACGCCGAGGTCTTCGGCGTGACGACGGAGGGCGCCGAAGTCGTCGACGAGGTCCCACGGGATGTGCAGCGCGACGGTCGAGGCGAGGGCCGTGAGGCGGTGCACCTGCGCGGCGTCCGCGATCTTCTCGAACGGATCGCGGGGCGTGCCCGCGGTCGGGAACACGCGGAAACGCGTGCCGGAGTTGCCGAACGCCCAGGAGGGGAGCTCGATGGCCTGGCTCTCGAGGGTCGAGAGGATCTCGGGGGTGAGGGTGCTCATGGGGCGGTCCTTCTCCACGACGGTGGGGTTCGGAGGAAACGCGTGAATCGTTTCACAACTTGAATCGTTTCAGACTGTAGTGTGGAGGCCTCGGTTCGTCAAGGGGAGGAGCACCGGTGTCAGCGAGCATCAAGGACGTCGCGGCCGCCGCGGGAGTCTCGGTCGGCACCGTCTCGAACGTGCTCAACCGCCCCGAGAAGGTCTCCCCCGCCACCGTGGAACGCGTGCACGCGACGATCGAGGAGCTGGGATTCGTGCGCAACGACGCCGCCCGCCAGCTGCGCGCGGGGCGGAGCCGTTCGGTCGGTTTGATCGTGCTGGACACCGCGAACCCCTTCTTCGCCGAGGTCGCCCGGGGAGCGGAGGAGCGAGCGGATGCCGAAGGCCTCTCCGTTCTGCTCGGGAACAGCGGGCAGGACGGGGCGCGCGAGAACGCCTACCTCGACCTCTTCCGCGAACAGCGCGTCCGCGGCGTGCTGCTCACGCCGAGCGATGTCTCAGCCCCCGGAATCACGCAGACCGGACTCCCCCTCGTGCTCGTCGACGGCGAAGCACCCGACGGCAGCCTGCCCTCCGTCGCCGTCGACGACGTCGAGGGCGGATACCTCGCGACCCGCCACCTGCTCGAGCGCGGTCGACGGCGCCTCGCGTTCGTCGGCGGTCCGATCGCCGTCCGTCAGGTCGCGGCCCGACTCGACGGCGCGCGACGGGCACTCGCCGAGGTCCCCGACGCACACCTCGAGATCATCGAGAAACCGGCACTCACCGTGCTCGCGGGGCGGCAGGTCGGCGAAGAGTTCGCCGCCCGCCGCCCCGAGGATCGCCCGGATGCCGCCTTCTGCGCCAACGACCTGCTCGCCGCAGGGGTTCTGCAGGGGTCGGCGATCCTGGGGACGATCCGGGTGCCGAGCGATCTCGCGATCATCGGCTACGACGACATCGACTTCGTCCAGTCGACGGTCGTTCCGCTCTCGTCCGTACGCCAACCGGCGCGAGAGATCGGCGCCACCGCGATCGGGGTGCTGCTCGAGTCGTTCGACGATCCGGCAGCGGCACCCCGGCGCGTGCGATTCCGACCCGAGTTGGTGGTCCGGGCCTCGACGGGCGGCTGACCCCGGTCGTCGAGGGTGCGCGGCATCCGCACGACTCCTGAAGTTTCGTCCGAAACCACACGACACCTCGCTGTCGCCGGGAAGATCGCCGGAGTTGCGCCCAACGGCCGCGACCGACCCGCCGACCATCGCCGGATGCCGACGGCCCCGAGCCGAACGTGCGAACGGTGGCTTTAGCCGGCCCCGCACCGGCAGCGATTCATTCGTGCACGGCAGACCCAGCTTCGAGATGGAAGACCATCGGCACGAGCTGGAGTCCGGCGTCCGGGGTCCCCTCCGAGGAGTCGAAGAAGCGCGCCATCTCGGCCTGCCAGCGTGCATTGACATCGCGCGCAGCCATCGCCGCTTGCAACTCGTCGAAATCGAGAGGTGATTCGAGGTATCCGATGAGGAGACCGTCGGGGCGCAGAAAAAGCGAGTAGTTGTGCCACCCCGTCTCTCGAAGCGCCTGCCGCATCTCCGGCCAGACCGCCTCGTGATGCCGGCGGTACTCGTCGAGATGATCGACGAGAACGCGCAGGGTGAAGCAGTATCGGTTCACAGCCCCACCCCCGGAACGCGTCCCTTCTCCTCGTCACCCAGAGATACGGCATCCAGGAACCACACGTCGTACGGACGGATCAGGACGTCTTCGATCAGTTCGTTCAGCCGGGCAAGAGGTGCACCGTTCGCGTGCGCATCCAAGGCAGCGGGGGTCGCCCACCGTTCGAACATGACGACGGCGTCTCCGTTCCTCTCCCGGTGGGCCGCGTACGTCTCGCAGCCCGCCTCCGCGTGCACGAGAGGAGAGACCTCGGCGAACGCGTCGATCAGTTCGCCTCCTCGCCCGCCCTTCGCCGTCAGGACCGCGACCACCGTGACGCTCATCAGACCACCCGGTATTCGATGCCGAGGAGCGAAGCGGCCGCGCGATAGGTCTCCGCGCGGTGCCCGATCGACAGGCTCCAATGGTGTCCGACGCCGGTAGCCGACCACGCGTCGACCCACTCCCCCGGATCGCGACCGAAGTCGACGCGACTGGTCGTGTTGCCGATCGCCAGCAGCGGACCGGGAACCACCCGACCCTCGGATGCCACGAACACCAGCGAGCCATCCCGATCCTGACCGAGACCGAGAAGCGTGACCGGACCCGGATCGACGTCGAACTCGACCGACACCCCCCATCCGCGCTTTCCGTGAAACACGCCGAGCCCGCGGAGAAGCGGTTCGCGCGCAGAAACCGCGAGATGGGCGGGACCGTCGTGCCCCATTTCGACGACGTCGTCGTCGAAGTTCAAGGCCTGGATCTCGCAGAACGATCCGCCTGCGCCGATGACCTGCGTCGCCAACTGCGCCACGGTCGTGCGCAACTCGTACTCGCCGGTGGTCGGGATCCCCCGCGCGGTGAGCAGGGAGGCTCCGAGGATCATCCCGGCACCCAGTTGTTCGTGCAGTTCTCCGCCCAGACCGCGGTGGTAATAGGCGAGGGAGTCGAGATCGAAGTCGTCGACGAGCCGATCGAGGCCGACAGACACCCGTGCCCCCCAGAGGAAGTCGTCGTCCACGACGGAATCGTCGAGGGAGAAGATCTTCGCCGCCAACTGCATCCGTTCACGCGCCTGAGCGTCCGTGACCTCGGCGACTCGCACTCGCAGATCGTCGAACTCGAGCACCTCCACATGCGATCCGAACGTCGACGGCAGCAGAGTCAGGTCGGTCGACACATCCAGCATGCCCGGATAGAGGTGGCCCATGAGACCGTGGCGGGCGTGACGCAGCGCCGCTCGGACGTGCGCGGCGTGGACCCAGCGTTCGATGCGCTCCCAGGCCGAGTCTTGATGCAGCCACCCCGAGACCGATCGGAAGGGCACCCCTGCGCGTCGGAAGACGTTGCCCACCTCGGGTACAGGACATTGACCGCAGTAGGCCAACCACGCTCCCGTGTCGAAGGTGGCGTGATCCATCCGCTCCGTGGGTTGCAAGTCGATGATCAGCACGGGGGCGTCCGCGCGTTGCGCGATGGGGAGCACCATCGAACTCGTCAGATACGTGGTGAGGAAGAGCACGATGAGGTCGCAGTCCGCCTGGCGAAGAGTCTCCGCAGCGGCCGCGCCCTCCTGTGCGTCGGAGATGAAGCCGACGTCGGTTACGTCGGCGTCCATCCCCGCGAACCGCTCGGAGACGTACCGCGCGGACTCCTGCAACTGAGGAAGAAGGGCGGGGAACTGCGGCCAGTAGGTGCCGAGACCGCCCGCGACCAGACCGATGCGCGGCTTTCGCCGTCGGCGCGGGGGAAGGAGGGTGGCCAGTGAGGCCGAGGGAAACGTCATGGAGCGTCAGCTTTCGTCGAGCGAAGAGACCCCGGGTGGCAGCGTCCCCGCTGCCACCCGGGAAGGGCGATCAGAATGTGATGTAGTCGTACTGGTCGATGTTCTCGGCGTTGAACTTGAGCAGCTCGCCCACCAGCACGAGACCGTCGGCGCCGACGGTGTAGGTGCCGAGCTTGCCCGCCTCGAAGGTGTCGCCCTCGGCGCCCGTGATGGTGCCGTCCAGCAGCGCCTTGCCCGCGTATGCCGTGAGGTAACCGACCTCCGACGGGTCCCAGAGCGCGAACTCCTTCACGGTGCCGTCCGTCAGGTACTCCTTCATCTGACCCGGGAGCCCGAGACCGACCAGCGCGACCTTGCCCTTGTATTCGGATGTCGACAGGTACCGTGCGGTGGCGGCGATGCCCACCGTCGTCGGCGAGATGATGCCCTTCAGATCGGGGTAGGACTGCAGCAGGCCCTGCGCCTCCTGGAACGACTTCGTGTCGTCGTCGTCGCCGTAGACCGTGGCGACGAGGTTCCATTCGTAATCGGGGTTGCTCGCGATCTCCGCCTTCATGGCTTCGATCCAGGCGTTCTGGTTGGGCGCGGCGGCCGTGGCCGAGAGGATCGCGATGTCGCCGGTGCCGCCGATCTGGTCGTACAGCTGCTCGAGCTGGCCTTTGGCGACGTCCTTCACGGCGACCTGGTTGATGAACAGGTCGCGGCACTCCTTCGCCGAATCCGAGTCGAACGTGATGATCTTCGCCCCACCGTTGCGGGCATCCTCGAGAGCGGGGCACACCGCGTCAGGGTCGTTCGGTGAGACGGCGATGATGTTGGTGCCGTTCTGCACCTCCGTCTGGATGAAGGGGATCTGGCTGTCGGCGCCGGCATCCAGCGGGGCGGCCTCGGCGTACGTGAAGCCGAGTTCTTCCGCCGCCGCCTTCGCCCCGGAGAGTTCCAGGGTGATGTACGGGTTGTTGAGGTTCTTCGGGATGAACGAGAGCGTGGTGTCGCCGCCCTCCTCTCCCGAGGGGCTGGCGCCCGCGCCGGAGCAGGCACTGAGAGCGAGGGCGAGCGCCGCCAAGGCACCCGCTGCGGCGAGTGCGCGGTGGCGCGGACGGTGAAAGCGGAGGAACGTCATTGTCTTTCCTTTCAGGTGAGACGCCGGTGCGGGGCGTTCTCGGCCCCGGCCCGGGCGGGACGGGGAAGTGTGCGTTGCACGCGACGAACGTGCAGGGAGCGGCGGACAGCGGCGAAGACGCTCGGTCCGACGACGGAGAGGATGAGAAGCGCGCCCGTGACGATGACGAGGGTCACATCCGGGATGCGCTGCAGCCTCATCGCGTAGGTGATCACCGCGATGACGAGCACCCCCGCCACCGCTCCGAGGATGGAACCCCGACCGCCGAAGATCGACACCCCGCCGAGCAGGACGGCGGCGATCACCGTGAGTTCGAGCCCCGAAGCGCTGTCGCTACGGGCGCTGTACGACAGAGCCCAGAACACTCCCACGACACCGCACATCAACCCGCTGAGGACGTAAAGCACGAACTTCACGCGCGGAACGCGGATGCCGACGAAACGGGCCGCCTCTTTGCTGTACCCCACGGCGAACAACCCCCGACCGAACGGCGTCGCGTGCAGGATGACGGCGAAGATCGCGACAGCCAGGGCGATGAAGATGACCAGGACGGGGATGCCTGTTGCGCCGAGCTTCGCGCCGACCACGTCGATCGCGACATCCGGGTACGAGCTCGCGGAAACCGACCGGTCACCGATGACGACGAGCGCCAGTCCGCGGAACAGTGCGAGCGTCCCGATGGTGACGGCGAGCGAAGGGAGTCCCACGAAGGCGATCAGCACGCCGTTCACAGCTCCCGCGACGACGCCGACGACCACCGCCGCAGACATCGCCGCGCCGAACGGCCATCCGGCCGTGGTGAGGGAGCCGACCGTCACTGTCGACATCGCGACGATGCTCGCGACCGAGAGGTCGATCTCACCCGTGATGATGATCAGCGTCATCGGCAGGGCGATCAAGAGCGCGGGCACGGCGTTGGACAACAGGTATCCGGTCGTCACCGGAGACGCGAAACGCGGCACGGCGAGACACGCGACGAGCACCAGCAGGACGAGGAGCGCCACGAGGATGCCGTCCCGGCTGAGGAAGACTCGGGAGAGGCCGCTCCGCACGCGGGTCTCCTGGGTGATGGTGAAGGTAGCGGTCGGTGCGCTGGTCATTTTCGGGCCTCACTCAGTCGGAGCTTTCGGGCTGCGCGCGTGGTCGCGACGCGGTCGATGACGATGGCGGCCAGGATGAGGATGCCAACCACCGCCTGTTGCCAGAACTTGTCCACACGCAGTGCGGTGAGCGAGCTCGTGATGGTCGTGAGCAACACGGCACCGATCGCCGCGCCCGCCACCGTCCCGCTACCGCCGAAAATCGCCACGCCGCCGACGACCGCAGCCGCGACCACGTCGAGTTCGAGCCCCGTGCCCGTCGTGGCTCCCACAGAGCTGAAACGCGACGCGTAGAGAACGCCGGCGAGACCCGCCAGCAGCCCGTTGAGAACGAAGGCGGAGAAGACACGACGCCCCACGGGGATGCCGAACAACTTCGCAGCGTCGGGATCCGACCCGATGGCGTAGAGGTCGCGACCGCGTCTGGTGTAGCCCAGCGACACGGCCAGGAGAGCGATGACCCCGATCGCGATCAACGTGATGATCGGGAACCCGAGCAGGGTGTCGACGGAGAGATTGCCGAACGCGACGGGGCGGTCTCCGGAGAAGTACTCTTTGCCCCCCGCCCAGGCGTTGTTGAGGCCCCGGTAGATGTAGAGCGTGCCCAGGGTGATCACGAGGGCAGGTACACCCGCGAAAGTCACCAACAGGCCGTTGATCGCACCGAGGACCGCGCCGACCAGCATTGCGATGAGGAACACCACCGGGATGGGGATGCCCGGGACCGTGGCGAAGAGGGTACCGGTGAGGAAGCCCGTGATGCCGAGGATCGATCCCACCGAGAGATCGACGTTGCGGGTGAGGAGGACGAGAGCCTGCCCCGCAGCGAGAATCATCAGGATGGTCGCATTCAGCAGCAGATCCTTCACACTCTGCGGTGTCAGGAAGCGCGGGTTGATCAGTGTCGTCGCGATGACGAGAACAATGAGCGCTCCCGCGACGGGGAGCTCGCGGAGTCGGGCGATGTTCTGCAGCCTCTTCATGCGCGGCCTCCTTGGTTCGCCATGGCGGCGTGCATCACGTTCTCGCTCGTGGCCTCCGTGCGATCGAATCGGCCGCTGATGCGCCCTTCGCACATGACCAGCACTCGGTCGGACATGCCGAGGACTTCCGGCAGTTCCGACGAGATCATCAAGATGGCGATACCCCGCCCGGCGAGGTCGGAGAGCAACCGGTGCACTTCGGACTTGGTGCCCACGTCGATGCCGCGCGTCGGTTCGTCGACGATGAGCAGCTGGGGGTCGTTGGCGAGCCATTTGGCGAGGACGACCTTCTGCTGGTTGCCGCCGGAGAGGGTCGAGACGGCGATGCGCGGGGAGCCCGCCTTCACCTGCAGCCGACGCGCCCAATCAGCGGCTGTGCGCCGCTCAGCGGCGACGTCGATGATCCCCATCCGGCTGAGCGAACGCCGGAGAGTGAGCGTGATATTGCGAGCGACCGAGAGGTCCATCACGAGTCCCTGCTTGCGACGATCTTCGGGCACGAAGCCGATTCCGGCCCGTATGGCCGCATCGGGGGACCGCGGGGGCAGCGCCGAACCGTCGACCACGACCGACCCCTCGTCGTAAGGATCGATACCGAAGATCGCACGCGCCACTTCCGTCCGCCCCGCACCGACGAGTCCGGCCAGTCCCACGATCTCGCCGGCACGCACCTCCAGGTCGATTTCGGAGAACACACCGGCTCGCGTCATTCCGCGCACCGTGAGCACGGGCTTCCCGATGGGGGCCGGCTCCTTCGGGAAGAGGGTGTCGACATCTCGGCCCACCATCGCCCGAACGATCGTGGCTACATCGGTCTGTTTCGTCTCGTGCGTGGAGATGTAGCGTCCGTCGCGCATGACGGTGATGCGATCAGTCAGATCGAACACTTCGTCGAAGCGATGGGAGATGAACAGAATGGCGGCCCCTTTGTCGCGCAGGGCGCGGGCGACGACGAACAGACGGTCCACCTCGGCGCCACTCAAAGCGGCGGTCGGCTCGTCCATCACCAACACGCGGGCATCCAGCGAGATGGCTTTGGCGATCTCGATGATCTGCTGATCAGCGATGGAGAGTCCTTCGGCCGGACGATCAGGATCGATGGGGACGCCGAGGCTCGCGAAGAGTGCGACCGCGGCCGCACGCATCGCGCCCCGATCGATCAGGCCGAGACGGCCGCGGGGCTGGCGCCCGATGAAGATGTTCTCGGCCACCGACAAATCGGGGAACAAGGTGGGTTCCTGGTAGATCACCGAGATGCCGGCCGCTTTGCTGTCGGCCACCGAGCGGAAAACGACCGGCATGCCCGCTACGAGGAACTCACCCGCGTCGGGTGCGTGGACGCCGGCGAGGATCTTCACCAGCGTCGATTTGCCGGCACCGTTCTCGCCGACGAGCGCGTGGATTTCCCCCGCACGCAGCTCGATGGTCCCGTCGGCGAGCGCCACGACGGGTCCGAAGGTCTTCACGGCCGAGAGCAGACGCAGGGCGTCGCGGTCGGGCGGTGGTGGGGTCTGCTCGGGCTTCATCGTCCAGAGTCTCCGTTTTAATCGATTAAATTAGGGTTTACTATAGCCAAGAACCGACCCCCGTCAACACGGGTCGTCAGACGGATCGCCGGGAGGGCAGATATGAAGGGCATCGGCCTCTCCCGGATCGCCGACGCTGCGGGCGTCTCCGTGGCGACCGTCTCGAACACGATCAATCGCCCCCACCTCGTTGCCGAGGCCACTCGAGAACGAGTGCGTCAGGCGATGGAGCGTCTCGATTTCGTTCCCAATCGCGCAGCCGCCACGCTGCGACGCGGGTCGAACAAGCTCCTGGGCGTAGTGGTGCCGGAACTGATCAATCCGTTCTACGCGGCCATCACGGAATCGATCGCGGTCGCTGCGGGAAGGCGAGGCTACGCACTCGCTCTCTGCGTGAGTCACGACGACGCCGCTGTCGAGCTGTCGCACTTCGAGATGCTCGCGGAACAGCGTGCGGCCGGGGCGATCGTCGTCCCCTACAGCGCTTCCGAACCACGCCTCCGGCAACTGCGCATGGTCGGAACTCACCTGGTGCTCGTCGACCGCGTCTTCGACGCGCACGACGGATGCGCCGTCGCCGTCGACGACATCGCCGGGGGAGCACTGGCCACCCGGCATCTCCTCACCGCAGCAGGCGAGGGACTATCCCTCGTCAACGGGCCGCTCTCCATACCTCAGTGTCGAGAGCGCAGGCTCGGACTCCTGGACGCCGTCACGGACCCGAGCGGTCTGCGCGAGTTCACCAGCGAGCACATGACCGTCGAGGAGGGGATTCGCATCGGTCGCGAGATCGCCGACAGCGGCGCTCCACGCCGCATCTTCTGTACGAACGATCAGCTCGCCCTCGGCGTCATCCGTGGCTTGCGAGATCGGGGACTGCGCACACCGCACGATGCGGCGGTCGTCGGATACGGAGACCTCGCACTCGCTGTCGAAGGCGACACCAGCATCACCAGCGTCGCCCAGCCCAAGTCCGCGCTCGGTGAGGAGGCCGTCGCAAAGGTGCTCAGCGAGATCGAAGAGGGCGACACGCATCGTCATTCCACGACGATCTTCGAGCCTCATCTCGTGGTGCGCGAGTCCGCCCCACGCGTGGCGTGACGAGCGACCCGCCTCAGTGCCCGACCGGCGCACCTCCGCCGTCGACCTGCTTCGGCGTCCGCACGAACGCCGCCAGCACCACCACCGCGATCGACAGGCACGCCGCGACGAAGAAGGCGGAGTGGATGCCGCTGGCCGTGGCATCCACGATCCCGCTGCCCTCGCCCGCAGCGGCGGCCGCGCCGACCGTCATCAGGGTGACGAACACCGCCGTACCCGCCGCACCCGCCAGCTGCTGCACGGTGGAGACGATCGCCGATCCGTGCGGGTAGAGCTCGCGCGGCAGGGAACCCAGCGCCGCCGTCATCAGCGGCGTGAACATGAACGCCAGCCCGAGGCTGAGGACGCAGTGCACGGCGATGATGAAGCCGATGGGGGTGGACGCCGACAGCGTCGAGAAGCCCCACAGGGCGACGCTCGCGACGACCGCCCCGGGCAGCACCAGCGGGCGCGCGCCGAAACGGTCGAACAGCGAGCCCACCAGCGGCGCCATGAGTCCCATGACGAGCCCGCCGGGGAGCAGCATGAGCCCCGTCGGCAGGGTCCCGAGGCCCAGGACGTTTTGCAGGTACAGCGGCAGCAGGATCAGCACGCCGAACAGCGTCGTCATCGCCACGACCACGAGCACGACGGCCACCGTGAACGTCGAATGGCGGAAGACGGAGAGGTTCAGCAGCACGCGGTCGGTCGAGCCCAGACGGAGCTGACGGACGATGAAGGCGGCGAGCGCCAGGATGCCGACGACCAGCGGCACCCAGACGGGCACGATCGCGTGGCCGCCCGCGGCCTCGCCGATGCTCGAGAGTCCGAAGATGAGCCCGCCGAAGGCGAGCGCGGACAGCACCACCGAGACCGCGTCGAGCGTGACGGGGCGGGTGTCGGTGAGGTTGCGGACCCAGCGTGCACCGAGGGCGATCGCGACGAGCGCGATCGGGACCATCACGATGAACATCGCCCGCCACGGGAACGCCGACAGGATGAGGCCCGACACGGTCGGTCCGATCGCGGGCGCCACCGAGATGACGATGGAGATGAGACCCATCATGCGCCCGCGGCGATCGACGGGAACGACGTTGAGCACGGTGGTGAACAGCAGCGGGATCATGATCGCCGTGCCGGACGCCTGCACGATGCGCCCCACCAGCAGCACCCCGAACCCGGGGGCGAGGGCGGCGATGACGGTTCCCAGCGTGAAGAGTCCCATCGCGGCGAAGAACAACGCGCGGAGGGGGAAGCGCTGGATGAGGAACCCGGTGGTGGGGATGACGACCGCCATCGTCAGCAGGAACGCGGTGGTCAGCCACTGCGCCGTGGCGGCGGTGATGTCGAGCTCGCGCATGAGTTCGGGGAGCGCGACACCCATGATCGTCTCGTTGAGGATCACGACGAACGCGGCCACCACGAGGAGGGCGATGACGGCACCGGGGCGGACCGGCGTGGCGGGCGGGGAGACGGTGGGGGCGGTTCCGGTGGCGACCATGGCGACCAATCTGAGCAGAGGGCGACAACTTGGCAGTTACTGCCAATAAGACATCGACTACTGTATCGGAGATGAGCACCCCCGCCGCGCCCGGTCTGCGCGATCGCCGACGGCGCGAAACCGCGCTCGAGATCTGCGCCGCCGCCCTCGACCTGTTCGAGGAGAAGGGGGTGGCGGGCACGACCGTCGACGAGATCGCCGCACGGGCCGGGGTCTCCCCCCGGACGTTCTTCCGCCTGGCCGGCAGCAAAGAGGACGCCGTCTTCATCGACGACGACCGTTTCGTCACCGCCGTCACCGGCGCCGGCCGTCCCGGAGACGACATCGCCGCCCTCGCCGCCGGACTCCGCGCGGTCTTCGCGCGCGAACTGGAGAACCTGGATGCCGACTCCGAGGCCCGCGAGCGCTACCTGCGCGTGCGCCGGCTCATCGGGCACGAACCCTCGCTGCTCGGCGCCGCGATCCGCCGCGAGATCACGGCCTCCGACCTCTTCGTCGCCGAGATCGCCGAACGCATCGGACGTCCCGAAGCCGACGTCCGCGCGGCGGCGGGCCTGACGGCCCTCGAGATGCGCACGACCCTCGACGAATGGGCCCGGTGCCACGACCGCGGCGAGGCCCGCAGCCTCGTCGACCTGCACCGCGACGTGCGCGAGATGCTGGCCCGCGCCGCGAGCGCCTGAGACTCACGTCTCGCGGGTGATCGTCACCTTCACCTTGAGCTGGCTCTTGCCCGGACCCGCGTACACGCCGCGCAGCGGCGGCACGTCGTTGTAGTCGCGACCGCGGCCGACGAGGACGTGGCGGTCGCCGATCTCGATGTTGTTCGTGGGATCGAAGCCCTGCCAGTCGCCCGCGAACCACTCCACCCACGCGTGCGATTCCCCGGTGACGGCCTCGCCGACCTCGGCGGACGGTTTGGGGTGCAGGTATCCCGACACGTACCGGGCGGGGATGCCGACCTCGCGCAGCGCTCCGAGAGTGATGTGCGCGATGTCCTGGCACACGCCCTTGCGCGCCTCCCACGCATCGACGGCGGTCGAGTGCACGCCCGTGACGCCCTGCATGTACTCGATCGCGTCGCCGATGGCCTCGGCGATCGCGTGCGCGGCGGGGCCGGGCCGGTCGTATCCGGCCGCGATCCCGCGGGCGAGCGCGGCCACCTCGGGGTGGGGCGCCGTGCGTCGTGTCTGCGTCAACTGCTCGACCGTGGTGATCGATCGGGATGCCTCCGCGCGCAGCGCGTCCCACGTGATGTCGGCGTGCTCGATCGGCCTCGGGCGCACCTCCACGAGCGAGCGCGCCGTGATCGTCAGGGCCGAGTGCGGCGAGAGCACGTCGAACGCGGCGACGCGCGTGCCGAAATAGTCGACGTACTGATTGACCGAGGTCGACGGCTCGATGTCGAGCGACGAGCTCAGCACGAACTGGCTGTCGGTCGAGCCCGGCAGCATCCGCGCTTCGTTGTAGGAGGCCACGACGTCGCCCGGGTACGCGAAACCCGTCTGGTGCTCGATGCGCAGGCGCTTCACGAGATCTCTCCGATCCACGCGGGCTCGGCCTGCGTCGGGAAGAACCGCGACCGGATGGCCTCGGAGGCCTCGCGCGTCACCGTCTGCACGCGCTGCATGTGCTCGGGGAGCTCGGCGAGGATGTCGCTGATGGGGCGGTACTCCAGGTCGTTGCGGATCTGCCCGAGGGCTCGCAGCACCGTGTTGGAGTGGCCGACACGGTCGGCGCGGGGGTCGATGGCGCTCATGCAGTCCTCGGCGCGCTGGATGGAGTAGATGATCGACCGGGGGAACAGGCGGTCCAGCAGCAGGAACTCCGCCGCGTTGCGGGCGCTCGGCATCCCCCGGTAGGTCCGCAGGTACGCCTCGTACGCCCCGCACGAGCGGAGGATCGTCGTCCAGGACGGACCCGACACCTCCGTGAGCGACCGGGTCGCGAGCAGGCGCGCGGTCATGTCGGTGCGTTCGATGCTGCGGCCCAGCGTGAAGAACTGCCAGGCCTCGTCGCGGTTCGTCGACGAGTCGACGATGCCGATCGCCAGCGCCGCGCGCTCGCGCACCCACTGGAAGAACTCGTGCACCTTCTCGGTCTGCAGACGCCGCGGCATCCGCGAGTTCGTCGTGTTCAGGATCTCCCACAGCTCGGTGGAGACGATCTCGCGCGCACGCCGGGCGTTCTCGCGCGCCGCGGTGAGCGAGTAGGCGATGCTCGACGGGTTCATCCGGTCGACCGCCAGGCGGGCGAGGACGTCGTCGCGGCGGACGGTGTCGACGTTCTCGGGGAACGGCGACCCCATGACGCTCAGGAGCGAGCGGCACGCCGTGTCCTCGTCGATCCACGGATCTTCGAGGAGGAGCTGCAGGTGCACGTCGAGGATGCGCGCGGTGCCGTCCGACCGTTCGATGTAGCGACCGATCCAGAACAGCGACTCGGCGATACGGCTCAGCACGAGGGCACCTCCCCGTCGCTCTGCTGCTGTTGCTGCTCGGCCTGCGGGCCGTGCTGCACGCCCGCATCGGCCTGCTGCTGCTGTTCCTGCTGGTCACGGTCGGCGCGGTGGTCGCGCGGCGCCGTGGCCGGGGCGGGCTGGCCGTCGTAGATGATCGGGATCGCCTCGGTCACCGCCGCCTGGTCGGCCACGAGACCGGAGACGCCGTTGCCCTGGCCGTACTCCACGTGCGAGGGCGCGGATCCGCCGACGACCCACGTGTCCTTCGATCCGCCGCCCTGGCTGGAGTTGACCACGAGCTGCCCCTCCGGCAGCGCCACGCGCGTGAGGCCACCGGGGAGCACCCAGATGTCGTCGCCGTCGTTGACGGCGAACGGGCGCAGGTCGGCGTGGCGGGGGCGCATGCCGTCCTCGACCAGGGTGGGGATCGTCGAGAGCATCACGACCGGCTGCGCGATCCACCCGCGCGGGTCGGCGAGCAGTCGCTTGCGCAGCTTCTCGAGCTCGGCGGGCGAGGCATCCGGACCGACGACGAGGCCCTTGCCGCCGGAGCCGTCCACGGGCTTCACCACGAGTTCGGGCAGACGATCGAGCACCTCTTCGAGCGCGCCCGGATCTTCGAGGCGCCACGTGTCGACGTTCTTCAGGATCGGCTCCTCGGCGAGGTAGTACCGGATCAGGTCGGGAACGTAGGTGTAGAGGAGCTTGTCGTCGGCGACGCCGTTGCCCACGGCGTTGGCGATCGTGACGTTGCCCAGGCGCGCGGCGAGCATGAGACCGGGGGCCCCGAGCATCGAGTCGGCGCGGAACTGCATCGGGTCGAGGAAGTCGTCGTCGACGCGGCGGTAGATGACGTCGACCCGCTGGGGTCCGCGGGTCGTGCGCATGAACACCTTGCCGCCGACGCACAGCAGGTCGCGCCCCTCGACCAGCTCGACGCCCATGAGACGCGCGAGCAGCGTGTGCTCATAGTACGCCGAGTTGTAGACACCCGGGGTCAGCACCACGATGTTCGGGTCATCGATCCCGGGCGGGGCCGACGCGCGGAGAGCGGCGAGCAGCTTGTTGGGGTAGTCGCCGACCGGTCGCACCCGCATCGACACGAACAGCTCGGGCAGGGTCTGCGCCATGACCCGGCGGTTCGAGATGACGTACGACACCCCCGAGGGCACGCGCACGTTGTCTTCCAGCACCCGCATCTCGCCGTGCTCGTCGCGGATCAGGTCGATGCCCGACACCTGGATGCGCACGCCGTTGGCGCTGCGGATGCCGGCGGCCTGACGGTAGAAGTACTGCGACGACGCGATGAGTCCGGCCGGGAGCACGCCGTCGCGCACGCAGTGCTGGTTGCCGTAGGCGTCGTCGAGGAACGCCTCCAGCGCCCGCACCCGCTGCTTCACGCCCGCCTCGATGCGCGACCATTCGTCGTAGGCGATGACCCGGGGCACGGCATCCAGGGGGAACGGACGCTCCTCGCCCGCGAAGTCGAACGTCACGCCCTGGGCGAGGTACGAACTGGCGAGCGAGTCGGTGCGCCCGCGCAGTTCCTCCTGCGTCATCTGCGCCAACGCCTGGTACAGCTCCCGATACGCCTCGCGCGAGGGTGCCGTGTCGCCGGGGGTGGCCGGGACACCGAACATCTCGTCGTACGCCGGGATGCCGGATGCGGTCTTGCGCGGCGCCAGCGTGGAGCCGTAACCGTCGAACAGGTCACCCATGCCCCGAGCCTACCCACGCCCGTGTTGCGCAGGTGTTTCCCCGGCGCGCAGCGGCGTGGCTAGGCTGACGCCACCATCTGCCGCCTCGACCAAGGGTGCCTCCATGCGCGTGCTCGTCACCAGTTCCCGCAACACGTTCGCTCTCGACCTCGTCCGCAAACTCGGCAGCGTCGGGCACACCGTGTTCGCGAGCGACACGTACGACGGCGCCGTCGGCAACCACTCGCGCTTCCTCACCGGGCACCTGGTCACGCCGTCCCCGCGCTTCGAGACGGATGCCTTCATCGAGACCGTCGGCGCCTACGTCCGCGCGCACGACATCGACCTGATCATCCCCACGTTCGAGGAGGTCTTCTACCTCGCCGCCCGAGTTGCGGACCTCCCCGAGGGCGTCGAGCTGTACGCGGGGAGCTTCCCCGATCTCGCGCGTCTCCACGACAAGGCGAGCTTCCAGCGGTTGGCTCAGGATGCCGGAGTGCCGATCCCCGAGACGGTGGTCGTCACCTCGCCCGAGGAGCTGCGCACCGCGATCGACGGGTTCCCGCGGTACTTCGCGCGCGCGGCGTTCTCGCGCGGCGGCGTCGGGCTGCTCACCAACACCGGTCCCCTCGCGGGGAAGGTGCCGATCGAGGACTGCGTGCCGACGCCGGAGCAGCCCTGGCTCGTCCAGCCGTTCGTCGACGGCCCGATGGTCTGCACCTACAGCGTCGTCGTGGACGGACGCGTCACCGCGCACACCACGTACAAGGCGGGCGAGCAGTGGGCGCACAGCACCGCGATCGCGTTCGTCGCCGTCGACAGCACCGACACCCTCCGGTTCACGCAGCAGATCGTCGACACGCTCGATCCGACGTTCACCGGGCAGATCTCGTTCGACTTCGTCGACCACGGCACCGACGGAACGCCCGACTACAAGATCATCGAGTGCAACCCGCGCCCCACCAACGGCGTCATCCTGCTCGAGGCCGAGGATGTCTCGCGCGCGATCGAGGGGACGGTCGAGCACACGATCGTCGCCGTTCCCGGGACTCAGCGCCAGATCACCCTGGCCGTCCTCGCCGAGGCGTTCACGGAGCCCCTCCAGCACCTGCCCAAGACGCTGCACGATCTCGTGCACGTGCGCGATGTGGGGGCCGGGTGGTGGGACGACGCCGCGATGCTGTGGAGCCCGGCGACCATCGTGCACGGGGCAAAGATCTCGCACGGGGACCGCAAAGAGGTTCTGGCCGCACTCGGCGACGACATCGTCTGGAACGGCGAGCCGATCCAGGGCATGAGCCCGGCGGACGCCGCGGCCCTGGAGGCCGTGCATTCCGGTCGCGTCTAGCCCTCGGCATCCCGTCATCGGGCCGAGGTGCGCGCCGTCGTGCGGACTCCGTGCCCGACACGCCGGCGAGCCCGGCTCCTCACCGGCGTGTCGTCGCCGAACTCCGCACGACGGTACGTGCCCGCACGACGCACGGCGTCAGGAACCCGGCCGCAGCACCACCTTGATGCAGCCGTCCTCCTTCTTCTGGAAGGTCTCGTAGAGCGCGGGGGCGTCCTCGAGCGGGGCGTGGTGCGTGACCAGGTCCATCACACCGAGCGGGTCGGCGGGGTCCTCCACCAGGGGCAGGAGGTCGTCGATCCACCGCTTGACGTTGCACTGCCCCATCCGCAGAGTCAGCTGCTGGTCGAACATCGTCTTCATCGGCAGGATGTCGGCTTCGCCCGCGTAGACGCCGCTGAGCGAGACCGTTCCCCCACGCCGGACGACGTCGATCGAGGCGTGCATCGCGGCGAGCCGATCGAGGCCGGCCGTGTCCATGAGCTTCTGCGCGAGGGCATCCGGCAGCAGGCCGATGGCATCCTGCGCGAACTTGATGCCGCCGTTGCCGTGCGCCTCCATGCCGACCGCGTCGACGACGCCGTCGGCTCCGCGACCCTCGGTGAGGTCGCGCAGTTCCTCGATCACGGTGTCGGTGAGGTCGAAGGTCTCGACGCCGTGGCGCTCGGCCATCGCGCGACGTTCGGCGACGGGCTCCACCGCCAGAACGCGGTAGCCGAGGTGCACGCCGATGCGTGAGACGAACTGGCCGACGGGGCCGAGACCCATGACCGCGAGCGTGCCGCCGTCCGGGACGTCGGCGTACTGCACGCCCTGCCACGCCGTCGGCACGATGTCGCTGAGGAACAGGTAGCGGTCGTCGGGGAGGTCCGGGCCGACCGTGATGTGGTTGTAGTCCGCGAGCGGGACGCGCAGGTACTCGGCCTGACCGCCGGGTACCTGGCCGTAGAGCTTCGTGTAGCCGAAGAGCGCCGCGCCGCTGCCGTACTCGCGGACCTGCGTCGTCTCGCACTGCGACTGCAACCCGCGCCGGCACAGGAAGCAGTGTCCGCACGAGATGTTGAACGGGACGACGACGCGGTCGCCGACCGCGAGGTTCGTGACCGCCGAACCGACCTCGACGACCACGCCCATCGGCTCGTGGCCGAGGACGTCGCCCGGGTCGATGAACGGTCCGAAGATCTCGTACAGGTGCAGGTCGGAACCGCAGATCGCGGTCGACGTGATCTTCACGATCGCGTCGGTCGGCTCGAGGATCTGCGGGTCGGGGACCTCCTCGACGCTCACGTCGCGCTTGCCCTGCCAGGTCAATGCCTTCATCGTGCTGCCTCTCGTCGGGGGAACGAGGGGCCAGTGTCATCCGAGGTCGTCGATCGGTCGACCCCGTTGACGAACGCGGCGCCGATCGACAGGGGTGTCCCGGACCGTCCCGCGGATCGCGACGGCGACACGCCGCCCACGGGCACCCGAACACGGCGTGTCGTCGCCGAACTCCGCACGACGGTACGTGCCCGCGCGGCACGGGACGGGCCGGGAACGGATGCCAGGACTCAGCGGCGCGGGCGGACGACGGTGTCGGCGTGCGCCAGGGCCTGCAGCAGCGGGGGGAACCGGGCCGAGACGCCGGTGCGGCGGAGACGGTCCAGCGCCGGCTCCTCGGCCGGGAGGCGATGGTGCTGACCGCGGACGAGGCGTCGCGTGGCGTTGAGCAGGGCCATCGGTTGGGTGTCCAGCGCGCTGTGGCCGTTGCGGAGCCGGACCAGGGTGGCATCCGGAGCCGTCCGGGCCACGCGCTCGGCGATCTCCGGCGGAGTGCGCAGGTCGCGATCGCCCGAGAGCAGGACCATCGGCCAGCGGAATCCGGCGACGGCGGCGGTCAGGTCGTTCGGCTCGCCGTCGAACGCCGGATACCGTTCCGCGAGCGGGGCGTAGGTGAGGGCCGGGTCCAGCGGAAGACCGTCGGGCGGAGCGCCGTAGTGCAGTTCGCGGAACGCGATCGTTCCGACGACGTCGAACTCGTAGATGCCCGGTATCCGCGCGACCGAGCCGTCGCGGGACGCGTACGCGGCGAGCGCGTGCCACGCGAGACCCGGGCGGTGCCGTACGAGCGGGCGCACCAGCTCGGGGCCCGCGAGCTCGTACGCCGCGCGCACGACGTCGAGCACCACGCGTTCGTCGATCCCGTCGGCCACGAGGCGACGCACGCCGCGGGAGAGGTCGTCGTCGGCATCCCAGAACAGGCCCCGCAGGCGGGCGCGCTCGAGCGCCAGGTCCTCGGTGGACTGCAGCGCGGAATCGAGGAGCATCCCGGCCACACGGTCCGGATGCCGGGCTCCGAAGCTCGACGCGAGATAGCTGCCGTACGACGAACCGACGACGAACGCCCGGTCGACGCCCTCGGCGTCGAGCACGGCGGCGAGGTCGTCGAGCACCGCGGTGATGCGCATCGCGTCGGCGGGGAGCACCCGGCCGGCGAGGTCGTGCCGCGACCGGCCGATCCCCCGGTGCTCGACCATGAGCACGTCGAGGCCTCCCGCGGCGGCGCGACGACGCAGTCCCCGATACGGCAGAACGGATGCCAGCCCGGGCCCGCCCGGAATGATCAACGCCGGGGTGGCGGTGCGCGGACCGGTGCGTACGTAGCTCAGCTCGAACGGCGGTGCGCCGCCCACGGCCGGGCGCCGGAGGGTGCTCACTCGCTCACGCATGTTCCCGACGGTACCCCCGGTCGCCTCGCACGAGTCGCCAGGATATGCCGCTCCCAGCGGGCCCAGGCGACATTCCTCGGCGACTCACGCGCGCCGCGCGCGTTCCGGTTGGCTGTGAGTTCGGGATGCCACGGCCCCGGCGCCCCGCGGGCTCCCTATGCTCCGAACGTGGCCTCTGCTTCCCGCACCCCCGACCTGCTCGCGGCCGGCGCGGGCGTCGCGGCCGCCGTGCTCGGCGCGGGGGCCGGCGAGCTGACCGCCGCGGTGGTCGCGCCCGCAGCGAGCCCGTTCGCCGTGATCGGCGGCGGCATCATCGACATCGCGCCCCCGTGGGGGAAAGACCTGGCGATCAGCCTCTTCGGCACGAACGACAAGGCCGCCCTCCTGACCGGCATCGCGATCCTCCTCCTGGCGGTGGCCGCCGCCGCGGGAGTGCTGGAACGTCGCCGCCCGCCGTGGGGACGCGTGATCCTGGGCGGACTCGGCGTCGTCGGTGTGATCGTGTCGATGACGCGGGCCGACGCCGACGTGCTGTCCCCGGCACCGTCGTTCGTCGCGGCGGCGGTCGCGGTGATCGTCGGCGCGCTGCTGATCGCCCGCCTCCGTCGCCCGGAGGCCGCCCCCGAAGCCGTCGGACCGACGCGACGCAACGTCCTCGTCCTCTCCGGCGCAGCGGTCGTCGTCGGCGCCCTCGCCGCCCTCGGTTCCGCGGCCGTCCGCGGCGGCGCGCAGGCCGCGTCGGCGGTCCGTTCCGCCCTCCGCCTCCCGGCCCCCGCGATCACGACGGCCGTCCCCGCCACGGCCGAGCTGGGCATCGACGGTCTCGCGCCCGTGATCACGCCGTCCGCGGACTTCTACCGCATCGACACCGCGCTCGTGGTGCCGCAGATCGATCCGGCGACGTGGAGTCTTCGCATCCATGGGCTCGTCGAAGAGGAGGTCGTGCTCACGTGGGACGACCTCGTCGCCCTCCCCCAGCGCGAGACCGTCGCGACCCTCGTGTGCGTGTCGAACGAGGTCGGCGGCGATCTGATCGGCACGGCCCGCTGGCTGGGCGTCCCGATCCGCGACCTGCTCGCCCGCGCGAAGCCGACGGCGGATGCCGACATGGTGCTGTCGCACTCGATCGACGGTTTCACGGCCTCCACGCCGCTCGAGGCGCTGACCGACGAGCGCGACGCGCTGCTCGCGATCGGGATGAACGGCGAACCGCTGCCGATCGCGCACGGGTTCCCCGTCCGCATGGTCGTCCCGGGGCTGTACGGCTACGTCTCCGCCACCAAGTGGGTCACCGAGCTCGAGGTGACGCGGTACGCCGTGGCCGAGGGGTATTGGACCTCGCGCGGATGGTCGGCGCGCGGCCCGGTGAAACTGGCATCCCGGATCGACGTCCCCCGCGCCGGCGCGCGCGTCGCCGCCGGCCCGACGGTGATCGCGGGAGTCGCCTGGCAGACGCACGTCGGCGTCTCCGGCGTCGAGGTGCAGATCGACGACGGGGCGTGGCAGCCGGCGACGCTCGCGACGGCCATCTCGTCGGACACGTGGGTGCAGTGGAGCCTGCCGTGGGATGCCACGGCGGGAACGCACACGATCCGGTGCCGCGCGACGTCCGCCACCGGCGAGACCCAGACGCAGCAGCGCGCCGCCCCCGCCCCCGACGGCGCGACCGGCTGGGACGAACTGACGCTCACCGTCGCGTGAGACGCGAAGAGCCCCCGCACACGGTGGGGGCTCTCGCGTAGCGCGCGATCAGGACAGGACGTGACGGAGCTGCTCGATCGCCCAGTCGATCTCGGTCGCGCGGATCGTCAGCGGCGGCGCGATGCGGATCGTCTGCCCGTGCGTGTCCTTGACGAGCACGCCGCGGGCGAGGAGCTTCTCGGCGATCTCGCGGCCGCTGCCCACGGCCGGGTCGATGTCGACGCCGGCCCACAGCCCGGCCACGCGCACCGCGGTGACGCCGTGACCGACGAGCGCATCGAGCCCCTGCGCGAGGTGCTCGCCGAGCGCCTTCGCGCGGGTCTGGAACTCCCCGGATGCCAGCATCTCCACGACCCGCAGGCCCACGGCGCACGCCAGCGGGTTGCCGCCGAAGGTCGAGCCGTGCTCACCGGGGCGGATGACGCCCAGGACGTCCTCGTTCGCGACCACCGCGGACAGCGGCAGGATGCCACCGCCCAGTGCCTTGCCGAGGAGGTAGAGGTCGGGCACCACGCCTTCGCGGTCGCACGCGAACGTCTCGCCCACGCGTCCGAGGCCCGACTGGATCTCGTCCGCGATGAACAGCACGTTGTTCTCGGTGCAGATCTCGCGCACGCGCCGCAGGAACCCGTCCGGCGGGATCACGACACCGGCCTCGCCCTGGATCGGCTCGAGGAGCACCGCGGCGGTGTTCTCATCGATCGCCGCGGCGATGGCATCCGCGTCTCCGTAGGGCACGTGCACGAAGCCCGGCGCGTACGGACCGAAGTCGTCGTGCGCGGTGGGGTCGTCGCTGAAGCCGACGATCGTCGTGGTGCGGCCGTGGAAGTTGCCGTTCGCGACGACGATGGTCGCGGCATCCGGGGCGATGCCCTTCGTCCGATAGCCCCACGCGCGGGCGACCTTGATGCCGGTCTCCACCGCCTCGGCGCCCGTGTTCATCGGCAGGACGAGGTCTTTGCCGCACAGCTGCGCGAGCGCCGTGGCGAACGGCCCGAGCCTGTCGTTGTGGAACGCGCGACTCGTGAGCGTCAGACGCTCCAGCTGCTCGCGGGCGGCGGCCAGGATCGCCGGGTGCCCGTGGCCGAAGTTCAGCGCGGAGTACGCCGACAGCAGGTCGAGGTAGCGCTTGCCCTCGACGTCGGTGACCCAGACGCCCTCGGCGCGCGCGGCGACGACCGGCAGCGGGTGGTAGTTGTGGGCGACGTGCGCGCCCTCGGCGGCGATGAGCTGCGCGCCCAGATCGTCGACGGTGGTGCTCATCGGGTGCCCCCGCGCAGCTCGAGGGTGCAGCACTTGATGCCACCGCCGCCGAGCAGCAGCTCGGACAGGTCCACGAGCACCGGCGTGTAGCCGCGCTCGCGCAGCTGCGCCTCGAAGCCCTTCGCGCGCGGCGAGATGATGACGTTCTTGCCGTCGCTCGCGGAGTTCAGGCCGAACACCGCGCCATCGGCATCCGACACGCGGATGGCATCCGGGTAGCGCTCGCGCAGGATCGCCTGGCTGCGCTCGTCGAACGCGTTCGGCAGGTACGCGATGTTCGCCTTCTCGACGCCGCCCGGCCCCTCGACCGGGTCGAGCACGGCGATCGCGGTGTCGAGGTGGTAGAACCGCGGGTCGGTGAGCGTCAACGACACGACCTCGCGCGAGAACACCTCGCCGACCTCGCGGTGGCTGTCGCCGGTGGAGCGGAAGCCGGTGCCCGCGAGGATCGTGTTCCCGACGAGCAGGAAGTCGCCCTCGCCCTCGTTGACCTCGACCGGCTCGGCGACCTCGAAGCCGTTCGCCGCGAACCAGTCGATGAACGCGGGTGCCTCTTCTGCGCGCTCGCGGAAGCGGAACTTCGGGCCGTAGGCGACACCGTCGATCACGAAGCCGCCGTTGGCCGTGTAGACCATGTCGGGCAGACCCTCGACGGGGTCGATGAGCTCGATCTCGTGGCCGAGCGACACGTAGGTGTCGTACAGCGACTGCCACTGCTGCACGGCGAGGTTCGTGTCGGTGGGGCGCGAGGGCTCCATCCACGGGTTGATGCTGTAGCTGACCGTGAAGTGCTCGGGCCGGCACATCAGGTACCGGCGGTGCTGCTGGACGCGCTCGTTCGTCTCGGTTTCGACGGCGGCGGCGGTGGGGTTCGCGGACATCTCTGCTCCTCAGGAGAAGGTGCGGCGGACGCTGTCCTCTGGGCCCGGTGGCCCTTCGACCCGGCGGCGCCTGTCGCGCCGTGCGGGGAAAGGTCGGTCCGAGCACGCCATGAACCAGTGTCTCACGCGGGCGTGCGGGCGCGCGAGCGGCGCGGGCGGGTGCGGCGGAAGCCGCCGCGGCGGCACAACCTCAGCGATTCGCGCCGGGTCAGTGGCATCCGGCCGAATCGGGCTGAGGTTGCGCGGATCGCGGAGGCTACGCGGCGCGCGGCCGCCGCGGCGGCACAAGCTCGGCGATCCGCGCCGGGTCAGCGGCATCCGGTCGAATCGGGCTGAGGCTGCGCGGATCGCTGAGGCTGCGCGTCGCGGCCGCGCGTCGCGCGGTGTCATCCGCGCCGTCCGTGTCGGCGGCCCGTGGGAGAATCGTCGCGATGTCTGCCACCCTCGAGAATTCCGTCGTCCTCGACGAGGCCGCGGGTGTCGTCCGCATCCTCGACCGTCGCGTGTTCCCCGCGCGGGTCGAATGGGTGGATGCCACCACCCCCGACGAGGTCGCCGCGGCGATCCGCGACATGGTGACGCAGAGTTCGGGTCCGTTGTACGCGGCGACCGCGGGCATGGGCCTCGCCGCCCTGCAGGTGCGCGGGCTGCCGCTGGGCGAAGCGCGCACCGCGCTCGGCCGCGCCGGACGCGCCCTGGCCACCGCGCGCCCCACGAACGCTCACCCGCGCGACGCGGTTGCGCGCATCCTCGCGGCGGGAAGGGATGCCGACGACACCGACGCCCTGGTGTCGGCGACGCTCGAGACGGCCGAGGCCGTCGACCGCGACTACCGCGAGGCCAGCCTGCGCCTGGGCCGCGCGACGCTGTCGCTGCTGCCCGAGTCCCCGCGCATCCTCACGCACTGCTGGGCCGACGCCTATCTGTTCGGCCTGGTCGCCGCCGCGCGCGAAGCCGGCCGCGAGATCGAGTGGATCGCGACCGAGACCCGCCCCTATCTCCAGGGCGCGCGGCTCACCGCGCACTCGCTGCGCGAGCTCGACCAGAAAGTCACGCTCATCACCGACGGCATGGCCGCCGCGGCCCTCGCGTCACCGCGGGGCGTCGGATCCGGGCCGATCGACGCCGTGGTCACCGCCGCCGACCGCGTGGCGCTCGACGGCTCGGTGGTCAACAAGGTGGGCACGCTCGCGCACGCCGCCGCGGCGGCGGCGTTCGGCACCCCGTACTACGCCATGGTCGAAGCGCCCGACCCGAGCGCCCCGACGGGCGCCGACGTCGTCATCGAAGACCGCGACCCCCGAGAGGTGCTCGAGGTGCTCGGCCGGCGCACGGCGAGCCCGCTCGTGACCGACGCCTGGTACCCCGCGTTCGACGTCACGCCCCCGCGGCTGGTGACCCGCATCGCGACGAGCCGCGGCACGTTCGCCCCGGCGAACGTCGGCGAGCACTTCACGACCGATCCGGATGCCGAGGCCGCCGACGCCGCGCCCTCGCTGCGGCGACGTCGCTCGCCCGCCGAGCCCGCCCCGGCCGCCGCGACGGTGCAACCCGACACCGTCGCGTTCCGCCCCGTTTCCCCCACCCCCGACGAGGATCCTTCATGACCCGCATCTCCGCCGACGTCGTCGTGCTCGACATCGAGGGCACCACGAGTGCCGCCGGCTTCATCCTGGGCGACCTGTACGACTACGCGCGTCCGCGCCTGGACGCGCTGCTGGGCCGCGACGACGACACCGTCCGCGCCGCCCGCGCCGACGCGATCGCCGAGACCGGCCTGGATGCCGACGCCACCGACGCCGAGGTCGCCGACGCGCTGCGCCGGCTCATGGCATCCGACGTGAAGTCGACTCCGCTGAAGACCCTGCAGGGGATCCTGTGGGCCGAGGGCTTCGCGGCGGGCGAGATCCACTCGCAGTTCTTCGACGACGTGCCGCCGCGCCTGCACGCATGGCACGAGGACGGCATCCGCCTGGCGGTGTACTCGTCGGGCTCGGTCGCGTCGCAGGTACCGTGGTTCCGGCACGCGCCGCAGGGCGACCTCACGCCGCTCGTCGAGGACTTCTTCGACACCGTGAGCGCCGGCCCCAAGAAGGAGTCCGGCTCGTACGACCGGATCGCGGCGGCCCTGGGCGTCGCGCCGGAGCGCGCGCTGTTCCTCACCGACCACCCCGACGAGGTCGCCGCCGCCCTGACCGCCGGTTGGCAGGTCGTCGCGCTCGACCGCGCCGGGGAGCCGTGGCACGGAGCCGATTTCGCGGCGCCGTCCGTGGCATCCTTCGACGAGATCGACCTGTCGCGATGAGCCTCCCCCTGACCGCGCGCGTGCAGGAGGCCGGAGCCGCCCTCGCCGCGGAGGCCTCGCGCTTCTCGGGGTACGGCTGGATGCGCGGCACCTCCGGCAACCTGTCGGTCGTGATCGACCGGGATCCGCTCGTGCTCGCCGTCACGGCCTCGGGCCTGGACAAGTCGGAGCTCACCGACCGCGACGTCGTACTCATCGACGCCGACGGCGCGGCCCTCGACCCCGACGACCCGCGGCCGCCGTCCGCAGAGGCCGGGCTCCACGCGCACATCGCCGCGCGCACCGGCGCGGGCGCGGTGTTCCACGTGCACGCGTTCGACGCGGTCGTCGCGGGGCACCGGTGGCCCGGGGGCGTCGAGATCCGCGACATGGAGATGCTCAAGGGCATCGGGCATCGGGCGCACGACGAGACCGTGACGATCCCCGTGATCGCCAACGATCAGGACATGACCGTCGAGGCCGCGCGCTTCGACGAGGTCTACGTGCCGGCGACGGCCGAGGTGCCCGAGGTCCCCGCGCTCATCGTGGCGAGCCACGGCATGTACGCGTGGGGCGTCGACATCGCCGCCGCCCGCCGCCACCTCGAGATCGCCGAGTGGCTGCTGCGGTTCACCGTCGCCACGCGCTGAGCCCCCGGCATCCACCGCCCTGCCTCCGCGCGGCGTAGCGCCGCGCCGGCCCGCGTTGTGCCGTGCCCGCGCCGCGTTGCGCCGCCGTTACGCCCGATAAACGCCATCCACGGCGAGAAACAAGACGCCCCACCGTGTCTCGCCGTGAACAGCGTTTATCGCGATTGAGGGGACGCCTCGCCGCCCGCGCCCCACCCCGTCGCCGCCGAACCGCGCCGCCACGTCACCGCCGCACCGACCCAGCGCCGCACCGCTCACCGCGCCCCCAGACCCCCCGAGAAACGCGATCCACAGCGAGAAACAAGCCGCCCCACCGTGTCTCGCCGTGAACAGCGTTTATCGCGATTGAGGGGACGCCTCGCCGCCGCGCCCCACCCCGTCGCCGCCGCACCGCACCCCGTCGCCGGCGCGCCGCGCCACCGACCCGACGCCTCAAGCGCCGCCCCCGCCGCGCCGCAGCCCGCGTCAGCCGAGCAGCGCCACCGTGCGCGTGGTGAGGGCGCGCGGGTCGGCGTCGTCGAGCCGCGCGAGGCCGAGGGTCCGGGCGGCGCGCAGAACGAAACGCGCCGCGACCGCGCGCTCGGGCTCGGGCAACGTCTGGATGTCGGCGACCTTCGAGAACCCGACGATGCGGCGGACGGCCTTCGCGGCGCCGTAGATCGCGGCATCCGATCGCGTGACGGCGAGCGTGTGCTCGAGCACCCCGTCGCCGTACACGCGCGGGTCGACGCGGTCGGGCCAACGGCGGCGGAACTCCGCCTCGAACGCGTCGATGAGCTCGACGGGCAGCTGCAGCAGCGTCTCCGCGTCGGAAGAACGCCCGAGCACGTGCGCCCGTGCGGCGGCGATGACGAGGTTCGCCCACACGGCCCCGAGGTCGAAGCCGGTGGGACCGTACGTGCCGAACTCCGAGTCGAACGCCCGCACCGAGGCGCCCTCGGCGCGCACGAACACCGAACCGGTGTGCAGGTCGCCGTGCAGCAGGCTCTGCGTGCTCTCCTGGAACCTCTGCTTGGCCAGACCGATCTCGCGCACGAACGGCCGGTCGTCGCGCAGCGCGCGCACGTCGTCGTCGTTGGCGGGCAGCCAGCCGTTGTGCTCGTGGTCGACGTACGGCTCGGTGAAGACGAGGTCCTCGGTGATCTCGCTCAGCTCCGGGTTCGTGGCGGCGGCGATCGCGCGGCGACGCTCCGGCCCCGGCGTTCCGAACACGCTGGTCGCGAAGCCGACCGCCCCCACGTACCGCCCGAGCTCCGCGGCGGCGTACGTGTGCAGGCGCCCGGCGTTGAGCTCGCCGCGCCACACGGCGTGGTCGCTGAGGTCCTCGATCGACAGCGCGAGGTTCTCGGCGTCGAAGCCGTGGAACGCGGGCACGTGCGCCGGGTCGATCCGCTCGTGCACACCGAGCACGACGGCCTCGCGCGCCGCGCGCTCGCGCGTGAGCGGCCACGACGGGTCGACGCGCACGTGCGGCAGCGACTGCTTCACGACGACGCCGTTGCCCGCGGCGTCCTTGACGATGAAGACGAGGTTCAGGTTGCCGTCGCCGACCTCGTCGACCGACACGATGGATGCCGGATCCACCGGCCCCGCCAGGTGCGGGCGCGCGACGAGGTAGGCGGGGACCGTGGCGACGGTCAGCTGATCGGTGAGGAGGGTCATGATGCGGTGGTGCTCCCGGCGACGATGGTGGTCTTGCGACGGCGGAACGTGAAGCTGAAGAGCAGGGCCACGAGCAGCACGAGGCCCTTCCCGAAGTCCTGGATGTAGTACGGCAGGCCCATCATCGAGAACCCCGTGACCATCACGGCCACGAGCACCGCACCGAGGGCCGTGCCCCACGCGTTCGGACGCCCGATGCCCAGCACCGACACGCCCACGAGCGCGACGGCCACGGCATCCAGCAGCAGGCTGTTGCCGGCCGAGACGTCGCCCTGCCCGATGCGGGCGGCGAGGACGAGACCGGCGATGGATGCCAGGATGCCGCAGCCGATGTACGCCGCGGCGCGGTAGGCGCGGACGCGCACGCCGGCGAGGCGCGCGGCCTCGGGGTTCGACCCCACGGCGGCGAGCGCACGGCCCCAGCGGGTGCGGTCGAGGACGAACCACAGCACGACCGTGAGTCCGAGGAAGAGCACGACCGGCACCGAGAGGGGGCCGATGAACCCGCGGTCGAACCACAGGAAGTCGGGCGTGAACCGGCCGGGAGCGGTGGTGCCGTCGTCGAGGGTCATCTGCGACGAGATCGACTTGCCGTCGACGATGATGAGCTTGAGTCCCACGACGGTGAACATCGTCGCGAGCGTCGCCAGCAGGTCGGGAATGCGCGCGAACACGATGAGCGCGGCGTTGACCGCGCCGATGAGCGCACCCGAGAGCAGCACGACGCCGACCGCGATCCCGCCGACCTGATTGCCGATGACCATCGTCCAGGCGGCGATCGACACCGCGAATCCGGCGTTCGCGCCGACCGACAGGTCGAGGCCGCCGACGGTCATCGCGAGCGTCACGCCGAGACCGGCGATGCCGATCGGGGCGATGTACTTCAGCATCCCCACGATGTTCTCGGGCGTCGCGAACGCGGGCTGGGTCACGGCGAAGAACGCGATGAGCAGCACGGTGACGGCGACGAAGCCCCACTTCGCGATGGCATCCACGATCCGGGATCCGGCACTCGGTCGCGCGGGAGCGAGAGCGGTGGTCATGCGGTTTCCTTCCGGTGGCCGGGGTCGTCGAGCAGGGCGGCGACGATGCGCGCGCGGTCGAGGACTCCGGCGGGGGTGTCCAGGACGATGCGCCCCGAGACGAGGACGACGATGCGGTCGGCGACGTCGAGGATCTCGTCGACGTCGCTGGAGAGCACGAGCACGGCGGCTCCCTCGGCCGCGCGGTCGCGGGCGGAGTCGCCGATACGACGGCGTGCCCCGATGTCGACGCCGCGGAACGGTTCGTCGAGCACGGCGAGGCGCGGGCCCGTGCGCAGCCACCGCCCCACGACGACCTTCTGCTGATTGCCGCCCGACAGATCGTCGACGCGGGTGTCCGCGGACGGCGCGACGACGCCGTACGCGTCGATCACGTCGTCGGCGGCCGCGCGCTCGCGCGCCGGCGAGACGACGCCCCAGCGCGAGATCTGTCGCAGCACCGGGAGTCCGACGGTGCGGCCGATCGACCAGCCGGGCTGGATGCCCTGCCGCTGACGGTCCTCGGGCACGAGCACGACCCCGGCGTCCTTCGCCGCCGCGGGCGACGCGGGGCGATAGGGCGCGCCGTCGAGTCGCAGGCGGGCGGTGCCCGCGGGGCGCACCCCGGCGACGATCTCGGCGAGTTCGGTCTTGCCCGCTCCGAGCAGACCCAGGATGCCGGTCACCTGACCCGCGGCGACCGACAGGGCCAGCGGTGCCGCCCCGGGCAGGAGGACCGCGTCGTCGACGGTGAGCACCTCGGCGTGCGCGGGGAGCGGGTCGGTGATGTGCTGCTGCAGTTCGGTCGGGACGCCGAGCATCGCCTCCAGGGCCGCCTGCCAATCGAACGGACGGAGGGCCTCGAGCTCGAGGCCTCCGTCGCGGAGGACGACGATGCGGTCGGCGAGTCGCTCGATCTCACCGAAACGATGGCTGACGAACAGGATCGACAGGCCCTCGTCGCGCAGCACCCGCAGCACGGCGAACAGGCGATCCGCCTCCGCGGCCGTCAGCGCCGAGGTCGGCTCGTCGAGGATCAGCAGACGCGGGGTGGACCGCAGGGCGCGGGCGAGCACGAGCAGCTGGGCGTCGGATGTCCCCAGGCGTGCGGCATCCGCCCGGAGGACCTCGTCGGACCACGACAGCCCGAGGCGCTCGAGCGCCGCGCGGGCGACGCGCTCCGCCTCCGTCCGGCGCACGAGACGGTGCCCGCCGGTCGCGAGATCGGTGAGGGCGAGGTTGTCGGCGACGCTCAGGCCGGGCACGATGCCGTCGGCGATCCGCTGGTGGACGGTCTCGATCCCGGCGCGACGGGCACGGGCAGGCGAGGTCAGACGGACGTCGGTGCCCGCGACAGCGATGTCGCCCGTGTACCCGGCATTGGCCCCCGAGATCGCCCCGATCAGCGTGGACTTGCCGGCGCCGTTGGTGCCGAGGAGCGCGGTGATGCTGCCGGGGAACAGATCCAGCGAGACATCGCGGAGCACCTGGTTGGTGCCGAACCGCACGCCGACACCGCCCAGGCGGACGACGGGGGCGTCGTTCACCTGGGCGGCGTGAGAGAGCGGAAACGTCATCCGGAGACGGCGGGCAGCCAGTCGGCGACCACCGTGTCGTTCAGCAGCAGCGACGGCTCGGCCTCGCGCAGTTGGGCGACGTTGGTGATGCCCTTCTCGATGAGGAAGTCGCGCGTGATGGTGACGGCGGGGAACTGGACGGTGTCCTCGGTGAGCTGGCCGGCCAGCTTCAGCGCGAGAGCGCGCACGACACCGGCGCCCACGGCCGACGGGTCCGTCGCGCTCGTGGCGACCCACGGGCTGCCGTCGGCGGTGATGACCTCGATGTCGGCGTTGGAGATGTCGATGCCGTAGACCTTGACCTTGTCCTGCAGGTTGTTCTGCAGCACCGCCTGGACGACACCCTTGGTGATCTCGTCGTACGGGGCGAAGATCGCCTGCACGCCCGGGTGCGCCTTGAGGGCCGCGTCGACGAGGGGGATGTTGTCGGTCGCGGTCGACTCGGTGACCTTGCCGGTGAAGAAGAGCTGGTCGAGACCGTTCTTCGCGACGACCTCGTCCCACACCTTCTTGCGGCGGTCCAGGGGAGCGAAGCCCTCGGCGCTGACGAGGCCCACCTTCGCGTCCTCGCCGTTGTCCTTCACGAGCTGGTCGAGGACGCCCTGCGCCATCGAGGCATCCGACTGCGAGGTCACGACGATCCCGTCGGTGTCCTCGAGCGCCAGGTCGTACACGATGACCGGGATGCCGGCATCCACTGCCTCGCGCACGCGCGGCTCGATCGTGTCGGTCTGACCGTGGTCGACGATGATCGCGTCGGGCTTGGCGGCGATCGCCTGCTCGAGGTCGGAGGCCTGCTTGGCGTTGTCGTTGCGGGCGTCGTAGACGGTGAGGTCGATGTTGACCGCGGCGGCCTGCGCCTTGGCTCCGGCGGTCCACGCCGTGAAGAAGTCGCCGGCGCCGGACTGCTGCACGAGGGCGACCTTGAGCGGCTCGCCGTCGAACGGGGCCGGGAGGTTCTCGGCCTTCTGCACGGGGGCGGACGAGGCGGCGGGAGCAGCGGTGTTCTGCTGCGCGCAGCCGGTGAGGGCGAGGGCGGCGATACCGGCGGTGGCGACGAGGGTCGCCCAACGGTGGGAGCGAACGGACACGGGGTCCCCTTCGAAAGGAGTCGGGTGCGGGAAGCCGCGCGAGTGCTGTGGGGCGACGGCCGTCGAGCAGTCAAGCAGGGCCGCGCCTCACGGACCGTTCGAGGTTGCGCATTGTTACGCCGCGCCCGTCACACCGCGCCCGCTCACGAGGCGCGAGCGCGAGAATCGGAGAGTCCCGACCGTATTCGTCCGAGAGGAGGAGCCATGACGCTCCTGACCGTCTGGAAAGAGACCGACCCGACCAGCCCCGTCCTCGAGACGACCGACGAGGACGAGATCCGCGCGGCCCTCGCCGAGCTCGGCGCCCGATTCTCCCGCTGGGACGTGCACGAGATCGCCTCCGACGCCGCCCTCGACGACGTGCTCGCGCTCTACGCCGACCAGGTCGAGAAGGTGAAGCAGGACGAGGGCTACACGCTCGTCGACATCGTGGGCCTCTCGCCCGCGCAGGACAACTACGACGAGGTCAAGGTCGCCTCGCGCGAGCGCTTCCTGTCGGAGCACCGTCACGACGACGACGAGGACCGCTTCTTCGCCAAGGGCGCCGGCGTCTTCTACCTGCACGTGAACGAGAAGGTGCACGCCCTCTACTGCGAGGCGGGCGACCTCGTCTCGGTTCCGGCGAACACGACGCACTGGTTCGACATGGGCACGAACCCCGAGTTCGTCAGCATCCGCTTCTTCCACGACGACGACGGCTGGGTCGGCCACTTCACCGGCAACCCCATCGCCGAGTCGTTCGCGACGTTCGACCAGCTGCACGCGCGGCGCGCGCAGCTGGCCTGACGCCGCTTCTTCGCGACAACGCCCCTGCCTCGCGTGATTCCGCGAGGCAGGGGCGTTCTCGTGCGTTTCAGCCGACGCGGCGCAGCGCCAACGCGGCCCACGCGATCGGCGGCAGGGTCACGCGCAGGACGCCGTCCTCGACCTTCGCCCCCTCCAGTGCGCGGGGCTGCACGCGGTCCGGATGCTCGAGGGTGTTGCTCGCGTACGGGTCGTCGTCGTGCAGCACGTGCGTCTCGACCAGCTCGACGTCGCCGAAGCCCGTGACGTCGATCGCGACCTCGACGGGTTCGTGTCGCCCGCGGTACACGAGGAAGACCGCGGCCTCCCCCGTCTCGGCGTCGTGGGTCGCCACGGCATCCACCGCCGAGACCGTGCCGTGCTTCGCCGTGTCGATCGTGCCCGCCTCGATCTGCACGCGCAGGGCCTCGCCGCGCGCCAGCCGGGACGTGATCGAGAACGGGTAGAACGTCGTCTGGCGCCAGGCGGGTCCGCCGGGCTCCGTCATGATCGGTGCGATCACGTTCACGAGCTGAGCGAGAGACGCGGATGCCACACGGTCGGCGTGCGCGAGCAGCGAGATCATGAGGCTGCCGAAGACCACGGCATCCACCGCCGAATACACGTCCTCGAGCAGGCGCGGAGCAACGGGCCAGTTGTCGATGCCGCTGAGCTGATCGACGTCGTGGAACCGCGTCTGGTACCAGATGTTCCACTCGTCGAACGAGATGTCGATCCTCTTGTCGCTGCCGCGCACCGCCCCGACGTGGTCGGCGGTCGCGACGACGGCCTCGATGAAGCGGCCGGTGTCGACCGACGAGGCGAGGAAAGAGTCGATGTCGCCGTCGTGCTCCTGGTAGTACGCGTGGCACGAGATCATGTCGACCTCGTCGTACGTGTGCGTGAGCACGACGCGCTCCCACTCGCCGAACGTCGGCATCTGCGCACCCGACGATCCGCACACCACGAGTTCGATGGACGGGTCCAGCTGGCGCATGCCCTTCGCGGTCTGCGCGGCGAGCTTGCCGTAGTCGTCGGCGGAGCGGTGGCCGAGCTGCCAGGGGCCGTCCATCTCGTTGCCGAGGCACCAGACACGCACGTCGAACGGGGCCTCGCGACCGTTGTCGATGCGCTGCTGCGACAGGGCGGTGCCGCCGGGGAGGTTGCTGTACTCGAGCAGGTCGATCGCCTCGAGCGTCCCCCGCGTGCCGAGGTTGACCGCGAGCATCAGCTCGCTCCCGGCCTTCTCGAGCCAGTCGGAGAACTCGTGGAGCCCGACCTCGTTCGTCTCGGTGGAGTGCCACGCGAGATCGAGGCGACGCGGGCGCTGCTCGCGCGGCCCGACGCTGTCCTCCCAGCGGAAGCCCGAGACGAAGTTGCCGCCGGGGTAGCGGATCATCGACACGCCCAGCTCGCGGACGAGCTCGAGGACGTCGCGACGGAACCCCTGCTCGTCGGCCTCGGGGTGACCGGGTTCGTAGATGCCGTCGTAGACGTGGCGTCCGAGGTGCTCGACGAAGCCGCCGAAGAGGCGGCGCCGCACGGCCCCGATGGGGAAGCGGGGGTCGACGGTCAGGCGGGCGGTGGTCATCGTGCTCCTCGGGATGCGTGTGCGGCGAATCGGTCGGCGACCGGGTTGCGCCGGCGCGCCAGGGTGGTGGGGGTCTCCACGAGGTCGTGGAGGCCCATGGTCAGAAGGTGTGCGGAGCGGGGCAGATCGCTGTGGCGGTAGGTCCACTCGTACATGTCGAACAGCGGCCACCACGTGTACCCGACGACGTCGACGCCGTCGGCGCGAAGCCCCTCGACCGCGGCGACCGACGCATCGAGCCACGCCAGCCGCGTGGGCACGTCGTCGGTGACGCACGTCTCGGCGAGCATGACCGGCGCACCGTAGCGGTTCGCGTACGTGCGCAGCATCTCGACCATCCCGTCGACCCCGTCGTCGCGCGTCGGCCGCGGGTCGGCGAAGCCTCCCCCGTGATGGATGCCGGACTCGAACAGCTCGGTGGAGTGTCGGGGGTAGTAGTTCACCCCCATGACGTCCGGCTGCACCGCGCTCTCGGCGAACCAGGCGAGTTCGTCGTCGCCGACGCCGTGTGCGCGCAGCAGCGGGAGGAGCGGGTGTCCTTCGCCCACCCGGCCCGTCACGAGGTCCTCCACGAGGAATGCCTGATGCGCGTAGCGGTGGGCGTTCTCCCGATGCTCGGGCGCGTCGACGTCGCCGGCGTACCTCATCGAGGCATCCACGTGCACGAACGTCGCGGTCTCACCGAGGACGTCGGCGACGGCGCGCTGCGTGCCCACGAAGCCGCGCGCGATCGCCGTCGCGATCTCGACGAGGCCGCCCTCGCCGGTGCGGTACGGCGGCCAGTACCCGTACTCGCCGCTGAACAGCGAGTGCAGCATCGGCTCGTTGACCGGGGTGTAGTCCGTGGCGAGACCGCGGTAGCGCTCCGCCGCGCGGGCGGCGTACTCCGCGACGAACGACGGGTAGTCGGGGTGGGCGAACTCCCCCTCGATCCACGTCGGCGTGCCGTAGTGCAGCAGGTCGACGATGGGGCGCAGGCCGCGCTCGGCGAAGCCCTCGAGGACGCGGTCCGTCCAGGACCAGTCCCAGAGGCCGGGCTCGGGTGACACCACGTGCCACGGGATCCCCCAGCGGAGGAACTCCGCGTCGACGGACACCGCGAGGTCGAGGTCGTCGCTCCACTGCTCGTAGTGCTCGGTGAGGGCGTACTCGTCGATCGCGCGCTCCCCCGGCCGCTCCTGCGGGACGAAGGTGTTCTCGATCCCCGCACCGAAGTGCAGGCGACCGTCGCGGTACCAGGGGGTGTTCGGCATCCGTTCCTCGTTCATTTCAGGCCCGACGTTCCGACGCTCTCGACGAAGCGTCTCTGGATCAGCAGGAAGAGGATCGCCAGCGGCAGCAGGGCGATCAGGGAGCCCGCCATCATCACGCCCTGCGGGATGATCCCGCCCGGTCCGGTCAGCAGCGTGAGGCCCGACGTCACCGTTCCCATCTCCGACTGGGTGGTGAAGACGAGCGGCCACAGCAGGTCGTTCCAGTTGTTCACGAACGTGAAGATCCCGAGTGTGAGCAGCGCGGGCACCGCGTTCGGCAGCACGATGCTGCGGAAGATGCGGAACTCGCTCGCGCCGTCGATGCGCGCCGCGTTGTCGAGATCGCGCGGCAGGGACAGGAAGAACTGGCGGAGGAAGAAGATGCCGAACGCGTCCGCCGCCCGGGGCGCGATCAGCCCGGCGTACGAGTTCACCCAGCCGAGGTCGGAGACCAACTGGTAGATCGGGATGAGCGTCGCCTGGAACGGGATCATGAGGCTCGCGATGATCGCGATCAGCAGCACGCGACTGCCCCGGAAGTCCAGCCGCGCGAGCGCATAGGCCGCGAGGGAGTCGAACACCAGCGCGAAGGCTGTGACGCCACCGGCGAAGATGAAGCTGTTGAGGATCAGCCGCGCGAACGGCAGGTCGGTGAAGATCCGCGTGAAGTTGTCGAGCGTCCACTGCCCCGGCAGCAGCGTCGGCGGGTAGGCGTTGACCTCCGCGATCGGCTTGAAGGCGGTGAAGACGATGATGAGGATCGGCAGCATCAGGGCCAGCGTCGCGATCCCGACGATGACGAGCAGAGCGATCGACACGAGTGTGCGGCGGCGGGCCTGAGGCGAACGCCGACGGGGCGGACGGGGGGATGCCGTGGCGGCGGGCGCGGAGGCGAGGGCGGTCATGCGGCATCCTTCTCTCGACGTGAGAAGAAGAGGAACTGGGCGAGGCTCAGCACCAGCGTGATGAGCAGGAGCACGTACGACAGGGCGGACGCGAATCCGAGGTCGAGCTTTCGGAATCCCGACTGGTAGATCTCCATGACGATGGTCTGGGTGCTGCCGTAGGGGCCGCCGCCGGTCATGACGTAGATCTGGTCGAAGGCCTGCAGCGCGGCGATGAGCGCGACGATGACCACGAATCCGAGGGTGTTGGAGAGCATCGGCAGGGTGATGCTCCAGAACCGCTGGAGTGCCGACGCCCCGTCCACGCGCGCCGCTTCGTAGAGGCTCGTCGGGATGTCCTGAAGGCCCGCAAGGAAGATCACCATGTAGAAGCCGAAGCTCTTCCATACGGCCACGAGCACCACGGCGGGCATCGCGAGGTTCGGATCCTGCAGGACGTTGCCGAGTTGGATGCCGACGGCCCGCAGCCAGTGGTTGAGCAGGCCCACCTGCGGGTCGAGCAGGTACGACCACGCGAACGCGGCGACGGCGAGCGACACGATGAACGGCGTGAACAGGGCGGTGCGGAAGACGCCGCGCAACGGAAGCAGCGGGTTGTTCAGCAGCAGAGCGAAGGCCAGCGCGAGGGCGATCGCCACGGGGGTGAACAGCACGGCGTAGACGGCGGTGTTCCCCATGGCTCGAACGATGTCGCCGTCGGTGAAGACGCGGACGTAGTTGTCGAGGCCGACGAACTTCTCCCGGCCGAACCCGCTCGCGTCGGTGAACGACAGCCGGAGGGCCGAGATCATCGGCCAGGCGACGAAGACCGTGAGGATGACGATCGCCGGGGTGAGGAAGGCGATCACCGTGAGTCGGTGACGGGGGCTGTGGCGGAGCGATCCGCGGCCGCCGAGGGGAGCGGGCGGCCGGTACGCGCCGGGGCGGCGGGTCCGCGCTCCCGGGGCTTGCGTGGTCATGGCGATTCCTGTTCGTGGGGCGTCTGGGGGAGAGGACACGGGAGGGGCGGCGCGGGCGCCCCTCCCGTGTCGTGAGTCACCCGATGGCCTGCTGGATCTTGTCCTGCGCGGTCGTGAGGAGGGCGGTCACGTCGCCGCCCGAGACGGCCTTCTGCGTGAGCTCGTCGACGTCGGTGAGCACGTCGACGCTGTTGACGACGCCGGGGAGCAGCGCGCGACCGGTGGACGCGATCTCGCTCAGCGAGGCGACGACGGGGTTCGACGAGACGTCGCTGAGGGGGATGTCGGTGCGCAGCGGAGGCCAGCCCGAACCGAGCGACCACTTCGTCGCGACGTCCTTCTGGAAGAAGTACGAGAAGAACGCCTCCGCACCGGCCTTCTTCGCGTCGTCGGCCTGGGCGGTGACGCCCATCGAGACCCCGATCGCCGAGGCCGCCTGCTCGGCGGGGCCGGCCGGGATCGCGGCGATGCCGTAGTCGATGTTGTTGTCCGTGGCGATGGATGCCATCCACGGACCGCCGACGTGCATGGCCGCCTTGCCGGAGCTGAAGAGCTTGTCGGCGGCGATGCCGTCGAGTCCGGTCGGCGAGATCTTGTCCTGGGTGATCGCGTCGGTCCAGTACTTCAGCGTGGCGGCGTTCTCCGGCGAATCGATGACCGCCGTGGTGCCGCCGTCGACGATGTTGCCGCCGCCGCTGAGGAACAGGCTGGGCCACAGGCCGTTCGCGACCGTGGCGTGATCCGGGATCGCGACACCGTACTGCTCGGGGGTGCCGTCGCCGTTCTCGTCCACGGTGAGCTTCTTGGCATCCGCGACCCATTCGTCCCACGTGGTGGGAGCCGCGGTGATGCCCGCCGCGGCGAAGAGCGCCTTGTTGTAGAACATCGCCAGGGGGACGAAGCCGGTCGGGACACCGTACGGGGTGCCGTTGACGGTGACCATGTCCTTCGCCTGCGACACCAGGTCGGCGGTGTTGCTGTCGCTCGAGCCGTAGAAGTCGCTCAGATCGGCGAACGCCCCCTTGTCGGCGTAGACCGGGAGGCGCTCCGCGGGCATCGCGACGATGTCGGGACCCTGCTTCGACGAGAGCGACGGCAGCAGGGTGTCGTCGATGACCGCCCACGTCTTCGTCTCGGTCGTGATGACGTAGGTGTCCTGCGACGCGTTGAAGTCGGCGACGATCTGGTCGAGGACCTTCCCGTCGGCTTCGGTGTAGCCGTGCCAGAACGTGATCGGGACGGGACCCGCATCGGCGGGGGCGGAGGAGCCGGAGCATCCCGCCAGGACGAGAGCCGTGGCCCCCACCGTCGCGAGGACGGCTGCGGTGCGCTTGATCATCTTCTTCGATGCCTTTCTGTGACTGCGTCGTCGGGTACGCCTCGGTTTCCCGGGCCGCTGCTGTTTACAACGATGTAGGTAAACGTTGTAAATGGATGATCACCCGTCCGGGCGGGCCTTGTCAAGCACCGGGTTCAGGGCCGCGTGGACTCGCGCTCCACGAGGTGGAAATCGGCCAGGAACTCCCGCGGAGCGACCTCGGCGTCACCCGTGATGCGTTCGACCAGAAGATCCACGGCCACGCGGGCGATCTCCGACCGACCCGGGTCGATCGTCGTCAACGCGGGCAGCGAGTACCGCGTCTCGTCGAGGTCGTCGAAGCCGACGATCGCGACGTCCTCGGGGATGCGGACCCCCCGCTCCAACAGCACCCTCATCGCGCCGAGGGCGAGGGAGTCGTTGAACCCGACGACCCCGTCGAACTCGACTCCCGCGTCCAGCACGGCGCGCATGGCTTCGGCGCCGTCGACCCGGTGCCATCGGTCCACCGGGACGACGAGGCGCGGATCGAGCTCGCGCCCCGCTTCGGCGAGAGCAGCCTCGTAGCCGCGGAGACGCAACCCCGCCGAGCCGACGACCTCGCCGGGGTGCGACCCCAACGCCAGGATGCGACGCCGGCCCGCCGCGATCAGGTGAGCCGTCGCGGCGTACGCGGCTTCGGTGTTGCGCATCGTCACGTGGTCGTGCGCGGAGTGGAAGATCCGCTCGCCCAGCAGCACCATCGGCATCCCGACCTCGTCGAGCAGAGCCGCGTCGTCCTCGCCGAGCGAGAGCACCGAGTAGAGCACGCCGTCCAGGCCGCGGCGCCGCGCGCCGCGCAAGGCCGCGAGCTCGCTGTCGCGCTCGGCGTCGAACTGCTCGATGAGCACCGAGAAGCCGTGCGCGCGAGCCGCGCGCATGACGTCGTCCGCCAACTCCGCGAAGTACGGGTTGCGCAGGTCCGGGACGATGAGCCCGATCATGTCAGCGCGCCCGGACCGAAGGCTCCGCGCCGCCTGGTTGGGTCGGTACTGCAGCTCGTCGATCGCCGCCTCGACCCGCTCACGCGTCGCCGACCGTACGTGCGGATAGTTGTTGATCACGTTCGAGACCGTCTTGATCGACACTCCGGCCGCGCGGGCCACGTCGTGCAGCGTTGCGCTCATGGCATCCTCCCCCACCTCTGTCCGCCGACTCTACAACGTTGCAGACAAGAGACCCGCGCGGTCGCGCGCCGAGATCATGCGACCTGGATGCCGGCCCCGCGGCCGCGACGCACCGGCCACCGCGCCACCCGCCGGCGCGCGTCAGATGACCTCGGCGCTCCAGGGGTCGGGGCGGCCGAAGCGGAACGCCTCGATCGAGATCGCCTGCTCCCGGAGGAACGGCAGCAGCTCGACGCGACCGGCCGTGGTGACCTCGCCGGAGTACACCGTCACCGAGGTGTCGCCGCCGATCGCCTCGGCGAGCGCGACGCGCTCCGCCTCCACTGTGGGGGCGGCCCCGATCAGGCGCACGCGCGACGGGCGCGCGGGCGCCGGGACCACCGCATCCGCGACGGGATCGGCATCCGGGATGCCACCCGCCAGGCGTTGCAGCCACTCCGCGTCGGTCTCGACCGAGACGGGCACGGCGCTCTCCCCGAGCAGATGCCGGACCGCGGCGGGGAGCCCGACCGGCGTGCTGAGGCTGAAGTCCGAGCCCGACCGCACGGCCGCGACCAGGACGCGGAGCACCGCCTGCCACGGGGCGTCGGCCGTGGCGCGGACGGCGACGTCGGTGGGACGGTAGCGCAGCAGGTTGCGCTCCAGTCCGACCCGTGCGGCATCCTTCACCCGCCCGAACTCGCGGTCCCAGGCGACGGCGTCGGAAAGCGCTCCCCGACGCAGCCACTCGAACGCGGCGTAGTCGAGCGTGGGCTGCGCCGCTTCGATGAGCGTCGAGATGCGGGTGTCGAGGCCGCGCAGGTGCAGCGTGGTCGACGCGGGTCCCCCGGCCGACGGCCGCCACGATCCGAGAGCGACGAGACGGTTCGGGCCGCCCGACATCGCGCCCGCACCCACGCCCGCCGCTCCCCAGCCACCGAGCGGCTCGCGCTGCACGACGGCGCCGGTGGTGGGCCGGTTCACCCGCAGCACGGCCGCGTCGACGGTGTCGAGCCACAGATCGAGGTCGGCGGCGTCGCGGGTGTGGAGCCCGGCGACGAACCCGGAGCCGACGAGATTCTGCAGTTCGATCGCGCGGCCCAGCGTGGGGGCATGCAGGATGCCGAGCACCGGAGCCGCCACGGCGGTGCGCGTCAGGTGCGAGCCGGCGTGGACGCCCGTGCGCACACCGGGTGTCCAGAAGCGTCCCGCCGTGTCGGGGCCGAGGTCGAGCTCGCGCGGCTCGACGAGCCAGCGCTCTCCGTCGGCGAGCACCGTGAGGGCGCGGCGCACCTCGCCCTGGGGTTCCTCGACGAGCGGGCCGACGTCGGAGAGCGGGTCGTCGGCGGGGCCCACGCGCAGCGACCCCACGGCGTCCTTGAGCTGCTCCAGGAACCGCGTCGAGCGCGCGGCGGCGCCGACGAGGATGACCAGCGACGACGCGGTCGCGGCCTGCCCGGCCCGGCAGAAGGCGCCGGCGACGATATCGGCCACGGCACGGTCGAGGTCGGCCGAGGGGGCGACGATCACCGCGTTGCGTCCGGCCGTCAGCGCCTGCAGGGGCAGGCTCGGCCGCCACTCGAGGAACCTCTCGGCGGTCGTCCGCGCGCCCGCGAGCAGCACCCGATCCACCCCTGGGTGCACCAGGAGCGCCCGACCGGATGCCTCCTCGTTCAGGTCGACGTAGGCGAAGACGTCGCGCGGGACCCCCGCCGCCCACAGCGCCTCGGCGACCACGGCTCCGGCTCGTCGCGCGCGCGGCGACGGCGTCAGGACGACGCCGGAGCCGGCGGCGAGCGCCGCGAGGGTCTCGGCGGCGCACAGGCCGACCGAGGAATTCCAGCGCGGAGCGACGACGGTGACCCGGTCGGGGACGAACACCGCGCCGGCGACACGGTCGAGCTCCTTCGCGGTCAGGGCGTAGTACGCGGCGGCGTCGATGGCTTCGTCGACCTCGGCGTCGGCTTCGGCGAACAGCGCGCCCGCCTCCGAGGCCAGCACCTCGACCAGCTCCGCGCGGCGTTCGGCGAGCGCGCGGGACGCCGCGTCGATCACGGCGGCGCGGTCGGTGGCGGCGCGGCTCCCCCACCCGGCGGCGGCGTCGCGGACCCGTGAGATCACGGCGTCCAGACCCGCTTCGTCGTCGATGCGGCCGGCGGCGGCCGTGGCGTCCCCCGCGGTGGAGGCGCCGACCGCGGCGAGGACGTCGTGGACCCAGGCACGGTCCGCGGCGACGGCGGGATCGGCGGCCGGGGTGTTGCGGAAGCCGGGGGCTGCGCCGGAGAGCTCGGCGGTCTCGCGGACCGAGAACACGGCGGTGTCGACGAACGCCTGTCCGCCGAACAGCATCTGCTGGACGTCGGGTCCGAGCGCCTGCGTATCCCCGGGGGCGGCGTCGCGGGCGATCCCCAGCACGGCCTGCGTCAGGCCCGGCTCCTCAGCGTCGGCGGTGGCCGGCTCGCGCAGGATCGGGGGCGTCGGGACGGTTCCGCGCTGCGGCTCCCGCGGCGGGGCGGGCGCCGGCTCGGGGGTCGCGAGGGCCGCCGCCACCCGGTCCTCGACGTCCTCGCCGTCGGGCGCCCGTCGCCCCGCCGCCGCGGCGGCGAGGGGCGCCACCACGGCATCGGCGTCGTCGGGGTGCACGACCGGCGCGAGCACGATGTGCGCCCCCTCCACGCTCCACGCGACGCCGAGGGGCAGGGCGAGGTCGATCGGAACGTCGGCGGCGTCGGCCAGGGTCCGCACGATCGCCGCGCGGACCGGGTCGCCGGTCGCGAAGTCGACGCGCAACCCTTCGGTGGCGCGGCGGCCGAGGGCCTCGCGCACGGCGACGACGGCGAGCGCGTCGAGATCGGCGGTCGCGGTGGCCGCGGGGGCACGCCAGCCGTGACGCGCCGCGCGGAGCGCGTCGTCGGTGGTCGGGATCGCGTCGTCGAGGCGCACCGCGAGCGGCGCGCCGCCGTCGTCGACCCGCAGGCGCGCCCACGCGGCGAGTTCCCGCAGGACGCCGAGCGTTTCGGGCACGGCGATCGGCAGGGAGATGCCCGCGTCGGCGGCGCGCAGACTCGGCTCCTCGAGCACGCGGGTGAGGACAGCGACGGTGAGGTCGAGGTCGTCGCGACCCTCGGCGACGAGCGTGACGCGGGTCGCCGCACCGACGGCATCCCGGAACAAGGGCAGCAGCCGCTCCGCGGCGTGTTCGACATCCGCTGCGAAGGCCCACCGCGAGAGGCCGGTGACCACTTCGCGCACGGCGACCGAGACCCGGGTGACGTCGTCGCGGGCGACGAGGGCGCGGATGCCGTCGAGCCGGTGCCGTGCGGCCGTCTCGCCGCGGACGTCCGGCGCCGTGAGCCGCAGATCGGCGACGGCGTCGGAGCCGAGCGAGGCGAGGGCTGTGCCGAGGCGATCGGTGCGCGCATCGAGGGACAGCGACGAGAGGGCTTCGGAGAGGACACGGCGCGCGAGCGGCACCGCCGGGGTCGGCAGGACGGGGGCGATCGCCCCGCCCAGGTGGACGGCACCGCGCACCCGCCACGGCAGCGCCGCGGGGGCATCGCCGGCCAGTCGATGCAGGGCGGCCGCGGGAGCCGACGTCCCCTCCGGTCGCAGGATGTCGTCGGCGGCGCGCGCGAGGAACGCCGCGACCTCGGCGGAGGCCGGCGGCGACGGGAGCGTCGGGGCGGCGGCGGTGAAGGTCGCGGCCAGGGCCGTGGCGCGCTCGACCGCGTCGGCGGAGAGCAGGGAACCGTGCGCGTGCGGGTCGTTCTCGCTCATGCTCCACAGCCTAGGCACCGCCCCCGCGCGCCCCGGGCGGCCCCGCCGCGCGACCGCGAATCCACACGGGAAGGACCCCGCCGCCACAGCGACGAGGTCCTTCCCGATCGGACGCGTCAGTCCTGACGGATGCGACGGCGCCGACGGATCGCGACCCCCGCGACGAGCGCGAGCAGACCGAGCACGAGCGCGGCGATCGAGACCGTCCCGCCGGTGACGGCGAGCGGCGTGCTCGCGGCCGGCGTCTGTCCGTTCGTCGTCGGCGGCGTGGTGCCGGGCGTCGCCGCGGCGCGGATCTCGACCGGCACCGACGCCTGCGCGTCGCCGATGATCGCGACCAGCTCGTGCGTTCCCGCGGTGACGTCGGCCGGCAGCGTCACGGTGACGCGGAACGTCCCGTCGCCGTCGGTGCGCAGCGCGCCGAGGTCGATCGGGGTCGAGTGCAGCTCGAGCCGACCGTCGGCGTCCGTGGGCCAGCCGGTGCCCGTGACGGTGATCGAACCACCGGCGACCAGGTCGCCCGACACCGACAGCGTCGGGTCGCCCGCGGTGGCACCGACCGAGGCCGAGCCGATCCCACCGATGTTGCCGGCCACGTCGACCGCGCGGTACGAGACGGTGACGGACCCCGCCGGGGCGGTCACGACGGCCTCGGCGCCGGACACGGCGGTCCAGCTCCCCGAGTCGCCCAGCCGGTACTCGATGCGGTCCACTCCCGAGGCGGCGTCGGTGGCGGTGAGGCGCACCGTACGGGCCGTGGCATCCACGACGCTCGTCACCGTCGGGGCGGCACGGTCGACCCGGACCGTCGCCGGAACGGATGCCGACACGTTGCCGGTCGCGTCCGTGGCACGGAACACGAGGTTCGCCGTGCCGTCGGCCGGGGTGACCGCCCCGCTGTACGCGGCCCACGTGGACCCGCCGTCGGTGCTGACCTCGATCCGCGGGGCGGCGTCGACGTCGTCGATCGCGGTCGCGGTGACCGCGACGGGAGACACGAACCAGCCGTTCGCGCCGTCGGGCGCGGCGGGCGAGGTCGCGACCGTCACGGTCGGCGCCTGCGTGTCGGGCGTCCGGGTGTGCATCCGCAGGAACGTCACCGAGTACGGGGCGAAGGTGCGCGTGAAGCTCCCGCTCACCGTGACCTCGGACGTCTTCGGCGCCACCGGTGTGGCATCCGCGGTGTTCACCGCGCCCGGGGCGGCGGCGAGCACGGTCATCTGCGCGTCCGGCAGCACCGTCAGACCGCCGAGGTCGACCTTCGTGACGGCCTCCTTGGCCTGCGCGTTGACGACCTTGAGGATGACGTCACCGGTCGCCTCGTCCTTCGTCATCACCTGGGCGAAGGGCTCGACCGCGGTGTTGGTGAAGCGTCCGGCCTGCTGCCCGTCGACGAAGAGCGTCACCTCGGGGCCGCGCACCTGGATGCGCAGGTCGTAGGTGCGGCCGGTCTCGACGCGCGGCGTCCCGGTGTCGGTGACGATCGACTTCGCCCCGCCCACGGCCTTCTCGACGACGCTGCGGGTGTTGCCCCAGCCGCCGAGGTTCCACCACAGGTAGTCGGCCGATCCCTGCACGCCGAAGCCCACGAGGAAGCCCTCGGCGCCGGCGAGCTTGGTGGCCTTCAGCGAGACGTCGTAGTCGGTCGCGTCGATCGCAGGTCCCGCGACGAGGGTGTTGTTCGCCGTCGTCGACGACTGCACGTAGCTGCCGTCGGCCGCCGACCACGATCCCGCGTTCGCGAGCTTCGTCCAGCCGTCGTCGTTCTTGTCGGAGAAGTCGTCCGCGAAGAGCGTCTTCCCGTCCGGGTCGGTGACCTTCACGTCGTCGTAGCGCGCCGACGTGCTCCAGGTCGACAGCCCGACCGATCCGGCGAGACCCGTGGATGCCAGGTCTCCGTCGGCCGTGGTGGGCACGACGCGGTCGCCCGTGTTGGTCATGAACAGCTTCTGCACCTCGTAGTTCGCCGAGCCCCACACCTGGTCGCGGTCGAACCAGATCAGGTCGGGCCGCCACTGCGTGCTGCTCTGGTCCGCGAGGAGCGGCGCGTAGGACGCCATCTTCACGACGTCGGCGTTGCGCTCGAGGCCGGTCATGTAGGCCGCCTCCGACAGCGCGTTGAAGAACCGGTTGTCGCGCGAGGCGTACTCGCCGATCCACACCTTCGGGCCGTTCCGGTCGTAGGAGTCGTACCGGAGGTTGTGCGAGAGGAACCACGAGGGGTCGCGGTAGTAGTGCTCGTCGACCATGTCGACGTTCTCTGCCCGGTTCTGCGCCCAGTGCTTCTCGAAGTTCGCGCCCTCGGCATCCGGACCCGAGTTGCTGATCAGGATCATGTCGGGGTACTTCGTCTTGATGGCATCCCGGAACTTCACGAAGTTCGCGATGAACGCCTCGGGGTAGTTCTCCTCGTTGCCGATCTCGATGCGGTCGAGACCGAAGGGAGCGGGGTGGCCCATGTCGGCGCGGAGCTTGCCCCACGTCGTGTCGACGCCGCCGTTGGCGAATTCGATGAGGTCGAGCGTGTCCTGGATGTGGCGCTGGAGCAGCGCGGGGTCGGTCTGCTGGAGACCCTGTCCGCAGCCGTTGAGGAGCGCCGGCACGTCGGGCACGGGCTTGGCGCCGATGTCCTCCGCGAACTGGAAGTACTCGTAGTACCCCAGGCCCAGCGACTGGTTGTAGCCCCAGAAGTTGGCGTTGGTCGCGCGGGTCTCGACGGGTCCGACGCTGTCCTTCCACTGGTACGACCGGGCACGCTGGTAGCCGGATGCCGCGGAGTAGTCCTCGTGGCTGTTGACGTTCACGATGCAGCCGCCGGGGAAGCGCACGAACTTCGGGTGCAGGTCGGCGATCTTCTGCGCGATGTCCTTGCGGAGGCCGTTCGCGTGCCCCTTGAACGTGTCGCGCGGGAAGAGCGACACCTCGTCGAGGCGCAGGGTGGCCGCGCCGCCGGCCTGCACGAGCAGACGGGCACTGTCGGTCGTCGCGGTCGCCGTGACGGTGCCGGTGTACTTCACCCACCCGTCGCCGGCCACCGTGGCCGTGAGGGCATCGGAGAGCGCCGTGCCGTCGGCCGAACGCAGCGCGATCGAGACCGGGGTCCCCGCCGGCGCCGTCGTGCGACCCCAGAACGACACGTCGTACAGCCCGCCCGCGGTGAGCGCGATGCCGGTGTCGAAGCCCGCGTTCTCGACGCCGAACGTGCCGGCCCCGGAGCTGTTCAGGTCGAGCTGCAGGTACGTGCGGTTGCGGTCGTTCATGCGCGATGCGTCGTTGACAGGCTTCGCCGTGCCCTTTCCGCCGCCGACGCCGACGGGCGTCCACGCGGTCATGCCGGTGAAGTCGCGGTTGTCGACGGGGAGGAACTCGAACGATCGGTTGCGCACGAGTTCGGCGTAGAGCCCGCCGTCCGCGGCGTTGTTGATGTCCTCGAAGAACACGCCGTACATCTCGTCCGCGATCTCGGCGCCGTCCTTCGACGGGTCGGCGGTGATCGAGTATTCCGCGGTCTCGTCGGTCGGGTATGCGGCGTTCAGGCGCTGCTGCTCGGCGACGCTGATCGGCAGGACCGTCCCGTGGCGGGGGCGGCTCGGGAGCTCGGCATCCGGGACCGAGGTCCAGTTCCCCGACGCGATGTCGCGGGTCTCGAACATCATGTAGCCCTGGCCGCCGTGGTAGCTCGGCTGGTCGATGAGCATGTACCAATGGCCGGCCTCGGCGTTGTCGGCGAACACCGTCGGGCCCTCGCCGTTGGTGAACGTGCCGCCCCAGGGGTTGGGCTGGCCGACGCCGATCTGCTCCTTCACGAGCTGCCACCCGGGGGTGGAGCTCGTCGTGGGGAGCGAACCGGTCACGGTCGCGGTGAGGTCGGTGGAGCGCTCCTGACGGACGGTCATGGATGCCTCGTCCTTGAGGAAGCGGTAGTACACGTCGCCGTCGCGCACGACGGTGGCGTCGATCGTGCCCTTGCCCGCACCGCGCTTGACGTCGACCCACGGCTGCGGCTCGCTGAACGTGACGAAGTCACGGGTCGTGACCATCATCATGCGGTTGTAGCTGTCGGCGGCGCGGCGGCCGTCGGTCGAGGCGCTCGGGTACAGGTTCGAGGCCCAGTAGACGACGTACTCGCCGCGGTCCGCGTCCCACGTGGCCTCGGGCGCCCAGGTGTTGCCGGCGAGGGCGCTCGACACCGTGATCTGGCGCAGCGGGCTCCAGGTCACGAGGTCGTCGGACTGCCAGACGTTGAGCTTGCGGCTGCCGACCTCCTGCGCACGACCGAAGTCGCCGTTGTAGCGGTCGAACATGTTCAGGTCGGTGGACAGCATGTAGAAGCGGTCGCCGTCGGGAGAGCGCAGCACGAACGGATCGCGGATGCCCTCTTCGCCCTGGTCGGAGGTGAGGACGGGCTTGCCGTCGTTGAGGGTCAGCCAGCTCTTGGGGTCGTTCCCCCGCGACGTCGCGAACGAGATCTCGTCGTCGGTGGTCGTGCTCTCACCGGTGAAGAAGGGGAAGAAGTAGGCGCCCAGTTCCTGCTTCTCCGGGAGCGGCTGCACGACGAGGGAGAAGGTGCGGGCGGTCGAGCTCGAGCCCTTGCCGACGGTCGCGGTGACCTCGACGGTCTTCGCCGGGTCGCCGTGCGCCGGACGCGTCACCTCACCGGTCGCCGTGACGACCGAGGGGTCCGACGACGCCCAGGCGACGGTGGTTCCGTTCGCGCCCGCCGTGGGCAGGCTCACGTTGCCACGCACATCGTCGGCACCGGGGATCGCGAGAGCCGCGGCCGCGGCATCCACGTCCTGCTGGTTCGAGGGCGTGCCCTCGGCGACGAGGGCTTTGACGTCGTCGTCGGTGAGGGCGGAGTCGTAGATCGCGACGTCGCGGACGCCGCCCTTCCAGATCCGGTCGGGGTATGACGACTTGCCGATGTACGCGACGAGTCCCGTCCCGAAATCGGCGACGGTCCGGGTGGATGCCACGGTGCCGAGCTTCGTGCCGTCGAGGTACGCGGTGATCGAGGTCGGCGTGATGACCGTCGTGTACAGCGCCCATGCGTCGGTCGCGGCGGGACCGGCGACACCGCGGGCGCCGTCGGTCGGCGAGATTCCGCGCTCGAGGGTCCACGGCTGCGAGATGCGCGGGCCGTCGGTGAGGACGGACTTCACCCGCCCGGCGGGGTTCGCGGGGTTCAGCAGCCAGTACTGCTGCGGGAGGTTCTCGGTGGTGCCGAAGAACATCGCGGCCTGGTTGCCGGCGCCGGTGCGGTCCTGCAGCCAGGCGGAGACGGTGACCGTGCTGCGGCCGTCGAAGAGCCCGGTGGGCAGTTCGACGTAAGCGGCGTTCGACCCCGCCGCGCCGCCGGGGAGCGAGAGCTTGTCGCCGTCGACGGTGAATCCCGCGCCGCGGATCGTCGCGTCGTGACCGTGACCCGAGGCGTCGGGGACCGCCGTCCCTGACGTGGCACCGAAGTCGTACGACGCCAGAGGCGTGGGCAGCGGTGCCGCGGCCGCCCCCATCGCCGGAACGAGCCCGCTCAGGACGACGGCGGCGGCGGCCAGGACGGAACCGGCGCGACGGAGGGTCCTCCCGCGCGCGGACTCGGGGGTTCGGGGGCGTGACAGCACCAAGATCGTCCTCCTCGACGATGGGTGGTCCGGCGGGGGCCGGCCGAGCGCGCTCGAAATGTTAGCGCTCACTTTTGCATCATCTTTGAGGTCGATGAGCGTTGCTGTCAACACTGAATCAGCGTGGTATCGCTCCCAAGTCGGGAATGTGAGGCTTCACACGCTGCTTGCCACGTGACGGGGATGTCGAGCCGTGCTCCCCGGTCCGGTCGTCGTTCGCTACTGTCGATTCGCCCCGACCCTGGAGACCCCATGGCTCAGACCTTCACCGACATGCCCCTCGAGCTCCTCCGCGAGTACCGTCCGGAGCTCGTCGAGCCCGACGGCTTGGACGCGTTCTGGGCCGACACGCTCGCCGAGGCCCGCGCCGCGGCCCGTCCCGCGACGCTCACCCTCGTCGACGGTCCGGTCCGGGCGCTGTCGGTGCAGGACCTGCGCTTCAGCGGGTATGCCGGCGACGAGATCCGCGGCTGGGTCGTGCGGCCGCACGGCGATGGTCCGCTCCCGGCGGTCGTCGAGTTCATCGGCTACGGCGGCGGCCGCGGCCTCCCCGGCGACAAGATCGCGTGGGCCGCCGCCGGATACGTCCACGTCATCATGGACACCCGCGGCCAGGGCTCGGGCTGGAGCATCGGCGATACCCCCGACCCCCACGGATCCACCGCGGCCTACCCAGGGGTCATGACCCGCGGCATCCACGACCCGCGCGAGTACTACTACCGCCGGCTCTACACCGACGCCGCGCGCCTGGTCGACGTGGTCCGCGAGCTTCCCGGAGTGGATGCCACGCGCATCGCCGTCACCGGGGGCAGCCAGGGCGGCGCGCTGGCGATCGCCGCGGCGGCGCTGTCGGGCGACGCGGTGGCCGCGCTCCTGCCGGACGTGCCGTTCCTGTGCGACATCCCGAACGCGATCGTCCGCACCCCCTCGCCGCCGTTCACCGAGATCACGCGGTGGCTGTCGATCCACCGCGACGACACCGCCGCGGCGCTGCACACCCTGTCGCACATCGACGGCGCGATCCTCGCCCGACGGATCCGCGTGCCGGCGTTCTTCTCGGTCGCGCTGATGGACGACATCGTCCTGCCGTCGGGGGTGTTCGCGGCGTTCCACGCGCTGGCATCCGAGGATGCCGCGATCGAGGTCTACCCGTACAACGGCCACGAGGGCGGCGGCTCACGGCACTGGGCCCGTCAGGTGGCGTGGCTCGACGCGCGTTTCGGGGTCGCCTCGGGCGCCTGAATTGCCCCGATTCGTCGCCCGGCCGCGCCGGAGGCGACAAATCGTGGCAATTCACGCGCAGAAGGCTCAGCGCCAGTCGCTGGGCGCGGGTCGCTTCGTCGAGGGCAGCGCCGAGGCGGCGGCCCACTCGTGCACCCACGGCTCGACGTCGGGAACACCCTCGGGGCGCCCGACCGCGGCGAACAGCTCCTCGTGCGGCACGGTTCCGCCGGAGCGTCGGAGGATGCGGGCACGGATGATCGCCCGCGCGAAGATCTCGCCGTCGACGACCGCCCGGTGTTCGAGGTAGACCGCGCGGTCGTCGTGTCCGAGCAGACGCGTCTCGAGCTCGAACCGCTGCCACAGCTCGAGCGATCGACGGAAGGTGATGGTCTCGGCTGCGACCACGGCGTACCAGCTGCGCGCGGTCATCGCGCCGGCGAGTCCGGTCCGCGTCAGCAGATCCCAGCGCCCCAGGTCGAACAGCGACAGGTACCGCCCGTTGTTGAGGTGACGGAGCAGATCAATGTCGGTGGGCAGCACGCGCAGTCGCATCCGTCCGACCGTGTTCGGGTCCAGAGGGCCCTCACGACGCAGCCGGCGCCGGGCACGGAAGAGGACGAGCAGGGTTCGCCAGAGGACGTTCACGACGGGCGAGCGTAGCGATCTCCCTACGGAACGGCGATTCCTTTGTCCACTGCCGACAATTCGATGGGGTCGGGCTCGCGCGGCGGACACACCCAGGTGACGAGGACGACCGAGACGACCATCAGCAGGAACCACGACGACAGCTTCGACGCGTCGACCGCGACCGCCACAATCGCGGTGAGCCACCGGCGCGGGTGGCGCAAGAATCGCAGGTCAGCGCATCCCGACGTGAGGGCGGGACGCGCGATCGCGCCGGGGATCGTGGCACGCGAGCCTGGCAGGTTCCCGGGCTCCTAGCGCATCTCGGGGCCGTCCGCGTTCGATTTCCGGGTGGCGGAAGGGCCGCGTAGAGTCACGCCATGACTGCGGAAACCCGAGCCGACATCGTCGTCCGTCCGGTACGCGATGTGGATGCCGAGGCCCTCGGCCGCGTGCACGCCACGTGCTGGCACGAGACGTACGACCACCTGATCAGCACCGCCGCTCTCGAGGCGGTGTCCCCCAAGCGCATGGCCGAGCTGTGGACCCACTGGGCCGCCCAGGGCGAGGACTACCGCATGCGCGCGGCCCTCGTCGACGGCGAGATCGTCGGCTTCGTCGGCTCGGGCCCGGCCCGCGAGGACGACGCCCCGCGCGCGCGCGAGCTGTACTTCATCTACCTGCTCGACCAGTTCCACGGGACCGGCATCGGCCAGCAGCTCTTCGACGCCGCCGTCGACGAGGGCGAAGAGCTGTACCTGTGGGTCGCGGAGGACAACCCCCGCGCGCACCGCTTCTACGCGCGCAACGGTTTCGCGCTCGACGGCGCCTCGCACGTGGAGCCCTTCCTCGGTGAGGAGCTCACCGAGGTGCGCTTCGTCCGCTGACGTGCTGCAGATCTGGGCCCTCACCGGTATCGGTGAGATCTCGCCGGGCACCGACCTGGTCGAGGTGATCCGGGATGCCGCACGCGACTCGCTGCGCGACGGCGACATCGTCGTGGTCACCAGCAAGATCGTGTCGAAGGCCGAGGGCCGGATCCTGCACGCCGACGACCGCGAGGACGCGATCACCCGCGAAACCGTCCGGCTCGTGGCATCCCGCACCTCCCCCGCCGGTCACGTGACGCGCATCGTCGAGAACCGTCTCGGGATCGTCTCCGCCGCGGCAGGGGTCGACGCCAGCAACACCCCCGAGGGCACCGTGCTGCTGCTGCCCGAAGATCCCGACGCGTCGGCCCGCGAACTCGCCGCAGGGCTGCGGGTGGCCACGGGCGCGCACGTGGGCGTGCTCATCACCGACACGCTCGGCCGCGCGTGGCGCGAGGGCCAGACCGACCACGCGATCGGCGCCGCGGGGGTGCAGGTGTTCGAGGACCTCCGAGGGACGACGGATGCCGAGGGCCGCCCCCTCGTCGTGACGCTGCCGTGCGTCGCCGACGAACTCGCCGCGGCGTGCGATCTGGTCAAGGGGAAGGCCGCGCGCCTGCCGGTCGCCGTGGTGCGCGGCCGCGGCGACCTGGTCGGCGACCTCGACCTCCCCGGCGCCCGCTCGATCGTGCGCCCCGCGGAGCGCGACATGTTCGCCCTGGGTTCCGACGAGGCCTACGCGGCGGGCTTCGCCGCGGGGCGCGCCGCCGCCGACTGACCGGCGATCCGCGCCGCGCAGACGGCGCTCAGCGGATTCAGTGTCCAAGACACGCGGACCGGGTCGCGCGGCATCCGCGTGTCCTGGACACTCAACGGGCGGCCCGAGCCTGACGCAGCCGCGATCGAGGTGCGCCTGGGCCCGGGCCCGCGGTCAGCGGACGCCGCGGGCGGCGAGAGCCTCGCCGAGCTGGTCGGCGTGACGGAGCGACAGCACGACGAACGGGATGATCCCCGCGCGCAGCGACGGGCGCGCGCCGCGGGCGCGCTGCGCCTCGCGCACCTCGGCGGCCAGTCGCGCGAGGACCGGGATCGTCGTGATGGTGACCGCCAAGAGGAGTGCGGCGCGCTCGGCATCCACCCCGATCCTCCGCAGCGGACCGAGGCCGCGCTCGAGGGCGTCGAGCATGTCGTCGACGCGCGTGGTGAGCGGCAGCAGAGCCGCGACGAGGAGCGCCGCCGCGACGCGCGCCGTGTTCGCCAGGGCGGGTTCGGGGCCGAGGAAGATCAGCTGCCCGACCACGGTGATCGCGAGGATCCAGCGGAGCCCCCACACCTGCCGCCCCAGCTCGCGCACGCCGATTCCCGACACGACGTAGGCGAGGACGACGGCGAGGGCGCACACGGCAGCAACCCACGCGGCCGTGGGCAGGGCCGCCAACGCGACCGCGACGACCGCGAGCAGCAGCATCTTGGGGCCCGCCGGCATGCGGTGCAGGATCCCGTCGCCGGGGCGATACAGGCTCAGCACCGCAGGGCCCTCTCGTAGACGTCGATGACCTCGGATGCCACGCCCGCGGCGCTCACGACACCGTCGGCGAACAGCACGGCGGCGTCGCAGCGTCGCGCGAGGGCGAGGTCGTGGGTGACGAGGAGCAGCGCGTGACCGGTGTCGGCGAGGAGGTGATCCGCGACGCGGCGGGCGTTGCGCGCGTCGAGGTACGCGGTGGGTTCGTCCGCGACGACGAGGTCCGGTTCGCGGACGAACGCGCCGCACAGCGCGAGCAGCTGCTTCTGCCCGCCGGACAGGTCGTGCGCCGGCCGTTCGGCGAGGTCGGTGAGACCGAACCGCGCGAGGGCGCGCGCCACCCGCTCGGCGCGTTCCGCTCTGGGCAGACGCTCCGCGCGCAACGAGAACCCGACGTCGTCGGCGACCACCGGCATCACGATCTGCGCATCGGGGTTGCTCAGCACCAGCGCGACGCGGCGGCCGAGCTCGGCGGCATCCCGGTCGGGGTCCAGTCCCCGCACGGCGAGGTCTCCGGCATCCCGACGGATGAGCCCGGCGACGACGCGCGCGAACGTGGACTTCCCCGAACCGTTGTCTCCGACGACCGCGATCGTGCGGGCGTCGAGATCGAGGTCGATGCCGCGCAGCACCGCGCGTCCGTCGAGGCGCACGGTCAGGTCGCGGCAGCGCAGCACCGACGTCATCGGACCACCTCGACGAGCGCGGCCACACCCATCCCCCCGCCGATGGATGCCGCGGCGACACCGATCGTGCCGGCCGGCGCCCCGCCACGCACCAGGCGCGAGAACAGGCGCACGACGGCGACGGCGCCGCTGGCTCCCCACGGGTGGCCGAGGGCGAGGGCACCGCCGTCGGCGCACACGCGAGGGTCGTCGTCGGCGAGCCGCAGTCGCGACAGCACGCCGATGCTCTGGGCGGCGAACGCCTCCACGAGCTCGATCGCCGCGACGTCGCGCAGCGACACCCCCGACGCGGCGAGCACGGCCTCGATCGCCGGTGCGGCGCCGATGCCCGGCAGGGCCGGGTCGACGCCGACCACGGCACCGGCGCGGATCGCGAGCCCGGGTCCGGACGCGGCCACGAGGACCGCGGCCGCACCGTCGCCGATCCGGGTGGACGTCCCCGCCGTGACCGTGCCGCCGGGGAACAGCGCGGGCAGCCGTTCCCGAACGCCGGCATGCGGCGAGATCGCGTCGTCGCGTCGCGCGGCACCGACCGCCACGATCTCGGCGTCGAAGCGTCCCGCCGCGACCGCGGCCGCAGCGCGGAGGTGGCTGCGGGCCGCATGCGCCTCCTGACGTGCGCGGTCGATCCCGTCGTGCGCGGCGAGGTCCTCGGCCGCGCGCAGCATGTCGGGGTCGGCGAACCCGGGCGGGGCGAACGGCGCCCGCGTGTAGGCGACGCCGTCGCGGCGACGCTCGGGTGCCGTGGAGGCGCTCTCGACTCCCCCGGCCACGCGCGGCCTGCCGTCGACGCGGACCGCGGCCGCGGCATCCAGGATCGCCGCGAGGCCGCTCCCGCACTGACGGTCGACGGTGCCGCCCGGAACCGCGGGACCGAGCCCGGCGGCGAGCGCGGCGATGCGCCCGGGGTTCCCGCCCGGTCCGACGCAGTTGCCGAGCACCACGTCGGCGATGCCTCCGCCGTGCGCGAGGCCGGCGTCGGCGACGACCGCGGCCACCACCGCACCCCCGAGCACGCCGACGTCGGCGCCGGCGAGCGCGCGTCCGCGCAGAGCGAGCGGCGTGCGACGGGCGGTGACGATCACGGGGTCAGTCATCGCGGGTCGCCCCCTCGAGCAGCTCGGTCGCGAGACGGGCGGCGTCGGCGCGGGCGGGCTTGCCCGACGACGTCCGCGGGAGCGTGCCCACCACCCAGCGACGCGGCCGGTGCGCGGGGCCGAGCAGGCGCGCGGCGGCTTCGCGCACGGGCTCGGGAACGGCACCGCCCACGGACGCGCCCCGACCGGGTACGCCGTCGAGCTCGACGAACGCGGCGACGAGGGCGCCGACACGGGGCTGTGGCATCCCGAACACGACCGCGTCGCGCACCGCGGGGATCGATCGCAGCGCCCGCTCCACCTCGTCGGGGATCACCGTCGCCGACGCCGTGAGGATCGCGTCGTCGGCGCGCCCGCCCAGCACGAGGCGTCCGTCGCGCAGTTCGCCGCGGTCGCCGACGCTCGCCCACGCACCGTCACGTCGCAGGGGTCCGCCGGCACCCAGGTAACCGGATGCCAGGAACGCCGACCGCACCCACACCTCTCCGTCGCGCACCTCGATGTCGGCACCGGGGAACGCGCGCAGTCCGTCTCCGTGGTCGACCGCGACGAACGAGAGCTCGGCCGCTCCGTAGTAGGACACGACACGGATGCCGGCGACCTCGGCGCGAGCACGCAGGCCGGGGTCGAGGGCCGATCCGCCCACCAGCGCGGCGCGCAGCGAATCGGGGACTCCGCGCTCGAGCAGTGCGCGCAGCGCCTCGGGGGTGCCGTGGAAGCACGTGGCGTCCGAGAGGTCCGCGCGCGCGGGTCGGGGGCCGCCCGCGAGGGCGTGGGCGAGCGAGAACAGCGTGAGGGACGCGGCGGGAGGGGCGGGGAGAGCGATCACGTCGTCGGGGCCGGCGCCGAGCAGCGTCGCCACCGCGGCGAACGACCTCACCCACGAGTCGGCCGTGCGCAGCACGATCCGCGGGGCGCCGCTGCTGCCCGAGGTGAGCGCCGCCCACGCGGTGTCATCGGGCACCTCGGCGCGCTCGACCGCCCGCTCGACGGCGGCGGACTGCTCGGCCGACCACCGCGGGTCGGTCACGAGCGACACCGCACCGGCGGTCCGCAGCTCGGCGAGGCGGGCGAGCAGGTCGGGCCGGTCGCCGTCGACGACCGTGATCACGCGGCGACGGTGGCCGGTTCCGGGGTGGTCGCGCGCCACTGACGGCGGAAGCCGCGCGGATACGCCCGCACCAGCAGCGTCACGACGACCGTCGCGATGGCCGCCTTGATCAGATCGCCGGGCAGGAACAGGCTGCTCGTCAGCGCGGTCTCGGCGAGGGGCAGACGGGTCACGAGGCTCTGGACCGGGATGCCAAGGGCGTAGATCGCCACGATCCCTCCGGCGACCATCGCGATCGCGGTGCGCCACCAGACCGGGCGGCGGCCTCCGGCGTGCACGATGAGCCCGACGACGATCGCACCGAGGATCCAGCCGAGCGCGTAGCCCGCGGACGGACCGAGGAACACCGCGAAGCCGCCGCGCCCGCCGGCCAGCAGCGGCAGTCCGACGGCGACGAGCGCGAGCAGGACCGTCACCGACAGCGCGCCGAGCCACGGTCCGAGGACCGCGCCCGCGAGCATGACGCCCAACGTCTGGAGCGTGATCGGCACGCCCCCGGTGAGGGACAGGCTGCCGGGAAGCCCGAGGACCGCGATGAGCGCGGCGAAGACGGCCACGCGCGCGAGGTCGGTGGCATCCGGGGTGCGAGAGGTCATGACGGTCCTTACCTGAACAGCGTTCACCTGAACGATGTTCACTATAGTCAGATCCGTGACTCCTTCCGGACGCAGCCGCGGCCACTCCACCGACGACGTCGCGCGCACGGCCCTGCGCATCCTCGACGACGACGGTCTCGCCGACCTCACGATGCGTCGGCTCGCGACCCGGCTCGACGTGCAGCCGAGCGCGTTGTACTGGCACTTCCCGAACAAGCAGTCATTGCTCGCGGAGCTGTCGGACCGGATCGTCGGGCAGGCGGCATCCCTCCTGCGTGGATCGGGCGTGGTCGCCGAGGCCCGCGCGCTGCGCGACGCCCTGCTCGCCTACCGCGACGGTGCCGAGGTGGTCTCCAGCACCCTCGCGCTCGGCCTCGGCTCGTCCACCGCGCTCGACCGTCTGACGGACGCCGTCGCCGCCGAGGGCTTCGCGCCGGATGTCGCGTCCCGCGCCGCGACCACCCTGCTGCACTTCGTGCTCGGCCACGTCTGGCACGAGCAGCAGCGGCTGCAGTACGACAGCGTCGGCGTCGTCGCCCCCGGTGCGGGCCACGTCCCCGACGCCGACTTCGCCTTCGGCGTCGACCTCATCCACCGCGGCCTGCACGCCGCGGCCGGGGCCCGGCCGGCATAGGCACCTCCGCCCCGCGGCGTGTGACCGCAGAATCACCCCGCCGCCGAACCGTCCCGCGGAGTCCCTCCGCGACACGCCGCCCCACGGCATCCCCTACCGGCGCGTCGCCCACGAACTCCGCCACACGGCACATGCCCCGCCGGCAAAGACAACACGGCACACGCCCGCCGTACACACGCCCCGCCGGCACGACGGCGGCACACGTCCGTCAGCGCTGCTTCACGTCGCCGAACAGGCGCGCCAGCGGGATCAGCAGCGCGGGGCGCGCGGCGATCCACGCCGCGGCCATCACCAGCAGGGATGCCGCGAACAGCAGCAGCCCGGTCGGGTCGGCGCCGAAGGCGTCGGGGTCGACGGCTCCGCGAGCGGCGTACATGTGGTTCAGGTTGCGGAGGGCTCCCGTGGCGAGGACGAGGAACACGTGCACCGCGATGAACGCGACGAAGAACAGCATCACGGGGAAGTGGATGCGACGCGCCCACTCCGCCGACACGACCCGGTTCAGACGGGGAGCGTCCTTCGGCCAGACCCCCGACAGCCGCACGCCCGTGGCGATGGCCAGCGGCGCCGCGACGAAGGTGATCGCGAAGTACGAGAGCTGTTGCAGGGCGTTGTAGTTCACCCAGCCGTTCTCGGTCGGCCAGTCCAGCGCCGCGTACTGCAGCGCCGCGGACACCGCGTTCGGGAACACGTCCCACGACGTGGGCACGACCCGCATCCACTGCCCGGTCGCGAACAGCAGCACGATGTATACCACGCCGTTGGCGATCCACAGCACGTCGATCGCCTGATGGAACCAGAGCGCGAGGCTGATGCGGCGCCGCTTGTTCCCCCGCGGCGACCAGAAGGCATCCGGTCGCTTCTGCCGACGGAACTGCAGGCCCGAGCGGATGACGAGCAGCAGGAACAGGCTGTTGAGGAAGTGCTGCCAGCCGAGCCAGGCAGGGATGCCGACGGGCGCCGCCGCGGGGAGCTCGTACGACCCCGGGTAGACGTCGATGAACGCCCGGACGGGCCCGAGCGACACGAGCACCCGCGCGATCAGCACGACGAAGACGGCGACGACCAGCGCCGCGGCGCCCAGCAGCAGCACCGATCCGATCCACTGCGCGGGCGTGAGCGCGCCGAAGACGCGCGACGGCCCGCGCTGCGGGGTGCGGGATGTGGACGCCATCTACTTCTTCGGGCCGGAGCGAGGACTGACCTCCCGACGATACCGAAACCGGCTGTCCTTCGACCGCGCGCACGACGCGCTTGGTCGCCGCCCCGCGGGATGGTAGGCCGGTACGGTGAGGCGGAAGGAGGACGGATGCCGAGACGCCTACCGGTCGACCCGATCGCCGAAGCCAAGCGCCAGTGGATCGCGCACGGCTGGGACGACGCCGCCGACGGCATGACGGTGGTGACGTCGGTGATCCGCGCGCACCAACTGCTCACGGCATCCATCGAGCACGCCCTCAAACCGCTGGACCTGTCGTTCTCGCGCTTCGAGATGCTGCGGCTGCTCGCGTTCACGCGCGAGGGTCGGATGCCGATGGCCAGCGCGATCGCACGCCTGCAGGTGCACCCCACCAGCGTCACGAACACGGTGGAACGTCTCGCCCGCGACGGCCTGCTGACGCGCGAGCCCCACCCGAGCGACGGGCGTGCGGCGCTTCTGGTCCTCACGGATGCCGGCCGGCAGCGCGTCGACGACGCGACGGAGGCGTTGAACACCGTCTTCCGCGACCCCGGTCTCGCCCCCGAGGACGCGACCGAACTCGTGCGGATCATCGCCCGGTTCCGGAAGGCGGCGGGCGATTTCGCCGACCCGACGCCCGTGCCCGACCCGCTCTAGCGCGGGCTGTGCTCAGCGGTGCGTGAAGTTCGGCGCCCGCTTCTCGCGGAACGCCGCCATGCCCTCCTTCTGGTCGGCGGTGTCGAACAGCGCGAAGAACGCCTGCCGTTCGAACCGCAGCCCCTCGGCGAGAGTGGACTCCAGGGCGACGTCGAGCGCGGCCTTGGCCGCGTACAGCGCGGGCAGCGGCTTCTCGGCGATCGTGCGGGCCACGGCATCCGCTTCGTCGAGGAGGTCGGCGGCGGGGACGACCCGCGACACGAGCCCGACCCGCTCGGCCTCGGCCGCGTCGATCATGCGGCCGGTCAGCACCATCTCGGCGGCCTTGTAGTACCCGAGCGCGCGCACGAGCCGCTGCGTGCCGCCCATGCCGGGGATGACCCCGAGCTGCACCTCAGGCTGTCCGAACTTCGCGCGGTCGGACGCCAGGATGATGTCGCACATGAGCGCCAGCTCGCACCCGCCGCCGAGGGCGTAGCCGGACACCGCCGCGATCACCGGCGTCCGCACCGCGGCGAAGCGGCTCCACGCCCCGAAGTGGTCGCTGAGGGTCATGTCGAGCCCCGACTTCCCCTCCATCTCTTTGATGTCGGCTCCCGCGGCGAACGCCTTCTCGGAGCCGGTGACCACGATCGCCCCGACATCGGGGGCGTCATCGAAGGCGGTCGCCGCGGCCACCACCTCGGTCATCGACCGCGTGTCCAGCGCGTTCAGCGCCTCGGGCCGGTCGAGGGTGATCCACCCCACCCGCCCGCGCTGCTCGACCCGGATCGTCTCGTACTCGGCGGTGTGATCGGCCATGCCGCTCCCCTCGTGGTGTCCTCCCGGCATCGTCGCACGCTCCCCTGACATCGCCGAGGGGGTTCCGGTCCTCAGGCCGCCAGTACGCTCCGCCCGACGATGAGCCGCATGATCTCGTTCGTCCCCTCGAGGATCTGGTGCACGCGCAGGTCGCGGACGACCTTCTCGATGCCGTAGTCCTGCAGGTAGCCGTAGCCGCCGTGCAGTTGCAGGGCCTCGTTCGCGACGCGGAGGCCGACGTCGGTCGCGAGGCGCTTGGCCATCGCGCAGCGGGTCGCGGCGTCGGGTTCCTTGGCATCCAGGTGCTCCGCCGCCGAGTGGACGAGGAGTCGGGCCGCCTCCAGCTCGGTGGCCATGTCGGCGACGGCGAACACGACCGACTGCTTCTCGGCCAGCGGGTCGCCGAACGTGAATCGCTCGTGCACGTAGGCGACCGCGCGTTCCATGGCCCAGCGCGCCCCGCCGAGCGAGCACGCGGCGATGTTCAGACGACCGCCGTTGAGCGCCGCCATCGCGATGCCGAAGCCGCGCCCCTCGCCGCCGAGGAGGTTCCCGGCGGGAACACGCACCTCGTCGAGCACGACCTGCCGGGTGGGCTGGGCGTTCCAGCCCATCTTCTTCTCGTTCGGCCCGAACGACAGTCCCGCCGCATCCGCCGGTACGAGGAACGCGCTGATCCCGCGCGCGCCCGGCTCGCCGGTCCGGGCCATGACGACGTAGACGGATGCCTCGCCCGCGCCCGAGATGAACTGCTTGACGCCCGTGAGCACGTACGCGTCGCCGTGCCGGATGGCCGAAGCGGTGATCGCGGCGGCATCCGATCCCGCCCCGGGTTCAGTGAGGCAGTACGCCCCGAGGTCGTCCATCGCGACGAGACCCGGGAGCCACCGCTCGCGCTGGGTGTCGTCGCCGTAGGCGTCGATCATCCACGCGACCATGTTGTGGATCGTCAGGTAGGCGGTGACCGTCGGGTCGCCCGCGGCCAGTTCCTCGAAGATCTCCACCGCGAAGCGGCGGGGGAAGCCCGCACCCCCGGACTCCTCGCGGACGCACACACCCCCGAGACCCAGTTCGCCGGCGCGGCGCAGCACGTCGCGCGGGAAGTGCTTCGCGGCATCCCACTCCTGGGCGTGGGGCGTCAGCTCGGTCGCGGCGAACTCGCGGACGGCGTCGAGGATGGCGGCGCGGTCGTCGGCGGTCAGGGCGTCGAGCGCGGGGGCAGGGGTGGCGTCCATGCGGCTCTCCTTCTTCGGCGACGGCGTCGTCGCGAGAGCGATTTTAGTTGGACGTCCTTGTAATTACTAGGAGACGGAAGAATCAGCCCGCGGCGACCCCGAACAGCGCGCCGACCGCGTACGTCGCCCCGAGGGCGAGCGCCCCGCCGATGACCGTCCGCAGGATCGCACGGCCACGGCGCGCACCGCCGATCCAGGCGGCCAGATAGCCCGTGACGGCCAGGGCGATGAGCACGGCGACGAACGTGAGCGGCACGCGCACCTCGACCGGCGCGAGGAGGATCGTCAGCATCGGCAGGATCGCGCCGACCGTGAACGCCACCGCCGACGCGATCGCCGCGGCCCACGGGCTCACCACGTCGTCGGCGTCGATGTTCAGCTCGACGGCGAGGTGGGCCTTCAGAGCATCGGATGCCGTGAGCTCGGTCGCCACGCGCGTCGCCGTCTCGCGGCTGAGACCCTGAGCCTCGTACAGGCCCACGAGCTCGGCCAGCTCCGCCTCGGGGTCTTCGGCGAGCTCGCGGCGCTCCTTCTGGATGAGCGCGTGCTCGCTGTCGCGCTGGCTCGACACCGACACGTACTCGCCGAGCGCCATCGAGATCGCACCTCCGACGAGGGCGGCGAGGCCCGCGATGAGCACCGGCCCGACCTCGCTCGTGGCCCCCGCGACACCGACCACGACCGCGGCGGTCGACACGATGCCGTCGTTGGCGCCGAGCACGCCGGCGCGCAGCCAGTTCAGACGCTGGGCGAGTCCTTGACGGTGCGGTTCATCGGGGTGGGCACCAGCGGGGGTATCGGTCACGCGAACAGGCTATACCCGCACGCGCAGCGTCGGATCACCGGGTGAGAATCGCGACGCGTCGCCCTGTCCCTTCCCGCCCCGTTCACCCCACCGTCACCGCCGGTCGGCAGAGTGGCGGGGATCCGCGCCCCCGCACGGACCCTCCCCCGACACCCGAGGACACAGCCATGCCTTCGTCGTTCCTTCGCCGCGCCGTCGCGTTCACCGCGACGACCGCGGCGGTGTGCGCGCTCGCCCTCACGAGCGCGACGGCGGCCTCCGCCGCCATCGTCCCGTCGCCGATCTCGAACAGCGCCCCCGGCGCCGCGATCGCGCTGACCCCGGTCGGCTCCTACGACACGAACGTGTACAAGGAGTCCGCCGCCGAGATCGTGCAGGCCTACCGCGACCGGCTGTTCGTCGTGAACGCGCAGGCGGGCACCGTGAGCGTGCTCGACAACAGCGACCCGAAGAACCCGACGAAGCTGTTCGACATCGCGTCGGACGGCGTCGCCAACTCGATCGCCGTCCGCGACGACGGCCTCGGCGTCGTGGCCTTCGAGGCCGACGACAAGACCGCGCCCGGTCACCTGATGTTCTTCGACGCCACCCAGGACGACGCCGCGAGCGCCGAGCTCGGCGAGGTCACCGTCGGGGCTCTGCCCGACATGGTCACGTTCTCGAAGGACGGGACGTACGCCGTCGTCGCCAACGAGGGCGAGCCGGCCGACGACTTCTCCCTCGACCCCGAAGGCTCGATCAGCGTCGTGCCGCTGGCATCCACTCGCACCGCTCCCGCGCAGAGCGCGGTCAAGACCGCGGGATTCCGCGCTTTCGAGCAGGGCGGCTCGAAGACGCTCGACCCGAGAGTGCGCGTGTTCGGCCCCGACGTCGCCGCCCCCGATCAGGGCTCCACGCCGCTGTCGGCGAACCGCGTCTCACGCAACCTCGAGCCCGAGTACATCACCGTCGACGGCTCGGTGGCCTACGTCACGCTGCAGGAGGCGAATGCCGTCGCGACCGTCGACCTCGCCAAGGCCGAGGTCACCGGCATCCTGCCCCTCGGCTACAAGGACTGGGGCGCGAGCGCGCTCGACACCAGCGACAAGGACGGCGGGATCGACATCCGGTCGATCCCGGGGCTGAAGGGCCTCTACATGCCCGACGGCATCGCGTCGTACTCGGCGAGCGTCGGCGGCAAGGCGACGACCTACCTCGTCACCGCGAACGAGGGCGACGGCCGCGAGTGGGGCACGTTCATCGACGAGGCGCGCATCAAGGACCTCGGCAAGAAGGGCCTCGCCCCGATCTGCGCGACGTCGCCGCTCGCGGGGCGCTCGGCGGATGCCGACCTCGGACGCCTCAAGGTCGTCACCGACCTCGGAACGACCGCGGACGGGTGCTACAGCGAGCTGTACGCGTACGGCGGCCGCTCGTTCTCGATCTGGGACACCGCGGGCACGCTCGTCTTCGACTCGGGCGACCAGTTCGAGCAGAAGCTCAAGGAGGTCGCCCCGCAGCTGTTCAACGTCTCGAACGACAATAACACCGTCGACGACCGCAGCGACGACAAGGGCCCCGAGCCCGAGAACGTCACGGTCGGCGTGATCGACGGCCGCACCTACGCGTTCATCGGCCTCGAGCGGGCGGGCGGTGTGATGGTCTACGACGTCACCGACCCGAAGAACGCCGCCTACGTCACGTACGTGAACAACCGCGACGCCTCCGCCGACGTCAAGACCGCCGCCGCGGGCGACCTCGGGCCCGAGGGGATCGCCTTCGTCTCCGCGCTGCGTTCGCCCACCGGCATCCCGCTCCTCATCACCGGCAACGAGGTCTCGGGGTCGACGACGGTGTTCGAGGTGCGCCCGACGCAGCCGAAGACGCCCGATCTGCAGATCCTCACGATCAACGACTTCCACGGCCGCCTGCTGCAGGAGAGCGGTGGCGTGGCGGGCGCGGGCGTGCTCGCCGGCGCGGTCGAGAAGTACCGCCAGCAGAACCCGAACACGCTGTTCGTGTCGGCCGGCGACAACATCGGCGCGAGCGCGTTCGAGTCGTTCATCGACCAGGACACCCCGACCATCGCGGCACTCAAGGCCGCCGGCCTCGACGTCAGCGCCGTCGGCAACCACGAGTTCGACCGCGGCTTCGCCGACCTCACCGACCGGGTCATCCCCGCGTACGGCGACAACACCGGCGACCTCAGCGACTTCGCACTCGGCGCGAACGTGTACGAGAAGGGCACCAAGACCCCCGCCCTGAAGCCCTACACGATCAAGGAGGTCGACGGCACGAAGGTCGCCTTCGTCGGCACCGTGACTCCGCAGACCGCGGGCATGGTCGACCCGTCGAAGATCGACACGATCGAGTTCGGCGACGAGGTCGAAGCGGCCAACCGCGAGGCGAAGAACGCGCGCGCGGCGGGCGCGGACATCGTCATCCTCCTGGTGCACGACGGCTCGGAGACCACCGACTGCGCGACCATCGCGACCGAGTCGAGCGACTTCGGCAAGGTCGTCCGCAGCGCGTCCGCCGACGTGGATGCCATCGTCTCGGCGCACACGCACCAGAAGTACGCGTGCACGATCGGGGGCCGTTCGGTGATCCAGACCGGGTCGTACGGCACCAACCTCGGCACGCTCGACATCGACCTCGACGACGCCGGGGAGCTCGTCTCGATCACGCCGGGCGTCCGGTCGCTGTACGACTCCACCGTCTCGCAGTGGATCGCGTACCCGCAGACCCAGGTCGCCCAGATCGTGGCGGATGCCAAGGCCACCGCCGACGTGAAGGGCCAGGTCGAGGTCGGCAGGATCACGACCGACATCACGCGGGCGAAGAACGGTTCGGGCGGCGAGGACCGCGGCGCCTACTCCACGCTCGGCAACACCGTCGCCGACGTCTACCTGTGGGCGACGAGCGAGAACCCGTCGTTCAACGGCCAGGACGCGCAGATCTCGTTCATGAACCCCGGCGGGCTGCGCGCCGACCTGCTCTACGGCGCCGACAACGGGTCGATGTCGTACCGCGAGGTGGCGAACGTGCAGCCCTTCGGCAACACGCTGGTCACGCTCTCGCTGACGGGCGCGCAGATCAAGTCCGTGCTCGAGCAGCAGTGGCAGCCGGCCGGCGCCTCGCGTCCGATTCTCGCCCTCGGAGTCTCGAGAGGCTTCGCGTTCGAGTACGACCCGACGGCGGCGGAAGGATCTCGCATCCTGAAGATCACGCTCAACGGCACCGACATCGACCCCACGGCGACCTACCGCGTGGTCACGAACTCGTTCCTCGCGGCCGGTGGCGACAACTTCACCACGTTCGCCCAGGGCACGGGCAAAGCGGACTCGGGCCAGATCGACCTGCAGGCCACGGTGGCGTACTTCGCCGCGAAGGGAACGGTCGCACCGTCGCCGCTCGGCCGCGCGTACCTGAAGGGCGCGCAGCCGATCGACGAGGGCACCACGCCGACGCCCACCCCGACGCCCACCCCGACCCCGACGCCCACCCCGGCCCCGTCGAACACGCCGGTCCCCGCGCCGTCGTCGAGCGCGGCCACCGGGTCACCGGGCGCGCTGGCCACGACGGGCACCGAAGTGCCGTGGGGCCTGGCCCTCGGCGGCGCGTTCTTCCTGGTCGCCGGCGGTCTCGCCTTCGCCCTGCGCAAGCGCCGCACCGTCTGACCTCGGCCTCGGAACGGCCCTCATCCTTCGGGGTGGGGGCCGTTCGGCATCCACTCGTCGCGGGTTCTCCACCGCCAGCGCCCGCCGAACCGTCTCGCGGAGTTCTTCACCGACACGCCGCCGCACCACATCGAAACCCGGCGTGCCACCGACGGACTCCGCACGACGGTTCGCGGCCGAAGCCCGAGGCCGGGGTCGGAGACCCGCGGCGTGAGGGCCGAGACCCGGGGGTCAGAACCGCCGCAGCAGCGCCGCCAGGGCCTGACCGCCGCCGATGCACATCGTCACGACCGCGTACTCGAGGTCGCGACGCTGCAGATCGAGGGCCGCGCGGACCGTCAGGATCGCCCCCGTCGCCCCGACCGGGTGCCCGAGCGCGATCGCGCCGCCGTACGGATTGACCCGCTCGGGATCCAGGCCCGCGTCCCGGATCACCGCCACCGCCTGCGCCGCGAACGCCTCGTTCAGCTCGATCACGTCGACGTCCGCGGGGGTCAGGCCGGTCTGTTCCCAGAGCCGCTGCAACGCCAGTACGGGGGCGTATCCCATGATCTCGGGGTCGACGCCCGCGGTCGTCACGGCTTCCAGGGTCGCGAGGCCAGTGAGCCCACGCTCCCGCACGTCGTCCTCGCGCATCAGCACGGTCGCGGCCGCGCCGTCGTTGATCCCGGAGGAGTTGCCCGCGGTGACGGAGCCCTCCGCGGCGAACGCGGGCCGCAGCCCGGCGAGCACCTCAAGGGTCGTGCCGGGGCGCGGGTGCTCGTCCGTCGCGACCTCGACCGACCGCTCTCCGCCGGTGGACACGGGCACGATCTCCTCGGCGAACGCCGCCCGGCTGGCATCCAGGGCCGCCCTCCGCTGGCTCTCGACGGCGAAAGCATCCTGCTCCGCCCGCGAGACGGAGTACCGGGATGCCACGGTCTCGGCGGTCGTGCCCATGTGCCGGCCGCTGAACGGGTCGGTGAGGATCGCGAGCGTGCCGTCGAGGAGTTGCCGGTCGCCGAGCCGCGCGTTGCCGCGGGCGCCGTACTCGAGGAACGGCGTGCGCGACATGCTCTCGTCGCCGCCCGCGACGACGACGTCGACGCCGCCCCAGCGCAGTTCCTGCGCGCCGGACCAGATCGCCTGCAGACCCGATCCGCACAGGCGGTTGACGGTGAACGCGGGCACCCGGGTCGGCAGGCCCGCGGCGAGCGCGACGCGACGGGCGTTGTAGGCGTCGGGTCCGTTCTGCGCGATGCAGCCCATGACGACTTCGTCGACGGCGTCCTTCGGGACACCCGCACGCTCGAGGGCCGCCGACACCGCGACGGCGCCGAGCTCGTGCGCATCGACACCGGACAGCGCGCCGCCGAAGGAGCCGATCGGGGTCCGCGCCCCCGCGACGAGGACGATGCGGGGCGGGGTTCCGGTTGCGGCGTTCATCCTGGCCTCCGTGCACGGCGTCGTGAGGGGTTCAGCCTACGGGCAGCGCGCTGGAACGCCGAGACTGCACGCACCTGACAAGACCACTGCAGCGTGCAGTGGAGACGTCAGGCGGATGCAGTCTCGCGGCGCGGCGCGGCGCCGCCGAGCACGCGACCGGATGCCGACCCCGGCACCGGCGGAAGGCTGGCGACGGTCCGCCGCGCGGCGTAGTGTCCGCCCCATGGACGCGGTGATCCGCACGGTGGGGCTGCGCAAGTCCTACGGTCGCACGAACGCCCTCGACGGTCTCGACCTCGAGGTGACAGCCGGGGAGATCCACGGCTTCCTGGGCCCGAACGGTGCCGGGAAGTCGACGACGATCCGGATCCTCCTCGGGCTGGCCCGCGCGACCGGCGGAACCGCGACCGTATTCGGCGACGACCCGTGGCGCGACGCGGCCCGGTTGCACCGACGCATCGCCTACGTCCCCGGCGACGTGAACCTATGGCCGGGGCTGTCGGGCGGCGAAGCCATCGACCTGCTCGCGCGGCTGCGCGGCGACGGGCGTTCCGTCGCCTACCGCGACGAGCGGGCGCGACTCCTCGAGGCCTTCGACCTCGACCCGCGCAAGAAGGGCCGCTCGTACTCGAAGGGCAACCGGCAGAAGGTGGCCCTGGTCGCGGCGTTCTCCGTCCCGGCAGATCTGCTCGTGCTGGACGAGCCGACGAGCGGTCTCGATCCGCTCATGGAGGTCGTCTTCCAGCGCGAGGTGCGGCGGGCGCGAGAGCGTGGCGCGGCCGTCCTGTTGTCCAGCCACATCCTCTCGGAGGTCGAGCAGGTCTGCGATCGGGTCAGCATCATCCGCGCCGGACGCATCGTCGACGACGGCACGCTCGACGACCTCCGGCACCTCACCCGCACGCAGGTCTCGTTCGCCGACGCGGGCGGCGACCTGCCGACTCTGCCCGGCGCGCACGAGGTGCAGCGCCGGGACGGGCGCGTGCACCTCACCGTCGACACCGCCGAGGTGGCATCCCTCCTTCCCGCACTCGGGGCACTGGGGATCCAGTCGTTGCGCGTGGAGCCGGCGTCGCTCGAGGAGCTGTTCCTCCGCCATTACGGGTCGCAGCCGTGACCGGGTTCCGGCTGCTCCTGCGTGCGCGATGGCGGCGGGATGCCGTGCAGCTGACGATCTGGATCGCCGGCGCCCTGCTGCTCGCCGCATCGGCGGTGGTCGGGGTGCGCGGCACGTTCCCGGACGAGGCCGACCGCGCCACGCTGCTGGCCACCGCGGTCGCGAACCCCGTGGTGCTGCTGTTCCGCGGCCTGCCGTCGGGCACCGACGAAGCAGCGTTCACCGCTTTCCTCATCCTCCCGTTCGTCGCGCTGCTCGCCGCGCTGATGAGCACGTTCCTGGCCGTGCGGCACACCCGCGGCGACGAGGATGCCGGACGCGCCGAGCTCATCGCGGCCACCCCTGCGGCGCGGACCGTTCCGCTGTCCGCGACCGTGGTGCACGGCATCCTGGCCAACATCGTTCTGGGCGCGCTCGTGACCACGACCTACGTCGCGATCGGGTTCGCGGCGTCCGGGAGCATCCTCATGGGGGCGGCCTCCGCGCTGACGGGCATCGCTTTCCTCGGCGTCGGACTGGTCGCAGCGCAGCTCGCGGCATCCGCACGGACGGCGAACGCGATAGGCGTCTGGGCCGTGCTGCTGTCCTACCTCGCGTGCGGACTTGGCAATGCCCTCGGAACGCCCAGCGGGGATCTGCAACGGATGACGAGCGCCCCGCTGGCGTGGGTGTCGCCGTTCGGGTGGGCCGAGAACACGCGCCCGTACGACTCCGACGCGGCGGGCAGGCTCATTCCGTTCGCCGGGCTGATCGTCGTCGCCCTTGCGCTCGCGTTCGTGCTGTCGGGCGCCCGCGATGTCGGCGGTGCGCTGCTTCCGGCGCGCCGCGGGCGTGCGGTGGCGAGCGTCGCCCTCTCGGGTCCGATCGGGATGGTCTGGCGCGAGGCCCGCAGCTCCCTCCTGGGGTGGGCGGTCGGCGGCGCGATCGTGGGCGTCCTGTCGACGCGCCTCGCATCCGCGATCTCGCAGATCGGCGACACGATCCCGTCCGTGCAGGCGCTGCTGCAGTCCCTCGCGTCTCAGGGCTCGCTCGCGCAGGGAGCCATCGAGGTGTTCTTCACCCTGGCCGGAGTGCTCGCCGCGTGCGCCGGCATCCAGACCGTCCTCCGCGCACGGCAGGACGAGGCGGCAGGTCTCGCCGAACCCGTACGGGCGGCCGGCGTCGGCCCGGTCCGGTGGGCCGGCGCGTACCTGTCCGTGGCGATCCTGGCGGTGGTGTCGTGCCTCGCCGCCGCGACGGCGGGGGCCGCCGTCGGTCAGCTGACGACCGACGCCTCGCAGACGCATCTCATCCGGGATGCCGCCGTGGCGGCGGCAGGGCAGGCGATCGCGGCTCTGACGCTCGTGATCGTCGCGACCCTGGTCGTCGTGATCGCTCCCCGGCTGTCGCTGCCGGTCGGATGGGCGCTGGTGGGCATCGCGACCGTGGTGGGGCTGTTCGGCCCACTGCTCGGACTCTCGGATGCCGCCGTCCACGCCTCACCGTTCGCCGCGGCGCCGCGTATCGACGGCGATTCCCTGGATCTCCGCGGCGGCACCTGGCTCGCCGTCGCGGTGGTCACCGGGGTCGCGCTGCTCGCGGCGGCGGCGCGGCGCCGAGAGCTCGCCCCGGAGCGGTGAGGCGTCGCGAGGTCGTCCCGGGATGCCGAGACTGCACGCACCTGACAAGACCACTGCAGCGTGCAGTGGAGACGTCAGGCGGATGCAGTCTCGCGGCCAACGGCGCGGCAAGGCGGGGTGCGGACCCGGCCGCTACCCCCAGGACTCCAGCGTCGCCGGAACGGATGCCAGCGTCGCCACGGCCGCGTCGCGGTCGGCGCGGGCGAGGGTCAGCGCCGCCACCACGAGCGACGCGCACACGGCGGAGAGGGAGTCCACGGCATCCGGGGCGAGGTCGGGACGCCGGTCGGCCACGGCCGCGCGGATCGCGGATCGCATCTCGGCGGCGTACCCCGACACGAGGGTGCGGACCTCGGCGTCGTCCGACGCGAGCGGCGACGACCCGGCGTTGAGCAGCAGGCAGCCGAGGCGCGCGCGCGGGGAGTCGGCTTCGATGGCGGCGCGCATGTCCTCGATGTACGCCTCGAGCGCGCCGGGGTCTCCCCCGCCGAGAGGACGCAGGCGCGTGCGCACGACATCGTCGAGATACGCCGCGAGGACCGCGTCGAAGAGGCCGCGCTTGCTGCCGAAGGCGTTGTAGATGCTCGACCGCGTGAGTCCGGTCGCGTCTTCGAGTTCGGTGATGCCGGCCTCGGCGTACCCGCGCTGCCAGAACACGTCGCGCGCAGCGTCGATCACCGCGCGACGGTCGAATGTCGGCATCCTGCCCATGGGTTTCCTTCTTCCCGTTCCGGGTCTATATTAGACCGGTCGTTACAAAATAACCACGCAAGGAGAGACATGCGCGCCATCGTGCACCCCCAGTTCGGCGAACCGACCGACGTCCTGAACGTCGAAGAGGTCGAGACCCCCGAGCCCGGCCCCGGCCAGGTGCGGCTGCGCATCCTCCTGTCGCCGATCCACAACCACGACCTGTGGACGATCCGCGGCACCTACGGCTACAAGCCCGAGCTCCCCGCCCGCGCGGGGACCGAGGCCGTCGGCATCGTCGACGCGCTCGGCGAGGGCGTCGAGGGCCTGGAGGTCGGCCAGCGCGTCGCCACCGGCGGCACCTTCGGCGTCTGGGCCGAGTACGTCGTGACCCCCGCTGCGGGCCTGATCCCGGTCGCCGACGCCCTCCCCGACGAGATGGCCGCCCAGCTCGTGTCGATGCCGTTCAGCGCCATCAGCCTGCTGCACTCGCTCGACCTGAAGGCCGGCGACTGGCTCGTGCAGAACACCGCGAACGGCGCCGTGGGGCGCATGGTCGCGCAGATCGCGAAGGCCCGCGGCATCCACGTCCTGGGTCTGGTCCGCCGCCAGAGCGCGGTCGACGAGCTCGCTCAGCAGGGCATCTCGAACGTCGTCTCGACCGACGCCGCCGACTGGCGCGACACGGCCCTCGCGATCATCGACGGCGGACGCGTCGTCGCCGGCGTCGACTCGGTCGGCGGTTCGGCGGCGAACGACGTGCTGTCGCTGCTGTCCGAGAACGGCACGCTCGTCATCTTCGGCTCGATGGGCGAGAGCAAGCTCGAGCTGTCGGCGGGCGACATCATCTTCCGCCAGGCGACCGTGAAGGGCTTCTGGGGAAGCGTCGTCAGCAAGACGATGGATGCCGAGACCCGCGGCGCCCTGTTCGGCGAACTGTCCCGCTACCTCGCCGACGGCACCGTGACGCTCCCCGTCGCGGCGACGTTCGCGCTCGAGGACGTCCGCGACGCCGCCGCCGCGAGCTTCTCGCCGCGCGTGGGCAAGGTGCTGCTGCGCCCGTAAGCCTCCCGGGGGTTCCGCCCTTCACGGTTCAGTGTCCAAGACACGCCGTTGCGCCCGCGCGACATCGGCGTGTCTTGGACACTCGGCGTTTGCGGGCAGGGCACCGCGTCAGGCGAGCAGGCGCTCCAGCACGTCGAGCACGGGACGCTGCCCCTTCACGAGGCGATCACGGGCGGCATCCAGACCCGTCCACTCCGCGCGGTCCACCTCGGGGAACGACGCCGTACGACCCGACCGCGGCGGCCACTCCATCTCGAACTCGCCGAAGACGAATCCGGATGCCTCGAACCCGGTGCCGTCGAGCGCGAACACCACGAGCTTCTTGCTCGAGGTCGCGGCGAACGTCCCAAGCTCGGCCCATTCCCCCGCCGGGGGTTCGAGGCCGAGCTCCTCACGGAACTCGCGGTGCGCGGCATCCCGGGGCTCCTCCGCACCCGGCTCGAACTCGCCCTTCGGAATCGACCACGCGCCGGCGTCCTTGCGCGCCCAGAACGGGCCGCCCATGTGCGCGATCAGCACCTCGAGCGCGGGATGCCGCCGGTACAGCAGCAGCCCCGCGCTCCAGGCGACCATCAGACGCCCGCCGGGACGCGCGCCGCTTCGTCGGCGATCACGTCGGCGCGCTTGCGGAACGTGCGGGCCGTGACCCGGTCGAGCGCGATCTGGCCGCGCATGCGTTCGGCCTTCTCATACAGCGACGGACCGCCGAACCCGGTGAGCACCTTCACGAGCACCGGCAGCAGCTCGATCATGAAGAACAGCGCCGCGATGAGCCAATGCGCCCAGCGGAGCGTCGGCTCGCGTTCGGAGAGGCGCTCGAGAGCCGAGATCTGGCTCAGGAGGCCCACGGCCCCGGCGTTGCCGTTCGCCACCGAGGACGCGCGGTCGTTGTAGGCCGTCAGCGCCGACTCGTACTGGGCACGCGCGGCGGGCAACTGGTCCTCGGCCTGCTGCTTGTTCTGGTCGGCCGAGGCGGCGGCGGCATCGGCACCGGCCGAGTTCGCGGCGGCCAGCGACGTCTGCGCCTGCTGCAGCTGCGCCGACAGGGCGTCGTACGACGACTGGGCCTGAGCGAGCTGCGCCTTCGCGGCCTCCGAGCTGGCACCGTCGCCGGCGACGCCGGTGCACCCCGCGACTTCCCCGGCGCCCTGGCCGGTCAATTCGCACTGGTACACCGCGCGCGCCTGGTCGATCACGGCCTGCTGCGCGGCGAGCTGCTGCGTCAGCTGATCGACCGTCTGCTGGGCGGCCGCGGCCTCGGCGGACGTCGACGAGGTCCCGGCGACGATCCCGGTCGCCGCCTGGTTCTCGAGCGCCGCGACCTGGGCGCTCGCGGCATCCAGGGCCTGCTTCTCGGGACCGTTCGTCACGGCGTCCTGATCGGTGAGCGCCTGCGTGACGTTGGTGGAGTTGACCTCGCGGTTGATGTCGTTCTGGAACACCTGGAGGACGAGCGGCTCCGCCACGACGATGCCGATGAGCGCCGCCATGATGATGCGCGGGAAAGCCAGACCGAGCAGCCGGAAGACGTTCGTGGTCGACCGCATGGTCGACGTGAGGAAGCGGTCGAGGTTGAAGATGATGAGGCCCCACACGAGGGCGAGCGGGATCGCGAGGAAGATGCTGATCCGCACACCCGTGAGGAGCGCGAACATCATCGACAGCGCCGAGACGAGCGCCGTACCCGCGAGCACCAGGAACATCTGCACGAAGCGCGGCACCTCTTCGGGCACCTCGTCGAGCACGTCGTTGTCGGCGCCGCCGAGCACGGCCATGCGCCGCACGAGCGACAGGCTCGGCCGGCGCGGGTCGGCTCGCCGGAGGCGCGGAGGACGAGGGGTGGATGCCACGGGCGCGGGGAACGGCGCCGCCTCGGGGACCACGGGCTCGGGCTCGGCCGCGGGCGGGACGGGTTCGACGGATTCCGGGGCGGAATCGAGGGGGACCGGTGCGCCCACGGGCTGCGGGTCCGCCGCGGACTCGGTGTCTTCGGGCCACTCGAACGGGGCGGTGTCGTCGTCACCGGCGGGCGGTGCACCCCACGGCTCGGTGGGGTCTTCGGAGGTCACGGTGTCGGCCGACGCGTCGGCGTCGTCACGCTGCTGGGCGAGGATGTCGTCGAGGTACTGGGGCTCGCGGTCATCGTCCGTCGTGAACTCGATGCGGCCGTCGGAGCCGAAGCGTCCGGGCCGGTGAGCGGAAAAGGACATTCGCACAGGGTACGACGCGAGTCCTGCCCGCTCCTGAGCGGGGCCTGTGGCCCTGCCGGGGCCCCGCTCAGGGTGAGATCAGACCAGACGCGCCTTCGGCGACACCTCGTAGGTGTTCTCGGGATCGGCGAACACGGCGTCGCCGAGGGCCGTGTCGATCGCCGCGAGCGTGTCGGCGTCGAGCGTGACGCCCGAGGCCTTCACGGTGTCGGCGAGCTGCTCCGGACGCGACGCGCCGACGAGCGCGGCCGCGATGTTGGGGTTCTGCAGCACCCACGCGATCGCGAGCTGCGGCATGCTGAGCCCCGCCTCGTCGGCGATCGGCTTCAGGCGCTGGACGGCCTCGAGCACGTCGTCGCGGAGGAACCGCTTGATGAAGTTCGCCCCGCTCTTCTCATCGGTCGCGCGTGAACCGTCGGGCACCGGCTGACCCGGCAGGTACTTGCCGCTGAGCACGCCCTGCGCCATCGGCGACCAGACGATCTGCGAGATGCCGAGCTCTTCGCTGGTCGGCACGACCTTGCCCTCGATCACACGCCAGAGCATGGAGTACTGCGGCTGGTTCGAGATGAGCTGGATGCCGAGCTGCTTCGCCAGCGCGTGTCCGTCGCGGAGCTGCTCGGCGGTCCACTCGGAGACGCCGATGTAGAGCGCCTTGCCCTGACGCACGATGTCGGCGAAGGCCTGGAACGTCTCTTCGAGGGGCGTCTCGTAGTCGAAGCGGTGCGCCTGGTAGAGGTCGACGTAATCGGTGCCGAGGCGCTTCAGGGAGCCGTTGATCGAGTCCATGATGTGCTTCCGGCTGAGGCCGGTGTCATTGGGCCCCATGGGACCGGTGGGGAAGTACACCTTCGTGAAGATCTCGAGCGACTCGCGGCGCTGCCCCTCGAGGGCCTTGCCGAGCACGAGTTCCGCCGCGGTGTTGGCGTACGTGTCCGCGGTGTCGAACGTCGTGATGCCCGCGTCGAGGGCGGCGTGCACCGTCTTGATCGCGGCGTCGTCACCGACCTGCGAACCGTGGGTCACCCAGTTGCCGAGGGTGATCTCCGAGATCTTGAATCCACTGTTTCCGAGGTAGCGATAACCGACCATGGCTCAACGCTATCGGCGGCATCCGACATCGGGGGCCGCGCTGACCGGATAGCCGCCGGACCCGACAGAACCATCCCTCAGCCGACCGGCGTCTCCGCGGCGGCGGCTTCGTCCTCTTCGGTCGCGACGAGCTGACCGCACGCCCCGTCGATCTCTTTGCCGCGGGTGTCGCGGAGGGTCGTCGGGATGCCCGCGTCGTTCAGACGCCGCACGAACTCGTTCTGCACGGGGATCTCGGAGGCCGTCCAGATCGAGCCCGGGGTCGGGTTCAGCGGGATGGGGTTCACGTGCACCCAGCCGCGACCGCGGGCGTTGAGCTTCTCGGCCAGCAGGTCGGCGCGCCACGCGTGGTCGTTCATGTCCTTGATCAGGGCGTATTCGATCGAGACGCGGCGCCCGGTCTTGTCGAAGTAGGCGCGGGCGGCATCCAGGGCCTCGTCGACCTTCCAGCGGGAGTTCACCGGGATCAGCTCGTCGCGCAGGTGATCGTCGGGCGCGTGCAGCGACAGGGCGAAGGTCACCGGGATGTTCTCGTCGGCGAGCTTCTTGATCGCCGGGACGAGCCCCACGGTCGAGACGGTGATCCCGCGGGCGCTCATGCCCAGCCCGTGCTCCTTGTCGACCATCACGCGGACGGCCTGCATCACGCGGGCGTAGTTGGCGAGCGGCTCGCCCATGCCCATGAAGACGATGTTGGAGACGCGGTCGAGGGAGTGATCGTCACGCTTCTTCCCGCCGAGGCCTCCCGCGGCGATGAGGGCATTGGCGCGCACGATCTGCTCGATGATCTCGGCCGCCGACATGTTGCGGGTGAGGCCCGCCTGGCCGGTGGCGCAGAAGGGGCAGTTCATGCCGCACCCGGCCTGGCTCGAGACGCACAGCGTGATGCGGCCGGGGTAGCGCATGAGCACCGACTCGACGAGCGCGCCGTCGTGCAGCTTCCAGAGGAACTTGATCGTGTCGCCGCGGTCGGTCTCGAGGCGGCGCACCTCGGTCAGCAGGGGCGGGAGCATCCCCGCGACCAGCTCGTCGCGACCGGATGCCGGAAGGTCGGTCATCGCGGCCGCGTCGGACGTGTAGTGGGTGAAGTAGTGCTTCTCGAGCTGCTTCGCCCGGAACCCGGGGAGCCCGAGCTCCTTCACCTTCGCCACGCGTTCCTCGGCGGTGAGGTCGGCGAGGTGCACGGGCGGCTTGCCGCGCTTGGGGCTGGCGAACTGCAGCAGCGGACGGCCGGTCTCGTCCTTGGCCTGCTGCCAGCCCTCCGTGGCGGGACGGACCTGACGCGGCTTCGTCTCGCGGACGGCGGTGTCGGCCGGGGCCCCCGCGGGGCGCGCCTGCCGGGGCGTGGTGGAGCGCACGGGGGGCTGATCGGTCATGGGTTCCAGGGTACCGGGGTGCGCCTGCGCCGAGGCTGGGCGCTGCGCGGTCGCTTCAGCCCCCGCGCGCAACGGCACCTTCCGTTGCCCCGGATGGTCGCCGCGGGCGCGGCCGGGCGACGAATCGGGGCAACTCACCCGGGACGCCACCGCCTTAAACTGCATCCCATGCCCGGTGCCGGTGACGTCTCCCTCCCGCCCGGCGGCGTCCAGAGGCTTCTGAACAACAACGTCGTCGTGTCGATCGACGCCGACGGCCGCGAACGCGTGCTGATGGGCCGGGGCATCGGGTTCCAGCTCAAGCACGATGGGCGCATCGACCCCGCGAAGGTCGAGAAGACGTTCGTGCTCGACCAGGCCACCGACACCGCGCACGCGCGGAAGCTCCTCACCGACGCGCCCTACACGCTCGTGCAGGCCGTGCTGCGGGCGGTCGACGAGGCCGAGCGCGAACTCGGCCGCGACCTCGGCCGGCGATTCCCCCTCGCCGTCATCGACCACGTGCACTACGTCGTGGAGCGCCTCGACCAGGGCATCCGCATCCCCGGCACCTCGATGCCCGAACTGCGCATCCTCCACCCCGACGAGTCGCGCGTCGCCGAGCACATGGCCACGTCGATCGCGGCATCCCTCGAGCGGGATCTCCCGCCCGAGGAGGGCGTGTTCCTGACGATGCACCTGCTGAACGCGACGCGCGACGAGCCCAACGGCACCGCGGCGCTGCTCTTCCGGCGCGTGCAGCACGTCGTCCGCACGGTCGAGACGGGGCTCGGCACGGCGCTCGACACCGACAGCGCCGACTACGCGCGGTTCATCCTGCACGTGCGGTTCCTGCTGCAGCGCCTGGTGGATCGCACCATGCTCGCCAGCGGCGACTCGTCGTTCTTCGAGTTCGCCAAGCACCGCTATCCGCGCTCGTACGACATCGCCGAGGCGGTGAAGGCGTACGTCCTCGCGGCGACGGGCTCGGCCCTCACCGACGAGGAGGTGCTGTACATGATCGTCCACGTCGAGCGGCTCGCGACGAGCATGGGTCGCGGCGACGACGGTGGCGACCCCTCCGCGCCGATGCTATAGTCGCTGCCGCAGGCCTCACGGCCCGCCGACGAATCTGGATTGTTACCGCGCGAGCGGGCAAGACCTGAACTCACATCGCTGACGAGCGATGAACGGGTTCGGGTCTTTTTTATTGCCCGAAACAGGCCGGAGACGTCGACACAGAACATTCGACAGGCCGCATCGATGCGGTGGAAGGCAGGCGGTTCCGATGGCGGATCACGCGAAGACGGCGGCGGGGGTCCTCGCCGGTGTCGGTGGAGAGAGCAACGTCCAATCCCTCGTGCACTGCGCGACGAGGCTCCGGTTCGTCCTGAAGGACGAGAGCAAGGCGGATGCCGCGGCGATCCGCGCCGTGCCCGGCGTCATCACCACGGCCCAGGCGGGCGGCCAGTACCAGGTCGTCATCGGCAACGACGTGCCCGACGTGTACGCGGCGATCCAGTCACAGACGAAGGTCGGCGGCGACGCCGGGGCCGAGGAGGGCCCGAAGGGCAACCTCTTCAACCGCTTCATCAAGATGATCTCGGCGATCTTCACGCCGATCCTGTGGGCCCTGGCCGGCACCGGGCTCCTGAAGGCGTTCCTCGCCGCGGCCGTGACCTTCGGCTGGATGGATGCCACGACCACCACCTACACGATCCTCAACGCGCTGTCCGACGCGCTGATCAACTTCCTGCCGCTGGCGCTCGCGATCACCGCGGCCCGCTACTTCAAGGCGTCGGAGTTCACGTCGTTCGCGATCGCCGGAGCGCTGGTGTACCCGTCGATCACGGCGCTCACCGGCGCCCCGGACGTCACCTTCTTCGGCATCCCGGTGACGATGGTGAGCTACGTCTCCAGCGTCATCCCGGTCATCATCATCGTGTGGCTGCAGAGCCACGCCGAGCGCTTCCTGCTGAAGGTGCTGCCCGGCGCGGTGCGCCGCTTCGTCACCCCCATGATCGTCGTGCTGGTGGCCGTGCCGCTGGTGTTCGTCGTCATCGGACCGCTCTCCGCGCTCCTCGGCGGCGGCCTCGCCTCGGGCATCGGCTGGGTCTTCGAGACCGTGCCGTGGCTCGGCGGCGCGATCATGGGCGGTCTGTGGCAGGTCTTCGTGATCTTCGGTCTGCACTGGGGCCTGGTGCCGCTGTTCCAGCTCGAGTACCAGACCACCGGCATGATCCTGCTCATCGGCCCGGTGTTCGCCGCGGTGCTGGCCCAGGCCGCCGCCGTCGCCGGTGTGCTGGTGCGCTCGCGCAACAAGAACCTGCGCTCGCTCGCGGCGCCCGCCACCCTGTCCGGCTTCCTCGCCGGCATCACCGAGCCCGCGATCTACGGCATCAACCTGCCGCTGAAGCGCCCCTTCGCGTTCGGTGTCGTCGGTGGCGCCCTCGGCGGCGCGCTCATCGCGATGGGCGGGGTCTTCTCGAAGGCGTTCGTCGTCCCGTCGGGCCTCGCGCTTCCGGCGCTGCTCGGCAACGGCAACATGGTCATGCTCGCCATCGGCCTCGCGGTCGCGGTCGTCGTTCCGTTCCTGCTCACGGTGCTCATCGGCTTCAAGGACCCGGTCGACGAGGCCGCCCCCGCCGCGCCGGCCGCGGCGACCGACACCGTGGTGCTCAACCCGGTCGACGGCTCCGTCGTCGCCCTCAGCGAGGTTCCGGATGCCGCCTTCGCGGACGGTTCGCTCGGCAAGGGCGTCGCGGTCCGCCCGACCTCCGGCGCCGTGTACGCCCCGTTCGACGCGACCGTCGTCGCGGCGTTCCCGACCGGTCACGCGGTCGGTCTGCGCGGCGTCGACGGTGTCGAACTGCTGATCCACGTGGGCCTGGACACCGTCAAGCTCGGCGGCGAGCACTTCTCGCTGAAGGTCTCGTCGGGCCAGCAGGTGAAAGCCGGCGACCTCCTGGTGGAGTTCGACGGCGACGCGATCGAGCGCGCCGGCTACGACCTGATCACCCCGGTCATCGTGACCAACGGCGACCTCTACCCCGACGTCGCCGACGTGGCATCCGGACCGCTCTCGCACGGCGAGACCCTCTTCCGCGCCGTGTCGGTCGACTCTCTTTCCGCCACCCGTTGATCCCCTGGGAGAACCACGCATGAGCAACACCCCCTTCCCCGACGGCTTCCTCTGGGGCGGCGCCACCGCCGCCAACCAGATCGAGGGCGCGTACGACGAAGGCGGCAAGGGTCTCTCGGTGCAGGACGTGATGCCCAACGGCATCTCGGGTCCGCGCACCGAGCGCCCGACGCCCGACAACCTCAAGCTCGTCGGCATCGACCACTACCACCGCTACGCCGAGGACATCGCGCTCTTCGCCGAGATGGGCTTCTCGGTCTACCGCTTCTCGATCGCGTGGAGCCGGATCTTCCCGAACGGCGACGAGACCGAGCCGAACGAGGAGGGCCTGGCGTTCTACGACCGGGTGCTCGACGAACTCGAGAAGCACGGCATCGAGCCGCTCGTGACGATCTCGCACTACGAGACGCCGCTGCACCTGGCCGAGCAGTACGGCGGCTGGACGAGCCGCGCGCTCATCGGCTTCTACGAGCGCTACGCCCGGACCCTCTTCGAGCGGTTCGGCGCCCGCGTGAAGTACTGGCTGACGTTCAACGAGATCAACTCGCTGCTGCACGCCCCGTTCATGAGCGGCGGCATCCCCCTCCCCGAGGGCGGCGTGCCGAAGAGCGAGCTGTACCAGGCGATGCACCACGAGCTCGTGGCATCCGCCCGGGCCACCCGCATCGCCCGCGAGGTCGCCCCCCGGGCGCAGGTGGGCTGCATGGTGCTGTCGATGCCGATCTACCCGTTGACGCCCTCCCCGGCCGATGCGGTCGCGGTGATGGATGCCGACCACGGCAACCTCGTCTACGGCGATGTCCACACCCGCGGCGAATACCCCGGCTACTTCCTGCGCCGCCTGCGCGAGGAGGGCATCGCGCTCGACATCACCGACGAGGACCGCGCCGACCTGAAGAACACGGTCGACTTCGTCTCGTTCAGCTACTACATGTCGATCGCCGAGACCGCCGACCCTTCGCTGCGCGCCGCCGGCGAGGGCAACATCATGGGCGGCGTGCCGAACCCGACCCTCCCGGCGAGCGAGTGGGGCTGGCAGATCGACCCGGTGGGCCTGCGCCTGGTGCTCAACCAGTTCTGGGACCGCTGGCAGAAGCCGCTGTTCATCGTCGAGAACGGGCTGGGCGCCCGCGACCAGCTCGTCGAGGTCGACGGAGAGAAGACGGTCGTCGACGACTACCGCATCGCGTACCTCAACGACCACCTCGTGCAGGTGGGCGAGGCGCTCGAAGACGGCGTCGACGTGCTCGGGTACACCTCGTGGGGCTGCATCGACATCGTCAGCGCCAGCACGGCACAGCTGAGCAAGCGATACGGTTTCATCTACGTCGACCGCAACGACGACGGCTCCGGAACCCTCGATCGGTACCGGAAGAAGTCGTTCCACTGGTACGCCGACGTCATCCGGACCAACGGCGCGTCCCTGACCCGCTGATCCCCATCGATCGGGTCGGCCCCGGACCCTCGCGGTCCGGGGCCGACCCGCGGAGAAACGCATGACCCGCATCGCCTTCCTCGACGTCGACGGCACGATCCTCGAGCACGGCTCGGCGATCGCCCCCTCGACGGTGACCGCCATCCGCCAGGCCCGCGCGAACGGCCACCTCGTGTGGCTGTGCACGGGGCGCGCCGAGGGCGACATCCACCCCGACGTCATCGCCATCGGCTTCGACGGCGCGATCAGCAACGGCGGCGCGTACGCCACGCGCAACGGAGAGACGGTCGTCTCCCACCCGATGCGCCGGGACGACGTGGCGGCGATCGAGGACTACTTCGCCGCCCATGGCATCCACTACTTCCTCCAGACGCACGAGGCGGTGTTCGCCTCTCCCGGCATCGAGCCCGTGATGCGCGAGTACGTGCAGAAGCGCCTCGCCGAGCGGGCCGCCGAACTCGCCGCCCTCGGGCACCCCGCCCCCACGGGGGGCCCGATCCCGCGCACCCGGCCGCTGGCCGAGGTCGACCGCGACCGCGTCGCGAAGGCCGTGTTCATCAGCCCCGCACCCGACACCGTCGCGCACGGCGCCGCCGAGCTGGGTGAGCGCTTCCACGTCATCCCGGGCTCGATCCCGCTGCCCGGCGGCTCCAACGGCGAGATCGGTCTCGCCGGGGTCACCAAGGGCTCCGCGATCCTCGAGGTGCTCACGATGCTCGGACTCGATGCGGCGGATGCCATCGGCATCGGCGACAGCTGGAACGACGTCGAGATGTTCGAGGTCGTCGGCACCCCGGTGGCGATGGGCAACGCGGTGCCCGAGCTGCAGCGTCTCGCCGGCCGCGTGACCACCGCGGTGCTGGAGGACGGCGTGCACAACGCCTTCGCCGAGCTCGGCCTGATCTGACACCGCACCCGCACCCGGCGCCCGCGCCCGCACCCGCACCCGCAGCCGCACCCGCACCCGCACCCGCACCCGCACCACAGCGATAAACGGCATCGGCGGCGAGAAACAAGGCGTCGTCGCGTTTCTCGCCGCCGATACCGTTTCTCGGCGAAGCAGCGCAGCTCGGCGCAGCGCAGGCGCACGCCGCGCGCGCCCGCGCAGCCCTCAGTCCAGGAAGATGTCGGGGTACAGCGCGGCGTCGGGGGTGCCGGGAACGGCCGCGTATCCCGAGAAGTCGGTGACGCCCGCGGCCTCCAGCACGTCCTCGACGATCAGCGTCTGCCCGGTGAGCTCCCGTGAGGGAGCGCACAGCACCTCGTACGCGGCGTCCGCGTAGATCTCCGGCGTCCGCGACACGGCCATGAGCCGGTCGCCGCCGATGACGTTCTGCACCGCCGCGGTCGCGATCGTCGTGCGCGGCCAGAGGGTGTTGGCGGCGATCCCGTCGCTCGCGAACTCCGAGGCGAGGCCGAGGGTCGCCATCGTCATGCCGAACTTCGCCATGCTGTACCCGGTGTGCGCGCCGAGCCACTTCGCCGTGACGTTCAGCGGCGGCGACAACGACAGGATGTGCGGATTCGCCGCCTCGCGCAGCTGCGGGATCGCAGCCCGCGAGAGCAGGAACGTGCCGCGCACGTTGACGTCCTGCATGAGGTCGTACTTCTTGGTGGCGAGATCGAGCGAGCCCGACAGGTCGATCACGCTGGCGTTGTTCACGACGATGTCGATGCCGCCGAACTCCCCGACCGTCCGCATGACGGCTTCGGTGATGGATGCCTCGTCCCGCACGTCGCCGACGATGGGCAACGCCCGACCGCCCGCGGCGCGGATGGCGTCGGCCGCGGTGTGGATGGTGCCCTCGAGCTTCGGGTGGGGGGTGTCGGTCTTGGCCAGCAGGGCGACGTTCGCCCCGTCGCGCGCGGCCCGCAGCGCGATCGCGAGGCCGATGCCGCGGCTCCCGCCCGACATCAGGATGGTCTTGCCGTTCAGCGTCACGAGCGTCCCTTCGCGGAGGCGGCGGCGAACGCGGCGACCCGCGCCCGCGCCTCGGGGGTGTCGAATGCGGCGCCGATCGTGGCGGCCTCGTCGGCGAGGTTGTCGGCGAACGTGCGACCGGCGCCCGCACGCACCAACCTCGTCGCCTGCCCGAAGGCCGCTGTCGCCCCGTCGAGCCAGAAGCGCGCGATCTCCTCGACCCGCGCCGAAAGATCGGTGGATGCCACGACCTCGGCCACCAGTCCCCAGTCGAGGGCTTCGGCGGCGTCGAGCATGCGGTCCTGCAGCAGCAGCTGCAGTGCCCGGCGCTGTCCGATCGCCGCCGGGAGCAGCGTCGAGACACCGAGATCCGGGGTGAGCCCGATGTTCGCGTATCGGGACACGAACCGCGCGTTCTCGCTCGCGACGACGTAGTCGGCCGTGAGCATCAGTCCGAGTCCCCCGCCGGCCACCGCTCCGTGCACGGCGGCGACCATCGGCAGCGGCGCTTCGGCGAAGGTCCGGATGCCGTCGTGGATCGCCGTCGCCGTCTCGGTCACCTCGGCACCGGACGCTCCGGTCGTCGCCATCGCCACGACGTCGCCGCCCGCGCAGAACGCGGGGCCCGTGGCATCCAGGATCACCGCTCCCACCGTCGTGTCGGAGGTGACCTCGTGGGCGACCTCGCGCCAGCGGCGGGCCATGGGGAAGTCCATCGCGTTCAGCGAGGCGGGACGGTCGAAGGTGACACGGGCCAGCCCCGCGTCGATGGAGAGCAGGATGCCGTCGGTCATTTCGGCGCCATCCGGATCGCGCCATCGAGGCGGATCGTCTCGCCGTTCAGGTAGCCGTTGTCGACGATCGCGAGCACGAGCCGCGCGTACTCATCGGGCGCGCCCAGGCGCGAGGGGTACGGCACCTGCTGACCGAGCGAGTCCTGCGCCGCCTGCGGGAGGCCCTTCAGCATCGGGGTCTCCATGATGCCGGGGGCGATCGTGACGACTCGGATGCCGTGGCGCGCGAGCTCGCGGGCGATGGGGAGCGTCATCGCGTGCACGCCGCCCTTGCTCGCCGAATACGCGGGCTGGCCGATCTGCCCGTCGAAGGCCGCGACGCTGGCGGTGTTGACGATGACGCCGCGATCCCCGCTCTCCGTCGGCTCGGAGGCGGCCATCAGCGCCGACGTCTGGGCGATCACGTTGTACGTGCCGACGAGGTTGATGCGGACGAGCCGTTCGAAGTCCGCCAGCGGCGTGGGCTTCAGGTCGCGGTCGAGCACCTTCGCCGGCGGCGCGATCCCCGCGCAGTTCACGACGACTCTCAACGGCGCGACGGACGCCGCGCGCGCCGCGGCGGCGGCGACCTGTTCGGCGTCGGTGACGTCGGCGGCCGCGAACGCGCCCCCGAACCCGGCGGCGACGGTGTCGCCGGCCGAGGACGGCAGATCGATGATCGTCACGTGGGCGCCCGCATCGGCGAGGCGCCGCGCGGTGGCGAGGCCGAGCCCCGAGGCCCCTCCGGTGACGAGGGCTGATGCACCCGCGATGTCCATGCGTTCTCCTTCGAAGCAGAAACTCAGTTTCACTCTACCCGGGACTCAGGTTCGGGGTGGACGGAGTCGAGGCGGGCGCGAGGGACGCAGGATCGGGAGTCGCACCGTGCCCGTCGGGACGGCGTCCGACAGGAGCGCGACCTCGTCGGGATTCCATCCGTACGTGTCGCGGACATGGGCTCCCAGGGTGGCGACGGGCGAAGGCAGGACGACCTCGACTCCGCGCGGCACGCCGACCGCGTTCGGATCGAGATCCCGCGCCGCCGCTTGCAGCTGGACGACGAGCGTGCGGACCCGCTCCTGACCGTATGCGGCGCTCGCCAACCGCCAGTCGCCGACGACCACGAGCGTGCCGGCCGAGCGGCGGCGCGTCGCGTCCAGGCGCGCGCGGGCGACGATCAGCCAGGCCGCGCACGCGGTGACGACGGACGCGGCCACGACACCGGTGATCATCGCGGGGACGAAGAACTGTCCCGCCAGGACGGCGGCCGAGTCCCACCCCGCGCTCACGCCGACCAGCATCCGCACGAGCGAGTAGACCGAGTACCCCGCGCTGACGATCGCGATGAGGAGAAGGGGCCGTGCCGGCTCCGCGGGAGACCGCAGCGCCGACCAGGCGCAGGCGGCGCAGGCCACCGCGACCGCGACGCCCTTCACCGCCAACGGCGACGGCTGCGGCACGGTCGTGGACACGACCGCGACGGTCACGGTCAGGGCGAACGCCAGTACGCCGGGCTCGAGGGCGCGACGTTCGGTCAGGACGCACAGCCCGACGAAGAGCAGGGAAGGGGCGAGAACCATCGCCGTGTCACCGATGATCTGGAAGACCATGCCGCCTCCGGCGCGCGAGATCACGTAGAGCACGCAGGCGCTCACGGCGCAGAACAGGAAAGCGAGCGTGAACCGGAGGAAGAGCCGCATCGTGCTCGGCCCACCGAGGTGGGGGATGGCGACGAGCAGGACGCTCGCCACGACGGCGATGCTGATCGCGAGCAGCGCCATCGATAGAGCCACGGCACCCTCACCCCCTGTTTCGCCGCCCCGACCGGAGGCGAGCACTCAGCGTAGCCCGCACGATGGGCGGCCACGTGTCGCTCACCGCGGTCTTGACCTCGGTCGGCCCGGGCTGTTCGTTCTAGGCTCGTCGGATGGACTTCACGCTCGAACGGGTCGCCGTCGACGATCCGCGGGCCGTCGCCCTGCGCGGCATCCTCGATCTCGATCTGGACGAGCGGTATCGCGAGGCCGACGCCGACGATCCCCCCGGAGTGGCCGAGGAGCGCGCCGAGGCCCTCGCCGTTCACGAGGACCAGGTGGTCGCAACCTTCCTGGCTGTGGATGCCGACGGCACCGCGCTCGGCCACGCGATGCTGCGTCGTCTCGGCGAGGAGTGGGAGCTCAAGCGACTGATCGTCACCGCGGCCGCGCGCCGACGGGGTGTGGGCCGCGCGCTCACCGGAGCGGTCGTCGCGCGGGCGCGGGAGGGCGGCGCTCGGCGCGTCATCCTGCAGAGCGGGCGGATGCAACCGGAGTCGCTCGCACTGTATGCGGGAACGGGCTTCACGCCGATCCCCGTGTACGAGCCCTACGTCGCGACGATGCCCGACTCCCTGTGCTTCGAGCGGGTGCTGTGAGCATTCCCGACCCCCGTTTCGAGGTACCCGACGTCGTCCGGGGCCTCGCCGGGAACGCCGACCTCGAAGCGGTGTGGGTGAACAAGATCGGCGGGGTGACCTTCCGCGCGGCCGGCCCCGACGGCGTCCGTTTCGTGAAATGGGGGCCGCTGAACGCCGAGACGTCCATGCGCGCAGAGGCCGAGCGGCTGCGATGGGCCGCTCCGTACACGCCGGTGCCCGTGGTGCGGGACGAGGGGCGGGATGCCGCGCACGAGTGGCTCGTCACCGACGGCCTCCCCGGCCGCTCGGCGGTGGATCCCCGCTGGGTCGTCGACCCCGGCCGCGCGGTGATCGCTCTCGGCCGCGGGCTCCGCGCGCTGCACGAGACCCTCCCGGTCGACCGGTGCCCCTTCGCGTGGGGAGTGCCCGAGCGGGTCGAGAACGCCGCCGTCCGCGGCATCCGCGTGCCGGAGGCGCTGCGAGCCGCGCCCCCGATCGACCGTGCGGTCGTATGTCACGGCGACGCCTGCGCCCCGAACACCCTCGTGGACGACGACGGGGAGTGGACCGCGCACGTCGACCTCGGCGCGCTCGGGGTGGCCGATCGGTGGGCGGACATCGCCGTGACTGCGATGTCACTGGAGTGGAACTACGGACCGGGGTGGGAGCCCCCGTTCCTCGACGCGTACGGCGTCGCCCCGGATCCCGTGCGCCAGGCGTTCTACCGCGACCTGTGGAACGCGACCTGACCGGTCCTCCTCAGCCCCCGACGAAGCGGAACGCGCCCGTCGCCACGGCGGCGGTGAGCGCGACCCCGATCAGCACGATCGCCCCGGCGAACGCGATGCCGTCGCGCGGGTGCAGCCGAGAGGGCCGCGACCAGGTGCGGTCGACCGGGGCTCCGAAGCCGCGGGCCTCCATCGCGGTCGCGAGCGTCGTGCCGCGACGGACGGCGAAGACCAGGAGCACGAACGCCATGCCGAGGAAGCGCCGCAGGGCTCCCCGGTCGCCGAGGCCGCGGGCGCGTCGGGCGAGGGTCATCGTGCGCCAGTCGTCGACGAACAGCCCGACGGTGCGGGCGCCGGCGAGCACGCCGAGCACGAACCGGCTGGGGAGTCCGGCGACCTGCGCGAGCGCGTCGGCGAGCTCGGTCGGATCGGTGCGGCCGAACAGCAGGATCGTGGGGAGCCCCAGGGCGAGCACGCGCAGCATGACCGCGAGCGACAGCGCGATCGAGTCGTCACTCACCGTGGCGAACAGGAACTGACCGTAGACGGTTCCCCCCGGCTTCGCGTACAGGAGCATGCTGACCCCGGCGACCGGGGCGAACACGACGACCGGCACGAGTCGCCGCAGCACAGTCGCGACCGCGAGCCCGGTCAGGGGGATGCACGCGAGTTCGAGCACGATCGCGACCGATGCGCTCACCGGGTCGAGCGTGGCGAACAGCGGTACGGACAGCACCAGCGCGATGAGGATCTTCGTGACCGGGTTGACCCCGTCGAGCCACGCCGCCGTGCGCCCGACCACGGCGATCGTCGCGGTCACGCGGCGCCCTCCAACCGAATACGGTGCTGGCCGAGGTGACGGATGACGTCGGCGTCGTGGGTCACGGCGACGACGCTCCGCCCGCGCGCGATCTCGCGCTGTAGAAGCGCGACGAGTTCGCTCCAGCCGCGGCGGTCCTGACCGAACGTCGGTTCGTCGAGAACGATCACCGCGGGAGCGGACGCCAGGACGGTCGCGACCGACAGCCGTCGTTTCTGCCCGCCCGAGAGGGTGAACGGGTGGGCTTCGGCGAGGGATGCCAGGTCGAGGCGCTCGAGCAGTTCGTCGACGATCGCGTCCACCTCGGCCGTCGGCATCCGGAGTGCCCGCGGTCCGACGGCGAGCTCTTCTCGCAGCGTCGACGCGAGGAACTGGTGCTCGGGCTCCTGGAACACGGTGCCGATGCGGGTGAGCAGCTCGGTGGATCGCCACCGCGACGGACGGCGGACGCCCCGGGCGGCGAGCCCGGGCGTGGCGACGACCTCTCCCGCGAGCTCCGGCAGGAGACCCGCGAGGGTCAGAGCGAGCGTCGACTTGCCCGCGCCGTTCGGGCCCGTGACGACGGTACCCGCGCCCTCCGGAACCATGACGTCGAGACCCGCGAGGACCGGCGTCCGGCGGTCCCGGCCGATCGTGAGCGCGGACGCCGAGAGCACGGCATCCGTCGACGGCGAAGCGGGAGCGAGCAGGGGCAGCTCGACCGGACGTCCCGGCACCCACACACCCGCCGCGGCGAGCGCCTCACCGTGCTCGGCGAACACCCACGCCGGCGGACCGTCGGCGAGCAGCCCGCCGCCGGGCGCCAGCACGATCACGCGCGTCACGAGGTCGGCCCACACGGCCGTGCGGTGCTCGATGAGCACGAGGGTCGTCTCGTCGCGCGCGACCACCCGCTCCACCGCGGCGCGCACCTCGCGTACGCCGTCCGGGTCGAGGTTGGCGGTGGGTTCGTCGAGCAGCAGCAGCCCCGGACGCATCGCCAGCACCCCGGCGAGCGCGAGCCGCTGCTTCTGCCCGCCCGACAGGGCCTTCGTCGGACGATCGAGCGGCACGTCCAGACCCACGGATGCCAGTGCCTCCGCGACGCGCGAGGGAATGGCATCCGCCGGCAGGCCGAGGTTCTCGCAGCCGAAGGCGACGTCATCGCCGACCTTGGACAGGACGACGCCGGACTCGGGGTCCTGCAGGACGAGGCCGATGCGGCCGCGCTGACCCTCCGGCGGCTGCCGGTCGACCAGGATCCGACCCGTGGCCTCGCCCTCGTCGCTGCCCCCGAGGAGTCCGGCGAGCCCCGCGAGGAGCGTCGACTTCCCCGCCCCGGACGCGCCGAGGAGCAGCACCCGCTCCCCCGGCTCGATCGTGAGGTCGACATCGCGGGTGGCGGGCAGCCGGCGACCGGCGTAGCGCCACCCCCAGCCGTCGACCTCGACGCGCGCGGGATGCGGCATCAGACCTCGCGGCGGCGTTCGCGTCCCGCGGCGAACCGGCTCAGCGCGCCGCTGGCAGCGAGCGCCCGGACGAGGAGCCACCCCACGACACCGCCGAGCACCGCTCCCGAGACGATGAGCGTGCCGAGGTAGAGGAGGTTGAACTCGGCGGTCTTGACGATGTTGCCGGTGAAGAACTCGAGCACCCACGCGCCGACACCGGCTCCCGCACCGGCGAGCATCGCGACCGGCAGCGAGAAGCGCAGGTAGAGGAACGCGAGGAAGATCAGCTCGGCACCCAGGCCCTGTGCGAGTCCCGAGTAGATCGTGCTGATTCCCCACACGTTGCCGATGAGAGCGGACACGACCGCGGCGATGACCTCGACGAGAAGTGCCGCGCCGGGCTTGCGGATGACGAGACCGCCGACCACACCGCCGAGCAGCCAGATGCCCACGGCGATACCGCCGAGGCCGGGTGTGAGCCCGTCCATCGCGGCGAACCACAGGCCGCCGACGGTGTTCCATCCCCAGAAGACGAGACCGATCGCGACGCCGAGGACCGCGGCGACGACGATGTCGACGACGCGCCAGCGGAAGCGGTCGGACGTGGCGACGGCCGGGGCCGTCCGGGCAGACGTGGACGTGTGCATTTCTTCTCCTCCCTGCGCCGGCATGATCCGGATCAGGTTCGACGGTCGAAGCGTGGGTCGCTTCCTCTCAGCCCGGCTCACCGGACTCCCGTGGTTGTGGTTCCCGAGTATAGGACTCCTCGCCCGCCGCCCGGAGAATCCCCTTGATCGGCAGGTCCCGATCTGCTCGACTCGGACGACACGGCGCCGTCGCCCATCACCCGGAGGACATCATGAGGATCGACCTGACGAGCATCTTCGTCGACGACCAGCGCGAGGCCCTCGCGTTCTACACCGAGGTACTGGGCTTCGTCCTCCACCACGACATCCCGCTCGGTGAGGCGGCGTGGCTCACCGTCATCTCCCCGGAGGGCGGCGCGGAGCTGCTCCTCGAACCCGCCGATCACCCGGCCGTCGGGCCGTACCGCGAGGCGCTGGTGCGGGACGGCATCCCGCTCGCCCAGTTCGCCGTGGACGACCTCGTGGCCGAGCACGCGCGTCTCATCGAGCGCGGGGTCGTGTTCACCCTGCCGCCGACCGACGTGGGGACCGCCCTCATCGCGGTGTTCGATGACACCTGCGGAAACCTCATCCAGCTCGTCCAGACCACGGCCGCGTAGCTGCCGCGGCGCGCGACCGCGCGCTGCACGGCGAGGGCCTCCCCCGGGGTAGCGTGGGCGAGTGCACGACCAGACACCGGCCACACGGCGCGAGCTGCGTGACCGGGTCGATCCCGCGCCCGATGCCCCCGCACCCGCGGCCTCCGTCGATCCTCCGGCGGCATCCCTCGCTCCCCCGCCCGATGGAGACCCGGCGCCCGCACCTCTCCCGTCCGCTCCGGAACGCATCCTCATCGGCGGACCCATCGCATTGACGTGGGTCGACCCGGCGTCGGCGGACTCCCCCCGTCCGACTCCGGAGTTCGCGCTCACCCCGGCAGGACCCCGCCCGCCCGATCTGCTCGCGGGGCGCCGCCGGCGTGCGCTGCGTCCCGGCACGGTCATCCCGCCGCTGCTGCTGATGCTGCTGGTCGCCGTGTACGCCGCGGTCACCCTGCTCTGGCCGCTGAACGCGGTCTCGCCGCGCGTCACGCCGCTCGTGGTGCAGTCCGTCGCGGCCCCGGCCGCGTCGCCGGCGTGGCCGGTCCAGGGCGAGGCGGCGGTCGCGGTCCAGGGCATGCCCGACGTGCTGTCCTCAGGGGAAGCCCCCCAGTCGATCGCGAGCATCACCAAGGTCGTCACCGCGCTGCTCGTGCTCGAACGACTTCCGCTGGCTCCGGGCGAACAGGGCCCGACGTACGGGTTCACGCAGGCCGACAGCGACGACTACTGGCAGTACCGTTTCCGCGGCGAATCCTCCCTCGACGTCCCCGTCGATGGCACCCTGACCGAGCTGCAGATGCTCCAGGGCATGCTCATCGCCTCGGCCAACAACTACGCTCAGCGACTGGCATCCGATCTCTGGCCGTCGAACGCCGATTTCACCGCGGCCGCCGCTCGCTACCTGGCTGAGCGCGGAATCTCGGGCATCACGATCGTGAACCCCACCGGGATCGAGGCCGGCAACACCGCGACTCCCGCGGCTCTCATCGCCCTCGCCGAGAAGGCGTTGCAGAACCCCGTGATCGCCGAGATCGTGCGCACCCCCGAGATGTCGCTGCCGGGTGCCGGAACGTTCAAGAACGGCAACCCGCTTCTGGCCGACGCCGGCGTCGTGGGGATCAAGACCGGAACCCTGGATGCCTGGAACCTGCTGTCGGCGAAAGCCCTCACGGTCGGCGGGATCACCGTGCGCACCTACGCGGCCGTACTCGGCCAACCCGGCCCCGATGAGCGCGATCAGGCCAGCCGCGACCTCTACACGCGCCTCGCCGAAGAGGTGCAGCTGCGCACCTCGGTGCCGGCGGGGACGGTCGTCGGCAAGGTCTCGACGCTGTGGGGCGAAGACGTCTCGCTCGTCACGGCGACGGACGCGCAGAACGTGCTGTGGAACGGCGCGAGCGCGACTCCCGGCACGTCGTTCACGCTCGGCGACGCGCGGGACGCGGGCTCGACCGTCGGCGAGTTGATCGCCACCGGCCCCCTGGATGCCGCCACCGTCGACGTCCAGCTGGAGAGCGACATCGAGCCGCCGAGCCCCTGGTGGCGGCTGACGCACCCGCTCGACCTCTTCGGGCTCAACGACTGACGTCTCTCGACGGCGGGGCCGTGCGGCGACCGACCCGTGTGACGGCGACGTGTGGGCGCGCTCGCCCGCGGCGTCCCGATTCCGCTTCCGTCGCCTCGCACTCGCCCACCACAGGATCGGCGAAACTTCACCCGCGCCGTCTTGCCGCGAGGAAACACCTGATCATCGCGTGTTTGTTGCGGCCGGCGATGCCACGCACCCCTCCTCCCCAGTAGGCGCGATGTCGGATCTGTCCCGATGTGGCGCCTCGGGGCCGCTGTGATGTCGGACCCCCTCGCTAGCATGCAGACATGTCCTTCGATTTGCGTTCACCGCTCCCCGATGACGGGGCTGTCGCCCTGTCCGCGGTGCTGCGTGAGGTGCGGGCGATGGATGCCGAGGTCGCCTCCGCCGAGGCCCGGCGGGTGCGGGCGTTGGCCCGGGCGGGGCACCTCGCCCTCGACGCGACCGCGGGGCTGCGGGCGTCGTCGCGGGCGGCCGAGATGGCGCTGCGGGAGGTCGCGTCCGAGATCGCGGCCGCCGAGTGCGTGTCCGATCGGAGTGTGCAGGGGCAGATCGGGTGGTCGATGACCCTCACCGATGATTTCCCCGTGACCCTGGACGCGTGGGAAGCGGGGGCGCTGTCCCGCGCGCACGTGCGGGTGATCGTGGATGCCGGGACCCCACTGCCGTCCGAGCGTCGGGAGGAATTCGATGTCCTCGCCGTCGCCACCGCCGAAGGGCTCAGTCCCGGGAGGTTGAAGACGCGCCTCGCGGCGTTGGCGGAAGCGCTGCAGCCCACCACCCTCACCGAACGCCACCGACGCGGCCGCGAGACCCGGTGCGTCCGCGTCGTTCACGGGCAGGACGGGATGTCCGACCTGATCGCGACGCTGCCGACGGTGCTGGCGGTGGGGATCTACGACCGGCTCGTGCAACAGAGCGCGGCGATCGTCGACGCACGCCGCGAGGCGCCGGCAGATGACCGGGAGGGAACAGCACCCGCCCCCGACGCCCGTACGGCCGATCAGGTCCGCGCGGACATCCTCGCCGACATGCTCCTCACCGCCGCGCCCGACGCCGACCCCACCCGCGGCGACGACGGCCCCGGCACACTCGGGGCGATCCGCGCGCGGGTGCAGGTCGTCGTCCCCGCGCTCACGATGCTCCGCCCCGGCACCGAGAACTCCGACGCCGCCGCCCTCGTCGGCCACGGACCCATCGACGCCGACACCGCCCGCAACCTCGCGGAAGCCACCGCCGTCCCGTGGGATCGCGTCATCACCCACCCGGTCTCGGGCGAGGTACTCCGAACCGACACTTACCACCGCACCGCCGCGATCGACCGACACCTCCGCGCCCGCGACCGCCACTGCCGCTGGCCCGGCTGCACCACCCCCGCCGTCCGCTGCGAAGTCGACCACACCCGAGACCACGCCCTCGGCGGCCCCACCAACGTCACCAACCTCGCCCACCTCTGCCAGCGACACCACACCCAGAAGCAGTTCACCCGCTGGAAAGTCCATCAACTCCCCGCCGGGGTACTCGAGTGGACCTCCCCCACCGGACGCGTCTACACCGACGAACCACTGCCCTACTCACCCGCGGTCAGATTCCTCCCAAACGACCCCACCCCACCGCCACCGCCGCGCACCGACCACGACCGAGAATCAGCGCCGTTCTGAAGCCGTCGTCCAGCGCGTCCGCGCGCACGCACGCCGACGCGGATGCACATCGGCGCGAGAGCGCGACAGCGCCGTGCGGTGCGCGGCGTGCGGTGCGCGGCGTGCGGTGCGCGGCGTGCGGCGTGCGGCGTGCGGCGTGCGGTGCGCACCGTCCCGAGTGCCCGCGCGCGCCCGCGTAGCCTCGACGCATGCCCCACGTCCTCGTCACCGGCGCCGCGCGCGCGAACAGCATCGCCGCGGGGATCGTCCCCCGGCTCGAAGCCGACGGCTGGGACGTCGTGACCAGCGACCTCGATTCGGGCGACTACCCCTGCGACCTCGCGAGCCCCACCGCTCCGACCGAGTTGGTCGAACGCGTCTCCCGCGACCGCGGGCCGATCCACGCGCTCGTCCTGAGCCACGCGCACGGCGTGGAGTCCGGCATCCTCGACACCACCGCCGAGAGCTTCGACCGCCACGTCGCCGTCAACGCCCGCGCGACCCTGCTTCTGATCGCGGCCTTCGCCCGCCAGGTCGACGAGACCGGCGGCGCGATCGTCGCGTTCACGAGCGACCACACCACGGGCAACCTCCCCTACGGCGCCTCCAAGGGCGCACTCGACCGCATCGTGATCTCAGCCGCCCGGGAACTCGGTCCGCGCGGCATCTCGGCCAACGTCGTGAACCCGGGTCCGATCGACACCGGATGGATGGATGCCGAGACCCGCGACGCGCTGACCGCCCACCAGCCGCTCGGCCGACTCGGCGTTCCGCGCGACATCGCCGGGATCACGGCGTTCCTGCTGTCACCCGAGGGTCGGTGGATCAGCGGACAGCTCCTCCACACCGACGGCGGCTTCTCCGCGCGTTACTGAGCGTCCCGCGCGACGGCGTCCGGCACGACCGCGTCCGACGCGAGCGCGTCCGGCGTGCTAGCGTCGCCCGCAGTGACACGGGGTGCCCCACGGGGCTGAGAACACACCCGTCGAACCTGATCTAGTTCGTACTAGCGAAGGGATGTCGCGAATGGTCGTTCGCACGTCGTCGTCTCCGTCCACCGCTCTCGCCGACCTGCGGGACGCCCCGCCGCTCGTGCAGTGCATCACCAACGCGGTGGTGACCAACTTCACCGCCAACGCCCTCCTCGCCCTCGGCGCCTCACCCGCCATGTGCGACATCCCCGGTGAGGCGGGGCTCTTCGCCGGCGTCGCCGGGGGCGTCCTGGTGAACCTCGGCACCCCGACCGCCGAGCAGCGCGACGCGGCCCGCGAAGCCGTCGCGGCGGGAACGCCGTGGGTGCTCGACCCGGTCGCCGTGGGGGCGCTGCCGGTACGCACGGCCCTGGCCCACGATCTGCTCGCGGCGCGACCCGCGATCGTGCGGGGCAACGCGTCCGAGATCCTCGCCCTCGCCGGCGCCGGGGCGGGCGGTCGCGGCGTCGACTCGACGGACTCCCCCGAGGCCGCGGTCGACGCGGCCCGCGCACTCGCGGCGCGCACCGGCGGGACGGTGGCCGTCTCGGGGCCGGTCGACCTGATCGTGGATGCCGGGCGCACCGCGCGCGTGCACGGCGGCAGCGTCCTGCTCACCCGCGTCACCGGCGGCGGTTGCGCCCTCGGCGCGGCGATGGCGGCGCTGCTCGCGGTCGCCGACGGCTTCACCGCCGCGACGACGGCGAGCGCGATCTGGGCCGTGGCGTCGGAGCGCGCAGAAGCGGCCTCGACCGGACCGGGGTCGTTCGCCGTCGCTTTCCTCGACGCCCTCGCCGCGGTGGAGCCCGCCGACCTCGACGGGCGGGTGACGGTGTGAGCGCGCATGACCTGTCGCTGCACCTCGTGACCGATCACCGGATGCCGTTCGCGCGCGTCGTCGAGGTCGTCGACGCCGCAGCCGGATCGGGGGCGAGCGTCGTGCAGTTCCGCGACAAGGACGCGTGCGGACGCGATCTGTTCGATCGTGTGACGGCCCTGGCCGACGTCATCGCGGGCCGGGCGACGTTCGTCGTCGACGACCGCGTGGACGTGGCCCTCGCCGCCCGGTCCGCCGGAGCCCGCGTCGACGGCGTCCATCTCGGCCAGAGCGACCTGCCGGTGATCGCCGCGCGCTGGCTGCTCGGCCCCGACGCCCTCATCGGGTGGACGGCGAACACCCCGGCGCACTTCGCCGCGGCCGCGGGGCTTCCGGCCGGGACCGTCGATTACCTCGGCGTCGGCGTGATCCGCGCGACGGCGACCAAGCCCGATCACCCGCAGCCGCTGGGGGTCGACGGGTTCGCCGCGCTCGTGGCATCCGCTCCTCTGCCCTGCGTCGCGATCGGCGGCATCGAGGTGGGCGATGTCCACGGGCTGCGTGGGGCCGGGGCCGCGGGCGTCGCGGTGGTCTCGGCGGTGAGCGGAGCCGACGACCCCGCCGCCGCCACCCGCGAGCTCCGCGAGGCGTGGGCATGATCCCCCGCGTGCTGAGCATCGCCGGTACCGACCCGACCGGGGGCGCCGGCGTCCAGGCCGATCTGAAGAGCATCTCGGCGTTCGGCGGCTACGGGATGGCGGCGGTGACCGCGCTCGTCGCGCAGAACACCCTCGGCGTGCGCGAGGTGCACGTGCCGCCGACGGACTTCCTGACGGCGCAGCTGCGGGCTGTGAGCGACGACGTCGAGATCGACGCCGTGAAGATCGGGATGCTGGGCTCGGCCGAGGTCGTCGCCGTCGTCGCGCGCTGGTTGACCGAGACGCGGCCGCCAGTCGTCGTGCTCGACCCCGTGATGATCGCGACCAGCGGCGACCGGCTGCTCGACGCCGACGCCGAGGCGGCCGTGCGCGACCTGTGTCGCCTCGCCGACCTCGTCACCCCGAACCTGCCGGAGCTGGCCGTGCTCGTGGGCGAACCCGTCGCCGCCGACTGGGACACCGCGGTCGCGCAGGCACAGGCGCTCGCGGCCCGCGCCGACACGACCGTTCTGCTCAAGGGCGGGCATCTCACGGGCGAGGAGAGTCCGGATGCCGTCGTCGACGCGGCCGGCATCCACCCGGTGCCCGGCCGTCGCGTCGCCACCCCGCACACCCACGGCACGGGATGCTCGCTGTCGTCGGCGATGGCCACCCTCGCCGCGCACGGCTTGCCCTGGCCCGACGCCCTCGTGCGGGCGAAACGCTGGCTCACCGGCGCCCTCGAGAACGCCGCCGAGCTGCACGTCGGGCGTGGGAACGGACCGATCGACCACCTGCACGAGCTGCGGCCGCACCTCGACCTCGCCCCGTCGTGGAGCGCCGCGCGATGGGCCGAGGCGGCAGCGGTGCGCGCCGACGTCGACGACTGCCCGTTCGTGCGGGGGCTGGCATCCGGTGATCTGGACCGCGCCGCGTTCACCTGGTATCTCGGGCAGGACCTGCTGTACCTGCGGGAGTACGCCCGCGTCCTGGCCCGCGCCGCGGCCCTCGCCCCCCGAACCGAAGAGCAGCGGTTCTGGGCGGCGGCGTCGGTGTCGTGCCTGGCGGAAGAGGCGTCGCTGCACGAGTCGCACGTGGATGCCACGGGCCTCGTGCCCGCGGCGGCCACCGTCGCCTACACCGACCACCTGCACGCTGTGTCGGCGGACGGCTCGTACGCGGTGCTGGTCGCGGCTGTTCTGCCGTGCTTCGTGCTGTACACCGACATCGGTGCGCGCTGGCGCGGCACGTTCACCCCGGACCATGCGTACGCCGACTGGCTCACGGCCTACGGCGACGAGACGTTCGCCGTCTCCTCGGCGGAGGCGTCGCGGATCGCGGATGCCGCGGCCCGCGACGCCTCACCTGCGACCCGGGCCGCGATGGGCCACGCGTACGCCCGCTCGATGCGGCGGGAGCTGGCGTTCTTCGAGGCACCGCTGCGGCGGTGACGGCCCGGTCCTACCCGGAGGTCAGCCGCTCTTGCGGCGGAATTCCCGCTTCGTCACGGCCCCGTGCGTCCCCTGCACGGCCGAGTGGCCGTCGAGGTGAGCCTGACCCGACCGCTGCTGCCCGTTCTTCTTCGCCAGGGCTTCCTTGAACTTGCGCTTCATGTCGTCGGATGCCGTGGCATCCGGGGTCTCGTCGGTACTCATGGGTCCACCCTAGGCGCGCCGGGTTTCCCGGCGCCCCGTCAGACGTGGCGGACGCGCTGCTGCAGCCGGGTGCGGACGTCGAACAGCTCGGTGCCGCCGACCTCACGGGCCCCCGGGATGCCGCGCCGCAGCAGCGTCGTGAGGGCGCTGCGCTGCACCAGCACGACCGGGGTGCCACGGACCTTGCCGAGGTCGGTGACCGCGTCGAGGATCGCGTCGTCGGGGAGCACGACCATCGCGCCGCTGAACCGCACGCCCGCGGCCCGCGCGATGACGCGCGCCCGGGAGACGAGCTGCGTCACCGGCGAACCGATGACGTTCGGTCCGGTGATCTCGCCCCGGCGCACGCCGACCGGACCGCCGAAGTCCTCGCTCAGCATCGCGTACAGCCCGCTGGGTCCGAGCACGAGGTGGTCGATCTTCTGCTCGGGGTCGAGACCGTCGCGGTCGGCGAAGACGTCGTGCCAGACGGTGTACCCCATGCCCAGGTCGGCGACCAGGCGCGCGGTCTCCTCCTCGGCGAGCGCGTCGGCGAGGATGTGCCGGATCTCCGGCGGCGCCGACCGCACGAGCGCGGGATCGTACGGGTCGGCGACCTCGACGCCGCGGCCGACCCACTCGCGGATCAACGACAGGTACCGCTCCCGACGCCAGCCGCCGGGCTGGCCGTAGGCGCGCGCACGGGGTCGGGTGTCGGGACGGGGAGGAGGGGATGCCGTGGCCCCGCCGCCCCATTCGGCCGACGCGTGCCCGCGGCCGCGGTCGTAGGCGGCACGGGCCTCGGGCGTGCCGACCAGTTCCCACGCGCGCTGCACCTGGACGAACAGCGCGGCATCGCCGCCGGTGTCGGGGTGCGTCTCGCGCAGTCGGACGCGGTACGCACGCCGGAGTCCCTCGTCGTCGATGTCGACGTCGACGCGGAGAACCTCGTATGCCGAGACCGACATGGGGCTGTCGAACACGTCCGTCATCCGTTCCGCCGCTCGGGTGCGGCACCTTTCAGGCTAACGGGCGCCGTCTGTGCAACCCCCGGGATCCACCCCCGGTTTCGCTGACGGCTGCACGCCGTCCGCGTCAGACCTTCTCGTTGCGGCGGGCGTAGGCGGCGGCATCCCGGCTCGAGAGGGCGAGGAGCACGAGGATGTCGAGGCTCACCGTGACGAGGGTCGTGCCCACCGTGATCTCCTGCCCGAGCTCCCACCAGCCCGCGAACGCCGTGATGATCGAGAGGGTCGACACGAGCATCACGATCACCCGGGCGACGTTGCTCCCGCGCAGCAGCAGGATGCCGAAGACCGCCTGCACCAGGGTGATCACGCCCAGGATGCCGAAGAACACCGCGCCGTCGAGCCCGAGGTCCGAGAGGGTGAAGGTCGGATCCGCGCCGGAACCGTCCGCCGCGCCGGCGACCGTCTGCATCCACGACGGCAGGGGGAAGACGACCGTGAGACCCCACAGGATCCCGGACGCGGCGCGCAGCAGCACGAGCACGCCGCCGGCGACCGTCGCCGCCGGGCGCCGCATCGCGGGGTTCCGGGCGACCGGCGCGGCGACCGGTTCGAACGCCGCCCTCTTGCGGGGATGCCTCTCGCTCACGGTCGACCCTCCGTCCCGGCGTCGGCGGCCCCGGCATCCGCTGCCGCCCGGACCCCGCGCACGTCGAGGATGGGCAGGTCGCCGTCGGTGGTGATGCTGTCGCCGCCCCCGTTGCGCGCGTGGTAGCCGGTCGAGAAGTCGCGGATGACGTCGACCTCGACGCCGGGCAGGTCGCGCACGGTCGCGACGATGTGGTCGCGCTCGATGTCGGTGTCGGCGTCGATCCGGTGCGTGACCTGGAGGGTGAACAGCGACAGCCCGACGGCGCGGTCGAACGTTCCGGCCGCGAGCCAGTCGACGCGCCGTCCGCCGGGGAGCAGCCAGCCGTCGGGGCACCGCCAGAGCCGGACGTGGTGCCGCTGGGCCGGGGATCCGGCCACCTCCTGCTGATAGGCGAGGTCCTGCATCCGCCCGAACAGGAAGAGGGGGCTGACGGGTGCGGTCGGGTAGCTGCGGCGACGCAGGGTCGACGTGACGATGCGCCAGGACGAGCCGAGGCCGACCGGATCGGCGGGGATCCACCCGGCCGCGGCCATCACCGCCTCGATCTGCGCACGCTCGCCCTGGAAGGCGAGGTTCACCGGGTCGCCGAGCAGGCCGTCCGAGGTGCGGGTACGGCCCATGAAGTAGTCGGGCACGTAGATCGCGGTGAGGATGCGATGCAGCCGCGGGAGCACGAGGTAGGCGAGCAGACCCCAGAAGACGATCGCCATGATGATCCCGGCCCAGCCGAGAGTGAAGGTCTGGGTGAAGCTGAGGTAGGCGAGCCAGACGGCGGCGAGCCCGGCGAACACGAAGAAGAACCCGTCGAGCAGCCGCCCCAACGACCATCGTCTCCGCCCGCTCACGGCGCCGCTACCAGAGAGCCGGTTCGGGGTCGTGGGCGAACGCCTCGGCGACGCGCCACGGGGGCAGATCGAACCGGTGCGCGGGCGACCAGGACGGCGATCGGTCCTTGTCGACGAGCTGCGCGCGGATGCCCTCGGCCAGGTCCGGCTGCGTGGTCGCGAACCACATCACCAGTCCGTACTCCTGCGCGAGGGCGGCCCGGAGCGAGGGCAGCGCCCGAGCCCGACGCACGGCCTCGAGCGTCACGGACACCGCGGTCGGAGCCGATGCCTCGAGGAGGTCGGCGGTCGCGTGCGCCTCGGGCTCCCAGCGCTGACGGAGCCGGTGCAGGATGCCGTCGAGATCGTCGGCCGAGAAGGCGTCGTCGATCCAAGGACGCCAGGTCTCGAGATTCGATCGCTCCGGGCTCTCGTCGAACAGCAGCACCAGCTCGGTCGGGCTCGACGGGTCGGCGCGGTACTCCAACGCCTCGTGCAGGGCGGAGAGGTGCGCGACGGGGACGAGGTGGTCGGCGAAACCCGCGTACAGGGCGTCCGCGGCATCCATCGTCGCTCCCGTGAGCCCGAGGTACTCGCCCAGCCGTCCGGGCGCGCGCCCGAGCAGCCACGACCCGCCCACGTCCGGGGTGAAGCCGATGCGGGTCTCGGGCATCGCGAGCTGCGAGCGCTCGGTGACGATGCGGATGCGCGCGTGTCCGGCGAGCCCGATCCCCCCGCCCATCGTCACTCCGTCGGCGATCGCGACGATCGGTTTGGGGTAGGTCGCGATGCGGTGGTTGAGCGCGTACTCCTCGCGGAAGAACGTGTGCACCTCGTCGACGCGTCCGTCGACCACGAACCCGTGGAGCGCCCGCACGTCGCCGCCCGCGCAGAAGCCGCGGTCTCCGGCGCCGTCGAGCAGGACGAGATCGACATCGGTGTCGTGCTCCCAGCGGTCGAGCGCGGCGGAGAGCAGTCGGATCATGCCGAGGTCGAGCGCGTTGATCGCGCGGGGTCGGTTGAGCGTCAGGTGCCCCACGCCCCGCCAGGCTCGCGCGATGACCGCATCGTCGGATCGCTGTGCGTTCACGCTGCCACGTTACACAGGGCGCGAGATGTGTTTTCGGCCTCGGATCGGGGAAGATGGGGAGAACGCCCGCGGAACGAGAGGTACTCGATGCCCCAAGGACAGGTGCTGGAATTCTCGGGGCTGACCAAGCGCTTCGGCGCGGTGTCGGCCGTCGACGGCCTGACCGCTCGCGTGGAGCCGGGCCTGGTGACGGGATTCCTGGGTCCCAACGGTGCGGGCAAGACCACGTCGCTGCGCATGCTGTTGGGACTGGTCCGCCCCACGTCCGGGTCGGCGACGATCGGCGGTCGTCGGTACTCCGACATCGACCGGCCGCTGCAGACCGTGGGCGCCGCGCTCGAGGCATCCAGCTTCCACCCGGGACGCTCGGCGGCGAACCACCTCAAGGCCTACGCGCGGGCGGCGCGGCTGCCCCTGTCGCGCGTCGACGAGGTGCTCGGGCTCGTGGGCCTGGCCGATGTCGCGGGACGCCGCGTCGGCGGCTACTCGCTCGGCATGCGCCAGCGTCTGGGCCTGGCCACGGCCCTGATCGGCGATCCCGGCGTGCTGGTGCTCGACGAGCCCTCGAACGGGCTCGACCCCGAAGGCATCCGCTGGATGCGCTCGCTGCTGCGCCACCTCGCGGAGGAGGGCCGCACGGTGCTCATCTCCTCGCACCTGCTCGCCGAGGTGCAGCAGACCGTCGACGCGCTGCTGATCATCTCGCGCGGAAAGCTGGTGTTCCAGGGCGGAACGGAAGACCTCGCCGACCCCGACGAGTACTCCACGGTCGTCGACTCCCCCGACCGCGAGGCGCTGTCGCGGCTGCTCGACGAGCGCGGCATCCCGTTCCAGCTGCTGCGCAACGGCTTCACGATCCGGCACATCGAGCCGCTCGAGATCGGCACCCTCGCCGCCGGCGCGGGCATCGTCCTGTCGCACCTGCAGAGCAAGGGCGCGAGCCTGGAGGACATCTTCCTCGAGCTCGTCAGCGGCGTGCGCACCCACGCGAGCGCGGCCAACCCGGTCGCCGCCGCGCCGACGGAAGCGGAGACGGTGGATGCCGAGGCCCCCGCGCCCGCGCCCGATCCCGCACCGTCGACCGACCTCGTCCCGGTCGCGCCTGCCCCGCGGAGCTTCGCGCCTCCCACCGCACCCGAACCCGAGACCCGCCGCTCCTACGCGGTGGCCTCGACGGGAGTGATCGACATCGTGCCGGTCGACGACGCCCGCGCCGAAGACACGGAGGTGCCGCGATGAGCCTGGTGGCATCCACTCGCTCCGAGTACACGAAGCAGTTCAGCACCGCCGGTTGGTGGGTGCTCGGCATCGTGCTCGTCGTCTACGTCGGCTTCACCGCGGGCGTGCTCGCGCTGGCGTTCGGGGGCGTGGCATCCGGAAAGCTGCCCGGAGCCGAGGGCCCCACGCCTTCCGCGGACGGTCTCGCGGGACTCGTGTACAGCTCGGCGAGCGCCGTGGGGTACGTCTTCCCGCTGCTGGCGGGGACGCTCATGGTCACGACCGAGTTCCGGCACAAGACCCTGACCCCGACGTTCCTGGCCACCCCCCGCCGCGGCGTGGTGCTCGTGGGCAAGTTCGCGATCGGCATCCTGGTGGGCCTGCTGTACGGCATCCTCGGGTCGATCGCGGCCATCGGCGCGGGGGCCGGCGTGTTCGCGGCGTTCGGACTCGACACCGAGCTCGGTTCGTCCGACACGTGGGTGCTCGTGGGCCGCATGCTCCTGGCGTTCGCGCTCTGGGCGGTCGTCGGAATCGGCGTGGGCACGGTGGTGCGCAATCAGGTCGCCGCGATCGTCATCGTGCTGGCGGTGACGCTGTTCATCGAGCCGATCGTGCGCACGATCGCCGGCGTGCTCGACGGTCTCGACCAGGTCGCGCGGTGGCTGCCGAGCGCGGCGAGCGACGCCCTGGTGGGCAAGACGATCTTCGGCGCCGTCGGCGCCGGCGGCGCCGACCCGCTGGTGTGGTGGCTCGGCGGCCTCGTGCTGCTGGGCTACGCCGTGGTGCTGGTCCTCATCGGCCTCGCGACGACCTGGCGCCGCGACATCGACTGACGCGCGGTCAGGACACGAGGTCGGCAACGTCCTCGGGCTCGGGTGCACCCTCGAGACGCAGCGCCTTCAGCAGCGCGACGCCGTGCTTGGTCGTGAGGACCAGACGTTCGAACTCATCGTGACCGCGGAGGTCGATGACGACGCTCGACTTCCGCCGACGGATCACGACGAAGTCGTTGCCCCCGGCCGACTTCCACGTCCCCATGGCGACGGCGACCGGGAGGTACGTGCCCGGGTTCGGCACACCGCGGAGCCACGTCCATGCGTCGTCGGTCAGTTGCACGCGCTCGATCGTCGCGCGCGGCACGACGATGTTGCGCTTGCGGAACGACAGCGCACGCTCGGTCGGCGAGAGCACGACCTCGAGCTGCGCCTGATCGAGCAGCAGGGTCACCATGGCATCCATCCTGCCAGCGACGATGGATGCCGTCGGCCCCGGCGCCTCACGAGAGCGCAACGATCCGGGGGTGCGGGCCGCGGCCCGCGTGTCGGAGCGGAGGGATAGCCTGGAGCGATGAGTACGGGCAGCGCTGCGCCGCAGGCCGCACCGGCCCGGGGCGACTCGATCGACGACCTCCTCGACCGCGTGCGCGGCGGACACCGGCCCGACGTCGATGAGACCGAGGCGCTGCTGCACGCCCCGCTCGACGTGCTGTCCGGCGCCGCCGCAGCCCTGCGCGACGAGGGCCTCGAGCGCGCCGGGCGTCCGGGGGTCATCACGTACTCGCGCAAGGTGTTCGTGCCGCTCACGACCCTGTGCCGCGACCGCTGCCACTACTGCATCTTCGTCGACACGCCGGGGCAGCTGAACCTGCTGCGCAAGCCCGCCTACATGAGCCCCGAGCAGGTGCTCACGGTCGTGCGACAGGGGCAGGCGCTCGGCTGCAAAGAGGCGCTTCTGACCCTCGGCGATCGCCCCGAAGAGCGGTGGCCCGAGGCCCGCGCGTGGCTCGACGCGCACGGTTTCGCCTCGACGATCGACTACGTCGCGCACATCGCGCGCCTCATCACGGCCGAGACCGGCATGCTCGTCCACGCCAATCCCGGCGTGATGCACCCCGACGAGCTGGCGACGCTGCGTCCCGTCTCGCCGTCGATGGGCATGATGCTCGAGACGACCTCGCGTCGCCTCTACGAAGAGCCCGGTCAGGTGCATTTCGGGTCGCCCGACAAAGACCCCGACCTGCGCCTGCGCGTCATCGACGACGCGGGGGCGGCCGGCATCCCGTTCACGACCGGCATCCTGGTGGGCATCGGCGAGACCGTCCGCGACCGTGCGGAGTCGCTCATCGCCCTGCGCGACCTCGACGACCGGCACGGGCACGTCCAAGAGGTCATCGTGCAGAACTTCCGCGCGAAGCCCCGCACCGCCATGCAGGGAGCCCCGGATGCCGACATGCACGAGTACCTCGCGACCGTCGCCGTCGCGCGGCTCGCCCTGGGTCCCGACAGGCGCATCCAGGTTCCGCCGAACCTCTCCGACCCGCGCGAGCTGGGTCTGCTGATCGCGGCGGGGATCGACGACTGGGGCGGCGTGTCGCCGCTCACGGCCGACCACGTGAACCCCGAACGCCCGTGGCCGCACATCGACGACCTCGCCACCCAGACCGCCGCGCACGGCTTCACCCTGCGCGAGCGGCTGACCGCCCACCCCGAGTACATCCGGGACGCGGCGACGTGGATCGCCCCCGAGCTCCATGCTCCCGTCCGGGCGTTGGCGGATGCCACGGGCCTCGCGGCCGACGTGATCCCGCGCTCCACCGCGAGTGTTGCAGCGCGCACCGCCGACCCCAGCGTCCGCCGCCTCGCCGAGGCTGCCGCGGCCGACCCGCTCGCGCTCGACGACGCCGACTGGACGCGACTGCTCCACGCCACCGGCGCCGAGCTCGACGCCCTCGCGTCCGCAGCCGATGACGCGCGCCGCTACACGGTCGGCGAGCCGGTGACCCTCGTCCGCAACCGCAACCTCACCTCGACCGGGTTCCGCCGCGCGGGCCGCACGGGCGCGGGGGAGTTCGACCTCGCGGATGCCGAGGCGATCGCCGCGGATGCCGCCGACCTCGGCGCCACCGAGATCTGCATCCAGGGCGCGCTCCCCGCCGAGGAAGACCCCTCGGGGTACCTCGACCTCGTGCGGGCAGTGAAGCGCGGCGCGACCGGCATCCATGTCCATGCGTTCCGTCCGCTCGACGTGCGCGATCTCGCCGACCGCGGTGGGCTCGGGCTCGAGGGCGCCCTCGCGGCGATGCGCGAGGCCGGCGTCGACACGGTGCCGGGCACGGGGGTGAAGGTGCTGAGCGAACGCGTGCGCGGGCTCGTCGCGCCGGGCGACCTCGAGATCGATCGCTGGGTCGAGGGCATCACGGCCGCGCATCGCGCCGGGTTCCGCTCGACGTCGGTGCTGTTCTACGGACACGTCGAGACCGCGGCCGAGCGCATCGCTCACCTGCGGATGCTGCGCAGCATCCAGGCCGAGACGCGAGGCTTCGCCGAGTTCGTGCCGATCCCCCTCCCCGGCGGCGACGTGCCGCTGGTCGCGGGGCGTTCCCCGCTCGACGAGCACCGCGCGATGGTCGCGGTGTCGCGACTGCTGTTGTCGGGCGCGATCGCGCACGTGCAGATCCCGTGGACCCGCGTGGGGCGCGAGAGCGCGGCCGTCCTCCTGCGTTCGGGCGGCGACGACCTCGGCGGCACGCTGTACGACGGCCGTGTGCTGCCCGACACGGGCATCGAGCAGGGGCTCGAGCTGCCGGTCCCGGATGCCGAACGCCTCGCCCGCAGCCTGATGCGACCGTTCCGCCTGCGCACGACCGACTACGGCGTGGTCCCCGCGTGAGCGTGGTCGACGTCGTCGTCGTGGGCGCCGGGTTCGCCGGGCTCGGCATGGCCGGCGCGCTGCACCGCGCGGGCCGCGACGACATCGTCGTCATCGAGCGGGCGGGAGACGTCGGCGGAACCTGGCGCGACAACACGTACCCGGGCGTCGCGTGCGATGTCCCGGCCCACCTGTACAGCTACGCGGCGCACCCGCACGCGGGCTGGTCGCGCACGTTCGCCGAGGGACACGAGATCCAGCAGTACCTGCGCGATGTCGCCGCGGGCGTCGGCGAGCGCATCCGGCTCCACACCCCGCTCGTGGGGGCGGAGTGGGACGCCGAGACCTCGGTCTGGCACATCGACACCGGCACCGAGATGCTCCGCGCGCGCTCGCTCGTCCTCGCGTGCGGACGCCTCACCGAACCGCACGTCCCCGCGATCGAGGGGCTCGAGTCGTTCGCGGGCCCGCTGTTCCACTCCGCGCGCTGGGACCACGACGTCGACCTCACCGGCACGCGCGTGGCGGTCGTCGGCACCGGCGCGAGCGCGGTGCAGCTCGTGCCCGAGCTCGCCCGCCGTGCCGCCCACGTGACGCTGTTCCAGCGCACGCCGGCGTGGATCGTCCCGCGCGGCGGCGGCGAGATCTCCGCCGCGGAGCGCGCTCGCCTCGCCGAGAACCCCGGCGCCCTCGCGCGGCTCCGCGCCGAGCTGTACGCCGAGGGCGAGGCGCGCTTCGCGTCCCGCTCCGGCGACGCCGCAGCCTCCGCGGCCGCCCGTGCTGCAGCCCTCGCACACCTGCACACGCAGGTCGCCGACCCCGCGCTCCGCGCAGCCCTCACCCCCGACTACGCCTTCGGCTGCAAGCGGGTGCTGCTCTCCGACGCGTTCTACCCGGCCGTGGCATCCGATCGGGTGACCCTCGAACCCAGCGCCCTCGACCGGGTCGACGGGTCGACGCTCACCGCCGCGAGCGGGCGGCAGCACGAGGCCGATGTGCTCGTGCTCGCCACCGGCTTCGCCTCGACGCAGCAGCCGTACGCCGATCTCGTACGGGGCGAAGACAAGACGCTCGCCGAGCACTGGGGCGAGGGCATGACGTCGTTCGGGTCCACCGTCGTCGCCGGCTTCCCGAACCTCTTCGTCCTCAACGGCCCCAACGCCAGCCTCGGCCACAACTCGGCGGTGCTCATGATCGAGGAGCAGGCCGCGTACGTCGTCCGTGCCCTCGCCGAGCGCGACCGTCGTCCCGATCGCGTGCTGCGTGTCCGCCCCGAGGCCGAGGCGGCCTACACCGACGAGATCGCCGCCGCCGCGGCATCCACGCCCTGGATGACCGGCGGATGCCGCAACTGGTACGTCGATGAGAGATCGGGGCGGCTGACGCTGCTGTGGCCGGGCACCGTGCAGGCGTTCCACGAAAGACTGACCGGTACCGACGGGTCGGAGTTCGAACCCGCGCACACCCCCGTGCGCGGCTGACGCATCGCCCGCGTGAGCGGGTCACGAAGAAGGAGAATCATGGTCGTTCCGCTGCGATTCGGATACAAGGCCTCGAGCGAGCAGTTCGGGCCGAACGAGCTGCTCGACTTCGGTGTGCTCGCGGAAGAGATGGGCTTCGACTCGGTCTTCCTCTCCGATCACCTCCAGCCGTGGCGGCACGAGGGCGGGCACGCCCCCAACGCCCTGCCGTGGCTCGGCGCGCTCGGCGCGCGCACGCAGCGCGTGATGCTCGGCACCTCGGTGCTGACCCCGACGTTCCGCTACCACCCGGGCGTCATCGCGCAGGTGTTCGCGACGCTCGGCGTGATGTTCCCCGGTCGTGTCGCGCTCGGAGTCGGCACCGGCGAGGCGCTGAACGAGGTGACCCTGGGCCTCGAGTGGCCCGAGCCGCCCGAGCGCTTCCAGCGCCTGAAAGAGGCCATCACCCTCATCGACAAGCTCTGGACCGAGGATCGGGTCACCTTCGAGGGCACCTACTACTCGGTGAAGGATGCCACGATCTACGACCGCCCCGAGCAGAAGGTGCCGATCTACATCGGCGCCTCGGGTCCTGCCGCGACACGGCTCGCCGGACGCATCGCCGAGGGCTACATCACCACGAGCGGCAAGGACCCGTCGCTGTACACGGACACGCTGCTGCCCGCGCTCGACGACGGGCTCGCGAAGGCCGGACGCACGCGCGACGACGTCGACACCCTCATGGAGGTCAAGGTCTCGTACCACCCCGACCGCGAGACCGCGCTCGAGAAGACGCGCTTCTGGGCACCGCTGGCGCTGTCGGCCGAAGAGAAGATGAGCGTGCACGACCCGATCGAGATGGCGCGTCTGGCCGACGAGCTCCCGATCGAGCGGGCGGCATCCCGGTTCATCGTGTCGACCGACCCCGACGAGCACGTCGAGCGCATCGCGCACTACGTCGACCTCGGCTTCCGCCACCTCGTGTTCCACGACCCGGGACACGACCAGGAGGAGTTCCTGCGCACGTACGGCGCCGAGATCCTGCCGCGGCTGCGGGCGCGGTTCAGCTGAGGCGGGGGCGGCGGGGCGCCACCGGGCGTGCCGCGCTCCGGAGGTTTCCCGCCTCCGCAGCACGATTCGCGGGCGCACCGCTACCCCCGGACGGAAATGTCCGGAGTCCGGCACACAATGGAGCCGATGAGCATTCCTGAGATCCGCGACGGCTGGACGATCGTCGTGCCCGTGAAGCCGGCCGCGCTCGGCAAGACGCGGCTGACGAGCGTGACCGCCGACCGCGAGGCGCTCGCGCGCGCGATCGCCCTCGACACGATCGCCGCCGCCGCGGCGACCCCGCGGGTGTCGCACGTGCTGGTGGTGACCGATGACGCCGAGGTGTCCGCCTCGGTGTCGCAGTGGCCCGCGGTCGACGTCGTCCCCGAGGGAGACGTGCGCGGCCTCGACGCCGCGATCGCCCTGGGTACGGACGCCGCAGGACAGGGCGCGCCCCGCGCGGCGCTGCTGGGCGACGTCCCCGCGCTGACGCCGCAGGACCTCGACGCCGCACTGAAGCTCGCAGGAGAGGTCGAACGGGGCCTGGTCCCGGATGCCGAGGGCACCGGCTCCACCTTGGTCACGGCCCGCCCGGGCGCCGTGTGGGTGTCGGCCTTCGGCGCCGACTCCGCGGCCCGGCACCGGCTGCTGGGATGCACCGACCTCGCGGTCCCGCGCGGCTCGTCGCTGCGTCGCGACGTCGACACGGCGGTTCAGCTCGCCGAGGCCGTCGCGCTCGGCGTGGGACCGCGGACCGCGGCGGTACTGGCGGCTGCGGCGGCCTGACCGCCTACACCCCGAGCGCCGCCTCGGCGATCGCGGCCGAGGCATCCTCGTCGCGCATCCACAGCGGCGCGACGACGGCCCGGATTCCCGCGGCATCCACTTCAGGCGCCGCCGCAGCGTCCTCCTCGGCGAGCAGCCACGCATCGAGCACCCCGTCGGCCGACCGTGCGCCGTAGTGCCGGGCGACGGCCGCAGCCGACGTCTCGACCCCGATCGCCGTCAGGCACACATCGGCCATCCCCCGCACGACGCGTCCGCCGATGATCGGCGAGACACCGACCACCCGCGCCGACGTCGACCGCAACGCCTCCCGGATGCCGGGAACCGCGAGGATCGGACCGATCGACACGACCGGGTTCGACGGCGCCAGCAGCACCACGTCGGCCTCCGCGATCGCCTCGACGACGCCGGGGGCGGGCGTGGCATCCGAGATTCCGGGGTTCTCGAACCGCACCGGAGTCAGGGCGGCGCGGTAGCGCGTCCACCACTCCTGGAAGTGCAGACGCCGACCGTCCTCGACGTGCACGTGCGTGTCGACCTCGCTGTCGGTCATCGGAAGCAGCCGGATGCCGAGCGGCCACCGCTCCGCCATCCGCCCGAGGACCTCGGTCGGGGTGAGGCCTTCGCGCAGCCAGCCGGTGCGCGCCAGGTGGGTGCCCAGGTCGAGGTCGCCGAGCGTGAACCAGGGCCACCCGGCGCCCCACGCCTGCAGCTCCTCGTTGACGCGCTCCGTGTCACCCGCACGGCCCCAGCCGCGGACGGTGTCGTTGACCCCGGCGAGTGCGTACGTGATCGAATCGACGTCGGGCTGCAGCCGCACGCCCGAGAGCCACAGGTCGTCACCGGTGTTGACCACGACGGTCGCTTCGGGCGCCCCGAGGCGCCGCAGGGCGGCACGGACGCCGAGGGTGAACTTCGATCCGCCGACACCGCCGGCGAGCACGACGATGCGGGGCTGAGGATTCGGCATCCGTCCAGTCTTCCACCGCGCCGCGCGGGTGCGATGCGTCAGGCGCCGCCGAGGGCGGACCACACGGCGCGCGCGCCACTGTCGCCGACCAGCACCAGATCGATCGTCGTGCCGACCGCTACGACGATCGCGACCACGGCGATGACGGCGGTGATCACCCGCACACCGCCGATCGGGCGGTCCGCGCGCCGCGCGCGCCACCAGAACCAGGCCCACTGCCCGACCGCTACGACGATCAGGAAGAACGCCCAGATCACCGGACCGTTGCCCATCTCGGTGTGCGCCTCGACGAGGGCCGTCTCCGGCACCTGACGTTCGAGCGCTTCGCCCGCCTGCTTCGCGAGCAGCGCGAAACCACCGCCGACGATCGCGACGATGGGGGTCAGGATGCCGAGGCGCCGACGCGCCGCCGGCCAGACGCTGCCGACGACGACCATGAGCGCCGCGAGCGGCAGCAGCACGACGACGGCGTGGACGAGAAGGGGGTGAAGCGGGAGTCCCGCGAGCTGCCACATGCGCTGATCACAGCACACCCGCGGCATCCCGGTCTACGCAGGTAATGCTGCCCTTCCGCCGTGGGAAGATGCGCCGGATCACCGGCCGACGCGCCGCCGTCCGAAGCCCCGCCTACTGCGCCAGCAGCGTCGGGTCCGCCGCGCCGGCCGCGGCCCGCGCGGCGACGGGCAGGGCCTCGAGCACGCGCTCCAGCGCGAGGTCGTCGTGCGCGGCGGTGAGGAACCACGCCTCGAAGACGCTCGGGGGCAGGGACACGCCGGCATCCAGCATCGCGTGGAAGAACGGGGCGTACCGCCACGACTGCTGCGTCAGCGCCGTGGCGTAGTCGCGCGGCACCTCCGGCAGGAACGCGACGCCGAACAGGGATCCGGCACGCGGAACGGCGTGCACCACTCCCTCGGCCGTCAGCGCGGCATCCAGGGCGTCGGCGACGCGCGCGGCCGAGGCGTCGACCGCGGCGTACACCTCGGGGGTCGCGAGCCGGAGCGTCGCGAGGCCCGCGGCGACCGACAGCGGGTTCCCCGACAGCGTGCCCGCCTGATACACGGGACCGAGGGGCGCGAGCTGGTCCATGACGTCGGCGCGTCCGCCGAGGGCGGCCAGCGGCATCCCCCCGCCGACGACCTTGCCGAACGTGAGGATGTCGGGCAGGTACGTCTCGCCGTGCGACGCCTGCAGGCCCCAGAAGCCGGCGGGGTGCACGCGGAATCCGGTGAGCACCTCGTCCATGATCAGCAGCGCGCCGTGGCTGTGCGCGATGTCGGCGAGCGCGGCGTTGAAGCCGGGCAGCGGCGGAACGACACCCATGTTCGCGGATGCCGCCTCGACGATGATCGCGGCGATGTTCTCGCCGTGCACCGCGAACGCCTCGCGCACCGCGTCGAGGTCGTTGTAGGGCAGCACGAGCGTCTGCGCGGCGATCGGCGCGGGAACCCCCGCCGAGCCGGGGAGCGCGAGCGTCGCGACGCCCGAGCCGGCGGCGGCGAGCAGCCCGTCGGAGTGACCGTGGTAGTGCCCCGCGAACTTGATCAGCAGGTCACGGCCGGTCGCCCCGCGCGCGAGACGGATCGCCGTCATCGTCGCCTCGGTGCCCGTGGACACCAGACGCACCTTCTCGACGGGGCGCAGGTCGCCCACCTGGACCCGACGCGCGATCAGATCCGCGAGCTCGACCTCGGCCCCCGTCGGCGCGCCGAAGGACAGACCCTTGGATGCCGCCGACTGCACGGCCCCGACCACCTCGGGGTGCGCGTGACCGAGGAGTGCCGGACCCCACGAGGCGACGAGGTCGACGTACTCACGGCCCGTGGCATCCGTGATCCGGGCGCCCGCGGCGGACTGCACGAACCGCGGCGTCCCGCCGACGGATCCGTACGCCCGCACGGGCGAGTTCACACCGCCGGGGATGACGTCCTTCGCGCGCGCGAACCACTGGTCGTTGAGGTCTGTCATGGTTCCATTCTCCCGGGCGTGCGCGCGTGTCGGCCCACCCGCGGGGGAACGCGGGCAGAACGTGGAGCGGGCTTACAGGTCGGCGCGCAGCCAGTGCGCGGCCTCGAGCGCCCAGTACGTGAGGATCGCGTCGGCGCCGGCGCGACGGATGCCGAGCAGGCTCTCCAGCACCGCACCGCGGCGGTCGATCCAGCCGTGGGCCGCGGCGGCCTCGACCATCGCGTACTCCCCCGACACCTGATACGCCCACACCGGCACGTCGACGGCGGCGCGCACGTCGGCGAGCACGTCGAGGTACGGGAGCGCCGGCTTGACCATCACGACGTCGGCGCCCTCTTCGACGTCGAGCAGCGCCTCGCGCACGCCCTCGCGGCCGTTGCCGGGGTCGAGCTGGTACGTGCGGCGGTCGCCCTTCAGCTGCGAGTCCACGGCCTCGCGGAACGGACCGTAGAAGGCCCCCGCGTACTTCGCGGAGTACGCCAGGATCAGCGTGTCGGTGAAGCCCTCGGCATCCAGCGCCTGGCGCACCGCGCCGACCTGGCCGTCCATCATCCCGGAGAGACCGAGCATCGCCGACCCCGCCCGGGCCTGGGCGAGACCCATCGCGGTGTACCGCTCGAGGGTCGCGTCGTTGTCGACGGTGCCGTCCGCGCTCAGTACACCGCAGTGGCCGTGGTCGGTGAACTCGTCGAGACACAGGTCGGTCTGGACCACGAGGGCGTCGCCGACCTCGGAGATCACGGTCTCGGTCGCGACGTTCAGGATGCCGTTCGGGTCGTCGGCGCCGGAGCCCACCGCGTCGCGGGTCTCGGGCACGCCGAACAGCATCACGCCGCCGATGCGGGCGGCCGCGGCTTCGGCGACCACGCGGCGCAACGAGTCGAGCGAGTGCTGCACGACGCCGGGCATCGAGCCGATGGGCGCCTGCTGGCTGATGCCCTCCCGCACGAACAGCGGCAGCACCAGCTGCGAGGGGACCAGATGCGTCTCGCGCGCGAGACGGCGGATGGCGGGAGTGCGGCGCAGGCGCCGCGGGCGGTACTCGGGGAAGCTCATGCGGGGGTCTCGGACTCCGGGGGGAGGGTGAAACGCGCGACGGCGTCGATCAGGGAGTCGACGGTCTGCCGCTCGGCGACGACGTCGACGGTGAGGCCCGCGCGCTTGGCATCCTTGGCGGTGCGCGGTCCGATCGCGGCGATCACGGTGGATGCCGGGATCTCGGGGAACTGCTCGACCACCTGTTCGGCGACCGACCCGCTCGTGACGAGGATGGCGTTGATGCGACCCGAGTGGACGTCGGTGGCGATCTTGTCGGTCACCGGGACGCCGACCGTGCGGTACGCCACCACGCTCCGCACCCGGTGCCCCGCCTCGATCAGCAGACGCGTGAGGACGGGCTTGGCGATCTCGCTGCGCAACGTCAGGACGTTGCGGGGCTCGGACTCGAGGTCGATCATCTGCTCGGCCATGCCCTGCGCGGAGTTGTCCCGCTCGGGAACGAGATCGACGTGGTAGCCCACGGCCTGCATCGCCGCGGCGGTCGTCTCGCCGACGGCGGCGACCTTGGTCGTCGCGGGGATCACGGCACGGTACGCGTAGAGCACGTCGACGGTGGTCGCGCTCGTGAGCGTGAGCCAGTCGAACGCGCCGTCGGCGAGATCGGCGAGTGCCTGCTCGAGGGTCGCCTGGTCGTTCGTGGGGGCGAAGTTGATCAGCGGCGCGATGACCGGAACGGCGCCGCGCTGACGAAGGCTCGCGGCGACACCGTCACCCCACGGGCCGCCGCGGGGCACGAGGACGCGCCGGCCGGCGAGCGGCTTGTCTGGGGTCGGCGTGTGCCGATGGCCTTCATTCATGTGGTCGACTCTCGTGGTACCAGGTCGGCCGCCCCACGTTCGAGCAACCGACGCGCGGCTTCTTGGCCCGCACGCGTCGCACGCGCGATGGGTCCCCCGTCGTCGGCAGCATTCGCACCGTTGCCACTGCCAGGTTCCCCACCATACCCCGGCTCCACGCGCACGGTCCGATCGATACCGATCCGATGCGAGCCGTCGAGCGCGTAGACGATGGCCCGCAGGCGCAGGTCGCCGTCGACGAGGGCGGCGTGCGTGGCGACGGGGGCATGGCATCCCGCATCCAGAACCGAGAGGACGGTGCGCTCCGCCGTGATCGCGACGCGGGTGTCGACGTCGTCGAGCGTGGCGAGAGCGGCGAGGATCTCGGGCGCGATGTCGGTGCGCGTCTCGATCGCGAGCGATCCCTGTCCGGGCGCGGTGGGCCATTCCGCCAGGCCCAGATACTCGGCTTCCAGACCGCCCAGGTCTCCGCCGAGGCGCGCGATGCCCGCGGCGGCGAGGATGACGGCATCCAATTCTCCGTCCCGGACGCGCGCGAGACGCGAATCGACGTTGCCGCGGATGTCGTGGATGTCGAGCCCCGGGTTGTGGCGCAGGGCCTGCGCGATGCGCCGGGGAGACCCGGTGCCCACGCGCGCCCCGACGGGGAGAGCCGAGAGCGCGGTCCCGTCGCGGGTCACGACGACGTCGCGGGCGTCCTCGCGCGGCGGCGTGGCCGCGATCACGAGTCCCTCGGGCTGCAGCGTCGGCAGATCCTTCAGCGAGTGGACGAGGAAGTCGCAGCGGTCGGCGGCGAGCGCCTCGCGCAGCCCGTTCGCGAACACGCCGCGCCCGCCGAGCTGCGACAGCGACGCGCGGTTGACATCGCCCTCCGACACGATCGGCACGAGTTCGACATCACGACCGGATGCCGCGGCCACGGCGTCCGCGACCATCTGCGACTGCGCCATCGCCAGCGCGCTGCGCCGCGTGCCCAGGCGCAGAGCGGCGCTCACTGGAGGATCTCGGGGATCTCGTCGAGGGTGACGCGGCGTCCCGTGTAGAACGGCACCTCTTCGCGGACGTGACGGCGGGCCTCGGTGTAGCGGAGGTCGCGCATCATGTCGACGAGGTCGGTGAGGTCGTCCGCCTCCATCGGCAGCAGCCACTCGTAGTCGCCCAGGGCGAAGGATGCCACGGTGTTGGCGATCACGCCCTTGTACTCGGAGCCCTTCTTGCCGTGTTCGATGAGCATCTCGCGGCGCTCGGCCTCGGGCAGCAGGTACCACTCGTAGCTGCGGACGAACGGGTACAGGCACAGCCAGTCCTTCGCGTCGATGCCGCGGAGGAAGCCGGGGACGTGCGAGCGGTTGAACTCGGCGTCGCGGTGCACGCCCATGGCGTTCCACGTCGGGAGCAGGTTCTTCAGCAGTTCGGTGCGGCGCAGACGCCGCAGGTCGCGCTGCAGGGCCTGCGGGTCTTCACCGTGCAGCCACACCATCAGGTCGGCGTCGGCGCGCAGGCCGCTGACGTCGTAGAACCCGCGGACGGTCACGCCGTCCGCCTCGATCAGGTCGACCAGGTCGGCCAGCTCGGTGGCGTCGGCCTCGGTGACGGGGTTCTCGGGGTCGCGGCGGAGGACCGCCCACAGGGTGTAGATGGAAGAGGAGTCGTCGGCCATGCGTCAATCCTCGCCCTCGCGGCGCGCCGCTCCAAACCCGTTGACTCGCCGCCGAACCACCGGCCGCGCTTTCGACGACCCGATCGCGGGACGAGAGGATGCCGGGACGGCGCCGCCGCGGAGGACGGGACGATCAGCGCGTGTAGGCGCGGACCAGGGCCCAGACCGTGAGGCCGACCGCCGCCGCGACACCGGCGACGGCCGCCGCGGCGACCGCCGGGTTGCGGCGCGCGGACTCCCGCACCTCGGCGACACGGACGTCGACCGCCGCGCTCAGTCGGCGCGGAACGTTGGCCTTGACCTCGATCGCGGCGAGGGCGGCCTTGAGCTCGGCGCGCGCCTGCTCGACCGGGTCGGCGATGCCGAGCGGCACGGCCGTCTTCGGCACGGGAACGGGACGCTCAATACTCATCGCCGGCCTCCTTCACGATGCGGACGTCTTGCGCGATGGCCTGACCCGGGTTCTCACGGTTGGACAGCTTCTTGAACCGCAGGTAGCCCAGGAGGGCGAGGATCGCGGTGATCACGATCATGACTCCGAAGACCACGAGCGCCGACAGCCACACGGGCCACCACGACGAGAGTCCGGCGATCACGAACGCGAAGAAGACCGGGACGGCCCAGAAGACGACGATCAGTGCGCCGACGAACCAGCCCGCGCCGATGCCGGCGTCCTTGGCCGTTCGCGCCGCCCACGCCTTCGCGCCGTTGATCTCGGCGACGACGAGGTTGCGGACGAGTTCGGGGATGTCACCGATGAGGGTGAAGAGGCTGTCATCGGCGCGGTCGCGGAAACCGCGGGGCGTGGTCATGCGTCAGCTCCCCGACGGAGTGGAGCTGCTCTTGTTCGCCTTGGCCCGCGTGGTGGCGCGCTTCTCGGCGCGCTCGGCGTCGTCGACGGAATCCTCGACGGCGTCGGCGACCTCGTGCGCGGAGACCTTGGCGGCACGGCCGGCGCGCTCGGCGCGCTCGGAGACCGTGCCGGACTGCGACGCGGCGCCGGTGACCGACTTCGCGCCCTTCCACACCACACCGGGCACGGACTTCAGGGCGGAGACGCCGAACGCCTTCACCTTCTCGACCTGCCCCTGGACGACGGGCTGCTCCCAGACCTTCTCGGCCTGGGCCTTGATCTGCTCGTACCGCTCGCGCCCCGCGCGTGCTCCGAGCACGTAGCCCGCCACGAGTCCGACGACGAGTGCTGCTTTGCCCCGCATGGGGTCTCCTCACGCTCGATCAGTGCTGGTCGAGTCTCACGATAGCGATGTATTCCCGTTCCGGCATCCACCCTTGACAGGATCGCGCTCGACGCCGACGATCCGGGTCGGAGCGGCTCAGTCGCGGCGCCACAGGGCGGCGCTGCGCACCCGGTCCGCCTCGGCCCGGGCGTCCGGGATCACCTGGGCGAGGCCCGTCCCCGACAGCCACGCGCCCGTGGCCGCCAGTCCCGGGACCGCGCGGACCGCGGCGCGCGCGGCGTCGGTCTGCGCCGCGCGTCCGATCGCGGCTCCGGGCTGCGACTGCACGTACCGCACGCGGTGCGACGCACGCAGCGCGGAGGGGGCGAGTGCGACTCCCAGCAGAGCCGCCGCCTCCGACAGTGCCAGGGCCGCGGCGGCATCGTCGTCGAGGTCGGCGGTCGCGGGTTCCTCACCCTGCGCCCCGAACGACACCCGCACGACGTGGGTGCCGGGGCCGGTGGCATCCCGGACCCAGTCCCATTTGGCGGTCGAATGGGTCAGGGCCTTGGCGATGTGACTGCCCGGGACGGTCAGGACACCCGTGCCGCGCGGCGCGGCGTCCAACGCGGGCGCGTCCACGACGAGCGTCACGACCTCGACCACCGGCGCGATCGGATCGACCGGGTCGAGGTTCGGGACGACCGGGGCGAGCAGTTCCCGCGCGGCTCTCTCGGGCAGCGCGACGATGACGGCGTCGGCGTGCAGGCTGTCGCCTTCGGTCCCGACGACCCAGCCGCTCCCGTCCCGGGAGAGGCCTTCGACCGAGACCCCGGTGCGCAGTTCCGCCCCGAGTTCGTCGAGGCGACCGACGAGCGCGGCGACGAGTCGCGACATCCCCCCGACGATCCCCTCGACCGCGCCGCCGGGGGCCGGCGTGCGGGGAACGGAACCGGTGACGACCGGGACGTCGGACGCCGGAGCGTCCGCCGGCGCAGGGGTCGCACGCGCCGCGCGCAGCTCCGCGACGGTGCCGCTCAGAGAACCCGTGCGCGTGAGGGCGGCGTTCAAGCCCGGGGCGGCGAGGTCGACGTCGATGTCGTCCGGCCGCGCGGAGTACACGCCGCTCGTGACGGGCGCGACGAGCCGGTCGAGCACGCGGGCGCCCATCCGGGAGCGGACGAGGGCCCCGAGGCTGTGCTGATGACCGATCGTCAACGGCGGCCGGAGACGGTCGACGTAGGCGCGCCACGCCCCCGCCCAGCCGATGACGCGCCGGACGTCGGGCGCCCACGGATTGTCCGGGATGCCGAGCACCCCGCCTTTCGGGAGGGGCGCCGCCCCGACTCCCGGCACGCCCGCGACCCACGCGCCGGCGGTGTTCGGTGCCACGACCTGGTCGGCGAGTCCGAGTTCGGAGAGCAGCCCCCGGACGATGCCCCCGCGCGTCGCGAAGCTCTCCGCGCCGACGTCGAGGGTCAGCCCGCCGACCTCCGCGGAGCGCACGACGCCTCCGAAGGCGTCCGAGGCCTCCAGCACGGTCACGCGGATGCCGACCTTGGCGCACTCCAGTGCCGCGACGAGTCCCGAGACGCCGCCACCGGCGACGACGACGTGACTCTCGTGCGCGTGCTCCGCCAGGCGTTCGAGCGGCTCGCTCATTCCACGTCCCCGTGCGCCCGCGCGACGATGCGCGTGAGCACCGTCGGATCGGTGTCGGGCGGCACGCCGTGGCCGAGGTTCAGCACGTGGGCGCGTGCGCCGCGACCGCGGTCCAGGACGTCGTCGACGTGGGCCGCGAGCACCGGCCACGGCGCACCGAGGAGCGCCGGGTCGATGTTGCCCTGCAGCGTGGTGTCGGGGCCGACGATCGCAGCCGCCTCGTCGAGCGGCATCCGCCAATCGACACCCACCGCGTCGGCGATGCCGCCGAGGCGCATGTCGGCGAGGAACGGCCCTGTGCCGACGCCGAAGTGGATGCGCGGCACGTCGATGCCCTCGAGCGCGACGCGCGAGTGGGGCGCGACGTACTCGAGGAACGCGGCGCGCGAAAGCGACCCGGCCCACGAGTCGAACAGCTGCACGGCCTGCGCGCCCCCGTCGATCTGCGCCGCGAGGAAGGCGCGCGAGACCTGGGCCAGCCACCCGGCGAGACGGTGCCACGACTCGGGATCGGCGTGCATCATCCCGCGCGCCCGGAGGTGCTCCTTCGAGGGGCCGCCCTCGACGAGATAGGCCGCGAGGGTGAAGGGGGCTCCGGCGAAACCGATGAGCGGCACCTGATCGCCGAGCTCGGCGACGACCAGACGCACGGCGTCGCGGATCGGTTCGGCGGCGGCCGCGACGTCCGCCGGGTCGATGGATGTCACACGCGCGACGTCGGCGGCCGTGCGGACCGGCTCGGCGAACACCGGGCCCCGTCCGGGCTCGATCTCGACCGCGACACCGGCCAGACGCAGCGGAACCACGATGTCGCTGAAGAAGATCGCGGCGTCGACGTCGTGCCGGCGGACCGGCTGCAGCGTGATCTCCGCCGCCAGATCGGGCGTGAGGCACGCGTCGAGCATCCGCGTACCGACCCGGAGTTCGCGGTACTCCGGCAGCGAGCGCCCCGCCTGCCGCATGAACCACACGGGCTGCCGCTCGGGGCGGTCGCCTCGGAGGGCGCGAAGAAGGGGAGCGTCGGGAGAAGCCATGGCATCCATCCTCCCATTCGCGTTCTGAGAGGAGGAGGGATGCCTTGACGTCGAGAGGCCACCCGGAATACCCCGAGGATGCCGGGCGTAGAATCTCTGCGTGCTGCTCTGTGTGAGCGCGAGTCACAAGACCGCGTCCTTCGATCTCCTCGAGCGGCTCAGCGTACCCACCACCCCCGTCGCCCCCCTGATCGCCGCGCACCACGAGTGCGTGCAGGGAGCGGTCGTCGTGGCCACCTGCAACCGCTTCGAGGCCTACGTCGACATGGACGAGCCCGTCACGGCCGCCGTCGCGGTGGGCGTGGAAGCCACGCTGAGCGCCATCGAGGCGGCCACGGGCGTGCCCGCGAGCGAGCTCGCCGGGTCGTACACCGTGCTCGGTGGCGGCGACGTCGCCGAGCACCTGTTCTCGGTGGCATCCGGTCTCGAATCCGTCGTCGTCGGCGAGGGCGAGATCGCCGGTCAGGTGCGCCGTGCGCTCACCGAGTCGCGCACGCTCGGCACCACCTCGGGTGAGCTCGAGCGTCTGTTCCAGCGCGCGTCCGAAGCGCAGCGCGGCGTGAAGAACTCCACCGCGATCGGCCGCGCCGGACGCTCCCTCGTGCGCCTCGGCCTGGAGCTGGCCGACAGCCGCATCGCCGACTGGTCGACCCAGCGCGTGCTGCTCGTCGGTACCGGCGCCTACGCCGCGGCGACGGTCGCGGCCCTCCGCGACCAGGGGGCCGAAGACATCTCGGTCCACTCCCCGTCGGGGCGTGCCGCGAAGTTCGCGGCGAAGCACGGCCTGCGCGCCGTCTCGGCCGAGACGTTCCCCGCCGCCGTCGCCCACGCCGACCTCGTGATCACGTGCACCACGAGCGAGCACCACGTCGTCAGCGCCGCGACCTTCGCCGCCGGCCGCACGGCCGCCGAAGCCGCTGCCCCCGCCTCGGTCGGCTGCCCCGTCGACCACTCCGGACGGCGCCTGGTCGTCGACCTCGGTCTGCCGCGCAACGTCGACCCCGACGTGGCCACCGTCCCGGGCGTCGACCTGCTCGACCTCGAGACCATCCGCCTCCACGCCCCGCTCGAAGAACTGCAGGCGACGGATGCCGCGCGCGACCTGGTCCGCGACGCCGCCCGTCGCTTCGCCTCGGTCGGCGAGCGAAAGAACATCACCCCCGCGGTCGTGGCCCTGCGCGCCCACGTCTTCGGCGTGCTCGACGCCGAGGTGGAGCGCGTGCGCGCCCGCGGCGACGAGGACGGCCAGACCGAGCAGGCGCTGCGTCACCTCGTCGGCGTGCTGCTGCACACCCCGACGACCCGCGCGCACGAGCTCGCGGAGTCCGGCCGCGGCGACGAGTACGTCTCCGCGCTGTCCGCACTGTTCGGCATCGAGGTCGCCGACGCCGAGACGCCCGCGTCGCGCATCGCCGACGCCGGCTGAAACGCTCCGTTCTCGGGCCGCCCTGCCGCGACCGAACGGAGGGGGCGATGCGTCGGCTCCCGACGGTCGTGCAGGATGTGCGCATGAGCACTCCCGCATCCGAGGTGTACCGCGTCGCGGGCGAGGATCGTCGCCGCAACGGCCTGCGCTGGGCGGCCACGGTTGTGATGGGTCTGCTCGACGCGGGTTCCGATGCGCCGTCGACGAGCGAAGTCGTGATCCGGCGGGTCGACGGATCCGTGGTCACGCGCCTGAAGCCCGGCAGCGTCGACGACTTCGAACGGCAGCTCACCGAGATCACGGATGACCTGCACACCCTGGATGCCGTGCCCTTCGCCGAGAAATGGATCGCCGCGCGCGCGTGACCCGCGCGAGAATGGGCGGATGAGTCTGCACATCACCGATGACCCGGCCGCCGACGAACTGCTCTCGACGAACCCGCTCGCGCTCCTCATCGGCATGCTGCTCGACCAGCAGGTGGCGATGGAGACGGCGTTCGCGGGCCCGCTGAAGATCCAGGAACGGGTCGGAGCGATGGATGCCACGACCCTCGCCCACGAGGATCCCGAGACGTTCGCGGCCGCGTTCTCGCAGTCACCGGCCGTGCACCGCTTCCCCGGGTCGATGGCCACGCGCGTGCAGTCGCTGTGCGCGGCGCTCGAGAAGGACTGGGGCGGGGACGCGGCGGCGCTGTGGACCCGCGACGACCCCGACGGCGCGACGGTGCTGAAGCGGCTGAAGGCACTCCCCGGCTTCGGCGAGCAGAAGGCCAAGATCTTCCTCGCGCTGCTGGGCAAGCAGTACGGCTACGACGGCGACGGCTGGCGCGAAGCGTCGGCGCCGTACGGCGAGCAGGGCGCGTTCCGGTCCGTCGCCGACATCACCAGCCCGGACTCCTTGGCGAAGGTGCGCGAGCACAAGCGCGCGGCCAAAGCAGCGGCCAAGGCGGGTAGCTGACCCCTCCTACACCATGGAGGAGAAAAAGGAGAGTTCTCTCATCTTCGTTCCGCGACGGGTACCCGGTGGTTAGGGTTTCAAAGTTCGTTGCAGGTTGATTCGCGATCGAAGGGTGGGCTCTCGTGAAGTTCGCAATGGGTTCCGACACTCTGGGTGTGCTGGGTAAGGCCACCTCGGGGTCGAGTGATGAGCTGTCGCTGCTGGTCCGCCAGCTGCTCGAGGCGGCCGAGCCGCTCGAGGGGCAGTTCCAGGGCGCCGGTCGCGCCGCGTTCGACCGCTTCAAGTCGCGCACCGACGCCATCTCGGCCGAGCTGAAGCTCGCGCTCGACGGCGTGCTGGGCGGCATCTCGGGCATGGACCGCTCCTTCCAGGAGGGCGAGTCGTCCATGGTCGACCAGACCACGAGCCTCGAAGCCGGATCGTCTTTCGACGCCGCGCGCTTCGGCGGCCGCTGAGATTCGGAGAGGACTGACTCATGGTGAACCAGGGAGACCGTCGCGACTACTCGATCGCGGCCTCGCAGAACGCTCAGGACAACTTCAACCGCGTCGCCGCGCAGCTCGAGTCGCTGATCGACCAGCGCGACCGCGACGTGCAGGCCGCCATGGCCGACTACTCCGCCGACGGTGTGTCCGAGGACTACCGCGGCAAGGAGACCCGCTGGAAGAACGCCGCCGCCGAGGTGCGCGGCATCATCCAGACGCTCCGCTCGTCGCTGGAGCGCAACGACGAGTCCGCCCAGACCGCGCTGAGCAAGGCTCGCGCGGCGGTGGAGTCGATCGGCTGACGGATGCCGTCGGATGCCGGGTGCGCGCTGCACCCGGCATCGGTGGCGCCCGCGCGCGGGGGCCGCGCGGATCTGAGGACATGAAGGGGGACGGGCGATGACCAGCTGGAGCATTCAGCCATCGGGCGTCGTGGCCGTGCTGCAGGACGTCAACGTGGATGCCGAAGCACTCGGCGCCGCGCTGAACTCCCTGAGTCCCGCGCTCGAGGGTGCGGTGACCGCGACGCAGTCGGGCGCCATCTCGGAGGCGGTGCAGGCGTACTTCCAGCAGGAAGAGGGTCCTCGCATCCAGGGCATGAGTGCCCGTATCGGCGCGGCGGCGCAGGGCGTCGTCAGCGCCACCGAAGCGTACGTCGCGGGTGACATGGAGATGGCGGCGAACGCGCAGACCGCGGCCGTCTCCGCCGTGTACCCGCCCTCTCTTCCCCATGGGGTGATGTGATGCCTGACGCGATCAAGGTCGACGCGATCCCGGGTGCCGATATCGACCCGGATGCCATCGACGAGAACGCCCGAACGATCGGGACGATCTCCGGCCAGGTGTCCGAGCACGGCTCGAACGTGCACTTCAAGTGGCAGGGGATGGCCGGCGTCTACGAGGCGCCGGAGTCGCCCACCCTGCTGGGGCTGATGGCCCCGGTCAGTTCGCAGGCCACCCAGGTCAGTGACAACCTGGCCGAGGTGTCGGCAGCCCTCATCGCCTTCGCCGCCGACGTGCGCCCGATCAAGGCCGAACTCGACTCGCTGCGCGTCCAGGCGCAGACGTTCGTCGACTCGATCCAGGGCGGCGTGCAGGTCCGCGAGATCAACCCCGCCTGGACCGCGGCGCAGTCGCCGTACGGCGGAGCGACCGCCATGCCGACCTACCAGGGTTCGTGGGGCTCGTCGACAACGGGGTCGTCGAGCGCTGCGGCGCCGGACAAATACCGCACGGTCACCAAGGAGTGGCACGAGTCGCAGGACCACGTCGACCGCAACAACGAGCTGATCGCGGCGGTCAACGCGCAGCAGATCAAGCTGTGGGAGGCCGAGCGCGCCTGCGCCAACCGCATCCGCGCCCTCTACGGCGCACAGCCGCTGCACGCCGCGACCTCCGAGGACGACGCTCTCGGCTACGGCATCTCCGAGATCCCCGAAGGCACCGAGATGCCGTGGGGCGCCGAGGTCGAGCGCACCGAGGGCTGCGGCGAGGCGACCGCGAAGTTCATCTTCAAGGACTTCCTGTGGGAGGGCATCGCGGTCGGCGGCGTCTGGGGCACGATCACGGGCCTCGGCACCCTCGTGCTCGGCTACAACCCCGAGACCGGCGAGTTCTTCTCGGGCGACGCGTGGGGAGCAGCCTGGGGCAACCTCGGACTGATCGCGGTCTCCGGTCTGGCGAATTCGCCGATGCTCGGTCCCCTGTTCTGGACGGACAGCCTGGCCCAGGCCACCGGCATGGGCGGCTTCCTGCCGCAAGAGGTGCGCGACTTCAAGGCCAAGGCCGACGAAGCCGCCCTCAACACCGGCAAGGCCCTCATCGCGTGGGACAAGTGGCAGGACGACCCGGGCACCGCTCTCGGTGAGTCGGTGTTCAACGTCGGCACGGCGCTGATCCCGGTCGGTGGCGCGGCCGTGGCCGGTGTGAAGACCGCGTCGACCGCGGCATCCGTCGTCTCGAAGATCGCGAAGGTGGCCGACTTCGTCGACCCCGCCGCGTTCGCGATGAACGGCGCGATGAAGCTCGGCGGAGCGGGTATCCGCGGACTCGACGGGATCATCGGACGCCTCGGCACGGATGCCACCGACGGCTTCCACCTCAACACTCCCGACATGCCCTTCGTCGCGAACGACGCTGCTGCGGGCCTTCGTGCGCTGGATGACGCCGGTGTCGACCTCAGCCACGTCACCGCCCGCGTCGAGGACGGTGTCGCGGTGTACGAGTTCCCGCCGACGGATGCCATCCCCTCGGGCCGCATCGAGATGCCCGCGGGCTCGTTCGACGGCGTGGGCGGCGGCGACGTGCCCGTGCGTACCGACGGCGGAGCGGATGCCGGTGTGGCGGCGCCCGTGCGCGAGCCCGAGCTCGTCTCGGCCGGCGGCGTTCGCGGCGAGACGAGCCCCGGTCCGGTGAACTCGATCGTCGAGGATGCCCCCGTTCGCACCGAGACCGGTGGCGCCGGTGAGTCGACGGTCGTGCGCGAACCCTCGACCGAGACCGGCGGCGGCAGCAGCCACGCCGGCGGCGAAAGCGGCGGCCACGGTGGCTCCGATACCGGCAACGGCGGTGGCCTGGGCCGCGGCGACGACGCGAGCAGTGCGGGACGCGGCGACGAAGCACCGACAGGCGGGCACGCCCCTGACGGGGACGTGACGGGACCTGCGGGGGGCGACTCGCCCACCGGCAGCTCGACGACACCCGCCTCGCCTGGACGGGTCTACTCGTTGATGGACGGGACGGAACACACCACCGCGTTCGCGCCCGAGGACCTCGGTGGCAGTCGCGTGACGGATCCACTTCTAGACAAGTACGGAGTGACGCGAACGCACTTCGAAGATTTGATCAACCGCCCGATCGACACCTTGGTGCCGTCGGAGAAGACCATCGTCAACGGAGTGCGGAACGAGCTCACCGCTCAGGTGACTCCGGACACGGTCTTCCAGAAAGTCCTTGACCAGCCGCACTTCGACGCTTCGGGGAAGCTGGTGCTCGGACAAGGAGAGAACATTGTTCTGCGTGACGATGGAGTGATCACGGGGTCCGTGTCGGTCGCTCAAGACACCGCGCACCTGACGACGCCAGCTGATTTCTTCCGGTCGCTACGACTCGACTACCCCAACACCAACTTCCTGCGCGATGACAACGCCGCCTACGTCGTACGCTTCCAAGAGCAAGCCAACACATCTGGGTCCGTCAACCCGCAGCTGCACAGCACCATGGGTGGCGACGGTTCGGTAGACCACTACAGCCCGCCGTTCACGGGGAACGGTTTTCTCAAGACGGGCGACGAGATCATTCCGGAGTACCGCGCCAATGCTGTGAACATGCGTGAGGGAGCGGAGATGTGGGAGGTCCTCAGCGATGGGACTCAACGACTTTTCGCCGTCCTTCGCGCCCAAGAGTGGATCCCGGTGGGGTGATGTCAGACATTCCGGTAAGCGAAACACAATACGAGTACCGCGGCCGCCGCTATTCGTATCACTCGGGAGGCGAAGGCTTCGTTCGAGTCAATGTCGTGGGCACGCCCACTCGAGAGCAGTTTCCCGACGCACTCGAACTGCACGACGACCCCCGCGAACCGTGGGTGAAGCTCCCGTTCTCGGCTCCGTCTGCGTACTTCTCGCAAAAGGTGACCGGCACCTGGCACGGTGTTCCGGTCACGGTGGGCGAGCGAGTGAGGAGGGGGTTGGATCGCGGAATGATCATCGTCCGGTACAACGGCCGAGAACCGGATGAAGCCCTCGCCGCGGGATTGACGGGAAACCAGAACGACGGGTGGTCGGCATTGGTGGCACCGGGGGAAATTGAGGATATAGCCGTGGAGACGACCCGACACCCGATGGTGAACGCATGAGAACAGTTCTGCAGAAGCTGCTGCATCCTGGCATGTCCCACCTCATCCGCGAACGCGGGTACTCCCAGGTCGGCGGCTCGGTCGTGCGCGCCGGCGACGCGACAAATCTTCGAACGGCCAGTGCGCTGCGGGAGGCGTACGGGTGGCCGTCCGATGGCTCCGAACACGTCGATGTTGTGCGGTTCGAGGTCCCTCTGTGCGCGAACCTCTCCGTGCCGCCGCAGGTGGAGCGGCCGTGGCCGTCGTACCCGCTCGGGTTTCTCCGGCCGGTCGGTGACGAGATCGTCCCGGTCTGGAACATGTCCACGACCCGCTATTCCCCTGGGGCCGAATTGTGGCGGATTTCAGACTCGGGTGAACAGGAGGTCCTCGCGGTGTACCGAGGGGCTGCCCACGGCTGGACCGCGCTCCAGGGGCAACCGCCGGTCAAGGAGTGGCATCCCTCCAGTCGCTTCTTGGGCACGCGGGCCGTCCACAAGGAGACTGAGTACGCCGCCGACGTCCACGATGACCAGGTCGATCTCACGTCGTACGTCGAGCCTGCGTCTGCTGACTGGTCACTGGCGCGTCAGGGCGTGTGGACGAAAACGGTTCCGCTCGCAGCTTGCACGGTGTACGAGCTCGATTTCACAGCCGCCCTCGGTGACGTTCCGCTGCGGGTGCTCGAGGAGCACAACGGTGTCGTCCGCGCGCAGCTCTTGACCGACGACCCTGAGATCGCCGGGCGGTTGTCGGCCGTCATGGTCGACTACGGAGTCTTCGAGGTGTCGGGCATCCCGGGAACCGATCTCTCCGAAACGAAGCTCCTCGCTAATCAGTTCGTCGGTTGAGTCCGGATCGCGTTACCTCGCGGAGTTGAGTACGTGCGGAGCTTCCAGGCGATGAAGGAGCCCCACATGACAGAGCCTCGCCCCGAGAACGACCTCGAAGTCACCATGAGGTTGGTACGGTCCGGGGAGCTGCCGTCGGAGCGGCTGGCGCTGGCTCTTCTGGAGGCTGAGTTGGCCGTTCTCGTCGACGGAACGCCCGACCCGATGGCGATCGAGCCCTTCATCGTTCACCGCGACGACGCGAACTTCCTCGCCGTCTTCACTGCGACGGACCAGGTGCCGGCGGAGTTCGGCGAGGGCCGCAGCGCGCTGCTCTTGCCGGGCCGCCTCCTCATCAGCGGGGGTGCCCCCGAGGTCGGTCTCGTCCTGAACCCGGGGCCGGCGGGAGCGATGGAGATCCCGCCGTCGACTCTGGCTGCCCTCCGCCAGGCGTCCGCGGCACCGTCCACGCGGTACTTCGTCCGCGAGCAGATGGTGGAGGGGCAGGTCGTCCCGGTGTCGGTCTTCCGTCGCCGCTCCATCCCGGAGGGGCCGGTCGACGAGCGTCTCCTTGACGTCGACTCGTGGACCGACGACCGGCACGGAACGGTCGACAAAGCCATCCGCTTCCCCCTCGATGCGAATATCGAGGAGATCTCCCCCGAGGCCGCTCAGGACGTCTTCGACATGGTCGCCCGCCGCACCTACGTCCCGCTGCAGCGCCGCTGACCGCCCCCATCGTCGCGAAGCGAGGTTGAAAATGATCGACGCAGAGTCCGCTCGCGAGATCGTGCGCGAAGCCCTTCGACACGCGGAGGACCGCGGCGGAGTGCGCTGCGTCCTCGTGGGTGAGACGCTCGACTTTGGCGAGTGGTGGGTGCAGGGCTACCAGTCCGAAGCATTCGCCGTTCATGGCGATGTCTTCCAGGCGCTGACCGGCAACGGCCCGTACGTGATCCCGAAGGACGGGGACGCCGTTTTCACGCTGTCGAGCGCGGAACCCGTCGATGCGCAGATGGCTCGCCTGGCCGCAGGCGACTAGGTCATGAGGCGTGCGCTGATGCGGGAGAGCGGTTCATCGACGACATGGCTGTATCGAATCGCCTGGCGTTTGGCTGCGATCGCGGCACTCCGCCCGTTCCACCGGACCGAGTACCCGGACCCTTCTTCGCTGATGACGACGACGGGATCAGCTCGGCCGGAGAAACACTCCTCGAGTCCCCGCTCGAGCCGCCAAAGAACCCCGAACCACAGCAAGAGGAAGCGATTCGCGTCCTGCTCCGTTTCGAAGAATGCCTCCGTCGTCCGGGCACCGCGATTCTCGATGTCCACATGCCAGGTGGTATCGGCAGATCGGCGAACCGCCAACGCGGTCTCCGCATTCCACCACCCGCGTGTGGCATCACCGGGGCGAAGCGGGCTGGGGAACCCGGCCCGATTCGCCCACATCTCGAGGATCTCGTTGTCGTCCATCGACCTATCGTCCCCCGGCGAGGCCGCGCCACGTCGCGCTGTCGACCCAGAGGTACGTCCATGATCATTGACGGGCACCACGCCCGTCTGAGGCTCGATGAAGCCACCATCCCCGCGGAGGAACGCTTCCTTGGCCTTCGCTCCTTCGAGACCTCGAGGAATTTCAACCATGACTCTTCCCCCGCGCACGGACGCCGTCGTGTCCTCCGCGATCGTCGCGTACCTCGGCTGGGGTCGCGCGCATATGCCCACCGCCGATCAAGCGGCAGTGGCAGATCTCGCGCGGCAGAACGGCGTCGATCCCGCCACGCTGCTCCGCGGGGTGCACGAGGCGATCGACGCCTCCGACCAGCTCGAAGTCACGGATCTCTCCGCGAGCCATGACGGCGGAGCGGCGCTCTACAAGCAACGTCTGCGGGCCGCCCGACCCGACCTTTCGCCGGATGCCGTGGACGCATTGGCATCGCGGTGGTTCTTCCATCTGAGGTGGCTCGGCGTCGAGTCGGGTATCGACGTGCCGCGCTATTTCGTCCGCTACGGCGGAGAGGGAGCCACTCCCATCCCGATCTCGCTCTTTCGACGCTGCACGGTGGACGGCCGGCCGGTCGATGAGGTCCTCAAGGATGTCGACCACTGGCGCCCGGACGACCGAGGACGGATCGAGCAGGCGCTGTTCTTCACGCTCGATTCCGACCTCGAGGAGGTGACGGCGGACGAAGTCGCGCAGTTTCAGGAGATGGTGAGAACCCGGACCTACGTGCCGTTCATGGATACACGAGCGCGACCCGCAAAGCTGCAGACGGTGGATGCCGAAACGATCCGCGCCACGTGGACCTGGGTTCGGACGAGCGACGGGTGGTTCGCCTCGTCAGCGACGGTGGCACCCGGGGAACGGCCCGCCGAGTTCTCCCTCTACGACCGCGAGGGGCTGAGCTATCGGGCCGTGCCGGCCGCGGAGGTTCTACAGGTGGAGCGCGTCGACTCCGAGGGACTGTACGAGGGGCATTGGATCCCGCTCGTTTCGACCTGGAAGCAGGACGGAACGCGGGTACACGCCCCGGTGCCCCGACGGGGCGCGGGCTATTCGGCCATGCTCTACCCCTACCGCAGTCCGGACTGGGATGCCCTCGTCGCCCTCCCCCGAGCGGAGGTGCACGACGATCGCGGCAGCAATGGCGGCGTCTCGTTCCTCGTCCCGTTCTCCGAGCTCAGCGATTACCGCGAAACGGTGACCCCACTGGGGTGGACCGCGGAAGCGGACGGCCGATGAAAATGATCCGCGAAGAGACGCTCGCCGCGATCCGCACCGAGAGCCTCCGCGACTACCGGTGGTTCGAGGACGCCACGAACGTGACCGACGTCGTGGTGATCCAGCGGATCGCGGAAGGCTGGGTCGTCTTCGCGACGGATGAGCGCGCCACCCCGCAGGGGCGCCGCGAGTTCACGGAGGAAGGTCCGGCGCTCGAGAACTTCCTGTCGCGGCTCCGCTCGATGAACAGCATCGTGGCATCGCGCGAGAGGATCCGGCACGAGGAGGCACCCCGCTACTTCGTCCAGGAACGCCGCGTCGACGGGCGACTCGTCCCGGCACGACTGTTCCGGACGAATACGTCCCGTTGACGCGCCGGTGAGCCGGTAATTCTGCCGTCCCGCGGGTTATCCACGCAAGGGACGGCCCTTCTCGGCGCCGCGGAGACGTCCCGCATAGGGTGGAAGGTCGAGGGAGGGGGCCCGATGACGAGCACGCACGATCCGCTGCGCCTGGCCGATGTCGATCCGCTCGTGTTCGCCGAGCGGGCCCGTGGGGGCAAGATCGTCGCGACCGTGGCGCTCGATGTCGTCATGCCTGTCGCACTGCTGACGGCCGGAATCATCGTCGTCGTCGCCGGCCAACCCGCCCTCGGCTGGATCTTCGTCCTCGCGGCGGTGGCGCTCCTCGGCGTCGCCGTTTGGCTGCTCGGGCGCACCGGCCGCACGCTCGGTGCAGCCACTGTGGACGCGCGGATCGTGCGCCGCACGACCGGCGCTGCCGCAGGGACCACGGCCCTGTGGGCCTTGGCATCCGGCAAGCTCGCGATGTTCGACCTCCGGCGGGGCCGCGACCCGTTCGCCCCGGCGATCGCGGCGTTCCAGTTCCCCGAGGCCGTCCCCGCGGCGCCGGGCCGTGCCCGTCGCGGCGCGGTGCCGACGCTGCTGCTCGATTCGGGTGAGCGGCTCACGCTCGACACCGCGCTGGTCCTCGGTCGCGACCCTTCGGCACCCGCCGACGCTCCGGCGGAGGTGTACCGCTGGGCCGACATGTCGCGCACGCTGTCGAAGTCGCACGTGCGCCTCGAGTGGGATGGACGCCAGATGTGGGTCACCGACCTCGGTTCGACGAACGGCACGTTCGTCCGTGGCGCGGGAGCGTCGACCCCTCTCCTCCCCCACCAGCGCACGCCCGTGCCCACCGATGTCGTCCTCGAGATCGGTGACCGCACCCTGACCGTCCGGGATGCCGCATGAGCACCGTCGCCCACCCTCTCCTCGATGCGGCCGGGCCCGGGTGGGCCGGCACCGAGACGCGCGCGCCGATCGTCGCCCTGACGACGGCCATGAGCGACTTCCTGCACAAGACCGCGAGCCAGGGGCTGCGCCCGATCATCGTGTCGGGCGAGTTCTCGCGCATGACGCCACCGCTCGCGCAGGTGCTCTCTGCCGTCCAGGGGCACTGGGTCGTCCGCACGCGCACCGACGGGTTCTACGACGCCCGGACGGGCGTCCGCATCGACGCTCCCGCCGACGCGCTGAACCCGGTGGCACCGACCATGGACAACGTCCATCCGCTCTTCGTGCGCGCGCAGGTGGCATCCACTCTGCAGGTCGTGGCGACGGTGTCGACGCGGCATCGCGTCTCGCGGCCGGTCCGCCTCGGCGGCGTCGCCGAAGCGGCGGTCGCCCTGTTCAGCGGGGCCGAGCCGACGGCGTGGGGCGCGGTGGAGCCGCTGCTCGCCCCGTGGGACCGCGACGATCTGACCGAACGGTCGCGGCGGCGCATCCCCCTCGACAGTCACTGGGTCGCCGTCGGCGGCGGTGACCGGGCGGTGCTCTCGACCGTGCAGGTCGGCCGCACAAGCGAGGGCCTGGAAGAGACGACCCGTGTCTGGGCGGCCGTGCCCGGCGTCGGGCGGGAGAGCGGTGCCCGGGCGACGGCCGAGGCGCGTGAGCTGCTGGCCCGTGCCGCCACCGTCGGCCTGCCCCTCATCGGCATCTCCTTCGCCGCGATCGGAGCACCCGATCTCGCGCGTCGGGCGACGGCATCCCCCCAGCCCGAACCACTCGCCCTCCTCATCGGGCCCGTCGGCATCCGCGCCCTCGGGATCGACGCGAAACGCTGGATCGACGAGGTCGGCGGCACCACCGTCGGCAGCCCGCGGCTCCCCGGGGTTCTGCTCCCGCTCGGATCGACGGACGGCGGCGGATGGGGGCGTCTGAACGAGGTCCTGTCGACGCTCGACCCTGAACGCCTCGGCGAGTTGCTGAACCTCGCCCCGCACGTACGCGCGCAGCTGCGCGTGTCGGAAGGAGTGCGCTGATGCCCGACCAGCGGGACACCGTCCTCATCGAGCAGGCGAAGATCCAGCGCATGCGCCTGGGTGCGGCCCTCGTCTACGGCCACATCGGCGAACGCCGCACCGTCAACGACCACATGAAGCGCCTGATGGGATCGATCGTGGTGGCCGCGATCGCGTGCGCCGCGTGCGTCGGCGTCTCGTTCGTCTCGCAGTTGCTGACCGAGCGCGCCCAGCAGGCGTCCTCGACCGTCCAGACCCCCACCGGAGCCGTGACCCCGTGAGCATCTACACCCGTCTGACCGTCGCGGGATCCGAACGCCGGGCCGAGGTCGTCGTCCCGAGCGGCGAGCCCGTGGGCGCGGCGATCCCGCGCCTGCTCGACCTCCTCGGTGAGACCGCCGGGACCGTCGCCCGGCCGCTCGCGGTCATCGCCCCCGACGGCGAGCAGATCGACATCGCGCTCACCCCGCAGCAGCTCGAGCTCGCCGACGGCACCCTGGTCCGCCTGGTCCGCCTGGATGCCGCACCCCCGCCGCCCGTCGTGATCGACGTCACCGACGCCGCCGCCGACGCGCACGACGCCCGCCCCGACCGGTGGGACGAGCGGGCGCGCACCGTCGCCGGGGCGGCGGGCATCGCCGGGGCGTTCGCGCTCGCGGGCTGGCTGTCGCCGTGGTCGTCGCCGACGCTCTCGGCGTTCGCGCTCCTCACGACCGCCGTGGTCCTCGCGGTCATCGGCACGGGACTCGGCCTCGGCGGTCTCCGGCGCCTCTCGACCTGTGTCTCGGCCGCGGCCGCGGGACTCGCGCTCCCGATCGGCAGCGCCACGATCGGCGCGCTGTCCGTGGCCGGCCGCGCGGTCGACGCCGCGATCGTCGCCGGTATCGCGGCTGCCCTGGCGACCGCCGCGACTGTCGCTCTGCTCGGCGTCGGGGTGGCGCACCGCCGCCGCGGTGCCGCGGCGGGTGGGGCGCTGGGTGCCGTGCTCGCGTCGATCCTCCTCGGGCTGCTCCTCGGGGGTGTGGATGCCGTGTCGGCATCGGCCGTCGCCGGTGTCGTCGCCGCGTTCGCCACCGGCCCACTGCCCTGGATCGCGCTCTCGTCGGCGGGGCTGACCGACCTCGACCAGCGCGCGGCGGCGGGGTCGCCGCCCGCGCGCCCGCGTGCGTTCGCCGCGATCGACGAGGCGTACGCGGCACTGACGTGGAGCGTGGGGGCCGTGGCATCCGTTCTGGGGGTGACCGGTGTCGTGCTCGCACTCTCGGGCACGATCTGGACCGAGCTGCTCGCCCTGGCGTTCTTCCTGATCGCGGCGCTGCGCACCCGCGCGTTCCCGCTGCGCTGGCAGGGCTGGTTGCTGTGGGCGGCGGCGGGCGCGATCGCCGCGGCCGGACTCGCGGTGCTGCTGGTCGGGGGACTGGGCTGGATCGGAGCGGGGGCCGCCGTCGTCGTGGCGATCCTCCTCGCGACGATGGTGCTCGTGCAGCCGCGTCCGCACGTGCGCGCTCGGCTGAGGGGTCTCGGCAATGTCCTCGAGACGCTGTCGGTGGTGGCGCTCATCCCGCTGCTCGTCGGAACCCTGGGCATCTACGCCGAGCTGCTCGGCATGTTCGGCGGTCGGTCGTGACCGTTCTCGATCTGCGGGCGCTGTCGACCGCGGTGTTCGGCAGCGGCGCGAACGCGCGCTCCGAGTTGACCTCGTGGGATGCCGCGATCCGCGGCGGTCTGTCCACGACCCGCCGTGTGGGCGTGGTGTCGCTGTCGCCCGGCGCGGGCACGAGCACGGTGGCGCACCAGGTGGTCCGCGCGGTCGCCGCGCGCCGCAGCGAGCCGGTGCTCGCGGTCGACGTCTCTCCCGGAACACCCGGTCTCGCCGCGCGGTTCGGGGCCGAGCCGGTGCCGCCGGACGACACCCGTGCATCGGCCCGGACCACGGCCGAGGCCCTGAGCGGCCTCGACCTGCGCGACGGCGTCGTCGCCCTTCGCCCGCGCGACGCCGAGGATGCCGTCGGTGCCTGGTTGAGCGAGGCCGCGCCCATCGCGCGCTTCTTCGACGTGTCGGTCACGGACTTCGGTGCACGGCATCCGGTGGTCGACCTCGCCGCGTGCGCGGCCCTGTGCGATGTCGTGTGTCTCGTCGCCGATGCGCGCCGCTCCCCCGCCGAGCACGCGCGGTCGGTGGTCGACGCGATCTCGGGGCTGCCCGAGTCGCCGTCGGTCGTCCTGGCGCTGGTGGATCACGCGCGCGAGGGCGACGGCGTCGCCCGCGCCCTGGCGACCGGCGCCGACCACCCGGTGGTCGCGGTGCCGTTCGATGCGGGCCTGGCCGCCGGCGGCAACGCGCGTCGATCGGCGACGCGGCTCGCAGTGGTCGAGCTGGCCGCGGCGCTCGTCGCCGCTGGGGGAAGCGCCGCCCCGGGGAGGACCGCATGACCGTCCGCATCGTCCACCGCCCCGCGCGCATCAGCGAGGCCGTCGAGCCCGCGTCCGACGTGATCCTCGCGCCGCCTCCGCCGATCGGCGAGGGCGCGACCGGCTTCCCGCTGCAGTCGCTGCTGCCGATCGTGGGCAGCCTGTCGTCGATCACGATGATCGTGCTGCTGCGCAACAACCCGATCATGGTCGTGGTGGGTGCCGTCATCCTGGTGGTCGCGCTCGTCGGCGGCCTGGGAATGGCGCTCACGCAGCGCGGCAACGCGGCCCGTCAGCGCCGCGTTCAGCGCGAGCGCTACCTCGACTATCTGGAGGAGACGCGCGAGAGCGTCCGTGAGACCGCCGACGCGCAGCGCTCCGCCGCGCTGGCGCTGCACCCCGCCCCGGGCACGCTGGTGGAGATCGCGGCCGACCCGGCCCGCCGGTGGGAACGTCGACCGGGGGATGCCGACTTCCTCCGCGTGCGCATCGGCACCGGCGATCTGCGCGCCGTCGAGGTCGCCCTGCCGCCCGAGCAGAACCCCGTCCAGCCGTTCGACCCGGTGATGCGCGAGTCCGCCGAGCGCATGGTGCGCCTGGCCGGGATCGCGCAGGGCATGCCCGCGACCGTCGATCTCGAGCGCGGCGGCCAGGTGTCGATCGTGGGCGCGCGGCCCGACACGCTCCGCGTCGCGCGGGCGCTGGCGGCGCAGATCGCGGCGTTCCACTCCCCCGACGACGTGCACATCGCGGCGGCCGTCGCTCCCGCGCAGCGCGATGACTGGCACGGGCTCGACCTGCTGCCGCACCTCTCCGGCGACACCCCGCCCACCGGTGCGGTCAGCGCCCGTCGCGTCGCGCCGAGCCTGCCCGAGCTGCTGTCGCTCCTGCGCGACGAGCTGCGCGACCGGGTCGCGACCGCCGCCGCCTCGCGCCGCGCGGGCCGGAAGACCAAGCCCGGGCGCCTGGTGATCTTCGTGGATGAGGCCGATCACGCCGCCTCGCCCGTCCCTCGCCTGGATGCCGCGCTGGATCTGACCGCGCTCGGCGTCACCGTCGTGCACCTGATCGACGACCGCCTCAAGGAGCCGACCACGGTCGCCGTCCGCGTCACGGTGGACGCGGGCACCGCGACCGTGGAGACGCCGGGCACCGGCGACGCGGCGGTCGGTGGCATCCGGATCGATCCCGTGACCCCCGCCGCGCTCGACATCGTCGCCCGTCCGCTCGCGGGGCTGCGCCTCACGCGCACGTCCGCGCAGGACAGCGGCACCGCCCTCGCCCCCGACGTGACGCAGCTCCTCGGCGTCGCCGACGTGGATGCCATCGACACGAAGGCCGCGTGGCGCACCCGCAGCGCCGCGGAGTTCCTGCGCGTGCCGATCGGCGTCGACGACCAGGGCGGCCCGGTCCTGCTCGACCTGAAGGAGTCCGCGCAGCTCGGCATGGGCCCGCACGGCATCTGCATCGGCGCGACCGGCTCGGGCAAGAGCGAGCTGCTGCGCACGCTGATCCTGGGACTCGCGCTCACGCACTCCCCCGACGACCTCAGCATGATCCTCGTCGACTACAAGGGTGGTGCGGCGTTCGCCCCGTTCTCCCGCCTCCCGCACGTCGCGGGCATCATCGACAACCTCGCGGACGACCCGCAGCTGACCGAGCGCGCCCGTGCGAGCATCCAGGGCGAAGTCGTGCGTCGACAGCGCCTGCTGAAGGATGCCGGGAACGCGGCATCCATCGGTCACTACCGGCAGATGCGACGCGACCGTCCCGAGCTGCCGGCGCTGCCGCACCTGTTCCTGGTGATCGACGAGTTCGGCGAGCTGCTCACGGCGGAGCCCGACTTCGTGGAGCTGCTGCTGACGATCGGGCGCATCGGTCGCTCGATCGGCGTGCACCTGCTGCTGTCGAGCCAGCGCATCGAGGGCGGGCGCCTCCGTGGCCTCGACACCTACCTGTCGTACCGGATCGGTCTCCGCACGTTCTCGGAGTCGGAGTCGGCCGTGGTGCTCGACACCCCCGACGCGTTCCACCTGCCGGCGATCCCCGGCTTCGGGTACCTCAAGGTCGACACGTCCGTCTACACGCGCTTCCGTGCCGGATACGTCTCGGGCCCCGTGCCCGACCCGGTCGAGTCGGGGCCGCGGCACGACGACGCCCCGCCGGTGCTGCGCCTGCCCGCGTACGACCTGCCCGAGGACTCCCCCGAGGCCGAGCAGCTCGACAGCGCCGAGCCCGAGACCCCGACCACCGGCCGCACGCTCGTGCAGGCGGCGACCTCACGCCTCGCACGCGGGATTGCCCGCACGCGCCCAGTGTGGCTGCCGCCGCTCCCGCCCGTGCTGACCCTCGGCGGCGTGCTGCCGCAGGCCGACGGCGCCGGGACGCTCCGGGCCCCGATGGGCCTCGTCGACGACCCGTCGAAGCAGACCCAGTCGCCGTGGATGCTCGATCTCACACGCTCGGGCGGACACGTCTCGATCACCGGCGCACCGCAGTCGGGGCGCTCGATGTTCCTGCGGACGCTCGCCGCGTCGCTGTCGTTCACGCACTCGCCGCGCCAGGTGAGCATCTACGGCATGGACCTCACCGGCGGGGGCCTCGCGCGCATCGAGCCGTTCCCCCACGTCGGTGGTGTCGCGACCCGCGGCAGCCGCGAGCGGCTCACGCGTCTGCTCGAAGAGCTCACGGGCATGCTCGCGGTGCGCGAGCGCGTGTTCCGCGACGAGAACCTCGACTCGCTCGCCGACATGCGGCGTCAGCACGCCGACGGACGCCTGCCCGATCTCCCCAGCGCCGACGTCGTGCTGCTCGTCGACGGACTCGGGGCGCTGCGGCAGGACTTCGAAGACCTCGAGACCCCGCTCGCGCAACTGCTCGAACGCGGTGGCAGCTTCGGCATCCATGTCGTCGTCGCCCTGTCGCGCTGGAACGAGCTGCGCATGAACCTGCAGGGCCTCATCGGCACGCGCCTCGAGCTGAAGCTCAACGACCCCGCCGACTCGCAGATCGCGCGCAAGCTCTCGCAGACGCTCCGCGCCGACGAGCCGGGGCGCGTGCTCACCGACGAGAAGCTGTTCGCGCAGATCGCACTGCCGCTGCTCGAAGAGGTCGACGACGGCGACACCGGCGAGGCGCTCGAACAGCTCGCCCGCGAGAGCGCGGCCCGGTGGGGCGGTCAGGGCGCGGCGCCCATCCGGCTGCTGCCCGAGGTGCTGTCGCCGGCCGAGCTGCCCGACGCGATCGACGAACCGGATGCCGTGCCCTTGGGCCTCCGCCAGGACACGATGCAGCCGGTCGCGCTCGACCTCGTCACGCGCGACCCGCACCTGCTGGTGCTCGGTGACAGCCGCTGCGGCAAGACGACGCTGCTGCGCGGCATCGTGCAGGGCGCGATCGACCGGCACTCGGCGGAGGAGCTGGTCGTCGCCCTGATGGACGCGCGCGGCGAGCTGGCTTCGGAGGTCCCGGATGCCTACCTCGGCGGCCACGCGTCGTCGGGTCGGCAGGCGCGGCTCCTGGCCGAGTCGATCGCGGTCGAGCTCGAGAAGCGCGCGAGCGATCGCGACGCCGGTCCGCGGATCCTCGTCGTCGCCGACGACTTCGACATCCTCGCCGCCGGCGGCACCGAGCCGCTCCGCCCGCTGCTGCCGTACCTGGCGTCGGCGCGCGACCTGCGACTGAACGTGGTGGTGAGCCGCCCCGTCGCGGGGGCCTCGCGGGCGATGTTCGACGTGGCGCTGCAGGGCATCCGCGACACCGGCGGCACCACGCTGATCATGTCGGGCGACCGCTCCGAGGGCGCTCTGCTGCCGAAGCTGTACGCCGAGCCGATGATCGCCGGCCGCGGTCGCCTCGCTCGCCGCGGCGAGCGTCCGACCCTCATGCAGGTGGCGAACTTCGTCGCCGCCGAGGGTGACGCAGAGGGTGCTTCGACGGGGGGCGCTCCGGCGGAGGCGGTGCCGGCGGTGGATGCCGCGGAGGCGGTGGATGAGACGACGCGCGAGGTGGCTCCGGCGGCTGCCGCGGTGCCCGAGGCTGCGCCCGCGCCGACGCCCGCTCCCGCGGCCGCCGAGGCTGCCCCTGCGGAGACGCCCGCCGAAACACCCGAGGCGGTTCCCGCTGCCGTGCCCGCGCCCACGGCAGCGGCGGGCCGCGAGGAGCCGCCATTGACCCGACGGAGGAGAGACAACCGTGCCCCGTAGCAGCGTCGCGTTCACGCGCGAACCGATCGACATCGAGGCGCTCGCCTCCGCCGTCTCGGCGGTGCTGACGCCCGAGGACCTCGCCGAGACCGCGGTCGAGATCCGTCCCCTCGACGAGGGGGCCGCCGCCCAGGTGCTCGTGGCCGAGCGCGTCGTCCTCACCGCGCTCCGGCCCCGGCTCACGCCGCCCGCCGCGGAGCTCGCGCGCGTCTACGGCGCCGTCGAGGTGGCGCCCGACGCGCGGTGGTCGACGGAGTGCTTCGTGACGTGGGAGCCGGAGGGCGTGATCGGGGTGCGGTTGCTCGAGGCGGCCGCGACCGCCCGCGGCGGGGTGGCCGCGCACCTCGGCTGAGCTTCACCAGCGGGTCGGGCGGGACGAGCGGGCGGGATCGCGCACTCGGTCGACGTCCGGTTCGGGGCGCATTCTGTGCATTGGGGCGCGCGATTCACGCCCCAATGCACGAATCACGCCCCGAACCGCGACCGCGCCGCTCGAAGCGCGCCGCGCAGCACCGGCGCCCCGCGCCCTACCCCAGCGCCGGCGTCCGCGGCGGCACCGTCCGGCGCGGGCGGAGCGCCTCGAACGCGGCGGCCATCGCCAGCAGGGCCGCGTCGTCGTACGCGCGACCCGCGAACGTGAGGCCCGACGGCATCCCGATGTCGGGCATCGTCCCGAGCGGGACCGTCACCGTCGGCACGCCGCAGTGCCGGATCGCGAGGTTGCCCGTCGCGACCCACACGCCGTTGCGCCACGCGATGTCGGCCGACGCCTCGTTCACGTCCGCGTCGGCCGGCGCCACATCGCTCAGCGTCGGGAACACCACGGCGGCGAAGCCGTTGGCATCCATCCACTCCTCCAGGTCGCGGCGCCGGGTCTCCTCCAGACCGTGCAGGCCCTCGGCGAGCGCGGGGATCTCGGTGAACGACGCCACCGGATGCTCCCGAACGTGCGCGGGGTACTCCGCGATGTCGTCGTCGAAACCGGTGTACCGGTCGGGCAGCGCGCCCTCGGGATGCGGGAAGATCGCCGCGCCGTCCACCGACGCCAGACCGGGGTGTCCGGTCGCGCGGAGGAAGTCGTCCCACGCCCACGCCGACAGGTCGACGATCTCGCGGTGCAGGAACTCCTCCGACACCAGACCCCGCGTGCGGATCGTCGGCGCCCCGGGCCGGTCGCCCTCGTAATTGCTCACCAGCGGAAAGTCCGTCTCGACCACGATCGCACCGGCGGCCTCGAGATCCGCGCGGGCGGCGTCAAACAGCGCGCGCAGCGACGGCCGCAACTCGATCGGCTCACCGGTCGGTCCCCCGACCCCACGGGGGCCGCTGCCGACGAGCGGGTCGTCGCCGAGGAACAGGCGCGGGATGCCGATGCGCTTGCCATGCAACGACGGCCGACCCGCAAGCTCGGCGAACGACGACGGCCGCACCTCCCCCACGGAGGGCAGCGGCACCCACGGCTGCGCGCGCCAGAAGTCCCCGCGCGTCTCGGGGTCGGCGGCGACGATCACGTCGAGCACGGCGAGCAGGTCGGCCATCGAGCGGGTGTGCGGCACGACGACGTCCATCGTCGGGACCAGCGGCCAGTTGCCGCGCACCGAGATCATGCCGCGCGACGGGGTGTACGCGCACAGGCCGTTGCAGGCCGTGGGGGCACGGCCGCTCGACCACGTCTCCTCGCCCAGGCCGAAGACGCCGAACGACGCGGCCGTCGCCGTGCCCGAGCCGTTCGACGACCCCGACGCGAACGCCGACGTCAGGAAATCGGCGTTGTACGGGCTCTCGGCGCGACCGTACAGCCCGCGCTGCATGCCGCCGTTGGCCATCGGGGGCATGTTCGTGAGCCCCAGGCAGATCGCCCCGGCCTCGCGCAGCCGCGCGATCGTGAACGCGTCATCCGCCGCGACCAGGTCGGCGAACGCCGGGCTGCCGGCCGCCACGGTGAGGCCGCGCACCATGTAGCTGTCCTTGGCCGTGTACGGGATGCCGTCGAGCAGCCCGCGCGCCTCGCCCGCGGCGCGGCGGGCGTCGGATGCCGCGGCCTCGGCGAGCGCGTCGGGGTTGCGCACCACCACGGCGTTGAGCTTGGTCGCGGTGTCGGGACCGTCGTACGCATCGATGCGCGCGAGGTGCGCCTCGACCAGCTCTACGGCGGTGGTGCGCCCCTCGGCGAGAGCTGCGGCGAGATCGGCGATGGATGCCTCGACCACGTCGATCATGCGGAAACCTCCGGCTGCTGCTGGGTGATGCAGTGGATGCCGCCGCCGCGCGCGAACAGTTCGCGCGCGTCGACGGTCACGACCCGGCGACCCGGGTAGACGTCTTCGAGGATGCCGCGGGCCGTGGCATCCGCTTCCTCCTCGCCGAAACCGCACGCGATCACACCGCCGTTGACGACCAGGTGGTTCACGTAGCTCCAGTCGGTGTCCCCGTCCGCGTCGCGGATGGTGGCCGGCGCGGGCAGGTCGACGATGTCGAACGCACGGCCCGCGGCATCCGTCTGTGTCGCGAAGAACTCCCGCAGCTCGCGCGAGACCGCGTGGTCGGGGTGGGCGGCGTTGCGCTGATCGTGGAGGAGCAGGACTCCGGGCGAGGGGATCGTGGCGACGATGTCGACGTGGCCGCTCGTGCCAAAGTCCTCGTAGTCGCGGGTCAGGCCGCGCGGCACCCACACGGCGTGCGTCGCGCCCAGCGTGCGGAGCATCTCGGCCTCGACGCGGGCGCGGTCGGCGTACGGGTTGCGGCGCGGGTCGAGCTGGACGGTCTCGGTCAGCAGGACGGTTCCTTCGCCGTCGACGTGGATGCCGCCGCCCTCGTTGACGAGCAGCGACGAGACGAGCTCGGCCCCGACGGCCTCGGCGACGATCCGGCCGTGGTGCGCGGCCTTCGACCACACCGACCAGTCATGATCACCCCAGCCGTTGAAGATGAAGTCCACCGCGCCGAGGACGCCCGGGCGCTCGGGGTCGACCGCGAACGTCGGACCGGAGTCGCGCAGCCAGAACTCGTCGACCCCGGCCTCGATGATCTCGATCTCGCTCGACAGCATGCGGCGGGCGCGCGCGAGCTCGCTCGGGTCGACGAGTATCGTCACGGGCTCGAACTCGGCGACGGCGTGGGCGACCGCGGCCCAGGCGGCGTAACCCGCCGCGCGCTCGGCATCCGTCTCGCCGAGGGTCGGGCCCTCGCTCGGGAATGCCATCCACGTCCGGGTGTGCGGGGCCGTCTCGGACGGCATGCGCCAGGTCATCGGGTGTCCTCTCGTGCGGCGGCGAAGGTCGTGCGTCCCGCCACCATCGTCATCACGGGTCGGGCGGTCAGCAAGCATGCCGCATCCTCGATGAACGGGTCGGCGTCGATCACCACCAGGTCGGCGGCGAAACCGGGGGCCAGGCGCCCGCGCCAGTCGGCGTCGCCGACCGAGGCGGCGGCATCCCGGGTCGCGTGTCCGATCGCGTCGGCGAGCGGCAGCGCGTACTGCGGGTGCACGGCCGGTACCGACGGATCGAGGGCCGAGGCCCGGGTCGCCGCGACGTACATGTTCGCCAGCGCGTCGTAGGGAGCGGTGGGGGCGTCGGTCGAGAACGCCACGAGCGCCCCGGCCCGCTCGTATTCGGGCCACGGGAACGCCCGCTCCACCCGCTCGTCGCCGAGCATCGCCGCCCAGTTGGCGAAGATCGCGGGGTCGGCGTGGACGGGCTGGAGGGATGCCGTCACCCCGAGCCGCGCCATGCGCTCGGCCGTCCCGGGCGCGGCGTACTCGAGGTGCTCGAGGCGGTGCCGGCGCGGGAGGTCGCCGTTCGCGTCGATCGCGCGCTCGATCGCGGTGAGGGCGGCGTCGCTCGCGGCGTCCCCGATCGCGTGCATCGCGATCTGCAGCCCTGCGGCGTCGGCGGCGGCCACGACCGGCGCGAGATCGTGCAGCGGCCAGATCGGCTCGGCGTTCGAACCGTCGGCGTACGGCGCGCCCATCGCCGCGGTGCACGCGTCGATCACCCCGTCGAGGATGAGCTTCACGCCCACGACCCGCAGCCACGGCGAGGCGGGGCGCCGGGCGAGCTCGACGACGCGGTCCAGCTGCGCGAGGTTGCGCTCGACGTCGCCGGTGTTCTCCAGCAGCCAGTGCGCCGAGACCCGCAGCGGCAGGCGCCCGCCGTGCCGCTCGACGGCCCGCTCGATCGCGGCGAGACCGTGCTCGTCGAACGCCATGTCGACCACGCCCGTCACTCCGGCGGCGGCGTACGCGGCGAGCATCCGTTCCACGGCGTCGTCGCGCTCGGCATCCGTCGTCGAGGCGTCGCGCTGCGCCCACGCGTACTGCACGGCCGCCGTCTCGAACAGCATCCCGTTCGGTTCGCCGTCGGCGTCGCGGCCGATCTCGCCGCCGAGCGGATCGGGGGTGTCGCGCGTGATGCCGAGCTCGGCCAGTGCGGCGGAGTTCACCCAGCAGGAGTGGTAGTCGTTGGCATCCAGGTAGACCGGCACGTCGCAGGCGACGGCGTCGATCATCGCCGCAGTCGGCGCACCGCCCGGCACCGAATCGAACAGCCACCCGCGACCGCGGAGGACCAGGGCGTCGGGATCGGCGGCGCGGGCCTCGCGCAGGAGATCCTGGATGCCGTCGAGGGTGCGCGCGTCGGTCAGGGCGACCTGGCCGAGCGACTGGCCCATCATGAGCAGGTGCGTGTGCGCGTCGGTGAACCCGGGGAGCACGAGCGCTCCGTCGAGGTCGACGACCTCGTCCGCGCCGACCGCGGCGTCGGCGCCGATCGCGACGATCGTCTCGCCCTCGATCGCGAGGGCGTCGGTCCACTGCCGGGACGGGTCGGCATCGGCCGTGAAGATCCGGCCGCCCCGGAGGAGCGTACGGGTCATGCCGACACCTCCGCCGCCTGGCGCTCGAGCCGGCGCGAGAGCAGACCGATGATGCCGGCCGGCACGGCGAGCACGAAGCTGGCGATCGCGAGCGTCATCGTGAAGCCCTGGTATCCGAGCCCGGACGCGAGGTTGGCGCCGATGACCGGGGTGAGCGCCGACCCCACCAGATAGGTCGCCAGCAGCGGGCCCGACCAGCGCCCGTCCGCATCCAGAGCGGCCGAGGTCGAGACGAAGAACGCGAAGACGAGGGCGTACGTGGTGTTCCAGACGATGAAGACCACGACGAACAGGGTGGGGTCGGTGACGTATCCCTGCACGATCTTCAGGATGCCGCCGAGCACCAGCAGAACCACGAGCGGGATGCCGCGACCCAGACGATCGCCGACGATCATCAGCCCGACCGAGGCGATCAGGCCGCCCGCCGTGGCCCCCGACAGTGCGACGCCCAGCCCCTCGGGCGTGAGACCCGCCTGGTCGGCGCCCATGACGCCGACCATCGCCCACAGCGAGTCCTCGCTCGCCGCCCACAGGGCGAACACGACCAGGAGCGTGAGGCCGGCGATGGTCACCGTGCGGGAGGGCTTCGCCGCCGAGCGGAGCGTCCCGGTGGCCGGCACCTCCAGCGGAACGGCCGCCCCGGCCGTGGCTGCCGCGTGCACGGGGGCCGCCGGAGCGCCCGGGAGCCACGTCACGAGCGCGAGTGCGACGAGGCTGAACACCGCCATCGAGCCGAAGACGTCGATCGGGGCGAGTCCGATGAGAGGCACGACCGCGAGGACGACCGTGATGATGCCGCGGTTGGCGAGTCCGTAGAAGCCGGCGACGCGGTCGGGGTTGCGGAAGGCCGCGATCGCGGCGCCGGAGGCGGCGACCGCCCCGCCCGCGCCGACTCCCCCGACCAGCAGACCGGGAAGGAGCAGCGCGGGAACGAGCGCCGCCAGGCCGAAGCCGACGACCGCGAGCGCGAGTCCCGCGCGCGCCACGGTGCGGCGCGAGCGACCCGCGCACAGCGGCGCGACCGCCAGCCCCGTGAGGGCGGTGAGGAGGAGGGCGCCGGTCACGAGCCAGCTGGCGGTGAGCACGTCGGCGCCGAGGCCCGCCTGCACGGCGATGATCATGTACGGCGAGAGGTTGACGCCGAGGTAGCCGGCGATGCCGACGATGAACGTCGAGCCGGCCGTGGGGAACCGGAGCGGGACGCGGGAGGAACCGACGGCGACGGTCGTCGCGGTGTCGCGGATGGTGGAGGACACGAGGACCTTTCGAGGGTGCCGGGAGACCGGCGATCGGAGTGGGGCCCCGGGCGGATCGTCGTCGATCGCAACCGGATGAGGCCGAGGCTAGAGACCGGGTGTTTCGGTTCTCGCGCCCGTCGTGTTTCGAGATCATTAAACGTTTAAGTAGACCATCCCGCAAGACCGGATTTCCCGGGTCGGGTAGCGTCGGCTCCCGTGACCCCCCGCAAGCCGACACTCCACGACGTGGCCGCCGCCGCGGGCGTGTCGATCGCGGCGGTGTCCTTCGCCCTGCGCGACAAGCCGGGCGTCTCGCCCGAGACCAAGGAGCGGGTGCTCGCCGCCGCGCGCGAGCTCGGGTACACCGTCAACCTCCCCGCGCGCAGCCTCCGCACCTCCCGGTACGGCGCGATCGGGCTGTACCTGCCGCCCGGATCGACCCGGCTGCCGTACTACACCGAGTTCGCCTTCGGCGTCGTGGATGCCGCCGACCGCCTCGGACTCTCCGTCATCCTGCTGCCCCATCGCGACACCGACGACGACTCCCCGCCGACCGCCTTCGTCGACGGGTACATCGTCGTGGATGCCACGACCGAGGATGCCGGCATCCGGGGCATCCTCGACGCGGGGCGACCGGTCGTGAGCGGCGAGCACGTGCTCGGCGGCGACGAACGGGTCAGCGGCAGCGTCGTCTACGACCACGTCACGGCGACGACCCGTCTGCTCGACCATCTCTCCGCGGCCGGCGCGCACCGGATCGCCGCCGTGCTGCCCCCGGACGGAACCGCGTGGAGCCGGGACGTGGCGGACGCGTACGCCGCGTGGACCGCGGGGCGCGGCGACGATCCGCTGTCGCGACGCATCGGATTCATTCCCACGGCGGCCGAGGTCGCGGCGGCCGTCGACGACCTGCTGACCATCGCAGAGGTCGACGCGATCGTCGTCGTCCCGAGCGGATCGGCGGCCCCGGCACTGGACTCCGCCCACCGCGCGGGCCGGCGCGTCGGGGAGGACCTGCTCCTGGCCGCGTACGTCGACGAGCCCCTGCACGGCTTGCTCACGCCCAGCGTCACGTCGTTCGACCTCGAGCCCCGCGACGTCGGCGCCGCCTGCGTCGCGCTGCTCGCGGAGGTGTGGGATGCCGACCCCCACGACCGCGTCCGCGCGATCCAGCCACGGCTCCTCGTGCGCGACAGCACCTCGCGGGCGCGCTGACGCGGTGCGGGCCCGGGGCTCGCCGCCCCGGTCCGGGTCCGCGGCCCGCGTCGCCGGTCCGGGTCGCCGGTCCGCCGGGTTGCCGGCCCCGGTCGCCGGTCCACCGAGACTGCATCCGGCTGACAAAGCCACTGCAGGCTGCAGTGGGTTTGTCACGCGGATGCAGTCTCGCGGATCCGGCGCCACCCCCGCGCCGCGCCCCACCGACACGCAGCCGCGATCCCGCGCGACCTAGAGTGAACACCGTGCAGGTCAGGTTCTTCGGCGGCCTCTCCGTGTCGTGGGGCGCGGACGAGGGAGCGGTCCCAGGGCGCGGGCAGCAGGCTCTGCTGCTGCGCCTCGCCGTCGACGCCGGAACCACGGTCGGCTACCGCGCGCTCGCCGACGATGTGTGGCCGGCCGACCCGCCGGAAGACCCACGCGCGGCGCTGCAGTCGCTCGCGTCGCGCCTGCGCCGGGCACTCCCCGACGGGGTGCTGACGTCGGTCCCCGGCGGCTACCGGCTCGACCTCTCGCGCGACGCCGTCGACATCACCCGGTTCCAAGACCTCGTCGTCGCCGCACGCCGGGACGGCGACCCCGCGCTCGCCCGCGACGCCCTGGCACTGTGGACCGGCGATCCGTGGGTCCCGCACGACGGCTTCGACTGGCTCGTGCGCGACCTGTGGCAGGACCGCGGGCACGCGGAGCGCCTCGCGACCCAGGCCCCGACGCCGACGCCGCACACCACGGTCGTGCCCGCCGCGATCGCCGGGCTCGTCGGGCGCGCCGCCGAGCTGGCGGCGATCCGCGACCGCCTCGGCACCGACCGGCTCGTCACCGTCATCGGACCGGGCGGCGCCGGCAAGACCACCCTCGCCGTCGAAACCGTGCGCGCTGCCGCCGACGCCCTGATCGTCGAGCTCGCCCCCGCCGCACCCGGAGAGGTGTGGGCCGCTCTCGCGGGCGCGGTCGGTCACGGCATCCGCCTGAACGAGACCGCCGCCACCGTCCCCCTGACCCCGCGAGAACGCGTCCTCGACGCCGTCGCCGGCCGCGACGTGGTCGTGCTGCTCGACAACTGCGAACACGTGATCCGCGAGGCCGCCGAGGTCGCGCAGGCACTGCTGCTCGGGACGCCCGGCCTGCGGATCCTCGCGACCAGCCGCGAGCCGCTGGGCGTCGTCGGCGAGGCGTTCGTCGACCTCGGCCCTCTGCCCGCCCTCGACGCCGACGAGCTGTTCGCCCGGCGCGTGCGATCGGCGCGCGGCACCCCGCCGTCGCCCGAGGAGCACGCGACCGCCGAACGGATCGTGCAGCGGCTCGACGGCCTCCCCCTCGCGATCGAGCTCGCCGCCGCCCGGGCGCGCACCCTCACGCTCGCCGAGATCGACGCAGGTCTGAGCGATCGCTTCGCGCTGCTCGCCCACGGTCCGCGGCTCAGCCCCGGACGCCACCGGACCCTCCGCGCCCTCATCGATTGGAGCTGGGACACCCTCACCGACGACGAGCGGGTGGCGCTGCGCGCCTCGTCGGTGTTCCCCGACGGGATCGGCAGCGGCGACTCCGACGCGATCGCCGAGACTTTCGGGGTGGATGCCACGGTGTTCGACGCCCTCGTCGACCGCTCACTGCTCGTGCGACGCGATGGGCGGTTCCGGCTGCTCGAGACGGTCCGCGAGTACGGGCTCGACCGGCTGCGCGCCGAAGGAGCCGAGGCCGAGTTCCGTGAGAGAGCGGCCGACGTTCTCACCGCCCTCGCCACCGAGCGCGAGGGCACCATGCGCGGGCCGGGCCTGCGGGCCGGGCTCGCCTGGTTCGACGCCAACGAGGAGAACCTGTCGTCCGCGCTGCGTACGCGCACGACCGGCGCGGACCGGCGGCCCGGCCGGCGTCTGCTGCGGGCCCTGCTCTGGGCGTGGGCGGTGCGCGAACGCGTCGAGGAGCTGCGGCCCGCCCTCGCGGCCTTCGCCGATCCGGACGCTCCGGTCGACGACGAGCCGAGCGTCGTCATCGAGTCGATGGCGCTGTTCTCGGACGCGTTCCCCGAACCCGGAGGGACACCGACCTACGATCCCGCCGTGTTCGCCGAGCGGCGGGCGACGCTGCAGGAGGCGGCGCAGCGGCATCCGTCCGAGATCTCGGCCCTCGTCGGCCCGCTCCTGCGCCTGGCGCAGGTGGTGCTCGAGTCCGCCGAGGGAGGGTTCGAGCGCGCGTGGCACGTCGATCTCACCGACGCCGAGATCGCCGCCGCGCCGCCGTGGTCGCGGGCGACGATGCACATGCTGCGCGCCGGTGCCGCGGTCAACGCCGGCGACACGGCCGTGCTCGGGGTCGAGAGCGAACGCGCGCTGCGGGTGTTCACCGAGGTCGGCGATCCGTGGGGCACCGGCATCGCGAGCCAGCTGTGGGCCGAGTGGCTCATGCTCGTGGGGCGACTGGAAGAGGCTCTGGAGGTCACCGACCGCGCCCTCGAGGTCGTGCTCGGTCTGACCTCCATCTCCGATCTGCTGCAGCAGAGGGCGCAGGCCGTCGGCATCCTGCTCCGCCTCGACCGCATCCCCGAGGCGCGCGCCCGCTCGGCGGAGATGCAGGAGATCGCCACCGCGGACGGGTCGGTGCGCGCCCTCACCCAGGCCCGCATGGCCGCGGCGCAGGTGGACCTCGCGGTCGGAGACGGTGCGGCCGCGTTGCGGAGCGCGGAACGGATCTCCCTCGAACCCGGCTTCCCGGAGCAGATCCTGGCGTGGGCGAGCACACTGCGAGCCGAGGCGCTGCTCCTGCTCGAACGTCACGACGAGGCGCGAGCGGCGCTGCGCGAGGCTCTGCCGCTCGCCGTGCGATCACGCGATCACCCCGTCGTCGCATCGGTGCTCATCGGTGTCGCCGGGTGGAACGCCGCCGCGGGCCGCCCCGATGTCGCGCGGGAAGCGCTGGCCCGGGCCGAAGCCGTCCGCGGCGCCGCCGACGAACGCGACCCCTTCCGGCGCTGGGTCGACGAACGCCTCGGCGCGGACGCCGGGGAGATCCCGGCGTCCGCGCCCGGCATCCCTTGGGGAGAAGTGGATGCCGACGTGCTCGCGGCCCTGCTCGACTAGGGCGTGTTGCTAAACCCTTGAGTGCTGCGTGGGTGAGTCTTGAGGGTGTGTCGCGTGATGTGATCTCTGATGACGCGTGGGCTGTGATCGGGCCGCTGTTCCCGACTGCG